>CAWDMK010000001.1:0-1979302 GCA_963803455.1 uncultured Acidobacteriaceae bacterium | reverse complement strand
CCGCTGGTGGAACCATACTTGTTCGCTCGCGAGCTCTTCAACCGCCCGGTCGATCGTGCCGATGACCGGCAGTCCTTCTGCTGTACTGCCCTGTTTTGCGAGATCATCGTCGGCGAAGCCGACGCACTCCCATTCCTTCATTTCGTTAGCGACCCAGAGCACTTGGGTGGAAAAGCCACCGGCGCCGATCATCACCAAACGCTTCATAAATTGGCTCCGGCGAGTGAGACGGGTTGATCCAATGCCGGAGATCACGAGCTTTCGCGGTATCCGGAGTCAGCGAATACGCCGTACCTCCAACCGATTGAAAGCCGTAAGCGGGGAGCAGTTCCGAAACGAGCCCGTTCTTGAGGGATGGAATGTATTCGGCAGTAATACGGCGAACTCGCGCTGATTGAGCAGCCGTCAGCAAAGCGTTGAACATGAAATCCTCGATTTTCCGGCCTATCACCCGGCAACTGATTAGCCATAGATCCACGTGCCAATCGGCTGTGTCCGCACCCTTCACTAGAAGGATGCCGACCAGGCCGTGATCTGCAAACCGGTCCTTGACTCGGAACCAGCGGAACCAATGCGCAGGGGAATTGGCCAGATCCGCAACCTCGGCGAAGGTGTATCTTCGCGTTGTGAGATTGAACTGATTGGTCTTGTTGATCAGTTGCGCGGCGCGGTTTGCAGTTATTTCATCGACCGGTCCGGTTTCTATTGAGATCTGTAGAGAGTCGAGCAGCTCATCGCTGCTGAGACTCGACGGCGATTCAATCCGAGAGGCTGCCAGACCGCGATAGGATGCGGCCCTGGACCGATCTTCTGCGCTTAGCTGCGAAGTTTGAAAGAACTGAAAACGATCCAGAACACGGATGGACTCAGCCGGCTCGCCTGAGATGTTCGGAACCGCCACTTCAGGCAGTTCCCGGCGTATGTTGGCGCGCTCCATTGGGCTGTCGTCCAGAAACACGAAACTGTCCAAACCCAGATGCAATCCAGAAGCAACGGCACGAAGGCTCTCGCTCTTTCTTCCCCAATTCACCTCGAAGGCGGCAAAATCCTCCAGCTTCAGCGCCGAGGCATCATGATCGGTGAAAACCCGGACTGCATCTTCCCGGTTGTTCTTTGAGACGATAGCCAGCAGGACGCCGCGGCGCGTGAGAGCTTTCAAGTATTTTTGGAACTCCTGATAGCGTTCACCGGCGGCGGACGGCGGACCGAGCTTAATGCCGCTGATTCCGTCCTCTCCAATAATGCCGCCCCAGAGAATGTTATCCAGATCAAGGGCGAGCAATTTAGAGCTGAGACCGAGGCCGTATCGAATGAAGGAAACGACGGTTTCCGCAAGAAGCGGCAATGCATTTTTCGATGGGTAGACGCGACTGCCCGACCAAAGCAGCGGGTCATCCCAATCGCCCGGAGTTTTCGCGGCGAGCGCCTCGGCGTCGATCAGGAAAACGCGCTCGGGCGCCAGATCAATAAGGCACCGGTTCAATTCACGAATGAAGTAGACTGCGCCGTTCCGGTACCGTTGCGAGAGGCCGAGCGCGGGATCGCAATACGGGGGAGTGAGCGTGACGTGAATAATCGAGCAATCAAGACCGGCGAGCAGGCGGTCCCAGCGCTCACGGGTATATCGGACTGCGGATTGAAGGGCTGGCGTTGCATCCTCGTCGAGACCGGGAAATGCAATGTCGCGCCAGTTTTCGAGCAGGACGGCAAAGTCGGGACGGAATTCGTATAGCCTTGATCCCGGCGATGAAATCTCCTGCGAATACGTGCCGAAATCGGGCTCGTAGAATTTGGCGTCTAGGCCATCCCGCCAGCAGAGCAGCTGAAGAGCGGTCCTCAACAGATTCGTGCTGCCGCTTCCAAGTAAAGCGATCTTTATAGTTCTCCGAGGTGTCTCGCCAGCGAAGACTTTACGAGCCAGAGACTCGCTTCGCAGCAGTGTGCTGATGCCACATTCGCAGAAAAAAGCCTGTTTGAGGAATTGCGCCGCGCCGGTTGCATCTCCATCACGCCAGCTCAACCGAGCGCGCTCTATGAGCGCATCGGGGATGTCGCGCGATTCTGAATCTACAACACGCGCCCAAACGGCATCGAGGGAAGCTTGGTCGGCACCTGCTTCGGCTGCGAGCATCGCATTTAGCCAGCGGGTCCCAAGATCGCGCGCGTCCTCGGTCGCGCTCAGCGCCTGGAGAAGTAGACCGTTCTTCTGAATGGCGTGGAAAGCCCACTCGACAGATCGTCGCGGGTTCGCGGAATCGCCAGAACGGAGGGATTCCAGAATGACGTCAAGAATCATGCGCGCTCATCCGGGATTCGACCGCCCTCATGAAGTCGCCCACACTCCTGATCGAGGCCACTTCATCCATTTTGAACTCGACTCCAAATGCCTCCTCAGCCGCAACCACCAGTTTTAACTGGGCAACCGAGTCCCACTCTGCGATCTGGTCGGGCGACGTATTGGCATCAATGTTCAGGTGCGGCTGGTCAAAGACGTCTCTGAACAGGCGGCGGACTTGATCGAGGAGAAACGAATCGGATGTGTTCATCGCTCAAGAAATCTCGTGATCAGCTTGCCACGTGCCACCAATTCGGCCCCGCGGCGAAATTCGGTCCGGAACACTACGGATCTGGTAGCCGTCTGAATTTGCGCAACCGTCGCCTGCAACTCGACTGAATCGCCGACCAGCACGGGAATGGTAAAGTCGACCGACACCGAAACACAAATCGCCGATTGGAGATATGTGCCCACCATGCGAGACAGCAGCGTCGTCAACAGAAAGCCATAACCGAGCCGCTCCTGGTAGCCGAAGGCTTGGGCTTGGCTCGGGTCTGTATGCAGCGGGCTGTAATCCCGGCTCAACTCCGTAAAGCGATGATGCAGGCTATCGTCGATCCATTCGGAAACGCACAATTTTTGCCCAATTTCGAGCTCTTCGAAGCTGAGAACGAGACCGGCGTCGCCGCATGTCGCCGACACGCTTGGCAATCCGTTCAAATCGTGGCGCGAGTCTGTCATGAGATGGATGCTGAAACACTGAAGCGACTGGCGGTGAGCTTGGAATAGACCGATCCCTTCGCTGTTCAGTGCGGTTGAAGATGACAGTACTTGAGTTTCCATTCCAGAAAACGGGCCTAACCCGAACCCACTAAGCCCAAGTTTAGCGTAGGGCGGCATTAGCCGCCGGGCCAGCTTCGGTACGATGTACGGGAGCCTAGCTAGAGGTGGCCTAGGAAACGGTCTGCAGCGATTGCCAACCCCCTACGGCGGTTTTCAGAGTCAAAGATTGAATCACGCTTTGCAGCTCCGTGCAGACGAAATCGATCTGTCCTTCCGACAGGCGATTAAAGAACGGAAGCGCCAGTGTGCGGTCGGAAACGCGCTCCGTTACAGGAAACGCGCCGGGGCGGTATCCGAACATGCGCTCATAGAGCGGCTGGAGATGGATGGGCGGGAAATAGTTCCGAGATCCGATACCCCGCTTCCTCAGCTCCGCGACAATGTCGTCCCGGTGAGCCCGGCTGAATTCATCTTGAAGCCGGACGACGTAGACGAACCAGCTGATCTGGCATTCGGGTTCGGTCAGTGGAGGCGCGACGACCTCCGGTATGGCTTCCAACGCAGTATTATAGAGTCCGGCAATGCGGCGGCGAGCTTCGAGGACATGGTCCAAACGCGAGATCTGCGAAAGCCCGAGCGCACAATTGATGTCGCTCAACCTGTAGTTGTAACCAACTTGCTCGTGCTCGAGCCAGCCTTCAGCTTCTGAGCGGCCCTGGTTGCGCCAACTGCGGCATAGCCGGGCCACTTGAGCGTCGTTCGTAACGATGACACCGCCTTCACCCGTGGTCAGCTGCTTGTTCGGATAAAAGGCGAACACGCCGGTTTGACCAAATGTGCCAACCGGTTTGCCGCGGTACTCCGCTCCGATCGCTTCACAGGAATCTTCGATGACCGTCAGACCGTGCTTGCGGGCAATTTGAAGGATTGCATCCAGATTGCAGGGCCGCCCGAACACGTGAACCGGAAGAATGGCCTTGGTTCGTGGCGTGATCGCCTGCTCGATCTGCGCCGGGTCGATGTTGTACGTGCGCGGGTCGATATCGACGAATACCGGCTTGCCCCGCTCAAACAGAACACAATTGGATGACGCAACGAAGCTGAACGGGGACGTGATCACCTCATCGCCATCCGAGATGCCGGCAGCTTTCACACACAAGTGTAGGCCGCTGGTTCCGCTATTCACGGCCACGGCGTGCCGCGACCTAGTCACGCGAGCTACAGCTTGCTCAAAAGCCGGTACTTTCGGGCCCAGACTGAGCGCGGTCGAGCTGAGTACCTCGAGCACCGCGGCTCGGTCGCTATCCGTTACGTCGGGCGAAGACAATGGGACTTGCAATACTCTCCTCCTGTTTTCTCTTTCTCTCTTCTATTCAATAAGTGCATGAGCGGCTTCAGACGAGTCTGCTTCCGTTGCGGAGAAATCACGCCGGCGATGGCCAAGAATATCGGCGACCCGCTCCGCAGCGCCTTGCAGTTCTTGGTAGAGCAACTCCAGGCGCCTGGCTACCAGACGCGCATCATACTGCAGCAACGGTGCGGGCGACCGCCGCCACCGCCAAACGTTCCTTCATTGCTGCGCGCGTAAAATCCGAGAGGCTTCGAGACTGTTCGGCCTCGCAGGCCCGGGTAAGAGCCTGATATTCTTCTTCAGTAAACCGCACACTGACCACGTGCACCTTTTGTTGACGGAGCGGCATAATCAGTCGTTAAACGGGCACCGCGTCACTTCCGTCGACGATAGCCGAAATCGAGCGGTTCAAAATAGAGACCGACACTACCAGGCGATTTTTACCCCGCAACTGGAGCAGCGCGCCCTCGATCCCCTTCAGCGGTCCGGCAGCGATCCTGACCTTTTCACCCGGAACCGGAGCGCAAGGTTGCACGTCGCGTCCGGCCCAAGCAACGGCTCGCACGGCCTGAAGCTCTCGCGGGTCGACCGGAAGCGGCCGCTTTCCCGCGGCTACAATACCCACGACCCCGGGCGCACTTAGAACAGGCAAACGGTTCGTTGCATCAAATGAACAAAAAACATAACCGGGAAATAGCGGCTTTTGTATTTCGACGGCGCGATCAGACCATTGGCGGCGGGCTTCATAAACCGGCAAAAAAGTACTTAAGCCCCGCAATTCGAGCCAGCGTTGCGCAACCCGCTCGTGGCGATACCTGACTTGCACAGCATAGTAGGGAAAGACGCAGTTTTCAACGGCCAGGGAGGCGGGATCGAGCGCTGTTTCAAAAATCAGTTTGTCCCGCGTTTACCATCAGATACAAGCTCCTGTTGAGCGATCCCCAGGTGGGTTGACTCGCGCTCGACAGCCCGTATACAAAGTGTGGCAACTGGGCGTACAAGGCGTCAAGCGGAGATCCACTAGGAAGTCTCTTAGGCGGTAATGGCGGGGATACTAGTACCACGAGTTTGCCGAAAACAAATTAAAATTCGCACATTTTTGGACGGCAATGTCTCGGCTGTTATTCGCATTTCTAACGAGATTGCTTAGCGATTCCTACATGCCGAAGAGGTGAACGGCTTCGGGAATCGAATCTTCTTCTCTGATCACACGTTCGAGAGTTTCGCAGGAGAGGGTCGACGCGCCGAGTTCTGAGACAACCACGCCAGCCGCAAGATTGCCGAGGCGTGCCGCAGTCTCGAGTGAAAGGCCAGCAGCTAATCCCAATGCCAGGGTAGCCACCGCGGTATCGCCTGCGCCCGTGATGTCGTACACTTGCCGTGCGCGTGCGGGAATTGAGACGGGCCGGGCTCCGCGCTCGAACAAGGTCATGCCACCGGCGCCCTGTGTGATCAGGACGCTTGTATCGCAGCGGCCTACTACGGTTTCGCCGATATCTTCGATCAGAATGCCCGAGTCAACGCGCGCATGAAAGCGGCTCTCGTAAGTTCCGGCAAGGGTCCTCGCCTCATTGAGGTTGGGGGTGATCACTGTGGCCCCCGCGTATTTGGTGTAGTCGATGCCTTTGGGATCAACCACGACGGGAATGCCCTTTTCCGCAGCCGTTACGATCACTCTCCTGCAAATGCTGGGCGTAGCGGCGCCTTTGGCATAGTCAGAGATCACACATACCTCGGCAGCGCACGCACATTCAGCCGCCCGTGTGGACAGAAGATCTTCCTCTTCGGGCGATAAATCGAGGCGGCATTCTTCGTCGAACCGCACGATGTGCTGTCCGCCCGCCATCACACGGCTCTTAGTTGTCGTTCGCCGGCCCTCGGCCGAGACTAAGTATTCGGGCGAGACCGCGCGAGAGGAAAGCTCATTGCGCAGACGGGCCGCTGCGGCGTCGGCGCCCACTATGCCCACGAGCAAGGCACTGCCTCCAAGACTCGAAATATTGGCTGCTACGTTTCCTGCGCCGCCCGGATGAAAGCGCCGGCTCTGTATCTCGACAATCGGAACGGGAGCCTCGGGCGAGAGGCGCTGAACGTGACCCTGGATATGTTCATCCAGCATGACGTCGCCGATGATGAGTACGCGGCGGCCTGCAAATCCCGAACAAATGCTCAATACGGCTCCTTGTTCATCAGGAGCGAGCAGTCAAGCTCGCGACATAGCTAGTTTGCCATTCTGCGAAACCGAGAGTTTCTCCACTGGCCTATGCTTGTTTCACGTAAGTCTCGCGGCGATGAATTCGTAAGCTAGATTACAGGTGTATTCGATTCTACGAAGTGGGTTGTTGAGAAGTCAATTCGAAATGCCCCTGACTCGATTTCGTGCGACATTGGTCGTCAATACGATGGGTCTGGACTGACGCGGCGAAGTGCACCGGAAGATTTTCGAAAGAGGCGCGCTGGTTGCTTGGGTGTCTGACCAGCGAGCAGCGGGATACTCGATTGGCCTCACGTGCGGAGCGTTCGACATTCTCCACGCGGGGCACGTTGAATATCTGACGCAGGCGCGCGACCGTTGCGACCGTCTGATTGTGGGGGTTAATTCCGATGCCTCGATTCGGGCGTATAAGAATCCTTTAAGGCCCGTTATTCCGGAAGAGCAGCGGATGTTCGTTGTGGCCGGGCTCGAGGCAGTGGACGCCGTCACTCTGATGCCCGAAACACGGCCAACTGCGTTAATCCAACTGATTCAGCCGGAGTTCTACATCAAGGGCGGCGATTACGCGCTAGAGAAGCTGGAATCGAAACCGCTGGTTGAGTCTTACGGCGGCCGAGTGCTGTGCATTCCGGTCGTTTTCGAAACCGGTACGACGGCGATTCTAAAACGGGCTACCGATCTCGAGTTGCATGTCAGGCCGCCTGAAACGGGCGACAGCGGGGGAGCGCCGCCTTGCTTTTCTTGATCGAGATGGAACACTGATCCGCGACGTGCCATTCCTGCACGATCCGGCGCGAGTCGAGCTGCTGCCGGGCGTTCCGGAAGGACTCAAGAGTCTCCAAGATGCGGGCTTCGCGCTGGTGATTGTCACCAACCAGCAAGGCATCGGACTCGGTTACTACACGGAGCACGATTTCATAGAAGTGAATCGGGAACTTTTTCGACAGCTCGCTCCAGCGGGCGTCCATGTCTCGAGAATCTATTACTGTCCGCATTCGCTGGCGGACGAATGCGAATGCCGTAAACCGGGTTCGCTGCTTCTGGAACAAGCCTTGCATTATTACGACGCAGCACCCGAGCGCTGTTATTTTCTCGGGGATTCATCCGCGGATTGCAAGGCGGCTGAAGCTGTGGGATGCCGTTCCATTCTGATTGGCCACGAGAATTCGAACACGAGCTGTACGTATCGAGCGGCATCATTTCAGGATGCGGTGGCTTGGATTCTGGCGCACCGTGACGCCGTAGCGGGATCGTGAGGGCCGGGCACTGCCCGGCCCCTACATTCATACTGCCCGGGTCCTTACGTTCATGTTGCTTGCGGAACGGTTTTGTTTGATCCAGCCTTTCTTTTTGAACTCGTAATAGCGGCCGTTGCGGATGGCGCCTTCGATCTGTTCCTGCTGCTGGCGGGCGATGATTTCCTGAGTTGAAAATTCAAAGCCAATTTCGGTTGGATCGAACGGTAAACCCATGGCTTGCGCAGTGTTGTAGTGGTCGAGGGCATTGCGCCAGCGCGCCTTTTCGGCTTGTTGCTGTTGCTCGGCGGCCGCGCGGCGCTCGGCGATCAAACGCTTCAGCTCGGTTTCTTCCTTGGCGCACTGGCGGCGCAGCCGCGCTTCCTGAATGGACAGATTGTTCAGATCGCGGCGGTAGGTGAGGAAGATCTGGCCCTCGATCATGGTTTTGCGGACGGCCAGGTCTTGTTCGTCGGCGAATTGAGAGGCCAGCTCGCGGCGGCCGATTGCGTAGATGCCGGTTTCGAGCGAGCGAATGCGGTCCAGACGCCAGAGCGCATCGGCGATGGATTCGGTGAGTCGTTTCTCCGGGTCGTTTTCAGGAGAATACTGAGCGAGTACACGCTCGATGTGGGCCTGGTAGGCGGCAACGTCATCGCTAGGCAGGAGGACGGTGCGGCCAGTGAGGCCGGTTTTGAGTGCGTTGTGCGAAACTTTGGCCTTGCCCTCAGACGAGGTGGGGCCGGTTGATTGTTGCGCATTCGCGCGATTCGCCAGGAATTGTTCTGATGAGGCCATGAAAGTCTGCTTTCGGCCCCGAATATAGACGGGGCTGAAGGCGGATGGCGGGTGTCGAGAAGCAGACGCGCGGGTGGGAAGGGCTAGAAAAATTTTGTTTTGTTGTGACCGGGCCGGGCAGTGCCGCGGCCCCTACGGTGTTGTCGCGGCCACGGGCAGCGTGGAGCGAAGCGACCGTAGGCGGAACGCGAGAACCAGCAGCAAAATCCCGAAGATGAGGGCGTATCCGCCGAGCCACCACACAATGACCACCGCTCCGGCGATAGGCGCTATGTAAATGAGAATGCCAAACACAATTGAGATCACGCCTGCTAAACCGAGCAGCCATTCTCCTGCGATGTGGCGCCTCAACCGAATGGCCGCCGCGATTTCGAATATGCCTGTGATGATCGCCCACGCAGCGACCAGGTAAATCAAGAAAAAAAGTGTCAGGCCCGGAATGAAGAAGGTGAATAAACCCGCCGCGATCCCGACGATCCCTTCGAGCAGGAACGCCCCCCATCTCCGGTGACCCTGTGCGGCACGTACTGCTGAAATAAGTGCCAGAATGCCATCGATGAAGGCCCATACGCCGAACATCAGAACGATGGCGGCAAGCGTGAGGCCGGGCACGAAAAATGTCAAGATCGCGAACACAATTGCAACAATGCCGCGAAAGGCGAGCGCCCACCAGTTCATCCCTAACAGAGAAGCCATATGTCTACTCTAAATGAGCTGGTGCGAGGCGTCGCCTCGGGAACGCAGACCGTAAACTGAAGAGAGCAATCCGTATGCCGATTACCATTGGAGCGAAGCCATCGCCTGATTTTTCAAATCCGATTGAGCTGCTGAGCGATTGCCACCGCCGGATTGAGCGCTTCCTGGCGGTGTTGGTGAAAGTGGCTGAAGAGGCCAAGGGTGGCCCTCTCACGGGCGAGCAGCGGCGTGCGCTTCAGAATGCGCTCGATTATTTTCAGAACGCGGCACCACGGCACACAGCTGATGAAGAGGAGAGTCTATTTCCCCGATTGCGCCGGAAGGGTCAGGCCGAAGTTCAAAACGCCTTAGCGGAAATGGAGCGGCTCGAAGCCGATCATCAGCAAGCTGAGGAATGGCACGAGCTTGTCGAGCAGTTCGGCAGGAAGTGGTTGTCCGAAAACGTTCTGGCGCCGGCGGAGGGGGAACGGCTGCAAAGCGCTCTGACAGATCTTACTGAGCTGTACAGGCGCCACATCGCGGTTGAAGACGACAGCCTTTTCCCGGCTGCCGCGGCCGCCCTCGACAGCAGCGAGAAAGCAGATATCGGCAGCGAAATGGCCCGACGCCGCGGGCTGGATGTTAACGCTGGCTTGACGGAGGCGTTAATCCCTTCAATCTCAAATAGACGGTAAGGATTCCATACTGCTCGCCATCGTGGATCGTGTTTGCCATGAGTGCGCCTAGCTTGGTCCTCGATCCGCGCGGCGTTTTGATCATGTTGGCGGCGTCGGCATCGGTTGCGGTTTCATAGGCTTTATCGCACTCGGTGAATGCTTCCTGAACCGCCGCGACCAGATCGGCTTTCGAGGTTTTCGAAGCTGCATCTATCGATTTCGGCGTTCCCAATACCGCAGAACAGGTGCGCATCTGTGATTCCGCCACGTGCGCAATGACCTGTGCGAAGCTGCGAATGCCCGGCGTGGGTTTAAAGCTGTAATTCTCTTCGGGCATCTGTTCGGCGGATTTCACTAGATTATTCTTCACTGAATTGTAGGCTTGCCTCAACTCGCCACTGAGCGGGTTATCGGCGCGGGTCTCGGGCGACGTACGTGCCACATCGGGAACCTGCGCTCGACTTGCACCGGCGTAGATCAGAACAATGCTCGTCAACAGCAAACAGCCTTTCATTTTGGTTTCTCCCTGTTTTCACAATACAGTTTTTTGCTTGCGCTATCGTTGGGAGTTTATGCAGCGCGCCGGCCTGTGTCTCCTTGCGTCCTTTTCCTGTTTTACGCTCAGTGCGCAATCAGTTTCACCCGATCTGTTTAGCGGTCTCAAGTGGCGTCTCATCGGGCCGTTTCGCGGTGGTCGTGCCGTTGCCGCGGCGGGCGTTCCTGGTGACGGGCGTACGTTTTATTTTGGAGCGGTCGACGGCGGCATATGGAAGACGACGGACGCGGGCACCGTGTGGACGCCGGTTTTCGATGGGCAGCCGGTTGCTTCGATTGGTGCGCTTGCCGTGGCGCCGTCTGATCCCAACGTGATCTATGCCGGAACAGGTGAATCGGACATCCGCTCCGATCTTGCAACCGGTGATGGCGTGTACAAATCGAGCGACGGCGGACGGACCTGGAAGAACGTCGGATTGGGTGACACGCGTCAAATCAGCCGGATTGTAATTGATCCTAGGAATGCGAATCGCGCGCTCGTCGCTGCGCTTGGCCATGCCTACGCCGCAAACGATGAACGCGGAGTCTATCTGACAGTTGATGGCGGGAATAGCTGGCAGAAAGTCCTCAACCGCGGCCCGCAAGTTGGCGCAGCCGATCTGGCCATGGCTACGGACGAGCCGAATCTTCTGTTCGCCGCCATGTGGGAGGCGCACCGGCCGCCCTGGAGCACCTACGCTCCCATTGCCGGCCACGGCAGCGGACTATTTCGCTCGAGAGACGGCGGCAAGACGTGGCAACAACTCACCGGACACGGGCTACCCGAAGGAGACTGGGGCCGAGCCTCGGTAGGCGTTTCGCCCGGAACTCAGGGGAGACGAGTGTACGCAACAATTGACGCCAAAGAGGCGGGTCTGTATCGAAGCGATGATGGGGGCGACACCTGGAGTCGAGTGAACAGCGATCCGCGAATTACGAGCCGGGCGTGGTACTTCAGCAGCATCACTGCCGACCCTAACAATCCGGACATCGTATATATTCCAAACGTCGCGTTCTATAAGCTCAGCGGTGGTGGAAAAACGTTAAGCATCGTGCGCGGAGCTCCGGGCGGCGATGATTACCACCAGGTTTGGATCGATCCGGCGAATTCGCAACGCATGGTGCTCGCGACTGACCAGGGCACGACGGTGAGTCTTAATGGCGGCCAGACCTGGAGCACGTGGTATAACCAGCCGACAGCCCAGCTTTATCACGCGATCACGGATAACGCTTTCCCGTATCACGTGTACGGCACGCAACAGGACAGTGGGTCAGCCGCGGTTCCCAGCCGAACAGATCACGGGGGAATCGACGCGCGCGATTTCTTTTCCGTCGGTGGAAGCGAGAGCGGCTACATCGCTCCCGATCCACGGGATCCAAACATCATTTATGTCGCCGGCACTTACGGTGAAGTGGGCCGCTTCGACCGCCGGATGTCGCAGAGCCAAAACATAACTCCATGGCCGGAGTTCGGGTTTGGCGTGGATATCGCCCGGCGCAAATATCGCGATCCTTGGACTCCGGTCCTGGTTTTTTCTCCTGTGCAACCGAACGCGCTCTACCTGGGCACTCAGTATGTCATGAAAACCCTCGACGGCGGCTTGCATTGGGAGAAAGTGAGCCCTGACCTAACCGGCGCGTCGGGAATTAATGTTGAAGCCAAGTCTAATGCGACGGTCACTGTCGAGAACGCGAAACAGCTTGGATACGGGGTGATTTACACGCTTGCGCCATCGCCACTGAATGCCGCCGAGATGTGGGCGGGCAGTGATACAGGACTCATTCATCTCACGAGGAACGCCGGCCGGATGTGGTCGAACGTCACGCCGCCGGGTCTTTCGGATTGGAGCAAGATCACTCAAATCGAGGCTTCTCATTTCAGTTCGGCTGAGGCTTACGCTGCGGTCGATCGGCATCGCTTGGACGACATGCGGCCGTATCTCTATCGCACGCGCGATTACGGAAAGACGTGGGCTTTGATTGTGGATGGCATTCCTTCGCGGGCCTTCTTGAATTCGATTCGTGAAGACCCGAAGCGAAAAGGTCTGCTATTTGCGGGTACCGAGTTCGGCGTGTATGTGTCTTTTGATTACGGAGAACGGTGGCAGCCGCTGCAGCTCAATTTACCGGTCACCTCAGTCCGCGATCTGGTGATTCATGACAATGACCTGGTAATTGCGACACACGGCCGTTCCTTTTGGGTGTTGGACGACATTGCGCCACTGCGCCAAATCACGCACGATGTCGCAAGCGTGGATGCGTGGCTCTTCAAACCAGATCCGGCATTTCGAATTACGAACGACAGGTTTCTCGGAACGCCTCTCCCGCCCGAGGAGCCTCAAGCTCAAAATCCGGCGGCTGGAGCATACGTCGACTATTATCTGCGGCAGCCCGCTCAAGGCGAAGTCGTACTAGAAATCCTTGACGCGCACGGCGCTATCGTGCATCGCTTTTCAAGCCGTGATAAGCCCCCGGCCCGGCCTGCAAACTTACCTATCGCCCCACGCTGGTTTCCGAAACCGCAGGAGCTCTCTGAACAGCCCGGGATGCACCGTTTCGCTTGGGATTTGCGGTATGCCGGCACGCCTCGCAATACGGGGGGTGAAGAGATCGGCGAAGAAGGCGGTCCTCGCTCGTCCGGCCCACTGGTCTTGCCAGGCAACTATAAGGTCAAACTGACCGTGAACGGGCGCGATTTCGTCCAGCCGCTTGTAGTCGCGATGGATCCACGCTCGCGAGCGACTGCTACCGATCTGGCTCAGCAATTTCACTGGGCTCAGCGCGCTTTTGAAGACCTAAACCGCGCCCGAGAAGCGCTCGCCTCAACAGCAGGGCTTCGAAAGCAGCTTCAGGATGCCAACCAGATCACCACTCTTGCCGCAGGGTTGCGATCCAGTGAGATGGGTTTGGGATCGGCATTGAATGCGCTCGAGAGCGCTGACCGAACCCCGCCGTCTCAGGTAATTGCGCTTTATCTGCAATCCGCCAAGTCGCTCAACGAGCAGCTGAGGGAACTGGATAAACTGCGCAATCAGGCGCGCGCGCCCTCAGCATCCGCGCCGAAATGATTGGGTTGGGAATGCCCAACGTCCCGATAACTGCGCCGATAACTGCGACCTACAGACTTCAACTGCACGCCGGATTCGGGTTCGACGACGCAGCCGCTATCGCGGATTATCTCGAGCAGCTCGGCATCTCGCACGTCTACAGTTCGCCTTATCTACAAGCCGCTCCGGACAGCAAGCACGGCTACGATGTCGTAGATCCTCACAAGGTGAATGAGGAGCTGGGCGGAAGCGAGGCCTATGATCGCTTCTCGAAACGCCTTGCCGCATGCAATCTGGGACAAGTCCTCGATATCGTTCCAAACCATATGGCGATCAGTGGCCGCAGGAACCGCTACTGGTGGGACGTACTCGAGAATGGGCCAGCCAGCCGCTACGCTGCCTACTTCGACATTGATTGGCAATCGAACGAAGATCGGTATCGCAACAAACTGCTGATTCCCATTCTGGGCGACCACTATGGGCACGTGCTGAGCCGCGGCGAGTTGCGGATCCAAAGGCGGGGCGGGGAATTCTTCCTGCAATATTTCGAGCACGAACTGCCGCTTGCTCCCAAGTCTTTGCCGGCGATCTTGGGCCCCGCTGCTGCCCAATGTGGCTCCGACTATCTGGCGTTTCTCGCGGACTCGCTGTCCGATTTGCCGGATCCCACCTCGAAGAGGCGGGCCAGTTTGGCCGAGCGGCATCGGAATAAAGAAGTCATTCGCGGTTTGCTGGACCGCCTTTTCGAAGAAGTTCCGTTCATCGCGCAGGCCGTCGATTCCGCTCTTGCGAGTCTGACATCGGACTTAAACGCGCTAGATGACTTTCTGGAACGCCAAAATTACCGGTTAGCGTATTGGCGCACTGCCGAACAGGAGCTGGGTTACCGGCGCTTTTTCGATGTCAATACGCTCGTCGGATTGCGGATGGAAAATCCCGTGGTGTTTGCCGAAACGCATGCGCTCATCCTGAAATGGCTTCGGGAAGGCGTGCTCGACGGCATTCGCGTTGACCATCCGGATGGGTTGCGCGATCCGCGCGAGTATTTCGATCGCCTTCGCGAGGCTGCGGACGGACAATGGATTATTGCCGAAAAGATTCTCGAGCGCGGTGAGCCGCTGCCGCGCAGTTGGCCCATCGATGGCACGACCGGTTATGACTTTCTGAATCAAGCCGGCGGATTGTTTGTTCACAGTGAGAACGCAGGCCAATTTACCGGCATTTACTCCCGGTTTACGAATGAGCCAACGGATTACATCGCCGTCTGCCGCGACAAGAAACATCGTGTCATGCGCGATCTCTTGGGCAGCGATGTCAATCGGCTGAGCGCGCTGTTTTCAGAGATCTGCGAATGCCATCGCGATCGCCGGGACTATACACGCCATGATGTGACTCGCGCCGTACGTGAGGTGATCGCGTGTCTGGCTGTGTATCGGACGTATGTCATTCCGGACCGCAACGAGTGTACGTCCGATGACGAACGCTATATCAGCCAAGCCATCGAGGACTCAAAAAGAAATCGTCCCGAGATCGATGCTGAACTGTTCGATTTTTTAGAGGACGTGCTGCTGCTCAGGGTTCGCGGGTCGATGGAATCGGAATTCGTGCTGCGTCATCAGCAGTTCACTGGTTCGGTGATGGCGAAAGGCGTAGAGGATACCGCGTTCTATTGCTATAACCGGTTGATCTCTTTGAATGAAGTAGGGGGCGATCCGGCGCGCTTCGGTACGTCTCCCGAATCATTTCACGATTTCTGCATTGAGCTGCAACAACTCGCGACCGCGTACGATGCTGGCATCTTCCACTCACGACACAAAGCGCAGCGAAGATGTGCGCGCGCGCATCAGTCTGCTGTCGGAGATTCCCGGGCGAATGGCAAGCAGCCGTCGAGCGGTGGGCCATGATGAACGAAAAGCACAAGCAAGACCAGCTCCCGGATCGCAATACCGAATATTTCTTGTATCAGACGATGCTAGGCGCCTGGCCCATACCGCTCGAAAGATTGCTTCCGTATATGCAGAAGGCCTGCCGCGAGGCGAAGCAGCAAACCTCCTGGCATGCGCCCGATGAACGACTTCGAAACCGTTACTCGCGAGTTCATCGAAGCCCTCTACAACGATCGCGCGTTTCTCGACGACTTTGAAGCGTTCGTTCAGCCCGCTGATCCAGCCGGGTCGCATCAATTCGCTAGCGCAAGTGTTGCTAAAGCTCACTTGCCCAGGTATTCCCGACACGTATCAAGGCTCGGAGCTATGGGATTTGAGTCTTGTCGATCCGGATAATCGCCGCCCCGTAGATTACGATTTGCGCCGCCGCCTGCTGGCTGAATTGCCGAGGCTTCAAGTCGAAGAAGTCTGGCAAAGAATCGATGAAGGATTGCCGAAGCTTTGGACGATTCATCACGCGCTGCAGGCACGCCGCAATTATCCTCAGCTTTTAGCGACCACGCAGCCTACGTGCCGCTTTGGGCGGAAGGCGCAACATCACAGCATCTGCTCGCGTACATGCGCGGAGACGATGTGGTCGTGATGGTGCCCCGGCTTGTTCTCACGTTAGCCGGCCGCTGGCACGATGCGCGCCTAGACGCGCCGTGCGGCACGTGGCACAACCAACTGTCAGGCGCGGCCTTTAACGGCGGTACCCTGAATGTCGCTGAGGTTCTCGCACCTTTTCCCGTCGGCTCTTCTGGTCAGAGAGTAATCACCAATTGCCGCGTAGCATTTCGAAATAGATGTGCAAGCCTTGCCTGAACTGCTCGACGGGAATGTGCTCGCTATCGCTATGCATGGTCGCAAGCGTTGCTGCATCTATCTCCATCGGCATAATTCCATAAACGACGCTGCCGCGCACCCGAAACTTCTCGCCATCTGTGCCGAATGGAACGATGATGGGCATCACAGTGGCATCGGGATGCTGCTTGAGTATCGCGTTCTTAATCGTGGCGTAGAGCGTCGTGTCTGGTACGGCTCGGCGGCGGGATCATCCGCCTTTTCTGAAATCTGCTCAAACGTGACACGCGGATCATTTACTCGCGCCTTCATGTCCGATAGAAACTCATCCGCATTCTCGCCCGGCAGCAAGCGGCAATCGAGCGTGGCTTCCGCAGCCGAAGGAATCACGTTCACCTTGGGCGGATTACCCACGCCGCTGCGCAATGTGGTCAATGACACCGTATTTCGCTGAATCGCATTCATGAATTTGTTTGACGCGAACGTTCCCAGCGCTGCTCGCATGTTCTCGACCACGGGATTGGGCTTGTTCGAAGCCGGCAACTCTCTTGCTTTTTCAATTGCAGCGATCAGAATGTCATTGGCGTTATCGGGAATCGGCTGCGATGCATGGCCGGACGTGCCTGTTGCGCGCAGCTTCAGCCAGAGCACCCGTTTATCTGCCACCGAAATTCCGAACACGTTCCGGCCCGCCGCATAGACATCCCGCGACCCGACTCCGCCCTCATCGAGCACGTACTCGGGATTCAATTCGTCCCAGTGATGCTCGATCATCCAACCCGCTCCATCCACGCCGCCGGTCTCTTCGTCGCATGTAGCGAGGAAAACGATGTCACGCGGAGGCGTGATCCCAAGCCGCTTCATCAGAATCAGCGCGGTCAGCTCCATAATTCCCGTGCTCTTCATGTCCAGAGTGCCGCGTCCCCACATCTGACCGTTTCGGATTTCCGCGCTGAATGGATCACCCTTCCAGCGCGCCCGGATCCACCGGCACGACGTCCATGTGGTTGAGCAACAGCAAGGGGCGCTTCGTGCGATCTTTTCCCGGCAAGCGCACGATCAGGTTTGTTTTGCCGCCCGGTGCGCTCTGATACAGCTTTGGCGCCATTCCTGCAGCGATTAACTCAGCTTCGAGCAGCTTGGCGGTTTCGCTCGTATCCGCGGGCGGATTGACGCTCGCGATACGAACATAGCGCTGCAGCAAAGCGATCGCATGCTGTTCCACGCTGGGCCAATCCGGTTCCGTTTGGGCCGTGACCAGCGTGCAGAACGCGAGAAGCGCGCCAGCGGGTCGAAGCAAATTCATTTCTCAGATTCTGGCACGGCGGACAACTCCGCGTGATTGCCATCCATTCGCAGTGCCTCGAGAACGGCGCCGGCCGCGGGACTCAGGCGAGGCGGCCCGACGCTTGCAGCGATCGATTCGCGAGCGCGTTCCGCGAAACTCTCGAGGAGCAGCGCGCTTTGAAAGACACCGCCGATATGCGCCACAAGTACCCGCTCACCCACCTCGAAGAGTTGCCCGTGAACGCCTTTCACGAATCGAACGAGCTCTTCTGCTGCAGCCTGAAGAATCCCGACTGCCACTTCATCGCCTTGCGCCGCGGCGCGTGTAACAATCGGCGCCAACGACGCCACTCTCTGGCGAGGATATTCGGGCGTATAGAAAAGATGCAGCAGCTCATCCGCGCTCGCCGCTCCCGTTTGTTTGAGCAGCAGATTGCTCAGAGTCGTCGCCGGTCCCCAACCCTCTTCGTATTTGAGAGCAGATCGTAAGGCCCGCCGCGTGATGTCGAAAGCGCCCCCTTCATCGCCGAACAGGTAACCCCACCCGCCTGCGCGCGCAGTGCGGCCCTCGGCATTTCGGCCGAATGCCATCGATCCAGTACCCGCGATGATAATAATTCCAGGCTCACCGGCGGTTGCACCCCAGAGTGCGATTTCCGCATCATGCGTGATTTTGTACCGTCCGCTGCGGATCAGCTCTCGTGAATAAGCTTCCTTATCCTCGCCGCCGCCGCTAAACCCGAAACACGCAGCTGCGAAGCTTATCTTTTTTAAATCGAGGCCGGCCTGGTCGCACGCCTCACCCACAGCATTACCAAGCGCGCTAATGAATTTCGCTCGAGCTTCGGCGCCAGAAACGTGATTGCATGGACCGCCGCGCCCACGCCCGAGGACACGCCCAGTCTCGTCCGCGATCAGAGCGGTTGTACTTGACTGACCGCCATCAACTCCCAGATAAAAGCGAGCCGTAATCCTACCTCGGGGCGGTTAGGCGAGAGACTTGTCTTTCGCGTAACACAGCGGATCGAGAGGGCAGTTGGCGCAGCGTGGTTTCCGCGCAATACAAATCTGCCTGCCGAAGTGAATCACCTGATGAGAAAAGAGAATCCACTTCGATTCCGGGATACTCTTCATCAGGTCGACCTCAATTTTCACCGGGTCCGTGTTCTTCGTCAGATCGAGCCGCCGAGCGATTCGCTGCACGTGCGTATCGACGACGACACCGGACGGGATTTGATACGCAGTTCCGAGAACCACGTTTGCCGTCTTTCGCGCCGCGCCGGGAACAGAGAGTAGGTCCTGCATCGTGCGCGGGACCTCACCGTTGTAATCAGCGAGAATTTTACGCGACGCTCCAATCAGCGAACGCGCCTTGTTATTGAAGAACCCGGTTGAGCGGATGTCACGAGCCAGCTCGTCCTGTGAAGCGGCTGCGAAATCCTGAATGGTCGGATACTTCTCAAAAAGGCCGGGCGTCACTTTGTTGACTCGCTCGTCAGTGCATTGAGCGGACAGAATTGTCGCGACGAGTAGTTGCCAGGCATCCCCGTGCTGCAGCGCGCAGGTCGCCTCAGGAAACAACTTGTCGAGTTCGGCCAAAATGCGAGTGATCCGCGCCTTGCGCTCGGCCGCATTTTTCGGCTTCGGCACCTTTTTGGGGGGCGTTACGGGATGCGGAGCCGTGACCTTCGCGAGTTCAGCCTGTGGCATGAGGAAAGCTCCAAGATAACGCAGCCGTCCAGGTTGAAACTTCGGGGTTGAGATAAGATAGGCCGCGATGCGAACTCTGGTGCTTTCGGAATTTCTCTTTTATTTGCGGCTGGCGGCAACAGTGATACCCGGCTTCGCGCAAGCGCCGCAAGCGCTCAAGCCCGCTGTGCAGAAGTACGTCGCCGTTCAGGCGCGGGCGGGTGGTGCTCGAGCATGTGCGCGTGATCGATGGAACCGGCAAGCCGCCCACAGATGACCGCAACATCGTCATCGAAAACGGGAAGATCACGGCTGTCGAGCCTGGGTCCGACGTTCCCAACCAGACTGGGCAAATCGCGCTCAATCTCAAGGGCGATACCGTTCTGCCCGGGCTGGTGGGCATGCACAATCACCTGTACTACATTGCGCGGCCGGACCTCGAACCGAACATGCACTTCGAGCCGCCGGTGCTGCTTCCGCAGATGACTTTCTCTTCGCCTCGCCTTTATCTCGCCGCAGGTGTCACGACCATGCGCACGACGGGCAGCGTCGAGACCTACGCCGATCTCAACTTGAGAACAGCTCATCGATTCCGGCTCTCTCCCCGGTCCGCACATGGACGTGACCGGGCCGTACCTCGAAGGGCCGGGCAGCTTCTTCATCCAGATGCATGCGCTGACGAGTCCCGATGACGCGCGCCGGTTCGTTAACTACTGGGCCGATCAAGGTGTGACTTCTTTCAAGGCGTACATGAATATCACGCGCGATGAACTGCGGGCGGCAATCGAAGAAGCACATAAGCGCGGGTTGAAGATAACCGGCCATCTCTGCTCAGTGACCTACCCGGAAGCAGCCGAGCTCGGCATCGACGACCTGGAGCACGGCTTTTTCGTGAACACTGAACTCGATCCCGGAAAGAAGCCGGATGTCTGTCCCGACACGTCCGGCCGCCCCACGCTAGAACGCATGGATCCGAATGGGCCTGAAGCCCGGCATCTGATTCAGACTCTCGTCAGTCATCACGTCGCGGTTACGTCCACGCTCCCCGTTTTTGAGCATTCGGTGCCGGGGCGGCCTCCGCTCCAGCAGCGCGTGATGGACGTGATGACGCCCGGAAGCGCGGGATGCCTATCTGTACGCGCGCAATCGTCGCGCCACTACCCCAGATAACGGCGCAGCGCGCCTCTTCAAGCGCGACATGGAGCTCGAGCGCGCTTTCGTCAAAGCCGGCGGGCTTCTGCTCGCGGGACCTGATCCCACGGGCAACGGCGGAACAGTTCCAGGCTTCGGCGATCAGCGTGGAGTGGAATTGCTGGTCGAGGCCGGCTTTACACCGGTTGAAGCCATTCAGATCGCCACCCTAAACGGCGCAACGTATCTGGGCAGACAGGATCGAATCGGCTCCATCGCTCCGGAAAAAATGCCGATCTTGATGTTGTCGCGGGCAACCCCGCGGCGCATATCGAAGATATTGAGAACGTCAAGCTTGTTTTCAAGGACGGCATCGGTTTCGATCCGGCCAAACTGATCGATTCCGTCAAGGGCCGCTACGGCGAATACTGACAGCCGTCAAGTCTGTGACGGTGCGCCGTTTTCGAGAAAGTTTCGCAACCGGTGGCTGCGGCTGGGGTGACGCAATTTGCGCAGCGCTTTCGCCTCGATCTGCCGGATTCGTTCGCGCGTAACTGCGAAGTTCTGTCCAACTTCTTCGAGCGTGTGCTCGCTGCCGTCCTGCAAGCCGAAGCGCATCTTCACGATCTTCTCTTCGCGCGGGCTGAACGTTTTCAGGACTTCCGCCGTTTGCTCGCGCAGATTCAAATTGATGACCGCGTCGGAGGGCGAAATCATCCGGCTATCCACGAGGAAGTCGCCAAGATTCGATTCTTCTTCTTCGCCGACGGGAGTTTGCAACGAAATCGGCTCCTGTGCGATCCTCAGCACGCGCCGGATCTTGCTCGGCCGTCAGTTCCATTCGCTCGGCCAGTTCGCCTGTGTTCGGCTCGCGCCCAAGCTCCTGCTGCATGATCCGCTGCAGCCGCACCAATTTATTGATGGTCTCGATCATATGCACGGGAATGCGAATCGTCCGCGCCTGATCGGCTATCGCGCGCGTCACCGCCTGCCGAACCCACCACGTGGCATATGTCGAGAATTTGTAGCCTCGCTTGTAGTCGAATTTATCGACCGCTCGCATCAGCCCGATGTTGCCTTCCTGAATCAAATCGAGAAACTGCATTCCACGATTTGTGTAGCGTTTCGCAACAGAGACCACCAGGCGCAGATTCGCCTCAATCAGCCGCTTCTTTGCCGATTCGGTTTCCGATCTCCCCGCGCTCGACGATCTGCAGCGTTCGGCGCAGTTCGGTTGCCGTCGCTCCAGAATGGTCCTCGAGCTGTTGAATCTCGTTCGACAGAGCTTTCAGTTCCCGGCGTACCGGAGCCGCGGCGCTCGATTCCGCCATTGCGGGCTGTTCCAACTTGCGCTGAAGGCGCGCGATCTGTTGTTCCACCGGCCGAAGTTGATCGACGACCTTCCTCAGCTCCTTACTTAACGAACGCTGAAAGCCGGACGAAAACGGGATGCTGCGAATCTGCCTTGAGACGCATACCATCAGGCGCGCATACTGATACCGCAGCTTCCGGTACTGCTTGCTCTTCACATTGCGCGAAGTGCTCATCAGCTTCTGGTAAGCGTGCTGTGCCTTCCGGTACAGCTTCTCGATATCATGCATGGCTTCGAGAAACTGCTCCTTCAGCAATCTGATCGATTCTTCGTCTTCGCGGCCCGGTTGCGGCTCTGGCGCCTGCGACTACATCGAGAATCGATACCACGCCACACTCAACGTTATGCCGCGTCTCGAAGAGTAGATGCATGATCAGGCGCGAGCGGGAGAGAGCCTTTCGAACGGCCGCTTCGCCGCGTTCAATCTGTTTCGCCAGCTCGATCTCGCCTTCCCGCGTAAGCAGCGGCACCATGCCCATCTCACGCAGATAGACACGCACCGAGTCGTTGCTCTTGTCTAATGAGCCGGCTGCGAGATCAACGTCGCCTAGCTCTTCCGGCTCCTCTTCTCTCTTCTCGAGTTCTTTAGCCTCGTCCAGCAGCTCAACCGGCAGCGCTGTCGATTCCAGCAAATAGTCATTCAGATCGCCGCCGTTCGCGAGATCCTCGCGCACGACCTCCGCGACGTCTTCGTAACAGAGCGAAGCTCTTCTCGTCAGCGTCCTGCATCAACTGCCTTGCAATACTCGCTCTGCGCAGTCGCGTCTCGAATCGGCAACATCATTGACGGCTGGAGCGACCCCTTCGTTCTCGACTCCTCATAGTACAACACGATTTACGCCCCGGAGGATGCGGTTTTCGTCCAATTCAGCTCGTCCGCCAAGCGCAACGCCTCCATGACATCTCCTTGCCGCTCGAGCTCCCGGATCCGCCGCCGCAGAGTCTTGCAAGCCGCATCCACCGCCTTCGCTTCAAGCGCGCGCAGGCAATGAAGAGCCTGTTGACGCGGCATCTTCTTCCTTTATTCCGAGCTCCGAAAAGCTTATCTCCGTCAATATCCGCTGCATTCGGGGCTCCAGCCGGCTCGCCAACGCTTCTCACCGAAAACTCTGACGCCTTCGCTGCCAATCGCAAGCACGGCTTCGAAGATGCTTCTCAATTCGAGCACATGCATCAGCTCCGTCCGGCTGAGATATTCGCTTGCCGACTCGCGCGTCCGCGCTCAAGAGCAGGCAGACTAAGCAGCAGCTTTTCATTCGGAGGAATCGCAGATGACGATTTCGCCGGTCTTTGCAGCTGGCCTGGCTGTGCGGGCGCTTCCGAACGTTCTCCCGGACCACGTCGCGATCCACGTTCAAGTAATTCTGCAATCTCTTCGCGATCGCGCCTCGCTCCAGCGGGTCGTGACCTGTTGAATCGCAGGCAGCAATTGACTTGAACGCGTCCACCCGGCCTTCTGCGCTCCGCATATCGAATCTTCTCGCGTGCGCTGCGTCGGCCAGCCAATGGAAATAGGATGCCGCCCCGTCCAGCTGCTTCCGGTAAGCCTCCACGCCGTTCTGCTGAATGTATTCGTCCGGATCGAGTCCGCCCGGCAACCCCACCACTTTCACCCGCAGCCCCTCGGCGAGCAAAGCGCCGATGTACTTCTCCGTCGACCTCGCGCCGGCGCTCGTCCGCATCAAAGTTCAGAATTATCTCGCCCGCTGCTCGCCTGCTGCATTGCGACCTGCCGCTTGATCGCCCGCACCTGCTCGATCCCGAGCGAAGTTCCGCTGCTTGCGACCACCTCATGAATGCCCGCGGCATAGACGCCGATCACGTCCATGTAACCTTCGACCAGAATCATGCGATCGTGTTTCCGCGCGTCAATTTTCGCGCGATGCAGGTTGTACAGAACGGTCGATTTTTTGTAGATCCTTGTTTCGGGCGAGTTCAGATACTTGGGTTCGTCGCTTTCCCGCAGCGCCCGCCCGCCAAATGCAATCACCTTTCCCGATTCGCTATGGATCGGGAACATCAGCCGCCCGCGAAAACGATCGTAAAAACCACCGCGTTCCTGACGCTTGCTAACCAAACCCGATTCCTCGAGAAGCGCCGGGCCAAACTTTTGCAGCCGCTGCACCAACTGTTGGCCCGAAGCATCGGAAAGCCCAGTCGAAACTCATCCATCGTGGCGTCGCGAAACGCCACGCGATTCCAGATAGCTTCGCGCCTCAGCTCCTGCCGGCCCGCGCAGATTGTCCTGAAACAGTTTCAGCCGCGATCTCCTGCATTTCGAGCAAGGCCGCCCGGCGTTGCGTCTCCGGATCGTCCGGCCGCTGCCGCTCCGGCATCGGAATCCCGTAACGTTCAGCCAGCAGCTTCAGCGCTTCCGGAAACGTCAGCGCTTTCAATCTCCATCACGAACTTGAAAACGTCTCCACCAGCATCGCAACCGAAGCACTTATAAAACTGAAGCGTGCTGTGCACACCAAACGAGGGCGTCTTCTCCGAATGGAAGGGACACAATCCGACATACCGCGGGCCTGCTCCGGACCGCTTCAACCGCACATATTGGCCGACCACATCGACGATGTTCAGCTGGCTCTTAAGCTGTTCGGCAAAATTCATTGCCAAACGGCGAGAGAAGAGGAGGTGTTCTCAGAGTAGCAAGGATCATCGTCACGGCAGGATACGCGGTCTTCCGTGAAATCCCGCCCCTGGCATAATGGCCGCAGATAATGGGTCTCAAAGAGTACGCGCGCAAACGGCACTTCGACAAAACGCCGGAGCCAACACCGGAGCAACCCGCTGCGCACAGCCCGAATCGCGGAGGCTTCTTCTGCGTGCAGCGGCACGATGCCACTCGTCTCCACTATGATTTCCGCCTTGAAGTGAACGGCGTTCTGGTGAGCTGGGCGGTTCCCAAAGGTCCCAGCCTGGATCCCGCTCGAAAAGCGCTCGCGATGAAAGTCGAAGATCATCCGTCTCGATTACGGAACGTTCGAGGGCAACATCCCGGAAGGGAACTACGGCGCGGGCAGCGTGATGTTGTGGGACAAGGGCACTTACGAAGTCATCGGCGAGCTCGATGCGCAGGCCCAGCTCGAGCGCGGCGATTTCAAATTTCGAGCTGCATGGCACAAAACTGAACGGCGCGTTTGCGATCGTGCACATGAAGCATGCGGGCAAAGGCAACGAATGGCTGCTGATCAAGAAGCCCGACGAATTCGCGGTTCCCGGATACGACATCGACGAATTCGCCTGGAGTGTCGCGACTAGCCGCACCCAGGACGAAATTGCGGAGAACATCGAGCCAATTAAGCCGGCGGATCTCAAAGGCGCTCGAAAATCTGCGCTCCCGGCGAATCTCGAACCGATGCTGGCGACCGCCGTTACGAAGCCGCCCGCCGGTTCGCAATGGCTGTATGAAATCAAGTGGGACGGCGTGCGGGCGCTGTGCCGGCTCAATAAGGGCGCGCTCGAAATCCATTCGCGGCGCGGCAATCGATGCGAGAAGCAATATCCGGAGCTGCGACGGCTTACCGGCAGCAAGTGAATGCCAAGACCGCATGGCTCGACGGCGAAATCTGCGTTCTCGACGAACGACGGCCGCGCGCGCTTCGAAATGATTCAGCCCCGGATCTCGCGCGAATCCGACTGCCGTCCCGCAGCTTGCGGAAACCACCCCGCGACTCTGTTCCTCTTTGATGTTCTCTACGCTCGACGGATATGACCTCCGCGGCGTCGCGCTCGAAGATCGCAAGCGGCTGCTGAAAACCCTGGTCACTCCGGACGAGCGGATCAAAGTCTCCGAGGTGTTCGAGACCGATGGCGAGCAGATGTTCGAAGCCGCGCGCCAGATGGAGCTTGAAGGAATTCTTGCGAAGGATCGCCACAGCAGCTATGAATCGCGCCGCTCCACTTGCTGGCTGAAGTTGAAAATTCTTAATGAGCAAGAGTTCGTGATCGCGGGCTTCACGAAAGGCGAGCGCGAGTATTTCGGCGCACTCGTTCTCGGCGTTCAAGACAACGGCAAACTCCGGCACGTAGGTCAGGTCGGAACCGGCTTCGATCAGAAGAATGATGAAGGCCATCTACGAGCGTTTGGAGCCGCTGATTACGAAAACCTGTCCGTTCGAAAAGAAGCCCAAGCATCAAGGACGTGACCTGGGTGCGGCCGGAAACCGTTTGCCAAGTGCGCTTCCTCGAATGGACGCGAGACGGCATCTTGCGCGCGCCCGGTGTTCGTTGCCTTGCGCGACGATAAAACAGCCGGAAGAAGTGATCGGCCGGAACCTGCCGAGCCAAGCCGCCCTCTGCAACTGCACAATGAACGCCTCGACCTAAGCGGGCGTGAGACCACTGTCACCGTCGATGGCCACCGGCTCAAGTTCACGAATCTCGAAAAGGTTCTATTTCCGGCAGACGGTTGGAAAAAGCGCGACGTGATTCAGTTTTACGATCGCGTGTCGCCGTGGCTGTTGCCGCATCTGAAAGACCGCCCATTGTCGCTGAAGCGCTATCCGAACGGCATCGCCGAAAAGTTCTTCTTCCAAAAAAACGCGGCCAATCATTTTCCGGACTGGATGCGCTGCGAGCCCATTCGCGAAAGCTCTAAAGTCAACCATTACGTAGTCGCCGAGAATCGGGCGACGCTTCTTTATCTCGCAAATCTCGGGTGCATCGATCAGAACCCCTGGATGAGCCGTATCGGAAACCTGGATCATCCTGACTGGATGCTCCTCGATCTCGATCCGGTGGATACGTCATTCGATCAGATCGTCGAGGCAGCGCTGCTGGTTCGTGAGATTCTGTCTGGTCTGGGCCTGAAGGGCTACCCGAAAACCACCGGCGGCGACGGCATGCACGTCTATGTGCCGCTCGATCCTATCTATACGTACGATCAGGTCCGCAGCTTCGCCGAGATCATTTCGCACCTCGCGCTCGATAGAGAACCGAATCTGTTTACTACGCCACGGAGCGTTGAGAAGCGAAAAAAGGGGCGCGTCTATTTCGACTATCTCCAGATCAGTATGGGCAAAACCATCGCAGCGCCTTACGTCATCCGTGCCTACGATGGAGCGCCGGTAGCTACCCCGCTCGATTGGAAAGAGGTGAAACGCGGCTTGAAACCGACCGACTTCAGGATTGACAACACGATCGAACGTTTCGAGAGCGTTGGCGATCTCTTTCGGCCCGTCCTAGAAGGCGGACAGAAGCTAGAGGCCGCGCTCGAGCATCTCCACGGAAGCGATCAGCAGAATGCTCCCGCCAAGCGCGTCAGAAAGCGCTCGGGGTAATACACCGTCATTCGTTCATTTCCGAAACGATTGCGCTCGGAATGCGCGCTTCCGACGCAGACAGCTACATTTGTGAGCTTCCTGCATATATTCTGAAAGCGTTTGCTTCTTCTCCGCCGGCATCTCCCGCTGCTCACGGTTGGCTTGGCGATTTCAGTTCTGTATCTCTTCGGCCTCAACCGCGTAGGTCTGCTCGGGCCCGATGAGCCGCGATATGCCGCGATCGGCCGTGCGATGGCGGCAAGCGGGGACCCGATTACGCCCCGGCTGTGGGGTTCGCCGTGGTTCGAAAAGCCGCCATTGCTCTACTGGATGACAGCGGCTGCCACTGCGATCGGCTTACCTCCCGATCTTGCCGCGCGCCTTCCCGTGGCGCTGTTCAGCTTGGGTTTTCTCGCGCTATCGTTCTGGCTGGTTCGGGAAGAGTTTGGCATGGAAGCCGCCACGCTCTCGACCGCGCTGGTCGCGACCTCCGCCGGTTGGCTTGCCTTCAGCGGACTATGTCTAACGGATTTACCTTTGGCAGCTTGTTTTTCCTTGGCGGTCTTTCTAGCTTTGCCTCTGCTACGCAGCGAGCCGCATCTTGAAAGCGTTCCCTTGCGATTCATCCTCATTGGCGCTTGCCTTGGCTTAGCGGCGCTCGCGAAAGGGCTTGTGCCGCTTGCCTTATCGGTGCCTTTTTTTTGGTTTCTCCGGCGTTTTTGGCGGCGTTGGTGGCTCGCTGTTCTTGGATGCGCAGTCGTCGCAGCGCCCTGGTACGCAGCCGTCTATGCGTATAACGGAACCAGCTTTCTCGAAGATTTTTTTTGGAAGCACCACATCGAGCGGCTCTACTCGCCATCGTTGCATCACGTCCAGCCCTGGTATTACTACTTCCCCGTGCTCCTCGCAGGACTCTTTCCGTGGACGCCTCTCATCGGGCTTCTGGCGTTCGAGCGGCCTTGGCGCGACGGGCGGAGGCGTTTTCTCGCCGCTGTATTCTGTTTCGGCTTTTTGATCTTCAGCGTATCGCTGAACAAACTGCCTGGTTATCTTCTGCCGTTGTTCCCCAGCTTGTTTGTGCTGCTAGCTTTGCAACTGGAACGGAGCGCACCGAAACTGGCTCGGCTCGCGCTGATTCCTTGTGCCGTGCTGATAGCAACCATTCCCATCCTCGCGCGAGACTTACCGAATTGGCTGAGTCAAGACCGCTTCTCATCACCAACGGACGCGCATCTCACGCCGCTCGACTTGTTCTATATTGCCGGTACCGTGGCGGTGGCCTTCGCGGCAAGGCCCGTGTGGGCCGTCAGGCTGCTCGTTCTGTGTACTGCGTTGGCAGGAATTTATCTCAAAGTGATTGCCGAGCCGGTTCTCGACCGCGACGTCTCCGCACGCGGGTTGTGGCGTGAGATTAAACTGCTGCCGGGTACGATCTGCGATGCCGGTCTGAATCGGGAATGGCAATACGGGCTGGCTTTCTATCGCGGAACTCCCGTGCCTTCTTGTGGCACAGGCAACTTCAGCTTCGCGCTTCAGTCTCGCTCGCAAGGACCGCCGACCGTGAGAGCCCTGAACGAAAAAACGCCGGCCGGTCTTATCGACCAGCCGGCAAATAGGAGGAACACGGAACACTAGATCGTTTCTACTGAAGCCACCTGCTTGCGTTTGCGCCATGCACGGGTCGTGCCTGCCATGAGTAAGCCGACGCCTAGCAGCGCGAAGCTGGCGGGTTCCGGTGCATCGCAATTACCGCCGATGATGAACTCCTGCTCGCGCCCAGTGCCCTTATCGAAACCCGAGACAATCTCGAAATCGGCGAAATTGAGGCCGCTCTTGTTATAGTCGGCGGTGGCTTGATTGATGAGCGACGTATCGCCCGAGAACAAGTGCAATCCTGCGAGCGAGGTCGAGCTGGTGATCGAATCGTTGATAATGTCCCACGCGGCGTGTTGAAGGTCCACGCGATCCGCGCCCGGTTTGGTGATCAAGCTGTAGAGATAGGCATCTTCTTCATACTCGATGCCTTCAGCGGGATGATACGTGTCGCTGAGATTGGAGCTATTCACGGCCGTGAGATCCGCGCTCCACGGACTATTCAACTGGCTCCAGTCCTTATTGTCAACGCAGAGTGCGGCGTAGTTCATACCGTTCAATGAGAGCGTGTATGGTCCTACATCGACTCCGTTACCGTCGTGTAACACCGGATTGCCGGCGTTCACGAGGGTTACACTCACGGGGCCCGCCGAGAGGAGGGCGCCGAACATAAAGAAAGTCAAAATATATTTCATTTCAGTTCTCCAGAAGTAAATTTTCAAACCTTGCGGTTGGTGCCGACCTCAAGAGAACCGCGTCTCTTTTGGGCCTTTCGTTCAGATGTTTCGAGTGTAAAGGCGTTACGCAGCAGGGTCGATTGACTCAGCGGGGATAAGGCGTTTCGAAAACTGCTAGTACAAGGCGCGGTTTTCGAAGTTAGCGGGCACCTTAGTGCCGGAACGGGCAGGACGCACGATCACCGGAATAAGAAGCGCGTAATTCGTGTGACACGAGCCCGGCGTTCAACATCTAATCAACGATATAGAAAGAGTTATGAGACATCACAGGAAGCTTGGAAACAGCGATCTCGAAATTACGGCGCTTGGGATAGGCGCTTGGGCTATGGGAGGTGCGGGGTGGGCGTTTGCCTGGGGCGACCAGGACGACCGGGACTCTACGTCGGCCATTCACGCGGGTCTCGATGCTGGAATCAACTGGATCGACACGGCTGCGATCTACGGGCTTGGCCATTCCGAAGAGGTCGTGGGGAACGCTTTGCAAGGGCTTTCGACGAAGCCGTATGTCTTTACCAAGTGCGAGCGCCGCTGGGACCAGAATGGAAAGATCTTCGGCTCTTTGAAGGCCGACTCCATCCGCAAGGAGTGTGAAGACAGCCTGAGGCGGCTGAAAATCGACGTGATCGATGTGTATCAAGTGCACTGGCCCGCGCCGGAACAAGACATCGAGGAGGGTTGGACGGAGATGGCGCGGCTGAAAGAAGAGGGAAAGGTGCGTTGGATCGGTGTTTCCAATTTCAACGTGGAGCAGATGAAACGGGCCATAAAGATCGCGCCGATTACTTCGCTGCAGCCGCCCTATTCTCTGGTGGCGCGGGATTCCGAAAAGGAAATTCTTCCGTTCGCCAGGGAGAACAATATCGGGGTGATTGTGTATTCGCCCATGCGCGCGGGATTGCTTACGGGAAAGATGACGAAAGAGCGGGCGCTGAATTTACCGCCCGACGATTGGCGGACGAGGGATGCGGATTTCAAAGAGCCAAAGCTAAGCCGGAATTTGCAGCTAGTCGAAGTCCTGCGAGAGATTGGAGAGCGGCACGGCCGAACGCCAGCCGAAGTTGCGCTCGCGTGGACGCTGCACAATCCGGCAGTGACGGGCGCGATTGTAGGCTTGCGTAGAGCCGACCAGGTGCAGGGCACGGTAGGGGCGATGAATTTCGAGCTGAGCAAGCAGGAAGTTTCAGAAATCGAAGCCTTCTTCGCGCAGCCAGGCATACAAAGACAGCGACATGCGACTGTACGATCTGAATCCGCATCATGAAGCGCCTTACAACAGTGCTTCTGGATCGAGCCGCGTGAGATCCGCGACCAAAATATCGGGTGCTGCCCTTTTTAGCTCTTCTATGGAAGTTACTCCGGTAGCGACAGCAATCGCCTGAAAGCCATTGCGCTTCGCGGCGTCGATGTCGTTGACATGATCGCCGATCAAAGAGATCCGGGCTTCGGCTGTGATCAAGCCTTGTTTTCTCGCGCGTTGCGCCGCGACTTGCGCCAGGCGCGTTCTGGTCCTGCCATCCTCAGCAAATGCGCCAATTGGAAAAAAGGGACGGAGCCCGGCGAGCTCCATCTTTTTCCAGCCGATTTGGCTTAAGTTTCCGCTTACTAAGCCGAGCGCCGCGCCCCGGCTTTCGAGATTGGCGAGAAATTCGGGAACGCCCGTACACATGCTCGTTCGGAGATCGGCCGCGCAATCGGCGAGATAACAGTTCTGACATTCGGCCTGAATCTGGCGCATGCTGCGTTGAATTGCCCGCTGGCTGTGGCCAGAGGCGCGAAGCATGGCTCGAATCAGATCGCGATCGAGCATGCCGGCAGTTGGTATGCTGTCGAGTATCGTCGAAACTCCGGTCACCTTGCGTATGCCTTCGATAAGAGAACGCTTATGATGTTCTCCCGCCCGGCGCAAGAGTGTTCCATCGATGTCAAACAGGACCAGGCTGTTGGATTTATGCACTGGGGCGGCGGATTCTATGCGCTTGCCAGCTTCGGCAGTAAGGCACGAAGCAGTTTTAAGAAGGTCGCCGAGACGCGATCGGCAACTTCGAGCACATCTTCGTGGTTCAGTTTCTCGCCTCCGAGGCCCGCGGCGAGATTGGTCACGCAGGAAATACCAAGTACTTTCATGCCCAGATGATTGGCGGCGATCGTTTCAGCAACGGTTGACATGCCGACCAGATCCGCGCCGATGGCCTTCAGGAAACGGATTTCGGCCGGAGTTTCGTAGCTCGGGCCGAGAACGGCCGCGTAGACGCCTTCGTAGAGAGTGACACCCAATTCGTTCGCAGTTTCGCGAGCGAGCTCCCGGAGCTCAGGCGAATAGGCTTCAGTCATGTCGGGAAATCTTGGCCCAAGTTGTTCGTCGTTGGGGCCCACGAGCGGATTCGTGCCTTGCAGATTGATGTGATCGGAGATGAGCACGAGCGCGCCTTCGGCGAACTCGAGATTGATCCCTCCAGCGGCATTCGTCAGAACGACGCGCTCGACGCCCAACTCATGGAACAAGCGGATGCCACTGGTCACTTGCTGCGCGGTATAGCCTTCATACAGGTGAAAGCGGCCCGACATGACCGCCAGATCCACTGTTCCTCGTCCGTTTGCTCCCAGGGTTCCGATCACAAGCTTGCCCGCATGCCCGGCGGCCGTCGAAGCCGGGAAACCCGGAATCGTTTTATAAGAAAGCCGTAGCGTGTGCCCAAGCGCGTCCGCAAATGCGCCCAGTCCGCTTCCCAGCACGACACCGATCTTGGGGCGGAGGGAGGTTTTCGATTCGACGAACCGCGCAGCGTCGCGCATGCCTAGAGTCTAAAGCAATATGCCCGCGATGCACGCCGACATGAAATTAGCGAGCGTTCCAACGATCATGGCTTTGAGGCCTAGGCGGGCGAGATCTGATTTCCGCGAAGGAGCGAGAGCGCCGATGCCGCCGATCTGAATGGCAATTGAGCTGAGGTTTGCAAACCCGCAGAGGGCGAACGTGGCGATGACGAACGAGCGCGGCTGCAGAATCGCCTTCACCTTAGCTAGATCCACAAACGCGACAAATTCGTTCAGCACCATACGGGTACCGAGCAACTTTCCGATGGTGGCGCAATCGTTCCAGGTCACGCCCAGCAACCAGGCAACGGGCGCGAACAGAAACGCGAGAATCTCTTGCAGCGATGACGGCATCCAATGCGCGTGGGAGTGAACCCACCCAAGTCCGCCATTTATGAGTGCAATTAAAGCGAGGAAGGCAATCAGCATGCCGGCGATGTTTAGCGCAAGCTGCAATCCGTCGCCCGCGCCGCGCGCCGCTGCGTCGATGAGATTCACGCCCGGTTTTTCGACTTCAATCCGTAATGTCCCGGCGGTAACGGGCGTGCCGGTTTCCGGGACGAACATTTTCGCAAGCATTACTGTCGCCGGAGCAGTCATGATGACCGCAGTCAGCAGGTGTGCAATCGAAACGCCCGCGATGGCTACATAGGCTCCCATGACGGATCCGGAGACATGCGCCATGCCGCTGACCATCACCGTGAACAGCTCGGATTCGGTCAAGCTTTCGAGAAAGGGCCGGATGGTGAGCGGGGCTTCGGTTTGCCCCATGACGATGCTCGCGCCTACGCAAGTGGATTCGGCGCCGCTGGTACCCATGAAGCGCAGCATGATGATGGCCATGCCCTTCACGAAGACTTGCATGATTCCTAAGTAGTAAAGAATGGCGAACAAGGAGGCGATGAAGATCACGATCGGAAGAACCTGGAAGGCAAAGATGACGCCAAACTGGTTATTCTTGATGCCCAGCTTGTCGCCGAAGACGAAGCTCGATCCAGCGGCGGTGTAGTTCAGCACCGCGTTGACGAAGATGCTGATGCCATAAAACAGCTCGCCAAATTTTGTCTTCAGGACGAGAAACGCGAAGCCAAACTGGAGCACGATGCCCCAGATCAGAACGCGCTTCTGGATTGCGGCGCGACGTGTCGAGAAAATATATGCGCAGAGAATGATGGCAAGCAAACCGAGGAGCCCGGCGAACCGTGCCATCTATCCTCGAAGCTAGCTGACAACTTCCAGGATCAAATCGCGTTCTTCGACGGGCTGCTGTGAAATCTTGAAAGCGTCTTCGACGAGCTCAGCGGCTTCGGAGACGTGTTCATCGCTCGTATAGTAGATCCGGCACAGGATGCTGTCCGCCTCGATCTTGTGCCCGACTTTCACTTCGAGGATCACGCCGACTGCCGGATCGATCGAGTCTTCTTTGGTGTTGCGTCCGGCTCCTACCATGGAAGAGGCTTGGCCGATCAGCTCTGCATCAATGGCGCTAACATAGCCGCCGCGGCTGGTCGTGATCTCTTGCGCGCCCGTGGCGTTGGGAAGCAGGTCGAAGCGGTCGAGCACCTGCGGGTTGCCCCCTTGTGCTGTGATCACGTCTTTGAATTTTTGATATCCCGAGCCATCGAGCAACTTGGCTTGAGCCATTTCGCGAGCTTCATCCAGAGTCTGCGTGATCTTCCCGAGGTAGATCATGCGCGCTGCGAGTTCGAGCGAGAGACGCGTGAGATCGGCCGGACCGGCGTTTTGCAAGGTTTGCGATACTTCCATGATCTCGAGCGCATTCCCGACGGCGTAGCCGAGGGGCTGATTCATATCCGTGATCAGAGCCTGCACGCGCTTATCGAGGCGCCTGCCGATGCCGACCATCATTTGCGCAAGGCGCCGTGCATCGACCTGCTTTTTCATGAATGCGCCGGCTCCCACCTTCACGTCGAGAATCAGCGCGTCGAGGCCGACAGCCAGTTTCTTGGACATGATCGAGGAAGCGATGAGCGGGATGGATTCGACGGTGGCGGTGGCGTCGCGAATGGCATACAACTTGCCATCGGCGGGAGCAACTTCGGGCGTCTGGCCGATGAAAGCGAGCCCATGCTCAGCCACCAGGGCCAGGAACTCGTCGATCCTGAGATCGGTTCGGAAGCCGGGGATGGATTCCAATTTGTCCAGCGTGCCGCCGGTGTGCCCGAGCCCGCGGCCGGAAATCATCGGGACAATGACGCCGGCAGCGGCGGCGATCGGGGCGGCTATCAAACTTGTCTTGTCGCCGACTCCACCGGTCGAATGCTTGTCTACTTTTACGCCGGGAATGGATGCGAGATCGACGGGCGAGCCCGAGTTCGTCATCGCTTCCGTCAATGCGCTGACTTCACGGTCGGACATGCCGGAAAAGTACACAGCCATCAGGAATGCCGACATTTGGTAATCCGGGATATCGCCACGAGTGTAGCCATCTACAAGGTATTGAATTTCCTCGGCAGAAAGCTCTTCGCCCTCCCGTTTGCGGTGAATCAGATCGACCGTGCGCATTTTCGATTTCTAAGCGTACCATCTCAACCGCTTGAAACCACACGATCAGCGCAGAGCTTAGAGCCTGGGAGTGCGGGGCGAGCCGGGTCTAATTGACGGCCATTTTCCGAAGCAATCGGAAATCGGCGAGCATCTTGCCGGTACCTAAAACGACGGAGGCCAGCGGCTCATCGGCGATCAACACAGGCAAGCCGGTCTCGAGCACGAATTCGCTCGTCAAGGCGCTTTAACAGCGCGCCGCCCCCGGTGAGAATGATGCCGCGATCGGTGATATCGCCGCTAAGCTCGGGCGGGGTGCGCTCGAGAGCTGCCCGAACCGCGCCCACAATCGAAGCTACGCAATCTGCAACCGCGTCCCGGATCTCCTCATCCTTGATGGCAACGGTCTTCGGCAGACCTTGCACCAAGTCGCGGCCCTTGACTTCGAGTGTCATCGGCGTTTCGAGCGGGCAGGCTGAGCCAATCTCGATTTTGATGTTCTCGGCCGTGCGCTCTCCGATGAGGAGATTGTGCTTCTTCTTGACGTACTCCATGATGGCGTCGTCCAACTGGTTCCCGGCCACACGTATGGAACGCGAGTAGACGATGCCGGATAACGAGATCACTGCGATATCCGTAGTCCCTCCGCCGATATCGACAACCATGTTCCCGCAGGGCTCCGTAACTGGAAGCCCGGCACCCAGGGCCGCGACCATGGCCTGTTCGACCAAAAAAACTTCGCTCGCCTTGGCGCGATAAGCGGAATCGAGCACGGCGCGTTTCTCGACCTCGGTGGTTTCGCTGGGCACTCCTACGACAATCCTGGGATGAACCAGGCTCTTGCGCTTATGTGCCTTTTGGATGAAGTAGTTCAACATGCGTTCGGCCATTTTGAAATCGGCAATAACGCCGTCGCGCAACGGCCGGATAGCCACAATATTCGTGGGAGTTCGCCCTAGCATCTCCTTCGCTTCGATGCCACAACCCACAATCTCGCCGGTGTTCCGGTTTACGGCGACGATTGAAGGCTCATTCAAAACAATGCCTTTCCCCGCGACGAACACGAGCGTGTTCGCGGTGCCGAGATCAATCGCCAGATCGGAGGAGAAGGCGCGAAACAGTGAGCGATAGAGCATCTACATGGGGATAGTGAGTGGCAGCACCCGGCAGTCTCACAGTTCGGCGCTTTTGGGTCAGGCGGCTTTGGGGCCGGCCGACTTCACAGTTGAGGGCTTAATCAATTTCCCGAGTGATCGCTCATTCTCGATTTGAAAGGGGGTTTGGTTTATGGCACGGCGATATTCAAGATAGCCGACATCGATGGCGCGAACGACGGACCATAGGCGGGCGACGCCTTTGTAAAGCAAGAGGATCACCCATTGACCCCAGGACCGGCGCTCTCTCCTGAGGCGTTTTCGAGCCAGTACGGTCATCCCAAGCGCAGATGCGACCGCTAATGTGCTCCAGTGCAGTATCTGCTCTTCCATCTCAACTCCCCTCGTTTGATATTTTGTGGACCAGCAACGGGTCCGATGCTCACAAGTTACGGCAATCCGGAGCTTGAAACCATTGCCTATCCCGGAACATGGAGTAGCGGAATAAGAGCACGACGGCGTAGGAGGCTAGGCGAGCGTGCCTGCCAAAAGCTTCGATAGATCCGCGCATGCGATGCGCAAACCAACATAGAAGGTTCCGAAAAGAGCATAGACGGCGCTCACTTCGTCGAATCTCATGTCATAAATGAGTTTTTTGAAGACGAGCGGATCGTCGGCAAAAAGGTCGACGCCCCATTCCCAATCATCGAAACCGATGGATCCCGTAATGATCTGTTTGACACAATCGGCATAGCGGCGGCCGATCATTCCATGATCGTGCATGAGGCGCTGGCGCTCGGCCATTGGGACCTGATACCAGTTCTTCTGCTCACCGCGCTTTCGATCCATTGGGTAAAAGCAGAGGTATTTCGAGGGAGGGACGCGCGGGTATAAGCGCGGCGTCATGGCAGCGGATTGACGTCGAATGACTTCGGCAATCCCGCTGTTCCACTCGGGAGAATACGGCTCGAGACCCTGATCGGCAAGCTGGGCATAGGTTTTCGCTGAGGACTCATAAAGTCCCAACTCAACAACGGATAAATACGAGTGGGCGGGCTCGAGATAGTCGGCCAATTGGAGCTGGGCGATAGCGAGCTCAGCGCGGTGAAGATCCTCGAGCGAATCACGGAAATGCAGGAGCATCAGATCGCCCTTATGTCCGATCTGCGAGTAGATGGCCGACTGATTGGGATGCCCCTGGTCAGAGCCGCGCTCCATGGGAGTCAACAGGCAAACAGCTTCGTCGAGGATGGCTGCGCGCCGAGAGGACTCGAGAGCGCGCCACGCGCTGCGGCGGATACGGAACATCTGATGTAAAACGCTCGCGCCTTCGAGCGTGAGCGGGGCGGGAGGAGCTTCAGCCACGTTGCGTCTCGTACTCTTGGGCGGGCAGAGAGGGCAGCTCGAAGCGATAGCGGCCCTGGAAAATCTCGGCGAACAGCTCGAGCGTCTCTTCGTGAATCAGACCGTTATCGGCGAGAACATGTTCGCCATAAAGATCGAGCGGCTCTCTCTTCATTCCGGAAACTCTTCCACCGGCTTCCTGAACCAGCAACGTGCCGGCTGCCATATCCCAAGGATTCAGACCGAACTCCCAAAAGCCGTCCAGCCGTCCGCAGGCCGTGTATGCGAGATCGAGCGCGGCGGAACCAGCGCGCCGGACGCCGTGCGTCAACATCGCCACTTGATAGTAAAAGTGGATATTGATGTCGCGATGCCGCCGCCTGCTGGGAAAGCCTGTCGCCAAAAGCGAATCGTTTAGGGTACGCGCGGCGCTGACGCGAATGGGGGCGCCGTTCAAGCGAGCGCCCGCGCCGCGCTCGGCGGTAAAGAGCTCATCATTGAGCGGATCGAAAATCACCCCGGCGATCACTTCTTCATTGCGGGCAATGGCGAGCGTGACATTCCACATCGGGAAGCCATGCGCGAAATTTGTCGTGCCGTCCAGCGGATCGACATACCAGCGAAACTCCGAATGCATCTCGGCATGGCCGCCCTCTTCGGCGACGATGCCGTGCTTCGGAAACCGCTGCTTGAGACGCTTAACGACAAGCTCTTCGCTCGCGCGGTCGGCGGCGGTCACCAGATCGAAGGCGCCCTTCAGCTCGAACCTCGCACCGCGGTGTGAAAGCAAAATCTGGCCCGCGTCACGGGCGATCTCTATCGCCGCGTCAAGAAAATCTCCCATATACTGTCACTTCACCACAGGACAGCGTTACAAATCGGCTCTGGCCCAATTTGGTGCGTGATCGAAGCTCAAGTGCGGGGATAGAAACAGCGGCGTAAACAAACGATTCGCGACAGTTACGTGCCGAGCAGTTCAGCAATCTTTTCTCTAAGCTCTTTTGCATCCTTTACATCACGCTCTGCCCATGCGTGGTATACGTTCGCCGCATAGTAGAGAGTCTTTGCCTTGTGAACCTCGTCAGCGCGTAAACTCTTGACGGCCTTTTTCGCATATGCCTCAGCCTCCGCATAGACGCCATCTATGAATTGAGGCAAGTTGTGCTCCTTCTTTAAAGCAGCGCGCCGCCGTGAGATCTGGTTTACTAACTCAGCCATTCTTTCTTCGGGTGCAAGCCTACCTATGCGTTCCTTAAGAAACGCGGCGAACATAGACGAAACACTCTCACCCAAGAGTTCCTGAGCATGCTCAAAAAGTGGCACGTCGGAGTCTTTCACATAAATGGTTTTATTCGGCATCATCATATGAGTGTATAGTACACGCATATCAGAATTGCCGGTCAAAGCCTCAGGGTTGATAGTAGCCGCTTCTGGCTGTGACCTTGAGCGACGGATCGCGGACCTGCACCCGAACCGGGTGAAACAGGTTCGGTTCTTCGCGGACGTTCTTCGGATAGTAGCCCAGCAGGTACTGCGTCCGAAGCTCCTGCAGAATTTCGGCAAATGCCGTATCCACCTGCTCGAATCCCGCTGCGTAAAAGATACGGCCTCCGGTCGATTCGGCGAGGGTTGCAAGCGCGTGCTCGCCGCCTGTGTTCCGGCCCGCATCGTTGGCAATGGGGACGACCACGACCGGATACATCACTACATCGGCACGTTGGGCTGCCTTCAAGGCGTCGCTGTAGCGCTTATAGCTGGTCGTATCGCCGCCATCGGTTACGACGACCATGACATGACGCCCCTCTTTATCGGCGAGACTATCGCTGACCAGATAAATGGCGTCGTACAAAGAAGTGCCGCCCTCTCCGCGCAGGGCATGCAGAACCCGCTCGGCCCGATGCTGATTACGGGAGAAGTCGACCTCCATATTGGTCCGCCAATTGAAACTGAACAAGGCGAACCGGTCCTCTGGATTTCCGGCGTTCAATAACATCGGAATGAATTTCAGGACCGAGTCGACTTCGTTATGCAGCTCAATTTGAGTGCTCCCGCTTGTGTCGATCATGATGGCAACGGAAAGCGGCAAGGACGTGTTTCGCTCGAAGACCGCGATGTCCTGAGGCGTTTCGGTGTCGAAGACGCGGAAATCTGCCTTATCGAGATTCGTGAGCGGCGCACCGGAGCGATCGCGCACGGAAACGAGCAGCCGGACTAAATTCACCTTGACGGAAAAGGAAGGGGGCTGCTGCTGAGTATTAGGAGTGGCGGATTTGAATTGGGACCAGCCGACCGCGATGAAGCACAGGAGCGGGATCAACAGCGGCGCCTGACGGGAGTTACGCAGCGCCATGCTTGCGGGGACCAGTCAGCAGGCTCTCGTCCCATTCGCCCTCGACCCACACTGCGCCGTCGGCGAAGAATTCTTTTTTCCAAATGGGCACTTCGCGCTTCAGGCGATTGATTCCGTCGAGAGCGGCTTCAAAAGCGGCTCGCCGATGAGGAGCCGAAGCGACCACAGCGACGCTCGCTTCCCCAATCTGCAGTTGACCGAGGCGATGAACGATGCCTATCGCACCCAAGCTGTACTGGGCGGCTATCTGGTTCCCGATGCGGGTCATCTGTTCTAGAGCCATGGGCTCGTAGCACTCGTACTCGAGGTACGAGGTTGGCCGGCCTTTTGTGTTGTTCCGCACAACGCCTTCGAAGATAACGAGAGCGCCGTCTTCGGGCCGGCACAAGCTACGCGCGAGTTGCTGCGAATCGATGGGATCGCGCGTGATCGCGAATACATGCCCGGAACCGCCGCTCACGGGCGGCAGAAAGGCGATCTCGTCATTCTCAGTTAGAGTTGTTTCCGGCGTGGCGAACTCCCGATTCCTGGCAAATAGAATCGACGGACGTTTATCTCGCAGGGTTTCGAATCGCGCTGCGTACGTATCAAAAAGGCTGGCAAGCGTCGAATGGGGGTCGATTTCGAGGGATTCTTCGGGGCGGCCGACGATATCTTTCAGGATCCCAAAAAACAGTACCCTGACGCGCATGCCCAAATGCTAGCAAGTGGGAAGTATGCCCTGCATTACGGCAGACGACGAAAGCGATCGTCTGCCCCACCCAGCCCCCACGCAAACGCGTATCATTGAAGCTACCTGAATGACAACACTTGAAGAACGCCGGCGGCGCGGCCAGGAAATTATCAAGCGGTATCGATCTGTAACCGGCAATGATCCGTATGCTTCGGCGGTGGACGCGATTACTGATCTGTTGCTCTTGGTCGCGCAAAACGAATCCGAAGCCACCCAGCTTCTGCAATCGGCCGAAATGGAATTCAGAAATGAAGCTGAGAGCGAAAAGTTCTTAACCGAGGGATAGAGTTTTACCTGGCGTGATGCCGCAGCTCTTCGCGGAGACGGCGGAGCACTTCCTCGCGCTCGGGACCTGACAGTTCGTCCTGAAGCTTTCGGAGCGCCAACCCGACCACGTCGCGATGGTGGAGCTTAGCGCCGAGCGCGTCATCTTCGCTGAGCCTCAGCCAAAGGTTGTGGAGCTTATCGATGTCCTCGGGCCAGAGGCGGGGCGGATGAGGACCGAGGTTTACGTAGGTGGACGGGCGATCGGGCGTGATGATCTCGAGTGAGAATGGATGGCGCGGCTCGGGCAGGCGCTCCCAGGCCAAACCGATTCTTCGCGCCAGCTCGTCTGAGGACATGCGCGGCGAAACACCCGTCACCAGGCGCGAGACTTTGAGCTGATTGGCGGTTTGGACTACGGCGTCAAAAGGGTCCGTCGCGGGTACAACCAACAGCTCGACGGGCTTGCCTTCTTTTTCCGCCATCGTGACGACCGCGGAGAACAACGCTTTCTCATCGGAACCGAATACTTGATCGTCTTTAAGAGCGTATTCGCTATCAGGCCCCAGCGGACGAACGGTCATAACGACAATGTCGTTGCGCCGCAGGTCTGTTTTCTGAAGTGTGCGCCGCAGATGCTGCATATTGCCGACGTTGCGAACAGCCACTAGGACGCATCCCGGACGGGCGTGAAGTGATTTCGCGTCAACACGCGGTTGCTGCTGCAAATTGAACTCTTCGAGTGATTGTTCCTGGCGGGCGCGATGCTTATGCGCATTGATTCGCTCGGAGATCGTGAATAAAGCAAAGAATGCAACGGTGAAGCTGATCCCATAAATCGTGGCGTACTCTTTCGAGAAAAGATTTGCAACGGCGGTTGCCAAAAGTATTAAGGTGGTTACGGCCAAGCCGACGGGAATTTCCTTGCCCTTGATATAGATATTCAAAGGAACTTTATACTCTTGATCCTTACGCTGGAATCGTAAGACGAGTACGCCGAGAGCCTTGAGCGTGAAGCTCCAAACCACGCCGAAGGCGTACGCCTCACCCAGCAGATACACGTTCCCCCGGCTCAAGATGATCGTTATCAGCTGGAGTAAGGTGACGAGATTGATAATACGGAACGTAGTGCCGAATCTGGCGTGAGGCTTGCGGAACCAATCGAGCAGCACGCCATCTTCGGCAACGCGATTGAGAACGCCGTTAGCGCCTATGAGTGAGGTGTTCACGGCAGCGGAGAGAATCAATACTCCTACCGCGACCACAAAGACGTGAAAGGCAATTCTCAACAATGCCGGGCCTGCGAGGTTCATAGCAAGCCCGCCAATCAAGTTATCGACATACGTCTTTCGCACGGGATCGGGAATAATCATCGCGGCAAACAACGTGATGAGCCCCGTCGAGAAAAGCGCATACAAGCAAACGATGTTCCCGGTGATCTTCAGGTTCTTCAGCTTCGGGTGGGCGATCTCTCGATACACCTGAGCGAGCGTTTCAAAACCGCTCATCGAGAGCAGAGAGTGGCCAAAAGCAATAATGATGGCAACGATCGGAATGGTTGGCCAGATCGTGCCCTGAAACCAGCCCAGCGATTCCTTTGTGAACGTAAGATGTTTCGGCACAGGGGATGGCGGAATTTGCGCGGCTCCACGAATGAGAAGTGTGAGGGGGCACCAGATGAGGAGAGCAACGACCATCACAGTCGTGATCTGCATAATCTTGAGGGCCGCAGAGCTGGATTCCTGTATGCCTTTGATGTTGCTCCACCAGAAATAAATCGTGACGAGAACAGCAAAGAAGGCGGCGAATGTATTGGGGTCCAGCTGAAAGCTTTTGTGCGCGAAGCCGGACAGCTCATTGATCAGGCGGCCCAGATACTGGCCTGCAGTCACCACGCTGATGGGTCCGGTCAAAATGTAATCGAATATGAGAGATGAAACAGATAATCTGGCCGTAAACGGGCCCATGCTGTCTCGCACGACGACGTAAACGCCGCCACGCACGAACATTCCGCTGCTTTCCATGTACACCGAGCGCACGGCGAAGCTGAAGATCATTACGGCGAGGACGTACCAGGCCGCCGAGTTCCCGATGGCTTGCTCGGCAATACCGCCGACATAGAACATGGACGAAGCGAGATCGCTCAAAACGATCGCCGCTCCCCGCCAGTAGCTAATGAACGCCAGCGCGACGGTGGTCGCGACGACGACCTTCGAGGTTGTGACTATCTTGGAATCGGTCGCCATCTAAGGAATGTAGATTTGCCGCTGCCCGGCGATGATGCGCGGGTTCATTTCTATCCTAATGGGAAAGGATTCAAAATTGGAGACCAAAGGATTGCAGCAGGAATCGGCGGGTTTAGAGAAGCATCATACGCGGTTTCGCGTGCGGTACGCGGAGACCGATCAGATGGGGGTTGTCTATTACGCTAATTATCTGATTTGGATGGAGATTGGGCGGGTCGAATTGGTTCGGGCGCGCGGCTTTGATTACAAGGCAATCGAAGAGGAAGGGTTGTTTCTTGGCGTCATCGATGCTGCGTGCCATTATCTCTATCCGGCGCACTATGACGAGGAGATTATCGTGCAAACGGAGGTTGTGAACGCAAGCTCGCGCACGATTGAGTTTGCGTATCAGATCCGCTCCGGCAGCTCGGACCGGCTACTGGCACACGGATCAACCCGCCACATCTGGCTGAACCGCGAATGGCGGCCAGTCCGCTTGCCCGATCAGTACCGCGAAATGCTGCGGATCGGGTGAACTTGTTACAGTTACTGGCATGAACCTTCCGAAGCTCGCCGCTTGGCCCGTACTGAAACAGTTGCAGCGACGGGATGCTCGCGCTTTGGGCGATACGGCCGCGTCCGAGCGCACAGGGGCCGTGATGGCCCGGACCAAGCATGCGGACAGGGTAGTGAAGTCGGTGTGCCCTTACTGCGCGGTGGGCTGCGGTCAATTGGTCTATGTGAAAGATGGCCAGATTATCGACATTGAAGGCGATCCCGAATCGCCGATTTCTGAAGGCTGCCTGTGCCCGAAGGGCTCGGCCACTTTCCAACTGGTGACCCATGAGCACCGGGTGAAGCAGGTGTTGTACCGGCGGCCTTACTCGACCGCTTGGGAAACGATACCGCTGGCGCAAGCAATGGAAATGGTTGCGCAGCGCGTGTTCAAGACACGGGAGGAGACCTGGCAAGCTACGACCGAGGACGGTACGCCTGTAAATCGGACGCTGGGCATGGCGCACCTCGGCGGAGCGACGCTCGATAACGAAGAGAATTACCTGATAAAGAAGCTGTTTAATTCGCTCGGCATCATTCAGATCGAAAATCAGGCCCGTATTTGACACTCGTCGACGGTCCCCGGTCTGGGGGCCTCGTTCGGAAGAGGCGGCGCGACGACTGCGCTCCAAGATCTGGCGAATGCGGATTGCATCGTCATTGAGGGGTCGAACATGGCGGAATGCCATCCAGTCGGGTTCCGTTGGGTGATGCTGGCGAAGCAGCGCGGGGCGACAATCATCCATGTCGATCCGCGATTCACGCGTACCAGTGCAGTCGCCGACATACACGCGCCGATTCGCGCCGGCACGGATATCGTCTTTTTGGGCGCGCTGATCTCGCACGTGATCAAGAATCAGCTCTTTTTCAAAGAGTACGTAGCCGCCTATACGAACGCATCGATGATCGTTTCAGAAGATTACAAGGACACTGAAGATCTGGACGGGCTATTCAGCGGATGGCAGCAGGGAGAGGGCCAGTACGAAACTGCGAGCTGGAGCTATGAATCGGTTGAACATGGCGATCGCGAGACGCATAGCACTTCCGAATCACATACCGAGCGAGCGGCGCATTTCCATCACGAAAAGGCCAAGGCGTTCGAGAGGGACGCGACGCTCGAGCATCCGCGCTGCGTATTTCAGATTCTGAAGCGGCACTTTGAGCGATACACGCCGGAGATGGTCGAGGAAGTTTGCGGGATCAGCCCGGAGCAGTTCCAGAGAATAGCAGAAGTAATTTGCCGGAATTCAGGACGCGACCGCACGAGTGCGTTCTGTTACTCGGTGGGTTGGACCCAGCACTCGGCCGGAGCCCAGTTCATCCGCGCCGCCGCGATTCTTCAATTGCTGCTGGGAAACATCGGGCGGCCGGGCGGCGGGATTCTGGCGTTGCGAGGGCACGCGACCATCCAGGGCTCGACAGACATTCCAACTCTCTTTAATCTACTTCCGGGTTACCTGCCAATGCCGAAGGCGGAGAGCGATCCGTCGCTCGAGAAATATCTAGAAAACTACACGCCTCGTTCGGGGTGGTGGACGGAGACGCCCAAGTACATGGTTTCGCTATTGAAGGGGTGGTACGGCGAGGCCGCAACGGCTGAGAACGAGTTCTGCTATTCCCATCTGCCGCGCATCACGGGCGATCACTCGCATATGACAACGGTCGTCAACATGGCGGACGGAGATATAAAGGGATACTTCGTCATGGGCGAAAATGCGGCGGTCGGATCGCCCAACGCCGGCCTGCAGCGGAAGGGCTTGAGGAACCTCGAGTGGCTTGTCGTCCGGGATTTCTCGCTGATCGAGACGGCTGAGTTTTGGAAGGATTCGCCCGAGCATGAACGCGGAGAGGTGCGGGCTGACGACATCGCGACGGAAGTGTTTTTCTTCCCGGCGGCGACGCACACCGAAAAGGATGGCAGCTTCACGCAGACCCAGCGCGTCGTGCAGTGGCATCACGCCGCGATCGAGCCTCCCGGCGATTGCCGGAGCGAGTTGAGTTTTGTCTATGACCTCGGCCGGCGATTAAAGGAGCTTTACGCGGCTCCAATGATCCGAAAGATAGGCCGATGCGAGATCTGACTTGGGACTATCCGGTCCACGGGCGTCTCGCAGAACCGAAAGCCGAAGCCGTGCTCGCCGAGATTAATGGATACACTGTTGCGGATGATAAACCGATCGGCGGGTTCACCGAGTTGAAGGAGGACGGCTCGACCGCTTGTGGGTGTTGGATCTATTCGGGCATCTATGCGGGCGGAGTAAATCGGGCCGCGAACCGCACACCGGCGCACGACCGCTATCATTATGGTCCTGATTGGGGGTTCGCATGGCCCGCGAATCGGCATATCCTCTACAACCGGGCTTCAGCGGATCCTGAGGGCCGTCCATGGTCCGAGCGGAAAGCCTTGATCTGGTGGGATGACGCGAAACAGCAATGGATGGGCGATGATGAGCCGGACTTCATCAAGCAGCGGCCTCCGGCTTACCGTGCGTCTCAGGATTCGCAAGGCATCGAGACGATTTCGGGCAACGATCCGTTTTTGTTGCAGCCGGATGGTAAGGGCTGGCTGTTCGCACCCTCGGGGCTGCAGGATGGACCCTTACCGGCGCACTATGAACCCTTTGAATCGCCGATTGAGAACCCACTATACGGGCAGCAGTGCAATCCGGTTCGGTTCGAATACGACCGCCGGGACAACCAAATGGCGCGTCCCTTCCAAGACGAACGCTTCCCGTATGTGATCACGACGTACCGGTTGACCGAGCATCACACGTCAGGCGCAATGTCGCGCTGGCTCTCGTGGCTTTCAGAACTGCAGCCCGAAATGTTTTGCGAGATCTCGCCCGAGCTGGCCGAAGAACGCGGACTGCGAAACGGCGATTGGGCGACGATTTCAACTGCGCGCGCTGAAATTGAAGCTCGCGTGCTGGTTACTGAGCGTATGAGGCCTCTGAAACTGGGGCGGCGTCGTCTTCACCAGATTGGAATGCCTTACCACTGGGGCAATCGCGGCTTGGTGACAGGCGATTCCGCCAACGAACTGCTGGCTTTTGGCGCGGACGTGAATTCGACCATCATGGAATCGAAGGCCATCACGGGCAATATCCGGGCGGGTCGCCGCGACCGCAGGAAGCCGATTCCCCTGCAAAGCGAAAATACGCCTGATGAGGAGTTGCGAGATTTGCCGGTTGCGCGAGAACGCCCCATGGGCAAACACCACGTTATTGCTCCGCAATCAAAGCAGGGAGATCAAACGTAATCGAAATGGCGACGGGATTTTTCACCGATACGACGCTGTGCATTGGCTGCAAGGCATGCGAGGTCGCCTGCAAGCAATGGAACGAGTTGCCGGACGACGGCTATCACTTCAGCGGTATGTCGTACGACAACACGATGGCGCTCGGGTCGACGACGTGGCGACACGTTAGCTTCATTGAGCGTCCGGTTCCGCTGAGCGGGCAAGATGCCGGCGGCTTCTCCTGGCTGATGGCGTCCGACGTGTGCAAGCATTGCGCTCGCGCAGGATGTCTTGAAAATTGTCCGACGGGCGCGATCATTCGGACCGAGTTCGGCAGCGTGTACGTTCAGCCTGATATCTGCAATGGTTGTGGCTACTGCGTGTCGGGCTGTCCGTTCGGGGTGATTGATCGCAATCCAGACGACGGGCGGGCCTGGAAGTGCACGCTTTGCTACGACCGGCAGAAAGCCGATATGGAACCGGCCTGCGCGAAAGCCTGCCCGACGGCTTCCATTCAGTTTGGTGAGATCGAAGAACTTCGAACACGCGCCAAAACGCGCGTCGAACGACTACATGAGCAGGGTGTAACGGAAGCCTATTTGTATGGCGAGGACGCGGAGAGCCAGCCCGGAACTGGCGGGTTGAATGCGTTCTTTCTGCTGGTCGACAAGCCCGAGGTTTATAACCTGCCACCCGATCCGGAAGTTCCGACACGTAGAGGCAACAAAAGCTGGATATCGGCGGGTGTGGCTGCGATTGGTGTGAGCATGGCTGCATTCGCATCTGTCATGCTTAGCGGCAAGGAGCGCTCCGTACGAAGCCCGAGATAGAACTGCATTCGCGAGCTTTCCCGTATGTGCCGAGCGAACAGTCGCGTTCGAGCCCTAGTTATTACGATCATCCGATGCTGAAGCAGCCGGTGTGGGCTTGGACGATTCCGGCTTATTTTTATGTGGGCGGGCTTGCGGGAGTGGGCGCGGCGTTAGGGGCGGCGGCTCAAGTCGTTGCCCCGCAATCCATGCGGTCGCTCGTTATCCGCTCTCGATGGATTGCGACCGGCGGAGGCGCGATCAGCGCCGCGCTGCTCATCCACGATTTGGGCCGGCCCGCGCGCTTTCTCAACATGCTGCGCGTGTTCCGCATCACGTCACCCATGAGCATGGGATCGTGGATCTTGTCGATCTTTTCCTCCGCGGCAGGCGCCGCTGCTCTACTGCCATTTGGGCCCCGGCTGCTTCAACCGCTGGTCGATGTGTTTGGCGCGATTGCGGGCTTGTTCGGGCTGGGGCTGGCCGGGTACACGGGCGTTCTGCTTGCGCAAACTTCCGTGCCGGTATGGGAGGAGTCGTATCGCATCACTCCGATTCTCTTTCTCGCTTCGGGTGCGGCTTCAGCGGCTTCCTTGTTTGCGCTCTTGCGGATGAACCCGCGCGAGACGAAAGCGGTGGAGCGGTTTGGAATTGCGGGAGAGGCTGCGGAACTCGCGGCCGTGTTCGCCCTCGAGGCTCAGGCTAGCAAGACGGAGCGCGTGGGCCGGCCACTGCGCGAAGGCTTCAGCGGCTTTCTATGGCAGAGTGCGAAAGTGCTCACAATTGCAAGCGCGGTGGTTTCGATTCTGCCTGGGAGATCGCGCCCAAAGCGAGTTGTGGGCGGACTACTCGGTTCAGCCGCAAGCGTGTGCCTGCGTTTCGGAATTTTTTATGCCGGGAAGGCGTCGGCGCGCGACCCGCGCGCGAGCTTTGAGCAGCAACGAAGCCATCCTTTGCGTATCGCATGATTCACGTCATCCTACCGGTTGGGCTTCTGCAATGTAACTGCTCCGTTTTCGGGGATGAGCAGACGCGCGAAGCGATCGTCATCGATCCCGGAGATGAGATCGAAAAAATCACAGAGGCGCTCGAGCGTCACCAGTTGAAAGTGAAGGCCATCGTCATCACGCACGCGCATATCGATCACGTCGCGGGAGCGCACAAATTACGTGCACAAACAGGGGCGCCAGTTTATATGAATGAGCGCGATCGGGAACTGCTCGATGCGCTGGACATTCAGGCGAAATGGCTGGGGGTCAAGACGCCTCCCCGGACAGAGATTGACGCGCCGGCTGATGAAGGCACCGTCTTGCGTCTGGGGTCTGCCGAGTTTCACGTGCTGTATACGCCGGGACATACCCAAGGCAGCCTGAGCCTTTGGATTCCCCAAGAAAACAAGGTGATCGCGGGCGACACGCTATTTCGGGATTCAATTGGGCGGACGGATCTGCCGGGCGGAAATACACGGCAGATCCTCTCGTCGATCAAAACGCGGCTATTCGAGCTGCCCGACGACGCGCTTGTGATTCCCGGCCATGGGCCGAACACGACCATTGGAAGAGAGAAGGAACTGAACCCGTTTGTGCGGAATGGGTAGGCCGCGCCGACCCCGTGTGCGAGAGCGGACAGCAGTGTGCGAATCCGGACGCGCTGTCGGCCCGGACGACTGACCGAATCGGCAATCTATCGGGAAACCATCGGCTTGCGATTTGGCAAATGTGGCTGGCCAGCTGCTTTAAGAAATGGTTATGCAAAATCTCCGGTACGCATTCCGCAAGCTGCTGAAGAGCCCCACATTCACGCTTACGGCTGTCCTAACGCTGGGGATCGGGATTGGCGCCAACACAGCGATTTTCTCGGTTGTGTACGACGTCTTATTCAAGCCGTTGCGCTATCCGCAGCCGCAGCAATTAGTAACGATCCAGGAGAGCATCAAATCGGGGCAGGCAGACTTTCCCAGCCTTCCTGTGAACGCAAATCATTTCGTCTATTGGCGCGAACACGCGAAATCATTTTCCGGGCTGGCGGCATTGCTTCCGGAATCGATGCCTGTGGGCAGTAGGCAGCCAGAAGAGGTCGGCGTTGCGCAGGAAACCGCCAATCTGTTTTCCGTATTGGGCGTTTCGCCCCGGCTTGGACGGGCGTTCACGGCCGAAGAAGAACAACCGGGTCATTCGAACGTCGTGATCTTAGCCGATAGCCTGTGGAGACGCCGCTGTGGGGCTGATCCCGCGATAATCGGTAAGACGCTAACTCTCGATGGCAGGCCTTACGAAGTAATCGGTGTCATGCCCGCCGATTTCACTCTGCCGAGCTCAAGGGTCATAGGAGGCGGCATCGGAACGGCCAAAGTGATCGAAGCCTTTGTGCCATTTGGCTGGAGTGCAGATGTTTTGCACGAGGTCGAAGGCGACCACAACTACTTCGCCATTGGACGCCTGAAGGCAGGGATTACACCGCGACAGGCGGCGTCAGAGTTGAATGTTTTGCAGCGCGCCATATCTGAGCAGACGCCAGACAAAGTTCACTACGGCGCGGCTGTGACAGCGCTGCAGGAATTCTTGACAGGCTCGAGCCGTGGCTCGTTGTTGCTGCTGCTGGGAGCCGTGGGAGCAGTACTCCTGATTTCCTGTATAAACATCGCGAACCTCTTGCTGACTCGAGCGGCTGGCAGCGCACATGAAGCGGTAGTCCGTGCTGCTCTTGGCGCTTCGCGCACGGACCTGATCCGGAACGCGCTGGCAGAGCCGTTACTCTTGTCGTTGAGCGGCTGCGCTGTCGGCATGCTGCTCGCTGTGCTTGGCGTACCGATCCTCCTCCGCAACGTTCCCACCGAGTTGCCGAGGCTCAACGAGGTGCATGTCGATGCCGTTGCACTCGGGTTCGCGATCTTGATTTCGGCCGTTACTGCATTGCTGTGCGGGATGCTGCCGGCGTGGCGATATGCGCATGACAACCGCGGGCGAGCCTTGCGAACAGAGAGCCGTGGATCCAGCGAACCGCGCTCTGCGAAGCGGCTGCAAAGCGGATTGATCATCACGGAGGTGGCTGCAAGCGCCGCGCTCGTGATCACTGCCGGGTTGCTCATTACGAGCATGATCAAACTCCTGCATGTGGATCGCGGATTCCAAACACAGAACGTAGTGACTGCTCAGGTGCTCTTGCCCGATAGCCGCTACGCAGATAAACCGGCGCGGAACATGTTCTATGATCGAGCGCTTAGCGGGTTACACGGCCTTCCCGGTGTCGAAAGCGCCGGGGCGATCAGCGTTTTGCCGCTGGACGGCGATAACTGGGGTGACCTGGTGACACGCACGGGCGATACCCGGCCGGTTTGGCAGCGACCTGACGCGCATTTCCGTTGGATAACTCCTGGGTATTTCGAGACGCTACAGGTCCCGCTGCTCGCAGGGCGCTTCCTGGCCGATAGCGATCAAGGACGAAGTGTGGCGGTTGTCTCCAAGCAGGTCGCCAGAATGGTCTGGCCCGGTCAGAGCGCAATCGGGCAACGCTTTACGCGCATGGATCCGGACGAAAAGCCTTTCGAAGTCATCGGCATCGTCGATGATATCCGAAGTCTCGATCTGAGCCAGCCGCCTCCGCCGATGGTCTATGTTCCGTACTGGTATCGCAGCCGCGAAGTGGGCACGTTCGTGATACGCACGGGGCGAGATCCAGAAAAGATGATTTCTGCGGTTCGCAAGGCAATCTGGAGCATCGACTCACAAGTAGCGGTAACCTCAATCCAGACAATGAACGCGGTCGTGAGTGGATCGGTCGCCACGAGACGCTTCGAGATGGAATTGCTGCTGGCCTTTGCGATCAGCGCGTTGCTACTCGCGGGACTCGGAGTCTACGGTGTGGTTGCCTACTCGGCAGTGCGGCGGAGGCGGGAGATCGGCATCCGCATGGCGCTGGGTGCGGATATTCCGGACGTGTATCGGCTGATTCTGCAGGAAGGAATAGCGCCGGTGTTTGTGGGTGCTCTTACGGGGATCGGGTTGGCATGGATCGCGGGGCGCTTCTTGGCGAGTTTACTGTTTGAAGTAAGCGCCTCGAACCCATGGATCGCGGCGGTTGCAGGGTTGATTTTGATGGTGGTAGGGGTTGCGGCGTGCTTTCTGCCGGCGCGGCGAGCAGCGCGGATTGAGCCGGTACAGGCTCTTCACTACGAGTGAAGGGAGTTCGTGCGGCAGGAAGGGAGATCCGGGAGATCCGGGGAGATCCGGGGAGGGAGATCCGGGACAGTCACCGTAGCTCCCCAATTCGGCTCTATGCGACATCATCATAGTTGGATGTGTGGTTAACCACGTGCGAGAGCGGCCGCTTGGGCTTAGGTCCGGGCTTTTGTCTGTGTAGAGACAATCCAGATTGCCGCTCGCACTCCCGTAGGAATTCCTCTTCTCCCACCGGCCGGCCCGTTCGGGTCGCCTCTTGCAGGCGTCCCCGGATGTTCGCTTCTGCCAATCCATGCTCAAGAGCGGAGCGCCAAAGCGGCGGGGTCCAGTTCTGTGACCACAGTTGGAGATCCAGCCAGTCGCAGGTGTGAGGCGCCCCGAGGTGCCGGCGAGCACTGCTCCAAGGCCAGTCTTCACATCGGCTGACAAGCCCCGCACGCACTGCATTTCGTTCAACATATGCCAGAGCCGCCCATGTGTACGCCGCGTCCAGCGGGCAGGAGAAGAACCGGTTCTGCCAGAGATGCCCGCACTCCCGCCGACGAATGTTGAGCCAGCGCGAATAGTCGTTGTGCGTGCGCCCGAGTGCCTTGGCGAGTCGCGCCGAGTCCTGGGGAACCGCAATCACATGAACATGGTTCATCATCAAGCAGTAGCCCATCACCGCAACCTTGTATTCGGCGGTGTATCCCTTCAGCAGGGAAAGGTATACTTCTCGATCACTATCAGAGAAGAACACAGCGCGGCGATTGTTTCCGCGTTGTGTGACGTGGTGCGGACGGCCGGGGAGAACCAGACGCGGTTTACGGGGCACATCTGCGAAGTGGTCGCGAGAGGCATAGAGTCTCGGACTTCAGGAGTTGTGGTGACTGTCACCGATCTCACGTCACCGATCTCACGTCGTCACCGATCTCACGTCACCGATCTCACCTGTCACCGATCTCACCGTCGTCACCGATCTCACCGATCTTGCGGTCGTGTCACCGATCTGCGGTCCGCCCCCGATCTGCGATCTGGGGAGCACTTTGATGCTGGTCGGGATTGCTGCATCTTTTCTGGCTGCCCTGCGAGCAGCGACGATTGAGCGAGTACAGGCTCTGCATTACGAATAGAGGGATCCGCTTTTTTATTCGTCTGCTTTAAGTTCGGGCTGCGATTTCATGCCTTCGAGCACGCTCGAGATCAGCTCTTTCGCGTCGGTGAGGCTTTTCGAAATGAGCTGAATGTCCATTGCCGGTTTGCCAAGCTGACGGGCGCTTTGGCAGTACACGCCATGCTGCCCGACAAGGACGAGCGCGTCAGTAATGCAATCGAGGGTCACCGCGAGGCGTCCGCGCTCCCAGCCCATCATCAGCTCGTAGTGTTCCAGCTCGTCTTTGCGTTCCTGGTAAACCGACATATGTCCCCGATTGTGGCATTGCGGGGTTGGGTGGATCAGGATGTATCGCTAGGGCCGGGGCGATGCGGGGGTGTTGGGCGTATCGGGAAGCACAAACGATGTTTCGCCCTGGCGCTGCAGCTTCAGCCGCTTGCGTATTTCCAGCTCCTGGGCATTTCGATCGTACTTCAAACTCTCAATGCGCTGTTTCTTTTTAGCGATGTCGCGCAGCAGATTCGCGTTCTGCTCTTCGAGAGCGCGGACCTGCTGGCGCTTCTCAGTTAAGGCGGTTATGCCCTCTGGCCCGCGCAACATGATGGTGGCGTAGGCGGCTAACCCGGCGAGCGCGGCGACAATGGCCACCGGGCGTAGAATGGATCGCAACACCGTAAAGTAATCCCTTACATATCTTTATAAACTTGTTTTGGACAAAGGTCCAGCGGAAATGAAAGTTTTATGCCAGAGGCAGTGATGATTTTGTGCGCTTGCGGCAGCCGGCAGGAGGGCATGACGATTGCCCACACCCTGATCGAGGAGCGGCTCGCGGCATGCGTGAACGTATTGCCGGGGATCGAAAGCGTCTACCGCTGGCAAGGAAACGTCGAGAGCGCGGAAGAAGTTCTGTTACTCGTGAAGACGACTCAGCAGCGATTCCCGGCGGTAAGAGACCGGATTGCGGAGCTGCATACGTATGACACTCCGGAAATCATCGCATTGCCGGTCATGGCGGGAGCCGACAAGTATCTTGGCTGGTTGCGGGGCCAAGTGTGATTCCGCCAGCGATCGGCCTCACAAATTTAGTTCAACTGATCGCCAGCTTCCGCTGCATCGCTTCCAAAGACACGCCCTTCGTTTCCGGATACACGCTCAGCACCACGAAGAATTGCACAACCATCATGAATGCAAAGAATACAAAGGGAGCGCCGCCGGACCTCGCGGCCATAAGCGGGAAAATACCGGAGATCAGCGCATTCATAAACCAATGAGAGAAAGAGCCCAAGCTCTGTCCCTTGGCTCTCACCCGGTTCGGGAAGACCTCGCTGATATAGACCCAGATGACCGCCCCCTGCGAAAACGCGAATGACGCTATATAGCCGATCAGCAGCCAAACCAGTACACGCTCGTGCTTCCCCGAGAAGAAGATGCCGGCAACACCGGCCAGACATGCGGCAGTCCCGACTGATCCAATCAGTAGCAGCGTCCTGCGACCGACGCGGTCGATGATCGACATAGCGAACATCGTGAAGACGAGGTTCGTCGCGCCCACCGCTACGGCTTGAAGGTCGCCCGAGACTCTGCTGAAGCCGGCGCGCGCAAAGATGTCATTCAGGTAGTAAAGAATGGCATTGATTCCCGACAATTGATTGAACATGCCGATCGATACTGCAAGGAAAATCGGCAGCCGGTACTTGCGCGAGAATAGTGGCTCATCGGCATGGCCGTGTTCAACGTCGATAGACGCGACGATGTCCGCCAATTCGCTCTCGTAATCCGGTTCCCCGATCAGGCGCAATATTTCTCGCGCTTCGGCCACTCTCCCTTTCTTCACCAGCCATCGAGGGCTCCGAGGAATGCCAAACAGCATTATTAAAAACAGTGCTGCCGGAATAGCCGCTACGCCCAGCATCCAGCGCCACTCCGCTTCGCCGAACTCCATAAGGCCGATTAAGTAGTTCGAGAAATACGCCAGCAGAATGCCGAAGACCACGTTGAACTGAAATAAGCCCACTAATCGCCCGCGCCATTTTGTCGGAGCAATCTCCGCAATGTACATCGGCCCGAGCACTGATGAACCGCCAATGCCGATCCCTCCGATGAACCGGAACAACACCAGAGATCCCCAGCTCCAGGCGAATGCGCATCCCGCCGCAGAGATAATGTAAAGCACGGCCATTCCGCGAAGGCTATCCCGACGCCCGTAGCGATCACCGGGCATACCGGCAAACATCGCGCCTAAGATCGTTCCCCATAAGGCGCTCGAAACAGTCCATCCCAAATAGGCGGGTGTCAGATGGTACGCCTGGGTCAGGTCTTTCGTTGTCCCGGCAATCACCGCCGTATCGAACCCAAACAACAGCCCGCCAAGCGCCGCAACGATGCTGCTCTTGATAGTTGCCGCATTGAGCCTGGTTCCGGAGCCACTCGCCATCACAGCCCGTCCGTCGTTTTCAGGGCGGCGCTAAACGAGTCACAAAGTTCCATTCCCTCGATGCCGTTTCGCTTCATCATCCTAGAGGCCTCGCAGTTTTTTTCGATCTTTTCCGCGCTGTATCCCATTTCATGAGTTAGTCGGATATTATCAATGATCAAAACCTATGCCTATTGATCCGCGTTCAGTCAAGCTGACCAGCGCCCAATCGGAGCGCTTTACGTTACGGGATGCTGCAGGCGCTCCGGTTCCAAGCCCGATCACCTGGACCCTGAGCGCCGCCACCGGTGTTGGAAGCGTGGATGGGGGCGGAGCCTATACCTATACGGCTCCCGGAACAATCGGAGCCGTTGTAGATGTCGTGCTCACGGCAACTCGCGCTGGCGGTACGCCTGAAAACGCTATCATCCAACTGGTCCCGCCCGAAGTGATTCTGACGCCTACCAATGTCGGCCTCCAAGCGAACGAGATACAGCGCTTTAATGTGATCGTGCCGGGTGATCGCAACAACGCCGTGACGTGGACCATCGCTCCCGGCTCGGGCACGCTGGATGCAGATGGGACATATACCGCGCCGGACCTGATCGCCGATGATTGCGAGGTAATGATCACAGCACGAAGTACTGTGGATCCACATCAATCCGCAACGGCAACCGTGCGGTTATTCTCCCAACCGCAATTCTTATGGGCGTGGGCGATACCGCTATGTGGCTATCTTGTGGCCGTGTTCTGCCTGGTTTTTCTCTTGATGAACCTTTGGCCGCCCACAATTGGGGACATTACTGATCTGAACCGGGTCAGAAACGCACTGGTTGCCGCGCAATCCGCCTCAACCCGGACCAGGGCCGCAGAGGACAAAGCCAAAGCGGAGCAAATCAGCGCCCAAACTGCTGTGAGCAATGCTCCGAACGATGAATCCAAGCGGAAAGCGCTTGCCACGGCGAATGCGGCGTTGCAAACCGCGACAGCCGACCGTGTGCAGGCCGATAAAGATCTGACCGACGCGCTGAAGCAAGAGAAACCGCAGGAAGACAGGTTACGGAACGCCGAGAATCAGCGTGTCTGGGTGCCCTTTGGCCGGTCATCCCGCGAGGTCAATCTGATCTGGCTCGTATTGGTCACGGGCGCCCTCGGCAGCTTTGTCTATAGCGCCCGGTCCTTCGTTGCGTTTGTCGGAAACCGCACGCTGCGCATCAGTTGGAGCGCCTGGTACCTGCTGTATCCGTTCATTGGAGCGGCTCTCGCTCTCATCTTTTACCTTGTGATCCGCGGAGGCTTTCTCAATGCGGCAACAACAGGGTCCGAAGTAAATCTGTACGGATTGGTCGCGATCTCCGGACTTGTTGGAATGTTTTCAAAGCAAGCTACAACCAAACTCGACGAGCTCTTTTCGGTCATGTTCAAGACTGATAAGGATGATAAGGGCTTAAAAGATAAATTGCGCTGACAACCGGCAGATTGGAACAAAACTCTCCACAAATGTTTTGAGATACTAAGGGAATGATCTTTGTTGTAGCCGCTCCTGCTGATCTGCCTGTTGATTGCTGTCAGCTTCGCGGCATACCAGACGTCAGAAGCGAAGCGCTGGCGTCAGACATCCGCCGAAGCGCGGCAGGAAACGGAGCGCCTGCGGCCTGAGCTGGAAGACACCCGGCGCGCGCTGATTCAGCAACAGACTGAGAACGCGAAAAATCGAGAGGCCGCCGAGGCTCAGCTCAAGCTGCTGACCCAGACGCAGCAACAATTGGAAGAGAAATTTCGCGGGCTGGCTGCCGATGCGCTGCAAAATAACAGCCAGCTCTTTCTCGATCGCAGCCGGGAGCAGATTCAGCATCTCGTTGAGCCCGTCAACCAGTCGCTGCGCCGTTTTGAAGAGCAAGTACAAGCGATTGAAGTATCCCGCGCCGGCGCCTACTCCGACCTTTCCGCGCAAGTGGGCGCACTGACGCAATTGCAGGAGCGGGTCCGGCAATCGACGGATCAGCTGAAGAATGCGCTCCGATCCCCAATTCAACGCGGCCGCTGGGGCGAGATGCAGCTTCGCCGCGTTGTGGAGCTCGCCGGCATGTTGGAGTACTGCGATTTCGCGGAACAGAAGACGCTGTTCGGCGAGACCAACCAGCGGCCCGACCTGATCGTACGGTTGCCGAACCAATGCCAGGTAGTGATTGATGCGAAGGTGTCGCTCGAGGCCTATCTTCGCGCGCATCGAGTCCCAGGACGACGCGGAGCGCTCGCGTTTTCTGCAAGACCATGCGCGTCAGGTGCGGACGCACGTAAAATCTCTCGGAGAAAAGGCGTATTGGCAGCGCCTGACTTGCTCGCCTGAATTCGTGGTTGCGTTTCTGCCTTTGGAATCGCTGTTCAGCGCCGCGCTGGAGCACGACCCCACGCTTCTCGATTTCGGCGTGGAGCGCCGGGTAATGATCGCAACACCGGTTTCGCTGATCAGTTTGTTGCTCGCGATCGCACATGGATGGCGTCAGCAGGCACTGGTCGAGAATGTGGAAAAAATTCGGACTACGGGCCTCGAGCTTTATTCCCGGCTGTTAACAATGAGCGACCATTTCATCAAGCTCGGCGATGCGATTGAGAAGACGGTAACGACCTATAACCAAACCGTTGGCTCGCTCGAGCGCAGCGTCTTGCCCTCGGCCCGGAAATTCAACGAGCTTCGTCCAGCAGGACGCCGAGCAGATCGAGGAACTAAGCCGCATCGAGTCGGGACCGCGCGTGTTAGAACCCTCGAAATGGGAAGTGCTTGCGGCCCGCGATCAGAACTGACTACTGATTCAGCTTCTCTGTAATCGTAACGGGATTCGCAAGACGGAAGGTAAGCCGCGTTTCGATCGGAAGTGTTGCAGTCTTTGCCCCGCGTCGCAATCACCGCGCCCGTTCCAGCGGCTCCGCCTGCGCCTGCACCGATTGCGGCGCCTTTTCCTCCTCCGGCAATTGCGCCGATGATCGCGCCCACTGCCGCGCCACCCGCGATCTTCGCAGCGTCCTGATCGGTGCTCTTCGGGCCCTTCTTGTCCCAAGTGCTGGTTTCGATTTTGACGCGCTGGCCATCGGTCGTGTTGATCTCGGTCAGCGCCAATGTCAATTCAGAGACGCCTTCAACACGGCCCGCCTTTTGCGCCTTGACGATTTGGCCGAGGACTTTGGAACCTTTATCCGCAATGATAAACCCGTCCGCAATGATAGGCGATTCGAGAGTAGCTCGGAACGTGTCGCCCGTGTAGTTGTCATTCGTGCTCAGTGTTTCTGCGAGCCGGACAGAAACGGTGGTTCCGGCAGGCAGAGTAACCGTATGCGGCTGCGGCGCAGGACTGGTTTGGGCAGGCTCCGGAGCAACGGCGGGGTCTTGCAGGCTCCGGCGCGGGCGACGCCTGAGTGCTCTGCCGGCTGCAATCGGCGCTTGCGGCGGGTCAGGCGTCGGCTGCTGGGGTGCATCGTTCGTTGCGAGTGCGGTGGCCGGGAGCGGAGTTTTCAGCCAGTTCTGGCTCCGTTGCTGGTTCCGAATCGGGTTTGACTGCCTTCGCGTGGACCTTCGGACGCAGCTTCGCAGCGGGCTTCCGGGCGGGAGTCTCACGTCACGGGCGCAGGCGCCGGTGTCTGGGTCGACTCGTCTGAAGAATCCTGGCCCGTTACACCCGTAGAATCCTGCGCGTCCGAAACATCGTGGGCCGGGACAGCGGTCACCGTGAGCTGCGGATGAATCATCTCGTTCGTTCTCTGATAGATGAGAACACTCGCGAGAGCAATTACGATTCCCGCTAGAAACGCGGCAACGACTTTAATGAGGTTAGACGATTCCACGCCGCCTCCTACTTATATGAGAACGCTATTCCGGCCAGGGACGTTTCGTCTTATGGCAGTTAAAATAAGGTCATCTCAAGTCCGCACGATGAAGGAGCCTTACATCCCCGATTTCCCGGCAAGCTATAGCGTAGGCCCGATCTCGATTCATCCAGCCACGGTGCTGGCGCCCATGGCCGGGGTCACCGACACCGTGTTTCGCCGCCTGATCCGCAACCAAGGCGGCTGTGGGCTCCTGATGACCGAATTTACCAGTTCGCACGGAGTCGTGAGCACCCGGACCGCCAAGAAGCCGAATCGAAATTTCCGCTATCTATATTTCGAGGAAGACGAACATCCGATCACCTGCCAGCTATTTGGGTCCGACCCCGATGTAATGGCCGACGCGGCAAGGGTTTGCGAGGATCGCGGGTTCGACAGTGTCGATATCAATTTCGGCTGCCCTGTGAACAAAGTCGTGAAATGCAATGGCGGCTCGGGGCTGTTGCGGGATCTCCCTCTGGTCGAAACGATCCTGCGAAAGACCCGTTCGGCAATCTCGATACCGCTTACCTGTAAGTTCCGGGCGGGCTGGAACGATAAGGAACTGGTCGCGATCCAGATGGCAAAATTAGCCGAGGATTGCGGTCTGGCCGCCGTCGCCCTGCATCCACGCACGCGCGAACAGGGTTATAGCGGGCGCGCCGATTGGTCGCGAATTGCTGAAGTCAAAGCCGCCGTACGGATTCCGGTGATCGGCAACGGAGACATCCTGACTCCGGAGGACGCGGTGCGCATGTATCGCGAGACCGGCTGCGATGCGATCATGATCGGGCGAACCGCTTCTTCGAACCCCTGGATTTTTCGGCAAATCCAGGATTACGTTCAAACCGGCTCTTACACCGTAGCCACCGACCAGGAACGCTATCACCTGATGAGGACGTATTACGTGATGCTTCAAGAGCACGGCGAGCCCGACGCGGTCGGGAAAATGAAGCAGTTCGCGACTTACTTCACGCACGGGATTCGGAACGGCTCTAAGCTGCGGACTGAGATATACCGGGCCCAACGAAGTGCCCCGCATTCTCGACATTGTGGATGCGTTTTTCCAGAATGCGCAAGAGCTTCCCGCGCACGAATGCGCTGAAGTTGCTTGAAGCACGTTCAACTGATCACCGACGGAGCCTGCAAAGGCAATCCGGGGAAGGGAGGCTGGGCGTGTATTCTCCGGTATGGCGATACCAAGCGCGAGATCTTCGGATCGAGCCCTCACACGACCAATAATCGTATGGAGCTCGCCGCTCCCATCGAAGGACTGAAGCGCCTGAAAGAGCGCTGCTCGGTTGAGATCGTTACCGATTCGGAATACGTAAAAAACGGAATCATGAATTGGATTGAGGGGTGGAAACGGAACGGATGGAAGAGCGCTGCGAAAAAAACCCATAAAGAACCAGGACCTGTGGATGATGCTCGATGAGCTGGTGAGGACGCACGATACGCACTGGAAATGGACGAAGGGCCACGCGTCGCACGAGGACAACAATCGCTGTGACGAGCTAGCCAGCCGCGCCGCCGAAGAGCAGATTTCAAGTGAACCAAATCGAACCAAGCTCCCCTACTGATCGCGGCTCGGGCGGCCAGCGCCTGTGCCTGTTTGGAGGCACCTTCGATCCCATTCACGAAGCTCATCTGCGTGTTGCGTGCAGCCGCGTGCGAAAGGTTCTCGCTAGATCGCGTTCTGTTCGTTCCGGCTCGTAACCCGCCGCATAAAGATTTGCGGACCGTGACTCGATACGAGCATCGATTCCGGATGGTCGAAATTGCCTGTGATCCCTGCCCTGCGTTTTTCGCTTCCCGGTTAGAAGAAGGAGCGGAGCGCAGTTATACCATCGATACGCTCGAGCGCTTCAGGAAGCAGATGGCGGCAAATGATCGCTTATACTTTTTGATCGGCTCCGATGCGTTCGATGATCTGAAGACTTGGAAGCGCTGGCAAGACGTCGTGAAGCTGACGGAGTTTATCGTCGTTACGAGACCGGAACACGCCTACCGCACGCCGGAGAACGCCTGCGTGCATCGCCTGGACGGGATCTCGCTTCCAGTCTCGAGCTCGAGCATTCGGCAGCCGCTAGGCTGCGGGAAAACCGACGCCTGAACTACCCCCGGGAGTGCGCGAGTACATTGAAGCGCACAGACTGTACGGATACCACCGGAAAGCTACTGCTTCGCTGTAACGCAGTACTGATCGAAAGCTTCCGTGAGGAGATTCGCTATCTCGATTGCTTGCCGGCTCTCGATCTGGTGCCGATGCAGAACGAACACCGGCTTGCCATCGCGAAACAACGCCATTGAAGGTGAGGAGGGCGGCTGCCCGGGAAGCAGTTCGCGTACTTTTTCGACAGCTTCGAGATCCGCGCCCGCAAAGACCGTGGCCGCAGCATCGGGGCGTGTGTGATGCTTGAGCGCGAGTCCCACCGCTGGACGCGCTTTTCCGGCTGCGCAGCCGCACACCGAATTCACGACCATCAGGACAGTACCGGTTCCGGGCCGCAGCGTGTGAGTAACTTCCTCGGCGGTTCGCGTTTCTTGCACGCCATACTGCGTCAAGTCTTTCCGCATCGGAAGAATGAGGGGTTCAGGGTATCGCACAAATAGCTCCTTAAATGTTAAGCACCGCTTCGGGGCGTCTGAACCTTGGGCGTCGCAAGGTAACCGACAATTGCATCTTTACGCACCTGATTCACTACGATTTCATACGGTTGTCGCGCTTTGGATGTATAAAACTGGATGGGCTCGTTGACTGTGCGATCTTTCTTTTCGACCTGCTTATCGTCGGCGGTGATCGTGATCGTGAACTTGTTCCGCTTTACGTCGACCTTCTTCAGTTGAACAGAAATATCGGCGACCCTGGTCGGCTTTTTCGATTTGGTGATCGTGAATTCGGAGTAGTTGCGTTCACCGAGTGTTTTCAAAGCATCCAGCTCTTTGGCATTCGTCGCGATCAGGCTGGCATGGCTGTCCACGTCGCCAGTAACGCGCTTCAGGTTGGCGATAGTTTGCTCCAACTGGCTCTTCGTGTTCTGGACATCCGTCTTGACGGTTCCGACATCGGTTGAAACGTCTGCCAACTTGGTTGTGGCTGTGTCCGCAGTCTGTTTCACGGCGTTGATGGCCTGTTCCTGCTGGGCCTGTTCGCTCGCAACTTGAGTCTGCAGGGTTGCGACTCTCTTTTGCGCATCGATCTTGGCTTGCCCTACGGCGCGTTCCGCGGCTCTTCGCTGCGCTTTTAAATCTGACTGCAAGGCCTCAATCGTGCGCCGTGAGCGCTGGACGTCGGCAGACGAATCAATGCGCATTCGTTCAACGGCGCCGTTGAGATCGGAACTCAATTTCGCCATTTCCTGCTTGCTATCCGTCTTGACGCGCTCGAGCTGTGTGAACAGATATATGTTGGACCCTACCAGAAGAACCAGCACTCCGACGAGTAGCGGCGTTCTCCAATTAGCGCCCGACGGCGGCGGAATGATATAAGTTGGCTGCTGGGGTGCGTTGGTACTCATGTATGTTCCTCTTCGAGGATCTTGCAGATGTTCCTTTCTTCTATTATCTTTCAGAAGCCCTGGAATGTCTTGCCGCAACAGGTAGATTGGACGGCATGAGGCCGCTAACTATGGGGCAGCCCTCTAAGGCATGTTTGCCAAACGCTTGATCAAACCGGAGTTGCTCGATTATGCTCCTGAGGAGGAGGCGCGGCGCAATCTTGCCGATCTGGTTCGTATCAATCGCCGATTTGGGGGTCACTCAAGTCTCCGAAAGCTTGTGGCGCAAGTTGCCGGCCCAGCCGATAGATTCACGTTGTTAGACGTAGGCGCGGCGTCGGGCGATACCGCGCGTCTCTTGCGAGGGCTTTATCCGTATGCCCGTATCACGAATCTCGATTACAATCCTGTGAATCTCTCTGAGGCGCCTCCTCAGAAGGTTCTTGCAAATGCTTTTGAGCTTCCTTTCGTAGCTGAAAGTTTTGATTATGTGCTCTGCTCGCTTTTTCTACACCATTTCCCCGATGACCAGATAACCGCTCTCCTACGCAGCTTCTATGCTGTTGCGCAGCGTGCTCTATTGGTCTGCGATTTGGAGCGCCATGTCCTCTCGTATTGCTTTTTGCCGGCTACGAAATGGATTTTCGGTTGGCAGCGAATTACGCTGCACGACGGACCGGTCTCCGTTCGGGCTGCATTCAAACCGGATGAGCTGTTAGCTTTGGCGAAGAGAGCGGGAATCGAAGGCGCCCGAGTCTGGGCACATCGGCCTGCATTCCGGTTATCTCTGCTGGCGACGAAGAATCAGGAAAGCCAATAAATACCCAAGGCCGTTGGCCTTTCACGCCGGCCTCGGCATCGATGTACGCCACAATACCGGCGTAGGCTTTCCAATTACCAACCAGAAACCTGCTACCCCGAGCAGAAGAATTGCGCAAGCGATCGCGAACGCTGCAAAGAAGGAATGCGTTTTGCCCAAAACAACTCCCGTCACATAAGGCGCGATAACCCCAGGGAAGTTGCCGATACAGTTCTGGATGCCTGTCCATCTTCCCGCCGCTTCGAGGCCCGCCAGGCGCTGCGTCAAGGCCCAGCAATTTGAAGAGAAAAGACCCATCCCGACACAAGCCAGAAGCAACAGAATATTGGATACAGATTCTAGTGGGACGAGAACCGCGGCGAACATGAATCCAGAGCAGCTGAGGAGACCTGTACAAACGAACGCCTGACGAACTCTGCCCGCATCCCTTCCTCGGCGAATGAGGGCATCAGCGACGATCCCGAAGAGCATAGAAGAAGCAGCAACTGCCCAGAACGGCAAAGAACCCATGAAGGCAAGGCGGTTCAGCGTGTAATGCCGGTCAGTTTCAAAGTAATAGGGCAGCCAAGTCAAAAAGAAGTACCACGTGTAGTTCCCCCCAAAGAGGCCCAAAGCAGTGCCCCACAGCGCGCGTTGTGAGAAAAGCTCGCGATAGGTGGGCGCCAATGCAGAAGCTTCTGAGAATCGCCTGACGGGAAGCCGAGCAGCGGTGAGAGACCACGGTATGAGCCACAACAGACTGGCGCAGCCGATTGCGACGAACATTCCCCGCCACGAAAGCCATCCGATGATTTTGACGCCCACGAGAACTCCTAGAGCCGGACCTAATTTGGATCCTGCGTCGATCAGCGCGTTGGCTGTTCCGCGAAGATCTTCGGGAAACGTGGCAGCAATAATTTTCGAGTAGGCCGGGTAGGCGACTGATTCGCCCGCTCCGAGCACAAATCGTAAGCTCAGGAAAGCGGCGAAAGAGTTCGCCAGCCCAGTAAGGGCCATGGCACCCGACCACAGCAGGAAGGCGGCCGCGTAAACCCAATTTACGTTCCAGCGGTCAATGAGCTTACCGGCCGGCAACTGCAGCAGCGAATAGGTCCAAAAAAAGGCTCCTAACAATATGCCGAGCGCATCGGGCTTGAAGTGAAGATCGCGTTCCAGACTCTTCGCCGCAATAGCCAGGCTCGTGCGATCCGCGTAATTGATGCACACGGAGACGACCAGGAGTGCGAGTGCGATCCAGTTCAACGCGCGGAACCGGTGAGCCGTATCCATGGGTGCGGATACTGTACCAAAGTCAATGCAAATAGAACAGACTCAGGCGTGGCAGCTTGGCGCGTTCGAGAATGGCCGAGTCGAGATAGCGCCGTTCGAGGACGGCAAGCTGCTCGGCAGTCATCTTTCCGCGGTAGGGCTTCAGCTCGCGGTCCAGTGCTTCGCGAATCGAGTAAAGATGTTCATCAGTTTCGCGGGTTCGCGCGGCAGCGACCATCTTGTCTTCGAGGCTGGTTAGCCGCCGCTCGAGATGTTCGAGGTCTTCAACGTATTGATCGGCAGCCCCGGCTAAAGTTTCGAGAGCCGAGGCGAGTTCCTGGAACGGCACATCCGGTTTAGCGCGCAACGCCGTGGCTGTTTTCTCAAGGTGCGTACGAATTTCATCTCCCGTGAACGGTGCTTGACTGGCCGCCTTATCGTGGGTGCTGCGGGCCGGCGCACGCTGTGCAGCTTCTAGAACTGCCTGTGCGCAATAGGCGAGCGAATTCACGTACCGATGCTTGCGTTTTCGGCTGCGCCATTTCTCAAAGGCCTCCTCTACGCCTTTCAGAACAGCTTCCAACGGAATGCCGGCGTTCTTCCAACTTTCGATCAATGCCCAATCGAGCGGCGACAAAAGAAACAGGCTCGTCCCGCGCGCACGCTGAAAGTGCTCTTCGATCTCCGTGAAATAGTTGAAATAGTTGTGGGGCCAGTCGGCTTTCATCGTGATTCTCACACTGGATAGATTCACTCATGACGCGCGGCTTACCCGGCGGGACGAACACCACCCGCCGCAATCCGTTCTATGCCGCCTTGATCAAAGCGCACCAGCAGAAACCCATTTTCGTCCAATCCGGCGGTAACACCCTCCCTGCCGCCATCTTCAACAAGCACTCGCCGATCGAGCGCATAACTCGATGCTGACGTGAACGCCCGGATAATCGACTCAGTTCCGCTGGCCTCCAGCATGGAACAGAAAGCGTCGACGGATTCGATTAGATTGGCCACGAGATTCTCGCGAGACCGAATTCCGCCGCGGCTCTCGATGCGCAAAGAGGTGGCGGGAGTCCGGAGATCCGGTGGGAAAGATTCCTGGTTCACATTGATGCCCACCCCCGCGATTACACAGCCATCGATGAGCTGAGCAAGAATGCCCGCAACCTTTCGCTCATGAATCAGCACGTCATTCGGCCACCGCAGATCGCAAGCCAAATGACTCGATTTTTGAATCGCTTCGGCCGTTGCAAGCCCGAGCACAAGGTTGATTATCGGCAAATGTTCCGGGGCGAGATGCAGGCGCAGCAAGATAGAGCAATAGATGCCAAGCTCTCGATCGGAATGCCAGGAACGCCCCAGCCGTCCTAAGCCGGCCGTCTGCTCCTCGGCGAGGACGACCGTTCCGTGCGGAGCGCCTAAATCCGCCAGCCGCGCAGCCTCCGTCATTGTGGAGCCAACGCTTTGGTAATAGTGCACCTGCTTTCCGGGACAGAGCTGGCGGATGTTATCGATATCGCAGCAGCATCTTCTAATGCAAACAGGAACGCACTACTCGGAGCTTTCGAGCAACTTGCGGTTGTGTTCGAGTTGATTTTCATACCCGGCCAGCTTCGAACGCAAACTGCCGATTACGTGTTCCGGCGCCTTGCTGAGAAACACGGGATCCTCGAGCTGGCGTTTCGAGTTTTCGACGGCTCGCTCCAGGCGCGCGATTTCCTTCAGAATGCGCGCGCGGGCCTCGGGTGTTGAGGCGCCGTTCTGAGTGGCTGCCAGAACATGGATCTGCAGATCGAAATCCGGCGTCGAGCGCACAAGTCCGCTTCGCTCCGGGTAGCGTGCCGGACCGCTGGTCAATCGTCAGCTTCGCAAGCGCAGCGATTGCAGTCGAGATCTTCAGTGCCAAACTGGGGCTCGCGCACATACAGAGTGGCAGGAAGACTGGACTTTCGGATCGAGTTTATGATCCGCGCGAAGTCTCGCGGGCGGCGTTGACAATCTCCTGCAGCTTATTAAAATCCTTGCTGCGGGCGTGGTACATGGACGTGTCTTCCGGCCGCGGGTACGCAGCGAGCGAGATAGATACCGGGTGCTCAACTGTTGACTTCGCCTGCAATCGCTGCCACAGTTCCTCGGTGATGAATGGCATGAACGGATGTAGCAGGCGCAGCATGGACTCATAGATACTAAGCGCCTCGCGTCCAATGGTTATCTTGACCGGAGTTCTCCCGAAACCGGAGCTTCTTCACCTCGAGATACCAGTCACAGAACTCATGCCAGACGAAATCCCAGAGCGCCTTGGCTCGCCTCGTGATAACGATGCAGTTTTAGGCTCTCGTTCACGTTTCGCGCGCAAGTGGTGAAACGATCTCGAATCCAGCCGTCCTCGGTGGCAGTAGAGCTCGCCTGCTCCGGCGTCCACTTCGTGAGTCCCGAGCGCTCCATATTCAGAAACAGCAGCCGCGAGGCATTCCATAGCTTGTTCGCGAAAGCCCGGCTCGCCTCCATGCGATCTTCCTTGAGCGCGATATCGGCGCCGGGGGCGGCTGAAATGAGCAGAGCGATACGCACCGCGTCCGTCCCGAAGCGATCCATCAGCTCGAGCGGATCGACGACGTTTCCCTTGGTCTTCGACATCTTCTGGCGCTCGGCATCGCGAACCAGCCCGTGCATATGCACTTCGCGAAAAGGAACATCGCCCGTGCATTCCAATCCCAGCATGATCATTCGAGAGACCCAGAAGAACAGAATGTCGAAGCCCGTAATGAGCAGAGAAGTGGGATAGAAGGTCTTCAGATCTTCGGTTTCATCGGGCCAACCCAGGGTCGAAAATGGCCATAGACCGGAACTGAACCACGTATCGAGAACGTCGGGATCCTGCTCGACTTCGGTTGAATGGCAATGCGGACAAGTTGCTGGGGTCTCGCGCGCTACCGTGATCTCCTGGCAATTTCTGCAATGCCACGCCGGGATACGATGCCCCCACCAGAGCTGGCGCGAGATGCACCAGTCCCGAATGTTCTCCATCCATTGGAAGAAGACGATCTCCCGGTCATCGGGCACGAATCGAATGCGTCCGCTCTTGACAGCGTTCATTGCCTCTTGAGCGAGAGGCTTCGTGCGCACGAACCATTGCTTCGATACGAGCGGCTCAATGATCGTATTGCAGCGATAACATTTGCTGATGTTGACCGTATAGGGCTCGGTCTTCACTAACTCGCCGGACTGTTCGAGAGCGGCAATGACTCGCTTCCGCGCTTCAGATCGATCCAGGCCTGCATACGCGCCCGCGGCGGAAGTCATACGAGCATCTTCGCCGATCACCTTCACGAATGCGAGACCATGCCGCCGCCCCATTTCAAAATCGTTCGGATCGTGAGCCGGCGTGACTTTCACGACACCGGTTCCGAAATCTCGGTCAACCATCTCATCGGTGATTACCGGAATCTCGCGTCCCACGAGCGGAAGGACAGCCGTCTTGCCATGCAGATGGGAGTACCGCTCGTCGTCTGGATGAACTGCGAGAGCGGTATCGCCAAGCATGGTCTCCGGACGAGTGGTTGCGACTGTCAGAGCCTTCTCGCTGTCCTTTATGCGATACCGAATGTGCCAGAGGTGGCCTTCTACGGCTTCGTGCGCGGTCTCTACATCGGATATCGCGGTCTGGCAGCGAGGGCACCAGTTCACCATGTACTCGCCGCGATAGATCAGGCCTTTTTCCCACAGCCGGACGAACGTCTCGCGAACCGCGCGAGAAAGACCGGGTCCATGGTGAAGCGCTCACGAGACCAGTCAACGCTAGCGCCTTCACGCCGAACTTGCGTGTTGATGCGTCCGCCGTACTCTTCTTTCCATTGCCACACTCGACGCTCGAACTCTTCGCGCCCAAGCTGCTGGCGCGTGAGACCCTCTTGTGCAAGCTGCCGTTCCACGAGCATTTGTGTGCCAATGCCGGCGTGATCGGTGCCTGGAACCCACAGCGTGGTCTCGCCTTTCATACGATGCCAGCGCACGGCGACATCCATGACGGTGTGGTCGAGCATGTGCCCGATGTGTAGCGAACCTGTTACGTTCGGCGGCGGAATTACAATCGAGAAAACATGGCTCTTCGCATTTCGGGCATCGACGTGATAGATACCGGAATCGATCCACCATTGAGCCCAGTGCGGTTCAAAACGCTGCGGCTCGTAGACTTTTTCAAGCTCCATCGGGAAACCTCAGGCTATCATTCGAAGCGCGATGCGTGTGCTTTAATGGGTAAATCCAGATTGCGCAGTCTCCAAACTGCGCAATACGGGCCGTGCTCCTCAGTAGCTCAACGGTAGAGCATTCGGCTGTTAACCGAAGGGTTGTAGGTTCGAATCCTACCTGAGGAGCCAAATCATTGATAATAGGGAACTTACAAGAAATCTGGGCTCTCATTCGACGTTAGATGACTATTCGGTATTGCAAATTTTCGTGCGTAAGCGATTGATTCTGCTTCGGGAGGACATTCGGGTCTAACCCGAACGGGCTGTTTATATCGCCCGCAAATCTCGCGACCATTTGCATTTGACGCAAGGTGTGATCACGCTGTAACTACGCTGTCACTACCCCGGTGCTTACCAGTGCGCTTGTCGAAGCTGTCTGGAAATTCGGGTGAACGCGTTGTGGGAATCAGATCCTAAGATACAGCTTGGGCAGTGTCCGTGAAGCGCAGCGTAGCGGACCGATTCTGAACCTGCGAATCGCGGGTAAAGATCTAGCCTCTTTGGGCAGAGCGCAACACATAAGGTGCAACACATGCGGTATAGAAAAGGTCTTCAAAAACCTAAATTCGCCGATTCGATTAGGGCCCGTAGCTCGATACGGAAATGCGGTAAGCCCATGTTGTCGGAGCTGTCTCACTTTGCACATTTGGAACCCTTGTGAGCAAAGCAGGATCGTTTCTTCCGCTGTCACATTGACGAAGCCGCGTCGGTTCCATAGCAACTCAGCGATGGCGCCGGAAACTGCGATGTGCGGCCATAGATTGGGATTAGGGTTCATCGTAGGTTCATCTCCATTCGTTTACGCTCGACTCAGATAGGTTTCCAGCGCTGGTGTGGGCGCGCGATCGCCCCTCACAACCGTTCAATGTGCGGGCGCTCGGACAAACACTTCTCTAGGAGAACGAATGGAACGAGTTGTCACATTTGTTACCGCATTGATTCTTGCTGCCCTCTCAATCAGCTTCGGCGTCACGGCCACGAACGCTCCACTGGTACTGATCCATACCACTCCCTTACCCGGCGTACAGGGAGATTTTGACCACTTCGCTGCAGATGTTAAAGGCAACCGGCTGTTTCTCACGGCAGAAGATCATCATTCGGTCGAAGTGTTCGAACTCAGCAGCGGCAAGTTGCTGCAAAGCGTCGGGGGATTTGACACTCCCCACTCGATCCTGTACATGCCCGAGAAGAATGAGCTGTTCGTTATCGACGGCGGAGACGGTACGTGCAAGATCCTGAGCGGAGATAATTACAAAAACGTCAAGACGTTGAAGGTAGGTCCAGAGGCCGATTCCATGGTTTATGACCCATCTACGAAGCACCTCTTTGTTGGCGTAGGCGGCGGGGAGGCCAAGATGGATCATTCCCTGCTCGTTGTCATCGACGCGGCCAGCGGAAAGACTGTCGGCGAAATGAGGGTCAACTCAGAAAATATAGAGGCTATGGCGGTGGAGAAGTCTGGGCCGAGATTATTCGCGAATATCAGAGATAAGCACGAGATTGGAGTGATTGATCGCGTGAAACTAACTCTACTCAAAACCTGGCCGTTGGACGGTGTGCAACAGAACACTCCAATGGCGTTGGATGAGGCGAATCACAGGTTGCTTGTGGTGGGCCGCAAACCCGGAAAACTGGTAGTGCTTGATTCCGATTCCGGGAGGATTATCTCCACACTCTCTTGTGTGGATGGAGCGGACGATATGACTCTCGACATTCCCAACAACCGTCTTTACATTACTGGCGCTGAAGGCTTCGTGGATGTTTTCGAGCGGCTCAGTCCAGACCGTTACCAATTTTTGACAAAACTCCCGACTGGATTCCGAGGTAAAAATTCTATTCTCGTGCCGCAGTTGAAGCAGTTCTACGCATCAGTTTCGAAGAATGGCGATAAGCCGGCAGAGCTAAAGGTGTACCGGGTCGAATAAAAGAAGCTCAGCAGAAACCGGGTCTTCAGAACGTAAACCGCATCTGCAGTTCCAAGCGCCGATTGTTGGCAGACTCGGAAAATCCGGTGCCTCCCAGCGTTCCAACTCCGTAGGGCTGATTGGCGCGACCGAACAGGGGCGATTCGATGTTCCCAATAATCGGACCCGGGTTGTTGTGGTTCAGGATATTACGCATTGAAGCCGTAAAGACCAAGTTGTAACGGTGGCCGGCGGTTGCGGTATTGGTTTGGGACCCTCCGCCACCAAACGGTCCGGTTTGAGGCCGGTGTCCTCCCGTCGAGACAGTGCGCTCGGCTGCGGGGCCGAATGAGAATACTTTCGAAATCCGCAGGTTGAGCATGATGATGCCTGGACCTCGGCCAAAATTTCTGGGCAGTATCGCCTCGCCCCGCGCCGGATTCGGATCGAGAAGACCGTATTCCGTTGGAATGATTCCGGACCGGTTCGGGTCGCTTGCAAAAGCCGGCCGCCCGTTGAACAGTGTGTCGCCGTAGAGATCGTGCCCTACGGTGATGTTGAAGGGCGCTCCCGAATCGGCAATAAACAAGGGATTGAAGCTCAGCCCCCATTTCGCTGCTATCGAACCTCCGAACGTCACTTGATGGTGAATGTCGGTCGCCGCGGGTCCGTACTCGCCTGCCCTGTTGTATGGATTCGCCGGAAATGTTCCAACACCAATCGTGCCGATTGCTATCGCAGGATTGAAATCAGTGTTCATAGGAGGCGGTACGTAGTCAGTGTTGCTCAGTGCCCGATTGTATACGTAGGAGCCAAACAGAGAGATCCATCCAGTCAGCGCGGTGTTGAAATTGGCGATCAATTCGTTCTGGTTGTAAAGTCCCGAGGACTGGATGTTAAATAAGGGGTTCGCGTTTCCGAGTGGATGGATGCCACTTCCAGGCACAGCGGGATTGTAGGTGCCGGGCAGCGGCGCATTGATGTCATTGGTTAGAAATTGATGCAATCCGTGCGCGTTTACATATGTGAGCGCGACTGTCATGCGCCCTGCGAATTGGCGCTCAACAGCGACCGCTGAATCCAAGACGTAAGGCGCGCGGAGATCTGGGCTAAGACGCTGTGTCGCTTGCTGTGTGCGAGACGTTGGAAGAGACGTAACAGGCGGAATCAGCGGAAAAAAGTCCGGATTCGTAACGACGTATTGTTGTTGCACGATGCCGTTGAAGCGCTCGGCGAGGAGCACATCCGTAATGTCGAAGCGCTGATAGAAAATGCCGAATCCGGCGCGAACGACCGTTTTAGGGCTCGCGTTGGCTTTCCCACCGGCCGGAGCCCAGGCGAGACCGATTCTCGGCCCGATGTCCCGCCAATCGTGAATGTTGGTCTGAGCTTCATATCGCAGTCCGGCATTGATCGTCAGGTTCGTCTTCACACGCCAATCGTCGTTGAAGAACGCCCCGACGTCTCCCTGGCTCACTGAAAGTGAAGGATTTCCAGCGTTGATCGTGAGCTGAGAGGCACCGCCTCCCAGAGCGCGAATTTGAAGGGGCGGCAGGCCGATTCGCTCGAATAACAGCGTGCGCCGGTAACTTTCAATCGAATCGATGTTCACCAAGACAGGGGCTCCGGCGGCATCGAGCACCAACTGATTGTTAGCGTCTAGCTCGGGCGCAGTGGCGCCGGCAAACGTGAATGTGCCTCCAAAATTTACCGGCGACGAATTGTCGACGGTTGCTGCCCGCACGCGGACTCCAAAGCGCAGCGTATGGGGTCCGTGCGTCACCGTCGTATTACTTTGAAGTTCGTACGTGTTCAGCAAATTGAAAGAATTACCCACCTGCGCTCCTCCGCCGATGAAGGAGTTCAATACGTCGATCTGCGGGCTGAAATCGTCAGAAGCGCTGGAAACGGTTGCACGGTAGAACTGAAACCTTGTTTCGTTGATGGCGCTCGAGCCCAGAATTTTTGTATTGGCGATCTGTGCGGTGTGATCGTTCCCATGGTGATGGATGCCGGTGGATACAAGATTGAACCCGCCGACACCGGAATGCTGGATATCTGCCGTCGAGAACGCATAACGGACGGAAAGAGTGTCGGTGGGAGTCAGTTGATAATCCACTCGAGGGCTGATGCGAATCCGGCGCTGGGGGATACGGAATACTTGAGTATAGGGATTGATGATGGTAAGCGTAGTCGGATCCAGGGTGGTTCCATTGATAATTGCGCCATTGTCGATGGCCGCGCGATCCACAGTGAAGAAGAAGGAAGCGAGCTTGCTGAGCGGGCCTTCAAGACTCGCGCCATACTCCTTCAAAAGAAATGGCGCTTTTTGGGCAGCGTAGGGATTGCGGGAATTCCATGCACTATCACCGAAGTTGTAGTAAGCGGTGCCATGAAACTTGTCCGCGCCGGGTTTCGTTAGGATCTCAATGCGGCCATAGCCCAGCTTGTCGTACTCGGGAGAGAAGGGATTCTGATTAATCCGAACCTCGCGAATCGCGTCCTTCGATGGAAGCTGACCGGTGCTGAAGCCATCGATGAAAATAGAACCGCCGCTCGGTCCGGCAGATGGTCCGGCGAGAGCCTGCAGATCTGTCATGAGGTCTTCAGGATCGTCGGCGAGCGCTTTTAGATCCTCACCTTTGAGCACCAATGCCGAGACATTGCTTGATGATTCGGTGCTGAGCGTGGGTCCGGCGTTCTCTTGAACGGTCAATTGCTGCGTTGTGGAGGCTACTTTCAACTCCAGCCGAAGTGTTTGAGAGCCTCCTTTGAGGGTGATTTTGACTGGCTTTTGCTCAAGGCTTGGTGCTGCAGCTTGCACGGTGTACTCTCCCGGAGGCAAACCACTGATCGAATACGAACCATCAGCAGCGGTATTTGTGGTTCTTGTCAGCCCCGCAGGTCCGGTAATTGTGACGGTTGCCTTGGGAACAAGAGCGCCGCTCTCATCGAATACTTGTCCGCGTAGAGACGCGGTCTGACCAGAGGCAGCCGCGGCTACTATTACGAAGGCAAACGTTCGAAGAACATTCTTCCACACGCGAATCTAACGTCCTCACAACAACTCTATCCGCACATGCTGAACATTAGCTGAATGGATAAATCCATGGATAAATCCAAAGAAATGCCTACATGTGAATAGATCCTAAATTCAGCGGGAATTCAGGGATCAGAGCTAATCTCGATGTTGAGGGAACAGGCATTGCGGTTTCTCATAGTTGAGGACGAGAAGCGAATGGCGCAGCTCTTGCAGAAAGTGCTGGAAGAGAAAAACCATACGGTCGTAGTTGCTTCTACCGGGCCCGACGGATTATCTGCTGCGCAATCCGAGGATTTCGATGCGATTGTGCTGGACATCATGCTTCCCGGTCTCGATGGATTCGAGGTAGCGCGGAAACTGAGACACTCGGGTCATCGCGTCCCTGTTCTCGCGTTGACTGCCCGCGATTCGGTTTCCGATATTGTGAAGGCGCTGGATCTCGGAGTTGATGATCACCTGACGAAGCCTTTTGCGCTGGCGGAGTTTATGGCGCGGCTGAGAGCCGTTGCGCGCCGTGGTCCTACAAATCAGCCGCCCCGGCTCACCGTCGCAGATCTCGTATTTGATCCAGCTAGCGGCGAGGTGTTCCGCAGACAAAAGCCAATCAACTTAACGAAGACCGAGTATTCTCTGCTTGAAGTTTTATGCGAAGACCCGGTCGCCTTCTGAATCGAAATACCATTATCGAGGCCGTTTGGGGTACTGACACGAACATAGAAGCGAATACGCTCGAAGCCTTCATCAAGAAACTTCGAGCCAAGATCGACAGCGACGATGTAGAGAGACTGATTCACACCGTGCGGGGCTTTGGGTATCGGTTTGGGAGGGGTTTGGAACCGTGATGAACCTCCCCATTAGGATTCGTTTAACGGTGTGGTACTTGATCGTACTGAGTATTACGTTCCTGCTCTTCTCTGTGGGAATGTATCTTGCGATGCGAGGCAGCATCCGTCGTGCCGTGGATGCCGAATCCGTGACTCCGGCATCGCCATTTCCTTTTCAGACTTGCCGCATGTGTTTGAACGCTTCTACCGCGCCGATAAGGCTCGTTCCCGGCAATCTGGAGGTGCTGGTCTAGGGTTGGCGATCGCGAAGTGGATCGTTGACGCTCATGGTGCGGAGATCAAGGTTGAGAGCGTCCCGCGGCAAGAATCTGCCTTTCGCGTCGTGTTTGAGTCCGACCCTCCTCCCGTTCTTGACGAAGAATCAGCTGATCAGACTGCGTCAGTGACCCCGTTTGACTAGCCGGAATGTTTCGTGCCTACCAAATGACCTTCATCGCAAATTGAATCTGTCTGGATGGTGTCACGGTGGAAGTGAGTTGGCCAGCGCCAGCGACCGGCGCGCCCGTACCGTCAAATACCGCGAGATTGTCCGTCGGCGGAGCAAAATTCGTATGATTGAGCACATTGAAAAGCTCCGCCCGGAACTGTATGTTGAAGTCTTCAGAGATGCGCCGGATCTTATTGTTCTTGAAGAGCGAGAAGTCAAGATTGATTAATCCGGGTCCGATGAGCGCGTTTCGACCCAGGTTGCCATATAGGTTGAGGCACCCGGTCGATCCATCTGCATTCGCCACGGCCACGCATCGGCCAGCGATCGCCGGTGTGATGGGTGGCACAACAAAGCACTGAGGCTTGATGTAGTTTACATTTCCCGGATTCGTGACCGAGCTGCACGCGCCTCCCGTTAAGAGGGTGGGAACGTCGAGAGTGGGATCCGTGCTATTCAGACCCAGAGCATCGCCGCCGAAGCCGACTGTAAACGGCGTGCCGCTGCTGACCTCCAGAATGCCGCCCAATTCGTAGCCGCTAGCGAGCCATCCGGCAAACCCGGACCAAGACTTCGGCTGGGGAAGGTCCCACGTGTAATTGACAACGACGTTATGCCGCACGTCGAAATCTGACAGGCCACGACTCCGGCGGGTATCGAACCAAGGCAAACTGCTGATCGCATTAGTGAATGCATCGCCCACCAGGCTCGCCGATGAGTTGTCGATGCTCTTGCCCCACGTGTAGGACGCTCCGACTTCAATCCCATGACTCATGTCCTTCTGAATCTTCATTTCGAGCGCATCATAAAAAGAATTGCCCTCCCAGAAGAGGGCTGCAATTTGGCCTACATTCGGGTTCAATCGCGTACCGCTGCCCTGCGGAAATGGCCATAAATAACCTGCCGGGGTCGCAGTGGGAAATACGATATCGGCGTCTTCCACACGAAACGGTTGATGTACCCCGCGAGAACCCACGTAACCGACCAGCATCGTCAGGTCTCGCGCGAGTTCCCGCTGCACGTTCAGGTTCCACTGCATCACGTAATTGCGTTTAGGATTCGGATCCATATAGGTGTAACGCAGAGTGGCCGCTGAAGCCGAAATCGCCGAATACCCGGCGGTGGGGAATGAACCGGCGGGGAGCGATGTGGCTACTCCAATTTGGATGAAAGGAGCGGCGAAAGCTTCCAGAAGCTCAAACTGGTACGGCAAAGGAAGCACGTCAAACATTCCGAACCCGCCACGCACGGCAGTCTTGCCATTCCCAAAGGGATCCCAGGAGAAGCCCAATCGAGGTTCGAAATTTAGGGTAGTGGGATTCGAATAGAGCGGATCGCCTAAGTGTGGTGTAGCATCGCCGAGTTGGCGCAAGGTCGAGAGCTTTCCCTGCACCTCCGTCAGCACCGTTGCGAACTCATAACGCAGCCCCAAATTCAGCGTGAGGTTCGGACGCAGCCGCCAGTCGTCCTGAATGTACGGCCCGAAGAGAGTTTGCCGGAAACCGCGTTCGGTAATCGTATTGGGGATCGTAGCCGTCAATGAAGGCCCGACTGTCTCCGGGCCCTACCCCGCTGTTTTGAAGGAATTCCGCTAGAGAATTGAAAACCCAAACACCATTTGGATCGGTAAACGCGGTCTCGTTCGATCGGATGCGCTCGAGCGAGAAACCAAACTTGATGGAATGAAGTCCGCGCGTCAAGAATGCGTCGTCGTACGCCTGGATAGAATTCCAGTGAAAATGGTACGTCGAGAGTGAGTCAAGGCCTCCGGTGAACTCCGTCAGGCCAGGCACGGAGACGTCTGCGGCTGCCCGGCCCGGAACAGTCCCATAGGACGGATCTCCCGCCGCTGGGTTTCCAGACAAAGAAGTCGACCCTATATTGGCGACAACTCTGCTAAACCCGAGCCGCACCGCATTCACGAATCGCGGACTGAAAATCCGGGTTTCTTCTAAAGTTGCGATTTGGCGCCGGGAGTCGAAACCTGTTCGCTTATCGTTCAATTCGTCTGGCTGATCGATATTCGCATCGTCTAAAACATATGTCCCAACCAAGCTGTCCTTATCCGATATCTTGTGATCGACCTTGGTTGTCCCATAGTTTTCGCTCGTGATTTGCTGCCCGGCAAACGTAAAGATTCCGGTATCTCCCGTCCCGGGAACGCATGAATTGAAGGGGCACAACAGTTGGCCGTTGGGTAGCGGATAGAATGCGTTCACAAATCTCGAAACGCTGGGATGGACAGTAACGTTGGTGGTTGTGCTGCAATCAGGAGCGTTGCACAGATGTCCACTGCGGGCGGCCAGGGAAGGCGTGAAGTCTACCCGGGTAATTCCGAGCCCCTGCCGCAGCCCTTCATAATCTGCAAAGATGAAGGTCTTGTCCCTTTTGATCGGCCCACCTGCTGATGCGCCGAACTGGTTGCGCTTAAAAGGAGGAGGGGAAGAAGTCTGATCGAAAAAATTCCGGGCGTCAAGGGCGCTGTTACGGATGAACTCGTACGCATTGCCGTGAAAACTGTTGCTTCCGGAGCGGGTAATCGCATTGATGACCCCACCCGAAGAGCGCCCGTACTCCGCCGGGTAGTTGCTTGTAAGAACCGAGAACTCCTGGATGGCGTCAACGCCGAGATCAACTCCCAGCACGCTGCCGGGCGCTCCATTTGAATAGTCGTTGATGCTGACTCCATCCAGCCGATAATTATTTTGTTGCGGCCGGCCGCCCGAAATACTCAATTGCGTCCCGAAACCCCGCTGACCTTTACCGGCATTCAAGCTTACCTGGGTCCGTGAGGCAAGGACGCCTGGCTCGAGTATGGACAGTTGCGTCCAGTCTCTTGCATTAAGCGGCAATTCACGCACGGTAGTCGAATCCACCGTTCCGCTCACCGTTGATGTGGCCAATTCCACACCAGCATCGGCCGGCTTGACATCGACCTTTTCCGTCTGACCCCGCAGGTCCATCTGAATGTCGACTACAACTACCGCGCCAACAGTCAGAGTCAAGCCTGTTCGAACTTGAGTGGTGAAGCCGGTCGCTGCGGCGGATATCTCATACTTTCCAGGGATCAGGTTTGGAACCTGGTAAAAACCTTGACTGTTCGTAGCGACACTCGTAACCACAGCCGTTCCAGTATTCTTTATCGAAACTGCAACATTCGGGATCACGGCGGCGGACGGATCGGCAACAGTTCCTTGGATCGTTCCCCCCGCCACCTGCGCCATCAGAGGACTTGATCCGACGCACAGTAGAATAATCGCTGAACTCGCGATATAGAGCGGGAATCTCCATCTGACGTAGATGGATTTTCTAACCTCCGGCATTGTTCACCCCCCGGGTCGGCGCATTAGGATGATATGAGAAGTAAAATGAACACACCATTAACGCCTCCTATCCCTCATCGAAGCGGGTTCATCTTGCATTCATCGCGGCGGCTTTAGAATTAGGTTCGGCTTCAATGAGAATTCTGCTGGTTGAAGATGAGCCGCAGATGGCGCGAATCATCGGCAAAGGTTTACGCGAACAGAGTTTCGCCGTAGACATTGCCCGTGACGGCGAAGAGGCCCTCTATAATGCGGAAATCAACACCTACGACCTCGCCATCCTTGATGTAATGTTGCCGGTCAAAGATGGCTTTACTGTCTGCCGCGAACTGCGTCAGAGGAAGTTTTGGCCTCCCATCCTCATGCTTTCGGCACGCGGCGCAGTGGACGAGCGCATTACGGGGCTCAATTCTGGAGCCGACGACTATCTCTCGAAACCCTTCGACTTCCGCGAGCTCCTTGCCCGCATTCGCGCCCTGACGCGTCGCGCCGGTGAGGTCAGGCCGGCCGAAATCCAGATTGCCGATTTGAAGCTGAACACCCTGAATCATAGCGCCGTGCGTGGCGATCGCAGCATCAGTTTAACGGCCAAGGAATACGCGTTGCTTGAGTTATTTATGCTCCGGCCTGGCCAGGTTCTTTGCCGGGAAACGATATCGGAACACGTGTGGGACGAGACCTTCGATCCGCTATCCAATGTGATTGATGTGTATGTCCGTCGCCTGAGAGCGAAAATCGATGAAGGGTCCGAGCAACCGCTGCTCCACACGAGGCGCGGGGAGGGCTATTTCCTTTCGGCCAGTCCTTGAAACCCAGCCGCTTGAGAATCCGAATTCACGATGTTTAGGACAATCCGGTTCCGCCTGACGCTGTGGTATGTGCTGGTATCCGGCTCCTTGCTCATCATCTTCAGTTTTTACCTCTATTCCCTAATCGCCTGCGGATTTGCGAGCGCAGTTTGATTCCTCCTTGGTCCGCGCCGCTAAAGCCACGGCCGCGTTTTTTGAGGAAACTGCTGAGCAGAACCGGGACATCGCGGCCAGTGCTCGGGAAACTGCGCGAGAGCTGCACTTGCCCGGAGCAAAAATGGCAATCGTTCGGGAAAATGTTCTATTGGCGTCGAATAGCCCAACCCTTTTTAACCGCGTATTGGCCGACAATAATCTTGCAATTAGAGCGGGAGATCGCGAACCTGCCATCGTCAGCGTCGACGGTGGGGATGCACGACTTGTCAGCATTCCTCTGCGGTTAGGTAATCGTAATTACTCGGTGATTCTGCTGGAAGATCTCCGGGGGTTGTCCGATCAGCTTCAAAGCCTTCGGCGCGTCTTTTATTTCGGCCTGCCGACCGCGCTGGCACTGGCCGCTATCGGAGGCTTTTTCTTAGTGAAGAAAAGCCTGGCCCCGGTAGTTGCCATCTCGAATCAAGCTGAACGCATTAGCGCGAAGAACTCTGAGTGAGCGGCTCACAGTTCCGGATAAGGATGAGCTTGGCAAACTTACCGGAGTTCTTAACGCTCTGCTTTCCAGACTCGACACGTCTTTCAAAGTCATGCGAGATTTCATGGCGGATGCCTCCCATGAGCTTCAAACTCCACTGGGCGTGATTCGCAGCGCCGCCGAAGTGACGCTGTCGCGCAATCGACCGGAATTCGAATACAAGGAAGCACTGAAAACTATCGAAGAGCAATCCATCCGGGCTACGAATCTAGTCAATGACATGCTAGCGCTTGCCCGTGCTGATACGGGAGAGCGGCCACTGCATTTTGAAGAGTTGTATCTGGACGACCTTGTCGAAGAATGTTGCCGTGCTCATCAAGCTCTGGCTCACCAAAAGGCGATTCGGCTCACGTCCGAGCTGGCACAGGATGTCCAGATTAACGGGGATCACGCTTTGCTAAAAAGTTTGGTGTCGAACCTGGTGGATAATGCACTTGCGTACACGCCGAAAGGCGGCTCGGTGAATGTCAGGCTGATCGCGGAAAGCTCGCTGGCGCGTCTCAGTGTTTCCGATACTGGCGTTGGCATCCCGCCTGAGTGCGTTGAGCGCGTGTTCGATCGTTTTTATCGCGTCGATCCGTCGCGCTCCCGCAACAATGGAGGTAGCGGACTCGGGTTAGCCATTGTCAAGCTTGTGGCCGAATCGCACAGAGGATCCGTCGAGCTGTTCAGTAAGCCGCACGACGGCAGCACGTTCACCGTTTCGCTTCCTTTAAGCGCGTGACTTGCGCGCGTTCATCCTGCGTTCACCCGCATTTCTATACACTCGTAAGCACCAACTCGCGTTTGGAAGGAGAAGGTTTGCCCAGAATCACGCCCACACATCTGACCTTAGTTTGCGGAATCTTTTGCGCCGCTCTCGGCCTCTCTGGGGCCGACACGAGCGGGTATCATCTCGCAAAGAAGGTATCCATTGGAGGGCAGGGCCTTTGGGATTACGTGAAAGTGGATCCTGAAGCCCGAAGGGTTTATGTTTCGCATGCGACCCAGGTAGAGGTGCTCGACGCAGATACGGGAACCGTGGTCGGCACGGTTCCGGATCTGAAAGGCGTCCATGGCATCGAAGTCGTTCCAGAGCTGAATAAGGGTTTCATCACAGAAGGGTTGGCTGCCGCAGTGACAGTGTTTGACCTGAAGAGTTTAAGAAAGCTTGGCTCGATTCCGGCAGGGAAAAAGGCCGACGGGCTTACTTACGAACCCGTCTCCCGGCGCATATTCGTATTTAACGGGGCGGACGAGAGCGCAACCATAATCGATGCGGCGAGTGGAGGTGTCGTGAAAACGATTCCTTTGGGCGGTTCACCGGAATTCCCAGTGGCTGACGGCAAGGGCCGCGTCTTTGTGAATTTGGAGGACAAGGGCACTCTTTTACGCCTGAATAGCAGTAACCTGACAGTCGAAAGAAGATGGCCGGTTGCACCCTGCGAGGAGCCCGCCAGTCAGGCAATTGATCGGGAAAACGGCCGTCTTTTTATCGGGTGTGGGAACGAACGCATGGCCCTCGTGGATACTGAGAGCGGACGCATTATCACAACTCTGCCCGTCGGTCCGCATGTAGATGCGACGGCCTTCGATCCTGCAACGCGCCTGGTCTTCAATTCCACCTATGACGGCGCAATCACAGTGTTTCACGAGGATGATCCGGACAAGTTATCTTCAGCCGGTACTATAAGGACTCAGCATGGCTCGAAAACGATGGGCCTCGACGTGAAGTCTCACCGACTTTTCGTCCCTGCCGGTATTTTTGAACCGCTTTTGGCGGCTGATGCCATAAAGACTCCCCCAAAGTCGAAGATCGCAGCCGGGACTTTTTCAGTTCTGATCTTCGATCGGGGCAATCCTTAATTCTGAAGTTTTTATGAAGATCACCCGCAGAAGCCTGACCGGAATATCCATGGCTTCGATCGCAGCCGTTCTCGGGCGGGCTGACGGTGAGACCCTGCGCGTATCCCCATCAGCCCCACTCGGTGCTTCTCAGCAGTCCCCGCCTCCTGTCACCCACCGGGTTTGCGAGTTTGTCGTTAATACGCGATATGAGGATATTCCCGCTGACGTAATCGAACTCGGCAAGAAGTCGATCTTAGACGGCTTGGGCCTCGCTCTGGCCGGTTCGGTATCAAAGACCGGTGAGATCGCATGCAGTTACTTGCAATCCCTCGGCCTGTCGCGGCCCGACGCGACCATCATTGGTTCCGATTTGAAAGCCCCAACGCGCTTTGCGGCTTTTGCAAATGGCGTCCAAATTCACGCGGACGATTACGATGACACCCAGCTCGCCGTAGCAAAGGATCGTGTCTACGGGCTTCTCACGCATCCGACCGCACCCGTTCTTCCCGCCGTTCTCGCTATCGGACAAGCTGGAGCAAGATCCGGACGAGATGTGATGCTTGCCTATCAGCTCGGTGTGGAAGTCGAGTGCAAGATCGCCGAAGCCATTGCTCCGAGGCATTATGAGGCTGGGTTTCATTCCACAGGCACGTGTGGTGTTTTTGGGTCAGCCGCTGGGGCGGCCAAGCTGCATCATCTGGACATTTCGCAAACCGCTAATGCTCTTGGTATTGCGAGTGCTCAAGCGGGTGGCCTGCGCGAAAATTTCGGCACAATGACGAAACCCTTTCAGGCCGGTCATGCTGCGGAAGCAGGCGTTGTCGCAGCCGATCTCGCCGCGTTAGGGTTTACGGCCAGTGAACAAATCCTGGAAGCTCCCCGTGGCTTTTTCCAAGCTGCGGGCGGGGGATTCGAGGTGAACGCCATTCTTGGAAAGCTCGGCCACCCCTGGACATTCGCTTCACCAGGAGTGTCGATTAAACCATTCCCATCGGGATCGCTGACCCATCCTGGGATGACCGAGATGTTGCGTCTCATTAAAGCCAACAATATCTCCGCGAGCCAGGTCGAGAGCGTGGATGTCGGGACCAACCGGAACATGCCCAATGCCCTCATTCATCACGATCCTAAAAATTCACTTCAGGCAAAATTCAGCATGGAGTTCTGCATGGCGGCTTTGTTGCTATACGGCAAGGCGGGATTGAATCAATTTACCGATGAAATCGTCAATCGCCCTGAAGTCCAGGCCATGATTAAGCGCATCCATTTCGGCGTCAATCCCATCGCAGAGCAGGCAGGCTACAACAAGATGACGACAATCATCGACATCCACCTGAAGGACGGTCGAACGATTTCGGGTCGCGCAGACTTCGGCAAAGGCAGTCCGGCCAATCCCATGAGTTACGATGACGTCGCCGCGAAGTTCGAGGACTGTGCTGCTTTCGCGAAGTGGCCCCAAACGAAAGCCAAGTCCATCATCGCTATAGTTGCGAAGTTTGAGGAGATGCCGGATGTCCGCGCCCTGGCGCTCCTTTGTGCCAAGTCGTGACAAGCTCGCCGACCTTCTTCAAAATCGCCGTGATCGCCGGTGACGGCATCGGCCCGGAAGTCATTCCAGCGGCAATAACCGTCCTCGAACGCCTTAGCCAGAAATTCGGAGTTCAATTTCATTTCACCCAACACGATTGGGGTGCTGACTACTATTTCCAGCATGGGCGAATGATGCCTGAGGATGCGCTTGATCGACTCAGAGACGCCGACGCCATTCTCCTCGGCGCCGTTGGTCACACCCGGATACCCGATCACGTTACGCTGAACGGTCTCCTACTCCCCATACGCCGGACCTTTGACCAATTCGCGAACGTCCGCCCGGCCATTCTGTACGCCGGCGTCTCGTCTCCGCTTCGGAACCTGAAAGACGGGGACGTAGATATGGTGATCGTCCGCGAAAATACCGAGGGCGAATATGCCCAAGTCGGCGGGTTCGTTCATCACCATACCTCGGAGGAAGTGGCCCTTCAAACGTCAGTTTTCACTCGGCATGGAACCGAGCGCGTGATTCGTTTCGCCTTCGACCTCGCAACGAAACGCAGAAAAAAGAACCGCGTGACCTCAGTCACGAAGTCGAACGCACAAGCCTTCGGGATGGTGCTTTGGGATCGCGTGTTCGACGAAGTCAAGCTCGAATATCCCAATATCGAAACGGAATCTCTACTCGTCGACGCTGCAGCCATGAATTTCGTGCGTCGGCCCCAAAGTTTCGACGTCGTGGTTGCGTCCAACCTTTTCGGCGATATCTTGAGCGATCTCTCAGCCGGAGTCACCGGCGGGATGGGGCTCGCGCCAAGTGCCAACCTTGATCCGCTGCGCCGGTTTCCCTCCATGTTCGAACCGGTCCATGGCTCCGCTCCCGATATTGCGGGCAAGGGAGTCGCCAATCCCGTCGCTTCTCTCTTCTCCGCAGCAATGATGCTCGAGCATCTGGAGCTGAATGAACCCTCCCGCGTTTTGAACTTGGCCACTCGGCGGCTCCTTAATGATGGGCGCGTACGAACCCCCGATCTGGGAGGCACCGCAACCACAAAAGACGTATTGCACAGTGTTCTCGAACTCATCGACAGCGTGAGCACTTCCTGACATCAAGATGAAAATCGTCGATGTGCGTGAAACCATAGCGCCGATAAGCTCGGAGATTCGCAACGCCTACATCGACTTCACGCAAATGACGGTCAGCGTTGTCGCCGTGATTAGCGACATCAAAATTGGCGGTAAGCCCCTCGTGGGCTTTGGCTTCAATTCGAATGGCCGCTATGCCCCGAGCGGTCTCTTGCGGGAGCGCTTCATACCGCGCCTTCTTGCCGCTAACTCTTGTGACCTTGTCGATGAGACGGGCGGCAACTTCGACCCGGGCCGCGTGTGGGCGGCTCTCATGAAGAATGAAAAGCCCGGAGGTCACGGCGAGCGTTCCGTAGCTGTCGGTGTCATCGATATGGCGATTTGGGATCTGGTCGCCAAGATTGCCCGAGTGCCGCTGTACCGGCTTTTGGCGCAACGCTACAGCCGCGGTGTTTCTGATCCTCGCGTCTTCGTGTATGCTGCCGGTGGTTACTATTACCCGAACGGCGATCTCGAGGCTCTCCAGCGAGAGATGCAAAGCTATCTCGGGCGCGGCTATTCAATGGTAAAGATGAAGATCGGCGGCGCTTCTCTCCAAAATGACTTGCAACGCATCGAAGCCGTGCTTAAAGTTCTATCCAGACCTGACCAACTCGCTGTCGATGCGAATGGCCGCTTTGATCTGGAGGCTGCACTCGAGTATGCCGAAGCGCTCGCGCCATATGGGCTGCGTTGGTTCGAGGAACCGGGAGATCCTCTCGATTATCAGCTTCAGGCGGAAGTTTCGTCATGCTATCAAGGGCCTGTGGCGACTGGCGAAAATCTGTTTTCGATGCACGATGCCCGCAACCTCATCCGCTACGGTGGCATGCGGCGCGATCGCGACATCCTCCAATTTGATTGCGCGTTGAGTTATGGATTAGTGGAATATCTCCGTACGATTAACATGGTCGAGCAACACGGATGGTCGCGTACAAGCTGTATTCCTCATGGCGGCCATCAATTGTCATTGCAGATCGCAGCCGGCCTCGGATTGGGAGGCAATGAGTCCTATCCCGATCTCTTCAAACCCTTCACCGGATTCGCGGATGGAACTCAAGTGCAGAACGGCTACATCACTCTGCAAGACACTCCGGGCATCGGTTTCGAGAATCAGCACCAGCTCTTCGCGGTCATGAGCCAACTTGTCGACGCATAGCTTCGCTGCGGCTCCGGTTTCGCGTAAGCAACCGCTCTATAAGACCCTGTGGGTTCAAGTCCTCATCGGAATGGCCGCCGGAATCTTGTTTGGATACTTGAACTCCAGCAGAGCCGTTGCGATGAAGCCGCTGGGGGACGCCTTCATCAGGCTCATCACGATGGTGATCACGCTCATCATCTTCTGCACCGTCGTGTCCGGCATCGCCGGAATGGAAGACATCAAGAAGGTAGGCCGGGTGGGTGGGAAGGCGCTCCTGTATTTCGAGATCGTGTCTACCGTGGCGCTCGTAATAGGCCTCATAGTTGCAAATCTTATCCGCCCAGGCGCGGGCTTCAATGTGAATCCCGCCAGCCTCGATGTGAAAGCGGTTGCTGCTTACGCAGGGCAAGCGAAAGCACAAAGCATAAGCGAGTTCCTGATGCACATCATTCCGAACACAGTCATCGATGCTTTCGCGAGGGGAGACATTCTCGAAGTCCTGTTCGTCGCCATCTTGTTCGGCTTCGCCTTATCGGCTATGCGGTCGCGTTGCAAACCGCTGCTCAACGTGATTGATGCTTTGACTCCGGCCGTATTTGGCGTCGTAAACATCGTTATGCGGTTTGCGCCTGTGGGAGTCTTTGGCGCGATGGCATTCACAATCGGGCGGTACGGCATCGCATCGCTCGGGCCGTTGGTCAAGTTAATCGTTACCTTTTATCTCACTTCCATCCTGTTCGTCCTGATTGTCCTTGGACCCATTGCCGCTGCTGTCAGAGTCAGCATTTTCAAATTCCTCTTGTATATCAAAGAAGAAATTCTGCTCGTCCTTGCGACCAGTTCATCGGAAACGGCGCTTCCAACTCTCATGCAGAAGCTCGAAAACCTCGGCTGCGCGAAGTCGCTGGTCGGCTTGGTTGTGCCGACTGGTTATACATTCAACACCGACGGCACGAGCCTTTATATGACGATGGCTGCACTATTTGTAGCCCAGGCGACCAATACGCAGTTAACCCTGGGCCAACAGCTCACCATTCTCGCCGTTGCAGTCTTGACATCTAAAGGAGCCAGCGGCGTACAGGGAGCGGCCTTCATTGCGCTAGTTGGAACCTTGTTAGTCGTTCCCACCGTCCCCGTAGCAGGCATGGCGTTGATCCTTGGGATCGACCGCTTCATGAGTATGTTCCGCGCCCTAGTAAACATGATCGGAAACGGAATAGCGACCATTGTCATAGCACATTGGGAAAGACAACTGGATCACCAAATGCTTCGCCAGGAGCTCGGATGAGCCTCCCTATAACCCTCGGCGGAGGCGCATGACCGTGTTATCACCAGCTCAGCTTATCTGCCATCAGTCACACATCTCCTTCTTTAACCCTTCCTCCTCCTTTCTGCCACTTACGCCCGATCCGCCGCCCAACTCTCTCCGCACCGCAGTACCCTCTCAGCATCATGTCAACCTCGGCTCAGATCTCAGCCAATCAATCGAACGCACAACACTCGACAGGTCCAAAAACTCCCGAGGGTCTTGTAGCCTCCGCGCGTAACAATCTCCGCCACGGTCTCACTGCCGCATTCACGGTCCTCGCCTAGGAAAAGCAGGAAGAGTTCGACAAGCTCTTCGAAAGCCTTTGCGGCGAGCAATGCAGCATCCACCCCCACCGAAACCTTGCTCGTCGAGCGTATGGCGCAACATTACTGGCTTAGCCAGCGCGCCATGTGTCTGCAAGACATGTCCCTCCAAAACGGATTGCCGAGCGCGGAAGACGATAAGGGTCTCCCTCTTTACCCCGCTATCAGGTCACGCACGAGCGAGCCTTTCACAAGTGCCTGAAACGATCTCTTAAAGCTAAAGAGTCGAAAAGCGCAAAGCTGAGATTGGCTTCGAATCGCAAGAGCAGAAAAAGGCGGAGCAAGCCCGCCGTGAAGCAGCCGAAAAACGCAAGCAAGAGGTGCACAAATGGAACGTCTTGCTTGCTCAGGCGAAAGTCGACAACCAGGAATTGCAAAATATCCGGCTCGAAACTCCCGAACATCGCATTCACGGACGCATCGAGCGCATCATCACTGCCGAAAACGCCGCCTGATCGGTCCGCTCCCCCATAAAGCAAATTTTATGCACTCGTAATTCCGTTTCAAGTAGAGTCACCCTATACTCCGATGCGCCCATCCGCCTTCGCCTCAACCCTGTTATGCTCTTTTCTCCTCCTCGGAAAGCCTTCCGCGAACGTCGAAGCTGCTGGGTCACCCCCGGCCCTCAAAGTTGATCGAGTCCTCCTACTCGGTATCGATGGCTTGCACGCCCTTGATCTTGAAGGCTACGTCAAGTCGCATCCGGGCTCGGCACTCGCGAAGTTGAAGAGCATGGGTCTCGATTATACGAATGCCTCTACCTCAAAGCCTTCTGATTCCTTTCCGGGTATTCTTTCCATGGTCACGGGCGGCTCGCCGTTCTCCACCGGTGTCTACTACGAGATGAGTTACGATCGGGCGCTTTCGCCGCCCGGCTCGAAGTGTGCGACTGCAGGAACGGAAATCGCTTTGGACGAGAGCATCGATATCAATCCCGACGCCATTGATGGCGGCGGTGGTCTCGATCCCAAGAAATTGCCGCTCGACGGCGCTCATGGTTGTGTGCCGGTGTACCCGCACGATTTGCTTCGCGTGAATACCATCTTCGAAGTGATCAGGGGCGCCGGACTCAGGACCGCTTGGGCCGATAAACAGCCTTCATACGAAATCGTAAATGGACCATCCGGTCATGGCGTAGATGACTTGTTCGTGCCGGAACTGCATTTCAACGCTGTCTCCAAGAGCTTGGAGAAAATTGAAGGCTTCGACGATCTCCGCCTTCAGGCGATTCTCAATGAAATCTCCGGTAAGGACCATACCGGCTCGCATCGTGCTCCGGTTCCGGCGATCTTCGGAATGACATTCCAGGCGATCACCGTCGGCCAAAAGCTGAAGGCGGGGATGGGTTACACAGACGGTTCAGGAACACCGAGTTCGGCATTGCTGTCCGCAATGGATTACACCGACAAATCGATAGGCAAAATCATCGACGCGCTCCAAGCAGCTGGCCTTTTATCTTCAACCGCCATTATTCTGACCGCAAAGCATGGTCAATCTCCGATCGACCCGACCAAGCGGCAAATCGTGGATCAGAAGATCATTCCTGACGCGGTCAATCGTGTCAGCAAAGGCTTGGTTCGAGAAGCATCAGGAGATGACATCATGCTCCTTTGGTTGAGCGACCACTCGAAGACCGATGGGGCAGTATCCGCACTGACCATACATCAGGGTGAGGCCCGTATTCAACGCATCCTGTCCGGCCCCGCTTTGCAATTGCTATTTCCTGACCCGCAGGAAGACTCGCGAGCGCCGGATATCATCGTGGAACCGGATCTCGGCGTCATTTACACCAAGCCGAACAGCCCGGCTATTGCCGAGCACGGCGGTTTCTACGATGAAGATACTCACGTACCTTTGGTCCTCGCGAATCCTGGCTTCAACCCCGGGGAGATTCGCGCTGCAGTCAGCACAGCACAGATCGCGCCGACTATACTTCATCTCCTCAGATTGAACCCGAACGATTTAAAGGCAGTCCGCATCGAAGGCACACAAGTTTTGCCCGCACTGTATCAAAACGTAGAGGATGTGGAGCAACCGCCCTCAGCATCGAGAACGGAGATTGACAACGATCGCGTCATCGTTAGGCGTAACATTCGCGCCCCGCATTCGACTACGGAAATGCACTCACACCGCGACGGGGTTGTCGTATATCTGAGCGAAGTGCATGAGCGCACCATTCCGCCCGATGGCAGTTCTCGCGTCGTGTTTCACAAACCCGGCGATGTTGTTTGGGCTCCGGCGCGAACACACGCTCTCGAGAATTTAGGTGATCAGCCTATTCAAGCCATCGAAATTGAATTGAAGAAACCGTAACATCGGGCCGCTTGCGTTCACTCCGATGCTACTCCACTTTATAAATGCGCAGCTCCGCCTCTTTAGTCCCGTTACTTGGAATTGCTACGTAAAGATAGCTTAGTTCTGCAACGAACAGCGAAGTCTTCGCTCCCGGTGCGGTAGCCACTTTTGCAAGGGTCTCGTACTTATCTGCGTTACGCTCCTGGTACACATAGACGAACCCTCCCCCACCGGAGAGATAAACCCGCTTTCTGGAGGCGTCGAAGGACATATCATCGGCATTGCTGTCTCCGGGGAGCACCGCGATAGCCTTGCCGGATTCGCTATCGAGCACCAGCATCTTTGCTCCTTTGCGACACCCTACGAAAAGCCGATGATTTGCTTCGTCCAATGCCATCGGAACATTTTGTTCCGCTCCTTTGACATCCCAATTCTCCAATAACTTATGGGACTTCCGGTCGATGACAGCGATTTTATTCGTCTGTGGCATATTCGCGAAGACCTTAGATCCTTCTTCTTCAACCACCAGCGCATCGGGATGTGACGCGATCCTGATATTTGCGACCAGCTTGCCGTCCGGAGCATGGATGACAGCCATTTCCCCATAACCTTCTCCCGCGTCCGAACCGCCATGCCCAACCCACAAATCTTTGCTGGCCTCGTCATAATCCAGGTCATCGGCATCGAGCGAGAGTTGTACGGTTTGTAGTAGCTTGTAATTGGTTCCGTCGTAGATCCGGAGGGTGCCATCGCCCCCGTCAGTTATATAAACACGATTTAAAGCAGGGATGTAAGTTGAAGTGTGAGGCTTCTGGAATCCCTTGATGCTATAGACCCATTTTCCGGAGCGCATATCAAGTATTTCCACGCTCTTGTTGCCCGTAGCCACGGCGAATAAGCGCTGGTTCTTCAGGTCGACATCGTAGTGGTCGAACTTACCTTCGACCTTGGGCATCTTTATCGTTTGAACAAGCTTCAGTGGCTCGGGTGCACTCTGGGGCTTCGCAATGGCCCCTAAGAAAACCGTTACGGCAAGGCAGCCAAGTATGCTCATCGTCATGTAGACACTGTGCACTAATCCTGCCGGTGATGGGATAAATTTATGTTTAGGTTCGTTCGGAGAAGTGCTTTCCGAGACGGGGGAAACTGGCTCTTACCTCGACGCGACCGCACGCGCCGTTGCTCTGATGGGATCGCTGACGGCAAACTTTGCCTTCGGTAAAACCACAGTCACACGCGTCCCAACTTCTTCTATGCTCGCGATCGCCACGTCACCCCCGTGCGCTATACAAATGGCCTTTACAATGGCGAGACCAAGACCCGCTCCCCCTGAAGAGCGCGAGCGTGATCTGTCGGCACGATAAAAGCGTTCAAAAACGTGCGCTACTGCCTCCGGAGGGATTCCAATTCCGTTGTCCGCTATCTCGAACATAGCCCTGTCGCTCTGAGTCGCTACACGGATCCTGATCGATCCTCCACATCTGCTGTACTTGATCGCATTATCGAGCAGGTTCGCGATTACCTGTTTTACCCGAACCGGATCGCCTTCTACTGCTACCTTCTCGCCCGTTTCGAGGATCAACGAAACATCTTTCTCTTCCGTCAGGAGCTTCATCTGCTCCGTGGTCGTCTCAACCAGCTCGTTCAGCATGATTGGGGTCCTGCTCATGAGAGCATCCGAATTCAACCGCGCAAGTGTAAGCAGATGATCTACGATTCTGGTCAAGCGCTCCGTTTCATCTAGCGCGCTGCTGATGTTATCCAACACCTGCGGAGGAAGTCTGTGTTGCCGGGCGATTGCCTCCAGATCGCCTCGCAATATCGTCAATGGAGTACGCAGTTCATGCGATACATCAGCCGAGAATCGGTTTACATGGAGGAAGGCGCCCTCGAGGCGGCTTATCATTTTGTTTAGCGAAACGGATAGACGCTCGAGTTCATCCCCGCTCTTGATCACGGGTAGCCGTTCACTCAAGCTGCTAGAACTGATGTGTTCGGCCTGTTGCGTAATCTGATCTACCGGTCGCAGCGCGCGTCTCGTTAACATCCGGCCACCGAACACCGCACTGCCCATAAATAAAGGCATCACGAGCAGCATCGCGATGAACACTCCCTCCAGGACGCCTTCTATATACAGATAAAGAGAGCCTGTTTCAATGAAAAACGACCTGCCTTTGGGCGTCGTCACACGAAGTCCCTCAATTAGCAGCCGGTGATGATCGCGCAGATAGACTTCACGGGAAGATGAGTTCTTCTCCCACTGCTTTAACAGCGGCACGCGCGCCGGATCAAAACCGCCGTATTGCCTCGGACTGGATTGATAGAGAAGACGGCCGTCGCCGCCAAGGATGCGGACAAATCGGTCCTCGGCCTCGCGCGAATGTCTTCTCCCAATTTCAGCAACGGCTCGGCTCTCGTCCTCTGCGTCGCCGTTCTGCATGAGTTCAGACACGATCGCCTTCGCATCCGCTATCGACGATTGTCGGGCCGTCCGGACGAGATAACTACGGAGTCCAAAATACACGGCCAGCCCGAATACGATGAAAAACGCTGCGAGGAGGGCGGTGTACCAAGCAGTCAGCGAGAACGACAGTGATCGCTTATTCATACCTCAGTGCTCTCCGTTAGCACGTATCCTACGCCGCGAACCGTCCGGATCAACTTACGCTCAAAAGAGTCATCGATCTTCGCCCTGAGATGCTGGATGTAAACGGGAACTATGTTCGTTATGCACTCGAAGCTTTGTCCCCATACATTTTCAAGCAGCATTTTGCGAGAGATCACCGTACCGGTATTAGTCATCAGATACTCCAGCAGCGCGAATTCTTTGGATGTGAGATCAATGCGCCGGCCTGCCCGGGTGACCTGCTGCAATAATCGATCAAGCTCCAAATCATCGATCCGGATTCGGCTCGCGTGATTCACAGGGCCTCGCCTCAGTAATGCCTTCACGCGCACCAGAAGTTCCTCCGGAGCGAAAGGCTTAGTGAGGTAGTCATCAGCGCCAGATTCAAAGTTGCTGACCTTATCAGTCACTCCCGATCTCGCCGTCAGCACTAGAACCGGGATCTCGCTGTTCGTCTTTCGGAGGGTGCGTAACAGCTCCGTTCCATCCATTTCAGGGAGCATTAGGTCGAGAACGATAAGGTCGAACTGATACGTCGTCGCTAAGGTGAGCCCGACTTTGCCGTCCCTTGCGAAATCGACGGCAAATCCCTCCGAGGTCAGGTTTCGGGCGACTAGTTGGGCCACCTTGACTTCGTCTTCAACCACCAAAATCCGCATGCGGTCCACAAGTATCTCAGATTTGGGCTAACCCCGAGAAACCTATCCTTCTCGCAACTTGCAAATTTCCGCACATAAAGGAAATTTTATGTAAGACGTTGACCGTTTGGGAGTAGAGTCTCCCTATACTCATCTCGCGCGATGGGCCGGGTTCTAGCTCGGGGAAACGTTAGGGGATTTATGGATGTAAAGTGTACGCTCTCGTTCGGACACCAGCGCGGCTCCCAAGTTGCGGGCCAGCTTGCCGCCCTGGCACTTTCGTTTTTCATCTTGATGCTGCCCAGGCCTGTTCACGCTCAAGTGGCTGCAGGCACAATCCAAGGGACCGTGAAGGACGCCTCCGGTGCTGTCATTCCCACCGCGACCGTCTCCATTCAGAACGTCGGTACCGGTGTTACCCGAACCGTGCCAACAACGAGTGAAGGTGTTTTCAGCGCGCCCAACCTTATACCTGGCAACTACGTCGTATCGGCTGCGGCCTCAGGTTTTGCTACCGGTATAGAACCGCGCTTATCGCTTCAAATCGGAGCTGTCCGCGTCATTGATTTCGTTTTGCAGATTGGCAGCAGTAGCGAGAAAGTCGAGGTTGTTGCAACGGCGCCAACCGTCGAGACAACCGAGTCCAGCTTAAGTGGCGTGGTCGGGACCAGGCGAATCGTCGAACTACCGCTAAATGGGCGTGACTGGACTCAGCTTTCGACTCTGGAACCTGGTGTCGCACCCATACGCACCCAAAACAGCATCGGCAATCGGGTACAGCAGGGTGAGGGTGCGCTGCTGACGGTGTCCGGCGGCCGTCCCTGGCAAAACAACTATCGTCTCGATGGTACCAGTATCAACGATTACGCGAACGGGGCTCCGGGCAGCGCATTGGGCACGAATTTAGGAGTCGATGCCATCCAGGAGTTCTCCGTTCTTACCAGCAACTTCCCTGCGGAATATGGCCGTTCCTCGGGCGGCATCATCAACGCAATTACTCGATCGGGTACGAACCAGGTCCACGGAACCGGCTATTACTTCCTCCGGAACAGCGCGTTGGATGCTCGTAATTTCTTCGACGGGCCGAACATTCCTGAGTTCAGACGAAATCAGTTCGGCGGTTCAGCCGGAGGTCCGATCATAAGGGATCGGACATTCATCTTTGGCGACTATGAAGGAATCGCACAATCGCTGGGTACAACGCAGACAGCGAATGTTCCCACATTGGCCGCCCGCAACGGTTTCCTTTCGACCGGGCCCGTTACCGTTGATCCGGCAGTTCGCGCATTCATCAATGCCTTCTACCCGCTTCCTAACGGAACCATCTCGCCCACCGGCGATACAGGACAATTCACGTTTTCCGGCCCACAGCTCACGCACGAAAAGTATTTCACCACGCGAGTGGATCACAAAGTCTCGGAAAGCAACACCCTGTTCGGTACTTATGTGTTAGATCGCGCAGACACGAACCAGCCCGACGAATTAAACAACAAGCAATTCGGGTTCTTAACCCGCCGCCAGATCGGCACAATCCAAGACTCACAAATTTTCGGCACACTTCTCAATTCCGTTCGCGTTGGAGTCAATCGCGACGTCGCTGAGGAAGGATTGACTCCTAAGGCGCTGAATCCCGCAGCGGCCGATCTTGCCTTCTCGAGTACTCCCGGCCTGCCCGCGCCTCAAGTTCAGGTTCCTGGATTGGTAGCGTTTTCCGGCGGTCTAGGCGGGTTCTCGCAACATTTTTATCACTACACCTCGTACCAGGCTTCCGATGATGCCTTCCTGACGAAGGGCCTGCACTCACTTAAATATGGCGTCTCATTCGAGCGGATGGATAGCAACGAGTTTGCAGAGGCTGCTCCCGACGGGCTATTCAAATTCGGGACCCTCGCCAACTTTCTCACCAACGTTCCGCAGAATTTTACAGGAGTCATTCCCGGAAAGGCAACCGAGCGCGGCATTCGGGAATCGATCCTCGGCTTGTATCTCCAGGATGACTGGCGAGTGCGGCCGAATCTCACCCTGAATCTCGGGCTGCGATACGAGATGAGCACGGTACCGACCGAAGAGCATGGAAGGCTCTCAACACTGCGCAGCCTCACTGATACTGTTCCCCACCTAGGCTCGCCATTTTTCAGCAATCCTACGCTCCGCAATTTCGAGCCTCGCGTAGGTTTCGCCTGGGACCCCTTCGGCAGCCGCAAGACTTCAGTGCGCGCGGGCTTTGGCATATTCGACGTTTTACCGTTGCCGTACTTGTTTGAGATTGTCACCGAGTTCACGAGTCCGTTCTATGAGCAGGGAAAGGTTAACGCGCCTCCCGGATCCTTTCCCGACGGTGCATTCGCGCTCATCGCCGCCAATGCGAAAACCCTTCGGGCTGGCTATGTCGATCCCAATCCGCCGCGATCCTACGTGATGCACTGGGACTTCGCCATCCAGCACGAGCTTGCGCCGAACCTGACTGCCATGATCGCTTACACAGGCGGCCGTGGCATTCATCAACCACAGCCTCAAGAAGATGTCGATACCGTGCTTCCGGTCGCCACTCCATTGGGCTATCTTTATCCCGACCCCGCCACCAGTATGCGTATCAATGAGAACTTCGGCCGCATTGGGGCTGTGCTCTGGAGCGCCGATTCGTACTATAACGCGCTCCAGTTGAAGATTGTTAAGAATCTGGCGCACAACTTCCAGATTCAGGGATCGTACACCTGGAGCCATAGTATCGATACAAGTTCGACTTCCGTCGGCACCGACGCTTTTGGAAACTCGCTAATCAATCCACCGTGGTTCGATCCCAGGAGCAATCGTGGTAACTCTGATTTCGACATCCGCCATAATCTCGTCATCAATTACACCTGGATTTTCGGCCGAGGCGATAATCTGCCCAAAGCCGCGCGCTGGGTGCTTGGGGGTTGGCAATTGGGCGGCATTCTTCAAGTCAGCAGTGGTGTGCCGTTTAACGCTTTGCTAGGTGGGGATCCGCTTGGACAGATGACTTCCGACAACAGCGCCTTACCAAATCGGCTTGCAATTCCTGGCTGCGGAACGCTCACTAATTCTGGCAGCGTGACAGATTACATAAAACTGCAGTGCTTCGCGTTTCCCAACCCGAGCACGCTCCGAGGCAATCTCGCACGCAATGCGTTGTATGGACCGGGTCTTCTCAGCCTCGATTCGTCGTTATTCAAGAACAATTACATCCCCAAGATTTCAGAAAGCTTTAACGTTCAGTTCCGGCTCGAGATCTTTAACATTCTCAATCACGCGAACTTCGCGCCGCCACTCGACAACAACACAATTTTCGATCAAAGTGGCAATCCCGTACCCCTTGCCGGTAGAATCGACTCAACCCTGACGCCGTCGCGGCAAATCCAATTTGGCCTGAAGTTCATCTGGTAATCTTGCGCCTGCTTGCATTTGCAGTTCTGGTGTTGGTTCCAGGCGGTTCTCGGCCTCAAATTCAGGCCACCACATCGGCTCTTACTGGTTCGGTTATCTCCCCGAATGGCCGTTTGGCAGGTGTTCTCGTCAGCGCAAAGCGGGAAACAACCACCATCACTATCACCGTCGTGTCCGATACCGACGGACGATACCGTTTCCCTTCCGATCGCCTTCAGACGGGCCGTTATCATCTGTCAATTCGTGCAGCAGGATTCGATCTCGAAGACCCCGGACCGGTCGTCATCACGCAGGGAAAGACAACTAAGACCGACCTGAAACTGAGCGCGACAGCCGATTTTGCGTCTCAACTTACAAGCGCGGAATGGCTCGTCAGTCTGCCTGGAACGGATAAAGAGAAATCGACTCTGTATCGTTGTGTCGCCTGTCACGACATAAAACCAATCGTCCAGAGCCATTACGATGTTCAGAGTTGGCCTAAGGTGCTCGCACGCATGGAAACGTGGGTGCCTCCGAGTGTCCTCTCGTCGCCAGTCCGCAATCCATCCAAAGTTCATATGGCGCCTCCGAATCCGGCACTGGTGAAATATTTAGCATCCATCAATCTGCACGATAGGTCTACGTGGCCTTTTGAACTGCATACGTTTCCGCGCCCCACCGGGCCAGCTGCAAGAGTCATCATCACGGAATACGATCTGCCAAGCCCCAAGAGCTTCCCGCATGATGCCGTCATTGGACGTGACGGTTTCATCTGGTACAACGACTTTCAACGTGCCCTAGTCGGTCGCCTCGATCCCCGAAATGGGCGGACTAAAGAATGGATGCTGCCGATTCTAAGACCCGGCTATCCCGAAGGGCTCCTCACCATCAAGATAGACCGCGACGGCAATGCGTGGATCCCGCGTTTCTTTCAGGGGTGTACCGTTACCCGAATGGACACGAAAACGGAACAGTTCACTACCTGGACGGTACCCGCCGAATACAACGGACCCGAAGCTCGCTGCGCCCACGTTGCACTCGGTGCTCCGGACGGTACGGTGTGGATGTCGGACAGCGCCGGGCGCAGGATGTTCAAGCTTGATCCCCGTACCGGCCGGTTTCGGGCTTACGATTCTTTTCCGAATTACGCAGTTGATAACGCAGCTCCGGCCATTGAGACGGCAGGCCAAAAATCCAGAGGCCACCGCACGTACGGAATCGGCGTCGATTCCAAAGGAAACGGCTACTTCGCTGATATCGCGGGTGGGACCATCGGCGAGATTGATGCACAAACCGGAAAGGCAACACTCTACCCCACACCTACACCCGATTCAGGACCAAGGCGCACTTTTATGGATAGCCAGGACCGGTATTGGTTTGGCGAGAACTACGCCAGCAAAGTCGGAATGTTCGATACGAAAACTAAGCAGTTCCAAGAGTGGACGCCGCCGATTCCTTGGAGCGGCGCCTACCCGGTGGTACAAGACAAACACGGCGAGGTGTGGACAGTTGGCATGAGTACTGATTATGTTTTCCGGCTCAATCCAAAAACCGGAACATTTATCGCGTATCTCCTGCCAACGCTCGCTGCCAATCTGCGCAAAGTCGACGTGGACAATTCCACGGATCCTGTGACGATCTGGGTTGCGGAGGTACATCGGGGAAAGCTCGCAAAAATCGAGCTTTTACCGTGAAACTTTCGCAACTCAACGGCTCCGGTGTAAGGCCCAAATCTCAAAGGAACTTATCAGACATGTACACTTCTCGATCAGATCCAAAAGCGAAAGCTGCCGCCGAACAAAGAGCCGCAGCGGTTTCGCGGCGAAGGTTACTGCAACGCGGTGGTCTGGTGATTGCGGCTGCGGGCTCTCCGCTTCCACTATTTGCCGAGCCAGGGACTCACGGCGCGCAAACCGCTGTTTCGAACAGCGACGTCATGGACAAGCTCAGTGCTTATATGAGTGGGGCTGGCCAGCGTTCACTCCCCGAGGAGGTAACTGAAAAAACAAAGGAACACGCCTTAGATACGCTAGCGGCAATGGTTTCCGGGGTAGATCTGCCGCCTGCACAGGTGGCTCTGAAGTTCGTCCGCGCCAACGGAGGGGGGAAGGTCGCCACGGTCGTAGGTTCTAATATCCTGTGCGGCCCGCTTGAGGCAGCAATCGCCAATGGAATGCTGGCTCACTCGGATGAAACCGATGATTCGCATGCGCCCTCGCACACCCATCCGGGTTGCGCGATTGTATCCGCCGCTCTTGCAACGGGAGAGCAATTCGGCATAAGTGGAGCGCGGTTCTTGCGTGCGATCACGCTAGGTTATGACATCGGAACGCGGGTTTTGACGACATTAGGGGGGTTGCATTTCCAGATCGAGACGCACCGAAGCGCACATTGCATCGGCAACACGTTCGGAGCTGCGGCGGCGGCTGGCTGTGCGGCCGATTTAGATAAAGAGCAGATGCACTGGTTACTTGATTATGCCGCGCAGCAGGCCTCTGGCATCGCGGCCTGGCAGCGCGACACACAACACATCGAGAAGGCGTTTGTGTTTGGTGGAATGCCGGCGCGTAACGGCGTTACCGCCGCGCTGCTGATTCAGTTGGGTGCCACCGGCGTGAGCGATATCTTTTCAGGACCCGATAATTTCCTTCTAGCGTTCGCTCCCGAAGCTGATCCAGCGGGGCTGGTCGATAAGCTTGGCGAGCGATACGAGGTGACCCGGACCAATATCAAGAAATGGACGGTTGGTTCGCCAATCCAAGCACCACTCGATGCACTCCAAATTCTCATGAAGCGGCATCCCTTTACTGCCGATCAAGTGCAAAGCGTAATCGTGCGAGTCGCCACCAGTGAGGCGAAAACTGTGAACAACCGTAATATGCCGGATATTTCATTGCAGCACATGATTGCCGTAATGTTGGTCGATAAGACTGTGTCTTTCCGGGCAGCGCACGAAAAATCACGTATGCAGGATCCAGCCATTCTCCGTGAGCGCGTCAAAGTGCGGCTCGTCCCGGATGAGGAGCTAGAGCATCTCTACCCGAAACGGGTAGCTATCGTCGAGCTTACACTGAAAGACGGAACGCGTCTCACTGAGCGCGTTGAGGCAGTGAGGGGTACAGCCGAAAATCCGATGACTCGTGAGGAGGTCATCAACAAGGCTCGCGATCTTATGTTTCCGTTTCTCGGTTCGACGAACTGCGACCGGCTGATCGATGCAGTTTTCAACCTCGAAGAGGTTAAAGACATCAGAGTCCTCAGACCTTTGCTTCAGCGCGCTTCTTAGTCCTCACAGCTTCTGACAAGTCGCTCCAACATTGAATGTGTCCTCCGCGCAAAAGAGCGGAAAGCAGAAGATCGCCCGACTATGATTCATAACGAATAGCGCGTGAAACCCGCTGCGAGCCCGAGCTTGTGAGTTGACTTATCGAGTGACTGTCGCCTGGGCACTGTCGGAACGGCAGAAGACGTGTGCAGAGCTACTCTTTTCCCTTACGAATCCCCGTTTTATACCAGTACGGTTGAGCATAAATACTCGGCTACACCCTGCAAACCTATTCCAGGCCTGACTTGCCGCACTTCGCGCAGAAGATGCCCAAACTCTCTTCCGCTTCTTAGGGGTTGTGAGCACTAAGTGCCAGTCTCATCTGCGCCGAGGATTGAGACTCGATCACCAGCGATGGACATGAACCGCGCTGTCACTGTGTTTGTAACTACTTCAATCGGCAGCGGCGCGATCGGGTGTGTAAAGACCCGCCCGCAACTCGTAGATTCTTCGTAAATCTCAGCAGCCGCTTCGCACACCTTCGCACTGCGTTTCGGCTGTTAACCGAAGGGTTGTAGGTTCGAATTCTACCTGAGGAGCCAAATCGTTTTAGTGGTTTAGCATCCTTCTTGCGGCACTTTTGACCCTGAATATCCGGTTTCAACTTCCCGCGCAGGTGCTGGTACTGTCCCGTCCTTCGCCATCTGTCAAAACTAGAACAGATGCTTGATAGCCTTGCCGATGCCTTTCACGATTTTGCCCGTGCCTTTCGCCGTCCCGACTCCCACGTCCTTGCCCGCGTGCACGGCGCCGCTGCCGACAGAAGTTGCGGCGTCGACTGGGTGCAAAGTCACCAGTTCGCCTGCGCCTTTGGCGGTGCCTTTCGCCAGACTCCCAGCCCCCTTTGCCGCACCTGTCCCGACGTTCCCTGCACCACTTCCGATTTCCTTCGCTGCCCCGCGGCTCTTCTTCACGTTCTTTTGCTTTTCGCGTGCGATTTGAGTTGTTTGCGAGCTTTGCGCGTCAGGTGATTGCGCCAGTCCCAGCGCGGCGATACCAAAAATAAGTAACGTAGTCCGAACGCTTGTTGCTGCAGCTGTCACAATCTTCTCCCCCTAGATTGAAGGTGGCGGAAGCACCACATATTTAGGATGAGCCATCCCTGGTCAGGGTTCCCTACAAATAGAACGGATCCAGGTGACCCTGAACTGAGGAAGCGATGTGTTGCTTGCAGCGATCGCATTGCGGGAAGAACATGCCCGATGTCCTGTTCATCACCCACTTTGCCCGATGCCCGAATAGCAGACAGATCAGTTTCATTGCTGCGCTCTCTTTCTGTCTTCCTCATCGCCCAACTTAGCCCGTTGACTCCTGTAGGCCGTCCCATAAATCGAGTTCTAAGGTGTACCGGGCTCCGCATTTTTCGACCGCAGTAAATTGGTTCCATGGCAAATCAAGGGTTCGATCGGAGGCAGGCTCTCGAGATGCTCTCGATGGCAGCACTGGCGAGCCAGTTTCCTGGCTTCAGCAAGTGGATCTATGGGGCTCAGCATTCGCCCAATCACACGACCAGCCCGGCACTGCACAGCTCCAGGCCAGCGGCGTATCGGCCCCAATTCTTTACCCCGGCCGAGTACGAACTTCTCGACCATTTGACCGCGCTTATCATTCCCACTGACGACACTCCGGGCGCGAGAGAAGCAGGGGCCAGCGAATTCATCGATTTCATGGCGGCAAACGATCCGACGATTCAGCAGGCTTTCCGCGATGGGCTGCATTGGTTAAACGGCCGGGCGCGACAGGCACATATGACCGACTTCGGCAAGCTGTCCCCGGAACAGCAGAACGCATTACTCAAGACGGTTGCCTACCGGCGAGACTATCTGCCGGGACAAGAGGCCGAACAGAAATTTTTTCTTCTGCTCCGGCGCTACACGGTCATGGGTTACTACACCAGCCGCATTGGCCTCGAGGAGCTCGATTTTCCGGGCCTCAAGCTGTACACAGAGTCGCCAGCCTGTCCGCATCATGGTGATCCCGAGCACCGTCATTTGCCGGCTGCGAGGTACTGAAATGCCGAATCAAGTCTACGACGTGATCGTGATCGGCACCGGCGCGGGCGGCGGAATGGCGATTCATACGCTCTGCCAAGCCGGCGCAAAGGTCTGCGCTCTGAATGGCAGCCGCCGCCTCAACCCGTCTAAGGACTTTCGAAACCATCGCATGCCGTACGACATGAAGTTTCGTGGGTTCGGAAATCCCAAGACCAGGGGCCAATCGGTCGGCTACATGGACAACGAATACACAGAAGGTATCTGGGAGCACGATATCGTCTATACCACTGCCCCGGGAACGCGGTGGACGTGGCCGCGTTGCTTTGCCGTTGGAGGCAAAACCAACTTTTGGGGACGTTCCTCGGCGCGCTTCGGCGATATCGATTTTCGGGCAGCTAGCCGCGATGGTTATGACGTGGACTGGCCCGTGACTTACGAAGAAATCGCACCGTACTACAGCCGCGTGGAGCGAATGATCGGAGTTGCGAGCACGGTACAGAAGCGGCCCAGCAATCCGGATGGCGAGTACTTGCCGCCGATGAATTTCCGCTGCCTCGATTGGATTCTCGAGAGCGGCGCACGCAAAGTCGGCATACCATATCTGCCGGATCGCATCGCGCAGCTAACGGTTCCCCACGCCGGGCATCCCTCCTGTCATTACTGCGCGAACTGCACAGACGGATGCGATATTGGCGCATTCTTTTCGACGCCTTGGTTCTTTTTGCCCGAAGCGGAGAAGACCGGGAACCTGGAGATCCGAACGAACGCGCTCGCTAAGAACATCTTGACGGATGCGAACGGGCGTGCGGCCGGCGTCAGCTACATCGACCGGAAGACGAAGCAAGAACTAGAGGTCTATGGGCGCTCCGTCGTGGTTGCGGCTTCTTGCATCGAATCCGCGCGCATTCTGCTGAATTCCAAATCGCGTCATTGGCCCACTGGGATTGCAAATTCGAGTGGCCAACTGGGACGGAATCTATGCGATCACCTGTACGGCACGACAGCGCGCGGTTTTCTGCCGCAACTGCTCGGGCAACCAAGCTTTCCCGATAACGTTTCTGCGAGTACCGTTGCCTGGATGCCGCGGTGGCAAAATCTCGACAATCCGCGGCAGGAGAAATTCATTCGCGGCTATTCCGTCTATCCGGACGGCGGCTGCAGCGAGTTTCCGTGGTACTTCGATCAGATCGAGGGATTCGGCCGGGAGTTCAAGCGCGAGATCAAACGGCGGTATCCGACTCCCATCAGCTTTTATATTCAAGCGCCCAGCCAGCGCAGCGATTCCAACTACGTCGATATCGATCCTGAAGTAAAGGACGCGTACGGGATTCCGGCAGTGCGCATCCATTTCGAATGGGACCAAAATACGCTTCTGATGTGGGAACACGGAAAGCAGGCATGTGAGGATCTTCTCCGCGCCAGTGGCGCCGAGTATCTGGGTGCAGGCGAACCGGATGTGCCCGGCACTAGCTTGCATGAGACGGGTACCTGCCGCATGGGAAACGATCCTAAGAGATTCGTCACGAACCGCTTCGGCCAAACGCACGATGTGCCGAACCTTTACGTCGCGGACGCAAGCCTGTTTCCGAACTGCACGGATAAGACTACGACAATTTCGATTCTGGCCTTTTCGCTACGCGGGTCGGAACATTTGATCGAGACCTTAAAGAAGAGCTAACGTCGCGCCTGGAACGTATTGCAGGCGGAAATCTGCCCAGATTCAAGACCGCGCTTGAACCATCCCACACGTTGCGCAGACGAACCGTGCGTGAAGGTTTCAGGGCTTACATGCCCGGTCGCCATCCTCTGCAAGCGGTCGTCGCCTACCGCGGCTGCCGCGCCCAACGCTGATTCAACATCACTCGCATCAATAATTTTTCTCTGCTCGGTAGAGTTGGCCCATACGCCCGCGAAGCAGTCCGCTTGCAACTCCAATCGCACGGACAACGGGTTCGCTTCGTCAGGCCGACGCTCTTCGAGCGCGCGCACCTTGGGCTCGATCCCCAGCAATTTCTGCACGTGATGACCGACTTCATGCGCGATCACATACGCTTGCGCGAACTCGCCCGGTGCACCAAATCGGTTTCGCAGCTCGTTGAAGAAGCTGAGGTCGAGATACACCTTTTCGTCCTCAGGACAGTAGAATGGCCCGATCGCATCCTGTGCCATGCCGCAAGCGGACGGGTAAGCATTTCGAAACAGGACTAACTTGGCGTGGTGATAGGGAACACCGGCCGTGCGCGGAAGAATCTGGTCCCAGTTCCTTTGCACATCATCGAGAACGAACGAGACAAACTCGACTTCCGGTTGTTCGCGCGCATCTTGCTGGCGATCGGGCGCGGTGCGAACTGTTTGAGTAGCCGGCGCGCCTGAAAAAAGCGTGAAAAGATTCTGATGAAACAGCAGACTGAGTAGCCCGACAACAATAACGCCGCCAATGCCGAGATGGCCAAACCCGAACCCGCCTCCACCGCCGCTGTCATCCCGGCGATCTTCAATATCATTGCTTACCCCGCCCGGCGTCCATTCCATATGTCTTCAGTTTTACAGAAGCGATCTTTCATATAGCTCATCCAGTGCATTCAGGGTTGTAGCAGGCGATCCGCTCTCGCTCAGATATCTCCAAACCACATCGAAGCCAGCCGTCTGAAACTGCGTGAATCCCGCAAAGCGAGGGCGCACGAAAGCGCTCTCGAGCGTTGGCAAGATTTTTCGGAAATAGTTGTTTGTCAGCGCGTTTGCTTTCTCGTCGGTCCAAGCGGCTCTATTTCCGGGTTGCCCTCCCGATTGCACATAGAGCGTACGCTGGCACTCCGCGCCAGCCACACAGGTCGCATACTGAACGGCGGCATCGATATCCGGGCAGCGCTTCGAAATCGCGAGACCGGCGCCTCCTAGCGTCGCCCCCGAACAGCCCGCCGGGCCGGAAGTGGGAATGTTTGCGAAAGATAAGAGAGACCGGCGATACCCGTTTCGAGCGTAATTCGAATACCCGAACGCGAGAGGACAATAGGCAATGTCGTCCGTCGTGCTCATGCGTTCCCAAATCGCAATCGGATTCAGGCTTAAGGCGTCCGCAACCGAGCTCTTCGCGAGCGCTTTCAGGCGTTGTAATCGCAAATTCACCGGCCTCGTGATCTACTGCGCGATCGGCGCCTTGGGAGAACGGCGGATGGCCCGCGTTCGCGCACAGCGTAAAGAAGCACATCAGCGAATCGAGAGGAAAGAGCGCAACACTGACGAAGCCGGGGCGAATCCTCGCGAGCTCAAACACTTGGTCCCATGTCTCGGGCACACTCACCCCGGCTTCCTCCAGCAAGTCCGGCCTGTAACCTGCCACCTGCGACGCGGCGTCAATCGCCAACGCCCATTGGTGGCCGTCGTAAAAATAACTCGCGTGAGAGGCGCCGACGCTTTCGCTTTCAAGAGCAGCCAGAGTTGCCGGGGCTATGAATTCATCTAAGGGCAACATCAGCTGATCGCGTGCGACCTCGCCCATAAACGGGTGATCGATCACAATCAGGTCGTAGTTTTCCGCGAACGATTTGGTAGATGCATCGCCAAACTCATGAAGGCTGCGAACTTCCCATTGGATCTGAACTCCGGGGTAGCGGTTCGCAAATTCGCGAGCCGTCGCCAGCATCGGAGCCAGCCCGCGATCATGCTTCCAGGTAACGCCTCTTAAAGTCGTCACGCCATCCGCCTTCCGCATGCGCGACTAGATAACCTGATCCCGGTGAAGCTCCGCGATCTCCCGGTCCGTATACCCGATCTCTTTGAGAATCTCGCTCGTATGTTCGCCCGTAATCGGAGGCCGTTGAACGCGCGAGGGCGTCCGGCTGAATTGGATGGGTGGCCCGATGGTCTGAAACTTGCCTGCGACGGGATGCTCGAAGCTCGTGATCGTTCGGTTGTGTTGCACCTGGGGATCATGCATCACTTCGGAAAACGTATTTACAGGTGCCGCCCAAATATCGGCTTGCAGAAAGATCTCGATCAGCTCGGCCGTAGTCTTTGAAGCAAAGCCGGGCTCGAGTTTCCGTTTGATCTCATCGCGATTCTCGAGAAAATTGCGCGAATCGATGCCTTCAAAACCGGCGACTCCGACCAGTTCCGCAATTTTACCGAGCGGCATCATTGCAATGACGATGTAGCCGTCGAGAGTTTTATACACGCCCATCGGCGCACCGATATAAGGATGGCCCATCCCGGCCTCGCTACGTCGCGGCTCGTGTCCCGTGTTGAAATACACGCTGAGTTCCTGGGTGGCGAGGCTCAAGATCGAATTGAGCAGATTGATGTCGATTCGCTGTCCGAGCCCTGTACGCTGCCGTTCATAGACCGCCGCCAAGACGCCAATCACAATGTGCAAGGACGCCGTCAAGTCGGCAACTCCCATACCGACCGGAGACGGCGGATCGTCCGCGAGCCCTTGCAGCATCAGAACGCCAGATACTGCCTGCGCCAGAAGATCCTGCCCCGGCCGCTCGAGATACGGCCCGTCCTGTCCCCACCCGCAGCTCGCGCAATAGATCAGACGCGGATAGGACTTTGAAAGCGTTTCGTATCCCAGTCCGAGCCGATCCATAACGCCCGGCCGGAAGTTTTCTATCAGTACATCGCTCGATTCGATGAGCCGTAAGGCAGCCTGCTTTCCGCGCGGATCTTTTAAGTTTAAGGTAATGCTTCGCTTTGCTCGGTTAAACACAAGAAATGAAAGGCTCTCTCCATTTAGAAAAGCATCCCGCATCGACCAGTGCCGATGCCATTCACCATTTCTCGGCTCGATTTTTACGATGTCCGCGCCCATGTCGCCTAGAAATTGCGTGGCATTTGGGCCCTGGACAAGCTGGGTGAAATCGGCGACCCGCAGCCCTTCAAGTGCTCCGCCCAATCGCTGCTCCCTTCTGGCCCGAAATATCATTTACCAAGCCGGCTTCGGCTTTCAAAATACTTTCTATGAGATCCAGTCTGTCCCGGCCGGGCACAAATTCGAGGCGCCCGATGCCGAATGGATCAATGTGATTGCGAATCAAGCGAAGTTCTTCCGCGCTCGGCGGCTCTGTCTCGGGTAAGGGATCCGCGACCAGGAATTCACCTCCCGTATTTTCTTTGATGGCGTCGAGCGTGACCCCCGGGTGCAGACTCACCAGCCTAAACATACGCTCGTCCGGGTCGAGCTCGAAAGCGCCGAGATCGGAAATCAGACGGACTTTCCCAGGCTTTAGGCCGGCTGCGATCCGTTCGGCGTCGCTCATCAGACCGCGCGAAGCAGTACAGAACTGCACGGCATCGACAAATCGTTCGCGTGTGTGCCGGGTCAGATACAGAACGAAGTGCTGATGCAGATTCGCGACGTCCGCCATCCCGCCTTGACCGGGCAGGCGAATCCGCTTGCGGCCAGTGTCCACCCAAGCATTATTCGTTCGCCCCCGGATATCGAGCTGCGCCACAGTGATGACTTCATGTGTGATGCGGCCCTGTTGGTAGTACCAGTGATACGTTTCGTCAGCGCCCCAAAACACTTTTGCGCTGCTGAATTCGAGCGGCTCGGCCAGCGTAAGCGACATCGGATGTGCATCGATGTCTATCAAACCACCGTTTAGCGCGATGATCATTAGCCCTGGCGCGTGCGTAGCTTTCGCAAGCAAATACGAAATCATCGCCAGCGGAGACACGGAGCCAACCGAACAAATGCTCGAATTGTCGTATTCCCGCGCGAGACAAGCTGCAAGCAGCTCGTCGGTCCTGAATGGAGCAGCATTCGAAACCCCAATACGATGCGGCTCCACCCGGTCCGGAGTCAGATCCATCGTCCGAATACGTGCCGCGCGTCGCAGAAAGCTTCTCCGATTCTCGTCAAACGCAAAACGCGCTTCTCCGGTCCGAACGAATCTCAGCAGTTCTTCATAATCTGTCGAGTAATACGGCAGGCACGATGTCGGATAGGCTGCACCAGGTGCTTCGGCCACGGCGGTCACAAACGTATGCGGCAGAACGAAAGCGAGCGGCGCGCCAAGTTGTCCGGTCGGGACAATCTCTTCGACGGTCACGAAAGTTTCCCGCGCCGCGCCAAGCAGGCTCAGATCGAAGCCGCGCGCCCCTTGAATTTCAATGTTGCCGTCCGTATCAGCCCGCTGTGCGTGAAGCAGCAGCACATCAACATCCAGGCGTCCCGCGATGCCCACCGGTCCATCGCCAAAACTCGATTGGCTCTTCTTCCAGAAATCGCCTTGGTTCATCAGGTCTGAGCCAACAGGAAGCTGGAAGGGCATCTCGGGTAAATTGAAGTGCGCCGCCTGCAAGCCTTGGATCATCGCCAGCGCGGACCACTCTTCGACCTCAAGCGTGTTCTTCTCGAGCGCCTCGCGAAAGCGCGGCGATAGCCCGAATATATCGAGGCTCGAAAAGCAAAACACGAGCTTCCGGACCGCGCCGGCCTCGAGCAGAAGTTCCAAAGCCAGCCCACCGCCCCAGCTAATAAACACGAAATTCTTCCGGCCGAGCGCCGCGATCCTTTGTATCAGCGCAACAGGAATACGCGACAGGTGTACGCCTCCGATGCCGAGGCGAACACCATCCGGAACGCGCTGTGCGAGTTCCTCTAAGCTTACGCGTTCTGGCATGTCTTCACGGGAGCATCACAACAGAGCGGATGTGGTCATGCCGCCATCAATCGTCAGGCATTGTCCGGTCAGCCACGAGCTTTCATCGCAAGCCAGATAGAGCGCTCCGTATGCAATGTCAATTGGCTGCCCGAGGCGTCCGATAGGGTGCATCCTTTCCCAGCCGGCGCGCAATGCTGCGGGATCCGGCGAGCGTTCAAGAACCTGAACATTCAGCGGCGTTTCTACCGTTCCGGGCGCGATGCAGTTTACGCGCACACCCTTCGCGGCGTATTCCCGTGACATCTGACGGGTCAAGCTGAAAATCGCTCCCTTACTCGCTGCGTAGTGCGGATAACCTGGAAAGCCGAGAATGCCCTGTACGGACGAGATGTGCACAATCGATCCGCGGCGCGCCGCCAGCATGCCGGGAAGAATGTAACGAGACGTCAGAAACATGCTGGTGAGGTTAACGCGAAGGATCCGTTCCCATTCGGAAAGTTCCATCTCATGCAGCGGGTTTTCGGATGCAATCCCGACGACATTCGCAAGCACATCGATGGTTCCAAATGCTTTTGTGCCCGCTTCGCCTAGAGCCTGCACGTCCTTTTCTACGCTCACGTCCGTACGTTGAAAAAGGCAGCGTCCGCCGGCAGCGCGAATCCGTTCGGCTGTCGCGTTTCCCTGCGATTCGTTAATATCGGCCGCTACAATCGCCGCCCCTTCGCGGGCGAACAGCTCGGCAATCGCTTCACCGATGCCCATTGCTATGCCCGAGACGAACGCGACGCGATCTTTTAATCGCATTGGTGAAAAAAGCGTACCATGCTCATGCAATCCGAAAAGACCAGGCCAGCGTGCAAAAGCCAAGCACGAGCAGCAGCATCCCAACGGAGACCATTGCCAAAGTTTGATGACGTACTTGGCGCCATTCGCCCGTCGCGAGGCCCCACGCGTTTGAAACGACAATAATCGCCGACATGAACAACGGCCATCCGAGGACCGGGCCCATGCCCGCCATTGCGGCCGAGGCGGTTCCGAATATCGCGATGCTGCTCATCCAAAGAACTCCCATGAGCGCGCCGAGCAACCAGTAGTGCCCGGTTCCCGGGAGCGCGAACAGGCCCAGGCTGTTGTTCTTGCGCCAAAGATATCCGCAATACACGAGGTAAGGAATAAGAGTCGAAGTCAGCAGGACGGGCCAGATGACGTTCGCCTGACTCGCGGCACTTGCGCCTTGAGCGGCAGCGCCGGACAACAGTGGGCCGCCGAAAGCCAGGCCAAAATTCACAAACGGAGAGCCAATACCAGCCACAATCGCGAACGCCAGACCCACTTTGAAGCGAGTGCGATTTGCCGCAGGCTGGCCTGCGCCCGAGCTGTTTTGGAGTAACTCCCGCTCTTTCGCGCGTCCGGCAACCGCGCACATGACGATGCCCAGCAGCACGATCACGATTCCAGCCTCGACCACCACGCCTTTGCGCGTGAAAAGCTGTTCGGGATGAAGGGTAATCAGCGGCACCAGCGAGCCAACTGCAGTCGAGAGCCCGAGCGCGATAGCAAAGTTCAGCGCGATGCCGATGGCTTCAACACCCAAACCGAAGCAGACGGCAGCAATTCCATATCCCGCGCCCCATCCGATGACGCTCAAAAGCGTTCGCATACTCGCGGTCTGATACACGGCGAAGAGATGCGGAACCGTCACAATTGCGAGAATCCACGGCACCACGAAGAACGCGACCACGGCCCAAATCGCCCAGAGATTCTCCCATTTCCATCGCGCGGCGTATTTCGTCGGGGTCGCGAAACTTCCGTTGAGTACACCCGCGAGCAGCGAAAGCAGAACTCCGCCCGAGACGCTCATGCGTTGATCGATACGGATCGCTTCGAGATCTTCGCGCGATACTCTTCGCGTCCCTGGACTCCGGGTTTCAGGTGATAGACAGCGCCGCCGACATTCCCGCGATGCGGGTCGTAACCCGGCGGGGCAAGCGATAGAGAATCCGTCATCCCGGCTGAGGTGACAAACATGTCCGAAAGATCCGGCCCCCCCAACGCGATCGAGGAGGTCTGTGAGGCGGGAATCGGAATGCGTCGCTCGATCTTCCCGTCTGGATCGTAGCGAATCACACAACCGCCGAACCAGTGTGCGCACCAAATGAACCCTTCGGAGTCGACAGTCATGCCATCTGGAATTCCCTCTTCAATCGGAACCTGAATGACGATCCGCCGATTGTGCAGAGCGCCGTCCGCACGCTCCCAGTCATACGCATAGATGCGATACATTGCCGAGTCCACAAAGTAAAGCGTCCGGCAGTCGGGCGAAAATCCAAGGCCGTTAGAGAGCTGAAATCCTTCATCGACGATGTGAACCGAACCGTCTCGATCGACTCGAAAGAGGCTACCGGCTCCGGACTCGAACTCGCGACGCTCATTTCGGAAATAGGAACCTGAGTACACGCGGCCCTCGGGATCGGCGATGCAATCGTTCATGATGCATTTGTGCCCGTCGACCTCCTTCGCCAGAAGGACCGGCTCGGAGTCCGGATTCCAAAGCCAAATGCCGCTCACATTCGTGACAACCACTCCACCCGCTTCGTTGAACGCGTATCCCGATACCTGCATGCTCTCGCTCACAATTTCGGCGCGCCGCTCGGACCACAGATACCTGTAGAATCGCTTTCGCGCGAGATCCGTCCAGTAGAGGGCTTGCTCGCGTGCATTCCAAAGCGGGCCTTCTCCGCAAAGATCCTGGTAATCGGCGATCACCTCAATCTGCTCCACAATTCCCCCTCATCTCAGCCGACCTGATTCACCAACGTTCCAATTCCCGAGATAGTGATGCGAATCTCGTCATCCCTCTGCAGAGCGAATGAGTCCGGCGGCACGATTCCAGTTCCAGTCAGAAGAAAACAGCCATTCGGGAAGCTGTTATTGCGGTACAGAAATTCGACCAGCGAGGCCGGATCACGTTTCATCGCGGCGAGCGTCGTTGCGCCCAAAAACTCGGTCTTGTCTGCACGGCGGATCTCCAGTTCCAGCTCGGTTGAAGCTGGAAGTGGCGAATCCGAAATCAGGATGCACGGTCCGAGCGCACAGCTCCGGTCATAGACTTTGGCTTGCGGCAAGTAAAGAGGATTTTCACCCTCGATATCCCGGGAGCTCATGTCATTCCCGATCGTATAGCCGACTATGCGACCCGTCGGAGTGACAAGTAGAGTCAGCTCCGGTTCAGGCACAGACCACGCTGCATCGCGGCGAATCGCGACTTTGCCATTCGGGCCCACGACGCGATGAGGAGTCGACTTGAAAAACAGTTCCGGCCGTTCCGCCCCATACACGCGATCGTAAAAATCGCCTCCGCCGGACGATTTCGATTCCTGCATGCGGGCGTCACGGCTGCGGTAATACGTAACGCCCGCCGCCCATACTTCCTGAGATCCTATAGGCGCTTGAATATCGTTGAGTTCAACAGCATTAACGCTTGTTGATCCGCTGAGGCGTTCTTGAACATGCTCGTAGAGATCATCTCGCGTGATCAGAGCATCCCAGGACGGGCTCTCGATCGAATAGAAGCGACCGCTCTCTTCTAGCAAAGGGCCGCGAGGTGTCCGATACAGTCGCATCCAATATCGCTGAAATGCCTTGTGAGCTCAGCTGAGCAGAGTGAGCGGCGATTCGCTCTCTTTGCGAACCTGGCTCAGTTTACAATCGTGCGGCCGCTTCTCGGGCCGCCAGTGCAGAAGCTTCGTCCCATGGCGAAAACGATTGCCCGAGAAATGATCGTATTGCACTTCGACGACCAGCTTCGGCGCGACCGGTTCCCATTCGCCGCTCCGCTCCGTGCTCCAGCGGCTTGGGCCTCCGGGTGCCGAACCGGTGAATCCTGGAGGCTCGATCAGTGATTCCAATTGCTTCGTCAACGCAGGTTTCTCCGCCGCCGCGAGTCCGGAAGTGAAGCCAACATGGTTTAGCAGCCCGGCATTGTCATAGAGACCGAGCAGCAACGATCCGACTAGCCGGTTCTTAGTACCGTACCGAAAGCCGCCGACCACACAATCTGCCGTTCGAAGATTCTTGATCTTCAGCATTCCGGTCCGTTCACCGGAGGCATACGGCAGATCGACGCGCTTTGCAATTACGCCATCGAGCGGTCCTGCCATTCTCTTGAACCACTTTTTGGCTGTTTCGAAGTCGCGGGTCCGAGGCGAGAGCCGGATGCGCTCTTGCCCGCTCAAGTATTTTTCGGCGAACCGTTCGAGTTCGCTGCGCCGCTCGTCCAAAACTCGCCCGCTTAAATCGGTTCCGTGATCATTGACGAGCAGATCAAACACCATAAGCGTCGCGGGTGTCTCGTGCGACAGCTTCTGGATCCGGCTTTCTGCCGGGTGGATACGCTGAAGAAGCGCATCGAAATCGAGCGTCCGTTCACGGGTGATGATCAGCTCGCCATCCAGCACAAACTTGTTCGCACCCAACGAGAGCAAGGCAGCGTTGATCTCCGGAAAATAGCGCGCCAGCGGCTGGCCCGATTTCGACATGATATGAAGACTGGCCCCGTCGCGAAACGCCAGGCAGCGGAACCCGTCCCACTTCGGCTCGTATTCCCACTCCGGACCGGTTGGAATCTCACGGGCGGTGTCGGCCTCCATAGGCGCATAATCGGTACGCAGAGGAAGGCTCATGCAAGCGCCTCGAGTGAAACGCGCGAGCGGGTCTGCAACACAGGCTTAAACAGGTCGCCGTATTTCTCAATGCGCGCAGGCATGGAGTCCATGGTGAGATCGAGAGTTGAAATGCCTTGTTCCACTTCCTCCCATGTGATGGGCGCGGAAACCGTGGCTTCCGGTCGCGGCCGAACTGAGTAGACGGACGCGAGCGTTCTGCCCCAGGCGTTTTGATTGTAATCGACCAAGACTCGCCCGGCGGGCCGCTCGGCAACTCGGTATTCGGAGGTGATCAGCTCGGGATGCTGCTTTGCCAGTTCGATCGCGATCCGTTTCGCCACGCGCCAGACCTCCTTCTGCACAGGAGATCGCCGGATCGGCACATATATATGGATGCCGCGTGATCCGCTGGTCTTCGCGTAGCTCTGCACTTTTCTTTCCTGCAAATAAACTCTTACCACTTGTGCGACCTGAAGCACGTGCGTGAAATCGGCGGGCGGCACAGGATCTAGGTCGAAATGCAGAAAGTCCGGCCGGTCCACGTCATCGCACCGGGCGTACCAAGGATTCAAATCAATGCAACCCAGATTGACGATCCAGAGTAGCGAGGCGAGATCCTGCGCAATCGGAAAATCGATCACGTTGCCTGATCTATGAGCGATCGAACATGTTTCGAGCCACGCCGGCCTATACGCCGGAGTTCTCTTCATAAAGAAAAATTCGCCTGCGATGCCGTTCGGGTAGCGCTTCATCACCATCGCACGTTGCTTGAGGTGAGGAAGAAGCGCGCCCGCCACACCGACGTAGTAGGCAAGAAGATCGCGCTTGGTGCGGCCAAGATCCGGCCAGAAGACTTTCTGAAGATTCGTGAGCGTTACCTTCTTCGTCCCGCAGTTCACATCACAGGAATCGACGCCCGTGGGAATCTCGACTTGCATCGGCGCTTTATTGCAAGGGCTCGCGAGTGAAGCGGCCGTCGATCATGCGCCAGATTTTCCGAGGATTGGCGTCCTGCAATTCAGCCGGAAGAAGATGTTCGGGAAAGCTCTGATAACAGACCGGCCGAGCAAAACGGTAGATCGCTGCTGCACCGACCGAAGTGAATTTCTCGTCGGTTGTTGCCGGGTACGGGCCGCCATGATGCATCGCATAACCTACTTCAACGCCTGTCGGAAAGCCGTTAAAGATCAGCCGCCCCGCCTTCGTGCTCAGATAAGAAATCAGAGTTCGATAATGCTGTAGCTCATCTGGGGTGCCGTGAATGGTGGCCGTGAGACTACCTTCGAGTGCCCTGCTGACCCGCAAAAACTCTTCTTCCGAGGCGCAACTGACGAGAATCGTAGAGGGACCGAAGATCTCCTGGCGTAGTTCTTTATTCTCGAGCCAGGCGATCGCGTCCGTTACGAGCAGACCCGCTTGCCCTTCCGTACGGCTTGCATTGCCCGCGTGCGATGAAGTGAACGCGCGGACGCCGGGCGCTCGTTTCACTTGCTCGATCTTCTCCATGTAGCCTTTTTGAATGGCCGAATTCAGCATAGTTCCTGCGGGTGCCTGCTCAAACAGGGCGGCGAGGCGCTCGCGGAACGAGGTAAACGTTGGCCCATCCAAGCCAAACACCAATCCTGGGCACGTGCAGAACTGCCCGACGCCGAGCAAGACCGATCGAAACAGCCCGTCCGCGATCGCGCCGCCTCTTTCTTTCAGCGCTTCGGGCAATATGAAAACCGGGTTGACGCTGCCCATTTCAGCGAAGACCGGGATCGGATTCGGACGCGCTCCGGCGGCATTAAACAAAGCTCTTCCGGCGCGCTCGGATCCCGTAAAGGCAACCGCTCTCGTTTTGGGGTGAGTGGTAAGCGCGACGCTGATCTCCGCACTTCTGCCGTGCAGCATGGAAAACGTGGCTTCCGGCATCGAGCACGCTTGCACGGCTCTCGCGATTGCATGCCCCACGAGCTCAGACGTGCCGGGATGCGCCGGATGAGCTTTGACGACGACCGGATTGCGCGCAGCGAACGCAGAAACAGTATCACCCCCGGCGACGGAAAACGCTAACGGAAAATTGCTTGCACCGAACACGGCCACAGGTCCTATAGGTTGCAACATACGGCGAATATCGGGCCTCGGCTGAGGTTTTCGGTCAGGCAAAGTAGTATCGATGCGTGCGTCGACCCAGGAGCCTTCTTTCACGATGTCGATGAACATCCCGATCTGATTCAGCGTGCGGGTGCGCTCGCCCTTGAGCCGCTCCACATCGAGGCCGGTCTCCCGCGCTGCGCGTTCTATCAATTCATCACCGAGCCCGCCGATTTCGCCGCGAATGGCCGCCAAGAAATCGGCAGTCCGGTCTGGTGTGAGATTCCCGAAATCACGCGCAGCCGAGTCGGCCTGCTCGAGCGCTTGGTTGACCTCTTCGGCGGTTGCTTCAAAAAAAGACGGCTCAATTTCAGCACCGGCGCGCGGATCGTAGCCGCAAAATCGTTTATCACCGGCCGAAAAAAGCGATGACCCAATGATGTTCTTGCCGTGAAGATTCATACAAGATACGGCGTTGTTATCGTCCCTTCAAATGCTTCTTGGCTGAGCTCAAGTCAGTGGCCCATGGCAACAGCGCATCGAGATGTGTCACTTCGAGCATTTTGCGCAAAGTCGGGCTTACTTCCATCAACATAATTGGGCAGCCTCTTTTCGTCGCAAACGTATACACAACCGTCAACTCACCGAGGCCCGCGCTATCGGTCGATGTCACTTCAGCCACACGCAGAATCATGCCGGCAACTTTGTTTTCTTCGAGAGTCCGCCGCGCAGTCTCCCGGAGCGAGCTCAACGATGGACCCAACGTCAAAGGTCCGGCCAGATCGAGAATCGCGAAATTGTCTTCCAGCCGCGAGCTGATGGTCAATGGCATCCCATGACACCTTCTCTCTTGCTAGTACGTCTCGATCTTACGTTGGCGATACGGCGGCGTCGCATACGCGGAAACCGGGCTTTCATTGCCGTCCTTGTCGATTGCCTTCACGCCCAATACGACCTCATCGATATTCACGTTCGGCAATGTATAAGTAAGGACGTTTCCCACGAAAACCTGTTTCTGCCATAGGGGTGCCGTTGTCGCTCGCATGACCACGGCGTAGCCGAGCAAGTCCGCTTCGGGACGCTCATTCTGCCACGTCATCACCGCATCGTATCCTGTCCCCCGGCTAAGAGGCGATGCGAAAGCGCGGCCCTCCGCCGGCAAGGGCGTCCTTAGTTCGGGCGCTTTCGGCGCGAGCGCTAATTCGGCCATCGCCGCTGCGTTTGCTTTTGCCACCAGCGCCGTGTACGCCGGCGCCGTATTTTGAAACGTGTCGGTTGCAGTATGCTGATTCGAAAAATTCTCCATCGGCGTGGTGATTCGAATTGCCGAGTAACCCGCCGCATTGAACGGGCTGTGATCCCCGCCGCGCCCGAACCGGTCATGACGGAATACCAGGTTCACCTCGAATCCCGGCTGATAGCGCTCGGCCATCTCCTTCATATAGCGCGCGAGCTGCCGTGAGCTCGAATCGTTCGGCTCTTCGGAGTACACGTTTACCCAGCGATTCGCCATCTCGCCATTCCCGGTGACATCACTTCCGATGATGTCGTTATTAAACATGCCATCAATAATGTCGTGCCTTGCCGAAGCATCCTCGGCATAAAGCCCGCTGCCGAACAGGCCGTACTCTTCAGCCGCGAACGCGATGAATATGATGCTCTTCCTGAACTTGAACTGGCTCATCACGCGCGCCAGCTCCATGACGGCTGCCGTCCCGCTCCCATCATCGGTCGCGCCCGGCGCCGGAGCCGCAACCGTCGCTTCCGGATCCAGCTCGCGCAGGCCGTTGGGCCCGGTTCTATAGACCATGTGAATCGAATCGTAATGGCCACCCACGATAACGTGCCGCTCCGGCTCGCTGGTACCTGGCAAAATCGCGACAACGTTCCAGATCTCGACATTGCGGAAGGCCCGGCCTTGTTTCGCCAGTCGGTGCTTATCGAACGAGACCTGCAGCCGCGGGCTGTAGCTCCGAAACTGGGCCGCAATCCACTCTCGCGCGGCGCCGATCCCGTGTGCCGGATCATCCGTTGCCGAGTAGATGTTGCGAGTACCGAAGCTCTCCAGCTTTTTCTGAATATCAGCGATTCTATCGGTCGAGATCTGCGAAACAATTTCCTTGACCTGCGGATTGATGGCACCAAGAGTGGCTTCAGCCGCTAAGCTCCACGCGCCCAGCAACAAAAGCACAATGAGTTTTCGCACTGATAGACCCGTTATAGGCTAACAAGTCCGCGCAAGTAGCGCATCATTGTCCTGGGAACACTCGAGCTACAGCCGGTGTCTGTTGCTTGTGAGCGCATGTTTGATCAGACGTTTGTGAACGGAACACAAGATGGCAAGAAGCCGTACACGATTCTCTTATCTCTGCTCCTGCAGATATTCGTCATCTGTGTCCTAATGGCGATTCCGCTGCTCTATAGCGAGATGCTGCCGAGCGCTCAGCTAAGAAGCTTGCTTGTGGCGCCTCCGGTACCCCCGCGGTCCATCCCTATGCAGCGCGTCACCTCTAGCCATGAACGCGCGATGATTGTTCGCCCTTTCCGTTCAGACCGATTGACTGCACCCAAGGTTATCCCTAAACAAGTGAATCGGATCGAAGAAGCGGCGCCCGCGATTGGCGTCTCGGCCAGCAGCGGGGAACAGGCGGACGCGCCCGCTGGCGCAATCTTTGGTCCTCTCGGCGCGGTGCCCGCGACTGCACCCCCGGTTGCCGAGCCAAGGCCGAAAAAACCTGTCGGCCCGATAAGAGTTGGCGGTAGGGTCGCTCAGGCTAATCTGATCCGGCAGATCCAGCCTGTCTATCCGCCGCTAGCCAAGTCTGCCCGCGTCCAGGGAACGGTAGAATTCACGGCTACGATCGCGAAAGATGGATCGATTGAGAATCTGCAGCTTGTTCGAGGCCATCCGCTCCTGGTAAACGCCGCGAGAGAGGCGGTATCTCAATGGAAATACAGGCCCACTTTGCTAAATGGCCAACCCGTCGAAGTTGTGACGGATATCGTCGTGAATTTTACTCTGAATCCCTAATCAGTTACCGTCACAGCACCTAAACTAACTCATATCGTCCGCCGATAAGGATACTGAGCGCCGCCTGATTCGAGATCATGTGGCAGGCGCGTAAAAGGAGCAATATGCGGACAACATGGCATCGTTATGGATTGGTTGCAGCTCTCGGGATTCTCGGCTTGAACTGGCAGGCCATCTGCGCGCAATCTCCCACAAACTTCGTTAGCATTCAACCTTGCCGCCTCGTGGATACGCGAAATCCCGTCGGCGCATTCGGCGGCCCGAGCATAATCGCCAACACAGTGCGGACTTTTCCAATTCTTTCTGGGTCCTGCGGCATTCCCGCAACTGCGACAGCATATTCACTGAACGTCACCGTAGTGCCGCCAGGATTCCTGGGCTTCCTGACCGTATTTCCAGCGGGCGGAACTCAGCCGGTGGCTTCTACTCTAAACGACTATTTTGGAGGGGCTCTAGCAAACGCAGCCCTCGTTCAAGCCGGGACGAATGGCGCAGTCAGCGTTTACGCGAGCAACGCCACTGACGTAATTCTGGATATTAACGGATATTTCGTCTCACAGAGTACCTCAAATAACCAAAGTACAGCGGTAGGAGCCGGTGCATTGCCATCCTCCAGTTCGGGGCAGTCCAACACAGCCGTAGGATTTAGCGCGCTCGGCACGAACAGCTCCGGTAACTTTAACGTAGGAATCGGAACGGCAGCGCTTTCAGCGAATACGACGGGCTCTGATAACACTGCCCTCGGAAGCACCGCACTTCAGGCCAACACCAGCGGCGCCTACAACACTGGGCTCGGTTTTGACAGCTTGCAGCGCAACGCTCTGGGGAGCGGCAACACAGCCGTGGGCTACACCGCTTTATACAGCAATCTTGCGAATGACAATACCGCGTTGGGCACAGCCGCACTCGCCGGGAATACGACCGGGAACAACAACACAGCTGTCGGCTTCTTCGCCCTCAATAGCGCGGCGATCGGAAGCGGCAACATAGCGATCGGATACGGGGCCGGTACTACAGTAGCGACCGGCAGCTACAACATCGAGATCGGCAATCAAGGGACGAGCACAGATTCCAATGTGATTCGAATCGGCACGTCGGGCCAGCAGATGAGTACATACGTGGCAGGGATCGCCAATTCAGGCGTGACCGGTGGATCCGCAGTGCTCGTCGATCCCGTAACCGGCCAGTTGGGAGTGCTACTGTCCTCTGAGCGCTTTAAGCATGACATTCACGACATGGATTCTGCGAGTGACGCGCTGATGCAGCTTCGGCCGGTCACCTTCCGCTACAAGCCAGGGCAGGGTCAAAACGACGCGCTCCAGTACGGTCTAATTGCGGAAGAAGTCGCTAAGGTCTATCCCGGTTTGGTAGCGTACGACCGCAACGGCCAGATACAGACAGTTCAATATCATCAGCTTCCGGCCTTGCTGCTCAATGAAGTGCAAAAACAGCATCAGACGATTCAGAACCTGGAAAAGCGGATCGCCGCGCTCGAGGCGTTACTGCCCGATCGCATGCAATCGGCAAGCCTCACGCAAAAGTAAGTTTTCGCCTTTAACAGGTATACGAGCGCCCCACGGCGGTTGGGGCGCTTTTCCTTTTTTGACCAGCATCTAGAATGACGGGAACCTGTTACGATGAGGATTCCCAAGCCTGAATGCGATGACGCTCCGTGACTCTTCTCATTCAGCCCGCCACGCTTCCTCCAGCATTCTGTCTGAAATTGTTGAACATAAGCGGGCGGAGCTGCCCGAGCTACGGACACGTGCCGCGCTCTTAGAGCAGGAGGCCTATGAACGGAAAACTCCCGCACGCTCCTTTGCCGAGGCACTGAAGAAATCGAGGCCGGCCATCATCGCTGAGATGAAAAGGGCCTCGCCCAGCAAAGGTGTATTTCTGCAAGAGTTCCATCCTGCCTTTATCGCGCATGCGTATGAAAACGGTGGTGCGGCCTGCTTGTCCGTACTTACTGATAAACCATACTTCGAAGGCTCGCTGCTCGATCTCGAAGCCGCGAGAGCGTCGGCCAATCTACCGGTGCTTCGGAAGGACTTCATTGTCGACCGCCTCCAAATCTTCGAATCGGCGGCTCATAACGCTGATGCCATTCTCCTGATTGCCAGGCTCCTCGATCTGGAGGAGCTCATCAGTTTCCGCGAGCTCGCTGCGTCACTCTCGCTCGCTTCGCTCGTGGAAGTTCATAATCAGGAGGAGCTCTCGAAGGCCATTGATTCGGGCGCGGAGATCATCGGCGTCAATAATCGCGATCTCGAGACCTTCGAAGTGTCCCTCGACACTTCTTTAAGGCTGAGCTTGTGCATGCCGGGCAACGCTATCCGGGTCAGCGAAAGCGGAATCCAGACCCGTGCCGATATCGATCTCCTCCAGGGCGCGGGGTTCAATTCATTCTTGATTGGCGAATCGTTATTGAGGTCTCGAGACCCGGCTGCCGCTCTCAGGGCTCTTCTTCGGCCAACCTCATGATCGCCGCCAGCGATATCGGCTTTGTTGTAAAGCTTTGCGGCATCACAAATGAAGAAGATGCCGAACTCGCGCTCGAAGCTGGCGCAAATGCGCTGGGTTTTAACTTGTACCCTAAGAGCGCCAGGTACATTACACCGGAACGCGCAGCCGAGATCGCACAGACTCTCAGACCTCCTTTCCTGCGCGTGGGCGTTTTTGTGAATGCGACCGCGGCGGAGATTGCACACGCGGCCACGAAGGTGCCGCTCGATGTAGTGCAACTCCACGGGAACCACCGCCCGGCTCGGCTTTCACGTTCTTATCGCGTGTGGCAGAGTATCATTGCGGAGGACGCCTGTTCCTCTGATGAATACAACGGGGCGGAGGCTTATCTGCTCGATACGCCCAGCCCTCATTTCGGAGGCTCGGGAAAGACTTTCAACTGGTCGTTAGCCGCGGCTTTCAGTAAACGCAAGATTATCGCCGGAGGACTTGACGCAACCAATGTTGCCGATGCGATTCGAGTCACATCTCCATGGGGTGTCGATGCCTGCTCACGCCTGGAATCCAGTCCGGGAAAGAAGGACTCCCGGCTGATGCGCGAGTTCATTCAAGCGGCGCGTGCGGCCGGTTTGCAGAACGCGCGATGATCACCGGCAGCGTGCCCGACGCGCTTGGGCATTTCGGTCCCTACGGGGGACGCTATGTCCCCGAAATTCTGATCTCGCCGCTTGAGGAGCTCGAGCGAGCCTACACCGAAGCCCGTAATGATCCGGCGTTCCAGACCGAGCTCGCCTCGCTGCTCCATCATTACGCCGGCCGTCCAACACCGCTTTATTTTGCCCGGCGGCTCACGGACACGCTCGGCGGCGCTCAAATCTGGCTAAAACGCGAGGACCTGCTGCACACCGGCGCGCACAAAATCAATAACTGTCTAGGCCAGATCCTGCTTGCACGCCGCATGGGCAAACGCCGTATCATCGCCGAAACCGGCGCGGGCCAGCACGGCGTGGCAACGGCAACCGTGTGCGCGCTCTTCGGCATGGAGTGCGTCGTGTACATGGGCGAGGAAGACATGGAGCGCCAGCGCTTGAACGTCTTTCGCATGCGCCTGCTCGGAGCCACGGTAGTAGGCGTGACGAATGGCAGCCGTACGCTCAAGGACGCTATCAGCGAGGCCATGCGGGACTGGGTAACAAACGTCGAGACCACGCATTACCTGCTCGGCTCGGCGCTCGGCGCTCATCCCTACCCGATGATGGTTCGCGATTTCCACAAAGTCATCGGCGAAGAAGCGCGCGCTCAATCGCTCGAGCAAATCGGCCGCCTGCCGGACACTATCATCGCTTGCGTTGGCGGCGGCAGTAACGCAATCGGTATCTTCTATGCATTTGTGAACGATGCATCTGTAAGGCTGATCGGCGTCGAAGCTGGCGGGAGGGGCAACAGAGCTCGGCCAGCATGCGGCTCGCTTCAGCGGCGGCTCGCCGGGTGTCTTGCATGGCGCATTCAGCTATCTGCTCCAGGACGACGAAGGCCAGGTCTCAACGACTCACTCCATATCCGCCGGGCTGGATTATGCGCTCGTTGGACCGGAGCACGCCTGGCTCCGCGACAAAAAGCGCGCCGAATACGTCTCGATGAACGATGCCGACGCACTTGCCGCAGCGAGCAGGTTAGCTCGGACCGAGGGCATTATTCCGGCTCTCGAATCGGCTCACGCCGTTGCCGAAGCAATCCGCCGCGCGCCCGATGATTGCGGCGCCGTATATCTCGTCAATGTATCGGGTCGCGGCGACAAGGACATGGATATCTATCGTGAAAACATCCCACATGAGAATGGCTGATGCCGCCTCACGTCACAACCCGCATTACCAACCTATTCGCGACCTGCAAAACGGAAGGTCGAAAAGCGTTCATCGCCTACATCACGGGCGGCGATCCCACCCCCTCACACACCGCTTCGCTGATTCTCGCTCTCGAGCGCGGCGGCGCCGACCTAATTGAATTGGGCGTTCCATTTTCCGATCCCATCGCGGATGGCCCGGTAATCCAACGCGCATCGGATCGTGCGCTTCGTGCGAACACCACCGTAGCTCGCCTGCTCCAGGCTGTGCGCGAGGTGCGGCGCGACTCGCAGGTACCCATTGTGCTGTTTAGCTACTTAAATCCGCTGCTTCGCTACGGTTTTCAGAAACTGGCGAACGATGCCGCTGAAGCCGGTGTCGATGGGGCGCTCCTTACAGACCTGTGCATCGAAGAGGCTGCGGAACCGGTGCGCGAGCTCCGCCAGCGGGGTCTCGACACCGTCTTTCTCGCAGCACCCACCAGTACCGACACCCGCCTGCGATTAGTGTGTGAACACTCGTCAGGATTCGTTTATCTCATCTCACGCGCGGGCGTTACTGGCGAGCAAGCCTCGTTATCTGATACGGCCGCGCCGCTTGTGGGGCGCATGCGCGCGCTCACTCGACTGCCGTTGGCAATGGGCTTCGGGGTTAGCACCCCAGAGCAAGTCGCCGAAGTCGCGCGCTTGACGGACGGTGTCGTGGTAGGCAGCGCAATTGTGAAGTTCATCGAAGAGAATGCGGCCGCGCCAGATCTCGGATCCAAACTCCAGGCCTGGACTCACCGCCTCACTTCACCGCTCCGGCTGGATCGCTTATCTATGTATAAATAGTGAGCATTTGTACCTGCTCCGCAATATTCCGGGCGCTCAGGGACGCAATCTTTAACAACGTTCAGAATTCTTTACGATTTTTCTGTAAAACTAGGCTTTATACTAGTCGAAATTGATGTAAGTGCGTATAATTACAAACGAGGCGAATTATTGTGAGTGCTCTTGCATCTGCTGTGCGGACCATGTTGCTTCCCCAAAATGAGGTAAGCCGCCTGCCCTCCATCCGCCGCTCGACATCTGTCTTCTCGCAAGGTCAAACGGCAGATGCTCTGTATTTCATCGATGACGGATTGGTGAAGCTGACGCGAACGAATGACAGTGGAGACCGTATCATTCTGTGCATCTGTGGATCCGGAGAACTCGCGGGCGAGGAGGTTCTCGTCGATGACGCGCCCGTCTATCAGGCCGATGCGGAAGCACTGGCCGCCGCCAATGTGTACCGAATCTCTCGCGATACGTTTACGGCCGTGCTGCGCAGCAATTTCGAATTCACTGCCGCGCTCATAGACTACTTGGTTCGCCGCAAATCCGTGTTGGCTCGCAAAGTCGAATTGCTGTGCCTTCACGACGTTGAGTATCGGATCTTACACTATTTGGCAGAACTCTCTGCCTTAGTCAAACCCGGCGTCAATGGCGGAGGTTACCAGTTGCCCATCACCCAGGCGGAACTGGCTGATCTCATCGGAGCCACCCGGGAAACGACCTCTACGACACTGAATCACCTCGAGCGCAGGGGTCTGGTGAAGCTGTCACGGCGTTTGCTTACGGTGCCTTCGCCCGTGACACTGCGCAGCGCCGCCGCGACCCGCGACACCCCCCGCCACGTTTCCGCTACTACTGCCTGAGCCACACAGGGCCCAGATCGCCGCTTCGCGTTAGTAACCCCCGTTTCTTGCCCGGGAGTACTTCTCCTACCGTGCTCCCTCGTACTAACCCATTCATTTGTAATCTTTTCCCTTGCCCCCCTCGGGCGAGTCTGTTACAGTGTATTGCAGATTTTCGATGCTAGCTGGTTGTGTTCTTGCGAGCCCGCACGACTCTCCAAGGGGGCTCAGCTCTCTTGCCGCGTCTGTGGGTGAACGGGCATCATCTCGGCATCTACAAACAGGAGAGATTAGCAGTGAGAGAAAAAGGTGTTGTGAAATGGTTTAACGCCGCAAAGGGCTATGGATTTATCCAGCGCTCGAACGGCGATGATGTGTTCGTGCACTTCTCGGCCATCCAGATGAACGGATACCGCACGCTTGAGGAGGGTACGGAGGTGGAGTTCGAGGTGAAGCGCGGGCCGAAAGGTCTGCAAGCTGAGAACGTAGCGCATCCGTAAGTACAAACCAGCATAAATTTGGCCGCCGGTCATCTGTCAGGCCCGGCGGCCTTCTTGTTTCTGCACTCCTTCTCCCCCCGCGCGTTAGTCCTCCGACCCTGCTTCACGAGCAACCTTGTGCATCAACCGTGAGTCCATCTCTCGGAAACGATTGCATGCGATATCGCAAATTAGGCAGTACGGAAGCAGAGATCAGCGAGATTGGCTATGGCGCTTGGGGCCTAGGCGGGCAGCAATGGCAAGGCGGAAGCGATGACGAGGGGCGGCGAGCCTTGCAGCGCGGCTTCGAGTTGGGCGTCAACTTGGTTGACACCGCCCTCGCCTACGGAGATGGGCACAGCGAGCAGTTGGTCGGTCAAGTGGTGAAGAGCACTTTTCACCGCGTATACATCGCGACAAAAGTACCGCCCAAGAACGGAGTGTGGCCTGCCACCCCCGCAAGCCCTATTTCCGAAGTGTTCCCGTACGACTACATCATTCAATCGACGAACCAGAGTCTGAAAAACCTCGGAATAGAACAGATCTATTTACAGCAGTTGCACGTCTGGACTGACGCATGGGTCAACCTCGAAGAATGGCGGAGGGCCGCCGAAGATCTCAAGCGCAGCGGAAAAATTCGATTTTTTGGAATCTCGCTCTCCGAGCACGATCCCGATTCAGGCTTGCAGGCCGTCAATACCGGGCTAATTGATGCCGTTCAGGTGATCTACAACATCTTCGATCAGAGTCCCGAAAAAAACCTGTTCCCGCTTTGTCAGGCAAAAAAAGTCGGCGTTCTGGCGCGAGTGCCGCTCGATGAAGGAGGGCTGACCGGCGCCATCACGGAGGACACTCGCTTTGAGCCCGGCGAGTTCCGCGATTCCTATTTCCGAGGCGACCGCAAACGGCAAGTAGCCGAGCGCGTGGCAGCGCTCAAGCAGGATCTTTCGAGCGTCCCCGGAACCCTGCCGGAGCTGGCTTTGCGCTTCTGCTTATCGAACCCGGCAGTCACCAGTGTGATTCCGGGCATGCGCCGCGTCGCAACCGTCGAGAGCAGTTGCCGAGCTTCAGACGCCGGCAAATTGGACGAGCGCACTCTGGCGATTCTCAACCGGCACGCCTGGGATCGCAATTTCTACGAATAGCGGATGCGCATCGCTGTTCTGTCCGATATTCATGACAACCTCTGGAATCTGGCGCCCGCCATTGAGTTCGTCCAAGATGCCGACGCGCTAATCTGCTGTGGCGATCTCTGCTCGCCCTTCGTAATCGATGAGCTGGCAAAGTTTCCAAGAGACATTCACATCGTGTTTGGAAATAACGATGCAGACCTGTACCGAATCACGTCAAAAGCGTTGAAGCACGCTCGTTGCCACGTACATGGGGAGCTATTCGAGGCCGAATTCGACGGGAGGCGATTCGCGGTGAACCACTTCGATTCGATTGCGCGGCCGATGTCCAAATCGGGCGATTACGACGTGGTCTGTTTCGGGCATAATCACGAGCTTGAGCTTTCGCGCGGAGGCGATTGCCTGCTCATCAATCCCGGACCACTCATGGGCGCGAAGTTCTCGAGTGGGAAGTGGGAAAACGCGCCTGCCACTTTCGCCATCTACGATTCCCGTGCGCATCTTGCTACGGCATTCGAGATCGACCCAAAGAGCAAGACCGTTCTTCGCATAAGCGGCTGAAAGGATTTGGAAGTTGTTGGAGGCGCGGGGCGGGATCGAACCGCCGAATAAAGGTTTTGCAGACCTCTGCCTTACCACTTGGCTACCGCGCCTAAGTAGTGCGGCTCTACTTCGCAACATAGCACACGGATGGGCTGATCTGTTTTTTAGCGCGGTACGCTCAAGTGTAGACTTCGCCAATGAGATCTAGCCTCATTTCGCTCGTTTTTATCATGTCCTTGCATGCCCAGATGAATGCCGCGACCGCTTTTCCCGATGCCGCCGAACTTAACAAGATGGCGAGCCGGCTCGCGCCGACGCCGCTCGAGGTGGATGTCTCCGGATTGAATGCAGGAGACCGCACGGCCCTGATCAAGAGCGATCCAAGCCGCACGCGTGATCGATGACATTTTCCTGCAGCAGCTATGGAGCGGTAACGAGCAGTTGTACAGGCAACTGCGCGCAGGATACTTCGCCTCTCGGCAAGGCGCGGCTGAACATGTTCTGGATTAATAAAGGCCCTTGGTCGGATCTCGATGGACACCGGGCCTTTCTACCTGGCGTTCCAGAACGCAAACCGCTTGGGCGCGAACTTCTATCCCGAGGACATGACGCGCGAAGAGTTCGAGCATTGGGTGGCAGGACTTCCGGCGAAGCAGACGCGGAAGAGGCGAAGAGCTTTTTTACCGTGATCCGGCGCGATCCGCAACGAAAATTGCAAATCGTTCCGTACTACACGCGCATATAAAAACGATCTCGAACGCGCGGCTAACTTTCTGCGAGAGGCCGCGAGCTGCGACAACGAACGCCTCGCTGAAGCATTTTCTCCAGACGCGAGCGGCCGCATTTCTTAACGATGATTACTACGAGAGTGATCTGGCGTGGATGGACCTGGATGCTCCTGTCGAGATAACTATCGGACCGTACGAGACATATAATGATGAGCTCTTTGGTTATAAGGCCGCGTTTGAGGCGTATGTCTGCATTCGGGACGACGCAGAGACCGAGAAGTTGAAGGGTTTTTCGAGCCATCTTCAAGATGTAGAAAATAATTTGCCGATTGACCCGGCTTACCGGAATCCGAAGCTTGGGAGCACGACGCCGATACGAGTGGTGAACGAAATCCTTTCAGCGGGAGACGGCAATCACGGCGTGCAGACCGCAGCGTTCAACCTGCCGAATGATGAGCGGGTCATTCAGCAGAAGGGCAGCAAGAAGGTGATGCTGAAGAATGTTCAGCACGCGAAGTTTGATCAGACGCTAATTCCCATTTCGCGGGTCGTGCTGCGAGCAGCAGCGCAGAATCAGGTTGAGCTTCGAGTGGTTCTTCACGCACATTTTGGCGCATGAGTTGAGTCATGGGATCGGGCCGCACCAGATCACGGTGAACGGCAAAGCGAGTTCTGTCCGGCAGGAATTGAGAGAACTTTACAGCACGATCGAGGAGGCAAAGGCGGACGTGACCGGCCTGTTCATGGTGCAGTATTTCTTCGATAAGGGCATTCTGCCGGGCGGGGAAGAGAACGAAAGGAAGCTTTACAACACGTTTCTGGCCTCGTCTTTTCGCACGCTGCGGTTTGGGATCACTGAGGCGCACGGGCGGGGAATGGCGCTGCAATTCAACTATCTGACTCGATCACGGAGGATTTATCGCACGGCCGGACGGCACGTTCGAAGTCAATTTCGAGAAGATCAAGCAGGGCGTTCGCGACTTGACGCACGATTTGATGACCATTGAGGCGCGCGGCGATTATACGGGTGCGAAGAAAATGCTCGAGGATCTCGGCGTTATGCGGCCTGTATTGACGCGAGCTCTGGACGGTTTGAAAGGCATACCGGTCGACATCGAACCTGTGTTCGTCACTGCCGATGAACTTGCGGGAAAGCGGCAGTAGTTTTCTTGACGCGCTAAAGAACCCGGGTTCTTTCGAGCTGACGGAAGCAGTGTTTTTGCGTCTGCTTGGATTGATCTATCTTGCGGCATTCGGGTCACTGTGGCCGCAGATGGTGGGACTGGTTGGGTCGCATGGAATCGTGCCGGTTGCACAAGCGATGGCGATGATGCGCCAAGAAGCGGGGGCTCGAGTCTTCTGGGATGTTCCGACGTTGTTCTGGCTTGGGAATAGCGATTCGGCGCTGGTAGGATGCTGCATCGCGGGATGTCTCGCGGCGGTTTCGTTGACGCTCGGATTCTTTTCGCGATCTGCGGCGGCGGTCTGCTTCGTTCTCTATCTCTCGCTGGTATCGGTGGGCCAGCCATTCACGGCGTTTCAGTGGGACGCGTTGTTGTTAGAGTCCGGGTTTCTTGCGCTGTTCGCCGGGAGTCGCTGGCTGGTATGGGCGTATCGATTCCTGCTGTTTCGGCTGATGTTCGAGTCGGGGTTGGTGAAACTGCTTTCCGGTGATCCGAATTGGCGGAATTTTCACGCGCTCCGGTTCCACTTCATGACGCAGCCGTTGCCGACTCCGCTCGCCTACTACGCGTATCGAGCGCCTGTCTGGCTGCTCGATTCGATGACAGCGGCGACTCTGGGCATCGAGCTGTTTGCTCCATTCTTAATTTTCGGCCCGAGAGTCGCGCGCCACATAGGAGCCGGATTGCTGATGTGCTTGCAGCTGGTTATTTTGCTGACCGGCAATTACGCATTCTTCAACCTGCTCGCGCTCGCGCTGTGTTTGTGGGCCTTTGATGATCGGACGTTTGCTCCGCTCGAGAAGCTACTTCAGAGGCGAGTTCGGCCTGTGCGTTCGCGCGTGTTGGATCGCGCTCTGGGTGTCGCGCTGATTGTGCTTATTGCCGCAGGTGCGATCCAGCTTGCCGGAATGTTTGCACCGGGATTTGAAAGGCCATTTTCGAAAATGCTGGCGTGGATGGCTCCGTTTCAGGTCGTGAACACATACGGGTTGTTCGCTGTGATGACGACGACTCGGCCCGAGATTGTAATCGAAGGCTCGGATGATCGGGTGAATTGGAAGGAGTATTCGTTTCGTTACAAGCCGGGTGAGCTGCATCGCGAGCTTCCCATAGTTGCTCCGCATCAGCCGAGGCTAGATTGGCAAATGTGGTTTGCGGCTTTGGGCGACTACCGGGAAAACGAGTGGGTAGGCGGACTCTTGTACCGGTTAATGCAGGGCGAGCCGACAGTGATTGGGTTGATGAATCCGGCGCCATTTCCGAAAGCTCCGCACTATATGCGCGCCTTGCTCTACGATTACCGGTTTACGACGCCGGAGGAACGAGCCAGGAGCGGGGCGGTTTGGCAGCGGCAGCTGTTACACACGTGGATTGGTCCGGTTGCGCTGAACTCGAGGTGAGAGCGAGATCAGGCGGCCATTTCCACTCCGATCGGCGCTTCTTTCGGGGTGCTAGTGACGATATTCGAAGTACGGAGCGCTGAGTTGTGTAAAACATGGTTATCCAGCTTGGCTTCAGCGAGCAAAGCGGACCATTTGTGGAGCTCCTGCTTGCGGGTTTCGGCGGCGGCGCGGCGGGTTTGATCGGCTTGTTTGTGAGATTGCGATTCGAACCCAATCTGCTCTTTGCGCTTTGCTGCTCTTAGCTTTAGGAGCTCGTTCAGGCTTTTGTGGAAGGCGCGGTCGTGCGTGGTCTGGTAGCGCAGATAGAGGGCGAGCTGGTTTTCGTCCCAACAGCCGCGCGCGTGGTGCTTGAGGACGCTCTGCTGCAGGATCAAAGCGCGTTTGGAGAGCCAGGCGGCTTGCGCCATTCTGCCGACGAGCATGTTTTCGGTGAGGGTGGAAGGCTTGTGCTCGTCGCGGAGGCTCGATGAGCAGGTTATTAAATTCCTCCTGATTTTCCCAGGGGAGGACGGTGAATTCGCCGGTCAGACCGTGGCGGAAATGGTTCATGGCAGAGACGGCTTTGCCTTCCGGAGTTTTGGGTCCGCGCGAGAGCTGCGCATTGGCTTGGTTTGCGTTCAATTGAGCTTCAGTTACAGATTTCATGTGGATATTCCTTTCCTGGGATTTCGCCCGATTTGACGATGGCGGAGTAGAGATCTAGATCGTGACGATTCGGTCTAAATCGCTGCGATTCCAGGAGGAAGAAATTTCTTGGGCGGCTGTCACTGGTTTTGTACCGCCTTACGTCCGGTGGCAGGTCGAGCGTGGGCGGGTTCTTGACCGCCAGCCCGTTCGCGCTGAGCGAAAGCAGCGGTCGAAGGTATCAGGAAAATGCGCAGAATCCGAGAGTTTTTAGCATGCGGAGCCCGCGACAGCGGTATCACGAGTTACGCATCCGCTGACACGTTGAACGGTATCGTGGAAGTGGGGTTATTTACATGATCGTGGCACGAACCGTCGCGTTATTACTCGGAATCGCATGCTCTTCGACGATAGCGTTCACGCAGACTTCGCCGGTCTCGACCTCGAACAAGCCGGAAGTGGACCCGCACAAGCTGTACCAGTTGACCGGATTCGAGGTGAGCGGCACGCGGCTACCTACGAACTCGGTGATTCGATTGTCGGGATTGAAAGTCGGCCAGAAGGTGAACTACGACATCATCAATGAGGCGTGTCATCGGATCACGGGTACGGGGCTGGCATCACTCGTTGATTACGCGTACATTCTGCAGCCGGATAAATCGGCCGTGGTCCTGACGCTGAAGATTACGGATGAGATGCCGCTGCTGCCCGCGAAGATTTATCCGCCCGAAGATGCGGACGGGCTTTGGGGATGCCTGCAATCGGCGGATCCGATTTTCACTCGCGAGCTGCCGAACACGCGGAATGCGCTCGGGTTTTACGTGACGAATATGAACCGGTGCCTGGAGAATCTGGGCGAGCGCAATGAGTACGCGCGCTCGGCAGTGGTTTGCGACAGGTTGGGCAGAGCGGCTGAGATTGTGTTCAACGTAAGGGAGAAGCAGGCTGCGGGGCCATCCAACTAGCCGGATCTCCGGGTTGAAGACGGCAGTAGTCACCGGCGCGGCACAAGGGATCGGGAAGCGAACGGCTGAAGTGCTCGCGGCGAAGGGCTACAATCTCGTACTCAACGATTTGCAATCGTGCGGCGAGGTAGTGAGTGCGATTCAGGCTTTGGGGCGTGAAGCGGTCGAGGTGCGGGGTGATGTGTCCGAGGAACGGACCGCGCGAGACATAGCCGACGCGGCCCGAGCGCAGTTTGGGCGGGCGGATGTACTGGTGAACAACGCTGGAATCGCACATATCTGTCCCGCGGAGGAGATTAGCGCAGCCGATTGGCGGCGGGTGCAGGATGTGAATCTACTTGGGCCGTTTTTGCTATCGCGCGAAATCGGGGCGATGATGCTCGAGCAGAAGCTGGGCAGCATCATCAATGTTGCGTCGGTTGCGGGCTTGTTGGGTGTGGCGGATCGCGCTGCGTATAACGCCAGCAAGCACGGATTGATCGGACTGACCCGGACGCTGGCCGCTGAGTGGGGCGGGCGTGGCGTGCGGTGCAATGCAGTGTGTCCCGGGTGGGTGAGAACGCCGATGGATGAAGGGCCGCAAGCGGGCGGGCTATACCGTGATTCCGATATAACGGATCGCGTGCCTATGGGACGGTTTGCAACGACCGATGATGTTGCTTCGGCAATCGCTTTCCTGGCCGATCCGGCGCAGAGCGGATTTGTGAATGGGCATACGCTTTCGGTGGACGGCGGATGGTTCGCGGATGGGAGTTGGGATAGTTTACGGTTGAGGCACCGGTGATGTATGGACTGGGAGCTTGGGTGACATTTCGGACCGACGGCAGGGGTAAGGATCCAGTTCGTTTGAATTGGAGAATGCGTCCATGCCCTGGAAAGAGAGCCGACAGTCAGATGAGCGCCTGCAGTTCATCGCCGAAGTGCTATCCGGCGATTCAACGATAACTGATCTGTGACGCCGTTTTGGTATTTCGCGGAAGACGGGCTACAAGTGGAGAAGCGATACGAGGTCGGGGGAGTCTGGTCGACCTCAGCCGACGCCCGCATAGCGATCCGACTGCAATGCCGGGATCGACACGGGAGCGCATTATCGAGATGAGGCAGCAACATCCGGCCTGGGGTGCAAGGAAGATCCGTACACGGTTACAGCGAATTGAGCCAACGGAGTGTTGGCCGACTGCAAGTACGATTCACCGCGCCGTTGCGGCAGCTGGCTTGGTCAGGCTTGCTCGGAAGCGTCGCACAGTGCCTTATGTCCAGCCGCTGCTTCCAGCAACTGCGCGAACATTCCAGGTCTACTTCGGCCAGTTGCATCTCGGAATTTTAGACGGCGAAACCGCAATATTCAACCCTAACCGGGGGATCTTTGGCCGGACACCCAATGACGACTTGAACAGATCGCCGTTTCCGGTGTGCCCGTCATCCAGAACACGTTACAGGGTCAATCTGCATTCCCCCGGCCCCTGATGCCAGCGCCTCAACCCTGCCGGCTCGCGCTCCTTGCGCAGGTTGCGGTGTGCACTTTAATCGTCAGGTTAATGAGTTATTGCACGAGGAAGCCTATTTCCTAAACCATGCACCCGGCTGCGATGGCACCGCTCATGGGGAAGTATGAATTAGCGCAGCTGTCAGGGTTCAGAGATCAGGGAACAGAAATCAGGAATCGCAAAATTCACACTTGACATTGACGGAGAATCCACTACCATATGGTTGTGGATCAATTGGGTACAACATTTGCTGCTTTGTCTGATCCAACCCGGCGGGGGATGATCGAACGACTCTCACAGGGTCCTGCCTCTGTGCATGGATTGACGGAACCGTTTGCACTCTCGCAGCAGATGATTTCAAAACATATTGCCTACCTGGTGCGGGCGCGGATTGTGATCAAGACGAAGCGTGGACGAGAGAGTGTGTGCACGCTTAGGCCAGATGCGATAAAAGCAGTCAGCGATTGGGCGTTTAACTATCGCCGCTTCTGGGAAGAGAGTTTCGACAAGCTGGATGCGGTTGTGAATCAAATGAAAAACGGAGGTCAGAGATGACAAAAAGCACGGTTAACGCGACAGAGCGGATGGTTGTCACAAGAGTTTTCGATGCTCCACGCGAATTGGTTTGGAAGGCGTGGACAGACCCGAAATACGTGATGCAATGGTGGGGACCGAAGGGTTTTACTGCGCCTTTCTGCAAGATCGATTTCCGCGTCGGAGGAAAATTTCTCTGCTGCATGAGAGCGCCGGATGGCCAGGAGTTGTGGAATGCTGGTGAATACCACGAGATTGTTCCGCACGAGAAGATCGTTTCCTCCATGTACTTTTCCGACCCGGAGGGAAACAAGGTTGAGCCTGCGCAATATGGAATAGAACATGAGGCTATAGCCGATGCGCATGACGTAATTACCTTTGAGGATTTTGGAAACGGCCAGACGAAACTCACCTTCATTGGCAACGAAACCATGGAGCAGGCCAAAAATAGCGGTCAGCTCGAAGGCTGGAACCAGATACTCGACAAAGTTGCTGCAGTTGTTGCGGGGCTAGCGCAGGCGAAATAAGAAGTTGAAGTTTTGATGATCGTCATGGGCGAGATACTTAACGTAAAGCAAACGGAGGTTCATCTCGGAGACCCCAGCTACGAGTGGAAGTGGAAGGCATTCTTGGGCGATTTGCCGGATAGGTCGAGCGCAGCGCAACGAAGGCAGGGAAAGGGAATATGAGACAGGGTTTCAACCAGAATCTCCCCTTTCTACACCTGATCTAGGGGTTTGAGTCGCTCCTCAGGGGATTGTAAGGTCAAAAAAGTGCCGCCGCGCCGAAAGAGTCATCTTTTTCGGTAAGCTTCGCGCACGCCTGTTGCTAAGACCCGAGTTACTCATTCCGGCTCGACGCAGGTGAGATTGCGGTTTCCGGGCAGGTGGTCGGCGACCCGGAACGCTCGACGCGCTGAATGTGGGCATCTTCCGAAAGCGCGTGAACTGGGTGCTCGATGCGGACATTCGCGGGTTCTTTGACAATATGAGCCACGAATGGACGATGAAGTTCATCGAGCATCGCGTGACTGATCGCCGCATGCTCGGCCTGATCCAGAAATGGTTGAAAGCTGGAGTGTCGGAAGACGGTCAATGGGCGGAAACTAATGTAGGCACGCCACAGGGAGCGGTGATTTCGCCGCTGCTTGCGAATGTGTACCTGCACTATGTTTTCGATCTGTGGGTGGAAGCCTGGCGCAAGAAAGTGGCGAGTGGCGATGTGATTGTCGTCCGCTACGCTGACGATCTTGTGATGGGCTTTCAGCACCGGGCTGACGCTGAGCGGTTTCTGAGTGAGTTTCAGGACCGTCTGGTAAAGTTCGGTTTGGAGTTACATTCGGACAAGACAAGGCTGATCGAGTTCGAGCAGTTCGCCGTTCGACACCGAAAGCAGCGTGGCGAGAAAGGTATAGAAACTAGGAAGAGTGTCGCTCCGCCTCCGCTCCGCGACACCGCTTCCGCGATACTCAAGGAAGATTGCTACCTGTCTCCTGGGGCCAAAGTGTTACCCGTATGCCGGGCCATACAGTGTGACGCTCCGTTCCCCCACACAACTCTACAGTCTATTCATTCCGGAGTGCTTGCATGGGGTCGATGCGCGAGGCGCGCCAGGCCGGAACATAACCGGCCGCCATTGCACATGTGATCAGGATCGCCGCTGAGAGCCCGAACACGACAACATCATTGGGCCGTACGCCGAACAGGAAAGATGCCACTAATTGCGCCATCTCCCATGCGACGCCGAGCCCGATGGCAAGGCCGATTAACGATAATGCGAGGACTTCGCGCTGCACCATCCAAATCACTGTTCCGCGTTGCGCACCGAGCGCAATGCGAATTCCGATTTCGCTGGTGCGGCGCGCGACAGCGTAGGCCATCGTGCCATATAAACCTACGCACGCAATCAGTAATGCGAGCAATCCAAAGCAGGTGCACAGATCCGCAAAGGTACGCTCGGGCGCGATGGTTGCGTCAATGTATCGCACCTGGGTTGAAAGATCCGCGACGGGCAAGCGCGGATTCGCCTGATGCACTACTTGGCGCACCGTGTTCGCAAATGCAAGAGGATCACCGAGCGTTCGGATCTCGTAATACATGCCGCCGATGAGCCATCCCGGCGGCGACTGGGACCACGGAACATAAGCGACGGGCGGAACCTCGCTTTTCAATGAGGAGTAGAGGGTGTTTTTCGCAACGCCGACGATTTGGACATTGAGGCCATCAAACCCAAAGTGCTCGCCAATGAGATTGCGACCGGGGAAAAACTTCTTTGCGAAGACTTCATTGACCACTACTACGCGCGGAGCATCCGCTGTATCCTGTTCACGAACCGGGCGTCCGAGCAGGATCGGAATCTGCATCGTATCGAAAAAAGAAGGGCCAATGAGCATCACGTTCGTTGAAAATGGACGGTCCCGCGGCGCCGGCATCTTTGGGACCGTGATGCCAATGGAACCTGCGGGACCCGCGACCAGCGGCATGTCGGTCATGGTGGCGGCGCGCACGCCAGCAAGACTCGCGAACTGTTGGCGCAGAGTCTCGTAAAATACCCTGCCGCGACGTTCGTCATACCCGGCCTGACTGGCATCCAGGCTGAACACTAATAGCTTCTCGGTGTTGAACCCGATCGAGACTGAGTGCAGCTTGATAAGGGTCCTCACGAACAGTCCGGCTGCCACTACCAGCAGCAGCGATAGGGCGATTTGCCCGGCTACGAGTGCATGGCCGAGGCCGAACGGCAGCCCGAAGCGCCGTACTCGCTCCGCCGCGACACGGGACGCCTTCAATGCGGGCGCCACATCCACCTTTGTTGCCTGAATGGCTGGAGCGAGCCCGAACACAATGCCGGTCACGACTGAAATCAACATTGCGAAGAGCAGAATTCGAGCGTCGATCCCGGCGTGCAGAGTGAAATCCTCCTGGCCGTTGGCCAGCAAGGACGTGAGGAAACGGATGCCCACTGCAGTCACTGACAATCCCAGCAGTCCACCCAAAAGGGCAATCAAAATGCTTTCCGTGAGAAGCTGCCGCACGATGCGCCAGCGTCCCGCGCCCAGGCTGAGCCGGACCGCGATCTCGCGGCGTCGCGTCATTGCCCGTGAGAGCAGCAGGTTCGCGATATTGGCGCACGCGATCGCCAAAATGAGGCCGGTCATCGCTAAGAGTACGTAGAGCGGCTCAGAGTACTGGCGTCTGAGAGAGTCTAAGCCGGAACCACCTTCCTGTAACCACAGTTCGGGAAGATTCGCGCGATCCTTGTCGTTGGTGGCAGTATCGGCAACGAATAGGTGAAAGCGGCCTCCCATCGAAACCTCGGCTTGCCGCAAAGTGATGCCAGGGCGAAGGCGGCCCATCATCTCGACCCAGTAATTGTCTGGCTGATGAAACCAATCGCTTCCTTGGATCCGTGGATCGAGGTAGGCGATAGAGTGCAGCGGTAGGAAGATATCGGGCGAGCTTCGAGGGTTAAGGCCATAGAACTCAGGCGCGGTCACGCCTGCAATCGTGAAAAGCTTCCGGTTCACGAGAATGGTTTGCCCCACCGCGTCGCGAGCGCTATTGAACCGCTGCTGCCATAATCGATAGCTGATCACTGCGACTGCGTTCGCGCCCGCGCGGTCATCGGCGTTGCCGATCAGTCGACCTGCTGCGGGTGGCTCGCCGATCGCGCTGAAGTAATTGCCGGAGATGTACTCTCCTCCTCCGAGGAAGGCCTGGTTTCCAACCACTAAGTTGAGACGCCCTGCGTCCGCGAACGCGAATATTGCGGACAACACGTCCTGGTGATCGCGAAAGGATTCAAACACCGGATATGGAAATGTTCCGGAGGCAGCGATTCCTTCCGGAGTTTTGTAGCCGTCCCCATGCTGGTGGTGCATGACCCTGGGCCAGCCTTTAGCGCGCCAGTTCACGATTACGAGATTCTGCGGATCTGGAACCGGAAGCGCGCGCATCATGATGGCGTCCATGAAGCTGTAGATGGCGGTGTTGGCTCCGATCCCAAGGGCAAGCGAGAGTAGTGCCGTCAAGGTGAAAGCCGGTGATTTCGTGAGCGCTCGGGAAGCAAACGCAACATCTCGCGTCAGGTCTTCGATGAAATTGATTCGCCGCGTATCGCGACACTGCTCCTTGGTAAGGCTGACCGGTCCGAAATCACGCCTCGCCGAAATGAGCGCTTCGGATTCGGCCATGCCTGCGGCCATCCGCTCTTTGGCCAGTTGCTCCATGTGGAGATCAATCTCGCGTTCAAGCTCCGCTTCGGCACGAGCTCGCCGAAACAATGACTGGCACCGACGCACTAGGATGCGGCCGAATCGCATGATTTCTCCGCTAGGCGTTTTGGATCAGAAGTTGGACGGCCGAAGAGAGCCGATTCCAGCTCTGAAGCTCGCGTTCCAATTGCCGTTTGCCCTGCCGCGTGAGTGAGTAGACCTTCGCAGGGCGGCCAAGATCGGAATCCCTCCATTCCGCGTCAATCCAGCCCTGGTGCTCAAGCCGATGAAGCGCGGGGTAGAGGGACCCCTGACCGACTGCGAGAACATCACCGGAGAGTAGCTGGATGCGCTTGGCAATCCCCCAGCCGTGGAGCGGTTCCCTCGCAATCGTCTTCAGGATCAGCAAGTCCAACGTCCCCTGCAGGAGATCGGAAGGCTTCGGCATTCAGTAGAACACCTCGATTATCGACAATATACATTGATTATCGACAATGCGCAAGGGGCAAGGGATCTCTACAATCCAAGATGCATGTCGGCGCCGCCAAGTGCCGCGAGGTAGATAGACTGAGGCTGTTAAGAGTTTGTCTAGCGTCGGAATTGCATATCAGGAGACTTTATGACACCGAAGAAGGAGACACAGAAGTCCGCCAAGAGCGCTACCGTGACCGGCAAGGCGGCCACGGGGTTCACGGACGAGGAACGCGTCGCAATGAAGGAGCGCGTCGAAGAGCTGAAGGCGGAAGCGCGCCGAGGCCCGCGTGCGAAGAAGGCGGATGGGGAAGGTGACGTGCTCGCGAAGATTGCCGAGATGCCGGAAGCGGATCGCGCCATGGCCGAGCGGCTGCACGCCATCATCAAGGCCACCGCGCCAGCCCTCTGGCCGAGAACCTGGTACGGGATGCCCGCGTACGCCAAGGACGACAAGGTCGTCTGCTTCTTCCAAAGCGCGCACAAGTTCAAGGCGAGATACGCGACATTCGGCTTCACCGACAAAGCGAAGCTCGACGAAGGAACCGTGTGGCCGGTCGCCTTTGCGCTGAAGGAGTTGACCGCTACCGACGAGGTAAGGATCGGTGCGCTCGTGAAGAAAGCGGTGAGCTGAGGAGGCCGCTGCACTTTCAGGCGCAGGGCAGCCCGCCGCCGTACACGCTGGACCAGAGGGCCCGCGATGGTGAAGAGCGCTGGTGAGCTACTACTCGTTTAGGCTGTCCCACAAAGGGTCCTTTGCGAGACTGGCGTGAAGTTGCCGAAACCCGGCTTAGAGGAAATTGCGGGTCCAGCTCGGAGACCTTAGGTGGGATTGGTAAACGGCAGCGCGTTATGGGGACTGAATGATGGACGCCAGGCAAATAGCTATCTGGCATCTTTTGAGTTCCACTGAAACACCTGTTGCAGGTCGAGTTTGAAGACTTCCGCGATCCGAAAGGCCGCTTCCAAAGAGGGCGAGTACTTTCCCGCTTCGATCGCGGCGAGAGTCTGACGCGTGACACCGATACGGCGGCCCAACTCCGTCTGCGACATCTCGCCGTTCTCGAAGCGCAACGCGCGAATCCGATTCGATATCGTGCGCGGGGTCATGCATGACTGCGATAACTAAATACCGCTGTTGCGTAGTGAACGACTTCAGCCGCCACAATCATGGCAAGCGCCGCATTGATAATCCGCCAGCCGCTTGAGTTGAAGGGCATGACGCAGCCGACGAGAATCATCCCAGCTATTAGGACGCCGTAAGCGGCGCGAACAGAGCGGTACTCGATCGCACGATCACGTTCATCCGGTGCCTGAAGATTTCCCTCTGACCGTTCCTTGTGGCGAAGCCACCAACGACCGACGCCCAGAATCCCCATCTGAACACTGGCGGCTATAGCGAAGAGCCACAACAAGTGGAGATTCGGCATCGGCTTCTCCATCGCCGCCGATCGGCCAGCGAAGGCGAAGTAAGGTCCGAATGTGAGAGCCATCGCAGTCAGCGACAGCCAAGCGAGTTTCTCCCGGTATGGCATCTGGTTCCTCCGTACGACAGTTGAAATTGTGCAGCAAAACGAACAAGATGTCAAGAAAATATAACATCACGCCCTAGTCGCGAAGTAGTCTTACCAATTCGGCGTCAGGATCGGGAATCTCCTCAATTGATTGATCCCAACAAGTCGGCTTGTGGAAGTGATCGCCTCGACAGCAAGAGAGCTGTGCCCAGAAACGGTGTTTTCGGCGACTGCGGTGGGCACATTCCCCCTGCCTAGTTGCCCAGCGTAGATCTATGATGGGCCGTTAATCACGAGCGACAATGAAAACTTTGGCCTGGACTCAACTTTATTCCTCGGGCGGCCAAGCTGCGTGATCTTGCTAGGATGAACCCAACAACCCCATGACGTTCCCCGCTCCTGTTCCGGAGATCCCCGCGGCGAACGTCGACACAGCCGCCGCCTACTATGTCAACAGCTTGGGCTTCACCTTCGATTGGGGGAACGATGAAGGCGGCATTGCAGGCATCTCACGGGGGAATTGCAGACTGTTTATAACCAATCGCTCCTTCCGGGAGCCCTACGGCAATGTAGGTCCTATCCTTTTCTGGCTCAATCTCGACAGCAAGGCTGAGGTGGACGCACTTTTCGCACAGTGGAAGGCGGCGCAAGCGAAGATCGTTTCCGAGCCCGAGGATAAACCGTGGAAGCTGCGCGAGTTTATGGCCGCCGATCTTGATGGCAATCTCATTCGCGTCTTTTATGATTTCCGGGGCGACATGTAAGAGAACTAGGCATCGCGCAAAGTCGGCAATTGGCGGTCCCTCCATCCTTAGTGGCCTCGGCATGTATCTGCAATAGACTTGATTCATGATCCGTCAGATCGCGCCTGAGTTTTTCACCACGGACATTCCCGCCACTCTCGCCTATTACAAGAACAAGCTCGGCTTCGAATGTCTGGGCACGTGGCAAGATCCGCCAGTCTACGCCATGGTTGCGCGCGACCAGCACGCGATTCATTTCCGCTGCGCCGAGCCGCCCAGAGCCAATCCCGATAAATATCCGGACGAACTGCTCGATGCCTACCTACTCGTCGAAGATGCCGACGCGCTTTATTCTGAGTACGCAGCCCGAGGCGTGGAGTTCACTCGGCATCTCGGTAACATGCCCTGGAACTCGCGCGAGTTTGTAGTGAAGGATTGTGATGGTCGTCTTCTCGCCTTCGGCGCAAACCTATAGTCCCTCCCGGTTCTTATTCACAAAACTCCCTTAACTCCCAACATAGATTCGCCTGGATTCATGCTATCGGTTTAAGAGATGAACGTAGAATCCCGCCCGGCCCCGATCGCAACCTGGTTTGAGTCCGTTCTAGCTGATTGCCGCTATGCCCTGCGTGTACTGGGGCGCAGCAAGGGATTCGCTCTCGTGGCGATTTTCACTCTTGCGCTCGGAATCGGTGCTACCACCGCGATCTTCAGCGTCGTCCAAGGCGTCGTTCTCGCGCCCTTGCCGTACAAAGAGCCGGATCGTCTGGTTCTTGTGTTGCTGTACAACCAGAGGCTGAAAAGTTCAATCTACCTGTCCTACTCGGATTTTCGCGACTGGCGCCGGAACAGCCGCTCCTTTGCTCGGATGGCGGCTTTCACGCCCCTGGGATTGGACCTGAGCAGCCCCGGTACTCCTGAGCATCTCAGCGGTCAGCTAGTCACCTGGGAGTTTTTTAGGACCCTAGGTGTAAAACTCGCGTTCGGCCGTGAATTCACATCGGCAGAAGATGTTTACGGGGGCGCGCACGTCGCCATCATCAGCGACCGGCTCTGGAGAACGCGCTTCGGCGGACGCGTCCAGGCGCTTGGAAAATCCATGACACTGGAGGGCGCAAGTTATACCGTTGTGGGCGTCCTTCCACCCGGCTTTCGCTTCCTGACCGATGCTGATTTCTTTATTCCGCTTGGTCAGGCCGACCCGCTCGTGCTCGGAGATCGCAGCACGCATGACATCGCCTGCGTGGCGCGCCTGAGGCCCGGCGTTTCCATTGAGCGCTCGCGGGAGGACATGGATGCCGTACAGGCGGGCCTGGATCGCCTTTATCCCAACGAAGAGCGCGGACTGGGGACCACGGTCGAACCATTAAAGCAAGAAGTCATTGGGAATGTGGGCAGCACGATTCTGCTGCTGTTCGGCTCTGTTTCGGTAGTGTTGCTGATTGCTTGCGCGAACCTTGCAAACCTGTTGCTCGCTCGCTCGGTAGTGCGTTCGCGCGAATTTGCAGTTCGCTCCGCGGTCGGCGCGAATAGCGGCCGTATCATCCGGCAATCGATGACTGAAGCCGTCGTGCTGTCAATCATAGGAGCTGCCGCCGGCCTTGCCGTTGCCAAGTGGGGATTGAAACCGCTCGTTGCAGCTCTTCCTGGAACGTTGGGTCAGAGCCACAGCATCGGTCTCAACGCCGGTGTTCTCCTGTTCACGTTGGGCATTTCCGTGTGTGTGGTGGTGATTTCCGCTCTCTTGCCGGCGTTCAAGACTGTGCGGCTTGATCTACAAACTTCCTTAAAGCAGGGCGGCCGGGGCGATACGGGCAGCCATCGCGCTCAAACCATGTTCGTCATTCTCCAGATGGCGCTTACCGTGGTGTTGCTTGTCGGCGCAGGGCTGTTATTTCGAACGGTGCGCCACTTATGGGAAGTGAATCCCGGGTTCGCGATCCGGCGAGTGATCACCTTTAAGATCGGCTTATCGCCCTCGTTCAAGAAAAGTGCTGCCGCCGAGCGTGCCACGTATCAGGAGTTAGCGGACCGGCTTCGCGCGACACCGGGCGTAGAGGCTGCCGATTTTACGACACTGGTTCCCTTGAGTGGAGATGACGACTCGCTTCCGTTCTGGGTCGGCTCCGCGGCTCCTACGTCTATGGCCGAGGCGCCCCGAGCGACCTCTTACTCAGTCGGTCCCGATTACCTGAAGGCGATGGGCATACCACTACTTCGAGGGCGTTTCTTCACGTTGCAGGATAATACCCACTCTGCTCCTGTGCTGGTGATCGATAGCGGACTGGCGCGTGCTTACTTCCGGGGCAAAGATCCGATTGGCCAGACTCTGTCTCTGATCCACGTGGGTTCGTTCCATGTTATCGGCGTCGTTGGGCACGTGCAGCATTGGGGTTTGGGCGGCCAAATCCGCTCCAGCCCTTACCAGGTTTATGGCTCCTTCTACCAGATTTCCGATCACTGGCTGCCCAGAATGTACGGCGACGTCAGCGCGATTATTCGCACCTCATTCGACAGCTCGGCCATCATGCCTGCGGTACGGGCAGCCGTGTTGCAGGTAGGCGCTGACCAGCCGATTTATGATGTGCGCACCGTGCAGGAACTGGCTGCAAGATCCATGTCCCAGCGTTTTCCCATGATCCTGATGGGAACCTTTGCCGCCTTGGCACTGCTACTCGCGTCGATCGGCACTTTCGGCGTCCTCTCGTATTCAGTGACGCGGCGTGTTCAGGAGATCGGAGTCCGGATGGCGCTCGGCGCAGAGAAATCGCGGGTGTTCCGCATGATCATTGGTGAAGGCCTTCGGCTGGCTCTAATAAGCATCCTCATCGGAGGCGTCAGCGCATTCGTCGCCGCCAGACTGTTATCCAGTTTTTCCACCCTGCTTTACGGAGTCGGTAGCGCTGACCCTGTCACCTTTCTTTCGGTTTGCGTGATTCTTACCGGGGTAGCCGTTCTAGCTTCTTATGTTCCGGCACGCCGCGCGATGGCTGTCGATCCTATGAAAGCTATTCGATATGAGTAAGTCGGTCGGGTTTCTACGGGCAGGACGCCGATGGCGGGCCTTGTGGCTCGACGCGATCCAGTACGTTAGCCAGGACTTTCGCGCTTGTCGGCTAGCGTATAGCTATAGTGCGCCGTTTATCACGGGCAATCCGCATGGTGTCCGTCTCACATCTGCGACTTGGGCCATGCGTCGCGCTTCACAAGGAGCAGGTCCTGCAACGACTCGATTGTGGAAAATCAGTCGTACTCGAGCCAAACCAGGTTGGACTCCCGCTCATAGCCGGGTAGCCGACTCAAGATGAAGATCGAGCGTTTCAGGACCGTCCCACCGTCGCTCCTTGGGCGGCGAGAAGCTGGTCCAACTGCTCGAACTGCTCGCCAGACCAACTTATACTCCCAGAGGCCATTGCATCGTCGAGGGCTTTTTTTGAGGGATAGAGTTCGTGTATAACGACGAGCGTCTCGTCACCCCTTTCTTCGAAGGTCACCGTGGTGACGGGCCCATCCTCATCACCTTCGTCATTCGTCCAGACGAGGCGGGAGTCCGGAGTCACTTCGACGTACCTGCCAAAGAATGACATCGGCTGCTCTGAGGAAGGGTGACTGAACACGAAACGGTATGTGCCCTCCGTACGAACATCGGCCTCGCAGGAAAGGAAGGACGCTCCAAGCGACTTCGGTACCCACCACCGCTTGAGCAGTTCGGGTTTGGTCCACGCATCGAAAACGATATGCGCCGGGCCGTTGAAGGTTCGAGTCACGACGAGCTCACGCTCGGACTTCCGTTCCACTGTCGTCGCGTACTTTGTGGCGTTGCTTTCACTATCTCTTGTTTCGTACATCGGCTTTCTCCTTTTGTTTTAATTCCTCGACAAGCTTGTCCAACTCGTTGAAGCGTGCGGCCCAGAGCTGGCGTTGCCGCTCGATCCATGCCGCCTCGGTGGCCAGTCCGCGTCGGCCGAGCTTGCAGGTCCGCACGCGCCCGACTTTCTCCGTCGCGACGAGCCCCGCCTGCTCCAAGACGCCGACGTGCTTCTTCATGCCCGTTAGCGTCATGTGAAACTTCTCGGCAAGGTCGGTGATCGAAGCATCCGCGCGGCCGAGCTGTTCCAGAACGCCGCGTCGGGTGGCATCCGAGAGCGCGGCGAACGAACCATCGAGGACGGTACCCGTATACTGAACCATCTGGTTCAGTATATAACGCGGATTGGCGACATGCAAGGAGTTTGAGCGGGCGCTGCGCTACGAACTGCCTTGTTGGTGCCGCTAGGGAACGACTTGTCGCGTAGCGTAGATCTATAGTGTGCCGTTACCGTGGATCTGCGGGAGACTTCTGGTTGGTTAATTGACCCAGGCGCAGAGGCTGTGACGACCGGATCACGACCGCTGTATACTGATCGTCGCGATAGCATTCGTAGGGGTACATTGCATATGGATTCGCCTCTGGCAGCGCATTCGGTCGCGTTGCGTGTGAACGGAATAGAGTACAGGCTGCAGCTCGAAGCGCGTGTGTCCTTGCTCGATGCCTTACGTGAAAATCTTGGCTTAACTGGCACGAAGAAGGGTTGTAATCAAGGCGCGTGTGGAGCGTGCACTGTGCTGGTGGATGGCGAACGCATCAATTCGTGTTTCGCCCTTGCGATTCAGTACGAGGGCTGCAACATCACAACCATCGAAGGGCTGCCGAATGCAGATGGCCTGCATCCTTTGCAGAGCGCCTTTATCGAACACGATGGTTTTCAATGCGGCTACTGCACGCCAGGCCAGATCTGCTCAGCCGTAGGAATGATCAACGAATTCCGAAGCGGATCGCCAAGCGCCGTTACCGAGGATCTGACCGATCGACAGATCGAGTTCTCAGACGCCGAGATTCGAGAGCGCATGAGCGGCAATCTTTGCCGCTGCGGCGCATACATCGGAATTACTGAAGCGATTCACGAGACCTTTGAGGCGCTCAGCAAATGAAAAACTTTTCTTACGCCCGTGCCGATGATCAGCAGTCAGCCTTGGCCCTTTTGTCGCAAAGCGCCAATACGAAGTTTCTTGGGGGCGGAACAAACCTGATTGATTTAATGCGTGAAAACATCGAGCAACCGGACGCGCTCGTTGACATCACGCGGGTGCCGCTCACCGCGATTGATGAACTGCCGAGCGGAGGTCTGCGTATCGGAGCCTTAGTTCGGAACAGCCACTTAGCCGCACATCAGGTCGTGCGCGAACGCTATCCGGTACTCGCGCAAGCCATTCTGAATGGCGCTTCCGCTCAATTGCGGAACATGGCGACCACTGGCGGCAATCTTATGCAGCGAACGCGTTGTTATTACTTCTATGACACCGCTGCGCGTTGTAACAAACGTGCGCGGGGAATTGGTTGCGACGCCATAGAAGGATTCAATCGTATTCACGCCATTCTTGGAGCGTCTCCAGAATGCGTCGCGACGCATCCCTCCGATATGTGCGTCGCAATGGCGGCTCTCGATGCCGTCGTACAGGTAACTGGAAAGGGCGGCGAGCGGAGCATCCCAGTAGTTGACTTTCACCGCCTGCCGGGTGAAACGCCAAATGTCGACACGAATCTGAAACCAGACGAGTTGATCACGGCGGTCGATCTCCCTGCACTTCCGTTTGCTCGAAACTCGATGTACCGGAAAGTACGCGACCGCGCGAGCTACGCTTTTGCTCTCGTCTCTGTAGCTGCCGCGTTAGAAATTGAGAACGGTCTTATCAAACAGGTTCGTCTGGCGCTGGGCGGAGTGGCGCATAAGCCATGGCGTGCTTTTACGGCGGAAGAGTATTTGAACGGTAAGCCAGGCGATGCGCAGAGCTTTCGACGCGCGGCAGAACTCGAGCTCGAACCGGCAAAGCCGTTGCGGCACAACGGGTTCAAAGTTGAACTGGCCAAGCGAACCATCGTAAATGTGCTGACGGAATTGTCGAACAAGGGAGCAGCTTCATGAGCATCATCTCCAAAGTGACGGAGGCGATCGTACAATTTGCACCTGATCGCGATCGCGATCAACTGAGCGAAGCCGAGCGCCTTATCGGAAAGCCAATCGACCGCCTGGACGGCCGCGACAAGGTGACCGGGGCTGCGACATTTTCGGCTGAGTTTCCGCTCGAGAAGCTAGTCTACGCTTCGCTTGCCTACAGCACGATCGCCAAGGGAAAAATCAAAAGTATCGATGTAAGCCAGGCAGAGGAAGCGCCCGGTGTTCTCTCAGTTATTACGCATCGGAATGCGCCGAAGATGAAGACTCCACCGCTCTTCAGTCCTAGCGGGGGAAGTGATGCGGCGGGGAGCAAGGCGAATGTTGTCAATACTGACGAGATTTATTGGAACGGACAACCGGTTGCGGTAATCGTAGCGGATACTCTCGAACGCGCTGAGCACGCTGCCTCACTCGTAAAGTATCGAATACGATCAGGAACGCGCTGCCACTTCGTTTGCGGAAGGCAAGACTCACGCCGAAGTGCCGAAGGAAGTGATGGGCGAGGACACCCAGGTCACTCGGGGCGACGCCGAAGCTGCGCTCGCCAGCGCGAAGTTTAAAGTCGACCATGTTTACACGACGCCGCGCTATAACCACAATGCGATCGAACCGCACGCGACCACGGCCGTTTGGAATGGGGATAAGCTAACCGTCTATGACGCGAGCCAGTTTGTCCGCGGCGTGGCCGATTCGCTCGCCAAAATGTTCTCGTTGAAAAAAGAGAACGTGCGCGTGCTGGCGCCGTTCGTGGGTGGGGGTTTTGGCGGAAAAGGCTCAATGTGGAGCCATGTTCAGCTTTGCGTGCTTGCTGCTAAGGTCGTCGATCGGCCGGTCAAGCTGGCTCTATCCCGTGAAGGCGTGTTTCGGATCGTGGGTGGCCGCACACCGTCTGAACAGAGAGTGGCTCTGGCGGCAGATGAAACCGGCAAGCTGACGTCGTTGGTTCACACTGGCATCACCGCCACTTCAACGACGAACTATTTCGCGGAACAGTTTTCGTTTCCTGCGCGGCACTTGTATGCCACGAAGAATCTGTTCGTCAGTCAATCGGTGATGCTACTGAACACAACGGCGAACACGTTCATGCGCGCGCCGGGCGAATCGATCGGCACGTTCGCTCTCGAGTCTGCGATCGACGAACTCTCGTACGAGCTGGGGATTGATCCCGTCGAGATGCGCCTGCGCAACGATCCGGAACGCGATCCGGCGAAAGACATCGAGTTTTCGAGCCGGCATTTTAAGGAAGCCTACCGGCTGGGGGCGGAAAAGTTCGGATGGAACACGCGGCCTGCGCAGCCTCGTTCCCAGCGCGATGGCAAGTGGCTTATCGGGCAAGGCGTCGCAACCGCGTTTTATCCCGCATACCGGTTTCCCGCGGCGGCTAAAGTGAGGCTCAACGCAGACGGAACGGCGGTCGTACAGTGCGGCGCTCAGGAAATGGGCATGGGCACTGCGACGGTTCAGACTCAGCATGCTGCCGAGCGGTTAGGGCTGCCGATGGAGAAGGTGCGCTTTGAATACGGCGACACTGATTTGCCGCAAGCTCCCGTAGCAGGGGGTTCTAATCAAACGATAAGCATTGCACTCGCTGTCCAGCAAGCTTGCGAGAAGCTGCAGCGTGAACTGCTGAGCCTCGCCAAAAAGGATAAGGATTCGCCGCTTGCCGGCTCACATTTCGACGATGTCCGGGCATGCGACAGCGGATTGTTTCGCAGGGACAAGCGTGAAACCGGTGAGAGCTATGTCGCGATCTTATCGCGCGCCAAGCAGGATTACATCGAAGCGGAGGCTCAATCGGGCCAGGCTTTTGAAATGATGAAGTACTCGATGGGTTCGTACGGCGCCCAGTTCTGCGAGATTCGCGTGAACGAGCAAACCGGAGAAGCCCGCGTTTCTCGCTGGGTCGCAGCGTTTGACACCGGCCGCATCTTGAATCCGAAAACCGCGCGTTCGCAATTTATGGGGGGAATCATTATGGGAATCGGCATGGCGCTGACGGAGGAAACTTTTTTCGACGAGCGTAGCGGGCGCATTGTGAATCCAAGTCTAGCCGAGTATCACGTTCCAGTGAATGCAGACGTTCCCAAGATAGAAACATACTTCCTCGATATTCCCGACCCGCAGACGCCGCTCGGGGCAAGGGGTATCGGAGAGATCGGCATCACGGGAGCAGCCGCGGCGGTTGCCAACGCGGTTTATCACGCAACGGGCAAGCGCGTTCGCGATCTTCCGATCACATTGGACAAATTGCTGTAAGCGATAGCGAGTCGCAAGTTCCGCGTCGATTCTGCTAGAGAAAGGAAGGAAAAGCGATGAGCAAGATGACGCTTAAGACGGAAGGCGAGACCCATGTGGTTGTGACGAGGCACTTCGCGGCGCCTCCAGAGGCTCTGTACCGTGCGCACACAGACCCGAAATTGATTCAAAAATGGTTGCTCGGTCCTGAGGGATGGACGATGGCCGTGTGCATCAGCGAACCGCAACCGGGCGGGAAGATCCGCTACGAATGGACGAACGGCAAAGGCGGCGGATTTTATCTGACAGGTGAATATCTCGAACTGGAGCCCCACACGAGAATCGTACATGTGGAGCGGATGCACTTGCCCGATCCGACGCCGGACAACCATGTTGAAACGCGCTTCGATCCGGATAGCGACGGCACATTGATGACCATGCGTATGACGCTGCCCGATTCCGAAACGCGGGCGGCGATGCTTGCTTCCGGGATGGAGGACGGAATGGAAGCGAGCTACGCACGGTTGGAGCGCATGATTTAGCTGGAGGTAAGGAGAAAATCGAGGGTCGCGATCTGGCGGATGGCATGAAGAGCGTGCGCGGGCCTTCGAACCGCGCCAAGTTCCCGAAGATCTCCGAAGAGATGCAGCGGGTTGCGGCGATGATCGAAACCGAGGTGCGTCGATGGCCGAGTGTTACGGCGCGTCCGATGTTCGGGATGCTGGGGCTCTATCGAGAGGGCGTGATGGTTGCCGCTCTGCCGCATACGAGGGCGCTGAAGAATGCGAATTCGATTATCTTGAGATTCGATCCAATGCCGCGAGAGTTGCTGCGGCGTGCTGAGTGCGATCCGCGCGTGAGCTGGGAACGAGAGGCCGAGGAGCCTCGCTGGTACTCGTTTGAAGTGACGTCAGATCGGGATATAAGCGACGCGCTCTGGTGGCTGAGCCAAGCATACGAAGCGTCGGGGAAACGCCGAGCTTAGTTTAATCATTTGCGGACGTAGCCGTGGATGGCGCTGCGCTTACCGCCCTGGCGGTGTGCTTCATCGGACAGCGCGTGGACGCCTGAGGCATCGACCCAGCGGTTGTAGAAATTGAACAGCCCGCAGACGCTGATAGCGTAATAGATAACCTCATCGGTCCAGCCGACGGCGTAAAGCGGCTGCATATCTTGGGCCGTAATTTCGGGCGAGTGGCGGTTGACTTTCGAGACGAAGCGGAAGAGGGCCTTCTCGTTTTCGGGCAGCGGCGAGGTTTCGAGATCGCGCAATACGCTCCATACGAGATCTTCGCTGCCTAACAATTCCGCCGCAACTGCGGCGTGGGACTTCACTCAAAACGGGCAGTGGTTCTGATAGGAGGTGTAGGCGGCGATGAGCTCGCGGATACCGGGGCTGAGCGGCGCGGGCTCGCGCATAATTTCCTGAGTGAAGCGTGCCAGATGTTCCGTTGCGCGCGGGAGGAAGGCGAACATGTGCCAGATCTGGGGGTATTCGGGTCCGGCGGCTTGCATTGTGCGGATGGCATCGAGATAGGGGCCGGGTTGCGGGCGGCTTTCGACGCCGGGCAGAAACATGGGTTCCATCCAAGACATCATCTCACCCGGACGAGTCTGGAACGAGAACGATTTTGCCGATGTGCTCGCCGCTTTGCAGGCGTTCGTGAGCCAGACCCGCCTCCGCTAGCGGGAACGTTTTGTCAATGATGGGGCGGATGGGATTTTTCGCGGGGAGGAGAGGCCATACCTCGCGAAGCAAGCGCTGCGCGATCTCACCTTTTTGCTCGGGGGTTCGGGAGCGCAGGGCCGATCCCAGCACTTTTGCGCGCTTCGACATGAGCTTGCCTATATCGAGTTGAGCGGTGCGGCCGCCTTGGGTGGCGATGATCGAGAGACGGCCATCGAGCGCGAGCGCGTCGAGGTTTCTGTCGAGGTAAGCGCCGCCGACCAAATCGAGGATAACGTTTGCGCCGCGGTCGTGCGTGAGGCGCTTCAGCTCGGCGACAAAGTCGGACTGATTGTAGTTGATGGCGTGCGCGGCTCCCAACGAGAGGCAGGCGTCGCACTTTTTTGGAGTTCCGGCGGTTGCGATCGGGATGGCGTTCCAGGCGCGGCTGAGCATGAGGGCCGTGCTGCCGATACCGCTTGTTCCGCCGTGGATCAGGACAGTCTCCCCAGACACCAGGCCGGCGCGGGTGATGAGATTGTCGTAAACGGTGAACACGTTTTCGGGGAGCGTCGCAGCTTCAATAGCGGTCCAGTTTTCGGGGATCGGGAGAACTTGGAGAGCGGGGACGGCGCACAGCTCGGCGTAACCGCCTCCGGTCAAGATGGCGCAAACGCGATCGCGATTGCGGTAATTGCGGACTCGGCTGCCGACCGAATCGATCGTGCCCGCAACATCGAGCCCCGGGATGTCGGAAGCGCCGGGCGGGGGCGGGTATTTTCCCTGGCGCTGGAGAAGATCGGCGCGCGCGACGCCGGCAGCTTCAACGCGAATGAGAACCTCATCTTCTTTTGGAACGGGGTCAGGGCGCTCGACGGCGGTTAGGACATCGGGCGGACCGAAGGAGCGAATTTCGATGGCGATCATGGTTAGGCGGCTGGAAATATAATTGTTACTACACCTAATAAGATGTCGAATTAACTGATGCCGAGAGTACCCTACCAAAAGGGACAGCGGATCATTGTCTGGCCGCTCGCGCTCTTGCCGCTGGTACTGGCCTTCGCTGCGTATCATGTGAGCTCCCAGCATGTAGCGAGCGTGGAAGCGACGTTAGCGACGGACGAATTCATCCGGAATATCGATGAGCTGCTGTCTACGGTTCAGAACGCCGAGGCGGGGCAGCGCGGATATTTATTGACCGGGCGCGCCGAGTATCTGGCGCCTTTCACCGAAGCAAAGTTACGACTAAGATCGCGCTGGCCGAAGGTGGAGACGGGCGCGGCACTCAACGGAGTGCCGCGAGCGAAAACGGCGGAACTGAAAAGACTGATCGATCAGAAGATGGCTGAGCTCGAGGAGACGATCGATTTGCGGCGGCGAGTCGGGCTCGCGCCGGCGCTCGCGGTAGTTGAAACAGGCCGGGGACGCGTGCATATGGCGCAGATCCGGGATTTGATAGACGACATCAAGACCGGGCAGGCGGCTACGTTTCAAAGCCGGGTGGAAGAGCAGCGAAAGAGCCAGCTACAACTGGATGCGGTTCTCGCAATCGGAGTGGGGCTGGGTTTTTTGCTTGTATTCTTGTCGTACACCTTCAACAGCCAGTACAGCCGGGAGCGAGACCGTATCGAAGGGGAGATACGGGACCTGAATGAAACGCTGGAAGCGCGCGTAAAAGAGCGCACGCGAGAACTGGAGGCGCGAACGAAGGCGCTCGAGAGGAGCTCGGCGGAACTGCAGCGGTCGAACGCGGACCTGTTGCAGTTCGCTTACGTGGCGAGCCACGATCTGCAGGAGCCACTGCGGATGGTTGGCAGCTACATGGGGCTGCTGGCGCGGAGGTACCACGGCAAGCTGGACGAGACGGCGAGGACGTACATCGAGTACGCAGTGGGCGGGGCGCAAAGGATGCAGGCGCTCATCAACGATCTGCTGAGCTATTCGCGGGCCGGAACGCAGACGATTGATAAGCGGCGGGTTTCATCGGAGCAGATTCTGAAGGGCGCGTTAGCCAATTTGGATCTGGCGATTCGGGAGAATGCGGCGGTAGTGCATCATGCCGCATTGCCGTACGTTGAGGCGGACGGGACAAAGCTGCTGCAGGTGATGCAGAACCTGATCGGGAATGCGATCAAGTTCCGGAAGCGCGACGTGCGTCCGGAGATTTTTATAACGACACGGCAGCGGGAAGCGGATTGGCTTTTTGCGATTGCGGATAACGGGATCGGGTTTGATCCAAGATATGCGGACAAGATCTTTCAAGTATTCCAAAGGCTGCATGCGGTGGGGAAGTATCCGGGAAACGGGATCGGGCTGGCGATCTGCCGCCGGATTATAGAACATCACGGGGGACGGCTGTGGGCCGAATCGGAACCAGGAGTGGGATCGACGTTCTTCTTCACGCTTCCATTTAGGGATGAAACGGCAGAGCCGGAATCGGAGCCAATAAAGCGAGGAAGGACAGAGACTCCTTCAAAAGCGATTCATGCTTGAGCCCAATCATCGCTTTGAGATTCTGCTCGTCGAGGACAATCCGGGGGACGTTTTACTGACGCGGGAGGCGTTTCGAGAGGGCAGGCTGGCGCACCGGCTGTCGGTGGCCGAAGATGGCGAAGAAGCGATCCGTTTTCTGCGCCGGGAGGGAAGGCATTCCGAAGCACCGCGGCCAGATCTGATTCTGCTCGATCTGAATCTGCCGAAAAAGGATGGACGGGAGTTGTTGGCCGAGGTCAAAGACGATCCCGTGCTGCGGCAGATCCCGGTGATTGTGCTGACCACATCCGATGCGGAGCAGGACGTCTGGCGGGCGTACAAGCTGCACGCCAATTGCTACTTGACGAAACCGGTGCAGATGGACGATTTTCTGGACAAGATCCGGTCGCTAGAAGAGTTTTGGCTGACCGTGGTGCGGCTGCCGCCACGCTAGGGTTCTCGATGGCAGACCACGAAAGAGGATGGTCTGCCCCAGGCTCGACTTTAGTAAAAGAGACTCAGATTCTTGCACTCTCCCGGACTCAATGTTAGACTGGATTTGAGGGATTAGGAAGAGTTATGGATTTCAATCGGCTGACCGAGAAGTCGCAGGAAGCGATCCGGCAGGCGCAATCGACAGCGGTAAATTACGGCAACCAGCAGGTGGATACCGAGCACTTGTTGCTGGCGCTGCTCGAGCAAGAAGGCGGGTTAGCGCCCTCGATTTTGACGCGGGCGGACGTGCCGCTCGATGCGTTGCACACGGCGATTGGTTCAGGAGATCGAAAAGCTGCCCAAGGTGAGCGGCGGCGGGGCGCGTCCAGACCAAGTGTATATCACAGCGCGGCTATCGCGTTTGTTTACGGCCGCGGAAGAGCAGGCCAAGCGGCTGAAAGACGAGTACGTTTCGATCGAGCATTTACTGCTGGCGGCGGCAGAAGACCAGGGGCGGCGGGACGCATTCTAAAAGAGTTCGGGCTGACGCGGGACCGGCTGATGAAGGCGCTGGTCGAGGTGCGCGGCAATCAGCGAGTGACGACGCAGAATCCCGAGACGACGTATGAGGCGCTCCAGAAATACGGGCGCGACCTAACGGAGCTGGCTTCAAAAGGCAAGCTCGATCCGGTGATCGGGCGCGATGAAGAGATACGGCGCGTGATTCAGGTGCTTTCGCGGCGGACGAAGAACAATCCCGTGCTGATCGGCGAGCCGGGAGTAGGCAAGACGGCGATTACGGAGGGGTTGGCGCAGCGGATTGTGCGCGGCGACGTGCCGGAGGGATTGAAAGATAAGCAGGTGGTGGCGCTCGATATGGGAGCGCTGATCGCGGGCGCGAAGTTTCGCGGCGAGTTTGAGGAGCGGCTAAAGGCGGTGCTGAAAGAAGTGCAGTCGTCCGAAGGCCGGATGATTCTGTTCATCGACGAGCTGCATACGGTGGTGGGCGCCGGCAAGACGGAAGGCGCGATGGATGCGGGGAACCTGCTGAAACCGATGCTGGCGCGCGGGGAACTGCATTGCATCGGCGCGACGACGCTTGACGAGTACCGGAAATATATAGAAAAGGATGCGGCGCTGGAGCGGCGTTTCCAGACCGTGTTTGTGGATCAGCCGACGGTTGAGGACACGATCTCGATTTTGCGCGGGTTGCGGGAGCGCTATGAACTGCATCACGGCGTGCGGATCAAAGATACGGCGCTAGTCGCGGCGGCGGTGCTGTCGAACCGCTATATTACGGACCGGTTTCTGCCGGACAAGGCGATTGACCTGGTTGACGAAGCGGCGGCGAAGCTGCGGACCGAGATCGATTCGATGCCGAGCGAGCTGGATGAGATTTTGCGGCGCACGATGCAGCTTGAGATCGAGCGCGAGGCGCTGAAAAAGGAGACGGACGCGGTTTCGAAAGAGCGCCTGACGCGGATCGAGAAAGAACTGGCGGAGCTGAAGACGCAGTCTACGGCGTTGCAGGCGCAATGGCAGACCGAGAAAGAAGGCGTGCAGCGGGTGCGGGCTCTGCGCGAGCAGATCGATCAGGTAAAGGTCGAGATCGGCCAGGCGGAGCGGGCGTATGACCTGAACAAGGCGGCGGAGCTGAAGTACGGGAGGCTGACGGAGCTCGAGCGGCAGTTGAATACCGAGCAGGAACGGGTGTCGGGCAAGCAGGGCGGCACGCGGCTGCTGAAAGAAGAGGTAGACGAAGAAGATATTGCCGAAGTGGTGAGCCGGTGGACGGGTATACCGGTTTCGAAGCTGCTCGAAGGCGAGATGAAGAAACTGCTGGCGCTTGAAGACGAGTTACACAAGCGAGTGATCGGGCAGGACGAGGCGGTGATGGCGGTGGCGGAAGCGGTGATTCGCGCGCGCTCGGGCTTGAAAGATCCGAACCGGCCGATCGGGAGCTTCATTTTCCTGGGGCCGACCGGCGTCGGGAAGACGGAGCTGGCGCGGGCGCTGGCTGAATTCCTGTTCGACGACGAGCGGGCGATGATCCGGATCGATATGTCGGAGTACCAGGAGAAGCACACGGTATCGCGGCTGATCGGAGCGCCTCCGGGATACGTGGGATACGACGAAGGCGGGCAGCTTACGGAAGCGGTGCGGCGGCGGCCCTACTCAGTGGTGCTTTTCGATGAGATCGAGAAGGCGCACCATGACGTTTTCAACATTTTGCTGCAAGTACTCGATGACGGGCGGCTGACGGATGGCCAGGGGCGCACGGTCGATTTCAAGAACGTGATCGTGATCATGACTTCGAATATCGGAAGCCATCGCATTCTGGAGTACCGGGGCGCGTTTGAGGGCGAGGAGTACCGGCGTATGAAGGATACGGTGCTCGCGGAATTGCGGCAGGCGTTCCGGCCGGAGTTTCTGAACCGGCTGGACGAAATTATCGTGTTCCATGCGCTGAATGAAGAGGAGTTAAAGAAGATTGTGGAGATCCAACTCGCAAATTTGCGGAAGCGCTTGGAGGAGCGGCACATCGCGATCGATTTGACGGATGCGGCCCGGACGCGGCTGGTGCGGAGCGGCTACGATCCGAATTACGGAGCGAGACCGCTGAAGCGCGCGATTCAGCGGGAAATTGAGACGCCGCTGGCGAAGCGAATTTTGGGTGGCGAGGTACGGCCGGGCAAACCGTTCTGATCGATGCGGATGCGGATGGCTCGGGCCTGACGTTCCGGGCGGAGACGAAGGAAGCGGTGGAAGCAGCGGCGGTTTAGATGAAACGCCGCATCGAAATTTGGTTTAGTACGTCCAATGTATAGAATGCGGCCGGTTTTTCAGCGAGCCGCCAGGGAAGAAAGGATCTGGGTGAAATGCCAAACGTAATTCAATTTCGCCGCTCGACAGCGATTCTGACGCTGGTCGCGGCTTCGATCGGCGGCGGCCTCATTGCGGGGCTCGCCGTTGTAACGCACAATAAAGCGCCGGTGTATGTGACGGCGCGCGCGGCAGTGGACACGAACGCGAATAAGGAGCGGGTGACACAGCTTTCGAATTCGTTTGCCGACATTATTGAGAAGGCGTCGCCGGCGGTCGTGAAGATCAGCATGACGCGGATTATCAAGGCGTCGGAGCAGCAGCAGGAGGGGGACGGCAATCCTTTCATGTCGGATCCGTTTTTCCGGCAATTCTTTGGCCCGATGGCGCGGCCACGCGATCAGCGGGAGCGGGGCTTGGGTTCGGGAGTGATCTGTCAGTCCCTCGGGTTACATTCTTACCAACAATCACGTTGTCGAAAAGGCGAGCAGCCTGAAAGTGACGTTGTCGGACGGACGCGATTTCACGGGTAAAGTGGTCGGGGCCGATCCGCAGACGGATGTGGCTGTAGTGAAGATCAATTCGAATGGGCTGCCGACTTTGCCGTTTGCGAATTCTGATGCGGCGAGAGTAGGCGACCTGTGCTTTGCGATCGGAAATCCGTTCGGGCAGGACCATACGGTGACGATGGGAATCGTGAGCGCGAAGGGGCGGCATCTCGAATCCGGCACGTACATTCAGAACTTTATTCAGACGGACGCGGCGATCAACCCCGGAAACTCGGGCGGCGCGCTGATCAACGCGCGCGGTGAATTGATCGGGATGAACACGATGATTCTGACCGGCGGCGGCGCGAGTTTCGGCGGAGAAGCCGGCAACATCGGTATCGGATTTGCTGTCCCTTCCAACATGGCGAAGCAGGTGATGGACCAGATCATCAAGGGCGGCAAAGTATCGCGCGGCTACATGGGCGTGAGTTTGCAGAACGTGACTCCGGAACTGGCCCAGCAGTTTGGGGTGAAGGATGCGCATGGTGCGATCATCGCGGATGTTACGCCTGGCGCTCCGGGCGACAAAGCCGGTTTGAAGTCGGGCGACGTCATTACCGCGATTGATGGCAAGAAGGTCGAGGGCTCGGATGACCTGACGATGGACGTGATCTCGCACGCCCCTGGAACAACGGTAAGTCTGGATATCATTCGCAACGGCCAGCCGATGAAAGTGAACGTGACGCTCGGGCAGCGGCCGGGCGGAGTCGGTTGGGACCAGCCGAATCAGCGCGGCGGTGAGAACGGCGACTCCGAGGATAACGGGTCGAACGGCAATGCCTCGGCTCGCGGAATCAGCGTCGAGACGCTGACTCCAGATTTGGCGCAGCAGATCGGGGCTCCGGAGAACACGCGGGGTGTCGTGGTGGACGACGTCGACCAGAGCAGTCCGGCAGCGGACGCAGGCATCCAACGCGGATTAGTCATTACGTCCGTAGACCGTCATCCTGTAACGAATTCGCAAGAATTCAAGCGGCTGATGTCAGAGGCACAGGGTAAACCCGTGCTGCTGACCATCAACAACGGCGGCCGCAATTGTTCCTGGTCGTCCAACCGAAGTAGAGAGACCGCGCAGTTCAGAAAAGGCCTGGGGCGGTTGAAAAAACTTCCCCGGGCCTTTTTTGTCGAAGGAAAACATTGAGTATTTGGAGCGCAAGGAATCGGAGCATCGATTCTGCGCATCGAAGAAATAGGTGAATTGAAATGGCAGAACATGAGTTTCAAATATTGCCGGCGTTGCCGCTGAAGAACACGATCCTGTTTCCGGGATTGTTGCTGCCGTTGTCGGTAGGGCCGCGAGAGTTCGATACAGGCCGTGCAGGCAGTGCTGAAGACAGAGGAGAAAGAGATTATCCTGGTTGCCCAGCGGGATTCGCAAGTGGAATCGCCGCAGCAGGACGATCTGTACACGATCGGCACGAAGGCCGTGATCCGCAAATCATCGCGGCAAGGTGACGGAATGATGGAGATTTTGGTTCTGGGCGTCGAGCGGGTGGTGGTGGTGAAGCTCGAGCAGACCGAACCATATCTGAGCGCGAAGTTCCGCGTGATGCCGGTGCCGGAGGAGGCGGGATCGGAAGTCGAGGCGCTTTCGAGGGCGTTGTTCGAATTGGCCGCGAAGGCAATTGCGTTGGCGCAGCCGCAGTCGGCGAGCGAGCTGACGCGCATGCTGGCGGGCAACGACGATCCGTTGCGGCTGGCGTATTTGCTGGCGAGCATTTTCAGCCTGGATCTGGCGCGGGAGCAGAAACTGCTCGAGGCTGAGACGCGGGTGGATGCGTTGCGGCTGATGCACTCGTATCTGGCGCACGAGCTGCAGGTATTGGAGCTGCGGCAGAAGATCGCCTCAACAGCGCGCGATGAGATGTCGAAGGAGCAGCGGGAGTATCTGCTGCGGCAACAGCTGCGGGCGATTCAGCAGGAGCTGGGCGAAAAAGACGGGGAGAAGGCGGATCTCGATCTGCTGCGGGAGCGCTTTGAGAAGGCGAATCTTCCGGAAGAAGCGAAGAAAGAGTTCGAGCGGGAGATGAGCCGGTTGGAGCGGCTGCCGAGCGGCGCGCCGGATTACCACGTGACGCGCAGCTATCTGGAGTTTGTTCTCGATCTGCCGTGGAACGAGCAGACGGAAGACAATCTGGAAATTTCGCATGCGCGGCAGGTGCTGGATGAGGATCACTTCGGGTTGAAGGAAGTGAAGGAGCGCATCCTCGAGCACTTGAGCGTGCTGAAGCGGAATCCGGAGGCGAAGGCGCCGATCTTGTGCTTTGTTGGGCCTCCCGGTGTGGGAAAGACGTCGCTGGGGCAATCGATTGCGCGAGCCTTGGGGCGCAAATTTGAGCGTTTCAGCCTGGGCGGCATGCACGACGAAGCGGAGCTGCGCGGGCACCGGCGGACGTATATCGGGGCGATGGCGGGCCGGTTGTTGCAAGCGATGCGGCGCGCGGGAGCAAAAAATCCGGTGTTGCTGCTCGACGAAGTGGACAAGTTAGGGCGCGATTTCAGAGGCGATCCGGCGGCGGCGCTGCTTGAAGTGCTCGATCCGGAGCAGAACAAGACGTTCCGGGATAACTATCTAGACCTGGCTTTTGATCTGTCGAAGGTGCTGTTCATTACGACAGCGAACTCGGTGGATACGGTTCCGCAACCGCTGCTTGACCGCATGGAGATGCTGCGGCTATCCGGGTATAGCACGGAAGAGAAGCTGCAGATTGCGCGGCGGTATTTGATTCCGCGGCAATTGAAAGCTGCGGGATTGACGGAAGAGGAAGTCGAGTTCACCGATGAAGGATTGAACGCGATCATCAGCGGCTATACGCGCGAGGCCGGATTGCGGCGGCTCGAACGGGCGATTGCGCGAGTGGCGCGCAAGGTGACGCTGCGCTTTGCAGAGAGCCAGATCGAGAAGGTGGTCGTCACACCGGAAGTGCTGAGCGATCTGCTCGGGCCGGAGATGTTCTTGCCGGAAGAGATGCGCAAGACGGTGCCGGCAGGGGTTGCGACGGGACTGGCGTGGACGGAAACCGGCGGCGATGTTCTGTATATCGAGACCACGCTGCTGCCGAACGGGAAAGACTTGACGCTTACCGGGCAGCTCGGGGAAGTGATGCAGGAATCGGCGAAGATCGCGAAGAGTTACATTTGGGCGCATGCTGAAGATCTGGGCATCGATCCCGAGGTGATCAAGAATAACGGCGTGCACATACACGTTCCGGCGGGCGCGATTCCGAAAGATGGTCCGTCAGCGGGCGTGACGATGACGACGGCGATGGCTTCGCTGTACACCGGACTTCCGGCGCGCAGCGATACGGCGATGACGGGCGAGGTGACGTTGGCCGGACTGGTGCTGCCGATCGGCGGCGTGAAAGAGAAGGTGCTCGCGGCGAGACGCGCTGGAATTACGCGCGTGATTCTGCCGAAGGGCAATAAGAAAGACCTGCGCGAATTGCCGGATCCGGTGCGGCAAGAGATGCAGTTTCATTTCGTGGACCGGGTGGAAGAAGTGCTTTCACTCGTGATCCCGGATGTGAAGCTGAGGACGCTGGCGCTGGCGAGTTAGGCTCGTAGCTGGGGATTGGAAACTTCGCGAGAGCTTGGGGCAGGCAGACGACTGAAAGCGATCGTCTGCCCCACCCTCGGGTTTGCGATTGTCAGCGCGCTCTGGGTGCTGTTGCTGTACCGGCACGCAATTGGCGCTCCGTTTGTTTACGACGATATCCCTCAAATTCAGCAGAATCCGGCTTTGCTGTCGTGGCACGGCACGCTCGGATATTTTCGCTCGCACGTGCCGTTCAATGCGGAATTTCGCCGGGTTGCGGGGTCCTTTTATCGTCCGCTGTTCTGGCTGAGTCTGGCGCTCGACCGCAGGTTGTGGGGGCTGAATGCATCGGGTTTTCACGCGGTCAACCTGGTGCTGCATTGGGCGAACGGCTTACTTGGGTTCGTGCTCCTGCGAAGGTTCGGCTGCTCGGTTCTGCTGGCGGGCGGCGCATGTCTTCTATGGTTAGGGCTTCCGATCAACTCCGAAGTTGTGGCGTGGATCTCGGGGCGTTCTTTGTCGTTGATGGGCGTGCTGCTGCTGCTCAGCTTGTTGATGGCGGATTGGTATCTGCGATCGAGAAGAGCGGTGGCGCTTGTGTCTTACTTCTCTGCGGGATTGGCGGCGATTCTTTCACATGAGGCAGGCGTGCTCGTGCTGCCGCTCACGTTTCTGATCGCTTACGCGAGAGATCAGAAGCCGAGACGATCGTGGTTGGCGCTGGGCGCAGTTGCGGTCGGGATGGTAGGTGTTTGGGTTGGCTGAGAAGCTTGGCAGGCGCGGAGATTCCATGCGCTTGCGCCCGGCGCTGTTACCTGTCGGAAGCGCATTTCTGAAATACGTTCAGTGGATGCTGTTTCCGGTGCACATGAGTATTGAGCGTTCGACGTGATACGCCTCCGAACGTGTTCTCGTTCGCGGCCGTTGGGGCGCTGATTGCGGTCCGTCGCTCTGTTTGTGCTGATCTTTCGCTTGCGGCATAAGATGCCGAGGGTAGCGGCAGGTTTGGCGTGGATGTCGATTGCGCTGCTGCCGTTTTGCGGGATTGTGTTCCTGTATCAAGGGATGGCGGAGCGCTATGACTATCTGGCTTCGGAGGGTCTGGCATTCGCAGTTATGGCGGCGGCGTTATGCGTTCCGCGGCAGCGGATGAGGGCGGTCGTCGTTTCGGTCGTCGCGCAGTGGGAGCGCTTTGGGGAGCGTGGCGTCTCAATGCGCGGGTACTCGACTGGACGAATGAAGTTTCGCTTTACACGAGCTCGCTAGAAGCGACTCCCAGGAGCGCAGTGCTTCTCTACAATTTGGGCGTGGCGTCTTCGGAAGCGGGGAACTCCGCGCAAGCCATTCAGTATTATCAACGCGCCATTACCCTGAATCCCGGCTACGTGTCGGCCATTGTGAATCTGGGTAATCTCTATCGCGCACAAGCGAGGTACTCGGAAGCGATCCCGCTGTACCGGCGAGCGATTTCGGTTGATCCGCGAAGCCCAGATGCATGGATCGATCTTGGCAACACGTATGCGGAAATCGGCTCTACAGGCAAGGCAAAGACTGCTTATGAAACTGCCATTCGTCTGAAGCCGGATGATACGCAGGCCATCATCAACCTGGGCGTGCTTTTTCAGCGCTTGGGAGATTTGCGTGCGGCCAAGCAGGAATATGAGCGGGCGATTTCTATCGATCCGAGGCAACCTGCCGTTTACTGCGATTTAGGTGCGCTCCTGGTTCAGGAAGGAGATGCGGATGCGGCGGTGAGCCAGTTTACGAAGGCGATAGAGATCGATCCATCGTATGCGTCCGCGTATTTCGATTTGGGTGTTTTGTACCAGACGATCGGGCCGGAATGAATTAGCTGCGCAGATGTACCGGAAGGCGCTCGCGATCAAGCCTGATTATGAACGGGCGCGGGCGAATCTGGAAGCATTGACCGGTGAGAGTGGGAATCCGGAGACAGCTGGATCGTGACCGCGGCACTACTCCAAGCGGTAGTTCGGGGCTTCTTTCGTGATGATGACGTCGTGGACGTGACTTTCGCGAAGCCCGGCGACGGTGACGCGCAGAAATTTGGCTCGTTGCTGAAGCTCTGCAATCGTACGGCAGCCGCAGTAGCCCATACCGGCGCGAAGACCGCCGACTAGTTGATAGGCCATGTCGGCAAGCGGGCCTTTGTAGGGGACGCGGCCTTCAATGCCCTCGGGAACCAGTTTTCCGTTGGGATCTTGCGAGTAACGGTCAGTAGCGCCCTGCGACATAGCGCCCATCGATCCCATTCCGCGATAGCTCTTAAACGTGCGGCCCTGATAGAGGATGGTTTCGCCGGGACTCTCATCGGTGCCGGCGAAGAGGCTGCCGATCATTACCGCGTCGGCACCGGCGGCAACCGCTTTTGTGATGTCTCCAGAAAACTTCACGCCCCCGTCGGAGACAACTGGGACGCCGGCATCGCGAGCGGCCCGGGAGCATTCCGCGATAGCCGTAATTTGAGGTACGCCAGCGCCGCTCACAACACGAGTTGTGCAGATCGATCCCGGCCCGATTCCGACTTTGATGCCGTCGGCTCCGAGAGCTATGAGGTCACGCGCGCCTTCATAAGAACCGACATTTCCTGCTAAGATCTCAACGCCAGGGAGAGACTTCTTTACTGTCTTCACGGCGTCCATGACGCGCTGGCTGTGGCCGTGCGCGGAATCGACTGCAATGACATCAACTTTTTTCTTAAATAGCTCCTGCGCGCGCTCGAGAAAATCGCCAGTAGAACCGATTGCTGCACCGACTCGCAAGCGGCCCTGCGGGTCTTTCGCGGCATTAGGATACTTGAGCTTCTTTTGAATGTCTTTTACTGTGATGAGACCTTTCAACGCGAAGTTTTCGTCGACGACCAGCAATTTCTCGACGCGATGCGTGTGCAAGATCTGGCGGGCGTCTTCAAGCGTGGTACCCACCGGAACGGTGATGAGATTTTCTTTCGTCATCACTTCTGAGATAGGCAGATCGTAGCGGGTCTCGAAGCGGAGATCGCGATTCGTGAGGATGCCTACAAGCTTCCCGTTTTGAGTTACGGGAACTCCGGAGATCCGAAAGTGGCTCATGACATCGAGAGCTTCCGAGATTGTGCGATCGGGGTCAATCGTGACGGGATCGACGATCATGCCGCTCTCGCTACGCTTCACTCGATCGACCTGCTCGGCTTGTTTATCGATCGGCATGTTGCGATGGATGATGCCGATGCCCCCTTGTTGCGAAAGTGCGATGGCCATGTGCGCCTCGGTGACGGTGTCCATGGCGGCGCTCACGATGGGAATTCTCAGTTGGAGATTGCGGGTGATTCGGGTGCTGGTATCTGCTTCCGCGGGAGTGATTTCGCTGTGCGCGGGCTGCAGGAGGACATCATCGAACGTTAATCCTTCCTGAATTGCCTCGGGAATCATCGGGGTTAACATCATCCTAGCAAGGGTGCGCGATCAGCTATTCTTGAGGCGTATTTCGCGCACTTTAGGTCTGCGAAGCGCGGCTATACTGGAGAAGCGTGAAGCAGGTCGGCCGCTATCAGATCTTAGAAGAGCTGGGACGCGGCGCGATGGGGACGGTGTATAAAGCGCTTGATCCTGCGATCGGCCGGACCATCGCTATCAAGACAATCCGGCTGATTGAGTTTGCCGACACCGAAGAACGGGAGAGGATCCGCGAGCGGCTATTACGCGAAGCGCAGTCGGCGGGGCTGCTTTCTCACCCCAATATCGTCACCATTTACGACGTCCTTGAAGAAGGCGAGTACGCGTACATCTTCATGGAGTACGTGAATGGGTCTTCGCTCGAACAGCTATTTCGGAAGCAAATGATGCCGGCGAAGCGCGCTCTTCTGCATTACTTCAGGCAAGTCTCGGATGCGTTGGATTATGCGCATCGCAAGGGTATCATTCATCGGGATATCAAGCCGGCGAACATCATTATTTCGGAGGGACGGAGTGATTCTGAGCGGGTTGCGAAAATCGCAGATTTCGGGGTCGCGAAGTTTATATCGCAAGAGATGACGCATGGGGGCACCATGATCGGGACCCCGAACTACATGTCGCCGGAACAGATTCAGGGCACGGCGGTGGATGCGCGATCTGACCAATTTTCGTTGGCAGTTGTCGTGTACGAGATGCTCTCGGGGACGAAGCCGTTTGCGGCCGAAAACCTTCCGGCGCTGTTCTATTTGATTTGCAAGCAGGATCCGCTGTCCGCAGAGAAAATCAATTCACGCCTGAGCGAGAGCGCGGGTCAGGTGCTGCAACGGGCGCTGTCGAAGAATCCCGATGAGCGATTCGCGACCTGCGGAGAATTTATCGGAGCGCTGTCGAGTCGCGCTCGGCGATGCTCCTGAATTTGCGGCGGTTCGTGCGCCGGTGATGGCGGAAGAGCGAAGCATGCTCGATGAGACTGCCAGGGAGAGACGCGATCCCTTGGTTGCGCCCCGGCCCTTTAGCGATGCACGGGACCCGGCGGGGGCAACTCTTCCTTATACATTGCCCGCTTTACCAAGGCGGCGCCGTGATGAGCGGGATGACGGAGCGAACGAAGCCCGCCCGAGAGGTTCGTTTGGCAAAAAGCTGGGCCTGGTGCTTGCTTTATGCGTGCTCATCGCGGGCCTTGCCGCATTGCTGATGCGGCGGAATCAGCGGCCGAACGTGCCGGTTCAGGTATTGGATACCGAGTCGGGGCCGGTGAGTCCGCCGCCAGTTGGAGCGACGGACGTGCCGAAGAAAATGCAGCCGCCGCCGGTTGAAGAACCGAAACCGGAGATTGCGAAAAGCAGCGAGAACGAAGCGCCAAGCAAGGGGGTAGAACCATCGAAGACACAGCAGGCACAGCCCGCGCCGGCTGAAAGGCCGCAGACGGCGCCTGACAAGCAAGCTTCGGGAGATGAGTCGACAGATGTGGCAGTGGATGACGTCGAGTTGTTGAGTGAACCGCCGGGCGCGAAGGTGGTTGTGGACAACAAGCCCGATACGGCATGTACGTCACCGTGCACGCTATCCCTGCCGAACGGGCGGCACACTCTCGAAGCTCGGCTGAATGGATACGATGTAGCCCGCCGCATCTTTACGGTTCCCGACGATAACAGTCTGTTCCTAACGCTGACGAAAAACATGGGCACGCTGGTGGTGACGTCTTCGCCGCCGGGCGTGACTATTTTTGTCGACGGCAAAGATTATGGACATACGCCATCGACATTGCACCTGCCCACGGGAACTCACACGTTGCTGCTTGTGAACGGAGCGTTGCGGCAGGAGGAAACCGTCGATATCCAGAACGATACTCTCGCGGCGCGCAGCTTTCGCTTCAGCAAACAGTAACCGGCGGGGCGCGGTCAGGACGTCTATTTCAGACACTCGAGACGGATGTTGTGGCGGCTGTTCACCAGATCCCAGCGGCGCTTCGGATCGATATATGTTGAGAGGCCAGACCGGTAAGAGACGCCTTTTTCAAGCTGCTCGAGCGCGGTGGTTTCGAAGCAGACCGGGCCTGCCGTTGAGAATTGCAGATACGGGACTACGGCGCGCGTGTTTCGCGGCAGAGGCGACCAAGTTCTACCGGGGGCGAAGTATTGCAGGTACCAATCGTCAGGATCGAGCACGCGAAAGTAAACGATGGCATGCTCGGGCAATTCGCGATCGAGCGTGCGCGCAAGGACGAGTACAGGATCGGCAGTGGGGCGGGAATGGGGATAAATGAACGCGGCAAAATTCCAAGCGGCCATCGCGAGCGCAAGCGCAGTGAATGCGTGAGCACGGGACTGAAGGCGGCTGTTGCGGGCGAGATACGCGGCGATCAACAGAACAATCGAAGGCCAGACGAAAAGCTTATGAAATGCGCTGCCCGGGTCCCAACAGGCGAGGAAGACGGCTGCCGGAATGAACCAGGCCCAAAGGATGAGGAGCGCTTTCGTGTTGGAGTGCGGCGTGGCATGGGCGCGACTTCTGCGGTACAGGAAGGGAGCGCAGGCCAGCATGGTAACGCAGATCGCGAAAGAGAGACAAGTTGCGACTGAAAAATAATCGCGAATGAATGACAGCTTGCCGCCCACGAAGAGCTTGAGGTAGCTGCTTAGATATGCGCCTGTGATTTGGGTGAGTGAGTGTGTGAACCCGGAATCGGAGGCGTAACTCGTGATCCAGGCGAATAGCGATGGATAGGTTGCGCGGTCTGTGTAGGAATAGCAGATCAGGTATGCGGCCGCGACGCATGCGCCCGTACTGGCGCAATAGGCGAGAGAGGCCCGGAAGCGATTCTTCTTTGATCTCATGGAATCAAGCGCGATTGCTGCGAGGACCGGGAAATAAGTGAAGATGGCGAGCTCGTGAAAGAACATGGCGAGCGTGTGGCAGAGACCTGCCTGGATCAGGCGGGCAGGATTTTCGAGGACGAAACTCATCGCCAGAACCAGAAACAAAACGGACAAGATGTAGCTGTCAGCATCTGTCGAAAATTTCCACCAGGTCGCGCCAAAAGCGAAGAGCAGGCATGCGAAGAGAGCGATCGAAGATGAGCCGGTGATACTTTTTTGCGAGGCGAAAGACGAGGAATCCCGCTGCGATGCTGATGAAAACGTTACAGATCTGAAGTACGGTGATCGCGCGCAGGCTCAAGTGGCACGCCTGAACAGCGGCGTACAGCACGTAGCCGAAGGCCGAATACAGAAGGTGGTTAGGGTGAAACAAGGCTGAGAAGGGAATCTCACCTCGATGAACTTGCTCGATATTGAGCGCGAACAGGACGCCATCCCAGTAATACGTACGGGTCAGGAAGGCGAAATATAAGATTGCGGCGACACTCAGAAGTAGGTACGGTGTTACGGACCGGATGCGCACGGTCTAGCGGAAGTCTTCAACGCGGGATGAAGTGTGGGTGAGCTCCGGCTGACCTGCACGTCGAGAGAGAACCGAGCGGGCCAGATACAGTGGCCGGCGCTTGGTCTCTGTGTAGATGCGTCCTACGTATTCGCCGACGATGCCGATGCTCATCATCTGAACACCGCCAAGGAAGAGTATTCCAATGAATGAAATCGTCCAGCCGGCTACCCAAGTGTGGGTGAAGAGACGCACGATCAGCGCGTAAAGGATGCCCAGCAGCGAGAGCGCGGCGGTAAAGAATCCGATTGCGACGACAAAACGAAGCGGAATGGTAGAAAAGGACGCGATCCCATCAAGAGCAAGGTTGACCATGCTTCTTAGCGGATATTTGGTTGTGCCGGCGAGTCGCGGGCCGCGAGCGTATTTGAGACCATACTGGCGGAAACCGATCCAACTGCACATGCCGCGGAGCAGACGCTGGCGCTCTGGCATGCTCTTGATCGCTTCCACGGCTTTTCTGTCGAGGAGACGAAAATCGCCGGTATCTGATGGGATCGCGACATCAGAAAGCGTGTTGATTAAGCCATAGAAAAGTTTCGCAGTCCACAACTTAAAGCCGGTCTCGCCGTGGCGCGTCTCGCGGACGCCGTATACCACCTCGTATCCTTGCTGCCAGATGTGCAGCATGTCCTTAATAACCTCGGGAGGATCCTGAAGATCGGCATCTATGATGACGACGACATCGCCGGTTGCGATTTCAAGCCCGGCAGTGACGGCAATCTGATGCCCGAAATTACGGGAGAGCTCGATAACGGTGATGTTGGGATCTGACGCGTGAATCACCTCGAGCGCAAGCGGCGTGGAGTCGCGCGACCCATCGTCTACGTACACGATTTCGTAGACTTCCGCTAAGTGCCGGATGACTTCCGTAAGTCGGCGATGGCACTGTGGGATTACCTCACTCTCGTTAAAGCAGGGTACGATGACGCTGATGCTGCGGGGCGGTTCGCGCAGGGGAGTCGACACGAGCGGCGCGGTCATTCTGTTGAATGTGCGGTCGAGCGCAAATCCCGGGAAGCCGGATAACCGGGGATGCCTGTAGCAGCAAGCACTGCACGATTCACCGCGCGTGCTACCACTTCAGCAGCAATAGAGCCAACACTCGTCAGATCGGCGTGTACATCGCTGGCGCCTGTACTCGCGGCGAACAGAGTATCGCCGTCAAACGGTGTATGCACGGGATTGATAGTGCGGGCCAAGCCGTCATGCGCCATCTGGGCAACCTTTGTCGCTTGATCCTTGTTCAACCGGGCGTTGGTCGCAATGACACCGATGGTCGTGTTCTCGCCAGAACCGGCGCGCGCTCTCTGCCCGCTCGCGATCTGATCCATACTGTTCACGAGATGTTTTCCGTCCGGTGTGCGCGCACCGGCGAGGATTCTGCCCGTCTTTGAATCGATGACATCGCCAACTGCGTTTACGGCAACTATAGCGCCGACTACGAGGCCGGTTTCAGGGATGGTGAAACTCGCGGTACCCAGGCCGGACTTCATTGCAGAATGCAAGCCGAACAATTTTCCAATGGTTGCGCCTGCGCCCGCGCCGACGTTTCCTTCAGAAATATTCGAGGGCGAAGCGGCTTGGCAGGCGGCGTATCCGGAAGAGGCGTCGGGACGAAGTTTCGGACTGCCTACGTTCAGATCAAACAGAACGGCAGCGGGCACGATAGGAACGACTATTGATCCGACATGATATCCAACTCCGTGCTCTTCGAGATAGCGCATCACACCGGCCGCTGCCTCGAGGCCGAACGCGCTGCCGCCGGAGAGCAGAATTGCGTTGACTGTTTGAACGGTGTTGATGGGATGCAGCAGATCGGTTTCGCGAGTTCCCGGCGCGGAGCCACGCACATCGACGCCGGCCACAGCACCGTTATCGAAGATCACGACAGTGCATCCGGTCGGTCTGCGAGTATCGGTAAAGTGACCTACTCGGATTCGACCTACATCGGTGATGCTGCCGTGAGATTTCTCGGACGAGGTTTCGGTAACAGAGCCACCCACGCGATTGGCCGCGCCAGCCAGCAATCCAACTCCGCGGATGAAACTGCGCCTCCCGGTATCGATCCGACCTGCTGGTTCGTTCATACAGCGCTCCCGATCCTAGATTTTCACAAATGAGCCGCGCTTTCCGCTGGCGGTGGCCGGTCTTCACAGTTTTCGTCATCTCGTCGACGTTGAATTATCTTGACCGGCAGCTGCTCGCGACGCTCGCGCCGCTGATCATGGGTGAGCTCAGATTCAACCAGACGGGTTTCGGATTTTTGATTTCCGCATTCTCTATTGCATATGCTGCGAGCTCGTTATTTGCCGGATGGTTTCTCGACCGGGCGGGCGTAAACCGCGGAATTTCAACCGCGGTGAGCTGGTGGTCGGCAGCCGCGGTCAGTACAGGTTTGACTCGGGGCCTGACCGGTCTGACGATTTGCAGGGCGGCACTGGGAGTCGGCGAATCCGCTGGGGTCCCGGCGGTGGGCAAAATCAACGGCATGTACCTGAAGCCCGAAGAGCGTGCGCTGGGAGCCGCAGTGAATCAAATCGGGCTTAGCCTCGGGCTGGCCATTGCACCGCTTTGGATCGGCATTGCGATCGCGTACAGTTGGCGAACGCCGTTCGTCATTACCGGCCTGCTGGGATTCATGTGGATCCCGATCTGGCTCGCAGTAAGCCGCAGGATTCCGCCTCAGCAGGCAGTCATAGAGAAAACGGCAAAGAGCGGACTTTTTCTGTTGCGCGATCGGCCTCTGCTTCTAGTGGTCGCGGCGAATGTGCTGTGGATGCCAAGCTACTCGCTATGGTCGAACTGGACAACGCTCTACCTGACGCACGTTCACGGTTTGACCTTGCGGGAATCGGCGAGTTATGTGTGGATTCCGCCGCTGATCTCAAATCTGGGCGGATTTTTTGGCGGCTGGATGTCGCTGCATTGGATTCGGCGTGGGGTCGAGCCCGTGCGTGCGCGGCAAAAAGCGATTTGGGTCAGCGGGGTGGGTTTGCTGTCGACTCTTTTGCTGCCGCTCGCTGCTGATGCGCGATGGGCCACGGCGATTATCTCGATCAGTTTTTTCTTCGCTCTGGCCGGCAGCGTCAATATCTATGCGATTCCGATCGATCTGTACGGAGCCGCTCAATCGGGCTTGGCGATCGCCGCACTCACTTGCGCTTATGGGATTTTGCAGACTCTGATCTCGCCGCTTATCGGATATTTATCAGATCACAAGCTATATACGGAAGTGGTTTGGATCGTCACTGTGCCGCCGCTTTTGGGCGCGCTGGTGCTGATGGATGTGCGGCGAAAGAAGAATCTGAGGACAGGGCGGATTTCCGGTAAACTGGGGGTGTGATTATGGAGAGCGCAATGGAACTCGGCCAAGATGTGCAGCCATTACAGAGCCTGGAGGAATGGGACGAATTTGTCGCGACCCGTTACCGCGAGGGCAAGTCTGAGGACGAGTTTCGCAACTATTCGGCGGATGCGAATCCGGGCGTTACGGAGTTTTACCGGCAGAATCATAAGCAGCAAACATTGGAGTTTGTGCTCGCGAAGAGAGCTGAGTTCTTGCAGCTGAATCGTGGAAAGAAAAGCATTTGGGAAGCCGCCGAGTATCTCAATACGCTCGTGGATGACAGCGATCCCGATACCGATCTCTCGCAAATTGAGCACCTGCTGCAGACGTCCGAGGCGATTCGCAGAGATGGTCATCCGCGCTGGTTCGTGCTGGCCGGTTTTATTCATGATCTGGGCAAGGTATTGTGCCTGTACGGCGAGCCGCAATGGGCGGTTGTAGGCGATACGTTTCCGGTAGGCTGCGCGTATTCGGATCAGATTGTGTTCCCGGAATTTTTCGCTGCGAATCCGGATAGCCAGGTTGCGGGATATCAGAGTGCTTGCGGAATTTACGAGCCGCATTGCGGGCTGGACAACGTGGATATGTCTTGGGGCCACGATGAGTACATCTTCAACGTGACGAAAGACTATCTCCCGGAACCCGCGCAGTACATGTTGCGCTATCACTCGTTTTATGCCGCGCATCGGCATGGCGCCTACCGTCATCTCATGAACGAGCACGACGAGCAGATGTTCGAGTGGGTGAAGAGATTCAACCGCTACGATCTGTATTCAAAGGGTTCGGAGAAACCCAAGCTCGAGCAGTTGCGGCCGTATTATGAGGATCTCGTAGCGGAGTTTTTTCCGGCGCAGATTGCGTGGTAATTCGAATCGGGGACGAGCGGCGGAACTCACCTCAGGCTTTTCTGATAGGCGCCATTCGTTGTGCGGGGGCACATCTTCTAAAGACCTACTCCAGCATCCTCATTGACTGGGTATTTTTACCCGAGACAAACAAGCGAAAGCGCCTCACTTTCTGTACGTGGCAAGACTGCGCCTCAGCCGCCTATGGGCCAATCTGAACCTGCGCACGAAAGGAATAGTGGTCCTTTCGGCTCCGCTGCTCGCATTATTTGCGAACATTATCACAACTCGAGTATTGCTGGATCGCCAGCAGCAAGCACAGAGGTGGGTCACACATACCCTGGATGTGCGCGTCTCGCTACAGAACATTTCCATCGACATGGCGCAGATGAACATCGGCGCAGCGATGTACGCTATATCTCACCACTCTTCCGATCTCGAAAGGCAGAACGCGCGCGTGTGGATCTTGTCAACGCAATTCAGCGCTTCGAACGGTTGACTGCGGATAACCCGCGGCAACAGGCCCGGTGCACCCTCTCCGTAAATCTGCCGGTGACGTAAGCACATATCTGTTCACGTCATCGAAGACCCAGACAGCAGGATAGTCGCGAAAACTCGTCAAACCTTTCTGGGGATACTCCAGGAGATGGATGCTGAAGAAGTGGCGTTGGAGCGCGGACGGTCCCATGAGCTTGAGGTAGCTCAGCGCGGTTTGCGGTTTTCGCTCCAAGCGCTTTGACTCTGGGGATAGTTGCGGGCTTGCAGGCATGTCACTGTTTCTTTCCGGCATCGTGCGCCGAATCACGTCCCTAACTGACATATACGCCTGTTAGCTGCAGGCGAGCGAATCGAAAATAGAGACAAATCGTCGGATGAGATTGGTAGGGTCTTTCGTGGACTAGAGGAAGCAAGTGATCTGCTCACCGAACGGCAATCGGTCATCGCAAACGAGATCGCGAACCGCCAGCGCGTCCAACAAGAGCTGCTCGACCAACGCGAACAACTGCGTTTGACGCTCGAAACCGCGAATGACGCGTTCATCGCTTCCGATGAAAACGGCCGTATTACGGACTGGAATCGCGCCGCAGAATTGCTGTTTTCACAACGGCGCGAGCAAGTTGTTGGTAAGGATATCGCAGACGTTCTGGTCCCTGAGCGATACCGGCAAGATCACCTGCACGGTATGCGCCGGTCTGTGAGGACGCGTTCAGCTCAAGTGCTTGGGAGACCGCTTGAACTCGTAGCTCTTCATTGTACGCGTGGCGAAATTCCAATCGAGATCACAATCTGGTCTGTGGAGATGAAAGATGGAAAGGTCGCGTTTCAGTCTTTTATCCGGGATATATCGGCCCGTAAAGCCATTGAAATCGAAAAGGCGCGTCAGGGCGCGATACGTTTACTACTGCAACAGATCACGGCGGCCGCGAACAAAGCAGCATCGATCGACGAGGCTGCTCACATTTCTCTTGAACAGATTTGCAACAACGCGGGCTACCAGCTAGGCCACTTGTACTTGACCGGACGAGATGAAAGCGATCTGATCTACACTGATGTGTGGTTTGATACCGATCCTGTTCGCTTCTCTGCATTTCGACAATTTTCAGAAAACATCGCTCTGACATGCCGGCAGGGTATTCCAGGCAGGGTGCTGCGGGATCGCACACCAATATGGTTCGAGGAAGTCCCAACGGATCCGGATCTCGTGCGGCATATGGTTGCCAGCGCGGCGGGTATTCGGAGCGTGTTTGCGTTTCCTATTTTGGCTGAAAATCACATCCTGGGTGTTATGGAATGCTTCAGCATCCATCAAAAAAAGCGCGACGAAAAACTACTTGAGATCGCGAATCAGATTGGGGCGCAACTGGGCTATGTGATTGTTCGAAAGCGAATGGAAGCTTCAGTTCGCGAGCAAGGGATGTCGCAGAGCGCGCCCATAAAGCCAAAAGCGAATTCTTTGCCGCCATGAGCCATGAGATTCGAACTCCCATGAATGCCATTCTTGGGATGGCCGAATTGCTTTCGGAATCACAGCTAACGCCGGAGCAGGCGCGGTATGTGGATGTATTCCGCCGTGCGGGAGGCAATCTCCTGATGTTGATTAACGACATCCTAGACCTGTCAAAAATCGAATCAGGCAGTTTTCAGCTGGAGACGATTCCCTTTGACTTTCGCGCCTCCGTAGTTCTCACTCTCCATCTGATTCCGTCAATAGCGGATGCCACGGTCTCGCCCTCACCTCCATATTCCTGCGATCGTCCAGCGGCGATCATAGGCGATCCGATGCGCTTGCAACAGGTGCTCCTCAATCTGCTTGGAAACGCAACCAAGTTTACACAAGAGGGCGCAATCGATTTATATGTACGATTACAGGCGCCCGGCTCCCACGCACATATTGAATTTGAAATCGCTGACTCAGGAATCGGCATTCCCGTCGAAAAACTCCAATCGATCTTCGAAGATTTCTCTCAAGCGGACGCCTCTACCACCCGGCAATATGGCGGGACCGGCTTAGGGCTTGGAATTGCGAAACGTTTAGTTGGGCTGATCGGTGGGAGAATCCAAGTTGAGAGTGTCGTAGGGAAAGGCAGCACCTTCCGCTTTACAGCCGCCTTTGAAGCCGCAGCAACACCGCATGTGACGTCCGGAGACGTCGGCGATCTGCATGGACCACGCCTTCTTGTGATCGATGATGACGCAACGAACCGGTTGGTTTTTCGTGAAACACTGCAGGCGTGGGGATTAGAAGTATTTGACTTTCCGAATGCCAATGAGGCTTCAGTACGCCTACATGAAGCCAAACAGAATGGAAAGCCGTTTTCCCTGGTGCTCCTCGATGCGAATATGCCGGATACCGATGGATTTCATGCCTTCGAGCAGTTGCGTGCTGTCGATGGCGCCGTTCCCGTCATCATGCTGGAATTATGAGATCGTCACTGGATATGAAAAATCCCTTCAGCCCGGTCTTTCATCAATGCCATTAAGCCCGTGCCACGCGCAGAACTGCTCCGGATCATCCGCAATGCCTTGCGCAAGGAAGATGGATGGGAAAAGAAAGCCGATTCTGCCGCATTGGCGGAGCATCACGATGAATGCGCCGTGCAGCACCTCAGGATTTTAGTGGCCGAAGCACTCACCCGACAACCGATTCCTGCTTGAACAGTATCTGGCTGCGACTTCGAACGACATCATGTTTGCAGAAAACGGGCAGCAGGCCGTAACCCTGTTCCAGACACGAGCTTTCGATCTCGTCTTGATGGACATGCAAATGCCCATCATGGATGGATTATCCGCAACTCGCGCCATACGTACGTATGAACGGGAACAAGAACAGGCGCACGTGCCGATTCTGGCCTTAACGGCGAATGCCCTCCCGAGTGATAGGCAAGCCAGCGAAGATGCAGGATGCAACGGCCATCTCACGAAACCAATTTCTAAAGGGCAGCTTCTCGCCGCAATTCATCAGTATCAAGACTAGGTACTTGCTCGCGCGGACTCGAAAGCTTTGCAATAGAAACATGCGAGCGACGTGAAGCCTTTGCACTCCTGATGAGTCAATTGAGTTCTTTGCGATTTCTTGTTTGGAATCAGACCTGTTTGGCGCCTGCGTAGCGCTTAAGGCACTCGAGTAGCTGAATTTTCGATATGGGTTTTTGAAGATACGAGGTCCATATGCCATCGATCTCTGACTCGCACTGAATGTGAGCGGTAGAGCAATGATTCGCACGGCCCATCGGCCTTGTGATTTCTCCCACGCCCGAATTCGTGAGGCGGCTTCGTAACCGTCCATTTCCGGCATCTCGATATCCATAAAGATTAAATCCTGGTGGCGTTCGGCGACTTGTTCTAACGCCTCTTTGCCGTTGACGGAAATCGAGTTGCCAGCCCTCGTTTTGAAGATACGCGCGCATCAGGAAGCGCGTGGGCTCAAAATCATCAACGACTAGAATTCTTGGATTCCGCTTGTGAATCCTGCCGGTGCGGATTCGGAATGTGTCCTTCCGCCTCATACCAATTCTTAAGAGCATGTAGCCTCCGCGACAACCTCTGCGCGGTCGTTCGAATTCTCTGGATTCAGCCATTCAGGAAGGTCGGTGACTTGGTCTTGATCTGCGTTTGGGAGCGCGTCCTTACCGAGCCGCAGCGGTTCCATTTTGTTTCGCAACTCCATCTGGCGTAATTTCCACGGCGTAATATCTTCAGCAACATGCAGGTGTCCTATAGTCTTTCCAGCAATATTCTTGAGCGGAGTAATCGACACGTGTACGTGTAACCGCATTCCATCCTTGCGGAGATAGCTGGTTTCATAATCTTTTGGATTGGGTTGCGTGGCGCCGTTTTTCGGAGCGGAGGACTGTCCGGCCGCGCCGTCGTTATCAGATGCGCTGGGACTTTCGTGCAGTATGCTCGCCAGACTCCGACCCATTACCTCGTCCGGACCGTACCCCAGCAGTTTTGCGGCACCTGTGTTAAAGAGCGAAATGCGCCCGGTCAGATCCTCGGCAATGATCGATACAGACGTCGCTGCCCTCAGCACGGATTCTAATTTCCAATTGGTTTCTGTTATCTCACTCCCGCGCTCGGCAAGAGCCCGGCTCGTGTGAGCCAGCATGGAGGCGAGCTTGCCCTAACTCGTCCTTCGATGAGTCAAGAGCGTTGACTTGGAGGCCCTCTGCGATGAGAGTCGATGGACTCGAGCAGTTGCGAAATTCGACGCGAGATATTGCCAGACAGCAGAGACGTCCCAAATAAGGTTCCTAGCACTCCCAGCAGGATGGTCCCGGGAATTAATATGGACAAGACTCCCTCTAGGCTCCCGGTGCGCTCCGCTCGTGAGCGGAGTAGGCGCGCCTCCTCTTGGTCCATTTCCGCGATCTTGTCTCTTATCTGTCCGGCGAGGGAGCCCTCAACTCGGCGTAGCGCGGTCTGCTTCCGCCCCTCCGGCGAACTGCTGGTGAGCCTCAGGCAGCCGTCAACCAGCAAACTCGCCTCATTAATTCTGCGTTGCTGATCCGGATTATCCGACGTGAGGTTTCGAACTTTCCAAAGGCTTTCTCGTGTCTGAATGAGTGAGGTTTTGGCTGCAGATTGATCCGCAACTGTCCCCCTTTCGACGTAGCTTCTCAGTTTCGTTTCAGCCGCGCTGAACTGGCGCTCGAAGGTGGCCAGCGCTAAGCGGACTTCCAATGTATGGACTACCCACTCATCCGCTTCCTTCTCTTTCGTGGAAACCAATCCAATGAGTCCACAGCTCACGAGGAGTGCCCCCATTGGCAGCAGCACAGCTACTCTCGTTTTCGTTCTTATGGAATAGTGACGCCAACGGAATCCGGTCGACTGCATAGCTCATCTCTCACATTCGTTCCATTAGCTGTCGCATAGCTCGACTTCGGACAAGTACTCCTACGAGTTCAGAAGCTTGCTGTTTAACTGCTGTCCAATCATGCTGCTTAGCTGAACTTTCTAGAACGGCCCCCAAATCGGTCAACACCTCAAAGCCGTATGAAGTACCGGTCCCTTTCAGGTTGTGTGCGATGGAACGAATGCTGTCAAAATCCGACGCGTCGATGAACTCCGCCAGCTTTCGCAGCTCATCTTTTCTGGCAGCCAGATAGGATGGAGCAAGCTCCTGTAATCCTTCGGGTATTTGGATTTTCATAGCATATTCCGGCGAGTATCGTTCCTGATTGCACGGGCATCATTCGGATGGGTGGATTTCTGAGAGGCCATCACGTAAAGGACGTGGCACAAATCCACTTGCACTCTCTTGAATTGCGAGAAGTTCAGAGGCTCCGTGGCACAAAATTAGTAGTCTTTTAAATCAGCCGGCTTCGCTCGAGCTGGCTCGACGGGGCTGTTGGACGCGCCCACCGAACGCGGGAGCCGCTCCCCAAGAAAGAAGCGCAATTGCGCAAAATCCAGAGTGAAGCTATCATAGGCGGCGACCAGATCCCGGCCAAGATTGCCGTAGCTTTGGTCAGTTCCGGTCCCCAGTGGTGTCGGGAATACGGGCACTTGGTATAGCGTTATAATTTCACGGGCAACCCTCAGCATTGCCGTTTTGAGAATGTATACCGGTCGTTCCCTCTCTCCTCCTACACCGGAGGTTCGAGTCTTACGTAGCTTGATTCCTGCGAAATCCTTAGAGAACTCACGATAGTACGGAGCAAAAAAGGTCGAACCGGTCGCGCCGGTATCGAAGGCAAAGAGGCGCTCGCTGCCATGCACGCCGCACTGAAGCAGTGGTGTGAGCTTTTCCATGAACATGCGAGAGTAAGCGCCCTCTGTGCTCGCTTGGCTTCCGGCCATAAACTCGCCTGTGTGCCTGAAAGTAACCGTTCCAAGGGACTGAAACACCGGGTAACCGAGAATTGCGTTGATCTGATAAGTGTCCTTCGCTCCCATCGGAACTCGGAGATCTTCGTCCGCGAAAATCAGCACGACAACGTCGTTAAGAATGGCGCGCCTCCAATTCGCAGTTCCGGTATCAGACCAACTCGTAGACTATTTTCGATGCCTGACGAGCCCTTTGTCTGTGCGGTGCCGGCGGACGCCACTACTCCGAGCCGCTTAGCGAAGCTCGCGCTGAGTACGGAGAAGTTCGCCCCAGTGTCAAGCATCCAAGGGCCGCTCACACCATGAACCGTGAGGCCGATATCAAACGTGCCCAGCGGACTTTTGTGCGTTGGAAGGCCGACAGGGCCGTCCCAGCGAATGGTTTGAGGCGGGGCGTTCCCAAGCAGCTTGATCGTTGCGGTATCGTCCTTCACATCCTGAAGTTCGCCGGGTTTGAGCTGGCTAGCGTAGTCTGCGAGCAACTCTTCATACACACGGGCCGCATCGGCATATTGAAAGTTCTTGAGATAGTCGTCAGCAAGGCTCTCAAGAGCCATGCCCATGCGCGGCGGCATGGCGCTTCGCGCCCTGGGAAGCGTACTTTTGATGAGCCGGATGGACTCTTGAATGCGCCCGTTCCGGTTATCAACAACTCCGGTGAACAGATCCCGTTCCGGACCGCTCGCCGGGGTCCTGAGATCACGCTCTAGCTGGGTATAGCGGAGCTGTTGGATATCTGCGTCCAGGGCAGGATGCTGGGCTGTCGCCTGCTGCGCGATGGCGGCAACGGGCGCAACAAAAAGGATCAGAGCGAGAGAAGCAGAGAAAAAATGAGTGCGCGCGGCATTCATCCTAATATCCCAATAACTGCTCGCCCTCACGGACAAGATCTTCCACTTGCGGCAGAATCTCGGCTTCGAGCTGCGGGTTGTACGCCACCCAAGTGTCGAGCGCTGCGACGCGGCGCACGGGCGCGTCGAGATCTGTGAAAAGTTCGTCGGCAATGCGCGCGGCGATTTCTGCGCCATAACCCCACGAAAGCGTATCTTCGTACGCAATCAGCACACGATTGGTCTTCTTGACCGAAATGGAGATAGCGTTCCAATCGTACGGAGAGAGACTTCGCAGGTCGATGACTTCCACGGATGCGCCACGTTTGCGTTGTTCAATTTGTAACGCGGCCTGCAGCGATTTCTGTACGAGCGCGCCATACGTGATAATCGTGAGGCTCTGACCGGGCTTTACTATCTTTGCTCTTCCAAAGGGAACGGTGAAATCGGGGCCGGGATTCGGCGAGCGATTATAGGGCTCACGATACAGTTTCTTGTGCTCGAGAAATAAAACGGGATCGTCGGAGCGAATCGCAGTGCGAAGCAGGCCGCAGGCGTCCAGAGCATTCGACGGGAAGACGACCCGCAAACCTGGGATGTGCGTAAAAATCACCTCGCCGCACTGGCTGTGATAAATCGCGCCGCCGGTCAGGTATCCGCCGATCGGGACACGCACAACCACTGGGCAGGAAAAGCCGTTATTAGAGCGCCAGCGGATAGTAGCTAACTCATCGCGGATCTGCATCATAGCTGGCCAAATGTAATCGAAAAACTGAACCTCGGGTACAGGCTTCAATCCACGCTCCGCCAAGCCGATGGCGCGGCCTACAATGCCGGCCTCGGCGAGCGGACTATTGAAACAGCGTTTGGCCCCGAACTGCCGCTGTAGATTGGCAGTGGCCTTGAACACGCCGCCCTTGCCCTTCACTTCCGAGAGGTTTTGCTCCCGGCTGCAATCTGCGACGTCTTCGCCAAAGACAATGATGCGGTCATCGCGGCGCATCTCTTCAGTCAGCGTCTGATTGATGGAATCGATCATGGTGCGCGGCTCGCCTTGAAAATGGGGCTGCGCATCGAAGGCGTCGGAGGTGGGATCGATCTTGTCCGAATAAAGATGCAGGAGAGCGGAGCCGGGCGGGGGCGGTGCTTCGCTCAGGACACGCTCGCTGATCGCGGCCACTTCACGGTCGATCTCACGAGTGATTCGCTCGAGCGCAGGAGAATCGAGCAGGCCTTCCCGTAGCAGAAACTCCGGATAGGTTTTCAGCGGGTCGCGCGCGGCCTCTAGCTGACGTTCGGATTTCGGTTTGTAAAGCCGCTCATCGTCAGAGAGCGAATGGGAATAGGGGCGGATGACGGATGCGTGTACGACTGCGGGTCCGTGGCCGTTTCGGCAGTAATCGACGGCTTGGGTCAGTCCGCGGAAGGACTCGATGAAGTTTGTGCCGTCCACCTCCATGCGGAAGAGGCCGGGAAAACCTTCTAGCAGGCGGGCTACATTGCCGCCGGCGGTCTGGCACTCGACCGGAACAGAGATCGCATATCCGTTGTCTTCGACGAGGAAGAGTAATGGCAGGCGATCGAGGCAAGCAACGTTGACGGCCTCCCAGAATTCGCCTTCGCTGGTTGCGCCTTCGCCGGAACAGACGAGCGTAATTTCATCCGAACCCGGATCGAGATAGCTTTTGCCCTGAGCGCAGCCCGCGGCCTGCAGAAATTGAGTGCCCGTGGGCGAGGACGACGTAGCCATGTGCAACGCGGGTGCCGACCAGTGCGAGGGCATTTGGCGTCCGCCCGAGTGCGGATCGCGTGCCGCGCCGACCGCCTGAAGCAGCATGTCTTCGGCAGTAACGCCGAGAGTCAGAGCGAGCGCACGATCTCGATAATACGAATAGATCCAATCGCGGCCCGGTTTGAGCAACATCCCCATGGCGACGCCGATCGCTTCGTGCCCGGCGCCGCTGATCTGGAAAAAGATTCGGTTTTGCCGTTTGAGGAGAATCTCGCGATCGTCAAGCGAGCGCGCGAGATACATCAGGCGAAACGCTCGAACGAGAGCTTCGCGATCGAGCTCGCCCGGTATGGCAAGCAGCGGTTCGGCTGACGTCTGAGGGGATTGCGTCTGGGTGGCCACCATCCGCATTATCTCCTGAGATGCTCGCCGGGCCAAGCTGAACCCAGAACGCGGGGTGGTCGGTGGTACTAAGCCGTGCGGAAAAGACGGTTATAGGGGCAAGAGATCAAGCGCGAGAGGCATTGAACCGCTAATTAACCCTTAGAAAGCCTCGACCGCGAAACGACTACCGTATATTCTGCGGCCTGGCGCAGGACGCCCAGCTGGGTAATGACCCGAACTGGAGTCGAGATATAGAATCAAAGCGGGAGAGACGACACAACTTCATGGCAGGTGCAGGCGCAGGACTCGAGGGCGTAGTCGCGACATCGTCGAACATCTGCTTCATCGATGGCGGCCGGGGCGTACTCAGCTATTTCGGCTATAACATTCACACGCTTGCCGAAAACGCCACTTTCGAAGAGGTCATTTATCTTCTTTGGAATGGCAAGCTGCCGAACCAGAAAGAGCTCGCGGAGTTGAAGGCGGCGCTGGTCGCGGAGCGTGGTTTACCACACGAAGTCACGGCGTTTTTAAAATCGGCTCCCGAAGGCAGCGCGCCCATGGACGTCCTGCGCACTGCGATATCGATGCTAAGTTTGTATGACCCGCTCGCGGCCGACAACTCCGACCAGGCGAATGTGAAAAAAGCCGTCAAGCTGATGGCGCGTGTGGCCACGATCGTCACCAGCTTTGATCGCCTGCGGAATGGCAAAGAGATCATTCCCGGCGAACCGGGCCTTGGATACGCAGCCAATTTTCTGGCTACTCTGACGGGAAAAAAGCCTGACGAGGTGATGGAACGCGTGTTCGATGTGGCGCTCATTCTGCACGCAGACCACGAGCTAAACGCTTCGACCTTCGCGGCTCGCGTCACGGCCGCGACGCTGTCTGATATCTATTCGGCGGTGACTTCCGCGATCGGCGCGTTAAAGGGGCCGCTGCATGGCGGCGCAAATGAAAACGTGATTCGAATGCTTCTTTCGACGAAGTCGCCGGACGAAGCAGCGCAGAAGGTCAAAAGGGATTTAGATAAGAAGATCAAAATCGCCGGGTTCGGACACCGCGTGTATCGCACCGCGGATCCTCGCGCGATTCACCTTAAGAAGATGAGTGAAGAATTGGGGAAGCGCACCGGGCATACCGAGCTGTACGAGAAATCAGCTCGAGTCGAGCAAACGGTGCACGATGTGAAGGATTTGAACGCCAACGTAGATTTCTATTCGGCGTCCACTTACTACTCGCTCGGCATCCCTATCGATTTATTCACGCCCATTTTCGCAGTGAGCCGCATGTCAGGATGGACCGCCCACATTTTAGAGCAATACAGGCACAATCGCTTGATTCGGCCCCGAGCCGAGTACACCGGAGCGCCCGACGGCCAGAAGTGGGTTCGGGTTGAACAGCGCCCGTAGCAGCTTGCTTCCTCTCGCGCGAAGTATTTAGGCATGTACGACCTGAATTTCTTCCGCAGCCATCTTGAAGAAATTCGAGAGCGCCTTGCGACACGCGGTTACAGATTGGACATTGATGAGTTTTCTGCGCTCGACGCAGCGCGGCGGCAATGTGTGACCGAGAGCGAGCAACTGAAAGCCGAGCGCAACCAGGCCACGACCGAAATCGGCAAGCTCCGCAAAGCGGGCGCGGACACGGCAGAGCGGCAGCAGCAAGTCCGCGCCATAGCCGAGCGAATTGCTGAACTGGACGAGCAAGCTGTGAAATTGGACGCTCAGTTCCGAGATTTTCTCTCTCGCGTGCCTAATCTGCCGCAGCCGAGTGTTCCGGTCGGAAGAAGTGAACAGGACAACGTCGAAGTGCGGCGATGGGGAAGCCCGCCTGATTTTTCATTTGCGCCGAAACCGCACTGGGATTTGGGTCCCGATCTGGGGATCCTCGATTTAGAGCGCGCCGCGAAAGTAAGCGGAGCGCGATTCGCCGTGTACTGGGGCATGGGCGCGCGGCTCGAGCGTGCATTGATCAACTTTATGCTCGACTTGCATACGAAAGAGCATGGGTATCGAGAGGTCCTTCCGCCGTTTCTGATCAATTCTGCCAGTCTCTACGGCACAGGCAATTTACCAAAATTCGCGGAGGATTTGTTCCGCTGCGAAGGTCAGGACCTATGGCTAACACCCACGGCGGAGGTTCCTGTAACCAACCTGTTCAGAGACGAAACTCTGGACAGCGATTCTCTTCCCATTTCGCTGTGCGCCTACACGCCTTGTTTTCGCAGCGAGGCCGGATCGTATGGGCGCGATGTGCGCGGAATTATTCGCCAACACCAATTTCAAAAAGTGGAGCTGGTGAAATTCACCCGGCCGGATCAAAGTAATGAAGAGCACGAGAAGCTTACGCGAGATGCCGAGCAGGTTCTCGAGAAGCTTGGGCTGAGCTACCGGACGGTAGCGCTCTGTACAGGCGATATGGGTTTCAGCGCGGCGAAAACGTACGATATTGAAGTCTGGCTACCCGGGCAGGGCGCTTTCAAGGAGATCTCATCCTGCTCGAACTTCGAGGCGTTCCAAGCACGCCGCGCGCAGATTCGAGCAAAGAGCGGCAAGACGAAAGCGGAGTTTGTGCACACGCTGAACGGCAGCGGCTTGGCTGTAGGGCGGACGTGGGTGGCGATTATCGAGAACTATCAGCAGGCTGACGGAAGCGTGCTGGTGCCGAGAGCGCTGCAATCCTATTTGAATGCGGAACGAATCGATCGTAGCGAGGCCGTCTCGCTTGGCTGACTGACGGGCCCGGGAACCGCCCATCTCGCGTTCACAGCGTTCGCGAGAATCTTCAAAGTTTTCACAACACAAACGGCTTCAGAGACTTAGGAGCAATCGAGGGTAATTCTTCCGCTTGCGGTTCTCCCCGGCGGCACAGGCCGGCATGCTTGACTGAAGTCGTCTTCGCAAAGAGGGCGAATCTTCACGTGAGGCAACATGGTAAATCTGCGCCGGCTATTGTGGGCACTGATCTTTTGCTCGACGCTATTTCTTAATTGCGCGTTCGCGCAATCGACTCTGACCCAAATTCAGGATACGGTCTCTAATCCTGACGGATCGCTGTTCAGCGGCACGGTCGTTATCACCTTCAATGGCTTCGCAACTCCCGGCACAATAGCGCCGCAGAGCACGTCAGCGCAGATCTATACGGGCGCCCTTTCTGTACTGCTGGTGCCTTCGACGACAGCCTCTCCAGGCGCTTACTATGCAGCCGTGTATAACAGCAGCGACGGAACGGTGACTTGGACCGAGACCTGGTCAGTGCCGCCGAGCCCCACTCCGTTGACGTTAAGTCAGGTTAGGACATCCACGACGGAGGGCGGCTCAGGGGGTTCAGGCGGATCGGGTGGATCGGGCGGCGGATCGGGGTCAATCTCGGTGCCCATTCCAATTTCAGATGTTACCGATCTAACCGACACCTTAGCTCAGTTGAACAGCTCTCTCACGGGCCTCACGACAACCACAAACGCCTTGGCCGGGACAGTCAGTACAAACACTACTTCGATTTCTACTCTAACTTCGCTAGTAGCGGGGCTCAACTCGAATGTCGGCGCACTTGGCAATACGGTCAACACAGTGAGTAGTTCGGTGACCGGACTTACAGGTACTGTAACTGGACTCGGGAACAACTTAACCACACTGGGGAACACAGTAACTACTTTGGGCAATACGGTGTCGAGTCTCAGCACGCAGGTGAACTCGTTAACCGCCGGGAGCTCCACTGCCCAATTCGCAGATGGCGAAACTCCATCGGGAACAATGGACGGAAACAACGCGGTTTTCACGTTGGCTGCCATCCCTGCGCCGCCCGCCAGCTTGCAGCTATACCGGAATGGGCTGGAACAGATGACTGGCATCGATTTTACGCTCTCAGGAAGCACAATCACTTTTCTCAACGGGAACGTACCGAAAGCGGGTGATGTTGTCCAAGCCTTTTATCGTGAATCGGGAACCGGCCAGACCGCTACATTTTCAGACGCTGAGACGCCCGGCGGCACCATCAATGGCACGAATACAACGTTTACTCTGGCTGGGGCCCCGAATCCCGTTCTGAGCCTGAAGCTCTATAAGAACGGTATGCTGCTCGCGCAAAACGGCGATTATACGTTAAATGGGGCGACGATTACATTCAGCAGCGTGCAAGTGACGCCGCAGTCCGGCGATTTGCTCAGAGCGTACTATCGCCACTAAGAACCTGGCGAGTTCAAGTAAGTCTTTAGGTCAGGATGCACCTGGGCCTGAACGTCGGGTTGGTTAATGTTTGCGGCGTCGATCAGGCGCGGTGCGAGAAACAGCTTCTTCGGAGTGCTCTCTCCGCGCATTGCTCTTACTGCCTCGATCACGGCTGTCTCGCCCATCTTGAACGGATCCTGAATGACAAGCGAGTCTATCGATCCGGCTTGAAGCTCCTGGAGCAGCATGGGACTGGAATCGAAGCCCACGATTTTCACTTTTGCTCCACGCGCTTTGATCGCCTGAACAGCACCCGTGCTCCCCGACTCATTCGAGCAGAAAATCCCGTTTAAATCCGGGTGCGCCGTCAACATGTTTTCCGTGACCGTTAGCGATTGAGCAATACTCGCCAACCCGAATCGCTCATCCAGAATTTCAATCCCAGGAAACTTTTCGTGCAGCTCGTGCCTGAAGCCGCTTTCTCGCGCCGTGGTCGAAGCGCCGCCCGGGGTCGTCTTCACCATAACGATCTTGCCTCTGCCGTTTAGAATTTTTCCCATTCGGTCCGCGCCTAATTCGCCGGCCGCATAGTTGTCCGTTGCTACGAATGTCACGTACTTGTCGCTCGCGACCGCTGAATCATAAATGACGACGGGAATGCCTGCTCCGGCAGCTCGATCGACAACAATCTTAAAAGCCGATCGATCGGAGGGCGCGAGCGCGATTGCATCCACCTGGCGATTAATCATGGTTTCGACAATCTGCATCTCGCCCGCGATATCCGTCTCTGCCGCGGGGCCGTCCCACACGATATCGATACCGTTTTCTCTTGCGCCCTTGACTGCTCCGGCATGAACGCTTTGCCAGAAGAGGTCGGCGCTCGCTTTGGGAATGACCGCAATCACTTTCTTGTGAGTCCGATTGCAACTGGACGAAAGAAGCACGGAACACGCCACGAGGACTGGAAAAAAGGTCCGGAGGGCCAGTCTAAGCACATCCGGTAAGCTATCAGGGAGGAAACGAACATGCAACTTGGCCTGGTAGGTCTGGGGCGAATGGGCGCCAATATGACGCGGCGTCTGATGAGGGGCGGTCATCAAGTCACGGTTTTCGATCTGAATGCTGCGAACGTTCAGAAAGTTACATCCGAAGGCGCTCAAGGAGCTAACTCGCTCGAGGACTTAGTCAAGAAGCTTCCAAAGCCACGAGCCGTTTGGGTGATGGTTCCCGCCGGCAAAGCTACGGAAAGCACGGTGCAAAGCCTGGCGGCCGCGATGGAACCCGGAGACATGATCATCGATGGAGGAAACAGCTTTTATAAAGATGATATCCGGCGTGCCGCTGAGCTCTCGAAGCGCGGAATCCATTATGTGGATGCGGGAACGAGCGGAGGCGTCTGGGGTGTCGAGCGGGGATATTGCCTGATGATCGGCGCGCACCCGGACGCCTTCAAGCACCTGGAGCCCATCTTCAAAACCTTGGCGCCGGGGTTGGGTGACATCCCGCGCACGCCGGGCCGTGAAAAGCTCGGTGGAACGGCCGAATATGGATACCTTCATTGCGGGCCTCCCGGATCGGGGCACTTCGTAAAAATGGTTCACAACGGAATCGAGTACGGCGTGATGCAGGCGTATGCCGAGGGATTCGATCTGCTGGCTCACAAGGATTCGGAGGAGCTTCCGGAGAACGAGCGCTACAAATTGAACGTCGCGGATATCGCCGAAGTGTGGCGGCGCGGCAGCGTGATCGGATCCTGGCTGCTGGATTTGACGGCCATGGCTTTGGCGGAGAATCCGGATCTTTCGAACTTCAGCGGTTTTGTCGAAGATTCGGGCGAAGGCCGGTGGACGATTGACGCCGCAATCGAGCAGGCGATTCCGGTCGAAGTGTTGGCATCGGCACTATTCACGCGGTTCCGATCGCGCCAGGAGCATACGTTCGCCGAAAAGATTCTATCGGCGATGCGTTACAAATTCGGTGGTCACGTGGAGCGTCCGACTGGCGGTTAATTCGCCGCTGCAGCGGTTTCGATCTCCGGGCCCGTTGTCGTGATTCGGACGGGTATGATGTGCGTCGCCAGAATAGTCTGTCCTAAAAACGAGATTTCGGCTAGTTCACCGTGCTGCGTTTCAATCCGCTGAAATTGATCGAACACAAGATTGCCCAACGAATAGAAAATTTCGCCGCCCCGATAGCATTCATGCGGCTGGATGACATGCGGATGATGCCCGATCACGAGAGTCGCACCGGCATCAATCGCAGCGTGGGCGAACGCGATCTGAGCCAGGGTCGGCTTTCGCATGTACTCGACGCCGTTGTGCATGGAAACGATTACCACGTCTGAGCGCTTGCGGAGAGCGGTAACGTCGCGGCAGAGACTTGGGATGTTAGTCAGCGCGATGCGCGCATCGATATCGTGCCAGTTGCCATTCTGTTGATCGAAGGTGTAACCGAGAAAGCCGAAGCGCACGCCGTTGCGCGTGAGAATGACGCCTTCGTGAGTGACAGCTTCCGATTCGCTGGTCCCCAAGGGCGAGATTCCGTGGGAGCGCAACCAGTCGACCGTGAATGCAACGCCGTGCGGACCGCAGTCGCGGGAGTGATTGTTGGCGGTCGATGCGATCGCGATGCCCGCGAGGTTCAGTCCTGCAATGGCATCGGGAGGCGCGTGAAAAATCAATCCATGCTCGTAATACGGTCCGCGATCTGAAAATGGCGATTCCAAATTCACGAAAGCGATATCGGCCCCGCGCATCAGCGGTGCGATTTTGCGAAACGGCAACGCGGGGTCGTGCTCCCCAAGCATCTCGCGGCGCACGGCGCGAGAGAACATTACGTCGCCTCCAAACAAGAGCCGGTTGTAGGGAGCGCTCGCGGTGTGCGCTTGGGAGACGGTTTGCCGCGGGAACAGAGAACACGCGGCAATCAGTGGCAGCGCAAGCGCGGCATGCCGTAAGAAAAGCTTACAGTTTCGAGGCCGCCGCTTTATCAAGAAACCAAATGGCTGTATCGGAATTTCGCGCACCAAGCTGGCAGGGAAATTTTTGTGGATCCTCAGGACCTTTCAGCACGTTGCGGACAGCATCGGCTTTGTCTTCGCCTGCAACCTCGAGGATTGTGCGCCGCGCAGCCAGCAACACTCCGGGCAGAAGAGTCACGCGATGACTGCGCAGCTTTTCAACCCATACTGCGGCCGCGATCCCTGTGCGGTTATCGATCAACGGCTCGCCCGGAAATAGACTGGCTGTGTGTGCGTCCGGCCCCATCCCTCGATGAATGATGTCGAAGGCCGGCAACTGGTGATTCTCGAGTGAGAAAAACCGCGTGATCTCTTCGATATACCGCGCTGCGGCTTCCTCGGGCAATAGCTCTCCATGGATCCGGTGCACGTTATTTGTGGATATGCCCGCTGGAGTAAGCAGCGTTTCATTCGCCATCTTGAAGTTGCTCTGGTCGTCCGTAGGAGGCACGCAGCGTTCGTCTACCCAGAAGAAATGGACGTTCGACCAATCAAAACCGGAGCTCGCGAGTTTTGAGAACAGGAGCCGAGGCGTTGTGCCGCCTGAGATCGCGAGCGTGGCCCGAGGCTGCGACTTCAGCACCTCCGAGAGCGAGTCCAAGATATATTTGGCGCATGCATTCGCCGCGGTATTGGCGTCATCGGCGATTTGTTGCAGAGAATTACCGGGAACCAAGTGCAACCTCTCGAGCACGCGCGAAAGCAGAATCAAACGCGGGGTCCGGACCGAGCAGCGACAACTCCTCGTTCAAGAGCGTGTAAAGGCTCGCTTCAGTGAAGCTGTATTTCCGCTCACGCCCGTTCGTGCTGCGGAGCGTCATGCACTCTGCGCCGGTGCGCTCAAAAACGATTGTCTCTGAGCCGGAACGTAGCGTTACGCGATGCAGTCCCGGAGCAGAGCCTTCGATCTTCACAATCGAGACATCCGCCTTGTACGGGGCCGAGAGCCAACCGGCCATATAGAGTACCGATGGACAGGCGCTATCCCCGGCGTGAGCCACTTCAATGGTGTGAAAGTTCGCAAGCGTGTTCTCGCGCGCGGGATTATCAAAGATGTGCGCGATCGGTTCACGCCAGCGGGTCAGGCGAGTCCACTCGAGATCCGCAACCACACGTCCACGGCCGCGCCACTTGCCGAGCGCATCGAAAGCCTCAAGCGGATCGCAATCCGTCGTATCGATAATTACCTTCGTCGCCAAGTTCATGATTGCCTCGAGCCCGGCTTTCTGATCGGATGTCGCTGACGGGCTGAGGGCGGCGCTATGCCGGCACCAGAGCACAACCGGCAGATCGGCAGGAATGATTCCAATGACCGTGGGACCGATGTTCGGCCAGCTCGCGGGCGTGGCTGTAATTTCAATCTGCTCGCAACAGATCTGTTGTGCCTTGCCGAACGGTTTCCAACACTGGGCGAGGACGCGAGCCGTTACGTCTTTTTCCGCCTTATCGGAGACGGCGAGCACGATGCCTCTGCTGGGGTGCTCATGCATCAGCTCCGAGATGGTTTGGGAGGCGCAGAAGCCGCCGTCTGCCTCGTCGGTGGCAACGATGAGCGTCATGGAAGAAGCCCGCAGAACCGTGGGTTTGCCTTGCTGCTTCTCCTCCTGGCCGAGCGAGGTCCAAACTTTCGTCAGAGCCTTGAGAATTTGTTCAGGCCGCGCGGGATGAATAACGGCGCTGCTCATGGGATCCTCCATGTGTGACCTTGCCGGGCAAGCATCTCATCGGATGCTTTCGGACCCCAGGAACCAGCCGGATAATTGGGAAAGTCGAATTTCTCACGCGCCCAGACGTCGAGAATCGGTTGAACAATCTGCCAGCTGGCTTCGACCATGTCTTGGCGCGTGTAAAGAGTCGGATCTCCGATCATCGCGTCGACCAGGAGCGTCTCGTAAGCGGTTGGGGAGCGCTCGCCAAAGCTCGAGCCGTAATTGAAATCCATCGAAACCGGGCGAACACGCATCCCGCTGCCCGGGCTTTTTGATAAGAACCGCAGCGAGATTCCCTCTTCGGGTTGAATGCGGAGGATCAGCAGGTTCGGCCGCGGAGGCAACAGGCCGGTCTTGGTCTGCTGCTTGAACATCGAAAGAGGCGGCGCTTGGAATTGAATGGCAATGTCGGTCACGCGCTTCGGCATGCGCTTGCCGGTACGGATGTAAAACGGGATACCCGCCCAGCGCCAGTTATCGATGAAGAAAGTTACCGCAGCATACGTGTCGGTCTGCGAGTGGGGATCAACGCCCGGTTCCTGGCGAAACCCCAGAATTTCTTGGCCACCGACCTTTGCCGGACCATACTGGCCGGCCACGGCGTACTTCGGCACGTCTTCCGGCTTCATGACGCGCACGGCGCGAAGCAACTTCGCTCGCTCATCGCGCACGTTGTCGGCGTCGAACACCGTCGGGGGCTCCATAGTCACGGTCGCCATAACCTGGCTCAAGTGATTTTGGATCATGTCCCGTAGTGCGCCGGCTTCCTGGTAGTATGCGCCGCGGCCCTCGACGCCGATCGATTCAGCGGCCGTGATTTGCACGCTGTCGATATAGCGGCGATTCCATAAGGGTTCAAAGATCCCATTGCCGAAGCGAAACGCAAGAATGTTTTGGACAGTTTCTTTGCCCAGATAGTGATCGATGCGGTAAACCGAAGATTCATCGAGCACCTGATGAATCTGTTCGTTTAACTTGCGCGCGCTTTCCAGATCGTGTCCGAACGGCTTCTCGATGATGACTCGACGCCAGCCTTTTCCGTGCTGAAGGCTATGCGCTCCGAGTTGCTCGATGACCTCGGCGTAGTAACTGGGCTGTGTCGATAAATAAAAGATAACGTTGCCGGCAGTCTGGTGAGATTGCTCGACCTGCTCGAGCTTTTGACGGATCGCGTCGAATGCGGCCGGATCGTTCAGGTCCCCAGGAACGTAGAACAGGCACTGCGCGAATGAATTCCAAACCGCCTCGTCGAAGGGCGCGTCTTCGAGAAACTTCGAGACAGACTCCTTCATTCTCTCGCGGAACTGGTCGTCAGACAGCGGGGTTCGGGAATTGCCGATCACCGCGAAATTCTGCGAAATGCGGCGCTCATAAAACAAGCGATAAAGTGAGGGAAGTAGCTTTCTCTTGGCCAGGTCGCCGCTTGCGCCGAAAATTACAATCGCGCAAGGCGGGACGCGCCGGTCAAACCGGAGTTGATCTTGAAGCGGATTGACCTGTGGGAGCGGCTCGACGAGAACACTCATACTCTCTCCGTGCGCTTATCCTATCAACATGCCTCATGAGAAAAAGATAGTCGCCGTAGTAAGCGACCTGATGTTCACGGTGAAGATCCAGGAAGCAGCGAAGCGCGCAGGCACACCGGTAAGCTTCGTAAAGTCGCAGGCGGAAGCACTGGCAGCCGCGAAAGAGAATCCTGCGGTGATCATTCTCGATCTGAACAATCCCGGCCTGAACGCTTTGGACACGATTGCGAAGCTCAAAAGCGACGAAGGGAACAGAGAGGTGCGAGTGCTGGGCTACGTTTCGCACGTGCAAGCCGATTTGAAGCGGGCTGCCGAGGAGAAAGGATGCGACGTAGTGATGCCGCGCTCGGCGTTTTCGCATAACTTGACGGCGATTCTAAAAGGATACGCGGAAAGCTAGCTCGGGCCGGCTTGAACGTAGTGGGTCGGGATTTTAGATCGGTACCGGCTACGCACCAAATTGGGTACGCTGTGAGTGTGGATGCAAATCTGATCACAGCGATCGCGATGCTACCCCAATGACGGGATCACGTTTAATGGGACGAGTGAAGTGATCGACCCTAACACCCAGGTTTCGTTATCGGTGAGCATCCCGACACTCGCCGTTCTAGTCGGCATTCTGGTGAACAATCGTCAAATCGAACGGCTCGAAAAGCATATGGACTTTCAATTTACTTCCCTGCGGGGGGAAATGACCGCGCGATTTGAAGCGGCGCAACAGGCCTTGCTCCGAGTGGAAGGCGTTTTGGATGCACGGCTAAAGCATCTCGAGGACCGCGAACGCGAGCGGTGATGCGTTCCGATGACCGGAAGCGTCCTGCAAGCTATCTACCCATTCGGCAGTTTCGAGACATCCCAGCCGCCTCCCAGCGCTTTAATCAACAACACGCTCGCATCCATTCGCCGTCGCCGCAGATCGACTTCCGTTCGCTCGTTAGTGAGCGCAATACTTTGCGCGGTGATGACTTCGAGGTAGGTCACCAACCCACCTTTGTAGCGGTTCAGCGCGAGCTGCAGCGAGTTCTCGGCTGAAACCGTCGCCTCGTGCTGTTTCGCGAGCTCCCGTTCCAGGATGTGCAGCGTCGAGAGATTATCTTCCACTTCTTGGAACGCGGTCAGCGCTGTCTGCCTGTAAGTCGCGATATCCGCTTCATAGGCCGCCTGCGCGCTTTCGACTTGCGCTCGACGCCGCCCGGCATCGAACACGGTTTGGAGCATCTGCGGGCCTACGGCCCAGAACCGGCTTGGCCAGGCAAACCAGTTCACGATACTGCTCCCCTCGAACCCGCCACTCGCGCTGAGGAGCAGCTCAGGAAAGAAGGCCGCGCGCGCGATCCCAATCTGCTCATTCGCTGAAGCCATCGTGCGCTCCGCGGCGGCAATATCGGGCCGGCGCTCGAGGAGCTGCGACGGCACGCCCAATGGCACAGGAGGTGGAGCTTGCTTGAGCGGCGCTATCTCAAGCTTGAACCCTTCGGGCGGCCGTCCGATGAGCACTGCAATCGCGTGCTCATATTGCGCGCGAGCGACCGTGACATCGATTTCCTGCGCCTGAGTGGTGTTGAGTTGCGTTTGCGCCTGCGCCACTTCCGCTTTCGAAGCCAGGCCGCCCTCGAAGCGATTGGTCGTGAGCTGCAGAGCCTTTTGATACGCAACATCCGTGTCGGCAAGCAACTGCTTCTGTGCGTCGAGACTCCGCGCCTCGAAATAATCTGTGGCGAGTTCTGCGTGCAAAGAGAGCCTGACGTTTTCAACATCGGCAGCAGAGGCTTGAAACTGCTCGCGAGCCGAGGCAATGGTGCGTCGAATCCGCCCCCATAGATCGACTTCATAGGAGACATCTAAGGGAAGGATGAAATCCCCTCCCGTACCGCCTCCCAATGCTAGAGCCCGGTTTGCGGAGGTATGGGCGGCAGTGATCTGGGGCGCGGTCGTTACAGTGGGATAGAGCGAGGAGCGGTTCAGTCTTATGGCCGCGCGCGCCTGGCGGAAGTTGGCTTCGGCAACCTTCAGACTTTGGTTGGCCGGATCGACTTGCTCTTCGAGAGAATTTAACTGACGATCGCCGAATAGCTCCCACCACTTCCCGCGAATCAGAGCATCACTGGGTTGGGCGGTCTTCCAGCCGTTTGCCTCTTGAAAGCTTTGAGGCGCGGTTTCGCTGTAGGCGGGCGCGGTCGGCACGGAAGGTTTCGTGTATTTCGGGCCTGCTGTGCAACTCGTGAGCAAGGCCGCTCCTGTTACTGCAACCAGCAGCCGCTATTCGATTCATCCGGCTAACGTCGTTCCTTACGACCAGGATATCGGCAGCAGTGTCGAACACGAACAGTAGTACGATTTCTGGGAATGGCACGCTTCGGTCACTACCCGATCAAGGTCGAATACGCGAACCAGCGCAAAATGCGTCAGCGGAATAAAAAGATGTACCGCGTCGCGCACTGGCCGATTTGGATTTGGGTTTTCTTTCTTGCTCCCGGACCGCTCACATTCAGCTTGTTTGCGCGCGGGCCAAGTTGGGCGCATTTGCTATGGGTATTGGTTGTGATAGCGGGCACCGGCATGGCTGGACTTTTCGGCCAACTCCCGGGCGTCGAGCCCCGGCCGTACATTCTGCGCTTCTGCGAAGACAAGCCAAACCCGCTATACCGCCGCGTTTGCTACACATTTGCGTGGAACGCAATTCTCACCTTCGCCATTTTGAATCTGGCCGGGTTACTCATTGCCGCAAGCACAGGGTTCTGGTATTTGAAGCAGATCTACGCTCGCGCCTACTTGCCGATGTTTCTCGTGATTCTGTGTCTGGGCGCATTGGGTTGGCTGCCGCGAACCGGGCGATCAACAAAGGGCGAAGGCACGGAGCGGAGATATTTTTATGGCGCGGTATGGGCCGTGACCACCGCGCAACTGGTTCTGCTTCTGTTCTGGAAGACATTGCCGAAAACGCATGTTGCGGACGAGTTGAAGCTTACGGCGTACGTGACGGTGCTGGCGCTTGCGGGCCTCGCTGCGATGCTGGGGATGCTTCCGCGAACCCGGCCAATTGTCGGCAGGCGAGCTCGTCGTCGCGGACTAACTCTGGTCCGTGGTCATCGTTCTAGTCGCGGTCTTGGGCGTGATCGCTGCGGCGATTGCTTACCAGGCTTGGGGTAGCGTCCATGACGCGCGGCGCTTTCCTGCGCCGGGTCGGCTCGTGAATGTAGGTGGGTGCCGGCTTCATATCAACGAGGCGGGGATGGGTAGTCCGGTGGTTGTGCTCGAATCCGGGATTGCCGCCACTTCGCTCAGTTGGGCGCTCGTGCAACCGAAAATCGCGGAGTTCACCCGTGTTTGCAGCTATGACCGCGCCGGACTTTCGTGGAGTGACAACTGTGCGAGACCGAGAGACGCTTCTTCAACTCGTCTCTGAGCTCGCGGCACTTCTTTCAAATACCGGCCTGCGTGGCCCCTACATTCTGGTGGGCCACTCGTTTGGAGCACTCGTGATACGCGCTTTCGCTCATTTGCACGCCACCAGAGTCGCAGGCCTGGTCTTCGTTGACCCCGTGCTCGACTCGAGTACTGGGCGAATTGCGCGCATCCCGTGAAGCGGCGCCTCGCGGTCGCAGTGAAATTATCCCGGCGCGGCGCGTTGCTGGCACGCATGGGAGTGGTTCGGGCTGCTTTGGCTGCCGTTGCGTCCGGCGGAAACAAACTGCCGAAATGGATCGCTCGCGTCACAGCCGGGCAGGGCAGAGACGTCATCTCGCGCTTAGTGGGTGAAGTGCAGAAGCTCCCGCCAGAAATGTGGCCCGCGGTGCGCGCCCACTGGAGCCGCCCCAAATCCTTCACGGCGCTGGCTGCCTATCTCGAGTCGTTGCCGACAAGCGCGAAAGTGGCGCTTTCGATGGCGATTCCCGCAGAGATTCCGTTCATCATTTTGTCGGCTTCGAACGCGACCGCAGCCGACATCGAGGAGCGCGAGTCGTGGGTACGGCAGAGCCGATGCGCCCGCCACATGCGCCTTGAGAACACCGGACACTGGTTGCAGCTCGAGCGTCCGGATGCCGTGATTGCAGCCATTCGAGAGCTGGTTGACAGGCACAAAAAAGAGCACCGGTGCTCTGCGAGTGAGCGCCGGTGCTTTACCCCAACGAGAACGACGATTTCAGGTAGGAACGTAGACCTTTTCTCGTCTTAGTGGGATAGGAGCGGAACCGATACGAGGGCCGCAACGCCGAGCCGGTTGCTTGCTTCTCTCTCAACTCGGGGCAGCGTGAGTTTGTAACTGTCACCCTGCATCCAGATCTGCGATAGAGAGCACTCGCCTGCGTAGCAGCTGAATACGAGTTTCGAAGCGCCATCCCGCCGGCTCTTATCGGGTACGCCGGAAACAAAGATGGATTTGGAGGTGGCGGTCTCGCGGATTTGGAATAGGCCGTGTGCGCCAGTTTCGCTGATCATGTATTTGCCAGCATCGAAGCTGGTTTGGCCAGCGTTGTATGAGAACGGAATGGTCGCAACGGCTTTCAGGCTCTGAGCCGCCAGAGTAACTGTCCCGAGCAATGCGGAGAGACCCGCGGTCAGGACGATCGTTTTTAATTGAAGTTTCATATAAGCTCCTGGGTTTGATTTGGTCTCTCTCGCGTTTCGTTTGAGAGATGCCCGTTAGAGAGCAGTTGGCGGGCCAAAGGAGCGGACAGTGCATTTGCTGGTGCTTGGCAGAGATTAAAAGGATGCGCATGGAACCGAACGGTGAATGGTGAACAGATTAGATAATCCAGGAACGTAGTGACGAGCATTCACGGCATTGGGCCCGTGTACCGTCCCGAGGTGTACATGAAAGATAGGAACGCAAGCCACGCCGGGTAGCAGAACGCAAACGGGGCGAGTAGCGCTGCATAAAGGAGAACCAGTTTCCCATGCTTCACTTTCTTCCGTGCTCTCAAGCAGAGCCAGATGCAGACGCATCCGAGCAAGATCGGGATGTAGCCCACGACAATCTGGCTGTTGAGTGTTTTCGGATCAAAGATGTTAACGCTGAGGAATGACGCAACTGCGATTGCCGTCGCGTAAGTGAGCAGTGCCGTCGTTGTAAGTGCCTGGGATCGCCAATCAGCTGATGTTTGCTTCAAACCAGTTACCTATCCAGGGGCCTCACTCTGTTTGACGAAGCGGTTACCCCTCATTACTCGAAGGAGATGCGATAGAGAGCGTCGTCGGAGAGTACCCAGGCATTTTGCTTGTTGTAGAGGCAGAGATGTCTGGGCCAGAAGCTGGTCGTTACCGGTTTCCACGTCGTGCCAGCATCAAAAGTCTCATACAGACGGCTATCTGTTGCGATGGCTAGTCCGTGAGTATCGCTTAGAAATTGCATCGTGTCCGGGTATTCTTCTAGTGAAAAGTGCAACTTGCTTGAAAGCTGATCCCAGGTTCTGCCCCCATCCCTGGTCCTATAGAGAGAGCGATTATCCAGACTCAGCCAGCCGTGGGCGGGATCCAAGAAAAAGACTGTCGGCCGCTCGCCTTCATCGACGCTGACCCCGCCCGGAATGCGCTTTGTCGCTGATTGCGATCAGCTAGCCTTCTTATATGTTGCTGGCTACCGTCGTCGATACATCCCGTCGCATTGGCGAGACATCGAAACGCGGTGAGAAGGTTCGCTTACTGTCCGAACTGCTGCGGCAATTGCGTGGCGAGGAGATAGAAATCGGCGTCTCTTTTCTATCGGGGAGCACTCGTCAAGGGCGGATCGGGATCGGCTATGCAACACTTCGGGACGCGACTGCTCCGGGCGCCGAGAGTCCCAGTCTCGAACTCTTGGAAGTGGATCGCACTTTGGACGCGCTAGCGACAGTGCAAGGTCCGGGATCGGAGCAGCGGAGGCGTGCTCTCATGGCGGCGCTCCTGGCTCGCGCAACATCTGAAGAGCAACACTTCATCACTCGGCTTCTGATAGGTGAGCTTCGGCAGGGCGCGCTCGAAGGCTTGATGCTCGACGCACTGGCGAAGGCGTCCGGATTGCCTGGTGAACGCATTCGGCGCGCGGCAATGACGGCGGGCGGTGCGGCGCAGATCGCCCGCGCGGTCCTTGAACAAGGCGACCCCGGACTCTCGCATTTCGAGATTCAGCTTTTCCGCTTCGTTCAGCCGATGCTGGCGCAGACCGCGGATGACGTGACCGACGCGCTGGACGAGCTCGAGGAAGCCGCGCTCGAATACAAATTCGACGGCGCTCGCGTGCAAGCGCATAAATCGGGCGATGACGTAATCGTCTTCTCGCGCAGATCGAATGAGGTGACCGCCGCCGTTCCCGAAATCGTAGAAGCCGTACGAGCTCTGCCTGCGAAGGACCTAATTCTTGACGGAGAGGTTCTCAGCCTTGATGCGCAAGCCCGCCCTCAACCCTTTCAAATCACCATGCGAAGGTTTGGACGCAAGCTGGATGTCGAGCGCATAGCCAAAGAGCAGCCGCTTGTGCCTGTCTGGTTCGACTTGATTTATCTGAATGGTGCGCCGTTGGTGGATGAAGCGCAGGCGCGCCGCTTCGCCGCGCTAAAGGAAATAGCGCCTGCCGAAGCGTTGGTGCCGCATCTCGTCACAGCCGATACCGCGCATGGCGAGGAGTTTTTGCACGAAGCCCTCGCACGCGGGCACGAAGGTCTCATGGCGAAATCCACGAGCGCCGGGTACGCGGCGGGCGCGCGCGGCCAAAGCTGGCTGAAAATCAAGCGGGCGCGCACGCTCGATCTGGTCATCTTGGCTGCGGAATGGGGCAACGGGCGACGGCAGGGCCGGCTCAGCAATCTTCATCTAGGCGCGCGGGACACACAGAAGGGCGGATTCCAAATGCTCGGCAAAACTTTCAAAGGTCTTACCGATGAGATGTTGGCCTGGCAGACGCAGGAGCTGTTGAAGCTTGAGATCGCGCGCGATGGCCATATCGTCTACGTCGATCCGAAGCTGGTTGCCGAGATTGCGTTTAATGAGATCCAGGTAAGCCCACGCTACGCGAGCGGGCTGGCATTGCGGTTTGCGCGCGTGAAGCGCTACCGGCCTGATAAATCGGCGGATCAGGCGGACACGTTCGAGACGGTTCAGAAGATGGCGGCCGTATAGCAATTTCGAATCGCGCACAATCAGACGTTCGCTTGCACGCGCTTCAGATCCTAGCGCTACTCCCTACGGTCCATCCCCCTGCGATTCAGCCATACGAGCACTCAACACTCAGGGAGAAATGGGTCTTTTTCAAGAACCAACTCGAAGCCGCCGTCAATGCTTGTGCTACGGTGCGGTCCATACTGTCTTACCGCGCGAGTCAGAGCGAGAGAAAAACCCGTCCCCCTCTACACTGACGGCTACCGTCGCTCGCGGCGCATTACCTTACCGAATAGCATCAGCCCTGGAACGTAGCTGGTCGGTGAGGGAGGACTGAGATGTTTCCGAGGAACGCACGGACATGGTCGCCCTGGTCGGAAAGGCCCACCGATCCTGTTATTCCGCCAACAGTCAGGTTCTCGTACCGAGACTTCAGAGATAATTCCATTCCTTGCTCCGTCGCAAGATAACCTAAGAACGCGCTACTCTGCAGTCCGTCTTTGTGATGAAGAGAGCAGTCGAAGATAAAGCCAGTCCTTTACTCTGGCTGCCCAGCAATAACCGCGGTTCTCCGCCCGATTGCGTGTCCAACACCGCTCGGATATTCCCGCGCTCGTCCACTATTTCGAGACGTGTTGTTTGCAACACTCTACTTGAACCCTGCGGCGTTTGCGCAGCATACGCTGGTCGAAAAAGCCAATACGGTAGGGCTCCCCCGAGGAACCCGCTGATTCCCGCGGCGACCACCATCGCCAACGTTTGCTTGTTGTTCACGGCTTTAATTCTCCTCCTACTCCCAAGACTTGCGGCGGATACTGCCTTTAGACGTTCTTTGATTATGCAATTTCGGAAGAGGTTGAGCGAGACTTGCGCATTCTGCACATCGATAATTCAACTGTGATGGAACTTCATCTCGACTTCAATTTTCCGGCAACGAAGAGTGCACGTCTGTGCGGGTCGTTCTCGATATCGCGACGTTGCTCAGCTTCAGTCCTCTAACGATAGGCCCCGAGTACAGGTTCCGTGGTATAGTTCGGATCATCAGTTTCCTCGATCTCAGCATGCCCGTTTCTTAGGGTCACCAAATAGTAGGAACTCATCGGATATGACGATACCCGTTCTTAAAAAGCGACCGGAAGGACACTGCAGGCGAGCCAACATCTCGCCGAGATTGCGTTCAACGAGATTCAAGTGAGTCCGCGTTACGCGAGCGGGCTGGCATTGCGGTTTGCGCGCGTGAAGCGCTACCGGCCTGATAAATCGGCGGATCAGGCGGACACGTTCGAGACGGTCCAGAAGATGGCGGCCGTAGCGTAGGATGTAAACGAAGTCATTGAGGAGATTCAGCGTGAGATTGATAATTGCTGCCGCTGCCGTGTTGTGCGTATCTGTTCTGCTGCCCTTACATGGTGCGCCGAAGACCGGCATTTCCGGCAAATGGCACTTCGTTTTGCAAACCGAAGGTGGCGACCGGGACAGGGAAGCCACCTTTCAGCAAGACGGAAACAAAGTAACCGGCAAATGGGCGGACGCCGACGTTCGGGGCACATTTGAAGATGGAAAGCTGGATCTCGCGTTCCCGATGACTACGGAAGAAGTGGGCGAGGGAACTTTGAAGATCAAAGGTCAGCTCGCGGACGATTCGCTGACTGGCACGTGGGAGTTCCAGAGTTACAGCGGAACCTTCAAGGCCACGCGCGCCCAATAACCGACCGATCGCCGCACTCGCGCAAATTCCGCAACTGTTCCTTTTACCGGGGAAACAGTCGAGGTACAGCAGCGTCATAAGGGCGAAACGGGAAGGTGAAAGTATGGCGACACAGAACGATGCTGACCAGCGGCTTGCCAGCGGGTTAGGGTGGTTCAGCATTGGCCTAGGCTTGGCGGAATTTTTGGCGCCGCAAAAGATGGCGCGGCTGATTGGTCTTTCCGAAGAAAACGGAAATACCACTCTGTTGCGAATTTACGGCGTGCGTGAAATGGCCGCGGGCGTCGGCATCCTGATGCAGCCCAGGCAGCCTGGTTGGATGTGGGCACGCGTAGCCGGTGATGCGCTCGATCTCGCCTCGCTCGGGTCGGCGTTGACTGACGAAGACGCGGATCGGTCCAAAGTTGCGGCAGCCACGGCAGCCGTGTTAGGCGTTACGGCTTTGGATGTGTTGTGTGCGCAAAAGCTCAGCAGCGCCTCTGGCGAGCAAATAGCGCCGGGTAGTGGGGCAGTTCACGTCACGAAGACGACTATCGTGGGGCGGCCGGCAGAAGAAGTGTATGGCTTTTGGCGCGATTTCCGAAACTTCCCGAATTTTATGAAGCATCTCGAATCGGTCGAGCTTACAGGAGAGAACCGGTCGCACTGGAAAGCAGAAGGGTCGGGCGGCAGGACGATGGAGTGGGACGCCGAGACCGTCGAGGATCAGCCGAATTCTCGCATCTCCTGGCGGTCGCTCGAGGGTTCTGATGTGGATCATTCGGGAAGCGTGAGCTTTGAGCGCGCGCCGGGCGGACGCGGCACCCTGGTAAGGGTGAAGCTCGATTACTCCGTTGCTGGCGGCGCCCTTAGCGCAACTCTCGCAAAGCTGTTCGGTAAAGAACCCGGGCAGGAAATTGAAGACGACCTGCGCGCGTTTAAGCAAGTGATGGAGACGGGCGAGGTCGTAAGGTCGGACGCCAGCATTCACCGCGGCATGCACGCGGCGCAGCCATCGGTTCAATCCGCGACGGCGTAATCTGTATCACGGCGCGCGGCCATGCAGCTTACCGGTTTTGAAATCTAAGTAAAAGGAGCAATCATGAAAGCCAACTGCTGGATTGGCAAGCACGACATGCGGGTGCAAGAAGTGCCCGATCCGAAGATCTTGAATCAGAGAGACGCAATTGTAAAAGTTACATCGACTGCGATTTGCGGCTCTGATCTGCACATGTACGACGGGCTGATTCCAACGATGGAGAGCGGCGACGTCGTAGGTCATGAGTTCATGGGCGAAGTAGTGGAGGTGGGCCACGGCGTTCACAATTTACAGAAAGGCGACAGAGTCGTAGTTCCATTTCCGATCGCCTGTGGTGGATGCTTTTCCTGCCAAAGGCAGATGTTCTCGTTATGCGAAAACTCGAACCCGAACGCCTGGATGGCTGAGAAACTGTTTGGCCACTCGCCATCAGGTCTGTTTGGGTATTCACACATGCTGGGCGGATTCGCAGGAGGTCAGGCTGAGTATGCGCGGGTACCGTTTGCCGACGTAGGACCCATCAAAGTTCCCGATGAGCTGAGCGATGAGCAGGTCTTATTCCTGTCTGACATTTTCCCGACGGGCTATATGGGCGCCGAGATGTGCAACATCCAGCCTGGCGACACGATCGCCGTGTGGGGCTGTGGACCAGTAGGCCAGTTCGCGATGAAGAGCGCGTTTCTACTCGGGGCGGAGCGCGTAATCGGCATTGACCGCTTTCCGGAGCGCCTCCGCATGGCGCGGGACAAAGTAGGTGCCGAGACGATCAACTACGAAGAGGAAGACGTCCGCGACGTGCTCAAAGAGGTGACAGGCGGGCGCGGGCCTGACGCCTGTATCGATGCGGTCGGCATGGAGGCGCACATGCCAGGAGTGCTCGGAATGTATGATCGCGCAAAACAGGCGATGATGCTCGAGACGGACAGACCCATAGCGCTGAGGCAAGCGATTATGGCTTGCCGGAATGGCGGCACCGTCTCAGTGATCGGAGTTTACGGCGGCTTGATCGACAAGTTTCCGATGGGCGCGGTCATGAACCGATCGTTAACCATCAAGACAGGGCAGTGCCATGTGCAGCGCTATTTGCGGCCGCTGCTCGAGCGAATTCAAAAAGGACAGATCGATCCCAGCTTTGTGATCACGCACCGCATGCCGCTCCATCAGGCGCCAGAAGGCTACGCAATTTTCAAGGACAAAGAGGACGACTGCATCAAGATCGTTTTGAAGCCGCACTAGTGTTAGGAGTGAAGCCAAGATACGGAGAGGAATGCGCTTTTCTCGCGGAACTGGACCGGCGGGTCGATCCATGCGGCAATCAATTTTGCTACGAAGCTGCTGGGGGACGATCTGTCAAAAGACAATCGCGTGTACGATGTGATTCTTCAGCATCTGCTCAGGTAGTACCTTCGATTTCGGCATCAGATCGGCGTACTCACGCAGCCGCGGTTTGGCGCTGCGTGTTCGGCTGTGGCTGATTGGGATAGTGGGCATCGGCATACACACGAGTAAACTCGGCGCCAAAGAAAAAGATCTGCGCTGAGTAGTAGACCCACACGATAATTGCGACGAGCGAGCCGGCCGCACCGTAAGCGGAGCCAACGCTCGCTTTGCCGAGATAGAGCCCGAGCAGGAACTTGCCGATCGTAAACAAGAGCGCCGTTCCGATGGCTCCGATGATGACATCGCGCCACGCGATATGCACTGCGGGCACGAACTTGAACATCAGACCGAACAGTACGGTGATGACTACGAAGGAGACCACGAAATTGACGGCTTCGAGGACGGCGGGTGGAATGGGAACCAGCTGGCCGAAAAATTTGCCGACAAAAGCCAGCCCGGCGCTCAGGATAAGAGAGGCGAGCAGCAGGAACCCAATCGAGAGGACCATGCCGAAGGAGAAGAGGCGGTCCTTAATCATGTCCATCCATCCGGAGCTAGCTTGGGGCTTTGCATCCCAGATCAGGTTGAGGGCGTAATGCAGTTCGGTAAATACGCTCGATGCGCCAAAGAGCAATGTCACAAAGGCGACGATGCTGGCGAGGATGCCCGAGGAGGGCTTTTGCGCGTTTGCTAAGAGTGACTCGACAGTAGACGCTCCACGGTCACCGATCATCTGGCGCGCTTGATCGACCAAAGCTTTGTGGGCGGCATCTTTCGTAAACACGAGGGCAATGACAGCGGCAATCAGGATCAGCAGCGGAGCAAAAGAAAGCAGAGTGTAAAAGGCGACGGATGCGCCCAGGCGAGGGGCCTCATGATCACTCCATTTGTTGTAGGTGTCCTTGAGCAGTCCGATTCCGGCTTTGATGGTCATGGGTTTCATCTAGATAGATCGCTATGGCGAACGGATTCGCACGGGTAAATTTCCCGGCATGATTTTGCCTTTTCTTCGCCTATGATGAAGTATGCCGCCTCGCCCCTATGTGGAGCTGCATGCACGCTCGTCATTCTCGTTTTTGGAAGGTGCGTCGTTGCCGGAGGATCTCGCGTCGCGCGCTGCGGCGTTCGGGCAACCGGCTTTGGCCATCACGGATGCGCATGGCGTGTATGGATCACCGCGCTTCCATTTAGCCGCGAAGAAGTTGGGAATTCGGGCGCTGATCGGCGCTGAAGTGAATTCACAGGACGGTTGCCGCTACACGCTGCTATGTGAAAACCGGCAAGGGTATCAGAATTTATGCCGGCTGATTACGCGCACGAAATTCCGCGAGGGCAGGGCGGGGAAGCCGGAGAATCCGGTCGCAACGCAGAATGATTTTGCCGAATATGCACAAGGACTGGTTTGCCTGACGGGAGGAGACGATGGGCCACTGGCCAAGATGAGTGGGGCGCGCCGCACGCTGGAGCAACTGGTTCGGATATTCGGAGCAAAAAACGTTTTCGTGGAAGTGCAACGGCATCACCGGCGTGACCAGGAAGCTCGCAATCAGGCGCTCATTGAACTGGCTCGGAGCATCAAGCTGCCGGTAATTGCGACGAACGGGGTGACGCACGAGACAGAAGAGCGCCGTGCGTTACAAGACATACTCACTTGTCTGCGGCACAAAACAACGATTACAGAAGCCGGGAAGCTGCTGAACCAAAATGCGGAGCGGCACATGAAGAGCTCAGCCGAGATGCAAGAGCTATTTGCGGATTTGCCCGAGGCGTTTGAGCAAACGCTCGAGCTGGCGAACCGGCTGGATTTCACGTTGACGGATCTGGGATATGAGTTCCCGCGGTATCCGGTTCCGCATGGCGAGAGCGAGATGTCTTATTTGCGGCAGCTTACGGATCGGGGAGCGCGGGAGCGATACCGGCCGTATTATGAGCGAGCGCAGCGGCAGATCGAGAGGGAATTGGCGCTGATTGAAAAGCTAAACCTCGCCGGCTATTTCCTGATCGTGTGGGACATCGTAGATTTTTGCCGTAGAGAAAAGATTCTCGTTCAAGGGCGGGGTTCGGCTGCCAATAGCGCGGTGTGTTACGCGCTAGGGATCACGGCTGTGGACGCGGTGGGAATGGACCTGCTGTTTGAGCGCTTCTTATCAGAAGAGCGGGGCGAGATGCCGGACATCGATCTGGATTTGCCGAGCGGGGATCAACGTGAGCGCGCCATTCAGTACGTGTACGACCGCTACGGGCAACTGGGCGCGGCGATGACGGCGAATGTGATCACGTACCGCGGCCGCTCGGCGGTTCGAGATGTAGGCAAGGTGCTGGGTTTTGAAGAGAGGGAGCTATCGAAGCTCGCGAGTCAGATTAATCCGTTCGAGTGGAAGGGCTCGAGAGACACGCTCGAAGAGAGATTTCGCGAGCAGGGGTTCGATCTGCGCGACACACGCGTGTTGAAATTCTTTTCACTGACCAACGAAATTTTAGACTTGCCGAGGCATCTTGGACAGCACTCGGGCGGCATGGTGATCTGCCAAGGGCAGCTCGATTCGATCGTGCCGCTCGAGCCTGCATCGATGCCTGGGCGTGTGGTTGTGCAGTGGGATAAAGACGACTGCGCGGATCTCGGCATCATCAAGGTGGATCTGCTGGGACTGGGCATGATGGCCGTGCTTGAAGACACGATCGAAATTATCGCCGACAAGTATGGCGAACATGTGGACTTGGCGCATTTGCCCGAGAACGATCAGGACGTGTACGCATGTTTGCAGAAGGCGGACACGATCGGATTGTTTCAGGTGGAGAGCCGGGCGCAGATGTCGTGCCTGCCGCGCATGAAGCCCGAGAAGTTTTACGACATTGTGGTGCAGGTAGCGATCATTCGTCCGGGGCCGATTGTAGGCGAAATGCTGCACCCCTACTTGCGGCGGCGGCAGGGCTTGGAGAAGCCGGTTTCTTTGCACCCGGTGCTCGAGCCGGTGTTGGAACGCACGCTCGGCGTTCCGTTATTTCAGGAACAACTGATTCGCATCGCCATGCTCGCGGCAGGGTTCACTGGAGGGCAGGCGGAAGAGTTGCGTCGCGCCTTTGGATTTAAGCGGTCCGAGCGGCGCATGAAGGAAGTGGAAGTGAAGCTGCGCGAGGGCATGGATCGCAAAGGCATTACGGGCGAAGCGCAGGACCGCATTGTGCAAGCTGTGACGTCGTTTGCGCTGTACGGTTTTCCTGAGTCGCATGCGGCGAGCTTCGCGCTTCTCGCGTATGCGAGTGCGTATCTGAAGTGCCGCTATCTGGCCGCGTTTACCGCAGCGATTCTGAATAACCAGCCGATGGGTTTCTATTCGCCTGCCACGCTGGTCAAAGATGCGCAGCGGCATAAGCAGCGCTTTCGGCCTGTGGATGTGCTGCGGTCGGATTACTTGTGCATGGTTGAAGTGGAAGGTACGGCGAAGTATGTCCGGTTGGGATTGAACTACGTGCGCGGGCTGAACACTGCGACTGCGCGCAAAATTGAGCAACAGCGGAAACGGCAGCCGTTCACGTCATTGCGGGATCTGGTGCAGCGCGTGCCGGAACTGCAAAAGGACGAAATCACGGCGCTCGCGGAACTGGGTGCGTTGAATAGCCTTCCAAAACGTAAATCGGACCGGCACCGACGGGGCGCATTGTGGCAAGCGGAATTGGCGCTGCAGCCTGTGGGAGAGCTGCTCGAGCCGGCGGCGGAAGAGAGTGCGGCCGCGCCGCTGGGTGCCATGACTTCCGGCCAGCGCACGCATGCGGATTTCAGCAACAGCGGCCTGACGATTGGCAAGCATCCAATGGCGTACTACCGCGAGCGGATGCGCGAAATGGGAGTGCTGGATGCGGCGACGGCGAAAGCGCAGCGTGATGGGCTGCTGTTGACAGTTGGCGGATGTGTGATTACGCGTCAACGTCCAGGAACGGCCAAGGGGTTCGTGTTTTTGAGCCTGGAAGACGAAACCGGAATTGTGAACATTATTGTGCAGCCCGATTTATTCGAAAGAAGGCGGCAGGTGTGCACCACTTCGCCTTACGTGCTGGTGAAAGGCGTGCTGCAAAGCATTACAGGCGTGATCTCAGTGAAAGCGGCAGAAATTGAGGAACTGACGTTTCGCGATGCGGCGGTTATGAAGTCGCATGACTTTCACTGAGGAAGAGATCGGCGACTTTGACGGAAAAGCCTGGGAGAAGATCGCCACCTTCGAGAGTTTGGGTTTCGTCGAGAATTGCAAGCTGGCTGCCGGGAGTAAAAACGTGAACGCGCTTCGTTTTCGGATAGAGAACCCATATTTGTTTCGCTCCTGAGTGGAGGTACTGCTCAATCTTGATTTCCAAGTCCTGGGCCGAATGTGAAGGAGAAACGATTTCTACAGCAAGTTCGGGAGCGCCTTCGAAGTAATCATCCGGTGGAGTGCTTTGGATTCGCTCTTTCCTGAGCACCGAAACATCGGGTTGCCGAACCGTTAGCGGTTCGCGAGAAAGTAGGTATCCCGCCTCCATGAAAGTCTCTCCCCAACTGGACTCCCGTAACGCGGCTTGGATCATGTTGAAGATCGCTTTAGCAATACGACTATGTAGAGATTTAGGTGGCGCCATGGTCATGAGCTCTCCCTCGCTGATTTCGTGGCGCATTACATCTGACAATTGGGCAAACTCTTCGAGTGTCAGGGGCGCAGCTAACGTACTCGCCATACTGCCTATTCTACGGTCAGCATCGTACTCTGGTATTTCACATCGCATGAATCGTCGAACGTTTCTTAGTACTGCTGCCGCGGGCGCCGCTTTTGCGACGACACGCGCGGCACAAGTGCAAGCGAGCACAGAAGCTTTCCCGCTCGAAGAGCTCAGTGTCGCCGATCTTCAGAGCCGAATGCAGCAGGGTGCACTGGCGGCTGAGCGGCTGGTCGATCTTTATCTGTTGCGCATTGAAGCACTGGACCGGAATGGGCCGAGCCTTCGCTCGGTAATTGAAATCAATCCGGATGCGCTCGCGACTGCAAAGGCGCTCGATGACGAGCGAAAAAGCAAGGGAGCACGCAGCCCGCTGCATGGAGTTCCGGTTCTCATCAAGGACAACATCGATACCGGGGATAAAATGCAGACGACTGCGGGCTCGCTTGCGTTGGCGGGTCAACCGGCGGGGCGGGATGCGTGGGTAGCGGGCCGGCTGCGCGCGGCTGGAGCAGTGATTCTCGGCAAAACGAACCTGAGCGAGTGGGCGAACTTCCGGTCAACGCATTCGACAAGCGGATGGAGCGGGCGCGGCGGTCAGACTAGGAATCCCTACGTGCTGGATCGAAATCCTTGCGGCTCGAGCTCAGGATCGGGTGCGGCAGTTGCGGCCAATCTTTGTGCTGTTGCAATTGGCACAGAGACGGACGGTTCCGTAGTTTGTCCATCGTCGATGTGCGGCATCGTTGGGATCAAGCCGACGCTTGGTCTGATCAGCCGCGCTGGAATCGTGCCGATTGCGCACAGCCAAGATACGGCCGGCCCGATGGCACGCACGGTGCGGGATGCGGCGGTGTTGCTGGGGGCGCTCACGGGCGTCGATCCCCGCGATAATGCGACGCAGGCGAGCGCCGGAAAGGTCGCGTACAGATTACACGCAGTTCCTGGATGCGAATGGATTGGGCGGAGCGCGGCTGGGAGTTGCGCGGCAGTACTTCACGATGGGACCGGCAGTGGCTGCAGTGATGGAAGAGTGCCTCGACGTAATGCGCCAGGCTGGAGCGCAGATCGTCGATCCGGCCGATGTGCCGTCGTTCGAAAAATGGAGGGACAGCGAACTTCAAGTATTACTTTATGAATTTAAGAACGACTTAAATGCATATCTAGCGGCGCGCGGCGCAGCGGTGAAATCGCTCGAGGACTGCATCGCTTTCAATAAAGCGCACAGCGCGGTGGAGATGCCGTACTTCGCGCAGGAGCTTTTCGAGCAGGCGCAAAAGAAAGGCCCCTTGTCGGAGAAAGCGTATACAGACGCGCTGGCGAACAACCATCAATTGGCCCGTACCGAAGGAATCGACGCGACGCTCGCGCAATTCAAGATTGACGCGATTATCGGACCCACTGCCGGCCCAGCCTGGACCACCGACTGGATATCGGGTGATCATGCGGACAGCGGATGCGCATCGCCTCCGGCTGTGGCTGGATATCCGCATATCACCGTTCCCGCCGGTTTCGTTTTTGGCTTGCCCGTAGGAATCTCGTTTTTCGGCACTGCGTGGAGTGAGCCCGTGCTGATCAAATTTGCATACGCGTTTGAGCAGGCGCGGAAAGCGCGGCGCAAGCCGGAATTTTTAACGACGGTGAATTATTACGCTTAGGCGATCTGCGCAAGCCTGTACTCATCAACAATGCCTAAAAACCCTAACGTAGTTATCCTGGGCGGCGGGTTTGGAGGCCTGTATGCGGCGCAGGCGTTGAAGCGCGCGCCGTTGAATGTGACTCTGCTCGATAAGCGCAATTTTCATCTGTTTCAGCCGCTGCTCTACCAAGTAGCAACCGGCTCGCTTTCGCCTGGAGAGATTGCGGCGCCTCTGCGCGCCGTTCTGAGCAAACAGAAAAACACGCGCGTGCTGCTGGGCGAAGCCGTGGACTTGGATCCTTTGACGAAACAGGTTTCGCTGAAGGATGGCGGTACGGTTGGGTACGACTGGCTGATTGTCGCGACCGGCTCGCAAAGCGCTTACTTTGGACACGATCATTGGCGCGAGTGGGCGCCGAGCCTCAAAAGCGTGGAAGAAGCGACGATGATTCGCCAGAAAATCCTTTTCGCTTTCGAGGCGGCGGAACGAACAGAAGACCTTGAGGAGCGAACGGCTTGGCTTACGTTCGTGATTGTGGGCGCGGGCGCCACTGGCGTAGAGCTCGGAGGCGCACTGGGAGAAATTGCGAATCAAACGTTAAAGAATGATTTCCGGTCTATCCGGCCACAGGATGCGAGAATTTTTGTCCTCGACAATGCATCGCGAGCCTTGGCGAGTTATCCCGAAGACCTGTCTCTGAAAGCCGAGCGTTCCCTACTGAAACTCGGCGTGCGCGTGCGAGGCGGAGTGATGGTGACCGAGATTGATCCCGATGGCGTAATGCTCAAGACGAAAGCGGGATCGGAGCGCCTTCGAACGCACACTGTCATCTGGGCAGCCGGCGTTACGGTTTCAGAGTTTGGGCGGGAACTGGCGAAGCGGACCGGAGCAGAGACAGACAAGAGCGGACGTATCAAAGTGAACCCGGATCTTACGATTCCCAATTATCCGGATATCTTTGTGGTCGGCGATCTTGCGTATATAACCGATGAGCGCGGAAAGCCATTACCCGGAGTGGCGCAAGTCGCCATGCAGGGCGGAGCCTACGCTGCCGAAACGATCATGAAACGCGCCCGGGGCGAAACGCAGCAGAAGCCGTTCCACTACTTCGATAAAGGAGACATTGCCGTCATCGGAAGAGCGGCAGCGGTGGCAAATATTTTCGGCGTTCACCTGTCCGGTTTCTTAGCCTGGCTGGTGTGGCTGTTTATTCATTTGATGTATATCGTGCGGTTCCAGAGCCGGATGTTGGTTCTGATTCAGTGGGGGTTTGAATACGTGACGTTCAACCGCGGAGCGCGATTGATCACAGGCCGGGCAGCGTCGGACATCATCTCAGGTGAACGGCAACTGAAGAATACGGCCGAGGTTTGATGTAATAGAACGGCCTAGGTGCTAATGGAACGGGGCAAATGGAACTGGTAATTAGAGGGCCCGAAGGCTCACCGACTACGATTCCGCTAGATAAGGAGGCATTGTCGTTGGGCCGTGCTGCGGATAACGATCTGGCGTATCCGGAAGATCCGTGGCTCTCGCGCTATCACCTCTGCTTCGAGCGCCACGAAAACGAATGGATCGTTAAGGATTGCGCCAGCCGCAATGGCACGATCGTCAATGCAACGAGTTTGAAGGACCCGCACCGGCTCGCAGCCGGGGATCGAATCTACGCGGGCCACTTGACCATTGAAGTGCGCATGCCCGGGGTGAAAGCCCCGAAACGGGTGGTCTCTTTCGTAACGCCTGAAGAGGAAAAATCGACGCGCGAAGCGACGATCGTCACCAGCCTGGACCAGGTTCTCGGTAAGACGGGTGTGCCCGGTGAGGAACAGAAGGACTCAACGTTTAATACGGCGCGAGTGGTACGCGCTCTGATTCGAGCCGGACGGGAGCTTGCCGGTCATCGCCCTCTCGAAGAAGTGTTCACGACCATTCTGGAGTTGGCGTTATCGGCGGTCGAGGCCAAGCGGGGTATTATCCTGACGCTCGAGGACGACGAGCTGATCGTTCGCGCCAGCCGAGGTGAGCGGTTCACGATCAGCACGCGAGTACGGGACCGCGTGATCAGCGAAAGGTGCTCCCTCATGATCCGCGATGCGCAGCTTGATGCCGCGCTACAAAATCAGCAGAGCATTGTCGCGCAACGCGTGCGCAGCTTTATGGCAGTGCCGCTACAAACTGTCGACCGTGTAATCGGATTACTGTATGTAGATAACGGCACGTTCCTGCGCGCGTTTTCGCAGGAAGATCTCGACCTGCTTACGGTAATGGCGAATGTCGCCGCGATCCGCATCGAGCATGCGCGGCTGGCGCTGGTCGAGCAATCCGAAAAGCTGATGGAACTCGAGCTCACGCAAGCGAGTGAGATTCAGCGCAATTTGCTTCCTACAGAGGCTCCCGTCCTGGAGGGGTACGATTTGGCGGGGCTAAACCTTCCGTGCCGGACAATTGGAGGAGACTATTACGACTTTCTGCCGTATAAGGACGGCCGGCTCGGATTGGTGGTCGGAGATGTTTCCGGAAAGGGCTTGCCCGCCGCGCTGCTGATGTCCAGTCTAGAAGCGCGCGTACAGATGTTGGTCGAGACCGGTCCGGATCCGGCTTCAGCCTTGACGAACCTAAATCGCAGTCTCGCCGTGCGCTGCCCGGTGGGCAAGTTCGTGACGTTCTTCTACGGCCTGCTCGATCCGGTGAGCGGAGAGCTGAGCTACAGCAACGCCGGACACAACTACCCATTGCTGTTGCGGGCGAACGGCAAAGTTGAGCAGCTATCAGAGAGCGGAACGGTGCTGGGCATCTTTCCTTCGACGGAGTACGAGCGGATCGAAAACAAGCTGGAATCGGGCGACATGCTGGCGCTCTTCAGCGACGGCGTTACGGAGGCATGCACGGTCGAGGGAACAGAGTTTGGAGAAGCGGGTCTGGCGGAATTTCTGCAAAGCCGCACATCTCAACCCTGCGCTACGACGGTGCAGGATTTAGTGACGCACGTCCGAGGGTGGGGCGGGGGTTCTGCGTTTGCCGACGATTTCACGGTCGTGCTGCTTCGTCGGCTTTGAAGAAGCCAGCGGCACGCGCGATTGCGTGCCGCTCAGGGTGGCCCTGTTACTACAACGGACCGAGGAACGGAGTCAGCGGCGGTTGGCTATAGATCTCGACGTTACCGCTGATCCCCAGTTGCACCTGGGCATGGTTGTTCGGCGGAGTACTAAAGATGAAGTAGTAGCTCCCATTTGAGGGCCGCCATACTGTGTAGTCTGCTGCGCCATCGCCGTCGTAATCCCCGGGAACGGGGAGGTCACCGGGCAGACCCCATTGCGTCGTTAAGAGATGCGGGGGCTGGCCGCTTGGCTGTACATACCAGATGCCGTTCGAAGGACGCCAAACCGCAATATCAGTGATGTGATCGCCAGTGTAATCAGCGCTGACGGGGACGTCACCGGTCTGCCCGATCGGCGCGATTACAGTATTGTGCGCTTTGCTCAAAATGCAGTACAAATATGCGTCGGAAGGACGCCACACCACGAGATCCACTTTTCCATCGCCGTCAAAATCGCCCACTTGGGGAATATCACCGACCGTGCCCCACTGCTGAACTATGGATCCGCCACCGCTCTCTTCAACCCACCATGTGCCAGTCGAGGGCCGCCAAATTGCTAGATCGGTTTTGCCGTCACCGTCATAATCGCCGGCGACAGGAATGTCGTCCGCCTGGCCCCATAACCTTACCTGGGGCACACCTGGGTTCCCGCTGGGAACGATATACCACAGGCCGGTATTCGCGTCGAAGAGCGCGAAATCAGGCTGGCCATCTCCGTCAAAGTCGCCGTTCACCCGAACGAAAACTCCCTTTCCTAAACCGTTGACCGTGAATTTGCCACTGTCCATGAGCTCGGTTGGCGGCTTAGATTGGTTCGCATATGCTGCCGCACCATTGCTAGGCATTACGTAAATCCGCTCGTCGGAGGGCCGCCAGACGGCAAAGTCCGTCATCCCATCTCCGTTGAAATCCGCCGCGAATGGAATGTCTCCGGCCAAGCCCCATTGATGCGTCGACGTAGAGCCGTCCTTGCCGGATACGACGTACCAGTTTCCGTCTGAGGGACGCCAGACGGCGATTTCTGATTTTCCGCTGCCGTCATAATCGCCGACGACAGGAACGTCGCCTGGAAGACCCCACTGAAAGGCAGTGGGAGCAGCCGGGTTGCTGCTTTTCATCATGTACCAGGTCTGATCCGAGGGACGCCAGACTACGAAATCTGCTTTTCCGTCGCCGTCGAAATCACCAACCATCGGAACGTCGCCCGGCAGACCCCACTGCTGGCGATAGGGAACTTTGGTCTTGCTTGGAATGACGTACCAGCTTCCGTCCGTGGGCCGCCATACGGCGAAATCCGTTTTCCCATCGCCGTCATAATCACCGGGCACGGGAATATCGCCGGGCAAGCCCCACTGCTGCTCAATGAACGGGCCGCTGCTCATCTGTACGTACCAAATGCCACTTGAGGGCCGCCAGACTGCAGAATCGACCAAGCCATCACCATCAAAATCACCAGTTACATGAATGTCCCCGAGGGCTCCCAAAACATTCTGCGCGCGAGCGGAATATCCGCACAGCAACGCAGCCGAGATTGCCAGGATCCACGGCGCGACACGGCTCCTCCGGCTGTCGCGGACAGCGCGAAAGGAGCAAAAAGGGCGAACAAATCGAGACATATACCTCCCCAAAAAAGCAGTTGCTATCCGTTTTTAGGACGCACGAAATCAGCAAAACGGAAACACACGTTATTTCGAGCCGGCGGAACGAAACGCCAGTAGGTTTACCAGTTGATCCCGCTATGGGCTCTACTCGCTTCACGTGTTCTGGCATACTGGAATGCGCGAATGATCAACAACGGCCCGCACCCGACAATTTGGTTTCGGCATCACCGTTTTGCTATTGGCTGGCAATGCTCTGCGCCTCGGCTGTCTGGGCACAAAGCTCCGGAGTGGAAGCGGTCGGATTCGATCAGACGATTCGTTCCGCTCTCGCGACCACGGGCGCGCCCAGCGCATCTGTTGCAGTCGCTCGGAACGGACAAATCGTTTATGCCAAGGCGTTCGGGAAAGCGGACATAGAAAAGGACCGGCCAGCGAGCGCCAATACGCGCTACGCGGCGGGTTCGATCAGCAAGCAGTTCACGGTGGCGGCGCTGCTGTTGGCACAAGAGGCGGGTAAGCTCTCGCTTGATGATAAGGTCTCAAAGTACTATCCGGATCTGACTCGCTCGAATGAGATCACGATTCGGCAACTACTGTCGCATACGTCCGGCTACGAGGATTACGCGCCTCAGGATTACATGATTCCCGAGTGGACGAAGCCGATTGACGCCAGACACGATTCTTGACCGCTGGGCCAAGAAGCCGTTGAATTTCGATCCGGGCACGCGCTGGCAGTACAGCAATACGAATTACGTGATCGCGGGCAAGATCTTCGAAAAGGCAACCGGGCAATCGCTCGTCCCGTTTCTGCGGGAGCACATTTTCCAGCCACTTCAAATGACCGCGACAGGGGATTGCGAAGATCACTCTCCGGAGGATGCGACCGCCTACACACGCTATGCCCTCGGGCCCCCGCGGACTGTAGAGCGCGAGGCGAAGGGCTGGTACTTTGCGGCGGGTGAGCTGTGTACGACTCCGTCAGATCTGGCGCGCTGGGATATCGCGTTTCTCCAAAAACGTATTCTGTCGCCCAAATCTTATGACGAATTCACGCGCGAAGTTAAGTTGAAGGATGGGAAGCCAACTCACTACGCGCTGGGGCTCGGAATTGGCGATCTACACGGCACGCCGATGATCTCGCACAGTGGCGAGGTGTCCGGTTTCCTGGCGATCAATCGCATTTTTCCGACGAAAGACGTGGGAGTGATCGTGCTGTCGAACGAGGACGGAGTGAACCTGATCGGTCCGCTTTCTCAGGACATTTCGCTCGTGATGATCGAGCCGCATCCGGGCTCTTCCGAAAAGCTGGACACGGAGGTCCGCACGATTTTAGAAGGACTGCAGCAGGGCCGGATCGACCGGTCGCAGTTTACCGCGAACGCTAATTATTACTTCAACGATCAGGCTCTTAGGGATTACCGCACGTCGCTCGAGGGTTTAGGGAAGCTGCAGGCGGTATCCCGGCAAAGCGAACAGGGGCGCGGCGGCATGACGCATCTGGGTTATCGCGCCCAGTTTGAAAAGAAGACTGTCGTCTTGAATATCTATCGAACGCCCGGCGGGAAGTTCGAGCAGTTTCTGGTAGAAGAACAGCTTTAGCGCAGAGTTACTCGAGATCTCGGCAGCGCCGATATACTTGTCTGCGGCGCCGTAATAGCCGGTGAATTCGAGCATACGGGTGCTTAGCGCGTGAGATTTCGGAACAGCTCCTTCGAGAAAAATGACGTCCGGAACGTTCCCGTTTTTTTCCCACCCGAGCGTGGGAGAGAGGAATGGCCGATCGGCTCGGGCGAGTACTCGGGTGGGATCGTGTTTATCAAACAGAACCCAACCGGGTCCATATACAAGATGGTCATCGGCGCCGTTGTAGAGGAGAAGTATGCCAGCTTGCGTGATGATGGGCAGCGGGTCCCGGCTCCATGACGCGCGAATCGAAAGCTCCTGGACGGCGCTCGAGAACGGGCTTGGCGTGTTGCGTCCGACCAGTGAAGCAGATCACTCGACGAAGCCAGGCCCATGTAATCGCGCGCTTGGCCGTCCGCATCCTTGCGCGTGCCCAGATAATACATCCACCACTTCCCGTTGATCTTCTGGGGAACGATTGCGCCGGACTTTGTCCACTGCGTGTTCCAGGTTCCGCGATACGCGGGCATGATGATGCCTCTGCGCTGCCAATGGATGAGGTCCGTCGAAGTTGCCAGGCATAACTGGGCGGAATGCAGATCGTAAGCGGTGTAAGTGAGGTAGTAAGTGCCATTGATCTGAACAACACGCGGATCCTCCACGCCGCCGCCTTTCTCGTAATCGGTTTCTGGAGAGAGGACAGGATCAGGTCTTACGGCGAAATGCAAGCCGTCGTTGCTCTCCGCATAACCGATGCGGGACGTATGACTGCGATCCTGCGCGCGGAAAAGAAGAACGGTTTTCTTGCCGATTTGAATGGCTGCGGGATTAAAGAGCGCGAATTCTGACCAAGCTGGGCCGGGTCGAAGCAGAGGCTCCCTCGATAGGCGCTGAGCGGTTATGGTGATCGGGTAGGTTGCTGGCGCGAAATTGGCGATCAGAATCGTGCATGACATTGCGCGCATGGCGGGCCAGAAATTCGAGTAGGGCATATAGAATCGTAAGACGAATGACGAAGCGAATCACATGCACGTGGATTATAGTCATCTCGCTGAGCTTGGCCGCTTCACTAACAGGCCAGCAATCGTCGCGAACGGATTCTGGCCGCTGGAGCCAAGAGCGCGCGAATCACTGGTACGCGCACGAGCCGTGGCTTGTGGGAAGCAATTACATCACCTCCGACGCGATTAATGAGCTCGAGATGTGGCAGCCCGACACGTTCGACCCCAAGCGCATCGACACTGAGCTGGGGTGGGCCGAAGGGCTGGGGATGAACACCATGCGTGTATTTCTCCACGACCTCTTGTGGAAGCAGGACAGCGAAGGATTCAAGCAACGGATCAACACCTTTCTCGGCATCTGCGCGAAGCACAAAATTAAGCCGCTGTTCGTGCTTTTCGATTCGGTTTGGGATCCGTCTCCGCATCTCGGAAAGCAGCACAAGCCGCGGCCCGGCGTGCATAATTCCGGTTGGGTGCAGAGTCCGGGAGACGCCGCATTGGCCGACCGCTCGCAGTACCCGCGTCTCGAAGCATACGTGAAAGGCGTCGTAGGAGCGTTTGCAAAAGATGACCGCGTGCTCGGCTGGGACATCTGGAACGAGCCTGATAACCAGAATGGCGGCAGCTACGGACAATCGGAACCGAAGAATAAAGTGGAGCTGGTTCTCGGACTCTTCCGGCAAGCCTTCGCGTGGGCTCGTGCAGCGCACCCGCGAGCAACCACTAACCAGCGGCATTTGGCACGAGGATCCGGAATTGCGCCAGCCGCTCTCGCCGATGGCGAAAGAGCAACTCGATTTTTCGGATATCGTCTCGTTCCATAACTACGATCCGCCGGCCATCTTCGAGACGGAAGTGAAAGCGCTGCAGCGATTCGGAAGACCTCTGATCTGCACCGAATACATGGCGCGCCCGAGAAAGAGCACGTTTGAGAGCATTCTTCCGATTGCGAAGCAGTACAAAGTTGGCGCGATCAATTGGGGATTCGTTGCCGGTAAATCGCAAACCTTCCTGCCATGGGACTCGTGGCAGCGGCCCTATGTGAATCGCGAACCGAACGTTTGGTTCCACGACATTTTCCATGCCGACGGCACGCCTTACCGGCCGGCGGAAGTGGAGTTTATTCGAAAGATGACGGGTAAAAGCGCGGAGTAGCTATCGCCTCGTGAGAAAACTGATGTTTCACGCGTACGCGGGCTCGTGCTCTTCCGCCGCGCTGAAATAGACGCAGTCCGGATGATGAAACACAAGCGCCGAAACGCTCGCCTCCGGCTCCATCATGAACCCTTCCGTGAGTTGCACACCGATATCTTCGGGACGTAGAAGACGCCACAGCTTGGCTTGATCCTCCAGATTTGGGCACGCAGGATAACCGAAGCTGTAGCGCTTGCCTCGGTAGCGCGAAGTGAAGCGCTCGTGCATGGTCATGCTGGGAGGATCCGGGAAGCCCCAATCTTCGCGAATGCGGCGATGCAGCCATTCGGCGCAGGCTTCAGCAGTTTCGATCCCCAGCGCCTGAAGCGCATGCGCCTTGAAGTATTCGCCTTGCTTTTTGGCGTGCTCGGAATGCTCGATGATTCCTTCACCGGCAGTGACGACGAACAGGGCAATATGATCGCGAGTTCCGTCTTGCGGATCGAGGGCGTAATCGCTGAGGCACAGGCCATCGGACTTCGCCTGCCGGCCGAAACGGAAGCTATCGACGGGTGTGGCGCCGCCAGGCGAGAAAAGATGTAGCATGTTGCCGTGCCGCTCAACTTCAAAGAACTGCCAGACTGCGCGTGCTTTCATGAAGACCGCTGCTTCGCGTTTTACCGCTTCGAGGTTGTGGAAGAGCTCGAGCGCCTTCGGATCGCGCTCCGATAAGAGCTTTTCAAAGTTGCCTTTGAACCCGAGATGGCGGCCGTACAGCATGAACGGATTGATATAGCTCCAAATTTCGGCCAAATGCGGCAGATCGCGCAGCTTGCGATCGAGGTACGGCGCGGGCGGAATCGGAATGCTTGTGCGAACCTTCGGGCTGCGAACTTCGCCGGAAGGAACTGGCGCTTGCTCGGCCGCCGCGGCTTCGACCGGAACATCGCGGAAGATGTGCTGCGAAAGCACCTGTTCGCGCAGCGCGGGATCCATAATCTCGTTCATCAGCCGGAGGCCTGTCATGGCGTCTTTGGCATAAAATGTCGGCCCCGAATAGGCGGGCCCGATCTTCGTTTTTGTAAAGCGTTCCGACAAGGCCGCGCCGCCGACCAGCAAAGGAACATGCACACCGGCTTCCTTGAGATCGCCCGCAGTGATCACCATCTGCTGGGCGCTCTTCACCAGCAATCCGGAGAGGCCGATCGCGTCCGGCTTATGCAGTTGAAAGGCTTTAATTAGCTCATCCGGCGGCACTTTGATTCCGAGATTCACTACCTGATAGCCGTTATTGCTCAGAATGATCTCGACCAGATTCTTGCCGATGTCGTGAACGTCGCCCTTTACGGTTGCGAGAATAATCTTCCCCCGCGTGGCTGAGTCCGCTTTCTCCATGAACTGCTCGAGATGATTTACGGCCGCCTTCATGGCTTCTGCCGATTGCAGCACCTCGGCGACAATCAGCTCGTTGTTATTGAAGAGCCGTCCGACTTCGCCCATACCGGCCATGAGCGGGCCGTTGATGATGTCGAGCGGCGCGACGCCTTCCTTCAGTTTCAGATCGAGATCCGGAATCAGACCGTCCTTCGTGCCCTCGATTATGTAGTTTGCGAGGCGTTCATCGAGCGGCAGGTCCGCCGTTTTCTTTTTCTGCCTGCCCGTTGCACCCCGAAAGTGCTCGCTGATCGCCGCAATATGAAATTGGTTGATGGCTATCTTTTGCTCGCGTGACTGCTGCCGCCAATCCTCCGGAACGCCTTCAAACAGTGCGGCGCTGGGATGGTCGACAGGCACATCGACCGGCGGCGTATTGAAGAGCAACGCCTCCGCTAAGCGGCGCTCCTGCTCTGGAATAGAAGCGAAGCGCTCGAGCTTTTCCGCGTTCACGATGGCGAGGTCCAGTCCGGCCTTCGTGCAGTAATACAGAAAAACAGAATTGACAACCTCGCGCGCGCTGGCAGGCAGGCCAAACGAAATATTGGAAATGCCGAGCACCGTCTTGACGTACGGAATCTTGTCGTTTGATCAGGCGAATGGCTTCGATAGTCTCGACCGCCCCGCCGATGTAATTTTCATCGCCCGTGGCGCACGGGAACACGAGCGGATCGATGATAATGTCTTCGGGCGCGATGCCGTATTTTGTCGTGAGCAGACGAGCCGAGCGCTCCGCGACGGAGAGTTTACGCTCTCGCGTGAAGGCCTGCGCTTGAACAGGATCTTCGTCGATGCAGCCAACGATCAGCGCCGCACCGTACGCGCGCGCGAGCGGGCAAATGCGCTCGAACTTTTCTTCACCATCTTCAAGATTGATCGAGTTGATGATACTCTTGCCCTGGCAGTAGGTCAGCGAAAGCTCGACCGAGCGCGGGTCGGTCGTGTCGATCATCACCGGCGCCTTGATCTTACGGATCAGCTTTTCGTAGAACAGCGGGATATCGTTCAGCTCTTCGCGCTCGCTGGATTGCAGGCATACATCGACGACGTGCGCGCCGTTTCGGATCTGCCATCGAGCGATTTCGGTGGCCTCCTCCCACTTCTCTTCGGCGATCATCTTCTTGAATAGCCGGGAGCCGATCACGTTGGTCCGTTCGCCGACGATCAAAGGCCGGTTGCTCTCTTCGGCTTCGATTGCCTCGATGCCTGAAAAATAAGTCCGATGCGTGGGCTGCTTCGGCTCGCGCGGCTTTTTGCCCTGGACCATCTGGGCGATCGCGCGAATGTGATCCGGCCGGGTGCCGCAGCAGCCGCCGACGATGTTCAGCCAGCCATGATCGATAAAGCGCTCGAGCTGCGCCGCCAGGCTGGTCGGTGTTTCGAGATACTTGCCTTCTTCATCAGGCAGCCCGGCATTCGGATAGCAGGAGACGCGAGTCGTCGCGAGCTCATGGATAGACCGGATGTGATCGGTCATAAACTCGGGACCAGTGGCGCAGTTCAGGCCGACCGATAAGAGATGCGCGTGCGACACCGAAATGTAGAACGCGTCCGCGGTTTGGCCGGCGAGCATGGTACCCATCGGTTCAATGGTGCCGGACACCATGGCAGGAATCGGATAATTGAGCTCGCGGCCGAGCCGGTCAATGGCGAGGAGCCCGGCCTTGACGTTGCGCGTATCCTGGCAGGTCTCGAGCAGCAGAATGTCGACGCCGCCCTCGATCAGAGCCTTGGCCTGCTCGTAATAATTGCTGACGAGATCGGGAAACGTCACGCCCGCCCGTAACCGTAATGGCCTTGGTGGTCGGGCCCATGGCGCCGGCGACGAAGCGCGGTTTGCCGGATTTCGAGAACTCGTCTGCAGCCTGCCGCGCGAGTTTGGCAGCAGCGAAGTTCAGCTCGTAAGCGCGATCCTGCAACCCATATTCGGCGAGCACGACTCTTGTTCCGCCGAAGCTGTCGGTTTCAACGATGTCCGACCCTGCCTCGTAATACGCGCGGTGAATGTCGAGAATCACATCCGGGCGCGTTGCGACGAGATTCTCGTTACAGCCTTCGAGCGCCGCGCCACCGAAATCATCAGCCGTGAGTTCGACGCTGCTGCAGCATCGTGCCCATCGCTCCATCGAACACAAGAATGCGGGAGGCGAGAGCGTCTTCGAGAGCCTGGCGACGGGACTGCCGGGCCTCATTGGTAACGGCTGTCATTGGGGGGAGTGAGTGACTCCCCCATTTTATACAGCTCGAGCACCTCTACGACGCTCAGCGAAACAAGTGTTCGATGAACCGTCCCAGTTTGTGGTGATGCTCCCGCTCGATAATGCCGATCGTCAGTTCCGATTCCTCCGCCGCCCGATAGTCAACGCGCACTTTCACGTAGTTGCCCACTTGAAGGTGCGGCAAAACACGGTCTAGCTGTTCGTTGCTGAACGGGAATACGTGAGATTCGGACGGGTTATTGAGTACAAGAGGCAATTCCTTCTCTACGACCTCGGTGAATACGGGCCGCTCTCGATTCTGGATCTCGATCTTAATAGACTGGATCTGCACGTCGCCTCTGTCAGAGCTCGTGATAAAGACCGAAAACGGCTCGGGCTTATGGATGGCGAATCGAATACCTACCGCCTCCGCGCGCGTGGCCGGTTCCGGCTCAGCCGCTTGCAAGGCGGCAGCAGCGCCGCCGCTTGCCGTCGGATTGGGGGCGGGCGCGGATCCACCATGTGGCGGGTATTTCCCTGATTCAGGTGGAGGTGGAGGTGGAGGCGCGCCATGCGGAGGGTATGGTCCTGACTTCACCGTCACCTCAGCGCCACCATGAGGAGGGTAGGGACCGCTCTTCGGATTAGGACTACTCATTTTGCTAGCTCCTTCGAAATTTGAGATGCAATTGCCTCGCCAGTCATCTTGACCTCTGCCGGTTGAACAGCACAACATCTGATCCAGACGTGGCTCGGATACAAGCGAGCCGGTCACCGTTTTGCGACCACGCGAATTTAAGGATACCCTGATCATCGAAACGCGTCAGCTGCCGGGGTGGCGATCCATCAAGGGGTATCGCCCAAATGTTCGAAACGCCCCGTCCGTCAGTCAAGACAGTGGTCACCCCGGAGCCATCCGGTGACCATCGCACCGGTAACCGGGCACGAGGGATGACTTTCGGCTGACCCGCGCCCTCAAACGGAATCGACAGCAATGCGCCATTCAAGGGTGTTCGGGTCCTGCATCTGACAGACGACACGCTTCCCGTCCGGCGAGATGTCGGGATCGAGCGCGAGATACGGCCCCAGAGGAGAGGGCGAGCCGCCGTTTTTCGGAAATCCTATACAGCCGAGGATTGGTGCCGTTCCATGACGTGTAGACGATCCACTTCCCATCCCGCGAAACGCTCGGCTTCTCGTCGTAATTTGATCCAGACGTCAGTTGCGTGTACTGATTTGATTCCGGATCGAATCTCCACAAGTGGAATTCCCCTGAGCGGTTAGAGGAAAAAACGACTGATTTGCTGCCGGGTATTGATACGGCATCCTGCTCGACGAACGGTTCGCTCGTCAGGCTTGCGCGATTTTGATTGTTCACATCAAAGAGCGATAGGTTGGGAAATCCACTGCGCTGCGAATTGAGGATCAGGTGCTCGTCATCTTGCCAAGCCAAAGTGGGATGCTCGTCAGCTTCCGCAGGAGCATTCTGGCCGCTTGCTGGATCTCCCGGCGAGGAGATCCAGAGACTTGCTTTCGATTCGGCCTTTACAGCAGCGAGTTGCCTGCCATCTCGTGTGAGACTCGCGCTCATGTAGCCCGCGAGATCTTTCGTGACGTCGTGAGTCTCTGTATTGCGAATCGCAACCTCTCTCAACTGCTGACGGCTTCGTGCTTCAGTACGTGTCGCCGCGGACACGATCAAGGTCTTGCCGTTCCCTACCCACGATGGCTGACCGATAACCCACCAATTCGGCAGAGCCCTTCTTATCTCGCGGCCTTGCAGATCTATAAGGTCGAGCATTCCTGTACCACTTCCTCCCGTCGAATTGCTAAATGCAAACGAGGCGATACGATCGCCCTTAGGGCCCCAGGCTAATCGCCACAGTATTGTAAAGTCCTGTTGCGCAATGAGGGTCTTTCGTCGCGGAGCCGTCATGCTGTGCGATCTCGATGATGCTTTTCGGTGCATCGCGTCCATTGCGTTCTTCGTGCACGTAACGCACGAATACAAATTGATCACCGGAGGGAGAAAATGAAACCGGACCGTCTATGTCGACAAGAAGAGGTGCGCTTGAACGATCGGCCAGAATGGGTACTGTATACAGTCTGCCGACCAGTTTTTCGTCCCGCTCCACTTCGAAAATCGTTTGGCTATCGGGCGAAAACGTGATTCCCCCGTAATCGATCTTTCGCGCGGGTATCTTGATCTCCTCCGATGACTGATCTACCTGCTTCAGGTAAAGCGTTTCCATTCCGCCCGGATCGCCCGTCACAAAGGCCAGATATTTCCCGTCCGGCGAGATGCAGGAGAGTATTGTTTTTCCGTTAAACGTGAGCTGGCGTACCGATTCAATGTGGAACCAGTCCGGGCCGAGAACCGCTTCTTTCCCGTTCAGCCCCCACCACCAGACCGCCCAAGCGAACACGAGCGCAGCGGCGATTCCAGCCGCGAGCCGCAGCCGCCGATGCTCGGCGCCCTGCCGCCATATGGCCAGTGGTCGGACACCGCTGCCCAGACCAGAACTTTCGCCCACCGCCTGTAAATCGGTAAGCATTTCACGCGCTGTCTGGTAACGCTTTGCGGGGTCTTTCGCCAAGGCCCGATCGATGATCCCGATCAGCTGTCGCGGCAGGTGTTTCGCATCTTCAATGGGAGGTACCGGGTGATCCAGAATGCCGACGACCACGTGGCTGTCCGTATCTCCTTCGAACGGCCGCCGCTGTGCAACCATCTCGTAGAGCACCACGCCCAGGCTCCACAAGTCCGTGCGCTCATCCGTTTTTAAGCCGCGAGCCTGCTCGGGTGACATGTAATCCAGCGTTCCGGCTACCGCGCCAGCACGTGTGCCGGTTTCCTCGCTTCGTGTGTCGTGATCTGCGGCCTGCGTGAGCTTCGCTAATCCGAAATCAATTACCTTCACATAGCCATCCGGCCGAATCATGATATTGCCCGGCTTCAGATCGCGATGCACAACACCCGCCGAGTGCGCGGCCGTCAGCGCGGCGGCGACCTGTGCCGCAATACCGAGAGCCGTTCCAAGCTCCAGCTTTCCGCGATCGAGCGCCGTGCGCAGCGTGATTCCATCGATGTATTCGCTCGCAATGAAAAGCTCGCCTTCCGCCTGCCCGATTTCGTAGATGGTCAGAATGTTTGGATGGTTCAAAGCCGATGCAGTGCGCGCTTCCTGCTGAAATCTGCGCAGGGCTGCTTCATTCGAGGTCAGATCGCGCGGCAGGAATTTGAGCGCGATCTGCCGACCGAGCCGCATATCGATGGCCAGATATACTTCGCCCATTCCGCCCGCGCCGAGCAGCTTCAAAATGCGGTACGATCCAAACTCCCGCCCCGCGCGCGGCAGCGGCTGAACAGCCGTTTCCGGCACTCCCGCGCTGCGCCGCGGCGTGCGGCCTCGCCGGCCTAGCCGTGAAAAGGTTTTCGTGATTTCTTCACGAAGACTTGGCATGCGGGCGATTGCGCGGCCTTGCCAGGCAAGCGCATTGCGTCTTTAGATTGTCGCGCAATCGAAGGCCCGAACTGCAAGAACCGCGAGTGAGGCGAGGCTCTACGCTTTTACGTGGAGACTGTTGTGAATCGCGTACAGCGCGAGTTCGAGCCGGTCGGAAACACCCAGCTTGTCGAACACGTTGTGAAGGTGGTTCTTCACCGTCTGCTCGGTGATGAACATCTTCTCCGCGATCTCTTTGTTCTTATAACCCTGCGCGATCAGAACGATAATTTCCCGTTCCCGCTGGCTGAGTTGCGCGCGCTCCCGTGCCGGTTTGCCATTGGTGTGCGTAACCGGAAAATCGCCTGGAGCGGCGAAATGCCGGATCACGGCCGCGGTCGTGTTCGAGTCCAGCCAGATTTCCCCGCCATGAACCTTCTTGATACTCTTCTCGATCAGCGTCGGCGACGTCTCTTTCAGCAGAATCCCGGAGCAGCCCAACTTCATGGCTTCGACGAAATCCTCTTTGTTATCGCTCGATGCGAATAGGATTACTTTGCATTGCGGCGCGCGTGCCTGCAGGTTGCGGAGAACACTCAGTCCATCGATCCTGGGCAGTCTCACTTCCATCAGCAGAATATCGGGCTCCAACTGCACTGCCTTCTCGATGGCTTCGATGCCGTCTGCAGCTTCGCCGACAATTTGGATGTCGGGATGCTGGGCAAGCACACTCCGCAGCCCCTCCAGTACGATCGGCTGCCCGTCAACGATTAATAAGCGAATATTCCCCGTTCCATCCATACTTTGCTGAGCCGAGTCGCGTACCTAAGCCTGCATTAGAACAGAACTATTCACCCTTTCTCCCTAGGGATTATAGTTCTAAAGCTTACCTTTCTCCAGCACGTTCACTGCCGCGCACCCGAAGGAACTCTCCTCGAAAGTACTATCGGCCTATCTCCAAAGTTCCTGTACCCTCTATTAGTACCAAGATGCGACACTTTTTCGCTTTCGACTCTCCGATTGCCTGTCACCCTCGCATGCAGTGGGCAAGCGACTTCATCTCGTACAATGGCTCAAATGGCTAAATTGTCGATCAAAGATCTTGATTTGAAAGACAAAACCTTATTCATACGCGCGGACTTCAACGTTCCCTTAGCGCCGGGTACTCACGAAATCACCAGTGATAAGCGCATCCGCGCGGCTCTTCCCACCATCCAGTATGCTATTGAGCATTGCGCCGGAGTGATTCTGGCCAGCCATCTCGGCCGCCCCAAAGGGAAACCCGATCCCGCACTGAGCCTTGCTCCGGTTGCAAAACGGCTGAGTGAGCTGCTCGGCAAAACGGTCCAGATGGCCCCCGATTGCGTTGGCCCCGAAACCGCCGCGCTGCGTCCACCGCCCGGCGAAGTGCTTCTACTGGAGAATCTCCGCTTTCATCCTGAAGAAGAAGCCAACGATCCCGAGTTTTCGCGCCAGTTAGCCTCGCTCGCGGATCTGTACGTAAACGATGCATTTGGATCTGCGCATCGGGCGCATGCCTCAACCGTCGGCATGGTGACGCATTTCCCCTTCGCCGCGGCTGGTCTTCTCATGGACAGCGAGCTCGAATGGCTTACCCGAGTCACGCAGCATCCCGAACGCCCGTGTGTCGCTCTTTTGGGCGGCGCCAAAGTGTCGGACAAGATCGGCGTCATTCAAAATCTCATGACCGTGGTTGACAAGCTGCTGATCGGCGGCGCGATGGCCTATACGTTCTTACGAGCGAAGAACGAGCCCACCGGGCGTTCTCTCGTCGAAGAAGACAAAATCGATCTGGCGCGACAGTTGCTCGCAACCGGCGCCGGCAAGCTCCTACTGCCTTCCGATCACGTCGTCGTACGCGAAGTGACCGCAGGAGCCGATTCGAAAATAGTCACCACGATCGGCGCCGAGGACATCGCAGTGGACATTGGCCCGAAAACCATAGACCAATACGCGAGAATCATCGCCGCGGCGAAAACCGTAATTTGGAATGGCCCCATGGGAATTTTCGAGATGCCGCCTTTTGATAAGGGCACGGTCGAGCTCGCAAAAGCGGTCGCGGATTCCGGGGCAGTTTCAGTCGTCGGAGGCGGTGATTCGGAAAAGGCCATCCAGAGCGCGGGCGTCACCGGCAAAATCACGCATGTCTCCACCGGCGGTGGCGCGTCGCTCGATTTCCTAAGCGGCGTCGAGCTGCCCGGTGTTGCCGTATTAACCGAAAAGATAGCGGCAGCCCGCTAAAGAGAAGCGACCCATCTATATCATGAGATATGGCCGCGACCACTCTTCCCGCTGAGCCACAACTTCGCTCTTCGCTCGAACGAATCGTAACTCTTGAGCGAGATTACCTGCTGCAGAACTACGCGCGTTACCCGCTCGCTCTTCATCGTGGGAAAGGCTGCTACGTTTTTGACGTCGATGGAAAACGCTATCTCGATCTGATCAGCGGTATCGGCGTGAATTCACTGGGCTACGCCCACCCGCGGATTACAAAAGTCATCCGCGAGCAGGCCGCTCTTCTTCTGCACACGTCCAATCTTTACTATCACGAATACCAAGGCCCTTTGGCGGAACGCATCGCAAGAGCGAGTGGGCTTGCGCGCAGCTTCTTCTGCAATTCCGGAACGGAGGCCATGGAAGGCGCGCTCAAGATGATTCGCGCGCACGGCAACGCGATCGCGCCCGGCAAACACGAGATCGTCTCGCTCGAGGGCTCGTTCCATGGCCGCACGCTCGGCTCGCTTTCGATTACAGGCCAGCCCAAATACCGCAAGGATTTCGAGCCTCTGCTTACCGGGACGCGCTTTGTACCGAGAAACGATTTAGAAGCGCTCGAAGCGGCTGTGAGCGACAGCACCGCCGGCATCGTGCTCGAAATGATTCAGGGCGAAGGCGGCATCTATCCCGCTCTCTGAGCCGTTTGTGCGAAAGGCGCGAGAGCTCGCCGACAGGCATGACGCGTTACTCGTCTTCGATGAGATCCAGTGCGGTGTTGGCCGTCCCGGCACGTATTTCGCGTATCAACTGTTCGATCCCGTGGTCATGCCGGACATCATGATTGCGGCCAAGCCCATGGCTTGTGGCATCCCTCTCGGCGTAATAGCGGCTAATGAGAAGTCTGCTTCCACCATCAAGCCCGGCATGCACGGCTCGACATACGGCGGAGGGCCGCTTGCCTGCCGGGTAGCGCTGGAATTTTTCGACATTCTTGACACCCTGCTTCCTTCGATCAATACCGTCGGGAATTATTTCCGAAGCCGGCTGGCTGACTTAATGCGGCGATTTGGGTTTATCAAGGAGATTAGGGGACAAGGACTCATGATCGGCGTTGAGCTGACTTTCCCCGGCAAGCAGCTTGTTCTCGACGGCCTGGAAAGCGGTCTTCTTTTCAACTGCACGCACGACACAGTGCTTCGCTTTTTGCCTCCCTACATTCTTTCGGAGCGTGACGTCGACCGAGCTATCAAGATCCTTACGAAGCTCTTTAAGAAGGTGAAGCCGACGGAGACGCTGATGCCGGCTGCAGGCGATCTGTCCGTCGTCATCGATGAGATGACCAAAGCGGATTGGCCTGCCATCCGCGCAATCTATCTGGAAGGAATCGCCACAGGGAACGCCACCTTCGAAACGTCCGCTCCCGACTGGAGCGAATGGGATGGCCAGCCATCTCCAGTGCTGCAGGCTCGCGGCACGCTTAGCTTCAGAAGTTTTGGGATGGGCGGCTCTCAGTCCGGTTTCAAAACGGCGCGTGTACGCAGGAGTCGCTGAAGTGAGCGTCTATGTTGCGCTTCGAGCCCAGGGCAGGGGAGTTGGATCGAAGCTGCTCGCGGCGTTGGTAGAGGCCTCCGAGCGCAGTGGCATCTGGACGCTTCAGGCCGGAATCTTTCCCGAAAACGTCGCAAGTATCGAGCTGCATAAGCGCGCGGGTTTCCGTATCGTAGGAACGCGAGAAAAACTCGGCTACATGGATGGACGCTGGCGCGATGTCATTCTGATGGAGCGGAGGAGCGTGGTTGCGGGCATTTGAGCCGATTCTTGGCCAAATTTAGGAGACGGTGATATATTTATCACCGCATCGGGAGCGTGTTCGTTATGGGCTGGCATGTAAACGATCTGACCGCTGCCACAGGCGCGCCGCTACCAAATGTCTTTCGTCCGGCAGGTTACGCGTTTGAAGCTCAGAGTACCCAGCATGTCATCTACGTCGGGCCCACTGGAGAAATCCGCGAGCTATGGTGGGATTCGAACGGATGGCATTATAACGACCTAACCGCCGCAACAGGAGCACCATGGGTCGGCGCTGGCGATCCGACTGGTTATGTTTTCGCTAGGCAAGGTACGCAACATGTCGTCTACACGGGACAGATGGCCACGTCCATGAGCTTTGGTGGGATGCGAGCGGATGGCATCACAACGACTTGACCGTCGCGACCGGCTCACCATGGTCGTTTGGCGTTACGGCATACGCGTTTGAGGCGCAAAATACGCAGCATGTCGTCTACTGGGGAGACCCAGATTTGCACATTCACGAGCTTTGGTGGGACTCGAACGGGTGGCATCATGATGACTTAACTGCCGTGACCGGAGCGCCATTGTCGAACGGCTATCCAGCGGGATACGTATTCCCGGCACAAGGTACGCAACATGTCGTCTACGCGGGGTCAGACGGGCATGTTCATGAGCTCTGGTGGGATTCGAGCGGATGGCATCATAATGACTTGACCGCCGCGACGTGCGCCCCAGGGCCGGCGAGCGATCCGGTGGGATATGTATTTCCGGCGCAAGGTACGCAGCATGTCTTGTGTTGGGCGAGCGACAATCACATCCACGAGCTCTGGTGGGACAACAGCGGGTGGCATCATAACGACTTGACGGCGGCAGCGAATGTAACCGCAGACGACACGGTCTCAACCCGTTATCTGCATACATGTTCGAAGGCCAAGGGACACAGCACGTGGTGTACACAACCGGCTTCGGCCACATACGCGAGCTCTGGTGGGACATCCTCGGCTGGCATTGGAACGACCTGACCCTAGCTGCGTCCGCACCCGTAGTATTTACCCCGCCGGATCCATCAGGAGTGTACAATCCGACTGGCTACCCATTCAATGCCCAAGGTACGCAGCATGTCGTGTGCGTGCAGCACTATAGTGAAAACGAGTTACACGTCTATGAGTTGTATTGGGTACCGGATGATTAGCTTGATTGTTTGGGTTTACTAGAGTAAATGGGTTTACTCATTCTAATCGAACATCGGAGCTGGTTGCACGCGTATGAGGCTCCCCCGCCGATTTACAATAGCTCGTCCCGTTTCTGCTCTTCCAGTGTTTTGACGAGCTTACTCACGTCCTGAGCCTTCGCACGGTTCGCGATCAGTAATGCATCTGGCGTGTCGACGATGACCAGGTCTTCCACCCCCACAAGCGCCGACGGTTTTCGACGCATCAACATAGTTTCTGTGGCTCTCATGCGCCAGCAACTGCCCGCGTGAGGCGTTTCCATTCCCGTCCTTTTCAGCCAGCTCATAAACTGCGGCCCAGCTTCCGACATCGTTCCAGCCAATATCGTCGACGGCAATACCTCGGATGCCCTTGGCTTTCTCAATCAGCGCGTAGTCGACCGAGATGTTGTCGCATAGCGGGTACACAGATCGCAATCGGGACATAAATTCTTTACTGCGAAACGAAGGCAAGCCCGCGAGGAGGGTGGCTGTTTTCGGCTCATGATGCCGAACTAGCTCCATTACCGTCGAAGCACGCCAAAAGAACATGCCGGCATTCCAATAAAAATTGCCGCGCTGCACGAATCTCTCGGCCGTTTTGCGGTCTGGCTTTTCATGAAAGCTCGACACAGGCAGAGCGTCGCATTCGCCCTGGCGTGACATTTTTCGGGAACTCAATATAGCCGTACCCCGTCTCCGGCCAGCGGGGCTGGATACCGAGGACCACGATTCCGCCTTCTTCCGCAGCCCGAAACGCAGACTGAGCGAATCTTCGAAAGCGCGCTCCTCTGACAATCACATGATCGGCTGGGAAGACGCCCATTACCGCGTCGGGATCAGCTTCCGCCAGGATCTGGGCCGCCAGCGCGATGCAAGGAGAAGTGTTGCGCTGGGCGGGCTCTGCGATGACTTGCCGCCTCGGCACCTCGGGCAACTGCTTGCAGATCTCCGCTCGCAGAAACTCGTTCGTAAGCACCCAAACATTTTGACGTGGAATGACCCGCTTCAGCCGGTCGACTGTCTGTTGAATCAGGCTCCGCTCTCCGAAAAACCGAAGTACCTGCTTCGCGCTTCTCTTCCGGCTCCGCGGCCAGAATCGCGTTCCACGCCCTCCAGCCATAATCAGGCCGTACCGGTGATTCGCCATAAATCTAAATTAGTGTAGGGCGGACCGGGTTGCCGGGAAATTCGCGCGAGAAGATTCTTAGCTGTGGAAGGAAGCTGCGCGTCAGTAGCTTGGCGCGACCGCGGCATTCACGGGCGCCCCTGCTTTCGGCAACCGGGAATCCGGAAATCCGCGAATCACCCGGAGCGTACGCGTCCATCGGGTTCGCGTCAAGAAATGCTCGCCTAAATCGACGAAGTGGTGCACCAGCGAGTTTACATCGGCCCCGGCGAGATCGTTCGTTGACGCATCGTAAGACCAGTAAATCAGAAGCGGCTTTCCGATAATGTTGTCGCGCGGAACAAATCCCCAATACCGGCTATCGAGCGAATTGTCGCGATTATCGCCCATTGCAAAATAGCTGTCCGGCGGCACGACAACCTCTCCATTCACGACATGGTGCTCCAGCATGTCGCGCTGTAATTGATCCTGCAGACGATCCCCGAACTGAGATGGCTCACCCGGAAAATTATCGCGATATGGATCGTATGGGTACTTGTGATAAACGTATGGCTCGTTCAATGGTATGCCGTTGCGGTAAATGACCCGGTTCACCATTTTCAAGTGATCGCCCGGCACGCCGATCACGCGCTTGACAAAGGTTTGCGAAATGTCGCCCGGATACCGGAAAACAATGATGTCTCCGTGCTTTGGCTGCTCGTACGGCAGAAGATATTTGCTGACCGGCCCCGCAGGTGCGTACGCCAGCTTATCGACGAGTAGATGATCTCCGATAAGGAGCGTGTCTTCCATCGAACCGGTCGGGATCACAAACGCCTGTACGAGGGTGGTCGTGCCGAACAAAAGCAGCAGTATCGTTACGGTCCATTCCGCGATGCCATTCCGCGCGTGCTCACTTTTTGTATGGGTTGTGCTGTCCGGCTTGGCTGGCTTAACGGTAGCTGTCGGTTGTGCCATGCAGTCTCTGGGTCAGATTCAAACGACCATTGTATCTTTTACGACTACCGGGCTATCGCTGAAAACCGGGCTGCAAAGCGCCTCGAGCGCTATCGCGGTAGGCTGAGTGAATGGCGCACCTACGTTTAGTACTGGCGGTTGGGATCGCGGCCGTCTGCCTTATGATTGGCTGCCAGAAAAAGACGGTTAGCGACGATCACATTGCAAACGCGCATCAAGGCGAATCTGTTCTCCGATCCCACGACGAAAGCGGCCAATGTGAATGTTGCCGTAAAAGACGGCGTGGTCACTCTTACAGGCGACGTTCCAACCTCCGACGTCGAGCTGCAGGCGATGAAGATCGCACATGCGACTTCCGGCGGAAAGAGGGTCGACGATCAGATCAAAGTTAATGCGATGCTCGCAGCAAATCAGCCGGCTCCGGACAGTTCACAAACTCCGCCCGCCTCGACCCGCGCACCGCAAGCTCAGCCCGCGCCGGCTTTGCCGCCTACCGCGTCTGCCCCTGCATCGCCGCCGCCTGCTGAAACCCCCGACACCGAACCCCGCCCCGCCCACCGGCGCCGCCCTCGAACTCCGCCCCGGGCCTGTGACAGCGACCATCCCTGCTGGTGAGCACGTCACGGTAAGAATGATCGATTCCATCGACTCAGACAAGAATCAGGCGGGACAAGTATTCAGGGCCTCTCTGGTTTCGCCTCTCGTATCGCACGGGCGCGTCGTCGTGCCTGCTGGAACCACCGTAACCGTCCTGCTCGCGAACGCAAACCGACGCAGGCCGAGTGAAGGGACGCAGTTCGCTCGAAATACGGCTGCACAGGTTGGAGTACAAAGGCCGAAGCTATCCGCTCGTCAGCAGCTTATATGAAGAACAGGGCAAATCACGCGGCAAACAGACGGCCACGCGTACAGGAGTCGGCGCGGTCGCGGGTGCGGTAATTGGCGCAATTGCCGGCGGCGGCAAAGGCGCGGCCATAGGTTCCGCAGTAGGCGGAGGCGGCGCGGCCGGATACCAGCTCTTCACTCACGGGCAGAAAGTGAAGATCCCTTCAGAGACAGTCGTCACATTTCGGCTGGTTGCTCCCGTCACCATCGACGAGAAAGCTTAGCGAGGCCGTCCCCCATCATCGCGGCGCGTTTATCGTAAATTGAAGACAGGGCTGCTCGAGCTTGGGTCACCATCACCACAGTCACGCGCATGGCACTGGCTGGATCTTACGGCTATCGCTAATCGCCACGCTTGCGTTTACCGCGTTCGAGGTCTACGCCGGCCTGCGATCTGGAAGCTTGGCGCTGCTTTCTGATGCCGGGCACAATTTCACCGATGCCCTGGCTCTGCTGCTAGCGGCGGTCGGCCTTTACCTGCAAGAGAGACCCGCGAATGACATCAAAACCTACGGATACCAGCGCGCGGGCGTAATTGCCGCGTTTCTCAATGCTTCCACCCTGATCGTAATTTCGATTTTTATCTTTTGGGAAGCAGTGGGCAGGATCATCCGCCCGCACGCCGTGAATGAGCGCATTATGATTTGGGTCGCGGCGGCTGCTCTCATACTAAACACAGGCTATCGTCGTCGCGCTGAATCGCGGCCGTAAAGGCGACATCAATATCGCTGCAGCCGCAATTCACATGCTTGGGGATGCCATCGGCGCAGTTGCGATTATTATCGCTGCCATTGTCATCCGCTACACCGGATTCGACCTACATTGACCCGCTGCTTTCCATTGCACTCGGGCTGTTCATCATTTACACGGCTTGGGATATCATCCGCGAATCGCTCAACATCCTGCTCGAGGGGCTGCCGAGAGGCCTCGAGCTGACCCGTGTCACCCACGCTATGTCAGGAATTGAAGGCGTTCTCGATGTTCACGATCTCCACATCTGGAGTCTTGGTTCAAATACTCACGCGCTCAGTTCGCACGTGTTGATAGACGACATGCCGCCTTCAGCGAGTGAACGGATTCTGAGGTGCATCAACGAAGTGTTGTGCGATTTCAACATTCACCACACGACCATCCAGTTTGAGCACGTGCCCTGCGTCTTGTCCGACAACGGCTGCCAGATCACCGCCGATCACATACACCAGCGCGATCCCGGGCCCCGCCACTAATTTCACCCGGAGATCAGATCTAACATCCGTTCTCGGAAACTCGCGGCAGTCGTGTTGTCGGTCGTGATGACGAGCACCGTGTCATCACCTGCTATTGTCCCTACGACGTCCTCCAAGTTCTTCCGATCGAGAGCGATGGCCAGCGAGTTTGCATTTCCAGGCGAGGTCCGCAATACAACCAGATTCTGCGCGGCCCGGATATCTAACAGAAATTCGTTGGCAACAGTCGCAAGGTCGGGCCCTGCGCTTTCCGTTTGAAGCTGGCGATAACCTTCGGCGGTTTTCACTAGCCCCAGGTCGCGTATGTCTCGCGACAGTGTCACTTGTGTGCTTTGGATGCCCAAGCGGCTTAGCTCGCGGCCGAGTTCCTCCTGTGTATAAATCGCGTTGTTGCGAATCACTTTAAGAATCTGCCCTTGACGAAAGCTCTTGTTCATGGGACTAGGCGGCGCCGCTTGCGCAGCTTCGTCAGGCGCTCCGCCGCCTCCGCGAGAGAGCGTTCGACGGCATTTGGCCCGGTCCCGCCAGGCACTTCACGAGTCTTCATGCCTTCCCGCGGCTCAAGCAGCCGCCCCATTTCCGGTTTGAACTCCGGGGCGAATGCGGCGAGCGTCTCGCCGCTCCAGTCGGAGGGCCTCTTTCCGGATTTCACGCTCTCGAGGACCAGCCGCCCAGCCACTTCGTGCGCACGCCGAAATGGAACACCGGTTCGCGCCAGCTCCTCCGCGAGATCCGTCGCGATCAGCCAGCTCTCTTCCGCCGCCTTTACAGCCGCAGCGCGATTCAAAGTCACAGACTCCGCCACGGCCTTCGCCATTCTCAGGCATGCCAAGGTCTGCTCAAAAGCGTCGAAGAGCGCTTGCTTGTCCTCCTGCATGTCGCGATTGTAGGTCATCGGCAATCCCTTCAGCGTAAGGAATAGCGATGTGAAATCCGCAAACACGCGGCCCGATTTCGCTCGCATCAGCTCGAGCGAATCCGGATTCTTCTTTTGGGGCATCAGGCTCGATCCGCTTGTCACCGCGTCCCCGAGCGCCATCCAGTTGAATTCTTCGCTCGAGTACAGAATCCAATCTTCAGCCAACCGGCTCAAGTGCAGCATGATAACGCTCGAAGTGTAGAGAAAGTCTAAGGCAAAGTCGCGGTCCGCAGCGGCATCCATGCTATTCCGAGTAATCGCCGCGAATCCGAGCTCTCTCGCCATCGCCTCCCGATCCCACGCAAATCCGCTACCCGCCAATGCACCCGAGCCTAGGGGCATCACGTCGATTCGCGCACGCGTCTGCTCCAGCCGCTCAGAATCCCGGAAGAACATCTCAAAATACGCCAGCACATAATGCGGCCATAGCACCGGCTGCGCACGCCGCAAGTGAGTGTAGCCGGGAACCACCGCGTCCTCATACTTGCGCCCAAGCGCCAGCAACTCGCCCATGAACGTCGTCAGCTCGTCGAGCAGCGTATCTGTAGCAGCCCGCAAATACAGGCGAATGTCGAGCGAGACTTGCTCGTTCCGGCTACGGCCGGTGTGGATCTTGTCTGAGAGTGCGCCCGTCTTCTCGTTCAGCTTGCGAATGACGAATGTATGGACATCTTCATCGGCCGCGCCCTCGAAATATCCGGGCTGTGCCGCTTCTGTTTCGATTTCGCCGAAGGCATCCACGATGGCCCGGCATTCATCGGCATCCAAAATACCTGCTCTCGTAAGAGCCCTTGCAAATGCCTTCGAGCCTTCGATGTCCGCGAACACGAGCCTACGGTCAAGATCTAGCGAATTCGAAAAGCGCTCGAAAAGCTCCGATGGCCCGCTCTCAAACCTGCCGCCCCATAGCTTCATTACCGCCATTGTTGCGCGAGGCTCGAACCTTAATCGGCAAACCGATCAGATTGATAAAGCCCAAAGCGTCTTTTTGGTCGTAGGTGGCGCTCATGGTGAAGCTCGCGATATCCGTACTGTAGAGCGAATTAGAGCTCTTCCGGCTAAGCGGCTGGAGCGTGCCTTTATACAGCCGCAGCGTCACTTCGCCTGTCACAGGCTCAGAAATCTTCTCGAAAAATGCATCGAGCGATTCGCGCAGCGGCGTAAACCAGAACCCGTTATAAACCATCTCGGCATAATCGAGCGCCAGCTTCTGTTTGTAGTGCAGAGCGCTGCGGTCGAGAGTCAGCGCTTCTAGCTCTCGCACAGCCGTCATCAGAATTGTGCCGCCGGGCGTCTCGTAACAGCCGCGCGATTTCATTCCCACGAAACGGTTTTCAACTAAATCAATTCGGCCGATACCATGCTCGCCGCCAATGTCGTTCAGCGTTGAGAGGAGCGCGACGCCGCTGATCTGATGTTGCCCGTTGAGCGAAACCGGCACACCGCTTACAAATCCGATCGTGATGTCGGCCGGCTTTGATGGCGCATCCGCCGGGCTCCTGGTCAGCATCCAAATGTCATCCGGAGCCGCATTGGCCGGATCCTCGAGCTCACCGCCTTCATGCGAAATGTGCCAAAGATTGCGGTCGCGGCTATAAATCTTCTTCGTAGATTGCGAGATCGGCACCTTGCGCGCCTTCGCGTATGCGATCGCGTCCTCGCGGGAAACAATGTCCCACTCGCGCCATGGAGCAATCACGTTCAGTTGCGGCGCAATCGCCTTGTACGTCAGCTCGAAACGGACCTGATCGTTGCCCTTGCCCGTGCAGCCGTGCGCCAGCGCATCGCAACCCGTCTTCAAGGCGACTTCCGCCTGCCGTTTCGCGAGCAGCGGCCGCGCGATCGACGTGCCTAACAGATATTTATGCTCGTATACCGCGCCTGAACGAACCAGCTTCCACAAATATTCGGTGACGAACTCCTCGCGCATGTCCTCCACATACACTTCGGATGCGCCGGTTGCGAGCGCTTTCTCACGCAACCCCTCGAGTTCTTCGCCGCCCTGGCCGATATCTCCGCACACCGCAACGATCTCGCATTGGTAATGCTCTTTCAGCCAGGGAATGATGATCGATGTGTCGAGCCCGCCGGAGTAGGCCAGAGCAACTTTCTTAGCGCCCGTCATTTACTGCAGCAGCGTCAGCAGCAGCGCCTTCTGCACGTGCAAGCGGTTTTCGGCCTGATCGAAGGCGGCCGACTGCCCGCATTCCATCACCTCATCGCTTACTTCCATGCCGCGCTTGGCCGGCAGGCAATGCATGAAGATAGCGTCGTTGCGCGCGCCTCGAAGCAGCCCCTCATTCACCTGGTATTCGGCGAAGATCTTCTTGCGGTGTTCCATTTCCGGCTCCTGGCCCATGCTGGCCCAAACATCGGTATATACCGCCTGCGCGGATTTGACCGCGACCCGCGGGTCGTTCATGATCTCAACCTTTATACCGGATTCGTTTGCCAACTGTTTCGCCCGCGCAATGATTTCAGGCTTCGGCTCATAGCCGCGCGGCGTTGCCACCGCGCAGTTTATCCCTAGCCGCGCGCAACACAGCAAGAGCGAATGCGCCACGTTGTTTCCATCGCCTACATACGCGAGCTTCAACCCACGGAGCCGCCCGAAATGCTCCCGCAGCGTAAAGACATCAGCAAGCGCCTGGCAGGGATGATACATGTCGCTCAGCGCATTCACAACCGGTATTCCGGACCAGCGCGCAAGCTCATCGATCGTATCCTGCGCGTACGTTCGCGCGACAATCGCGTCAGTCCACCGCGCTAGATTCCGGGCCACGTCCTTCAGCGGTTCCCGTTCCCCGATCATGCCAGTCTGCGTCACGCAGTCGCCACCCAATTGCTTGATGGCTAATTCGAACGTCAGCCGCGTCCGAAGCGATGGCTTTTCAAACAACAGACTCACGTACCGTCCCTTCAGCGCCGAGCTATACCGCTGCCGCGATTGCTTGACCTGCTGCGTCAAATCCAGCAGCCCGCTGTAGCTCCGCCATCGACAGATCGAGGTCATTGCGCAGGTTTTGTGCACCTGTCCGCGAGCTGGACCGGGCTAGCTGGGCCTGCATCCCAGCCTCCGGCTTGGTGAATATTTATGCATACTAGGGAATAATAACGCGTTCAGCTGCACCGCGCAAGGGCTGCGAAACGCGCCTCTCAACCGCAGCCGTTCATACATTTCGCCTGAGAATATTCCATTTCGGCACACCCTAACCTTCTAGGGCATTACCTCAACGGAATATATGGACCACTGCATTGCTTTCCCTTTGCGGGAACTCTGGCAAGATGACGGCGCTCAAGACTTAGTTGAGTATTCGCTCCTCCTGGCGTTCATCGCGCTCGCGGCGATCGCGCTCCTGTCGAGCGCAGGCGGCAGCGTCAAAACCATCTGGACACATATCAACAGCAGCCTGACTAGCGCAGCATCCTAAACGGCCGCCGTTCGCCGAGTCTACAATGTGAGAACACACTTATGACTCGGCATTCGCTGCTGCTGCTTGCACTTGTCCTTACGATTCCGGCCTACGGTCAGCGGCCGCTGACCTGTAAATCGTTTACTGACAAAAGAACCTACTGCGGATTCCCCTCGCCAGGCGCCACGCCGGTACTCCAGCGGCAGCTCAGCAGTGCGCCCTGCGTACGCGGAACAAGTTGGGGCGTCGACAAACGCGGCCTGTGGGTTGCAAATGGATGCCAGGCCGTGTTCGCCATGACTTTCAACAATGGTCCGGGAAACAATTACCCGCCCAACGGCTGGCGGCCCGGGCTGGTGGCATCCCGGCCCAGGCAATCCCCCAATGTGGCCCCCACGCGGAAACTGGCGCGGCGGCAACTGGTCAAAAGGAGGAGCCTGCTTTTATACGCGATCCAACTTCCGTGGCGATTTCTTCTGCATGCGCAGAGGCGAGAGCTATCCCAGGCTGGACAACTTCGGGGACCAGATCTCGTCCTTCAGAGTTTTTGGAAATGCGCGAGTCGTCATCTATAACGACAGGAACTTCAGGGGCGGCCAGTCGATGATCGCCTACGACGTCCCAAACCTAAAGAACTTCCGTTATCCCAACGATCCTTCGCATACCTGGAATAATAGGATCTCGTCGATTCAGGTCCGTTAACCGCGCCATTGAAGATCACGTCTCCTCTGCCTACCATGACTGGTTCTTATCTTGAACGCCGGGCGTTCCTGTTGGGAGCGCTGCGTAGCGCCGCCGTGTGCGCGGCCGGTTCCTTCTTCGTCGCCGAAGGCACGCCTGTTGATCAATCCGTTCAGCCTGCCTTCGCTCCTCTCGATGACTTCATCGCCAAATACATGCGCGCGATGAACTCGCCCGGCCTCACACTGGCTTTGGCGGATACGAAAGGAGCTGTTCGGACCGCCACGTTTGGGTTCTCTGATCTCGAAATCAAGCTTCCCGTCACGCCGGATCTGCTATTTGAAATCGGATCCATCAGTAAATCCTTTGTCGCCCTTACGCTCTTGCAGTTACGCGAAGAAGGCAAGCTCGACCTGCAGCGGCCGATCCTCGAGTATCTCCCCTGGCTCCCGATTGAGGCGAATTATGGAACGATTACGGTCCATCATCTCCTGACGCACACCTCCGGACTGCCCGACGCGCTAGTTCTGTTTTTGAGCGATCCGCGGGCGCGTCACGCGCAAGGCTTCAGGCCGGGTGAGCACTTCCATTACTGCAATATCGGCTTTACGATCCTCGGTTATCTGGTTGAAAAGCTCGATCGCCGGCCGTGGTCCGAAGCCGTACGAACCCGCATCTTTGGGCCGCTCGGCATGACTTCCTCGGCCGCGGTCGTCGCCAATGAGAACCGCAAACGCACCGCCAAGAGCTACGTGCCGTTTTATGATGACCGGACCTATGTGCGTGACGCTCCGCTCGCACTTGCCGGAAATTTGGTGTTCGACGACGCAGCGGGCAGCGTAGTTTCGACTCCCGGCGATATGGCGCTGTACCTGCAAATGCTCCTGCGGAAGGGCCAGGGACTACGCGGCCGCATTGTATCCGAGGAAAGCTTTGCGCTTTTCTCCAAGCCCTACATCAAAGCCGGTGACCTCAGTCCCACCGCATCTTATGGCTATGGCATCGGCGTCGATGAATTGGACGGCCATACCATCCTGCGGCATACCGGCGGAATGGTTTCCTTCATTTCGGCAATGCACGTCGACCTGGATTCGGGAGTGGCTGCATTCGCCTCCGTCAATGCGGGCCAAGGCTATCGTCCCAATCCGGTCACGCAATTCGCAGTGCAGTTGATGAGCGCTCGTTCCCAATCGAAAGCGCTGCCGAAGCCGCCTGAGATTTCTGATCCGATGCTTGTGAAGAATGCGGGCGATTACACGGGCGCCTATACATCACCGAACGGCGGGAAAATAACGGTCCTCGCCGAAGGCGGCCGGCTAACGATGCGCGCCGGCTCACAGTCAGTGCCGCTGCAATTGGCGGGAGATGACGTATTTCTCGCGACAGTGGCTGAGTTTCAACGTTTCCCGATTCTATTTGGCCGCGCAGAATCCTCCCCGCAGGAAGCGGCCGCAAAGAAAACATCACCTGTGGTTGAGCTCATGCACGGCACCGATTGGTATGCGAATGACAACTATGCGGGCCCGCGTAGCTATCCGGCTGACCCCTACCTTGAATCGTTCACAGGCCACTACCGCGCCGATAGCGCCTGGTTCGGCAGCACTCGGGTCGTGCTTCGGAAAGGGAGTCTTTGGCTGGACGGCGTTACTTCTCTCGAGCGTCTGGGCGAAAGCCTGTTTCGCATCGGAGACGATCCCGTCAATCCGGATACGGTCGAGTTCTTTTACGTAGTTGAAGGCAAAGCGCAGTTGGTGAAAATCAACGGCGCAGATCTTTGGCGGATTAGTATTCCCTGAACTGCTGCGATCAACCAGCCGTGTCCACTGCTGAGGACGATGCGATGGAATACGTCGAGCAGAAATTTGGCAAGCTCAACCCCAATGCGCCGGCGGCCCTTTCTCGATTTGCCTTTCTCATTGGCAGATGGGCGTGCGAGGCAAAAGTGGGTGTTGGGTATCAATGGAACGGAAAGCCGGGTTAAGGACGTGATACGCCTTACCATTCTGTGTTGTTAAGCAACATCCTCAATACCATCGGTCGGGTTACGCAGTGGGCGCAAAGAAACCAGAAGTGCAGCTTTTCGCAGGATTAACCGTTTGCAAAAGTATGCCGCAGAAGGCACTGTTTATGCAAGCACTTTTGCAAGACATTCGATGAAGATCGGCCATGCGCGCGTGTCCACGCAGGATCAGAACCTGGACCTTCAGTTGAAAGCACTGAAGAGTGCCGGTTGTCAGAAACTCTTTCGCGAGAAGGTCTCTGGTACCACGAGAAATCGGCCCGAGTTTCGGCGGATGCTGGACCAGATCCGGTCCGGCGATACCATTGTTGTCTGGAAGCTGGACCGACTCGCCAGATCCACACGCGATCTACTGAACACGATCGAGACACTTGCCGAGTCAGGAGCAAACTTCAAGTCGCTGTCAGAACCGTGGGCCAATACTACTACTCATACGGGCAAAATGATCATGACCGTGTTTGCCGGGATTGCGGAGTTTGAGGGACTTGATTCGCGAGCGCACCGGGGCAGGCCGCCAGGCCGCAAAGGACCGAGAAGTGCGATTTGGTCGACCCCGAAAGCTTAATTCTGACCAGATTCGCCTTGCATCCGAGCTTCTCGATAAAGGCAGGTCCGTTCAAGAAGTTGCCCGAACGTTTAACGTTCATACGGCGACCGTCTATCGATTTCGAACGCACTCGGAATCGTAATCGGATGGTTCGACTAATTTGAGGAAGAATTCACTTGCGTACTCCAGCAGGCTCACATTCGCGTGTCTCTCGTTTTTCACATCTGCCGCGCTTAGTGCGCCCCCGGCACCATCTACGCGGGATGCGCCGTTCATCGAGACCTTTCACCGGGGTGGAAAAACCCTCATCTACGTCTTGGCCGTCCACCACTCGTCAATTCAGTATCCCGACGCCATGACCGATCCGGTATTCAAGACTATCGATGCAGTGTTTTCAACGACCGCCCCGGATGCCGTGATCATCGAGGGCGTGGACCCGTCGCAAGTCGCCGCGTTTTGCGCACAAAGAGTACAAGACTGCGGTACCGCCCACTACAACATTCCGGGGACAGCCTGCGAGGAGAGTGCAATAGCGGCATACTCGGCGACACAGAAGGGAATCCCGGTTTACTCAGGCGAGCCATCCGCTTCAGACGAACTCGCACTCTTTGAGGCTCATGGCTATACGATTCAAGACTTCCTGGCCTTCTGGGTTCTGAATAATATTCCACAGGAAAAGCGGCATGGACCACTGACAGAAGCTGCGTTCCGCAACTTAGTGAATCGGATTGTGGGGCACAACAATCACCTTCTTGGTACCTCAGTTCGGTTCAGCGCTGATGATTTCGCACGTTGGTACGAGAAACACATGTCGTCTCCGCGGAACTATCTTGATATTGAACTGGAGGATACCAGCCCATATCCTGGGCCGCAAGAACCTAAAACGCTGTTACACAACCTTTCTGCTCTGAGCACGCACGGTCGAGACGAAAGTGTCGTGAAAACGATTAAGACTGTGCTTGAACATCACGACCGCGTTCTTGTTGTATACGGTGCGTCGCATCTGGATTTCGAGTGGGACCAATTAGTAGGTCTCATGGGCATTCCGCGGAAAGCGAAGCCCTTCTAAAACGGCATGAGTGATTTTGCTTATATTTTTAACTCGGGTTTCCGTTCCATTGATACCCAACACCCAAAGTGAAGTCGGCCAATGGAGACTGGCAAACGTTCCGAGCAAACTGGCTGGGTTGGTTTGTCCTCGACGGCTATGGGATCGCGGACGAATACAGAATGACAGGCTCCTCCGGAGAGCTGATCGTGCTCGGAATGAATTTCCGCACGTATGATGCTGCCAAGCAGATTTGGAATATGAAATGGCTGAACGCGCTGGCCGGGACGTGGACGGACCTCGGACGGGAGGAGTTCGGCGGGGTCAGATTCGATGGCCAATCCATCACGTACGCCTTCAAAGAGCCGGTGGCCGCCCACCCTTATACGCGCGCCACCTACACGAGCATCTCCGAGACTCATTTCACGTGGCGCGGTGAGAAGTCTAGGGATGGGAAGGACTGGAGCGAATTCATGATCGTTGAGGCCTACCGGAGCAACCAGTAAGAGGGCGTCCCGACTTACACCACGGCTTGCTACGCCGTCGCCCGAAGATCGAAATCGGCAATCCCGCTTGAGCCCGACGCCCAGTTCACGATCTCGTGATGATGCTCTGTGCGTGGTAGATCGTCGTATGCAAGCACATGGCCACGGGCGTGGTTGCCGCCTTGGGTCTGGTAATACCAGTAGGCTTCTTGCACACGCGCCATCGCTTCTCCGGACGAGAAAAATTCATGTTTTCGATAAGAGAATGCCGCCGGTGAACCATCACTCGCGCCATAGAACTGGTCGACCCGGAGCGTGGGAATAGAGCGTAACCGTCCCGCTGCCAAAAGCAGTTGCAGAGACTCGATCGTAAACCACGCCGCCGCTCGATGGTCACTATGGCGTTCGTCGGGATGGCTTGTGTAAACCACGTCGGGATCGATTTCGTTGAGCAGTTCGCGCAACGCGTTCAGTACGCTTCGTTTCTCGAACGGCAAATTAGGCTGGCGCAGGCCACAGTAGGGCGAATTCTCCGCGCCTAACAACGGCGAGAAGATCGGATTCGAATCTTCGCTGATCCGGATCGCTTCGAGAAACCCGTCGGGAAGCCCTAAAAAGTGGAGATTCGTTTCAGGCACGCCGAGGTGGCGTGCGGCCGCTCGCGCTTCTGCCATGCGAATGTGCCCGAATTCGATCGCTTCGGCGGGCGTGTATGCCGGAGAGAAAAACCGGTCGCTTCCCCCCGCGTCACCGCTCGTCAAAAAGATGAGATGCACTGGAATCGAGTTCTCAGCCGCCGCCCGAATCACCGCCGGATGCAGGAATTCGTCATCCGGGTGCGCGCAGATCACCGCTAGCGAACGCGGCAGCACGTTTGCTGCAACCTCGATACTTCCTAGTTCACGCACCCCGCCATTTCGCGTGGCAACTCTAGCAACCACGCGGTAGACTCCTGGCGGCCCGAAGCGAACACCAGCGCGCAGATAAGCTCCATCCCTTTCCGCCCGAGCTTGGTCGACGAGTTCACCTTCCGCATTGCGCAAGTCGAACATCGCCTCTCGAGAGCATTTCCGCGAGCTCACCTTCATTCGAACTGTCGCACGCTTCCCGGCAGCAAAGGCTGTCCGGTTTCGATCAAATGAACTCCTAGAGTTCTCGCGCCTGTAGAACGAACGGTATCCCTCCAGTCGTACTTCTGAAAGATCGGCGTGCATATAGGCAGCCGGATACACTGGGCAACCGGACGGCCCGGGAAGCCGCAAGAACACAGAGGGAGTGCTTCGAAATGCGAGAACTTTTGATGCATCGGACCCGCTACCCCGAACCGCCGCCGTGTACTGGATGGAACCCGCTTTCGACCCGTGATTTGTCACGCCCTCTAACCGCAGAACGCGACGTTCACCGGGCGCTAGCGAGACCGCTTCCGGGTACCTGAAGATTCTGCCGCTTTTCGAGCCTCGTGCAGCAGAAATCCATGGGTATTGCGACTCGCCCACTTCAACCCGCAGATCCGGCCACGCTTTCTCAGTGTTGTTGACCAGCGTCAGCGTGAATGAAACGGGATCGCCGGGCGAATAGAATCGCCGATCCGCATCGAAGCGCTCAACTGCAATTGCCGACCGCCACACCGCGAAGCTAGCTCCGGGGCTCTTCCACACAAGAACGCCCGACTCGGGATCGTGCGCCTCGAAAATTGCGGAGTATCGTCCGGTCGCTAAGTCATCGGGAACACGCCAGGCCGTCTCGTATTCCGGAGCGCAAAATGGCGTGTTCTTCGCGACCATCCTGCGCGGCGAGATGGGCTCGGTTCCTCCGGTGGGAAACACGGTCACGAACAAATCGAAGCGGCGGGAACCGTAATCCTCTGAACTCGAAACCGCCTCAGGCGCGATCAGGCGAAACCGCACGAGCCAGCCCGCCGTGTAACTCGTGTTGTCGAGCACTACCGTTACACCTTCGGGCCAGGGTTCAGCTCCCGCCACGCTGGTCCGCAAAATAGGGCTGAGCGCCATATATCCTTATTTCTATCTACATTACCATGATAGCTCCTTTTGCCCAAGTCCTGGGAGTACGTTAGCCTTCTGCCCTGCGTACGGGTAAGCGCGGGGAACCGTTCGGATAACGAAATTATCCGCGAGGCTGGCCCGGCGTGTTGCGACCGTAAGCTGATTTACGTTCAGCCGCAAATATCGATCATTTGCGCTGCATTCACGAATCGGTTGACGGATTGCTTACTCCAAAGCGGGCGACCCCATGAAATGGAACTTTGAAGAAGCGAATTTATGGATTCAAGGTCTGGCAGCGCCAGTCTTGTGGGCCTGGAGCATCTACTGGCCGGTCGTCATTCTTATGTTCCAGAGGTGAATCGCGATCACCTGGCCCGGCTTATACACCTCGCGTACAGAGTGCCGCTTGCTCCTCAAAGCTTGTGCGGCTCTCATTTGCCGTCAGCGCACTACACGCCCGTTTGGCAAACCGGCCTATGAAATGGAATGTACTGCCTCGGCCCACTTCGCTGTTCACCCAAATTCGCCCCTTCATCATCGCTACCAACCGGGACGAGATCGTCAGACCCAATCCCGTGCCTCCAAACCTTCGCGTGGTCGAGCTATCCGCTTGCGAAAAGGCTTCAAAAATGCCTTGCTGCTTGTCGGCGGGAATGCCGATGCCTGTATCACTGACGCTGAAATGCAGGCAAACCTCTTCGGCCTCCTGTGATTCAACTGTTACGGCGATTGCGACCTCGCCGCGCTCTGTAAACTTCAGCGCATTGCTCATCAGATTGATAAGGACCTGCCCTAGACGCGTAGGATCGCCTGCAATGATCTCGGGTACGTCGGAAGCAACCTGGCACGCCAGCTTAATCTTTACCTGATTTGTCCGCAGGGCGCTTTTCATGATCTCTGCCAGACTATCTCGTAAGTTGAAATCGATGCATTCAAAATCCAGCTTGCCTGCTTCAACCTTGGAGAAATCCAAGATGTCGTTGATCACGCCCATAAGTGAGTTGGCTGAGATCTTGATCGTGTTGAGCTGCTCGCGCTGCTCGGCCGTGAGTTCGGTCTCGAGCGCGAGTTCAGTCATCCCCATGATTCCGTTCATCGGCGTCCGGATCTCGTGACTCATATTGGCCAGAAATTCACTCTTGGAGTGGCTAGCCTTTTCCGCCGCTTCTTTTGCTTCTTTTAACTGCGCGCGAACCAGCATCTCGCTACTGATGTCTCGCGAGATGCCGACGAGCCCGGCCACGCCGCCCCCAGCGTCTCGAATCGGCACTTCCGTGTTCGAAAACCATTTCGTGCTTCCATCGGGCCTCTTCAATTCCTCAATATTGCTGACTAGAGCTTGGCCGCTGCGAATGATCTCCTGCTCCACAGCATAGAAATTCTCAGCCTGCTCGGGTGAAAAGAAATCAAAATCGGTCTTGCCAATCGCTTCCGCCGGATCGGCGATTCCCATCACTTCTGCCTGCGCCTGATTAATTCTGGTGTACCGGCAGGCTGCGTCTTTGAAGTAAATGCAATCGGGAATGCTCTCCATCAGGGCGTGAAGTAGCGACTGCTCGTAGACTATCTCGTGCTCTGGCTGCGAGCTGGAGCGCGAAATGTTTACGCCGCTTCTCATGTATACAGTTGCCTGATATGGCTATCGGCATAATTACTTCGAAGCTATAGGGCGTGGGAAAGGTAGCGAACGGGATGACGGCCGGTCTTACTCGGCGCGCAACGCTTCGAGCGGCGAAATCCGGCTTGCCCGGAACGCGGGAATCAGGGACGCGATAAAGGCACACAACCCGAGCGCGCCGATGGCCGCCAACGTCACCACGGGATCGTATGGGCTCATGCCGTAGAGTTGGCTGCCCAGGAATCGTCCTGCGGCGAACGTCAACGGCAACCCGATTATCAGTCCAAAGAGAATCAACCCGAATGCGCCGCGTAATACCAGCGCGACGACTTGCCCGCGATCCGCGCCCAGCGCCATGCGCACGCCGATCTCGCTGGTGCGCCGCCCGGCGTTATAGGCGGTCACTCCATACAGCCCGATGCAAGACAACACGAGCGAAAGAACTCCAAAGAACGACGTGAGCCGTGCAATCAGCCGCTGTTGCCTGAATGCGCTGGCTACCTGCTCCTTGAGAGTGTGAATCGAAATGATCGGCAGATTGGGATCAACCGAAGCCATGGCTCGGCGCACCTGCGCATCGGGCAGGCTGGCGCCCGGCTTGGTCACAATCACGATGTCGCTCAGAAAATGCGAATTATCGATTTCCGGCAATCGGGTTTCCGGTCAAAGTCGTACTGCACCTCCGGCAGGAAAAACAACGGGCCAATCGGCTTATCAAGGTCGGAATCCAGATAGCGGGCGTCTTTGGCAATGCCGACAATTTCGTATTGGCGCTCAGATCCGATGCCGTCGCGGCCGAAGTGCTTTCCAATCGGATCTTCATTCTTGAAAAATTTCCGGGCAAACGCCTCATTGATGACCGCCACGTGCCGTGAAGTCGTCGTATCCTGCTCGGAAATGCCGCGTCCTCTAAGGATTGGATTTCCGATCACGTCAAAGTATCCGGACGTCACCCGGTCGCGCGAAGCAGAGTTATCATCGTTGGGCCCGGGAGGCGGATGTCCATCCACCCAAACGCCGCCGCCCCAATTGTTGCCATTCAGCGGCGAGTAGTTGCAGAGAGCCACCGCCGATACCCCAGGAATGCTCGATAGCGAATCACGGATGCGCCGGTAAAGGGGCGTGAGCTGGTCGGGCCGATAGCCCGCAAGCCTTGGATCGATGTTCGCCACGATGCGCCGATCCTGATCGAAGCCGAAATCTTGATTCTCCAGTCTGTGCAGAGCGGCCGTGAGCAATCCTGATGCCGATAGCAACACAAGCGAAAGCGCAGCCTGGAACACGACCAGTGTCTTTCGCGGCAGCGAACCCGTGCGGGCAGTGGAGCGGCTGGCGCCCCGAAGGGCTTCCATAGGATCTACCCGTGTCGCCATCCATGCGGGAGCGATACCGAAGGCCATTCCGGTGATCACCGAAATCCCAAAGGCGAACAGCAGCACCGGCACTGGAGGCGACGCGTTGATGGGCACGCCCGCCATCCCGGCAACCGCAGGGAATGCAAAATGCAAAATAAGGCTCGTGCCTGCAAATGCAACTGCCACACCCGACGGCGCCCCCCAGAACAGCGAGAGCAAAATACTTTCGGTAAGGGCCTGCTTCACAAGCCGTGGCGCTTGCGCCCCCAGCGCCATGCTGAAGGATGTCTGCCGCCGGCGCTCCATGCCGCGAACCAGCATGAGATTCGCCACGTTGGCGCAGACTATCAGCAGCACAAATCCCGAAGCCATCATCAGGATCCGCAGCCAGTGCTCATAATCCTCGCGCATGCTGGTGATGCCAGCGCCCCCGGGGCTCAGGAACAGAGTCTGCTTCGGGAAATTTTGCGCGCTCGTCGTCGCCCATCTCACCCCAATGCGAGCGGAGCCACTGCTTGAGTTCCACTCGCATTTCAGCCTCTATAGATGCCGGATTCGCGCCGGGACTGGATGCGGCCGATCACGTCCAACCAGTGGTTGTTGGGTCTGTTCAGATCGGCATCGGCCTCCACAAACGGTTCGGTATTGAGCGGGCAGAAAGAAATCGGGCGGATTGTTGCGCAGCTGTCACCGAAGAAACCCGGCGGCGTAATTCCCACTATGGTAAATGGCTTCTCGTCTATATCGAAGACGCTGCCGATGACCGACGGATCCGATCCATATCTTTGCTGCCACAAGCGATAGCTCATCACCGCGACGGCCGCAGCGCCGGGCCGATCGTCCTGGCCGTAAGCAGCCGTCCGGCATACGCCCTGATGCCGAACATAGCGAAGTAATTGCCTGAAACGAACTCGCCGGGATAGCTTTGGGCTGCCTCCGAGCCGCCCGAGCGCCGGACGCCGAACTCCGGCTCGGCCGCCGAAAATGCCGCCAGTTCCGCAAACCCTTTCGTGTTGATCCCTGAAATATTTGTACAAATCGTACGAGACGAGGGAAAACTCTTCCTCTTGACTGTAGCCGCCCCAGTAACAGCAGCGCGCTTCTTTCCCCAGACGATACAACTCGCTAGGATTCGCCACTGCCAGTGACTTCAGCATAACGGCATAGACCAAGGTAAAAATCGAAGTGGTCGCGCCAATGCCCAGCGCCAATGTCAGGACCGTGGTGATGGTGAAGGCCGGAGCCTTTCGCAACGCCGCAACGCGTGACGGGTATCCTGCAGCAGTGTTTCCATAAATGGCAATCCTCTCTGATCCCGATAGCTCTTCCCTGATGACTCCACCGCTCCGAACTTCAGTACCGCCTGACGCCGCGCCTCCACAGGCGATAAACCGCCCGAATATTTTCAGCGGTCTGAAGCGCGAGATGTTCTTCAATCTCCTCCGCAATCGCTCTTCGTCTCTGCCGCCGTTCTCGTCCCGGAAGCCCAGCCGCTTGAAAATCGCCGCAAAGCTCTCATTTTTAGTCCTCGCCTTCATCGCCTATTCTGCCCGCAACGCGTCGAGCGGCGAAATCGAACTTGCCCGGAACGCTGGAATCAAGGATGCGACGAACGCGGATAACCCGAGCGCCACGACAGCTACTAGCGTCACAACGGGATTGTACGGATTCATGCCGTAAAGCTGACTGCCCAGGAATCGTCCTGCGGCGAACGTCAACGGCAACCCAATTAATAGTCCAAGCAGAATCAGCCCGAATGCGCCGCGGAGCACCAGCGCGACAACGTGGCCGCGATCCGCGCCCAGCGCCATACGCACGCCGATCTCGCTGGTGCGGCGTCCGGCGTTGTAGGCAGTGACTCCATACAGCCCGATAGAAGATAAGACGAGCGAAAGAATTCCGAAGAACGAAGTGAGGCGCGCAATCAGCCGCTGCTGCCTGAACTGGCCGGCGACTTGCTCTTTCAGAGTGCGAATCGAAATGACCGGCAGATTGGGATCGACCGAAGCCATGGCCTGGCGCACCTGCGCATCGGACAGACTGGCTCCCGGCCTGGTCACAATGACGATGTCGTGTCAGGAAATGCGAACCGGATAGATTTCCGGTGATCGCGGCTTCGGCGGAAATCATGCTGCGCCTCGGGCAGAAAAAAGAACGGAGCGATCGGCTTGTCGAGATCGAATGTCAAATAGCGGGCGTCTTTGGCGATGCCGACAATTTCGTATTGGCCGGCTCAGATCCGATACCGTCGCGGCCGAAGTGCTTTCCGATCGGATCTTCATTCTTGAAAAACTTCCGCGCAAACGCCTCGTTGATGACCGCCACGTGCCGCGAAGCCGCCGTATCCTGCTCGGAGATGCCGCGTCCTCGAATGATTGGATTTCCGATGACTTCGAAGTATCCCGCCGTGACTCGATCCAGCAAGAGCAAAATTGTCGTCGTTGGGGCCCGGGAGGCGGATGTCCATCGACCCAGACGCCACTGCCCCAAGCGTTGCCGCTTAGCGGCGAGTACGTACAAAGAGCCACTGCCGACACGCCAGGAATGCTCGATAGCGAATCGTGGATGCGCCGGTAAAGCGGCGTGAGTTGGTCTGGCCGATAGCCGGCAAGCCTGCGGATCGATGCTCACCACTGTGCGCCGTCCTGATCGAATCCGAAATTCTGATTCTCCAGATTGTGCAGCGCCGCCGTGAGCAGTCCTGACGCCGATAGCAAGACCAGCGAGAGCGCGGCCTGGAACACCACCAGCGTCTTTCGCGGCAGCGAGCCCGTGCGTGCCGTGGAGCGGCTCGCTCCGCGAAGCGCCTCGATCGGATCGACTCCGCGTGGCCATCCATGCCGGAGCGATGCCGAAGGCAATTCCGGTGATCAACGAAACGGCGAAGGCGAACAGCAGCACCGGCATGGAAGGCGACGCGCTGATCGGTATGCCTGCCATGCCGGCAGCCGAGGGAAATGCAAAATGCAAAATCAGGCGCGTGCCCGCAAATGCAATCGCCAGACCCGCCGCGCCGCCGAACAGCGAAAGCAAAATGCTTTCGGTGAGGGCCTGCCTGACAAGCCGCGACGCTCGCGCCCCCAGCGCCATGCTCAACGATGTCTGCCGCCGCCGCTCCATGCCGCGAACCAGCATGAGATTGGCCACGTTGGCGCAGACGATGAGCAGCACAAATCCGGAAACCATCATCAGGATCTGAAGCCAGTGCTCATATTCCTCGCGCATGCTGGTGATGCCGGCGCCTCCGGGGCTCAGGAACAGGGTCTGTTCGGGAAATTTCGCGCGATCGTCGGCGCTCATCTCGCCCCAGTGCGAGCGCAGCCACTGCTTGAGTTCCACTCGCATTTCGCCTCGATGGATGCCGGGATTCGCGCCTGGCCGGATGCGGCCGATCAGGTCCAACCAGTGAGTGTCGGGCTTGTACAGATCGGCGTCGGCCTCTACAAACGGTTCGGTGTTCAGCGGCAGAAAGAAATCGGGCGGATTATTGCGCAGTCTGTCGCCGAAGAAACCCGGCGGAGCGATCCCCACGACCGTAAATGGCTTCTCATCGATATCGAAGACGCTGCCGATGACGGACGGATCCGATCCATACCTTTGCTGCCATAAGCGATAGCTCATCACCGCGACGGGCGGAGCGCCGGGCTTGATCATCGCTCGCGGTAAGCGCGCGTCCGGCATATGCTCTCATGCCGAACATGGCGAAGTAATTGCCGGAAACGAACTCGCCTGGATAGCTTTGGGCCGGCTCCGCGCTGCCCGCGCGCCGGACACCGAAATCGCGGCTCGGCCGCCTGGAAAGCCGCCAGTTCCGCAAAACCTTTGGTGTTGTCCCGGAAGTGTTTGTACAAATCGTACGAGACCAGCGAAAACTCTTTGTCCTGGCTGTACCCGCCGCAGTAGCAGCAACGCGCTTCTTTCCCCAGCCGGTACAATTCGCCGGGATTCGCCACCGCCAGCGACTTCAACAGAACGGCGTAGACCAAAGTAAAAATGGAAGTGGTCGCGCCAATGCCCAGCGCCAGCGTCAGAACCGTGGTGATGGTGAACGCCGGAGCGTTCCGCAAGCGCCGCAGCGCGTGGCGCGTGTCCTGCAGCAGTGTTTCCATAAACGGCAGTCCTCTTTGGTCCCGATAGCTTTCCCTGATCGCTTCCACCGCTCCGAACTTCAGCACGGCCTGACGCCGCGCCTCGATCAGGCGATAAACCGGCCCGAAGATTTTCAGCAGTCTGCAGCGCGAGATGTTCTTCAATCTCCGCCTGCAATCGCTCTTCGTCCTGCCTGCGTCGTCGCCCAGGAAGTCAGCCGCTTGAAGAATCGCCGCAGAGCTCTCATTTCAGATCCTCCGCCTTCACGGCAAAGAAGCGGCCGATGATGGCCGCCGTCTGTTCCCAACCCCGGGTCTCGGCCTGCAGTTGTTTGCGTCCGTCGCGTGTCAGCCGGTAGAAGCGCGCCTTGCGGTTATTCTCGGAAGCGCCCCATTCGGAGGCGATAGAACCCTCCTGCTCCAGCTTCAGCAGGACGGGATAGAGCGTGCCTTGATTTACGGTGAGAAGATCTCCGCTGATCTGCTCGATACGCCGGGCGATGCCGTAGCCGTGCAGCGGTCCGAGCACGTCCAGAGTCTTCAGCACCATCAACGCCAGCGTGCCTTGCAGGACATCCGTTTTCTCTTTCATGTCGCTTATTGGGTTTCCAACAGAAGCATGGCACAGTTCCTTTTGGAAAACAACAGAGCCGTTAAGGAGAACTACGCTCGCGAAAGCCAGGGCCACTGCATCCCACGATGCGCCCGCCACAAAAACGCCGCGATCCCAAGCACCAGCAACGCGAACCCGCTGAGAACGTAAACTCTGCCGCTCGAAGCCAAAATGAAAATCCAGCCCGCCAGCGCAATCAGCACTGGCGCGGGATAAAGCGGCATCGAGAACGGCCGCCTTATATCACGCCGGTAGCGGCGGATCAGGATGACAGCCACGCACTGCGCCGCGAATTGCGTGATGATCTGAATCACGATCAATGCTTTAATCAGCGCCTCCAAGCGTCAGCAGGCACGCGATGGCCGACAGCACGCCCATGAACACCACCGAAAACGAGGGAAACCTGCGCGTCGGATGCAACGCGCGCAAACGCCGAAAAAAATGCCCCTCGGACTGCCGCCGCATACGGCACGCGTGTGTAGCCCAACAGCACGCAGAACACGGAAGCAAACGCCACCCAGAGAATCAAGCCCGTCATCAGACGCGGCCGCTCGCGTCCCGTACAACCGCTGCATGTAGTCGGACACGATCGCTTGTGAGCCCATCGCCTCGCGCCACGGCACCACGCCGATAATCGAAAGGCTCATCGCCACATACAGCACCGCCAGAATGCCGATCGACAGACAGAACACAGCGCGGAATGGTCACGCCCGGATTCTTCACCTCTCCGCCGATCAGGCACACCGTGAAATAGCCGCTGTAGTCGTACATGCTGATCAGCGTGGCCGCGCCCAGCCCCATGAAAAAGCCCGGCGAAAACTTGAAAGCTCCCGCCGGAAAATCGAATGCTCGCGCCGCGCTGAAGTGCCCGATGCCGCCCCAGATAATCAGCCCCATCGCCAGCATCAGGCCCACCCACAATATGGTCGAGATCCTTCCAATCGCTTGGATATCGCGATACAGAAGCATCGTGGCCAGCAATGCAGACAACTATCGCCAGAATGTTATGTTCCAGACCGTTCAAGCGCGGAATGAGATAGCGGGCGTAATCCGCAAAACCCACCGCGCCCGAGGCAGCGGTCAGCGGAGCCGCCAGCATCACCTGCCAGAGAAACAGGAAGCCCATCAGCCGCCCCAGCGACTGCGGGCCGAACGCCTGCTGCAGATAGTCGTAGGAACCGCCGGAATCCGGCATCGCCGCGCCCAGCTCCGCCCACACCAGTCCGTCGCACGTCGCGAGAATCGCCCCCAGAATCCATCCGGCGAGCGCTTGCGGCCCGTGCATCGTCGACAGGATCAGCGGAATCGTGAGAAACGGCCCGACTCCCACCATCTGCAGCATGTTCGCCGCTAGGGCAGGGAATAAGCCCATCCCGCGCGTCAGGCCGGGTTCGGTCGCGTCGGTCGCCGGGCTATTCACTGGGTCACGAGCTGCGATGCGCACGACTCATGCGCTCGACAACCTATTTCAATGATTTGATCGCGACCTCTTTAAAGAACACAATGTCGTTGTCGCTGTGATTCTGCAGCCCGATCCATCCCCGATCCGGACGCCTGCCGCGCTCTGGCTCGAACCAAAGCTTCTTCGGAGGCACGGGCTGGCCTTCGGTATAGTCAGTCACCTTCTGCCCGTTCACGACGACAATCGTGCGCGGTCCATCCAGCGTGATGTCCATCGTGTTCCATTCAGGCCCCGGCTTGCCCGGCCTGGATAACGGTTTCGTCAGCGAATAGAGAGTGCCGGTGATGTGGTACTCGTCTTCGCCCGGCGCGATGTTATCGATTTGCACTTCATAGCCGTATCGCACCGGCATCCATTCTTCTCGCGGCTCGATCGGAATGCGAATAAACACGCCCGAGTTGTCGTTCTGGTCCCGCATCTTGTAGACCACGCGAAGCACGCAATCGCCAATCGGGCCGCCCGTCCAGTACAGCAACCCCATCCCGCCGTGCGTCTGAATCAGACCGTTCTCGACCGTCATGTATCCCGGGCCGACGTGTTTCCAGCCCGATAAATCCTTACCATCGAACAACTGCTTCCATTCGGCAGCCTGCGCTGTGATTGCGAAGAACCCAGGCCAGAGCCGCGAGCATTAGATATCGTTTCATGACTGGATTATCCTTTATCCCCGCCACTTCCCGGCGCCAGTTTTCCTAGGTCTGCGAGCGCTCCGCCAATCGTTCCGGCATTCCCGCTGCTGATCGCCAGCCCAAGTGCCGCAACAGCCGACGTTATTTGAATCACCTCAAGCACCGTGCGAGACTTCTTCAGCTCTTGTTTGGCTCTCGCGGTCACACTCTCGATCTGCGCGACGTTGTATTCAATCGAGGCCAGCGTGTCGGAGATGTCTAGCAGCGTGAGATGAGCCGAGATATCGTCCAGTTGATGGGACAAATCCTTGAGGCGCGTCTGTTCATCTGGCGTAAGCGCGTCGAAATTCCGTCCCGGTAAGCGTCGACTTCTCGCGACCACTGCAGGAACACATCCGCCAAATCACCCGCCGGCATGCTCGAAACTCCGCTCATATGTTTAGAAACCCTTCTGAATTTCCGGAATCAGTGTTGAGAGCTGCGAAACGTACGGGTGGAGAGCAGCCGCCAGGCCTTTCCCAGTAATTTTGCTCGACGTTTCAACCAGCTTGTGATGGCCCTCGCGGATCTGCCGCAACCCTCGCACGTACGACTCAGCCGCGTCCTTCCGCGCATCTACTCTGCCGATCGCCTGCCGCCAACTGTCGTAAACCAGCAACCGAATTGCCGGTGTCGACTGCGCCCGGACCGCGTCGTCATAACGGTTGTGCAGCGCTTTGGCCTCTTGGTCCAGAAGCCGCTCATAGTCTCTGCCTACGATTCGCTCGAGCGCTTCCGTCACTCTCTGGATCGGCGGGTCGATCTCCCGAATCTCCTCGTTCCAGCTCACGATTCAAGCGCGCCGCCAGGAAAGCCGTCGCCACGAGCTGCGCGAGTTGTCCCGCAGCGCCCGCTGCACCAGCATCAAATTTCGCCTGCTTCGCCGCTGTCTCAGCTTTACTCTTCGCCGCATCGCCGCCTTCCGATTCCTTCTTCCCGCTGGACGTGCCGAACGCCGCCAATTGCTGAAGCGCATCGAAGTAGTTCGTCAGAACCTTCGAAATTTCAATCAGCCCGTCACGTTCCGCGCGCGCTACTTCGAGGTCCTCTCTTTGCGCGCCCTCGCTTGCCACGCACGCCGAAGCCGGTGAAGGGTCTTTGAAGTTCCCAGTGAGATCCTGCCGGTCGCAAACACCCCGCGCATACGATTCGGGGATGTCCTTATAGATCGCCTCGCCCTGGTGGAGCGCCCCCTTCGATTTCTCGGCAAAGCTCGCGACCGCTTCCCCCGATCCGCAACTGAACGCGCAAACGCTAAGTGCGGCCGCGACAACACCGGCAACCCAAACCCACTGCTGTCCACGGCCACATCTCACACGAAAGTTCACCTCCCAAGCCGCTGCTGAGCCGCGCGCGTAAGCAAGCGGTTTGGCTTCCGATACGGTCGCTGATTTCTGCACGTTAGTGGTCCCCTCAAAGTCCCCCCGCGCCTCCGCATCCAGCAGGGCTGCGGCAGGCTCGAATCCGAATCTCAACCATGTAGAGAAGGATACACAGGTTTGCAACAAGAATCGCAATGTGTTCCCAGCTCTGGCGCTCGACGAGTTTGAGAACCTCCCACGGCAAATACAGGGCGCCCGAGAGCAGCGCAAACCACTCCGCCCACACGCGCCGGTTCCATAATCCCCAGGCCTCCGTGAAGCGCACCCCGGCATAGATCACCGCCGCCGCCGCAAGGGCCCACAGCCGCGCATCCGTAACCCGCGAAGCAGTGTTCAAAATCGCCTGCGCCAGCCGCCGATCCGGGTTCACATGAAGATGTTCAAGAAAGCGCTCCGCTATGTCTTCCGCATCTTTGTGGACCAGTCCGAGTAGCGCCAATCCGAGCGCCAGTACGACAATCCCCTTGAGCGCCTCGATCGTCGCAACCGTGCGTAGTCCTGCCGTGCTCGCTCGCTCATCAACCGCTTGTGGTGCGCGGACCATCTCTGCGGAAGGCATCCCCGCATCGTCTCACATGCCGAAGCCCGGCGTACTCGGCGTCTGCGCAGTACTCCCGTACAATCTTGCTCCGAACTGTTTCAAACATTTATGAACGAATTTTATTGCAAGCTTTGTTGTTCAGGTGTATGCTCGGGCTTAAAACGCTTGCTCGCATGCGTGCCGTTCGTCTTTCCGACATGGGCCGCGTGGCATCCTTGAAACAAGGGCGGGCAGCATGACGGATCGGGAGCTGCAACTTATCTTCTAATGTCAGCGAAAGCAGTACCGAGTTTATGCACTGATCAGGTCGCGCCGGTTCAACTCCAGTTCGGCCCGGGCCTGCTCGACAAAATTGCTCAGCTTGTCCTCGATGGTTACGCCGCAACTTCGCATGGCGGCCTGGAAGTCGGCGGCATCCTTTTCGGCTCCCGGCTCAACGATGTAGTTGTCGTCGAGAACTTCCGGCCTTTGCCGTGTGACCATTCACTCGGCCCCCGCTTCATCCTTTCCGAAACCGATGAGCAAAACCTGCGCGATCTGTTGAGAGCCCCATTTACCGACCGGACTCTTGAAGGCCTTGAAATTGTCGGCTGGTACTGCTCGCATACCCGAAGCGATCTGGTGCTGCTTGAGCGTGAAGTCGCGCTGCACGACGCCTACTTCGACCGACCGCACGAGATCGCTATCGTTTTCAAGCCGCGCGATCTCTCTACTGTCATTGCGGCAATCTTCTCCCGCGACGCCGATCGCGTATTGGATCCGCATTCCCCTTCAAAAATTCTGGAGTTGCCGGAGCTTGCCGCTGGCCGGGAAAGGCACTGCGCGATTGTAAGTGACGCATGCGATGTTTCCTCCTACAACTCGCATACGCTCCCAGTGAGGCTGAATGGGCACGCATCCACTTCATCACGCCTGTCGAAAGCCGTCGAGCGCAGTGCATCTGATCAGCCGCCCCATGAAGTCTCACAAGCGGACGAGCCGCGGCTGGCCCCCGCAACTCCCCTCCCGAGAGAAGGAAGCCGCGCTGGTCATGGCCCGGCAAGCTGGCATTAGCTGCAGGCACCCTCGCGCTCCTGTTCTTGGGCGTCTGGCGCTATGCCGGAATTATGCCCGCCCAAAAGCCTGCTGTTCTGTTCACGGTGCGTCCCTACGCCGATAATTTTTTGATTTCGTGGAAATCCAACATCGAAAACCCTCAGCGGGCTCGGATCGATATTTCAGACGGAAGCGCGACTGAGCACTTGAATATCACTGATATTTTTCAGCCCAGCGGCGTCTTGCTCTTAGCTCGCGCTACTGGGACTGTTGAAGCAACTCTTACGCTCGACACTCGCAACGGAGCTGTCGTCGTCCGCCGCGTCGGATTTACCGCCCCGAATCCGGCCGCTCAGCAGCCGTCCGCCCCGGCAACGGCCAGCGATTCGGGCCAGCATGCGGCCGCGAATGTCGTCCCGCCGAACACCGCGCCTGCTCACAAACACTCCCGGCACAGGCATCCACGGCGCAAGCGTCACCCCCGTTAAACCCGCTTCACCGGTTTTTGAACCAGACCCGAGCCTCAACGCCCGCCAGCATCAGTCCTGCGGCCAGGCACCCCCATGCGAACCAATCGCCATGCTGCGCATAGAACGTCGTACTCTGCACGGTTCCGTATCGAACGGGCGCGGCCAGCTCCTGATAGGGCGGCAGCTCCTTAACCAGCCTCCCCGCGGGATCGATGACCGCGCTGATCCCGTCGTTAGTCGCACGCACGATGTACCGCCGGTTTTCAATCGCGCGCATCCGCACCAGCAGAAGGTGCTGCTCACGGGCTTCGCTATGCCCGAAATACGCATCGTTTGATAAGTTCACCAGAACATTCGCGCCGTTCCTCGTGAACTGGCGCACCAGGTCGGGGAAAGCCGATTCATAGCAAATGAAAACGCCCAGCCGCTGTCCCGCGGCGTTTAAAACCTTGATGTCGTGTCCTGGTGTGAAATCGCCCGCCTCTTGCGTGATCCTATTGACGAATGAGAATACCGGCGGCACGAACTCCCCGAACGGCACGAGCGCGATTTTGTCGTAGCGGCCTGCCTCAGTTCCATTTGGCCCGAGCAGCAGCGCCGAGTTGAGCGGTTGATTTTGTGCCGTGTAGGCCACCGTGCCAAACAGAAAATATCCGTGCTGGCGCGCAATCTGGTCGGCCAGGTCATGAAATGCGCGGTCGTTGTAGTAGTAGAGCGGGGCAGGCAGCTCCGGCCAAATCACCAGCCGCGCGGGCAGCGCGTCCGAAATCAACGTCAACTGCTCTTCTGTCTTTTGCTGGACCAGGCTGGTCCATTCCGTTGATGGATCGATGTTCGGCTGCACGACGAGAGCTTTCTCGTGCGCCGGAATAGATCCCGGAATCACCGGCAACAGCCATAGCAGCCCAAGTGCTAACAGCGGAATCAGCCGAAGGCGAGAGTATCTCAGTAGAACGCAAGCCAGTCCGGCGGCGAGCATCGCGAAAACGAACGAGACGCCATACACACCCACGAACGGCGCAAGGCGCAAGGGGACTGACATCGAAATCCCCGCATTGCCCAAATCGAGCCAGGCGAATCCGAACGTTGCATGCGTCCGCTCGAGACCGGTCCAGAGCGCGGCAACTGCTGGGAGCGCATACCACCTGCGCATCAGCGGACCCGCCAGCCAACTGAACACTGCCAAATGCAGTCCCTTCAAAATGGCGAAGAGAAAGAATGAACCCCAGCCTCCCCAACGGCCCATGCCGCCGTGCACTTCGAGAACGAACTGAATCCAGGTGCACAGGAAAAACCAGAAAAACATTCCCGCTGCCCAGCCATAGGCGAATCGCCGCCATCCGTCTCCCGTCCTTGCCAGCGCGATGAGCAAAGGCGTAAGCGCGACAGGCGCAAGAAAGCGCAAATCGAATTTCGGAAAGATCAGAAGCAGCAGAACCGAGGACAGTAGCGCCAGCAGAGTGTCGAAGACGATTCGGCGTCGCCTAGGCATCTGCCCGCGCGGCCTGCTCGCTTACGTTCTCCGCCATATACGAGCTGCGCACGAATGGTCCGCTGAAGACCATCTTGAACCCGATTGAAAGCCCGTACTCGCGATACGCCTCGAATTGCTCAGGCCGCACAAACTCGGCCACCGGAAGATTCCGGCGCGTCGGCTGCAGATACTGCCCAATGGTCGCCACATCGACGTCTGCGGACAACACATCGCGCAAAAGCTCCTCGACCTCCTCCGCCGACTCACCCAGCCCGGCCATCAAACCGGATTTCGTCAGAACGTCCGGCCGGTGCCGCTTGGCAAACTTCAGAACTCGGAGCGACTGCAGATAATCCGCTTGCGGCCGAACCCGACGATACAGGCGGCGAACCGTCTCCATGTTGTGATTGAAGACCTGCGGCCCGGCCTCGAGCACTCGCGCAACCGCATCCAAATCGCCACAAAAATCAGGCGTCAGCACTTCCACCCGCGCATGCGGAAGCGCCCAGCGCACCTGGCGAACCGTTTCCGCAAAATGCTGTGAGCCGCCATCGGGAAGATCGTCCCGGTTCACGGAAGTAATCACGACGTATTTCAGCTTCATGCGGCCAGCCATTTCGGCTAGCTGCCAGGGCTCGTCAGGATCGAGCGAGAACTCGCGCTTGGAAGGAGAGCCCTTCGGAACCGAGCAGAAGCCACAGCCGCGGGTGCAGAGATTGCCAAGGATCATGAAAGTAGCCGCTCCCCGGTCGAAGCACTCGTGGATATTCGGGCAGCGAGCCGACTCGCAGACCGTGTGCAAACCGCGCTTCCGTAATTCCGCTTTCAGCAGGTGAACTGACTCAAAATGGGTTCGGCTCTTTCGCAGCCAATCAGGGAGTCTGGGCTGAGCGGCCGGGGCCCGGAACCGGTCAATCTGGACGAGCGAATCGGCCCCCACGCAACCCTATTCTTGCATTTGAAAAAACGAACCCAAACCGGCAAAGGGGAGTTCGTTTGGTAAAACAGCCACCCCTGGCTTGTAAATGCTAGTCATCACTGGACAAGAAGCTGCCCAGTCCGCCGAGGTCCCGGATCGCGCGCAGCGGGTTCCGCTCGTCCCCGGCGTGTGGATGTTCGGCAGGTGACAGTTCGTGCCGCAGCCGCTCTAGCGTCATGCTCTGCAAGATGACCCTCCCCGGACCGGTCAGCGTGGCCAGGAAAAGGCCTTCTCCGCCGAAGATCGCCGTCCGGATATTGCCGACCATCTGTATGTCGTAGTCGACCGTCGGCTCGAACGCGACCAAGTGCCCGGTCTGCACCTGCAGGACCTCGCCGGGTGCAAGCGTATAGTCGACGTGATCGCCTCCCGCGTGCACAAACACGGCTCCGGGCCCCGTCAGCTTTTGCAGGATGAACCCTTCACCACCGAGCAGCCCCGCTCCTAATTTCCGCACCATCGCGATATCGAACAAGGTGGTCGCTTGTGCGAACAGAAAGCCGTCGCGCTGCACCATGATCGTTTGTCCGGGAGCAAGCTCAAACACCTGAATCTTGCCCGGATAGTGACCCGCAAACCCGACCTCGCCGGCTGCGGCATTCGCTCGGAAATACGTGAACAGCAGCGATTCGCCTGTCAGCTTGCGCTTTAGAGCGCCCATCAGCTTGTCGCCTAGAGACTGTCCGAGCATCCGGCTCTGCCACTCGACGTTCGCCGATTTGTAGACCATCTTGCCGGCTTCCGCATAGATCTCCTGACCCGGCTTCAGATGTACGCGGGCAATCTGCAGGTTGTGTCCTTCTATGTCGTACTGGAGCGGTTCAACCGGTGGAGCAGGTGGATAGTAGGCAGCCGCGCCCGCAGCGCCCACCGGCTGTCCACAGTTCAGGCAAAACTTAGCGTTATCTGCAAGCAGGGTGCCGCAATTCGTACAGAAAGCCATAGCCTTCCATACTATCCGACTTCGGCTTCTTCGAGCTGCGGGTCTCTCACCCTCGCCGGCGCGGGAAACAAGAACTTCAAAGCCTCGCCGATGCGGGCGCCCCAGGCCTTCTCGTTGTGCCCGGCGCCTTGATCCTCGAAGTAGTCGAGATCCCGCCCCTGTTCCCACCCCTTCGAGATCAGCGCGTCGCGCAAATCTCTAACGTTTCTTACGCAGGCATTGGGGTTGATGCCTTCGCACGTGCCGACATCTAGCCAAATCTTCTGTGAGCCCCGGTACCGCGCTCTCGCCACTTTTTTCAAGATGTCGCGGTTCGCCCACCACACCGAAGGCGACATCACCATGAGCTTTCCAAACACTTCCGGGTAACGCAGCCCGAGATACAGCGTGACAAGGCCGCCCAGCGATGAGCCGCCCAGCCCGGTATTTGTGGAATCAGGCAGCGTTCGATATTCCCGATCGATGAAGGGCTTCAAATCCCGCGCGATCATGTTTCCATATGCTCTCGCGAGCCCGCCGCGGCCGCGGAAATCGGGCACGTGCGTATACTCGTGCACCCGCTTGGTTCCCGTGTTGTAGATGCCGACCACGATGAGAGGCTCGATCTCGCCTGCGGCCGCCAACCGTTCCGCCAGTTGATCTACGCCCCACTCCGTGTGGTTAAATGCGGTTGCAGAATCGAACAGATTCTGCCCGTCGTGCAGATACAAAACCGGATGCCGCTGCAAAGGCGTCGAATGATAGGCGGCCGGCAAATAGACGATGATGTCGCGAGCTTCTTTAGTGAAGCGCGAGCTGAACCCGGTATGGAGTTTGAGCGTGCCGCTCGGTGCGTGGATCAAGCGTGGAGGCGCTTCCTAGCTCTTCACGAAATCGAGCGAAGCGGAGTTCATGCAGTATCGCAGTCCCGTCGGCTTCGGGCCATCGTCAAAGACGTGACCTAAATGCGCGTCACACTTGGTGCAGCGCACCTCGGTCCGGGGCATCCCAAGGCTGATGTCGATCCGGTTCTCGACGTTTTCTTTTGCGATGGGCTGCCAGAAGCTGGGCCACCCGGTGCCGGATTCAAACTTCGTGTCTGATGAGAACAGTGCGTTCCCGCAGCAGACGCACCGGTAGATCCCGTGGTCGTGATTGTTCCAGTACTTGCCGGTGAAGGCGCGTTCCGTGCCGGCTCGCCGCGCGATCTCGTACTGTTCAGGCGTGAGCTGCTGCCGCCATTCGGCATCGCTCTTCGTCACCTTTTCGACTTCCATAACTCCCTTTCGCTGGCCCAAGTCGGTAAACTCCACGATCTTCACCATCTTTCCTGACGCTGATTTTTTGGACGCGCTTGCCTTGAAGCTGCTTCCTAAACTCAGGCCTATGCCCGCCGAAATCCACAGGCCCTGCTTCAAAAACTCCCTGCGCCGCATATCTCTATGGTAAGCCACGTGTAACACGCCCGCTCGCGCCAAACCTTGCTAGTTTAGAAGCATGCCGATCTTCGAATACTCTTGCGATGACTGCGGAACCAAATTTGAAAAACTGGTGCGCCGCAGCGAAGGAACCGGAGCAGTGCGCTGCCCTTCATGTGGTCAAGATCACTTGACAACGCAATACTCGACATTTGCCGCGAAAACGGGTTCTGCCGAAAAGGAGTGTCAACCCATGGGCGGATGCGGCGGCGGCATGTGCCAAGGCGGCATGTGCGGCATGAACATGAACTGAAGGGTGCTCGCGCTTCCCCAAACGGAAGAGCAAGGCTGCGTTGCACCACGCAGCCTGAAAGTGTCAACCAAACGCGCTAGGCGCCGGTAGAGCACAATCGTGCTCTTGGCTGCCCTCGTGGGAAGAGCCGCTTTCTTCAACTGTAAAAAATCGAGACTCTAACGAGCAAGAGCGTTTGGGTACGGCAGTACTATCGTCCGGTACTGACGCGAATGTTTCGCCCACCGATCCGGACGAAAGTAGCCTCCAAACCCTATCATTCGTGGCGGAGTGCTTCCATCGGTGACAACGCGGCAGCGCGCTGAGCAGGAATGAAACATGCAAGCGCGGCCACGAATAAAAGAGCGAGCGAGGTCACAAAATAGACAAGCGGGTCCAGTGCTCGTACCTCAAACAGCAATGACTCGAGCACTCGGGATAGACCTGCTGATGCGCACAGTCCAGCGGCAATCCCGACCAGAGCGGGTAGCATGCCCTTACCCAGAGTGGCCGCGAGGATCTGCTTGGGCTGAGCGCCTAAAGCCATCCGAAGGCCGATTTCACCGGTACGTCTAGCCGTGGCGAAAGCAAGCACGCCATAGATTCCCAAGGCGGCCAAGACGAGGGCCACAACTGCAAAACCAAGTAGGAGAACCAACTGAAAGCGTTCCGCAGCGACCGAGCTCTCGATGATCTCCCGCATGGTTTCGATCGTGGGTACGGCCGCTTGCGGCTCTAGTTCATGGATGGTGCGGCGAATAGCAGAAGAAAGATTCTCGTTTCCCGCTGTGCGCACAACGAGCGACATATCTGTATCAGCCTGAAGCCAATCAGGAATGTAAACGCTCATCCCCGGTTGGCCCGTCAGGGAGGATGCCCGCACTGCACCGACTACTCCAACCACGGTCGCTGCGTTCTTAGAAGAGTAAAACAGTAATGGCCGTCCAACCGCGCTTTCGCCGGGCCACAGCCGAGCCGCCAAGTTATCGCTGATCACGACCTCCAATGTCTTCCGATCACGCGGCTCAAACGACCTGCCTTGCCTGATAGGAATTCCAGCGGCTCTGAAATAGCCGCTGCTAGCCGAATGGATGTGCACTATCGGCCACTGAGTAATGGGCGGGACGACGCGGTCTCCTGCGATCACAGGGTTGTTGTTATCCCCTGGCGTGACCGGCAACGTCGAAACAGTTCCTGCCGCCTCGACACCGGGCAAGTAACCCACTTTTTTCGCTAGCCGCTCGTAGAACGAGTGAATATTCGCGTCGGTTTTGTACTTATTCGGCGGCAAATTGATGCGAGCGGTCACCAGGTTGCGAACACTTACTCCTGGGTTGACGTCGAGAACCGCGATGAAGCTTCGAAGTAGAAGACCCGCGGCAAGCAGCAACACTGTGCTGAGCGCAACTTCTGCTGCGACCAAGACCTTCCCCGCAGAATGACCGGCACGGCTCTCGCTCATGCTCCTGCCCGAAGATTGCAGCGCGTGCTGAGGATCAGCCTGCGCAGCTCGCCAAGCGGGCCAAACGCCAAACAGAATCGCACTAGCGCCGGATATTCCGAACGCGAAAAGAAGAGCGGCCCCGTCCAAGTGGAGCTGATCGATTCTGGGAAGGTTAACTGGTCCTTCGAGCCGGACTAATTGCAACAACCAAGCTGCGAGCAACGATCCCAGAACAACAGCCGGAAGTACCAGCAGCAAGCTCTCGCTTAGTGCGCAGCCTAAAACATCTCGCATTCGCGCGCCCATTGCCAACTGAATCGCCCACTCACGCCGCTTCGAGATTGCTCTGACCATCATCAGGCTCATGATGTTTATACAAACGATCAGCAGAACCGCGGCCACCGCGGACATGAGAATGATCAACGGCAACCGCACCTCTCTGGACATTAACTGCTGAAGACGATGAATTACCGGGTCGATTTCAATCCGTTGCGGAAAGCGCTTCTCGATCACCGCTTCGAGCGCAGTCAGGTCAGCTCCAGCCTGCGCAAGGGTCACGCCTTGTCTTAGACGGGCTATGGCTATGAAGTCCATATTCCCGATGGGGCTGCTTAAATCACTTTGAGTGAACACCAGCGGAATCCAATACTCGGTGTGGTCCGGCAATTCGACCACATCGGACAACTGCGCGCCGCGCGGAAATAAGAATCCAGAAGGCATGACGCCCACCACTTGATATGGCTCGCCGTCGAGCAAAATTCTTTTGTCCCAGTATGTTGGGACGCCCCGCTAATTCGTGATGCCAGAAGTGATTACTAACAATCACCACATGATTTCCGCCGGGCTCGTCTTCACCGGGAGCGAAACTTCGCCCAAGCATCGGTTTCGCGCCGAGCAGGTGGAAAAAGTTGGCGCGAACTCGCGCACCCTTTACGTGTTCGGGTTCACCAACCCCGGAGAGGATGGCCGAAGTGGTACCGATCATCGTTATTTCTTGTAACGTGCGAGAGTGGTCGCGCCAGAGTTGATAATGCTGCGCATTCACGGGGACTGTAGAGAGCTGCTTCGAAAAGGAGGGTATTCGAAACAGGACCGTGACGAGCTGCTCCGGATTCGCGATAGGGCAGCGGCTTCAAGAGCACCGTTTCCGTGATGCTGAACATCGCCGTTGTCGCGCCGATACCGAGTGCCAGAATCGAGATGGCGAGCAGCGCGAACCCAGGCGACCGCCTTAGGCTACGGATTCCAAGCTTAAGCGAGGTGGGCATAACGCAGAAAACGCTGCACCGCTGTTGCCAGTTCCCGGAATGTGACGTTCAGTCTAAATCTTTGCGAACGCAGTACCCTCGGAATGGGTTCAGGCGTCTGTCCTTCGGCACGGCGTCTCGAAATCGGAATTATCCTGCCCGCAGCCGAACGATATCTCAGCACCCGTGCTGGGCACGGTGCCGTTCTAATTCGATTTTCACGTTCTCGCACTCGTCGCGAAGCCGCTGCACCTCGATCTTGGCATTCGCAATCGCAGCGGAGTCCGCCGCGTGCGCCAGATCGGCCATCTGCGCCGCTGCAATCGAAAGCCGAATCGAGAGGTCGACAAGCAGGCTGGATAACCTGTTGCGCGTGTCGCAGTGTGACTTCGGATGCAGGGCACTTACTCCTGCTTGTCTATCGGCGGAGGGCCCGCGAAACTTCACCCACTCTTCTTCGGATATCTCCTGGTAATTATCCCTTGACAGTAGGTACCTACTTGGCGTATTCTGAGTATAGGGAGACGGTAACATGGAACGCCAGCCAAAGCCAAAAATGGAGCGGTTCACCTTCAAGAATTTGAACCGCAAGTTTCCGGACGATGATATCTGCCTGGAATAGCTTAGGAGTCACCTGTACGCGAGATGGCGTCATTGCAAACAGTGCGACCGAGTCACCAAGCACCACCGGATCGCAGGCGCCCGTCCTACTCTTGCGACAATTGCGGACCCACATTTACCCGACCGCTGGGACGATCTTTCATAAATCGACCACGTCGCTTAAGATGTGGTTCTATGCCATCTACCTGATGGCTTCAACCCGCTGTGGAATCTCCGCGAAACAGATCCAGCGCGAAACTGGCGTGACCTATAAGACCGCATGGCGTATGTTCCATCAGATTCGCACCTTATTCCAGAAGAATCTGTCCACTCAGGGGACCGTAGAGATGGATGAGACATATTACGGTGGAGTTCGCAAGCACGGCACTGGTCGCCCCATGCGCGGCGATAAGGTAAAGACTCCTATTGTCGGAGTAGTCGAGCGCAAAGGCCGCGCGAAAGCCTTGAGAATGTGAAAGGTTCTACGCTGCTCTCGATGGTGCAGGAACACATCCTTCCCGAGAGCACCGTCTACACGGACGAGCTTCCACGCATACGACGGCATCCAATACATGCGAAAACCTGCTATAATCATCGCCGGATTCACCACACCTCCAAGGTTTACGTGATTGGCGATATCCACACCAACAGGGTTGAGGGGTTCTGGTCGCTAATTAAACGTGGAATCAGCGGCGTGTATCATGCGGTCAGCCAGAAGTATTTGCAGAGCTATTTGGACGAGTACAGCTACCGCTACAATCGGCGCGATCAGGGCAACCTGATCTTTAACGCCCTTTTGGATGAGATTTCGAAGCGGACGGTTGCGGTGCAGAAAAAATCGCACGCTTCAGAAGTGAATCAAACTGATCTGCCGTTATCGGACGTGCCTTTTTGAGCGTTTCCGGTCGCGGCTTCAGTTTCTTCGGTTTCGTGTTCGGCTGATCGCTATCAGCTTGGCGGCTCATGTAGCGGTCGGGACCTTCCTAGCCGTAGTGTAGCAGTCAATCGCGCTATAGCGGAAAAGGATGCAATGGAAGCTAATGCGAACCGCCGGTCGGCACGCCAACCATGTCCTATGGGGATCGGATCGGAATTGCTGGGCTAATCGTGACCTTTGTTGCAGTCGCTGTTCCCTATCTCGGCCGGACAGGAGATGGATCGGTCATCTTGCGCTTATTGCAGGCGGAGTTCTGTGCATCGGACAGGCCGCGGGCGGTAGCGCGTCAGTTGAGGCTAGGTCCATCGTAATTATCGTAGCGCAGCGAGAACACTGAATGGTAAGAAATTGCAGGTCCTTCAGCCCTTCTGCCAAAGGCCGCATAGGGTCACGAATAAACGATCGGTAGCTCGCTCATGAACCGAAGTGCCATAGGCCAGCGATTGCTTTGTCATAACCCGCGATTTTCGTCTTCACGTGAATGATCAGAGCAACATCGTGTAGCCCTTCATCGTCTGCCTGTGGCACAAGTAGGCGATCCGTGGTAACGCTCACGTCCGTAATCAGAGAATCATCTGAAAGCAGGCAATAAAAGGGAGTTTCACCCTCCTCTGGACCGCTCACTCCAGCGCAGGTATCGGGAACGCGCAATCCGTCAAATAGTGTCTTGATCCGGTTGTCTATGTCACCGCCGCTTTGGATTAGATTTCCAGGACTATCACGGCGCAAAAACAGAATGTCTAGTGAGCACGCAAGGCCGTTATCCTTGGTGACCAAAGGAACAAAGCGGTGGTCACACATTCGGTAGTCAAAGGCTATGTTTTCCACGTACGCCAATGGCGACACTTTGTTGTGCGGATCAGTGCGAAAGCGAAGGACATCATGTTGCTGCCACAGTTCCTTCAACTGCGGATGGAATACCTTGCGAATCCTGTGTTTCTCTTTCGATCTGGTATCGCCGCTGCCTTGCGCTGGCAACTGTCCTCGGTAGACTAAACGGAATTCCACGTCTTGTCCTTTTGCCTCGGGCGGGTCACTAAACGTATCGCCGAGTATACGGCTCTTTCGCCTCTTTTTCCATTATACGTGTACTCATGGGATAGTTACCAGAGATCCAGGTAATTATCCCTTGACAACAAGTAAGACTCTCTCTACAATCGAAGTATGCCCACCGCGTAATCGAGAGAGATCGGAAGGAAACAGTCCATTCCCAAGGCATTGCGGTACAGCTTTGAGGGACTTCAATCGAGAGTTTCCTGACGATGATGCGTGTCTAGAATACCTGAAAGAGCAGAAATTTCCTGGCGGGATTGCCAAGTGTAATAGCGAGAAGTGCCAAGGCCGTGACCGCAAGCATCATCGGGTTGCTGGTCGGACGGTTTACGCTTGCGATCATTGCGGCCATCACATCTACCCGCTTGCTGGCACGATCTTTGAGAAGAGCACCACTCCGCTGCGGACGTGGTTTCACGCGATGTTCCAGATGGGATCTACTCGCTGCGGGGTCTCGGCAAAGCAGATTCAGCGGGAAACAAGTGTCACCTACAAAACGGCATGGCGCATGTTCAAGCAGATTCGTTCACTGATGCAAGCACGATGGCACTCCGCTATCAGGCGCTGTCGAATTGGATGAGACTTATTACGGCGGTGTTCGCAAGCACGGAACGGGTCGCCCGATGCGCGGCGACAGGGTAAAGACTCCTGTTCTCGGCATGGTTGAGTGAAAGGGCCGCGTAAAGGCGTTCACGCTCGACAGCGTAAAGGGATCTACGCTTCTGGGTATGGCGCACAAATACATCCTGCCCGAAAGCACCGTCTACACGGATGAACTACGCGGATATGACGGTCTTGCTCACATGAAGAATCAATACAACCATCGCCGGATCAAACACCAGCAAGCGTGTACGTGTTGGGCGATATCCATACCAATTCGGTTGAGGGATTCTGGAGCCTACTGAAGCGCGGTATCGGCGGCGTTTACCATCAGGTGAGCCAGAAGTTTTTGCAAAGCTATCTGGACGAATACAGCTTCCGCTACAACAGACGTGGGACGGACAACCGAGTTTAGGTCGATTTTGGAGAAGGTTTGCGAACCGGAAGTCTTTGCAGCGTGTTTCAGCAGGTCGTGAAACTCTTCCCGAGTGTAATTCGGATCTGGCCTAGTTTCATGTTTTCTAGAACGCTTAGGATGCTTTTCGTTTGGCATTTAGAACGATCATCATCTCCCCGGAAGCTCTGCCCGAAAAATCCTTGAGCACAGATATTACATCCAGCATCTTAGTGGATTCATCGATTCCCGCTAGGCTCATACTTCCACGCCATCCCATTTTTGCCCATACACCGATGCTGGCGTCCCGAAGCAGGGTAAGCAATTCGTGACATCTGGCCAGTTCAATCCCGAGGTCAGTGCGCGGCCATGTGGAAGGATTGAAGGGATACTGCGACATGATCTCTAAAGTCGTGATCTAGGTGTTCGTATCTCTTCAAGAGTATTGCTGAGACGATATCCAAAATAACGGCTTTTCATGGCATCCTTCGCCCAAAGATCGCAAGGCGGCTGGAGGCCACAATCAATATCGCGTAAAGAACGATGGCCAGCAATAGCCAGAGGACATGAGGCGGGTGTGGCCTGAGGTTCTCTTGGTGCTATTCCTGCCGACTGGAAAAAGGAACCCAATCCTCCGAGAGCAGTAATAGTGACTCAATAGAATATTCCCCGATTTGCTGGAGATCGGAATGAACTCACTCCTTCTAGAATGCCCTGTACTTGTTGTCAAGGGATAATTACCTATCTCCTTGACGTTCGGCCTTTATTCGCCCAAACTGGTGGAAGAGGGACGAAGCAGGCTCATGGCGCTGACGCGAAGGCAAAAAGAAGTGATGGATTTCCTATCGGGCTTTATTCAGGAACATGGCTACAGCCCCAGTTATGAAGAGATCGCGACGGGGCTGAAACTGGCTTCGCTCGCCACTGTGCATAAGCACATCCAGGCGCTCGAGGCGAAACAGTACTTGCGCCGCAGCTACAACCACAGCCGCTCGTTAGAGATCGGCGATCGCTTTTTTGCCGAGGAGAAGGCCAGGCAACCGGCCCGCATGGAGGACACCATTCCGCTGCTCGGGCGTATTGCTGCCGGCGTGCCGGTCGAGGCAATCGCGAATCCTGAAACCCTTCATTTCTCGGATTTCGTCGGCAAAGACAATACGTTTGCTCTCGAAGTGCGCGGCGATTCGATGGTCGAGGACCACATCTGCAGCGGAGATTTCGTGCTGGTCGAAAAGACGGATTCCGTCAAAAACGGCGAGATCGTCGTGGCGCTCGTGCAGGGAACTGAGGCCACGCTGAAGCGCTATTACAGGGAGCCAGACGGGCGAATCCGGTTGCAGCCCGCGAATTCCTCCATGTCTCCGATCTTTGTGGATGCCTCCGGCTTGCAGATTCAAGGCCGCGTGCTCGCTGTAATGCGGAAGTACTAAAATGAGGGTTGTGAGCGACGCCCGGAAACCGCCCGACCAAGCAACGGGTGTTCTCGCCAGACGCTTTATTTTCTGGGATTTCGCGAGAGCTTCCTGGCAGTATGACGTGGCCGTCGGCCTCATCCTTCTGTTCATATTCGCAACGCCGCGCGATTGGTTCCGCGACCAACCGAAGGCCTCGAGCATCGTATTAATGTCCTCGCTGCATAACGCAGAGCGGGTATTCATTGCCACCGAGTTGCTCGCTGGCATACCCGAGGCGGTGCGTCCAGCACGAGCGGAGACTCTCATCCGTAAGCGCACAGGAAAGTCTTGGCATGTTGTGCGCGTCGAACCCATTCGCGATGAAGCTGAGCAGGAGATTAAGGGGTTTATCGCCTACACGGCGCCGTAATCGGTTTCTACGTGAAAAGTCGATGAAACACTCGCTACTTGTCGTCTGCCTTATTGCGTTTTCCGCAAGCCTGGGCGCACAAACCGTTGACGCGATCCTGGCGCGCATGGATCAGGCCGCGCCCAAATTTTCACGCCATGTCGGCGGATGTGCGGATGGTGACCTATACGGCCATCCTCAGCGACAATACGACGGAAAAAGGCACTCTCAAAATGCAGCGGCTGAAAAACAATGAGGTGCGGGCCATCATCGATTTTTCAGGCGAAACCGACGCTCGCGTCATCGCATTTTTGGGAAAGATCGTGAGGATCTACTATCCCGAGTTGAAAGCCTACCAGGATTATGAGGTCGGCAAGAACAGCCAGGTGCTGAACCAATATTTGCTGTTGGGCTTTGGCTCATCCGGCCGCGACCTTGCCAGGAGTTACGAGATTACTTCCGAAGGTTCGGAAGAGGTCGCGGGCACGGCAACCAGCAAGCTTTTGCTTGTGCCGAAGGATGCGAATGTGAAGCAGCATCTGACGAAAATCGAAGTCTGGATCCCGAAAGACGCGGCCTATCCGGTTCAGCAGCAGTTCTTTGAGCCCTCGGGAAACAACCGCAAAGTCACCTACAGCAATATTCAACTGAATCCCCCGATCACGGGAACGCTCGAGCTGAAGCTACCTCCGGGAGTCAAGAAACAAGTTCAATAAGAGGCGACGACCAGCTCCATGGCCGCAGGGAAAACTTCGACAACCCGGCTTGCATTCATCGATTGGACGCGCGGCCTCGCGGCTGTCGTGATGCTTCAGGGACACACGTTCCATTCCTTCACGCGAAACGATCTGCGCGGCAAAGGCCCGTATATGTTTTCGCAGTTCCTGGGGGGATTGCCGCCCGCCCTCTTTCTGTTTCTGACCGGCATCACGTTCGCGTTCTTGATGCACAGCAAGGAGAGGCAGGGTGCCACGGCATGGCAGCGAGTTGTTGCGGCGCTGAAGCGCTCGAGATATCTCTTTCTGCTCGCGTTTCTATTTCGCATTCAGCTATATGTGTTCGGATATCCCACGAGTCCGGCGGGCGAGCTGTGGAGGGTCGACATTCTCAATTGCATGGGAATGGCGATGCTGCTGTTTGCGCCCATGGCCGTGTTTTCGACCCTCGAGCGCATCCGGCTATGCACGGTCTTGGGCTTGGTCATCGCGGGGCTCGCGCCTTTTGTCAGCATGATCGACGGCTCAACTGTGCCGTGGCTTGTTCGCGCCTACTTCTTTCCGAGCCTGAATTATTTTGCATTTTTTCCGTGGGCCTCGTTTCTGGCCTTCGGGATGGTTGCCGGCAGCGTCATACGCGACGGTAAAGCAGGAAGACATGAGCCGCGCCATGCTCTGGACAATGCTGATCGGCATCGCGCTGGTGGTCGGGGCGCAGTATTTTTCGAACCTGCCGTTTTCGGTTTACCCGAAGAGCGACTTTTGGCTGAATAGCCCCGGGCTGATCATGATCAAGCTGGGCGTGGTGTTGATCATTTTGGCCGTGGCATTTTTGTGGGCGAACATGGGCGCCGTCCAACGCTGGAGCTTATTCCGCCAGCTCGGGACGACTTCGCTGCTGGTCTATTGGGTGCACATCGAGCTGGTCTACGGGCGCTGGTTTGGCATCTGGAAGGAAGCCATGACAGTGCGGCAGGTTCTGCTCTTTACCATCTTGCTGCTCGCGCTTCTGACGGCGCTTTCCGTCCTCAAAACGCGAGGGAAATCGATCGGCTCATTCTTCAGACCCACGCCCGTACCCGCGCCGGGAGGCGCTTCGGGCGGTTAACTGCGAATCGTAAGCAGCCGCCGGTCTTCAATTTCGTTAGACTTTATTCAGCACGGTAAACAACATGCGTGTACTCGTGGTCGAAGACGAAAAGCGGATAGCGGACTTCCTGTCGCGGGGTCTGCAGAGCGCCGGATACGCGGTCGATGTCGCCGACAAGGGCGCGGACGCAATCGAGAGAGTTCACTCGACCGAATACGATCTGGTCGTGCTCGATCTAGGGCTCCCGGATGTAGACGGGTTGCAGGTGCTCGAAAAGATCAAGAACCGCAAGACGATTCCGCCCGTTCTGATTCTGAGCGCTCGGGATTCGGTCGATGATCGCGTCAAAGGCCTCGAGCAGGGAGCCGATGACTATCTGGTAAAGCCTTTCGCGTTTGTCGAATTGCTGGCACGCGCTCGCGTGTTATTGCGGCGCGGACAGCCCACCCCCGAGAAGCTGCAAGTGGGCGATCTGACGCTCGATTGCATCCGGCGGAAAGTGACGCGCAACAATGAAAACATCGAGCTAGCTCCGAAAGAGTTCAGCATTCTCGAATACATGATGCGCAACCGCGGACGTCCATTGAGCCGCACCATGATCGTCGAGCACGTCTGGGATATGGATTACGACGGGCTTACCAATATCGTCGACGTTTATATCCGGCATCTACGCAGCAAAATCGACGATAAGTTCCCAGTCAAGATGATTCACACCGTGCGCGGGATCGGCTACATGTTGGACATGCCCGAATCGGCGCAATCAGCCGGCGCAGAAACCCTTCCCTAGGCCGCTGCATGCTCTGGAAGAAATGGGCTCACGTAACGTTCTTCCGCACGCTCCGCTTCCGGCTCGCGGCAACCTTCCTCATACTGTTGATCGCGGTGCTGGCAGTTGTGGGGTTCGTCGGAACCAGAACTTTGCGAACGGTACTTGAAAACCAGAGTGAAGACGAGTTGAATGAGCAGTTGGGAGCTTTGAAAGGCTGGCTGGTATTTGACTCGACCGGCGAGCCCTATTGGGATGTCGATCGGGGAGATCCCGAGGAGGAAGCAGAGGTATCGCCGGCTGCAGGCCGTGTACGTGATCGCCGACGATCAAGGGCGCGTGGATAAAGCGACATCGGACTCAACGCTCGCGCCCATTTGGGACCGCAATACGATTCTTTCCGAACTGGCGCAAATGCAGCAAACGCATAAACCGGTCATGAAGACCATTCGCGCCACGGACAAGACTCCGTATCAGGTTCTCAGCAGCACCATGCTCGATTCCGAAGCATGGCCGAAGATGGTACGTGGCGGAAGGCCGCAGCTCTAAACGAGGATCACGCTGTTTTGAGGCGCTTCAGACGCAACTTCTGGATTCTCCTCGCTCTCGCGCTGCTGGTCTGCGCGTTCGTGAGCTGGTACTCGGCCGGCACTATTTTGGGGGCGCTGGGTTCGGTCGAGAAAGCGGCCAGGGAGATTACCGGCTCGAGTCTGGGGCTGCAGATCCCAAAGCGTGGCGCCGATGACGAGCTAGACCGGCTGATCGGATCTTTCAACGAGATGAGCGGACGTCTCAAGGCATCATTCGAGCAGATACGCCAGTTTTCAACCGATGTTTCGCATGAGCTGCGCACGCCTTTGACGGCTATTCAGGGCCAGCTCGAAGTCGCGCTCTTCACGGCGACTCGCAAGGAGCAGCTTGCAGGAAGCGATCGAGAACGCATTGCAGGATGTCGAGCGGCTTTCGAATCTTGTGCGCGCGCTACTGCTGCTTTCGCAATCGGAAACGGGCCAGATCCCGATGAATAAGAGCGTCATCGATTTGAGCGCTGTCGTGAAAGAACTGGTCGACCAGTTCCAGATTCCGGCCGAAGCGCATAGCTTGAAGCTGACGCACGTCGAGCAAGGCCCCGTGTTGTGCGAAGCTGATCCGACGCAGATTGAACGCGTCGTGACGAATTTGCTGTCGAACGCGATCAAGTACACGCCCGCGGGGGGCTGGGTACGCGCCTGGGCGGAAGCTGCGGGATCGAACGCGCGGCTGGTTGTCGAAGACTCCGGCGTCGGGATACCCCAGGATCACCTGCCCCATATTTTCGATCGCTTCTACCGCGTGCCGGATCCAAATCCGGAAAAGGGTTTGGGGTTAGGGTTGAGTTTCGTAGCCGCGATCGTGAAGGCGCACGGAGGCGAGATTCAGGTCGAGAGCAACAGGGGCAAAGGATCGCGCTTCGAAATCACCTTACCTGCGGGCGCAGTACGGACCGCGAGCGAAGCGCCCGTTCTGCAAGGGTGATTAACACCGGTGAACTGGCTTTGGAGCCCTCGTGAAGGTTCGGGACCTAATCGGTACGCTGAACGCTATTCTGAAGCAAGCTGGTCTGAAGCGATGAAAAAATATGCTGTTGTGATTGAGAGAGGCGATAAGAACTACGGTGCATATGTGCCCGACCTCCCCGGTTGCATCGCTGTTGCAAACACGAGGGCAGAAGTCGAGCGGTTAATCGCAGAAGCCATTAACTTGCACCTGGAGAGTCTTCGAGCACATGGCGATCCCGTTCCCGAGCCAAGCTCGGAAGTGCAATATGTTGAGCCCGCGAGCGTAGCGTAGTAGGCGCGTCAAAAACCCAGCGAACAAAAGACGAAACACCCGGACGGAAGAACCCGTCAAATATTCGGAAGGAGAAGCGAATGGCTGTTGAAGATTTACGGCAGAGTGCGATGATGTCTCACCTGCTCGATGCTTTACACCGCGGCGAGGATATCGGCCATTATGGTCGGCTGGTATTTGCCATGGTGGGGCGCCATTTTCTCACCGAAGAAGAGCTGGTTGACGAATTGATGAAGGATCGTGACTGCGACGAGGAGAAAGCGCGCGGGCTGGTGAAGCAAGTGGAAGCGCGCGGATACAACCCTCCAAAACGCGAACGCATTTTGGAGTGGATGGAGCAGCAGGATTTTCCGATTTGCGAAAACACGAATGATGGCGAGGCCTGCAACGTCTACAAGAGCCTGAATTTCCCGCGCGAAGTGTACGACAAGATTTCCGCCTTCTACGAACAGGAGCAGACGGCGGCGTAACGCGGCCTGCAAGCGCCGTCAACGCCTGCCATCGGCGACTTGTTCGCGTCTGCAGCGCACCTCGCGAACGGCATAGATGCGGCGGCCCTGGCTTTCAAAATAGGTTCGCATCAAAACTTCTCCGATCAGGCCGGTACTGAACAGCATCAGGCCCGCGAACCACAACATCGCGCCGGCAATGAGCAACGGCCCGTGCTCGACGAGGATGTCTCTTCCTAGAAGCTTGTCGATAACAATATAGGCGAGAATCAGCGTCCCGGAAGCAATACCAGCCAGTCCAAATTTGCCAAAAAAGTGCATCGGGCGCGTGAGATAGCGCAGAAGAAACTTGATCGTGAGGATGTCGAAGAAGACCCGGAATGTGCGGCTGAGGCCGTAATGTGACGCGCCGCTGAGCCGTTGACCGCTTCTGATCGGCACCTCCGCGATGCGGGCTCCATAAAAGGTTGCGAGAGCCGGAATGAAGCGGTGAAGCTCTCCGTAGAGTTTGATATCTTTCAGGATCTCTGCCCGGTAAGCCTTGAACGTGGTCCCGAAGTCGTGGAGGTCGACACCCGACGCACGCTTCATCATCCAATTCGCGATGCGCGAAGGGATCTTGCGCGTCACCGTGTTATCGATGCGGTTCTTGCGCCACCCGCTGGCAATATCGTAGCCTTCGTTTATCTTTTCGACAAGCGATGGAATATCTTCCGGATCGTGCTGTAAGTCGCCATCCATAGATACGACGACGTCACCCTGCGCGTCATCGAAGCCGGCAGCGAGAGCCGCAGTTTGCCCGAAATTGCGGCGCAACCGGATTACCTTCAGCCGGCAATCGGTCTCAGCCAAGTTGGCAAGAAGCTCGAAGCTGCGGTCGGTCGACGCGTCGTCAATGAAAAGAATCTCATATTCCGTGTGAAGCCTATCGAGAACCGCAATAAGACGATCATAGAGCGGCAAAATAGCCGGTTCCTCGTTGTGAATCGGAATCACGATGGAGAGCAACGCCATCCACCTCTAGTGTAGCGAGGGATATGGGCCGCGGCGGTCGCCTGGCTATTCTTGAGTGCGTGTGAATTTCCCCTGAAGAAATTCAAGCTGCTTGCCGATGTGATGTAGGTCTGGACGTGCGACGATTCTCGCGTTTAAGGCACTTTTTCAGAAGGATTGCTTATGGCAGGACACAAACCGGTAAATCAGGCACACGACGAGGGCAGCGAGATGGTTGAATTCAGTCTCGTGATCGTTCCCATGTTGGCGTTTGTGTTTCTGATCATGAATGTGGGGTGGATGATTTTTGCCAAAGCCACTCTGCAGGAAGCGGTGCGAGAGGGTGTGAGGTACGGGGTAACCGGGCAAGTCATGGGTGGGCAGGCCGGTGTCAGCTCATCCGTCCGGCAAGTTGTCCTGCAATATTCGGGGAGCTTTATCCCTGCCGGGAGCGCTCAAACAGACATTTCCGTCCAGTATCTTTCACCTCAAACTCTACAGCCGCTTTCCGGGCTGGGGGCCTGCGCTGGGGGAAATGTCTTGCAGGTTAAAGTCAGCGGTATATCGGTCAGCCCGCTCGCTGCATTGCTGATCAGTCCAGCACCTCTCGTCATGTCCGCAGTCTCCTCGGATGTGATGGAGAGTGATCCGAACGGCATCCCGCCTTCTTGTCTTTGATATGCGCAAAGAAGGTAATCCCAATTCTTCCGAGCAGGGGAGTGCCATGGTCGAATTCACATTAGCCATGAGCGTGTTCCTGGTGCCCTTGTTGTTCGGCACGATGGTAATTGGACAGAACCTGATTCGCGAGATTGAGGTCACCCAACTTTGCCGCGATGCCAGCCACATGTATGCGTACGGCGTTGATTTCTCACAACCCACAAACCAGAACTTATTAGTAGATATTGGCCAAGGATTGAACTTTCAAACCTCCGGTGGAAACGGAGTCGTGATTCTGTCTACTGTTACCTATATCGGTCCTAACGACTGCGTTGCGGGCGGATACCAGCCAAATGGCTCGAGCTGCGCGAATATAAACCAGACTGTGTTTACGCGCCGGATTGTTGTCGGCAACTCGTCTATCAAGTCAAGCGCTTATGGAACACCAAATGCCAGCCTGATTGACAGCAGCGGAAACATTAGCCAAGCCGGCTACTTGAACAACACGAGCACTCGAGCGGTAAACTTTTCTAATTTGATCCCGCTCACGTCGGGTCAATATGCCTTCATGGCGGAAACGCACGTTGCAACTCCCGATCTCAGCTGGTGGGGCTACCTGGGAACGACCGGAGTAGACGCCAGATCTATCTTCTGATCTCTAGCGCTCTTCTACTACTGAGAGAGCCGCAGGATCTGGGAAGCAATCTGCTGGAAAGCCGAGGCGAGCGTTCCCGCATTGGCATAAATGAACAACCCGGTTGGCTGGTTCGAGTTGTAACTGGATGCCCTTGGATCATTCGCCACACGCTCCAGAAAGTCTGAATCGATCTGTTGGAACGGAGTGCCGCCTAATCCGATAGTGTAGATGATCGGCGTGTAGGTCGCGTCCGAGCGGATCTTGTAAGCTTGATTATCCGCCGTGTTCAGGGCTGCATTTACTATCGACAAGGGCGTGTCCACGCGTACTTGGCCCGAATAGTTCCCAGCCCCATAATAGGGGAGCAATGACTTGTATCCTGTGAGCAAGTTGCCGAAAGCATCCGTCGCAGGCAGAGCGGCAACATCTAAACGCATTTTGTCGCTAGCAGAACCGTTAGCGAACACGCATCCGGAGGTGTTAGCGCTGTTAATTACTGGCGGCACCGGTACACCCAAACTGTTGGTATCGGGAAGCTGAGAATTGATCGCTACGGGCGATGGATTATATACTCCCGCTGTGGGACCTGTAGGATCCGGCGTGGAATAATCGCCGATCACTACTCCGGTTAGAGGGCCTGGACCAGTGCACGAGCTCGCAGGAGTACTCACCAGAGTTGAAGTATTCTGCCAGTCGTAGCGAGTGTCGGAAAGAGTCTTGATAGGGAAACTACCGACAATCGAGTCCGGCTGGCCGTCCGTGAACAAAACAATCACGTTCAAGGCACCCGGTTGATTAATAACCGTTGTTATCTGATTGTACGCCAAGCTCAGGGCAGCCGCGGTCGTGGTGTACCCGGTGCAGACCGCCGTGCCCAGGACTGAGTTGAGACTCGGGCTGTTCGATTTGAAGTGAATCGTGGATTGATAGTCCACGTTCGCAGTTGACTGAAACGTGACGAGCCCCAGCGTGTCGCGCCCATCGACGAAATAGTTGACGAAATTCTGAGCGGAGGCGATCATCGTGCTGCATGCTCCCGCCAATTGCATAGAGAATGAACGATCAATGATAAGTACGACGTTCGCATCGCGCCGAGTGGACTGGCCCGTAGCTGCCAGAGTCGCATTCCTGAAGCCGAGAATGGGCATGAAATAGAGCGGAGCAGTTACTGTTGCTTGCACGGTTACCGTGCGAGTGTGCGTACCGGTTTGAACGACCTGCACGGTTGGCTGCCCTCCGACGACTGCCGTCCCCATGTTCCCCGGGCTGGAAGTCTGCCGCGAAGTAAGTTTGGGCCGTTTGGGTGGCCGAACCAATTTGTTGTTGTACGGTTAGCCCAACACTGAGCGACCGGCCGGCGGCCAAAGCCGCTGCATCCACCGCAGCTGAGAGCTTTGCCTTCAGCCAGTATGTGATTGATCCATCGATCGCAAGGCCGACTAACGGGATCACGACGGTCGCCACCATGAACGTGAGCAGTATAAGGGAGGCGCCCCGCTGACTCTTTCTTGACCCTGCAGTTATCTTCTTGCCTGTTCCCAAGTCACACGTACCACTCTTTTGGTAGTGAACTGCGCGGACAGAGTTTCTCATAGCGGCGGATTGGTTCCCCAAGAGGCATATCGGAAATATGCGGGTTGGTTTGACTCTCTTTTGGTCGTATGACACTGGATGGAGTAAGCCGATGCAGGCCACGGTTCAACTCTCGCTCGATTTGACGGATTTGGAGGAAGCACTGCGAACCGCCGATCTCGCGATTCAAGCCGGAGTGGATTGGCTTGAAGTAGGGACGCCGCTGATTATTGCTGAGGGCATGCGGGGCGTAAGGGAGTTGCGCGCTCGGTACCCACAGACGCCGATTGTGGCCGATCTGAAGACCATGGACGGAGGCTGGCTGGAGACGGAGCTTATGGCGAACGCCGGCGCTAGCATGGTCGTTGTGATGGGGCAAGCGCATCAAGAAACAGTCGAGCTTGTCGTGAAAGCCGGAGCTGATTTTGGAGTGAAGGTAATGGGAGATAACATGGCCATGCCGGATCCCGTCGATGGCGCCAAACGACTGGCTGAGCTGGGTTGCGACTACATCGTTCATCATGTCGGGTTCGATATGCGAACGGTGCGCCGCGAGCGCGGTGCGGTTATTCCCACGCCACTAGATCGGCTGCGCGAAGTGGTCGATGCAGTGACGGTGCCCGTTCAGGCGGTCGGCGGTTTGACCATAGAGCAAGCGATCCGTACTCCAAGCTTTGGCGCTCCGCTGGTTATCATTGGCGCTCCCTTGGCCATTGATGCACACGCATTCCGGACGGCGAGTGCCGACATCGAAGGCGTACTCCGCGAGATTTGCGAAAAAGTGCATGCCTACGGGGACGTGCCTGTGGCGTGAGTGAGCGCATGCGCCTCGGTCCGGCCTTGGTCAACTACGGCCGGGAGCCTTTCTCGGTTGAGCTTCGCGAAGTGCCGTTGCCGCAGATCAGTGATCGCGACGTGCTGCTGCGTGTTGGCGCGGTGAGTGTCTGCGGAAGCGATCTGCACCAATGGAACGGCTCGGCGAGTTGGCCGGTAAACTACCCCTGCATTCTGGGTCATGAGTTCGCGGGTACAGTCGCGAGAACCGGACCGGGCGTTTCACAGTTTCGGGAAGGGGATCGCGTCGTGAGCGAGACGGCCGCGGTCATCGACGAGTCGTCTTCGCTCAGCCGCAGCGGACTCTACAATCTCGATCCAGCGCGGCTTGGCTTCGGCTACGGCGTGGATGGCGCGATGACGGAGTACGTCCGGGTTCCCGAACGCTGCCTGCATCGCATTCCAGACAGCCTTGAATTCGAAAAAGCCGCGCTTACCGAACCCTGTTGCGTGGCCTACAACGCCGTATGTGTGAATGGCCGCGTCCGCCCCGGTGATGACGTTCTAGTGATCGGGCCGGGTCCGATTGGACTCCTCTGCGCGCTGATGGCGAAACTGAGCGGCGCTGGACGCGTGATCGTGGCGGGACTGCCGCGCGATCAATTTCGTTTCGAAGTTGCGCGAGCGCTCGGAGCTGATGTGACGCTCGAAGGGGGCGTCACGGAATACATCGCGGGGTTAAGAGATGGTTTGGGCGTCGATGTGGTCATAGATGCGTCCGGTGCATCGGCAACGCTACAGCTTGCAATGCAAGCAGTCCGACCCGCCGGGCAGATCATCAAAGTGGGTTGGGGACCGCAGCCCATGCAGTTCAGCCTCGATCCGGCCGTACAGAAGAACGTCACAATCCAGGGCAGTTTTTCCCACAACTGGCCAGTATGGGAGCGAGTCATTTCGATGATCGTTGCCGGGCAGATCAACCTTGAGCCGGTGATCAACCGCGTCGCGCGGCTGTCAGAGTGGCTTGACTGTTTCGGAATGATGGATCGCGGCGAACTGGTCAAGGCTGTGTTACTGCCCTAATGGCGCCCAAAATTGCGGCGTTTCCGAAGTGCTATTTGGATGACATCGCGAATGGCCGCATGTCGGTCTTCGAGTGGATTGAGATGGCGAGGCAACTTGACGCCGATGGGCTTGAGATGTACACCAGCTTTTTCACGAGCCTCGATGACGAGTATATCGGCCGCGTCGGTGATGCGATCGAGCGGGCGGGTTTCGCGATGCCCATGCTGTGCTGTTCTCCCGATTTCACAAATCCTGACCCTGATAAACGAAAGCGCGAGATCGCCGGCGAAGCCGAGATGATTGGTATTACACGCCGCTTAGGTGGCCGGCGTGCCGTTTGTCGCGTGCTGACAGGCCAGCGCTATCCCGAGGTGAGCTGGGAGCAGGGAAGGGAATGGGTGCTGGGTGTCATTCAGGAATTGCTTCCCATCGCGAGAGAACACGACGTCGTGCTTGGTCTTGAGAACCACTATAAGGACGGGTTCTGGAAATACGCCGAGTTCGCACAAGAGATGAGTCGGTTTCTTGACATCGTTCATTCGGTCGGTGATCGCAAGTACTTCGGCGTGCAGTACGATCCTTCGAACGCGATCGTGGCGGGCGATGATCCAATTGAGCTGTTGCGGGCCATCGCGGATCGGGTTGTCAGTGTGCACGCGAGTGACCGTTACTTGGCCGAAGGGACGACACTCGAAGAACTGCGCCGGAGCGACGGAACTCAGGGCTACTCCGCCACCCTGCGCCACGGCGTCACAGGCAAGGGCCTGAACGACTACGATTCGATCTTTCGTATTCTCGCCGAACACAAGTATCAAGGCTGGATAAGCATCGAGGACGGCATGAACGGGATGGCCGAAATGGCTGAATCGGTCGCGTTTCTCCGCGACATGATCAGAAAGTATTTCCCCGGTCGGTAGTGGGTCAGTTTGGAATTCGTGATTCGGTCCGAGAGGGTATGCCTGCGCGATTATCGGGCTTAAAACGCGGTCAGTGAGCGAGCATATGCAACACCACAATCGCTAATATCGCTGCAGATATAAACGTCGTCCCGGCAATGAAGAGCATCGCAAGGGGAGCCGGGATCATGGCGAGTCGCGCGGACTGCGCCAGTTCGACGCCATGCTTCCAGCTGCGTACCAGCGTGGCACAGCCGGCGACGAGCCCGGCAAACGGCAGACCAAGCAGCAGCAACCATAGCGTCCACGTCCGCGCCGAATACCACATCACGATCCCCTGAGCGCCGCGGGCCAGGTCGTATCGCGGTGCATCGCCCACGGACACGAGGACGGCGGTCATGAAGAGTGCGGCAGGAAGGATAAGCGCCAGCTGCATTGCCGCGATTACGCGTGTGACGATCTGCATACAAGCTTTATAACACAAAGTAGAAATCTCTGCAAGGCGATGATGCCCCCGGACGGGTCAGCCGAATCTGAAACTGACCCATTGCCCGGCTCGCTAGCATGGAATCGGGTATTGTTATGGGAAATTTTGTTCAATTTGTCGGTCCTGATCATGCTCTTCAACTGTTTGGGCTGAAGCTGGTCGGCGTCAATGCGGCGAACGGAAAGAGACTGCTTTTCTCTATCGTTCTGATCGTGTTTTTGAGCTTATTAGGCCGTGCGTTGCGGTGGGCAGCGCAACGGGAGACACGCGACAAAGGGGCTAAGCGGGTAGCGTTCTGGACGCATCAGGGCATTTCCATCGTGCTTGCCGTGATTATGGTCGTCGGCGTCATCTCGATTTGGTTTAGTAATCCGAGCAATCTGACAACGGCCGCGGGATTAGTCACCGCCGGTCTGGCTTTCGCGTTACAGAAAGTAGTTACTTCGTTCGCTGGATACCTTTTGATCTTGAGAGGCAAGACCTTCAGCGTAGGCGATCGCATCACGATGGGTGGCGTGCGCGGCGATGTCATCGCGCTCAATTTTCTGCAGACCGTGATCATGGAAATGGGCCAGCCCGCCGAGGGTGATGCGGCCGATCCGATGTGGGTTCAGGCGCGCCAGTACACCGGTCGCATAGTCAGAATTTCGAACGCAAACATTTTTGATGAACCGGTATACAACTACACGCGCGAATTCCCTTATATCTGGGAAGAGATGCGGCTTCCCGTGTCTTACAATGCGGATCGCCAAAAGGCAGAGCAAATACTGCTCGATGCCACTCGTAAGCACACGGTGAAGATTGCCGAGTTAGGTGAGGACGCTCTAAAAGAACTCGAGAAACGATATGTGATGAAGCGGTCGGAGCTCCAGCCGCACGTCTATTGGCGTCTCACGGACAATTGGCTCGAGATGGCGGTGCGGTTTCTCGTGACTGACTCCGGTATTCGCGAAATTAAAAGTAAAATTAGCCGCGATCTGCTGGCTGAGCTTGATCGAGCGGGCATCGGTATCGCCTCAGGGACCTACGAAGTTGTCGGCATGCCACCGATCAAGGTGCAAATGGTTTCAGGTGATGGTGCGCGAAGTGCTCAGCCTAACCAGGCTATGGAACAGCCTGCGCATTCGTAAGAGCAGGCAGATTCGCTTTTCGTAACTGCTCGTTCAGCTTTTCAAGCGGGCCCTGCCTTAAGCTGATCCCAGGCAGCCATCACACGTTGAAGGCTCGTGCTCAAATCTTCTACCGCGGCTTTCGCCTGCATGGTTGGGCCGCTGTCGGACCCTTGGATGATTTCGAGTACCCGCGAGAGTTCGAAATTGAGCAGCGTAAAGCTTGGTTGCGCTCCCGCTCGCGCTCCGCCGAACGGGAAACCGGCGCGGCCTACCAGCATTGATAGCTGCGAATCCATACTTTCGAGAGCCTGCTTCAAGGTCCCGGTTTGCTTCTGCTCGAGGCTCTTGACCTGATCACGCAAAGCGCGAATCTGCGAAAGCGCATCGTAATCCTGCTGCATCAGATTCGATACGTGCAAGGAAAGCGCGAGCTGTTCCTGCAGATCGGCGAGAGGCGTCTTGATCCGCGGGTCCATGATAATTTTCAGCGGTTCCGAGTGGGTCTCTCCTGCGGCCGTCAATTTGACTGTGTAGTCGCCCGGAAGAGCCCATGGCCCAAGCGGCACTCTCGGAGTGTTGCGATAGATCGCCGCAATCGGATAGTCATAGCGGACCGCTTTGGGGGGAGCATAATGCAGATTCCACACGAATCTGTGCATGCCGGGCTGCGAGGAAAGAATGCGCGGCGGACGCACCCAGTAAGTCGGGACATTGAGCTCCTTCTGTAGCTCTGCTTCCGTAGTCGCGGGCTTATCTTCGCTCGAATAGCGCCGCACAAGCTGATTCTTAGAATCGTAGATCTCGAGTGTTACAGGCCCAGTATTCGGGCCGATGCTGTAGTCGATAATCGCGCCGTCGGGAGGGTTTTGACCGGCTGGAATTTCAGGCGGCAGCGGAGTATCTGTGTTGCGATTCCAGCGCCAGCGGATGCCGTTTTCAGGCGCGAAGAGAAACGCCTTCGATGGGGCAACGCTTGCGTTCATTTGCCTCAATGGCGTAATGTCGTCGAGAATCCAGAAAGACCGGCCATGTGTGCCAATCACGAGGTCATCGCCATGGATCACCAGGTCTCGGACGGATGTGACGGGCAAGTTTAACTGCAGCGTCTGCCAGTGATCGCCGTCGTCGAACGAAACAAATACGCCGATCTCCGTACCCGCGAACAGCAGTCCTCTCCGCTTAGGATCTTCGCGGACGGCATTGACGACGGCACGATCGGGGAGCCCGTCCACGACCTCCTTCCACGTCGTGCCGCCGTCGTGCGTTCGATAGATATGGGGCTTCAGGTCATCCAAACGGAAGCGATTGATCGCGGCATACGCGGTCGCTTCATCGAAGTGCGAGGCCTCCATCAACGAAACCTTGCTCCAAGGCGTCAGCTCCCGCGGGGTCATGTTCTGCCAATTCTTGCCGCCGTCGTGCGTGACTTGAATCAGCCCATCATCCGTGCCGATCCAGATAAGATTCACATTTTTGAATGAGGGAGCAATGGTGTAAATCACGCCCCGGTGTTGCCCTTTTTCCGGATCTTGCGATTCGAAAGCCTGAATAACCGAGGGCACCTGCCACTGCTCGCGGGTGAGATCGGGGCTGATGACATCCCAACTGTCGCCGCCATTCGTAGTCTTAAAAAGAACGTTCGAGCCGAGATATAACGTGTGAGGATCGACAGGCGAGAACAGTAGCGGCATGGTTCGCACGAAGCGATATTTACCCGGAAGAACTTGTGGGCTGACGTCCTGAACGTCGCCGGTCACCCAGTTGAAGCGTGTCGCCTTGCCGCCGTAGATAAGATTTGGGTTCAACGGATCGGGCGCAACATATCCGTACTCTTCGACGCCCACCGGGTGCCAATTGCGAAAGGTGATCGAGCCATCATCGCTTCTGCTTTCAATTCCTACCGATCCGCTTTCCTGCTGCCCGCCATACACCCAGTAAGGAAACCGATTGTCTGTGATCACGTGATAGAACTGCGCGGTCGGCTGGTTGTACCAGGAGCTCCAGGTCTTTCCTCCATTCACGCTCAGGGTCGCGCCCTGATCTACTCCCAGAAAAATGATGTCCGGGTTTTGCGGATTAATCCAGATCGTGTGATAATCATCGCCGCCGGGAGCGCCTTTTATTCCGATGAACGTTCTGCCTCCGTCTGTCGATCGATAAGTCGTCGTGTTTGCGATATAGATTTTATCCTCGTTCTTGGGGTCAACTTGCACACACGCGAAGTCAGAGCCGCGGCCCCACAGGCGCTCTTCGTTGTTGATCTTGCGCCAGCTTTCGCCCGCATCGTCGGAGCGATAGAGGCCGCCGTATGCGGGCGAGGCGTCCATCAATGCGTACAGGCGTTTGGGATCGCTCGGCGCGATGGTAAAGCCGATGCGCCCCAGCCCCTGTGCAATGGTTGGAACTCCTCGCGTAAGCTGCTGCCAAGTGTTTCCGCCGTCTGTCGATTTGTAGAGCCCGCTTCCGGGGCCGTTGAAGGAATTGCCAATTTCCCAGGGCGCCTGGCGCGCCGCCCACAAATCTGCATACACGATTTGCGGATTGCTGGGATCGAAAGCTACCTCAACTGCACCGGTGTTTTCGTCTTTGTACAAGACGCGCTCGAACGACTTCCCACCGTTGAGAGAGCGGTAGACACCCCGTTCTGTATTCGGGCCGTAAGGATGACCTAATACGGCGATAAAGAGACGATTCGGATCGCGCGGATCCACGATGAGCGAGGCGATCTGGTAGCCGTCGCGCAATCCAAGATGCTGCCAGGTTTTGCCCGCGTCTGTGGACTTATACACGCCGTCGCCAACCGAGAGATCGGGACGCTGCAAGCCTTCGCCGCTGCCCACATAAACAACATTCGGGTCGGACGGAGCGACTGCAAGGGCGCCTATTGACCCGGTATCTTGCCCGTCGAAAATCGGCATCCACGTGTTGCCGTAATCTGTGCTTTTCCAAACGCCCCCGTTATTGGGCGCCATGTAATAGACGTTTGGTTGCTGCACGACCCCGCTGATGGCAACCGTGCGTCCCGCGCGAAACGGTCCGATGAGCCGGTACCGCATCTCTGCGAAGTAGCTCGAATTGATCTGTTGGCTGTGCTCCAGAAGCGGCACAGAAACTGAAAATCAAATTGATGAAGATAAGAAGGCGCATGCTCGGATCCGGTTGTATAAACGACAGGTGCTATTGTATCGACCAGCAACGCATGCACGCTTCCGGCTCACCCAATCGGCAGCACTTCAGTGAACCGTGGCCCGCTCTGCCACTCGAAGCCTGGGAGGATACGTATCGCACGCTGCACATGTGGCTCCAAATTGCCGGCAAGATCCGCATGGAATTTGCGCCGCCGCAGAATCACTGGTGGAACACGGCTCTGTATGTGACGACCCGCGGTTTGACGACGTCACCGATTCCATATGACTCCCGCGCTTTTCAAATTAATTTCGATTTCATCGAGCACACTCTGGTCATTCAGACTTCCGACGGTGGAAGCAGAGCTGTTAGACTCGCACCGAAATCCGTGGCGGAGTTTTATAGCGAAGTGGTGTCGAGCCTGCGCGCGGAGGGCATTGAGGTCTCAATCAATACGAAGCCGCAGGAAGTTCCGGATCCAATTCCTTTCGACCAGGATGAGACGCACCGATCCTACGATTCCGAGTATGCCAATCGCTTCTGGCGAATCCTGCTCTCGACACACAGCGTTCTCCAGGGATTCCGCGCAGAGTTTTTGGGCAAGTCCAGCCCAGTGCATTTCTTCTGGGGCAGCTGCGATCTGGCCTGCACGCGTTTTTCGGGGCGCCCTGCTCCGCCACGAAAGGGCGTGATCACGTCAGAAGCGTACTCTCAGGAGTGCAGCAGCGTGGGCTGGTGGCCTGGCGGAGGCGCAGTGAAAGGCCCGGCTTTCTACGCCTACATGGCCCCCGAGCCGCCTCGGTACGGAGAACAGCGCGCGGAGCCAGACAACGCCTTCTACAATCAACAGCTTCGTGAGTTCCTGCTGATGTACGACGATGTTCGCAGCACAACGTCGCCAAGTACCGAAATACTCGAGTTCGCGCGGACCACTTACCAGGCCGGAGCTGATCTGGCAGGTTGGAACCGGGCAGCTCTTGAAAAGAATCGAACCAGGGCGTTTCAGTAAACCTGACCAAGAATCCGAGGTTAAATCACGTTCACGAATAGCCCGGCTACGTCGCCTCGTTCGCCTTAGCCATCCGTTGTCTTAGCTCTTCAATGGTCAAATACATCGGGCAGGTGATGAAGCATGGCATGGCAATTAGGGCAGACGGGCCTCAAGCCTTTTATAGAATCTAACCGGTACTCGGCCGTACTGAGCGCAAGAGGTTTCAAATGGTGGACGTGAATGAAATCTCTGCCTAGGTCACCGTATCGATCTTCGAAAAGAAGACCACACGCGGCACACCGAAACCCATAACGTTTCAGACAAGCGGCGCGCGTTTGCAACCCTCGCTCAACGCCTCTGTCAGCTCATCAGCAAGGCTCATGACCTTGTTAATCCCCGTTTAGAGCTCTGCCCAACGAGTTGATGATTCCGAAAATCACTTGAACTCGAGAATCTCTTTCTCTTTCGCTTTCGCAGCCTGATCGATTTTCGTGATCTGACCGTCGGTCAGCTTCTGAATTGAGTCCAGCGCTTGCCGCTCATCATCTTCGCTGATGACTTTATCCTTAAGCATCTTCTTTAGTTGCTCGTTCGCCTCGCGCCGGATATTGCGGAGACCGACGCGGCGCTCTTCTGCGATATGGCTCAGCTTCTTCGCGAGGTCCCGGCGCCGCTCCTCGGTCAATGGCGGAATCGGAACACGCACAATCTTGCCGTCGTTGGAGGGATTCAAGCCGAGATCGGCGCCACGAATCGCTTTCTCAATCACTCCCATCATTGATGTGTCCCAGGGCTGAAGCGTAATCATCGCGGGCTCCGGCACATGCAACTGCGCGACTTGGTTCAGCGGCACGGGTGATCCGTAATAGTCGACGCGCACGCTATCGAGCAAACTGATGGACGCGCGCCCGGTTCGGATGTGGGCCATTTCCCCCTGCAAGTCGGTCAGCACCTTTTCCATGCGCGTCCGCGCGTTGGCTTCGACTTCCTTTATGTTTCGAAACGTGCCAGTAGACGGGGTTGCCGTGGCTCGCTGTTGTGGAGGGGCTTGCTGCTCGTGTTTCATGTTTCCACTCTCTGCGATCAGCGAATTAGAGTGCCAACGGCTTCGCCCATCGCCATTCGCATTATATTGCCGTTCACATTCAGGTCGAAAACCGTGATCGGCATACAGTTGTCCCTGCACATCGCGACGGCGGCCGCATCCATGACACCCAAGTCTTTAGACAGCACTTCGGTAAAACTCACTTCCGCATACTTCACTGCGTTGCCGTACTTCTTCGGGTCTTTATCATATACGCCGTCAACACTGGTGCCCTTCGCAATGATCTCGGCGTGAATCTCCAGGCCTCGCAGAGTAGCTGCCGTATCTGTCGAGAAGTACGGATTCGAAGTTCCCGCCGCAAACAGAACAGCGCGGCCTTTCTCGAGATGCCGGATTGCGCGCCGCCGTATGTATGGTTCGGCGACCTGGTGCATCTCGATCGCCGTCATAACGCGTGTAGGAATGCCTTGCCGCTCGAGTGCATCCTGAAACGCTAACGCATTGATCACGGTTGCGAGCATCCCCATGTGATCGCCGGTCACGCGATCCATGCTATGTGCAGATGCCGCGACGCCGCGGAAAATGTTCCCGCCACCCACGACGAGGCCGATTTGCACCCCGGCGCGAGCCACTTCGGCCACCTCGGCGGCCAACGCCAACACGCGATCTGGATCGAGCCCAAAAGATTGTGGACCGGCGAGGGCTTCGCCGCTGATCTTCAGAAGAACTCGTCGATACTGTGGCATATGTACGCCGGAACTGGAGCTCACCAAGGTGATGGCCGGTTATGCGGTCACTGGAAGTGGACTCTCTTCAACGCCGGGTGCATCCATCGCATCACCCACTTTGTAACGTATGAACCGGGCCACGCTGATATCTCCGCCGAGTTTCGTCCCGGCATTCCGGATGAGATCGCCAACTGAAATCGTGTTCTCACGGATGAATGGCTGTTCAAGCAAGCATACCTCTTCGTAAAATTTGCTCATCCGGCCCTCCACGATCTTGTCCAGCATCTTCTCCGGTTTACCTTCGCCGCGCACGCGCTCCCGCTGGATGTCACGTTCCTTTTCGAGAAGGTCTTTCGGAACCTCATCTTTACTGACGCATTGCGGTGCAGACGCGGCGATCTGCATCGCGATGTCACGCACGAGAGTCTGGAACTCCGGTTTCTGAAGCACGTCTTCGGCGCTTGACTTCACTTCGACCAGCACTCCGATTTGTCCGCCGGTATGAATATAATTCGCGGCGACGCCGATACCCTGAACTTGAAAGATCACAAACCGTGAAACCGCGATATTCTCGCCAAGCTTCGCGATCTTCGTCTTAACCAGCTCGCCCACCGTCGTGTCTTGATCTTTCGCGAACTTCTGCTCATACAGCGCCTGGTGTGCCTTGAAGTTCGCCCGCTCCGCCTCCGTCACTTCCTCGAGCCGTACGACTTTCGGCTTGGTTTCGGCAATGTGCGCCGCCACATCGGCCGTCAAAGCCTGGAAATCTTCGGTGCGCGCCACGAAGTCCGACTCGCAATTTACTTCTACAAGCACGCCCAATTTAGCGTTCGGGCTGATAAAGGATCCGATGAGTCCCTGCTTTGTTGAACGGCTTTGCTTCTTGCTGGCCGACGCGATGCCTTGCTTACGAAGGAAGACCTCCGCTTCTTCGACGTTTCCGTTTGTCGCTTCTAGCGCCCTTTTGCAATCCATGTAGCCCGCGCCCGTTCTGTCACGCAGTTTCTTTACTAGCTGTGGTGTGATTTCCGCCATCAATTCCTCTGATTTCTATCCTCTTATACGCACACCCATAGATGCGCACATCGCCGCACCAGACCGCTTCGGCCGGTTGCCTCTCCAGTAGCTTTGAAACGGATTAGTGGTCGCTTACGGTCGTGCTCGCGACTTCCTCGGCTGCCTCAGTTCCAGGTCCCTTCCGCGGAGGTGTTTCCGGCTCCTCGCTGGTTACCAGACTTTCTGACATCAACTGCTCCGCATACTTCGGATCTAGATACTGCGTATACTCTTCTTCGGCCGCGTGCTCGCCCGCCGCTTCGTCTTCGCTAACGATCTTTTCAGCGGCGAAATCCTGCTCGGTGGCCAGCGAACGTCCTTCGACCACCGCGTCAGCAATCTTCGTTGTAAATAGCCGGATCGCCCTCAGCGCGTCGTCGTTGCCCGGGATGACGTAATCCACCTCATCCGGATCGCAGTTCGTATCAACAACCGCGACGACGGGAATGCCTAGTTTGCGCGCTTCCTTCACGGCGATGGCTTCTTTATTCGAATCGATCACAAACAGCAGGTCCGGCAGCCCGTTCATGTCCTTAATCCCGGCCAGATTTTGCTGTAGATGCTTGCGCTCGCGCTCCAGCCGACCTACTTCTTTCTTCGCGCGGCCTTCGTAAGCATTGTCGGTCGACATGGCGTCGAGCTCTTTCAAGCGCTTGATCGACCGCTGCACCGTCATGATGTTGGTCAGCAAGCCGCCCAGCCAGCGCTGATTGACGTAATACTGCGAGCACCGCGTGGCCTCTTCGGCAACCGCTTCCTGTGCCTGGCGCTTCGTGCCCACAAAGAGCACAGTCTTACCCTGCGCCGCCATCTCTCCGACGTAGCGCATGGCATCCTTGAAAAGCTTCAGCGTCTTCTGTAGGTCGACAATGTAGATGCCGTTACGTTCGCCAAAGATGTACTCCTTCATCTTTGGATTCCAGCGCTTGGTCTGGTGCCCGAAGTGAACGCCTGCTTCGAGCAGCTCTTTCATTGAAATTGATGGCAACCTGCCTCCTTAGTTCTTAACGGACCCGATCAGCTTAGCCGCGCGGCCCAAAGCGGAATTTGCGGGCTATCGATCGTGTCCGGTTTTGCCAAACGCACGGTTGCGGCTTCTGCTGCTGCGTGTACGTGTCTGGGAAGACGCCCCAAGCGTCTGGCACGGTTGAGTGTGGAACGAAACAAGCGAAGAACTACCGCTTCGAGAACTGGAAGCGCTTACGGGCGCCCTTCTGGCCGTACTTCTTTCGTTCATGCGCGCGAGCATCTCGCGTGAGAAATCCGAGCTGCTTCAATTTGCCGCGCAGTTCGGAATTAAATTCAATCAAAGCCCGGGCGATCCCGAGCCGCGCTGCGCCGGCTTGTCCGCTGATGCCGCCGCCATGCGCCAGGATGAGGATATCGAAGCGATCCGCCGTCTCGGTCGCAAGCAGCGGCTGCCGCACATAGGCGCGAGCCGATTCGCTCACAAAATAATTGTCAAAGGGGCGGCCGTTGACGGTGATCTGACCCTTGCCAGCCCGCAGAAACACGCGGGTGGTTGCGGTCTTGCGCCTCCCTGTCCCTAACTGTTGCACTAACTTCGCTGGCACTAAAATTCCTTTTCGTTATTTGACTCTTTGCTCATTGGTTCAGCGCAAGCGGAACAGGCTTCTGCGCCTGATGCGGATGGTGCTCGCCGGCATAGACCTTCAGTTTGCGGTACATCTGCTTGCCGAGCTTGGTCTTCGGCAGCATGCCCGAAATGGCAAGTTCTACCATGCGTTCCGGACGCGTTTCGCGCATGCGGCGCGCGCGCGTTTCGATCAGCCCGCCCGGATAGCCCGTGTGACGTCGATACATCTTTTGGCCTTCTTTGCCGCCCGTGAGCTTCACCTTCGCCGCATTGATGATGACCACATGATCCCCGGTATCAATCGACGGCGCATACATCGGCTTGTGCTTACCCATCAAAAGCGTTGCCGCGCGGCTCGCGACTCTGCCGAGAACCGCCGAATCGGCATCAATGACGTGCCAGGCACGGACGATCTGGCTCTTCGAGGGGACTTCGGTACGCATGGACAGACTGATTCTCTTCGCTTCGATTGCTCGAATACACTAGTCTAGCGAATCGGAATTTTAACTGTCAAACCGCTGTCAGCTATGCGCGTTCTACATGGGCCGATTCGCCGGACGTAGCATCTCGTTCTATGATTGCGATTATGCCGATCAGAGCGACGGACTCAGCTTATAGTCCGCATCCCGGTTTTGCCATGGAGGCTTCTTTCGCGTCCAAGCTGAAGGAGAAAACCGGCAGAACGCTCGAGGAATGGACCGCAATCATCAAGAAATCAGGCCCACCCACCGAAAAAGAGCAGCGCGCTTGGCTGAAAGAAAAACACGGATTCACAACGAACTACGCGCAATACGTAGCGGCGCGCGCTTCAGGACATGGCGGCCAGGAGCAATACGATCCTGACGCCTTGATAAACGCGATGTTCTCCGGTGCGAAAGCCGCGTTGCGCCCCCTCTATGAAGAGCTGCTCGCCTTCGGAATGTCGCTCGGGCAGGACGTAAAGGTCTGTCCTTGCCAGACCATTGTGCCTTTCTATCGCAAGCACGTATTCGCGCAGCTAAAGCCTTCGACCCGCGCCCGGATCGACCTTGGGCTCGCTCTTCGCGATCTGAAGCCGACCGGATCGCTGATCGACACCGGCGGCTTCGCAAAGAAAGACCGCATTACGCACCGAATCGAAATCTCGTCCCTCGCCGACTTCAACGACCAAGCCAGGCGCTGGTGGAAGAAAGCTTACGACTTAAATGAGTAATTGAACGAGAACCCCGCTAAGGCGTGCTGTACTCAATCGGTCTGGAACTCTTTTCGCCAGCCTGATTTTTGAAGCCAGTTCTCATATCCTTTGAGCCATTGCTCGTACTCGGCACGGGCGTCTGCAGTAGGCTCGACTTCTGGCGGGTCATCCTCAACTGGCTGCATGCCCATCTGCGCACGTCGCTCGTTCAGGTGTTCCGGATGTTCGGTCATCCATCGCCGGTACTGTCCGTCAGGGCAGGGCAGCGATTGCGTGCCGTACCGCTGAGGACGGCCTTCATACATCGCTATGCGGTCGAACAGGTAAGCTTCCTGCGCGGCCGGAACCTGTCCCCGTCGCACCTTCTCCTCAACGAGCCTCAACGCGTAACGCTGAAAATCCGGCTCTCCAATTGCATGCTGGGCGATAAACCAAGCCGCCAGTGTCCCTTCGGGGCCAACCAGTTCCGTATCCGGCCACCCGTGCTCGGCGATGATCTCCTTCAGCCGCTGCGCGTTGCTTCGATGTACGGATTCCATTCGCGGCGCATACCCGCTCCCGAGCTCGCCCGAGTCGAGCAGCTCCTGCCGGACTCGGAGGTCTTCCGCTCGCAGGCAGATCAACTCTTGGCGTAGTGTTTCGTTCATTCACAGGGATCGCCGCGCGAGCAGAAACAGCAGAGCTCAGCGATACCCCACCAGCGGGACCGAAGTCGCGAGCCTACTTAGCAGAACTCTTCTTTTCCGTCTTGTTCAGTTCTTTCGCCATGTTCAAGTGCTCTTCGAGCGTCGGAAGCGTACTCGATGCGAACTGCTTTATGTTCGCGTCCGAGCCGTTATCCGCTTCGCTCTTGAACTCACTTACATCTTGCTGGTGATCTTTGACCTGATCCTTTATGTAAGCCTTATCGAACGCCGGGCCAGAAAGCTTGGACAGCTTGTCGATGCGAGATTGATGTTTCGAGTCGAGCGAATCAGGGACGCTGATGCTCTCCTTGCTTGCAACCTGTTTTAGCTGGTCGTTAGCCTTCGTGTGGTCGTCCACCATCTTTTGCCCGAACTGTTTCACTGCATCGCTTGACGCCTTCTGCGCCGCCAACTTGCCGAGTTCGACTTCAGCCATTCCGCCCAAGGCTGCGTCTTTGACGAACTTCCGGTCGTCCATTTTCGTTGTCATCGTGTCCGGACCGGTATCCGGTCGCGCTGTACTGTTTGTATCTGACGCCGAAGGACGGGAACTGGGCGAGGATTGCGGCATGGAAGGAGTTGATCGCGGAGCTTGCGCCATTGCAGCGCATCCTCCTACAATGCATACGATAAGGGTTTTGTAAAATACGCTGTCGAGTAGAATTCGTCGCATATGTGCCTTTCTCTGGTGTCGCTTCTCAGGCTGATGCCGCGCGGACGGCAGCCGGAAGCCGGGACGCCAGCTACCTGTTTGACAACTAGCGGGCCTTCAGACGTTTCAAACAGGATTGTTGCAAACTAGTGTGAGGTGAAGCGGGTCTTTGTCCAAAGTTTCGGATGCCGGGCATCGCAGGCCGATGGCGCGGCCATACAGGCATCGCTCGAAGAGCGGGGCTTCACAACTGTTCCCGATCGCGCACAAGCCGATCTCGTAATTCTCAACACATGCACGGTCACTCATGCGGCGGATCTCGACGCGCGCCGTACCCTCCGCAGCTTGCATCGAAATCAGCCGGGGACGGAAATTCTCGTGACCGGTTGTTACGCTCAACGCGCGCCGGATGAATTGGCCGCACTTGAGGGCGTCCGCTGGGTGGTAGGCAACTCCCATAAGACACAGATCGCCAACATCGTTTCAGCGCCCGTCGAGGAATATCACGGTCAAGTGCATGTCAGCGATATCTCTGGTCAGCGCGACTTCCTGGCTACTCCGGTGCGGGACGCTTATGACGACCGCACGCGCCCCAATCTGAAGGTTCAGGACGGCTGCAGCAACCGTTGTTCCTTCTGTATCATCCCGTCCGTTCGTGGAAGAAGCCGCAGCGCGAATGTGCAGAGCGTCCTCGAGCAGGTGCGCGATCTGAGCGACCGCTATTGCGAGGTCGTTTTAAGCGGGATCAACCTCGGCCGCTGGGGCCGCGACTTGCCCGGAAATTTGCGCTTCATCGACTTGCTCCGGGCGATTCTGAACACAACAAACGTCCGCCACTTGCGCATCAGCTCGGTCGAGCCGATGGACTGGAGCGATGCGCTGCTCGAGCTTGTCGCGACACACCCTAGAATCGCGAAGCACGTTCATTTGCCGCTGCAATCCGGGTGCGATGCCGTCTTAAAGCGAATGTTCCGGAAATATAGGACGCGCCATTATGCGAGCCGCTTAGAGATCGCGCGCCGCCTTATGCCCGACGCGGCGATCGGAGCCGACGTAATGACCGGCTTTTCGGGTGAGACCGATGCCGAGTTCGAGGAATCCCTGCGCTTCATCGAGCAGCAGCCCTTTACGTACCTGCACGTGTTCACGTATTCGGAGCGCCCGGGCACATTGGCAGCCGAGCGAGGCCAACCCGTACCGGTCGAAATCCGGCGGGAGCGCACCCGTATGCTCCGCACGCTGTCCGATACCAAGAACCTTGAATTCCGAAGGCGCATGATCGGCAAGACACTCTCGGCGGTGACGCTCGATCAGAACGGACTCGCTTTAACCAGCAATTTTCTGAAGATCCAAATGCTGAAGCAGCGCGAACCGAAGCAGCTCATTGATCTGGAGATCGGCGCGCTCAGTGAAACCGGGTTGCGGGAACGTACGCTATTGCCCGTAATCTGATGCGGCCCGGCCCCATTTAGAATAGAAGCCCCATGCTACTCCGCTTTGCTCGCGCTGTGATCTTCGCTTCTCTGTACCTTTCCATCTCCCCGGCTCAACAGCCGGATGCACAGCGTGGCGTGGCTCAACGCGTCCACGCAAAGGTAGACGGCTTTCGAGGAAACGTGAGCCTGTATGCCAAGAATCTACAAACCGGCGTTAGCTATGGCATTAAGCCGGATCAGCCGGTCCGCACCGCCAGCACGATCAAGCTCGCGATCATGATCGAATGTTTTTCGGAAGTCGCAGACGGAAAACTGAAATGGACTGAGCCGGTCAAGGTCGTCCAAGACGAAAAGGTCTCAGGCAGCGGTGTCGTTCAGGAGCTCTCCGACGGCGACGAATTGCCGATTCGCGACCTGATGCATCTCATGATCGTCGTCAGCGACAACACGGCCACGAATCTCATTCTCAACCGCATCGGTGGAAATGCCGTAAATACCCGCATGACGCGCCTCGGATTTCAGCAGACTCGCGTGATGCGCAAGATACTTGGGGACGGCGCAAATTTAAAGCCCCACGTTAGCGGAGTTACCGAGGAAGGCGCCAAGCCGGACAACAAGAGCTGGGGAATCGGGCGAAGCAGTCCGCTTGAGATGGTGACGATCCTCGAGAAGCTGTATCGGGGACAACTGGTCAACAAGGCAGCCTCGGACGAGATGCTTGCGGTCATGAAGCGGCAGCAGGATCACGAAGGCATTGGACGCGACATGAAAGACGTCACGGTCGCTAGTAAATCGGGAGCTCTCGATCATCTCCGCAGCGATGTAGGGATCATTTACACAAAGACAGCGCCCATCGCGATGGCGATAACCGTAGATGACATTCCCGAGATTGACTACAGTCCCGACAATCCAGGCGATTTGTTGATCTCGTCGTTATCGGAGATCCTGGTGGAAGAGCTGGGATCGCAGCGCTAATGCGGCAGCATTTCAAACCTGCCGCAACATTTTCAAGGCGCGAGTGAAACGCGGCCGCCGCGAGTGATAGTACCGGTCGAAATCCATTATCTCTCGTGCCCGCGCTTATCGGGTACCCGGTGGTGAGGAAACGGTATCCGTTTCCTCGCGCCGAGGTGGCCGCCTCAAGCGTGGTCCGATAGGCTCGCGGTTCGACCAGACGTGGCTTATACGTCCAGTGGGCGGAGTCTTCGGTCTGGTACAGATTTCTTGTCACAAAATGGTTTGCTCGTCACGCTGTAGATCTGTGGACGACGTGCAACACGCCGGAATCGAATTGGTGGCAAACAGCTCGCCAGAAGATCTGGAAAATCTGTTCATTCGCGAATACGCGAAGGTGGCGCGCTTTATTACGCGCATCACCCGTGACCAGTCCCATGCTGAAGATCTCGCAGTCGAAGTCTTTTTGAAGGTGTCGCGGCCGAATTCATCCGCGATGCTGTACCGGCAAGCCGTTCGGCTGGCACTCGATGAGGTCCGGCGTCGCAATCGCCGGCGGCGACTTCGCCAGCTATTTTCCGCTTTCCTTGCCGCAGGCGCTAACCCGGAAAACGAATATGCCGTTCGTGAACGACAAGTTCATGTCGGTCTAATCTTACAAAGCATGCGCCGACGGGATGCCGAGCTGTTGCTGTTGCGAGCTGAGGGCCTTACGTACGCTGAGCTCAGCAATGCCCTGAGTATCAATCCAGCTTCGGTCGGGATCATGCTTTTCCCGTGCCCAATCCGCTTTTAAGAAGGAGTATCTGAAGCGATATGGACAACCTGACTCATAACACCGCAGTCGAGACATGGGTCGAGGACCGGCTCTCAGAATCATTTAAACAGGGATGCCGCGAGTGGCGCCCCGATGCCACCGCTGCTTTCGCGCGGTACACACGCCGACGAAGTCAACTGCGAAGGCGCAAGTTGCACATTATCAGGGGTGCACTAGGTGTTGCTGTGTGCCTCCTGACTGCTTTCACCCTTCCACAAGGCAGCGTATTTGCGAAAAAGTGTGTGGCCGCCTGTGTTGCAGGAACCGCTCGCATCTCACATTTTGTTTTGTCCAAAGTGCCGGGCGTTTTCTCTAACGTTTTGCCCAAGCCACATCGTCAAGCCGCGCCCGATTTTGCACTTCCTGACCAGAGTGGTCACGTTGTGCGGCTGTCCGCTTTGCGGGGTCGTGTGGTTCTTTTGAATTTCTGGGCAACGTGGTGCAACCCGTGCAGGACTGAATTGCCCTGGTTCTCCGACTTCCAACGAGAATATGATTCTCAAGGCCTTTCAATCGTGGCTGTAGCTATGGATGACGACGGTTGGAATGTCGTTCGTCCCTTCATCTCCAAGCTGAACGTCAGCTTTCCAGTAATGGTCGGGGGCAATGCGCTTGTCAATTTGTACGGCGGTCTTAATGCTGTTCCAACAACGCTGGTGATCGACAGGTCGGGCCTTGTCGCTGCAACCAACATCGGAATTCAACAAAAGGAGAAATACGAGGCTGAGTTGGCCGCACTGCTCTCAGAAAAGTAGCCTCCTAATCTGCCGTGTTCCACATGAGGAGAAAAATCAAATTCAACAACCAGGCCTCAAGCGCGTTTGTTCTAACGATGGTTTGTGTGAGCATCGGATTGGCAGCGGCACCGAGTAAAGCGGTCCTAATTGATATCTCGCAAAGGTCGAGGGTTCCAGCATTGAGGTTGCCGGAGTCGTCCGGACAGAGGGTGAGTGTTGATCAATATCGCGGCAAAGTAGTCTTGCTCGATTTTTGGGCGACTTGGTGTGGAGGATGCAAGCAAGAACTGCCGTGGTTCGCTGGTTTCGAGGCCTCGTTCAAGCCCGAGGGATTCTCAGTAATCGCGGTGTCTATGGATGACGGCGGTTGGTCTACGGTGACCCCGTTCGTGAGTACACATCGAATGCCCGGCAAAGTGCTGCTAGACGATGGTAGTAGCGCTGTCCTTTTCGATATCCAGGCCATGCCGGTGGCTTTGCTAATTGATCGTCACGGAAAGATCGCAGCGAAGTACGTAGGCTTAGTGGAGAGACGAAATATTCAAGAAACATCGACAAGCTGCTCCGGGAACGGTAGCGCGTGGCCGTAACGCGTCAACGGAGTTGGAAGGAACGTTGCGGCGCTCATATGCATCCCAACACATTGAGACTACGTTGGCCAGCGGGATCGCAGCGGTAATGCGGCAGCATTTCAAACCTGCCGCAACACTTTCAAGGCGCGAGTGGCTCGCGTGGACAGGCTGCACGCTTGCCGGCGCTCGCTTGCGAGCTCAGCAGATCCCTACCTTTTCTACCGAGATTAAGGTTGTAAACGTTTTCGCCACGGTACAAGACAAGAATGGCCGAATCGTCCGAAACCTCAACAAGGATGACTTTGCGATTTTTGAGAATGGGAAGCCACAAAGCATTCGGTATTTTTCCCGGGAATCAGATCTTCCGCTCACCATCGCGTTGCTCGTCGATACGAGCCTTAGTCAAGTTAAGGTCTTGGAGGACGAGCGGGGCGCAAGCTTCCGGTTCCTCGACCAGGTGTTGCGCGAAAGCAAAGACAACGCCGCAATTGTTCAATTTGATCAGGCGGTTATGATCCGGCAGGAACTCACTTCTTCGCGCAAAGATTTGCAGGATACGCTCGCACTGCTCGATTCGCCCAATGCGCAGCAGGCGGCTTATGGCAGCGGTACGCTCCTGTACGACGCAGTGCGAACCGCAGCCATACAGCTCATGCGAACCCAGCAAGGGCGAAAGGCGTTCGTCGTGCTTACTGACGGCGTCGATGTGGGAAGTACGATCACTCTCACCGATGCCATAGAAGCCGCCCAGCGCGCCGGCACTGGTGTCTATTGCATTCTCTTTTCTGATGAGGCCTATTACGGCCGGGCTTTGGGCATCGGGCCAAATGGGAAGCGAATTCTCGAACGGCTTTCGAGAGAAACGGGCGGAGATTTTTTCGAGGTGTCGAAGAACGAGACCATCGGGCAGATCTACGACGCGATTGAGGAGGCTCTACGAAGCGAGTACAGCCTCGGGTTCGTCTCGAACCGCCCCGTCACTCGCTCGGAATTTCGGAAAATCCGGTTGACGACAAAGCAAAAGGGGCTCATCGTTCACGCGACCGACCGGTATTACGCCGAGACCTGACACCGCAGGCTCGCGTAAACACCTGCCCGCGATTGCGCGATAGCTAAGTCCGCCGGTGTCTTACCGCTCGGTGGCGCTTGGCGTGAAGAGTTCTTCTATGCCGCGCCCGGTGAGCATTCGCCCGGCGTGGGTGACGAGTTGTTGCATTCTGCGCAGCACCACCCGATGCCGCGGGCGCCGCGAGCCCGGCAGGCAAGCCGAGAGGCGCAACCAGCGCAAATGCGAGTATTGCCAGAGAGAGTCTCATATATCAGACCTCGCTTTCTTAATAGCGGTAATGCTCCGCTTTGTACGGACCTTCGATCGCCACGCCAAGGTATTCCGCCTGCTTTGGCGTCAGCGTGGTCAGTTTCACGCCGATCTTTTCGAGATGCAGTCGCGCCACTTCTTCGTCCAGCCGCTTGGGCAGGGTATAGACGCCAATCTTATAAGTGTCCCGGTTTTTCCAAAGATCGATCTGCGCCAAAGTTTGGTTTGAAAAGCTGTTGCTCATGACAAAGCTCGGATGCCCGGTAGCGCACCCCAGATTCACCAGCCTTCCTTCTGCCAGCAGAAAGATGCTGTGCCCGTCGGCAAACGTGTACATGTCCACTTGCGGCTTAATGTTGGTCTTCTTCACTTCATCTTGGGAGTTCAAGCGATCTACCTGAATCTCATTATCGAAGTGGCCGATATTGCAGACAATCGCCTGATCCTTCATATAACGCATGTGCTCCAACGTGAGGATGTCGAGGTTGCCCGTGCAAGTGACGTAAATGTCGCCGCGCCCTAGGGTCTCTTCAATGGTCGTCACCTCGAAGCCTTCCATCGCAGCCTGCAACGCGTTAATCGGGTCGATTTCGGTAATAATGACCCGCGCTCCCATGCCGCGCAGCGAGTGAGCCGACCCTTTGCCGACATCGCCGTAGCCACAAATCACAGCGACTTTCCCTGCCATCATCACGTCGGTAGCGCGCTTGATGCCGTCTGCGAGCGATTCGCGGCAGCCATACAAGTTGTCGAATTTCGATTTCGTGACTGAGTCGTTCACGTTGATTGCCGGAACCAGCAGCTTGCCGGCTTCCTGCATTTTGTACAGCCGATGAACGCCCGTCGTAGTCTCTTCCGATACGCCTCGCCACTCTTTGACAAGCGAATGCCAGTGCCGCGGATCCTCTGCATGAACCCTTTTCAGAAGATCCTTGATGACCTTCTCTTCGTGACTGCCTGGCGCCGCATTGACCCAATCGCTTCCTTCTTCGAGCTCATAGCCCTTATGAATAAGGAGCGTGACATCGCCGCCATCATCGACCACCAATTGAGGCCCTTTCCCACCGGGATGGCTGGTCGCCTGGTAAGTGCACCACCAATATTCCTCGAGCGTTTCGCCCTTCCACGCGAATACCGGAATACCCGTCGCAGCAATCGCGGCAGCAGCGTGGTCCTGCGTCGAAAAGATATTGCAGCTTGCCCAGCGCACGTCCGCGCCTAGCTCAGTCAGTGTCTCGATTAGGACGGCAGTTTGGATCGTCATGTGCAACGATCCGGTTATGCGAACGCCCTTCAGCGGCTTCTCCTGCGCGTACTTTTCCCGAATCGCCATCAGTCCCGGCATCTCGTGCTCGGCGATTGAAACCTCTTTGCGCCCCCAGTCAGCCAGCGATAGATCAGCGACCTTATAATCTGCTGCTGTTGCATCCACTGTTACAGTTGCCATGTTTCTCCTATGATACCCGGGCGGCCGAGCTATTCACTTGAAAAACTTTCCGGTATGACACGATGAAAATTCATCTCCATGCAACTTTATTTGCTTCGCCACGGCATCGCGGAAGAAGACCGCAGTGGGTTGAATGATGCTGACCGGCGGCTCACGTCAGATGGCCGTCGCAAGCTCCGTCAAATCCTCGATACTGCATCAGGTGCTGACGTTCGGCCCACGCTTATCCTGACCAGCCCTCTCAAGCGGGCCGTCGAAACAGCCGAAATCGCGCAGGAAGTGTTCGGATACAAGGGCGACTTGGTTCGCTCCGAAGCTCTTCTTCCAAATTCGCGCGTCGAAGAAGTTTGGGAGGAGATACGCACCCACCGCAAGGAAGCCGCCGTGCTTCTCGTCGGGCACAATCCGCTTTTCAGCCTATTGCCCGGATACCTGCTTGGCGTGCCGGATCTTCAAGTCGATGTGAAGAAAGGCTCGATTCTGCGCATTGATTGTGAGAGCTTTTCCTCGCAGCCGAAAGGCCTCTTGCGATGGTTGCTCATCGCGAAATTGGCCGCGCAGCACTCTTGATCGGAACGCCTCCAAGTGGACCCGCTCCAGGCGTTTCGGGCGTCTATCATGTAAATGGAACTTGATGCGTGACCAAAATGCCCGGGCTGCGCTTTGCCGCGGATTCCGGCCGTTAGTAGCGTTGACATTCTTGGCCGTCGCCGCCAGCTCCCAAACGCCTCCTGCACAGAAGTTTCCGCAATCGGCAGCCGGCCCTATCGATTTTGAATCGCACGGCATGCATTACGAGGCGCTCACCAAGAGCGGGATCACTGTCATGTTCGCTCCCTTGCCGCCGCATGTAAAGGATTACAACATCGTTCAGGTGACGGTTACGAACGGTTCACCCGTACCTTGGACCGTTAAGCCGAGCGATTTTTCCTTTACGCGCCAGGACGGCACGACGCTGCAAACCATATCGGCAGATGAGGTGGTTGCGTCGTTGCTCGATAAGGCCAGCCGGAGTGACGTGATCAAGCTGCAACTTCTCTATGAAGCAAGCATCTATGCCCTGTCAAATTTTCGTTCCACCAACGGCTATGAGCAGCGGCGCGAGGCAGCCATGGCCCAGTTTGTCAATCCGCGATTCAAGGCCGCCGCCGCAGCCTCGGCCATTACGCTCGTGCCGACCAAACTGAAGCCGGGCGATAGCACCGATGGCGCGATCTTTTTTGAAAATCGCACAAAAGACAAGACGCTTGGCGCAGGCCGATTCATCGCGCACACTTGCGGGGAGAGCTTCGCTTTCGAAACCTATCCGGAGTTGAAGACCCACTAGTGCCTCTGTTCGGCGGTTCGCCCTCGCTAGCCGGTTTTGTTGATCTGCATTCGCATACGACCGAATCCGACGGAACACTGACGCCCGCCGAGCTGATCGCGCTCGCAAAACGAAGCGGCTTGTCAGCCATCGCAATCACCGATCACGATACGTTCGCCGGATATGAAAAGGCGGAACCGCTGGCGGCCGAAGCGCGCGTCGACGTTCTTCGTGGCATCGAGATTAATTCAAGGCTCGACATCCGCGCCGGAGATGACGAGCGGCACGCGCACATTCTCGGTTATTTCCCGCATAGTGCGCCGCTGCCGAAATTCAGTGCATGGCTGGCCAATGAGCAAGAGGATCGCCGCGTTCGAAACCGGCGCTTAGTAGAAGCTCTACAGAAGAGAGGAATTCAAATCACGCTCGAGGAGGTGCAAGCGCGTGGCAAGAGTATGACTGGCCGCCCACACTTCGCCCGCATTCTTGTCGACAAGGGATATGCAGCGAATTTCGACGACGCGTTTCAAAGATATATTGGCGAAACCGCACCCACCTACGTGGAGCGCGAAACTCAAACCACCGAAGAGGCGATTCAGATCATTCGCGACGGGGGCGGCATTCCTGTGATCGCCCATCCTGTGCGGCTTTCGCTTTTGCCCGATGTTGAGTGGAATATCATGACTCACCTCAAAGATGCGGGCCTGCTCGGATTGGAGGTGTACCATTCCGAGCATTCGCCAAATCTGCAGGCCTATTACCTCCGCCTGGCCGATCGATTAGAGTTGCTACCGACCGGCGGATCCGATTTCCATGGCGCCGCTAAACCCGGCGTGAAGCTTGGCCGAGGAATCAAAGATAACGTCCGTGTCCCGCGTGAGTTTTTGGAGCGGCTGAGAGCAGACCGAATCGGACCGTTCTAGGCGTCCCGCCTTCCTTGCCTTCGTACAATTGAGAGCGTGTCGGCCGTTCTGCCCAGACTGCGGTTCAATTTGGATTTCATGCCGTCGCCCGATCCGCGCCGTCCCGGCTTGTTCATCCGCGATCCGTATCATTATTCAGACGCGACGCTGCTGGTTCCTCCGATTCTGGTCCAAGCTCTCGAGTGCTTTGATGGCCAGCAGTCCACGCTCGAGCTGCGCTCGGAGCTTGTCCGCCTCACGGGTGAGATTCAAGTTGGCAGCATCGAAAAGAATCTGTTCGATTCGCTCAGCGACGCCGGTTTCTTAGAGAACGACACATATCGGGAGCTCAAAGCGCAGCGCGAAGCAGAGTTCGCGAAACAGCTTAAGCGCGATGCCGTTTTCGCTGGCTCCGCCTATCCTGACGATCCGGCAAACCTTGCGGAACTTCTAACCGCGCGCATCGGCGGGCCCGCGGGCACAGCATCGGCGATCGGAATCGCGGCCCCACACGCAAGCCCGGACGGGGGTTGGAGAACGTATCGGGCCGCCTATCAGGCATTGCCCCGCATCGAGGATGCGCGTGACTGCACCTTCGTGATTCTCGGCACCTCGCACTACGGCGCTCCTGAATACTTCGGTCTGACTCGTAAACACTTCATCACACCTCTAGGCGAAGCACAGACCAATATCGCGCTTGTCGACGAGTTGGACCGGGCCGCCGGTAACTCTGTCCGAATGGAAGATTATTGCCACTCGGTAGAACACTCCATCGAGTTTCAGGTGCTTTTTCTCCAACACGTGTACGGACCCGATGTGCGCATTCTGCCGATCTTATGCGGGCCGTTTGTCAAGAGCATCTACGGCGGCGGCTTGCCTGAAGACACCGAGCGCGTTGCCCAATTCATCGACGCCCTCGGCAATCTCTCTGCCCGCGAAGGACGCCGGCTCTTCTGGGTGCTCGGGGTCGACATGGCGCATATTGGACCGCGTTATGGCGACCCGCTTCGAGCTACAGCCAATTCCGGCGAGATGCTGCTCATTGAGGAACGCGACCGGCAGCGCATTGCGCATCTTAGCTGCGGGGATGCGCGCGCCTTCTGGGATCTCGTTCAGGAAAAGTACGACGATCTGAAGTGGTGCGGCGCGTCTCCGCTCTACACGTTTTTAAAGGTGATGCCCGGTGCCCATGGCGAGTTGCTCGACTATTGCCAATGGCAGATCGATCCGCACAGCGTGGTTACATTCGGCGCCTTGCGCTTCCGCGACGGAACCGGGTAACGCGGCCTACTGCTGCCCGCCGCCCCACCAATAACCGGGCCGCGTACGGATATCCAACCTCGGCCGGTTGATCACGACCTTTATGGTATGGAATCCCGGCTCGTTCTTATCGTTCGGATTGTAACTGAGCAGATACTGGCTGTTTAGTTCCTTGCCAATATCGGTTACCGCCGCCTCAAGACCTTTTTCAGTGCCGAAATTATAGATCTTCCCGCCCGTAAACGTCGTGAACGCCTCCGCCGGTGTTTTCTTGAACAGATCCCTGACCGAACGATAAATCGGCGGCACAGCGCTCAACGCGTTTCCATTCTCTTGTTTAATGACATCGGTTTCGCTGTACGCGCCGTTTCCACGCAAATTGGGAAGCGCCTCGGGAGGAACGCCGCCATTTTGCGGCCGGGGATAGTCAGGCTTTTTGAAAAAGGACGTCATAAATTTCGACATATCGATCGCATAGACGATCACGTTGTCGAACTGCATGGCATGCACTGCTTCTTGCAGATGCGTCTCGCTGCCCTTGTCGATATTGCGGCTCAGCAGCAAAACCACGCGTCTCCGGACATTCTGCGGATCGTGATCCTTCAGCATCCGATCGGCCCGCATCACAGCATCGATGAGCGCCGCGGTACTCGAGCCCGCGGTGATCTTCTGCATCGAATCGTCCAATTTATCCGGATTGTTCGTGAAATCCTGGATGAGCTGCATGCGATGATCGAACGCCAGCACGGCGACGTCGCCCTCCTGACCCGTCACTAAGCCATGCAGCAACAACCCCATGCTCCGGATCTTTGGAATCATCGGTTCCACTTCCGAATTCGCCTGCACAACCAGCACGAGCGAGAGTGGCTGCTGCGTAACATCCGATACAATCCGCTGTGGTTTGCCGTTGTCAAGAACCTGAAAATCGCTAGCAGTCAGCCCGTTAATGTAGTTGCCCGTGTCTTTGTCAACGACAGTTGTCGGCACGAGCACGTAGCGTACCCTCACGCTTCCGATAGTCGGAATATCGGAGCCGCCTGGCTGACCCGTCGCCGTTCCGGGCTGCCGGTTTCGCTCGCTCCCAGGTTGATTCGACGGTTTCACAGGCGCCGGACCAAGCTCGCCCGGCTGTGGAGGTTTCGCCGGCAACTGCCCGGGTGGCAAAAACTGCGGACACGCCAAGCCCCCGAACAGCAGCGCGAGCCCGGCTAGACGGAGATTGCTCGCTAGCTTCATATGTCCTGAGATGTCTCTGCGTTCTCCTGAGTTTCTTCTACCGTCTCCAGTTTCGCATTTGCGGAGTGCTCCGTGCGCCCTTCAAGTAAGTCGATTATGTGAGATACCAGATGCTCGATGGCGGCAAGCGAATATCCCGCCCCGCGTGGCGAGCCAGGTAAATTCACGATTAGCGTGCGGCCTCGCGTTCCGGCCACCGCCCGCGAAAGAACCGAAAGTTTGGTCTGCTCCAAGCCTTTCGCCCGCATCAGTTCGGCCATGCCGGGTATCTCGCGCTCGAGCACGCTGCGCGTCGCTTCCGGGGTCACATCTCGGGCGGATACCCCCGTCCCGCCTGTCGTCAGGATGAGAGATGCCACAGCCCCATCTGCCCACTCCCGTAGCCGACCTGTAATGAGACGTTCGTCGTCGCCCACTGCATCCTCTTTACTCACTAGCCATCCCAGCCGTTCGCACTGTTCCCTAAGCGCCGGTCCCGAAGCATTCTCTCTCTTGCCGGAAGCGACCGAATCGCTGACCGTAAGAATCGCGACACGCATCATTTCTTGTTCGACTTCCGGCGATAGATCCCGGATTTCCCGCCAGTCTTTTCGACCAGGTAAAGCTCCCCGATCTCAATCCCTTTGTCGAGCGCCTTGGTCATATCGTAGATCGTCAGAGCAGCAACCGCAGCCGCCGTCAACGCCTCCATCTCGACGCCGGTCCGGGCCGCCGTTCTCGCCGTCGCCGCAATCTCAACGCCTTGCGCCTTCACGCGAAACTCCAGCCCGACGTGCGTCAGAGGCAATTGGTGGCAGAGCGGGATCAAGTCTGCCGTCCTCTTAGCCGCGCTGATTCCCGCAATGCGCGCGATCTCAAGCGGATTGCCTTTCGGATTTTGTGGCAGCGCTTTGATAACCTCCGGGCTCATCGCAACAAACGCATGCGCCGTGGCCGTCCGCTCAGTAACGTCCTTCTTCGAGACGTCCACCATTGAGACCTGCCCGCTCGAATCGTAATGCGAAAGCCCCTTCCTCATGACTTGAGCATCACTCGAATCAAATCGTCGATTTCCCAGCTTTGCCGGTCGTGATCCGCCACTAGAAACGCGTTCGCCTTCGCCAACGCTGGAACATCGCTTGACCCTTGCCATGGTATATGCCGCAGATGCTCTCCGTCTTTGCTCAATCGCGCCGGGAGAAAGCGAGTCAACCCGCCTTTGTGCCGGAACGGTGCTTCAAACCGCGCCGACAGCAGCGGTAGAACCGCATCGGACACTCCCGCCAATAGCTCGAGCGCCAGTCGCGCGAATAACTCGTAAGTAACCAGTGTTGATCCGGGATTCCCCGGCAATCCAAAAACCACGCTTCTTCCCGCAGTCCCGAACGCGGTGGGCTGACCTGGCTGAATCCGCACTCGCTCAAAGTGAAACGTCGCGCCCAGGTCGCGGAGCACCGGTTTCACCAAATCATATTTGCCGGCTGAAACTCCGCCACTAATCAGCAGAAGATCGTGCTGCAACCCTTGTTGAAGCAGCGGGCGTAACGCGTCCGGCCGATCGCGAGCTACGGGCAAAAGTGTCGCCACCCCGCCACTCACACGCACCAGAGCCGCCAACATATAAGAATTCGAGTTCCGAATCTGATGCGCCGCCGGTTGCTGTTGCACGTCTACGATTTCATCGCCGGTCGCCAGAATGGCAACCCGAGGACGCCGCACCACATTCGCAGAACCATGGCCCGTCATCGCAAGCGTCGCGATATGGCTTGCGTCCACTCGCGTCCCTTCCTGAATCAAAACCGAGCCGCGTTGTGCTTCTGCCCCGCGTTCATTGATGAACTGTCCCGGTACCGCACTCTGATCGATCTTCACGCGTGCCACGCCTTGCTCATTGGTCTCGCGCACGACGTGTTCGACCATTACGACTGCATCCGCACCATCCGCCACAGGCGCACCCGTCATAGTCTCGAGTGCTTCACCATCTTCCAGGCGTGCCTGCTCCTGCTCACCCGCCCGAACCTCTCCGCGTACTCGCAAAGTCCCCGGGACATTGTCCGAACGCACGGCAAATCCGTCCCGCAATGACCGCCGCAGGGCAGGATAGTCCCGATCCGCGAAAATGGATTCGGCCAGAACCCGCCCATGCGCCTGTTCTAAATCGACAACTTCCGCCGAACTGTGATTCGAAAGCGGCTGAACGATTTCCATGACAATCTGCCGCGCCTCTTCGAAGTCAAGTGCCGGTTTCTCTCGCACACTCTTCGACACGCTCGGATTGTAGCGCCCGGCCTGGGCCGCCTACTCAGAGCGCTGTGGCCGTACTTCAGTGGATTGAAACGACACCCGCTTCCACTGTCCGTTCTGCTTCACCCAGACGATGGTCACCCGATAGTCTCCTCTCACTTCGTGGCCGTCGAAAGCTCCCTTCACGGTCGCAAGTGCGTTGTAGATCGCGGTGTTCCCATACACTCGAACCTTGTCGTCCTTTACATCTATTGCGGTGTATTTACCACTTCCATCTTTCAGTCCTTGAATAGATCGTTGCTTGTCCGATACGCCGCCCGAAGGATCGATCGCAAAGTAATCATCGGCAGTGAGTCGGTCAAAAGCAGATGTCTGACCCTTCACTAGCTCGCTGCGCAATTGCTTTTCCATCTTCTTGATTTGCTGTTCTACGCCGCTATCTTGCGGCAACGCCATGCAGGCGCCAAAAATCATCACAACTGCGGCCAATCCGACTCGTTTCATAGTTGTCCTCCCAAATGGATGTAACTCAGGAGACTGCATCTGAGATAGTTTCAAGTCTATCTTCAATTGCCCTCACTGCGCTTTCGTGATGCTGCTTCCCAGCCCTGTACCCGCTGCCCCGCCGTGCTTCGCATCCATCCGGTTCAGCCAAGTCACCGCCACAAAGGCCCCCAACCACGAGCCCGAGGCCGCGAACACCACGTAAATCGGATTCCCCGTATAGCTGATTACCGCGAACGCCGAGAGCAAGTACCAGACGCTGCTCCAGCTTGCGGCCGAAATCCTGCGCCGCGCCGAAACCGCCGAATTGAAGAGAACATAGACTGCATCGGTGAGGGCGGTCGACGCCATCACACCTATGGCGATCAGTGGATGTGGGGCATGCATATTTATGCCTTTCATTGTGATCGACATCCCCAGTTTCTGGACGCATAATAGCCAGAAGTGTCCTGGCACTTCATCTTCGAGTTCCTCGCGTACATCGTGGCGTTTCGAATTTACGTCCACTCGCGAGAGAGAGGCGGCGATTTCCTCAACACGACCACCAGGTGGGATGTGATCGTGGCCGCCGCCGTAGGCGCTGCCATAGGCTCAAGGGTGCTGTTTTGGCTTGAGGACCCGATGCAAACGGTGCATCATTGGCGTGAGGTTCCATATCTTCTCTCGGGAAAGACAATCATCGGGGCTCTCCTCGGAGGCACGCTCGCTGTGGAGCTTGCAAGACGTCATCTCGGTATCCGGCGTCGCACCGGAGATCTGTTTGCGCTCCCGATCACAATTGGGATCGCAATCGGCCGCATCGGCTGCTTTCTCGCCGGCAAGCAGGACGACCCTATGGAACCGCTACCTCGATGCCGTGGGCTGTCGATCTCGGTGACGGAGTTCGCCGGCATCCGGTTCAGTTGTACGAGGTAGCGGCCATGGCGCTCTTAGCCATGTTGCTGGTTCGCATTCGCCCGCCCCGTTTTGCGGAAGGCGATCGCTATCGCCTTTTTGTGTTCGCTTATTTCTCCTGGCGATTGTTGGTGGATTTTCTGAAGCCGGGTCCGCGCCTGGACGGTTTAATGACCCTGCAGTGGGCATGTGCTGCCGCGGTGCTCTGGTATGCGAAAGAGGCGTGGAGGATTCTCGCCGAATTCACTTCCACCAGAAAGGCTATCGCTCATGGCTGATCGCGTTCGCCCCTACATCTTCTACGACACCGCCATCTCTATCTGCTCGACTTGCTACCGCCGTGCCGAGGGCAAAATCGTCTTTGAGGACAGTCTGGTTTACCTGTTGAAACGCTGTCCCGTTCACGGACCCGAGAAAGTCCTCATGGCGGACGATGTGGATTACTATCGCCGCTGCCGCGAGGTTTTCATCAAGCCGCCCGAGATGCCCTCCGCGTATAACATGCCCGTGCGCTGGGATTGCCCCGACGATTGCGGCCTCTGCACAGACCACGAGCAGCACTCCTGCCTCACTCTGGTCGAGATCACCGATCATTGCAACCTTGAATGCCCCATCTGCTACGCCTCGAGAACCGAGAATCACCCCTGCAGTTCCCGCGTCTCCGCATCCCAATACACCGGCTTCTTCCGAAAATAGGACTCATTCGCCATGTGGCACGCAATCGCCGCATGGTTCCCGAACACGGCATCCTCCACAACCGGTTTGCGCGTCTTCACCGCCCGGAAAAAATTCCAGAGATGCGGCCGCACATCATCCCAGCTATTTCCGCGATAAACCTGCGTATCCTCGAGCGGCTCATGCCCCGGCTCCGGATCGTGCTCCGCATGCCACTGCTTCTCATACTCCTCCCGCATCTTCGCCGGAAAACTATTCGTGTAATAACTGGGCTCCGTATCGACGCCCCGCTGCGGCGAATATCGCAGCTCATGCTCGTCCGCCTCGAGCAGCCCCTTCGGACCCATAAATCGCGCCAGTTCGGGAGTCTCCGCGCCCAAGCTCAACCGCACATACACGGGCACGCCGTGATAGTCGAACAGAACCGTCTGCAGGTCCGGCATGTTGCGCCCGTCCTTCCACCGGACAATCCCGCCCAACGTTGAAGCTGACCGCGGCGCTTCGTTCCAGCCCAGCGTATACTGCATCCCGCTCAGCAGGTGCACCATCAAGTCGCCTGCCACGCCCGTACCGTACTCTTTCCAACATCGCCATCTCGCAAAGCGGTATGGATTAAACGGAATCTTCGGCGCGTCGTTGAGCCACGTATCCCAGTCCAGCGTTTGCGGCGAAAGGTCGAACGGCGGCGGATACTCCCAGGCCCCCGTAGGATCGTTTCGGCCCAAGCTGAGCTCGACCATCTCGACATCCCCGATCGCCCCGCCGTGATACAACTCGTGCGCCTTCTTGCACAGCACCGAGCTCACCCGCTGCGATCCGATCTGCACGATGCGTTTATTCCGCTGCGCCGCCGCAACCATCTCGAACCCTTGCGGAATCGTGTGCGACATCGGCTTCTCGCAGTAAATGTCCTTGCCCGCATTGCACGCATCCACCACCACGCGCATGTGCCAGTGATCGGGCACTGCCGCAACAATGCAGTCGATGTCCTTGCGATCGAGCAATTCCTGGTACCGCCGCGTAGTCGGCAAGCTGTCCTTCCCGGTAATCTCTTTCGCGAGGGTGTGCCGCCCGTCATAGAGGTCCGCCGCAGCCACGCACTCGACGCCCGGTAGACCGATTGCATTCGGTAGCAGCCCGGACCCTTGCATGCCGATCCCGATGATGCCCATCCGCACCCGGTCGCTCGGTGGCGTCCATTTCGGTTGAGGAGTGTCATCTTTCAGCTCCTGGGCGCGCAAAATGCTTTTAGGCGCGAGCAGTGCGCCGGCTCCAGCCCCGGACCTCTTCAAAAATCCTCGCCGCGAAAAATCACGTTCCATTCCCATATCTCTTACCGCAAGTGTTTCACAGCGGCTCAACGATACCCGCGAGTCATGGTTCGCAGATGTAGGAGCCCTGGCATGCCCGGCCCGCGACCGAACCTCGTGCGTACTCAAATCCTACCTGAGCACAGGTAGGGACACGTCGCGGTTTTCGCTTCCTGCTGCTGCGTTGGACTCTTCCACGGCACCCGCGTGCGGGCTGCTACGCATAGATGCAGGAATTTCCAGCTCTGGCATCCGCTTGCCCTGAAAAAGCCGCCTGCAAGGCTTTGCGATCAAGCTCGCCCAAAAGCGGGCGCGGGATTGACGCGCACTATCCGTCGAAATTCCCGTTCCTGCATACATCTGCCGATACAGCTTCGACACAAAAAGAAATGCCAGCCGCGCACGAAGATTAGGAGTGCAACGCGAACGCTCCCAGATGGACCGCAAGCTGTAAAACCGATCCCAAACTCCTTGCGTGCGCCGGCGCAATTCCTCTGAGCTCATGGAGGGATGCTGCATAAACATCTTGGGCCGGCTCTCTGGAGGAATCAGCCAGTATCGCGTAACGGGAACTCCGCTGATGGTTTCAGGACTACTCCCCTGCGCCTTCTCCCAACGCTGAAAATCGACCGTTCCTGGAAATGGCGTGAGCATCACGAACTGGGCAAATGTCAGACCGGCCTCCTCGGCTAGCGAAGCTGTGGCGTCGAATGTATCCGGCCCGTCGCTCGGCAAGCCAAAAATAAATGAGCCAAGGACATGGATCCCATGTTCGCGAAACGTTCGAAGCCTCTGGACTAAGCTCGCGCCCGAAGAATTAAAATCCTTGAAAACCGTTTTCAGGCCCTCGGGAGTGACGGTCTCCACGCCCACTAGTGCTCCTTTGATTCGGGCTTTTCGCATCGCGTCCAGGAAGCCCGTGTCTTCGGCGGCCTCCATCGTGATTTGGGTAAAAAAGACCGTGTCCGCAGGCAGCTCGGCCAGGCGCTCCATCAACTCAAAACGTTCGCGGCGAATCGCCTGCAATTGGCTCAGCTTTTGCATGTTCCCCTGACGTTCCGCCAAGCGCAAATCGGTCAACGACACTGGATAAAAGTTGTCGTCCGCCAACGCCATAAACCGGAATCCTTTCCGGCGTAGTTGCACAATCTCTTGAATGACACTGTCAGAAGCGCGCTGCCTTGGCCGCTGACCATCCGTGCGCCACACCGAGCAAAACGAGCAATGCTTTGAACACCCTCGGACCGTCTGAACGGACGCCCACATATACCTGTTATCTGGAAGCAAATCCCAGCGAGCAGGCAAAAATTGGTCCGGCGCGATACGGCCTCCCTCGTATATTCGTTCCGGCGAGCCGCTTGCGCAATCTCTCAGCACTTCTGACCAAATGACATCTCCATCGCCTTTCACCGCGCAATGGGCGCCGCCGAGCTCAAAAGCCTCTCCTGGATACAGCGTGGCGTGGATACCGCCAAACACGACCCATGCCCCACGCGCGCGCGCGATCCTTCCAACTTCATAGCCCCGGAACGCATTCCCTGTATGAATGCCGATCCCCACCACATCGCCCGCTGCAATGCGCGACTCGTCTAGCTGCTTCAGAGTCTCGTCGCAGATCTCGACATCGCCAAACCCCGTTGGCGTAGCGGCAGCGAGCACATAAAGCCACCGCGGTGTAATGACTGCTGTGCCAAAACTCATATCACTCGGATTGACGAGATGAACCTTCATCAGTACTTATCGCTCTCTCATTTCTGGCGTACGCTCAAGACATTGCTAATGCGTCGCCGAGGATCGGGTGTGGGTCACTGTTGTAGATGAGGGCCCACAGGCTTTTGCTACACGAAACGACAATTCCACCCGATTTCAACACATCTGCTCTGGGCCTGCTCGCACTTGCCGCAGTCGTCTATGGCAATCGAATTGGCAACATCGCCTGGCAGTTCGCCACTCGTAAAAATTCTGACCAGCCCAGGCGAAAAAAGCGAATCCTTTCCGGCGTCACACATTTCGAGGAGGGAGAGTGAGACTCTCGACCAGGTTCTATGATCTGTACCGGACGCGAACGCGAGACTGGGCAGCGCCCTGTGCTGGTAAGGTTTTGCCGCTGCTTGATTCCCATTCTGCTGCTCCAACCCGGCCCGGCTTCAGCGGAACCCATACCCGTACGGTATCCCGAGGGAACGGTTCACGGTTTTCTAGCGCTGCGCACTCTGGACGGAGGGCTGCTTGCGTCGGGTCAGCTTACCGAGGTCTTGCATGGAAGCGAAGTGGTGTCCCGTCTGGTTTTTCGCTTCAAGGACGGGTCGGTGGACGATGACACGACTGCCTTTTCTCAGCGTGGCACTTTTCGACTCATCAGCGACCACCACATTCAAAAAGGGCCGACCTTCCTCCATCCAACGAATGTTTTAATCAACGCCTCTACCGGCCAGGTCACAGTCCGTTATCAGGACAAAGGCCGCGAAAAAGTGCAGACCGATCACCTGGACCTTCCGCCCGACTTATCAAACGGCATTCTTCTGAATGTCCTAAAGAACATCTCACCCGATACAAAGGAGACGAAAGTCTCCTATGTAGGGGCTGATCCCAAGCCGCGGCTTGTGCATCTCTCGATCACGCCTCGCGGCCAAGAGACGTTTTCAGTCGCTGGCGCTCGTCACAAAGCGACTGTTTTTGTGGTGAAAGTTGAGATCGGCGGCATCGCAGGAATAATCGCGCCATTGCTCGGCAAACAGCCAGCCGATTCGAAGGTTTGGGTGGTCGACGAGGGAGCGCCGGCGTTCGTCAGAGCAGACGAGGCGCTGTACGTAGGAGGCCCAATCTGGAGCATTCAGATCACCGGTCCCGAGTGGGGTCGAGCTGCGCAGTCAGGCCCTTAAAAAACAGCTACCGTGCGGCGCCGTGATATCGGCCGATCCCCACATGTAGGGGCCGTGGCACGCCCGGCCCCGACCGGCGTTATGATTGCGTGGGGTGTCTGCGAAATGTGCAAACTACATAAGCAGCTATTTCGCGCCTCTTCGCTCGCATGGGTATTCAGTGCTGTAGTCGTTTGTGGAATATCGATGCCATCCTTGCCCGCGAATTTGGGTGCACCGTTCCTCGAGCTCGAAAAGCCAACATACCTCGATAACGAATCGATCACACTGTGGGTCGGAGTCTCTTCGACGAGCGAAATCAGCGAAAACCTATGGCAATCCTGCATTCTCCACATTGTGTGGCCAGACGGTCAGAAGCGGGATATGCCTGTCTCCTGGCCTATAGACGGAGCTATATCGCGCGGTTGGAAAGGCGGCTGGCAGCTGCCTGCTGAATCGCAGATGCCAGGTTCTTATACAGTTGCTTTCGAGTTCGCAGGGACCAGGACGCCGCAGCAACATTTCACGATTCTCAAAAATCCTTTCGCCGATACGTTTCGAGCTGAATGGATCTTCATGAATACTTCGAGCGGAAGTGTGCATTCCCTTGGCGCCCTGCTCAGAATAGAGAATCGAACCGGCAGAGTTGTGCGTCTAGCGGAACCGGGTTTGCCCGGCAGTGAAGTATCAATGTCGGTGAAGCAGGTTAACCCACCGTCGCAAGAATCATTCTTCATGCCCTTGTCTGCGTTTGCGATGCCGCCGACGATCCCCAATTTCAGCCCGGCTACAGTCACGCTCACTTGGAATTACCTGTCCAGGTGGTCCATAATCCCCCTTACGCCGGGCGATTCGGTCGAACGGACTTTCCTGCCTGAAGCCGCGTATCACTTTCGCGAAAACAACGTTTATGAAGTCACGCTGTACGCGGTTCTGACGGTGTTTGTTGGTGAGCGAACCGATGCCGACTCTGAGTTGTATCCGCTCCGCATCCCCGTTTCCGCCACATCACAATTCCACCGCTAGCCCGCGCCCTTACTCAACGCCCACCCGAATTCCGTTTCCCCAAACACCCATGTTATGCTTGACCAACATGGGTGCATCCCGCCCCTGAGCTCGCCTCCACTTCGCAAAAAATCGTGACGCTCGAAAACCAGTTGGACAACCCGAACGCCGTTGCTTCGCTCATTGATCACACTCTGCTCAAACCCGATGCCGACCGCGCGGCCGTCGCCCAACTCTGCCAGGAAGCTCGCGAGTTCGGCTTCGCCTCCGTCTGCATCAATCCGTGTTGGGTTCGCCTGGCCCTCGAATTGCTTCGCGAATCATCCGTTCACGTTTGTACGGTCGTTGGCTTTCCACTCGGCGCGAACGACTCGCGCACCAAAATCGCCGAGGCCGATAATGCTCTCTCCGATGGCGCAACAGAGCTGGATATGGTTCAGAATATCGGCGCTTTCCGCTCCAAGGAATTGCACCTTGTACGCAATGAAATCGCGGACCTCGCCCATCTCGCCCATTCCCGTGGCGCAATCTTGAAGGTAATTCTCGAAACTTGCTTGCTCACGGATCAGGAAAAAATCACGGCCTGCACCCTGGCCGCTGAAGCCGCAAGCCGATTTTGTCAAGACATCCACAGGCTTCTCGACAGGCGGCGCAACGCCCGAAGATGTGCGCCTGATGCGGCAAGCCGTCGGCCCTTCGATGCGCGTAAAAGCTTCTGGCGGAATTCGCACGCTCGACGCACTCCGCCTCATGGTTTCGGCTGGCGCGAGTCGCATCGGTACCAGTTCTGGCGTAAGCATCATCCGCGAACTAGCCCCTGTCACCACCGCCCACGGCCAGAGCGCCTCCTGATGGCTTCAACCCGCAAAACGGCGCACCCGGGCGCGGAGTATCCCAAAGTTCGTTTCCGCGAGCGCGCGGAGCTCCTCGATTTTCTCCTCGAAGTCAGCACGCTGCTCGCCGAAACTCTCGATCTCGATCGCCTCCTCACGAATCTTGCCGAAATTATCAAGGACGTCATCCCCTACGATCTCTTCGCGATCCTTCTCTATAACGAAAAGGCGGGCGGCCTTCGAATTCGCTACTCCATCGGCCATCGCGATGAGGTTGCCAAAAACCTCGTGCTCGGGCTCGGTGAGGGAATCACCGGCTGGGCCGCCGAAAGCCGTAAGCCCGTCCTGGTTCCCGACGTGCGCGCCGATTCCCGCTACTTAATCGCGCTCGATGCGGTACGCTCCGAGCTCGCCGTTCCTATGCTCGTGCGCGGAAAACTCGTTGGCGTCATCGATCTTCAGTCCACGCGCCTGAACGCGTTCTCCAGCCAGGATCGCGCGCTGCTCGCGTTGATTGCTACTCGCGTCGGCGTTGCCATCGATAATGCCCGCCTGTATCGCCGCGTCGAGCGCCAGAATCGGACTCTGCGTCTGCTCGCTCAGCTCTCGCACGAGTTCGGTTCCATCCTCGAGCTCGATGAGCTCCTCACCAAGATCGCTATCAGCGTGCGCGCCATCATCAATTTCGATGCCTTCAGCATCTATCTTGTCGAAGAGAATCGGAAACTGCTGCGTTGCCGCTTCAGCCAGCGCTACGACGATCAGAAGGCTTCGGCCGACAACGTTGAGATGGGAAAGGGCGTCACCGGCGCCGCTGCCGATTCCTGCCAGGTCATCAACGTCGCCGACGTAAGTCAAGATCCGCGCTACATCGCCGCAGAAACCGACGTACGCTCCGAAGTAGCCGTTCCGCTGATTCTCCATGATCGAGTGATCGGCGTCATGGACCTTGAAAGCGTGCGATTCGCGTTCTTTACCGAGGATCACGTCCGCACGCTCAAACTGCTCGCGCCTCAAATCGCAAACTCCATCGAGAATGCCCGCCTGTACGAGGAATTAGCCCAACGCGAACAGCGCATGCAGCAGGATCTGAAAGCCGCCTACAAGCTTCAATCCGTTCTCCTGCCCCGCACCATTTCCGGCCTCATCGGGCTTGAAGCAGGTCTCAGGAGGAGGCCCGCTCGTGAAATCAGTGGTGACCTCTACGACTTTTTTGAGCACACTGACGAGTACACGCTCATCGCGTTCGGCGATGTTAGCGGGAAAGGCGCGGCCGCTGCCCTCTACGGCGCCCTCATCTCAGGTCTGTTGCGTACTCTCGGCCCTCAGCGCCGCACGCCTGCCCATCTCATGAAGTTGTTGAATGAAGCGCTGCTCGAGCGAAAAGTAGACGCTCAGTACGCCACTCTCTCCTTGTTGTTGTGGGACTCGCGCCATCGCACCTTCACCATCACGAATGCGGGAGCGCTTCCGCCTCTGCTCTTCCACGCTGGAAAGATTATTGAGCCGCGCGTCGAAGGCGTCCCCATCGGTTTGCTCGAAGACCAGGAATACGATCAGGTCAAAGTAGTCGCCCAATCCAACGATTTGCTGCTCCTTTATTCCGATGGCGTCGAAGATCAACTCCGCAACGAGAATGGAAACGGCGGCGAAGAGTACGGGCGCGAGCGGCTGCTGAAGCTTTTGCAAACTAAAGGCGATCAAGAGCCGCAACAGGTCGTAAACGCGGTCTTCGAGGACCTCGACGCATTTCGCGGCGCAACTCCTCTCACCGACGATCAAACCGTCATCGCTCTTAAAGTCCTCTGATGCTGAGGCCCGGTGAATTCTCTTACATCGGCGGCACGCTTGCCTGCGAGAATGTGAAACTCCCCGCCATCGCGGAAGCGCACGGCACTCCTGCTTACATCTATTCGACACGAGCCATCGTCAGCCGCTTCCGCGAGTACGAAGACGCGCTCGCCGGTGTGCCACATCGCATCTGCTTTTCTGTAAAGGCGAATTCGAACCTGGCCGTACTCGATACTCTGGCGCGCCAAGGCGCCGGTTTTGACATCGTTTCTGGCGGCGAGCTCTATCGCGTCCTCGCGGCGGGCGGCAAACCAGATTCTGTCGTATTCTCTGGGGTCGGCAAAACCGAACCCGAAATCCGCTTCGCCCTTGAAACCGGAATTCACAGCTTCAACTGCGAGTCTCAACCCGAAATCGAGTTGATCTCGCGTCTCGCAACCGCCCTGGGCCGCACCGCGTCGATTGCCATTCGGGTGAATCCCGACGTCAATCCCTTGACGCATCCTTATATCTCGACCGGCTTGCGGGAACACAAGTTCGGCGTCGATATCCGTGCCGCCGAAGAGATGTACCAACGCGCTTCCAAACTCTCCGGCATCCGGTGTGATGGAGTGAGCTGCCATATCGGCTCCCAGATTCTGGATCTTGACCCCTTGCTCGAGGCTGTCGATAAGGTGCTCACCCTGGTTCAAAGGCTGCATGCCCAAGGCCTCGCGATCCGTAATCTCGATATCGGCGGCGGCCTCGGCGTCCCCTACGATCCAGCCGATCGAAGCCTGCCCATCCCGATCTTCCTGGAACGCCTGCGCCAGAAACTGCAAGGTTTTGATCTCACCCTGTTGCTCGAGCCTGGCCGCTCGATTGTCGCTGAAGCAGGCGTCCTGCTCACTCGTGTTCTGCTCCTTAAACAAAACGGCGGGAAGACTTTCGTCGTCGTCGATGCCGCCATGAACGATCTCATCCGCCCCGCTCTCTATCGCGCGCATCACGAACTTCTACCCGTTGTCCAAATCAGCGGCCGCGAATCGATTCAAGCCGACGTGGTCGGGCCGGTGTGCGAAACTGGCGATTTCTTTGCTCTGGATCGCCAGCTTCCCCGCGTCAGCTCCGGCGATCTCCTCGCAATTATGACCGTTGGCGCGTATGGCTTCGTAAGCTCCTCGAACTATAACTCGCGTCCGCGTCCCTGTGAGCTCCTGGTCGACGGTAGCCGAGTCCTCATAGCAAGAACGCGCGAAAGCTATGCTGATTTAATACGTGGCGAGTCCGCTCTCGCGCGAGAGCGAATCCGCCATCCTCGATACTGAACTGAATCATGAACGACGCGCTTGCCATCTCTGTCCAGGCTCTTCATAAATCCTATGGCGATGTGCAAGCTGTTCGCGGTATCGACCTCGACGTTCCCGCTGGAGAAGTGTTTGGACTCCTGGGGCCCAACGGAGCAGGCAAGACCACCACGATAGAAATCCTCGAAGGATTGCGCCACCGCACCAGCGGCAGCGTTTCCGTGCTCGGCTTTGATCCCGGTGTCGAGACGAAGGAGATCAAGGATCGCATCGGTGTCTGTCTCCAAGCCACCAATCTGCCCGACAAAATGAAGGTGCACGAAGCGCTCGATCTCTTCGACTCCTTTTACTCCCGTCATGCTGATCGCGATCAGATCCTCAAACGCCTGCAGCTTTGGGAGAAAAAAGATGCTCTGTACAAATCGCTCTCGGGAGGCCAAAAACAGCGCGTCGCTCTAGCTCTCGCTCTCTTGAACGATCCCGCCCTATTGTTTCTTGATGAGCCGACCACCGGTCTCGATCCGCAGGTCCGCCATGAAATCCACGGCGTAATTCAGGAACTCAAAGAGAATCGCCGCACTATTCTCATTACTACCCACTACATCGAAGAGGCGGAGCGCCTTTGTGACCGCGTGGCCATCATCGATGCCGGAAAGATCATTGAGCTCGGGACCCCTCGCGAAATCCAGCAGCGCGTACTCGGGCATTCGCTCGTCGAGGTAACCACGAACGATGCCATGCCCTTCGATCAGTTGCCCGAGCAGCTGCGAGACGGGAAATACACGACCGGCGATGAAGGCCGCAGCTTCTCCATGCAAACCGATGCTCCTGCAGCTAGCATTGTTGAGCTTGTGAAATGGATTGACCAGCACGGGTTGCGCCTGGTCGACATTCATTTGAAGCGTCCCACGCTCGAAGACGTGTTCATCGAGCTCACTGGAAAGAGGCTTCGCGAATAATGAAACCCTACCTTGCCCAAATCAAAAGCAATTTGCGGCTGATGGGCCGCGATCGGTCGGTTCTTTTCTTCAGTTATCTCTTTCCGCTGGTGTTCTTCTTCCCATTCGCTCAGCTCTTTGATGCGAAACAGAGCACGGCAGTCATGGCGCAAGTAATTTCGATGGTGCTCATTATCGGCGTGCTCGGAAACGGCTTCTTCGGAGCGGGTATGCGCGCCGTCCAGGATCGCGAGACCAACGTTCTGCGTCGCTTCAAGGTCGCGCCCATCAATGCTGGACCCATCATTATTGCCTCTCTGGTCTCTGGGTTGGTTGCTTTCTTGCCTACTGTCTTTCTGTTTCTCTTCTTCGCCAGGGTCATCTATCACATGCCGGTTCCCCACAACCTGCTCTCGCTCGTCATTTTTGTGTGTATCGGCGTCGTCAGCTTCCGTGCCATGGGCATGATCATCGCCGCGACCGTCAACTCGGCGCAGGAAGCCGGAATTCTGACGCAGGTCTTGTATCTCCCCATGCTGTTCCTGAGTGGCGCAACCTTTCCCATGAGTTTCATGCCCGTTTGGCTGCAAAAGATCGCGCAATTCCTGCCGGCGACCTATCTGTTTCAAGGCATGCAATCGATCATGATCCAGGGCGAGAGCATCTCTGCAAACCTCGCGCCGGTTATCGCTCTCCTCATTACTCTGTTCGTGGCCGTCTTCGTCGGGATCAAAGTCTTCCGCTGGGAAAAAGAAGAACGAATCAAAAACAGCGCCAAGCTCTGGATACTGGCCGTTCTCGCTCCGTTCATTGTCATGGGCGTTTATCAGGCCCGCACCCAGCAAAATATCGAAAAGGCCCGCATCCTCGCGCACAATGCCGAGCGCAACCGCTCCGTGCTATTCCAAAACATCAAAATCTTCGTCGGAAATGGTGAAGTGATTCAGAACGGCGCTGTGCTGGTGAAAGCGCGGCAAGATTGCCCAGGTCTTTAACAATCCTCCCAGCAATCCGAAATCTCTCGATGCTGAGGTCATCGACGCGGCCGGCAAGACGCTCATGCCCGGGCTCATCGACATGCACGTTCATATCGGCGCGCCCGGCGGCATCTATCAGGATCCGTCCAAGTACATGGATCCCAACGCGCCTAAGCGCAGGCTCGCCGCGTACCTGTATTGCGGCATTACCGCCGTAAGGAGCACCGGCGATTGGCTCGACAGCTCCCTCAAGCTCCGCGCTCTGATCAATTCGGGCGCATATCTTGGCGCCGAATTGTTCGCCTACGGACCTCTGTTCACGGCGCCCGGCGGACATCCCACCGAGCTGCTCAAGTACATCCCCGAGAGCGCCAGAGAAAAATGCCGAGCAGCAGTTCGTCCGGCTGCCTAAATCCGCCGACGAAGCCCGCACGCAAGTGGACGATCTCAAAAAAGCGGGAGTCGACGGGATCAAAGCCGTGCTCGAATCCGGGAATGCCGAATGGGGTCTCTTCAACCGCCTCGACCCCGGCATCTATCGCGCCGTAATTGAGCAAGCCGCCAAAGACGGGCTACCCTCGGCAACCCACACCGGTAGCGCCGCCGATGTGAAGGAGGCAGTCGACGCAGCAACCAATAGCGTCGAGCATGGCTCCATGATCGATCTGATTCCTCCGGGTTTATTTGTCAACATGAAACAGAAAGGAATCGCCTACGATCCCACCCTGAGCGTTTTCGAAGCGCTTTCCGATTTACGAACCGGTAATCTCGATCTCCTGAATCGTTCACTCGTTCAGCAAGTCGGTCCAGCCGATCTTCTCACCTCCACGCGCGCGGTATTAGGCAAAGAAAAGCCAACCAAAAAGCCGCAAGACTACGCACCCATGCTCGACCGCGACAATCAGAACCTGATGAACGCCTACAGAGCAGGCGTCCTGCTGATCAGCGGCAGCGATGCGGGAAACATGCTCGTCATTCACGGCCCAACGGTTCAGCACGAGCTCGAACTTTGGGTAAAAGCCGGCATCCCGCCCGCACAAGCCCTGCAGGCGGCCACCTACAATGCCGCGAAAGTGCTCCGCGCCGAGGATCGCATCGGCTCCATCCAGAAGGGCCGGGATGCAAGCCTGATTCTTCTCGACGGCGACCCGCTGCAAGACATTTCCAATACCGAACGCATCTCAACCGTCATGTTCCGCGGCGAGCGCATAGATCGCTCCGAGATCTTTAACCAGGACAAGCAATAACCCATGCCAACGTCTCCGTATTTCACCTGTAGGTGGGCACGCCCGGCCTGCTATTTACGCAACAGACTCAGTAACTCGTTTCGTCGCGACTAAGCGTACAGGGCCGAGTAGGCCCGATGGTGGCAGCTTCGTAATATTTGGTGTCTCTGGCTCGCCCCAGCGTGCCCCATAAGTCTCAACTACGGCTTCCCTGTTCACCGGCGGTTCGTGGGAAACGGCCTGAATCCACAAATTCGCGACCTTGATTCGCAACAGATTCCGTCCTTGCTTGAGGGGAGCGCTCATGGGAAGTCTTCGTACTCCTTTCCAGGTTGCGCCAAGAGGATGTCCGTTCATCTCCACCTCCGCCGTTTCGTGGACGGCGCCGAGCTCAATCGTCCACGTCATTTCATCGCGGAGCATCTCCATCCAAAAGGCTGTTTCGTACGTCGCCCACCCGCTGTATCGTTCCCCCGCGGGCAACTCTGCCCATGACCGCAGTCGCTCAAGTGTAAGAGAAGACCCTCCCAGCTGTAACTTCCACGGCCCCTGGATCGACACCGGTGGATGCATGTCGCTCACGCTGAAGCGCTTCGTCTTACCGCTCGCAAGGGTAATGAAGTAGTCACCGTTTTCGGCAACGTCGCCCGTTACAACAACCCCTTCCGAAGTAGGTTTCACGGTGCGCAGGGCAGTCAGATTGGCGCGGGTTACCGAAGGAGCATACGTAGCGCTGCCGAAGAATGCCAACCGTGATTCGAACGGCCCAAGGTTTACCTCAATCTCCGTCATATCCACATTACCGGCCCGGCTGTAGTCGAACGCTATTGTCTTCTGGATTTCCCCGGTCTCCGCATTCCACAGCTCAGGATTCTTGTGTCCACACGCGAAGCGCGACCGCAGACGGTAATTACCATCCGAGATGTTGCTAATGAAATAAAGGTCGCCAAATTTTAAACGGCGATGAACGAATCCTATGTTCTCGCGAGCGGACTGCAACTCCGAATCACTGTTTGAATTACATTCGACAACCGTGAAATCCGGCTGTATGCAATCGTTCAGATGCCGCAGAACGCTGGCGCGAGGCGATGCGATCACCACCCTCCCATTGCCGGATTCCTTCATGTGATTAAGAGAAACATTGCCGCTTCCGATAAGTTCGCGAAGCAGCTCATTCACTTTTGCCGTGCGGGCATTTTGTTCGAACATTCCCGGCGCCATCTTTGGGACCCGCTCGATAAAAATTACACTTCCTCCATTCAGTGCAAATTCTTTAATGCGCGCCAGTGATTCCGGCGGTATTAGCGTACATGGTGGAACGATGATGACGCGATACTCTGCCATCCCGGCGTGAAGAACGCCTCCGTGAATCTTCGCCAATTCCGTTAGTGCGTGATCGTTGAGAACATCGAAGTCGTAACCTGCGCGTCTAATCTCGTTGAACAGACCCAGACCCAGATGGTTCTCGATCGCCTCGTCCATATTCAGGCTTCCGCACCCAAATTTCGCGTACACGTCGGCCATCGGCAGATAAACCGCAACGGGATTGACCGGCGTTCCCTGGCGAAGCAGGGCTGCAGTACGTCGTATGTACGTCGCAAGATACACATAGTGAGGCCACCAAGTGTTGTTACGATTCACGACCGTTGGTGCGTAAAAAGTCCATCCGGGCAGCCCCGCCCCTGCCGGTGAAGAAGGGTAACCGTGGTTTACGATCTGGTTAATGCCGTCGAGAAATGCCGCGTCGGTGGCCCCTTTCATCATCTCCAAAGTAACCAGAAACAGCTGTTCACGAAGCCACGTGTACGTTTCGGACGAAATGACCGGTCTGTTATAGATGTGCCCCGCCGATGTCGCAAGTCGCCGGTGCTTGAGATTCACGTTATACCGGTCACTCCGGCCGTAATTCTCACCCTCCGGAATGTGCGCAAGGCCGTACCCGCGCATCACGTCGCCCATCGCGCCATGCGCCTGGATGCGTGTCGTCGTTCCGTTTCGCTCGGCCCACGAAATCAGAGTCCGGAAAAACCCATCCAGAATCAACTCTGAGAGCGTTAAGTGATAGTCATAGCGGACGTGTACCGTCTCAGGTCCAGCATTCTCCCATAGCGCCGGCAGGTAAGTCGAAAGATCATAACCGCGGCGGCGCTCGAATTCGGCAAGCATAGCCGGTGTCCAGTCCGCACCGTAGACTTCGAGACTGTCGCTGAAAACCGAGTGGATGGGGTGAGTGCCGCTGGTCTTCAGTTCCCGAAATGTGCGGTTACCCACAGCCTTAAGAAACAGGCTTACGGCCTCTGCATTAAAGTAATCGAGAACGTAGCCTTCCATCCCAATCGTTGGCCGTTTCACCTGCATCCGCGTGGGGCTGTCAATGAACAGCATCAGCCTCCATCTCCCCGCCGGCGCTTCCCAGCCCGATGGGAAGAACAGTCGATTTACCGATTGGGTGCGCGCAACGACCTTCGATCCGGACAAATCCAGCTCGCCGGACGGCAGTACCGGCGCAGCTACCGCGCACACAGCGTTATCGCCCTCCGTGAGTTCGCCTTGAAGGAACTGAAATGAACAATGCCGTGGACCTTCAACGTCCTGCCGCACAACGCGAAGCCGGCGCGCAGAAAGCTCTAGCGGAATCATCGGACCACCGTAGGGCCACCCGCTCCCCAGCGTGAAATCGAACAACAGCTCCAATCGCTGTGTCTCGCGCGCGGCATGCCGCACCAGATCAAACCACCTCTCCGAGAAATACGGCGTGTTCACAATACCGCGTTGTGGATCGTCGACTGCTAGCGGATAGACCGGTTGCAGTTCCACCCCGCCCAGCCCGGCATCCCGCATGGAAATCAGCTCCCGGGTGATCTCCTCGGGTGTAACTGCTGCGCCGAACCACCACCACCGCGTCAGAGGCCGCGCAGCCAGAGGCGGGTTGAGGAATAGCGCTCTCAACGAGGCGGCATCTGGTTCAAAGAAATCGGTTACAGAGTTGGCCTCGGTTGCGCGCGCGATATGTAGAGATCCCAGGGTCGCCACCGACCCGGCGATCGAAATGAATTGCCTCCTGCTGACTTCATCTCGGACGTCCTTTGCATTTCCAAGACTCCCCTCACGCATGCGTTTCTCCATTAGGGTTACCGAGAAGCTCGCGGCCGCATCGGGACCAGCTCTAACATTACGGCGAGGGCGCGGTCACATTGGTTCTGAGTTGCAATCAAATAACGATGTAGACCCGTTGGATCTGGTGTGAAAACGGTTTCCCCGTTTTCTGTCACTCGGATTCGGCCAGGTCCGGAAGTATCGAACGACTCATCGGGCCGCACTGCATAGAGCACTGATGTAAGGTCCCATGTGGGTCGATCGTACGGCATTCGATCATACAGCCGGTAGGCCTCCGCCACGGGATGATGCGCCACGTATCTGAAATCTGTTTCGATACTCCTTGCCGGATACAAAATTCGGCTCCCAATCTCATAACCGCTTACTACAATCGGCACTGGACACTCGGAAAATAGGGCCTTTGCTGCCTCTAAATCGGTTGCAATGTTGTATGTGCCTCCGGGCTTCGTGCCAAAGCTACCCCCCATCATCGAAACCAGGCGCACTTTCCGCCGCACCAGTTCCTTCCCCGTGAGCGGACTCGTAATGTCCGGCGGCGATTTCAGCAACCGCGCCATGTTCGTGCTGAAGCCGGTCTGAACGATAACAATGTCCCGGTCCTGCTCCGCCGATAGAATCTGCCGTAGCAACTGGATCGCATCGGGCGCGTTACGTCCGTCTGCGAGGCGGTGCGGGTACCTGCCGCTTTCAGAGATTTGCCGCGCATAGTTGCCGTCCTCGCGGGTCTTGCCATTCCGCACCGTGCCGATGGGTATGTACGGACGACTATAGAACGTATTCAGGATGTCGGCATAAGGTGCAGCCCATGGATTGTCCTTGGTCACCGTAACTCCCAGGAGTTTGGCTTCGCCCCGGCTTTCGAGCGCGTGAATCATGGCAAGCGCGAGCGCGTCGTCGATGTCGTTCCCTATGTCCGTATCGAAAATAATGCGTGTCGGCGACGCTGCCAGACGCCGCTGCTAGCGTTAACGCGAAGATACCCTTCACGACTCGGCCCATCATTGCCGCTTCGAGAACAAGAATACGGTTAGGGAGCCTGCAGGAAACGTATGCTGGAGAGTCTCTCCTCTCATCACCACATGCGACTCGATTGGGTGAACGGCGTCGGTGTGTTCCTCATCATTGCGCGCCAAAAGAGAAGCTGCCGTGAGAGTAAATACTCTCACCTCCCCCGCTGCCTTGAAGCTACTCAAATGGATTTCGCACAGGTGTGAATGTCCTGGATCGCGGTTTACCACAAACAGCGCAATCTCGCCATCTCCGGAGTTTCTGGTTGCAAGGACATCTAGAACCGGAACCTCGGCAATCTCCGGCGCGAAGACCTGGCCCCCATGGACGTTGTAAGTCGGGACCCGTGATTCGCTTCCGATGGCTGTGTCGCCGGCGAAATTCGAATAGAGATACAAGACCCAGTACTGCGGTGTTACATACGCTCGCCCGCGTCGTTTGTGGATTCCGGCGAACTCCATAAGGCCCGTCATGTTCGCCAGAGGAATGAAATCCGCATGCCTGGCGAGCATGTTCAGCCATCCAGCCGCGATGAGCGCCCCGCCCAGATTGTCATAGTTGGGCAGCCCGGAAGCTGGCGGCGAGCGAAACATCCACTCGCTGTACGACATCTTCACGCGATCACGAGTTGAGGGGAAAGACTGTATTTGAGCTCGCAGGCGTTCCAACTCATTCCCTACTCCGACGGGGAGCGCCAGGTCGGCTGCAATCACTTTGTCGCGATCCGCACTCCGATCGACAGTATGCTCAAGGTCGGCTACCAAGTGCGTTGTTATATATTGCACTTCTGGGCCAGCCCTCTCTAGTAGCGCGCCATTCCATTTTCTAAACGAATCGATTTCTCCGCCTGTTGCTAGGACACGTGTGTCGGAGGGGACCAGGGAGCGGATTCCCCGAAAAAACGCTAGATACCGGTTCGCGTACGCTCGCGGCGTGTACCACCCCAGTTGGGTGTCATCGTATAGCTCGTTCCCCAGCTCCCATGCGCCGACTTTCCACGGCGGGGGATGGCCATTCGCTGCTCTTCGTTGCCCCTGCACAGACTCCGGCGCGCCCTGAGAATATTCGACCCACCTTCGAGCTTCCTCAACGTCCCGCTCCCCAGGTTCAAACAGATTTGCGGAAGCGCCCCGATCCTGTCACACAGATCCATGAACTCGTTCGTGCCGAACTCGTTGTATTCCGGTGTTCCCCAGGCCTCATTGAGCCGTGTTGGCCGCTGGTCGAGCGGGCCCACGCCATCCTCCCAGTGATAGCCGCTGCTGAAATTCCCTCCATAGCGCAGGAGCGGAGTTTTCAACTTTTGTGCCAGCTGAATCGCTTCCGGATCGAGGCCATCCACGGCATCAGCGGGATACAGCCGAATCTCATCAAGTGAGACTCTGCCGCCGCTCTCTACCGCTACCGCAAAGTCCACGGGCCGCAATGGTTCCACCGCTCCCACGGGTAATTTCAAAGTGAACGGCAGCTTAACCCACCTTCCTTGCTCCGCAACATCAAAGCGCGTAGACACGAGAATGTCGTCCGGAGCATCGTGGCGTCTGAAACTCACCGTTAACGTAACCGCACCCTCGGAGGCAAACGCGAACAGCACGCCGCCGTACGCCGTCTCACGCTCGATCGGAACGTAAATTGATTGACGAATGCCGACTTCGGTTCCAGCGATTCCCATCACATACAGGCAGGAATCGGAATTCGCGGCATGTCCCGAACGTGGCTCATAGCGTCTTCCATCATGATGAAGCGGAAGCCACGGAAGCGGCACGTTCAAACGAGTAGACTCGCGGAACGCCGCTCCTGAGAATTGCTTCTGGATATTCTCCGGGGTTGCAGGATACGCTTCAAGGCTCGGGTTGTCCAGCAATTCCGCGGAAATTCCCCCGAAAACGGACGCCCCGATATGTTCGAGAAACGTGCCATAAATTGTCCTTGGAATGCGAAACGCAGCAGCGGCTCTCAGCCCGGACTGTAATCGACTCCGTGTTTCCCGGCCGGTTTGAATACTGGCCAGGTGCTCGCGCGCCCAACAGACCCACAAGCAATCCCGCTAACGTGAGCCTGGCAAGCATGGCGAAAGCCAACTCCGGCAATGCCGGACAAGATTACCAGATCACCTTCATGGCGAACTGGATTTGCCGGTTATCGATTGCCGTGTTCGTAATCGTTCCGAAGCTCCCGAGAGGATTCACAGCGCCTGGGACAGGGTGGCCACTGGCGTCGAAACTCGAGTACGTGTCGAGATAGGGAAGGGGCATTCCCAACACGGGGTGATTCAAAATGTTGAATCCTTCCATGCGGAGTTGAAGCCGGACTCGCTCCGTAAGGCTGAAATTCTTGTCGGCACTCACATCGAGCGAGAAAAATGCCGGTCCCCGCAGAATATTTCTCCCCGCATTTCCAAACACTTCGCTATTGGTCGGAAGGCGCAGCGCAGCAAGATTCCACCACCCATAAATGCTATGCGGCCCCGAATTCGGATCCGCTGTCCCGGTCACGCTGCAATTGTCCTGCTCAAAATTTACATTGCTGACCGCAGCGTCATTTCCCACCAGGCACGAGATTGGCAAGCCCGAGTGGATGATATTGATCGCTCCCACCTGCCAACCGCCCAATACGGCATCGAGCGGTCTCGACCAGTTCGCGCCATAGCTCCTGCCCTTTCCGAAAGGCAGTTCGTAGAGCAAGCTGTTCGCGAGATTGTGCTCGATGCTAAAATCCGATACTCCGTAATCCAGACGCCGGTCCCACAAATGGGGAGTAGCCGGACCGTATCCGCCTGTCCTCGTCGCCGACGCGAGGTCCAGTCCCTTCGACCATGTGTAGGACGTCAGGAACGACAAGCCTGAAGACCAGCGCTTCTCAAGTTTCGTGAGAAGGCCATTGTAATTAGCCGAGACGTCATTCTGCTCGTGCCCGTAAAACGACGCGAGTCCGGGATACTGCCGAGGCAGGTATTGCACCGGCTGTGCCACTGTATTTCCGACGAAGCGCGGCAGCGTTTGATTGATGTCCACCAGCTCCGGTAAGTGCGTGGATGCCGAGCCGACATATCCTACTTCGAGAACGAAATTTTTCCCGAGCTGCTGCTGTATGGTCAAGCTCCACTCCTGAACCCGTCCATTCCGTCGTGCGGATCCCAGCTTCCTCCTCCCGGCTGAATCAGTGTCGTGGCCTCATTTGAAAACACCTGATCGACAATCGTGTATTGAGTGGAGTTACTCTCACGGATGGAACGGGGCGCGCTGCGCGCCATGTCAAACCACGTATTGCCGATCTGAGGCGGATAGAAAATCCCCGCCCCGGCCCGGATCACGGTCTTATCGTGCAGTGCCGCGGGACTCCATGAGACCCCTAGCCGCGGGCCGAAGTTAGTCTTGTCTGGAAAAACTAGCGAGCGCCCGAACCGATTGTCCCGCACATAGGGCAGATACGTAGGTGAGTTCGGGTTTTCATCCAGTGAGACCGCCGGGAAGCCCTGGTAGGGATTGCCGGTCCCCGGGCGCACGATTGTTGCCAGCCCATTCGGTCCGAAGTCAACGTTCAGGATGCCGTCTCGCGTGTCATACCAGTACGGCATGTAGTCGTAGCGCAGTCCGAAATTGATCGTGAGGCGCTGGGATACTTTAAATGCATCCTGAACGTAATAAGCCTGCGTCCAGCGGCGAAGATACACATTCGTGTTCCCGTACGAAACCGAAGAATTGTGACTGATGCCGAGGAGGAAAGACGCGATGCTCAGTCCACCGTTCCCTGGAGAAGTGGAGCCGTCCGGATTGATCGTCACCGGTGCGGTGGCCGACGCGAAAATATCGAAGTATCCTCGCGGCACGTTGTCAGCAAACACGTTCAGTTGCTCGCGCCGGAACTCAACACCCGCCTTGATCAAATGCCGCCCCTTGGCCCACGACCAGTCATCGCCATATTGAAAAACGTTGTCGGCATTCTTAAGTGGATTGCCGAATGCGTTCTGCCCAAGGTTCACGTAGCCATCGTCGCTTTGAAACTGCGGTATCCCATAATCCTGCGGCAGCTGCGACGTTCCGGGTATGCCGATTTCAGCCGCCACATTATGTTTATAAGCTAGCTCTCCGATCCTCGAATCGACGTAACGAAGATAAGAGAACTTGGCCTCGTTCGTCATCGTTGGACTGATCGCCCATAAGTAATGGAGACTGGCAGTTCCGGTCTTGACCTCTTCGGTAGCGCCGGCCCCGGGTAGCACGCTGGGGTTGATCGCGTCCTCCGTTCCGAACGAATAGCGTCCCCACAGGTTCATTTTTGTGTTCAGCACGTAATCCAGCCGTCCAGCGCCCTGGTCGTAATTCGTCGGCACGGATAACACTCTGACCAGATTGCTTTTCAGAAGAGAATTGTTCGGCAGTGGCACGTACGGCGTGCTAAGGAATTTTGCGATAGCAGGGTCGATGCACCGCGATGGAATTACATTGCCGGGAAAGGGTACGTTTGTCGTCGGATTGGGATTAAAGCAGCCCACCGGTAAATTATTATTTGCCGCGAAGAGCGGTACGATGTTTCCGTTTGAATCGAGTCCCGTCGTGTGCGGCATGTACACGGTTACTCCGTAACCCGAAAGATCTCCAGTCCGGGCGGCCGCTATGGGAACCGATGCTGCGCTGGTCGTATTCGTCCTGTCTCTCAGCCCTTCATAGTCGGCGAAGAAGAATAGCTTGTCCCTGAGAATCTTCGAACCGGCAGCGCCGCCAAACTGGTTCCGGCGAAAAGGAGGTTTCGGAGACCCGGGGCCATTCAGAATATCGTCGAAATAATTTTTTGCGTCCAACGCAGAGTTTCTCAGGAACTCGAAAGCCGTTCCGTGAAAGCTGTTGGTTCCGGTCTTGGTCGTCGCATTGATCTGGTCCGCGCCGCGCCCATACTGCGCATCGTAAGAGTTCGTTTGCACCTTAAACTCCTGGATTTCATCGACCGAAGGCACCGCGGCAAAAGTGTTGAAATTGGGCTCCGTGTCTGTATCGCCGTTCAGCAGAAAATCCGTGTCCTGCACGCGATTGCCGCCTATCGAATACTGCGTTGTAACGCGCCTGCCCACTTCCCGGACTTCTTCGAAGCTGTAATTTGGATCTTTGGTAAACGTGACGCCGGGTGTGAGAGTCGCGAGATCGAGGTAGTTCCTTCCGTTCAAGGGAAGATCTTCCACGCGCTTCGTATCGATCACTTGGCCGACATCGGCCGTCTCGGTATCGAGCAGCGGCGCGGACGCGCTCACAACTACCGACTGCGTCACATTACCTACCGCCATGGTGAGGTTGACCGCTGCGGTCTGATCCACCCGCAGCTCGAACGCCGCTACTGTTGTAACGCGGAAGCCCGCCTTATTCGCTGAAACGGTGTAATGGCCGGGCAGCAGGCCCGACACGGTGTAATCGCCGCTGCCTGTGCTGCGAGTCACTCGAGAAGCTTCCGTTTCTACGTTGCGCACCGTGATTTCAACATCGGGCATCGCGGCGCCCGAGGAGTCCACGATCACTCCCTTGATTGTGCCGGTTCCGATCTGCGCCGCGGCCGGGGTGGCGACCAGCGCGATTATGCTTAGAAATATCGCGCAGACTTGCAACCGCTGAATAATCATAAACTCACCTCCCGCAGCAATGAGCTTTTCCCCGAACTATACGGGCAACTACGGCGTATGTCAAGGAATTTTTCATGAGATCTCAGAAAATTTTCACGCGAACCCGTTCACCTCCCGCGTTGCAGACATTTACGCTATCCTGAGTCGTAAGCCGGAAAAGTTTCTCATGACCTCAGCTCGTATGATTCGCCAATAAATCAGCGATACCTTCCTCCGAACGGCGAGATATGCCCTTATCTAGAGAAAAACCAGGACTGCGGGAGATCGCCATGCGAGCCGGCGTGAGTCTTGCTACGGTTTCGCGCGTGATGAACGGAACCGCACGCGTCGCTCCTGAAATTCAGAAGAGAGTGCGTGATGCAGCGGCATCGCTGGATATCGATCTTTCAGAGCGAGCGAGGACCCGGGCTCTCGCATTTCTCCTGAGTAATCGTCAAATGCTGCATGCATTTCATTCCCGTATCTTAGTCGGTGCGGAAGCCTGCTGCGCAGGTCGTCATTGGGACATGTTGTTTCTTTCGTTTCATTACTCGCCCGATCTGCGGTGGAATGAATTACGTCTGCCGAGCGTGTTGCAACGCCGGGATGTGGTTCGCGGGGTGATCTTAGCGGGAACGAACTCACCTAATCTTCTCGAATTGTTGCGCCGGAAAGGAATCACGTTTGTGGTCTTTGGCAACAATGTCAGCGGCGATACCCGAAGCCTGGGAGATGACGTCGTTTTCTCCGACGACATTCAAGGAGGGCACGATATGACGCGCCACTTAATCGAGCTTGGCCACCGCCATATTTGGTTCGTCGGAAATACACGATTACCCTGGTTCGCGCGTTGTTTTGCCGGTTATAGGCGCGCCATGAAAGAAGCCGGACTGGAGCAGCATCAGAGCAGTATCGACTCACAAAACGAAGTCGAGGTCGGCTATCTAAGCACGAAATCCCTGCTGGCCCGCGGCGAAAAGGTTACGGCAATTTTTGCGGGGAACGATCCGACAGCCCAGGGCGTCTACAAAGCCCTTCGAGACTCGCGGCTGCGAGTGCCCGAGGATATCAGCGTCGGCGGCTGCGATGACACCTGTGGCTCGCTGATGCACCCCGCCCTCACGACTATTCGCGAATTTCCTGAGCACTTAGGAAGGCACATGGTCGAGCTGGTTCTCCATCGATTGGACAACCCAGGCGCCAGCCCGCGGCAGATCGTCATTCCCACTGAATTCGTCAGCCGCGAGTCGTGTCGCCCGATTGCGAGCTCGAAAGAGCAGGGCAGACATAACTCGTTGCACGGCGTGATGCAGTAACCTTCCACGCGATAATCACAAATAGTGTCGCGAGTTCGTCAAGCCGCACGCCGCCTCGGCAAGACTGGGATTGCCTTCCTCATCGCGCTAGCTCTTGCCCTGCTCTTCTATTTGACGGGCCACGGTGGCCTCCTCGCGCTTGACATCCTCGCGCTCATCCCGCTTGCCGCGATCATGGGCTTTCGCGCCTTTCGCTATGCGAAGCGCAATCTGCTATGGAGTCTCCGTAATCGGCTGCTCTTTGTCTACGGCTTATTCGGCGTCCTCCCATTGCTGCTCCTCTTCGTCCTGATCGGTCTCGGCACTTGGGCGCTCATGAGCGAACTGGCCATTTATCTTGCCAGCTCGGCGCTCGACCGCCGGCTCGAGAGTGTCCATTCCGCCGTCGAAATGATTCAAAAGATCTCGCCTCGGGACCGTCCCTACGCCATGCCGCACATCGTCCAAGCGTTCAATCCGATGTTTCCCGGCATCGCCTTCCATGTGAGGGATGATACCGGCGCCCATGCCTACCCCCCCAACAGTCCACCCCTTGAAGTCCCGTCCGGATGGAAAAATGTGAACGGCTTGCTTTTCCTGAAAGGCCATTTTTATGCGTGGGCTCACTTCATTGACGACAAGCAAGAGATTACCGCCCTGGCCCCTCTGTCTGATGAAACGATAGCGAACCTCGTCCCTCACCTTGGAGTCATCGCTCTCGTCGAAGCCCCGGATAAAAGTGAAAGACACGGTCCCGAAGTCGCAGCCGGTGCTTTAAACGAAAATCGATTGCCGCCCGCCATGGGTAAGTTGGACGTACAAATCGCTTGGCCTTCGACGCGCCCTCATTATCATCTGGATCGCCCCGGGCAAACTCACCCCGGCGCTTTGTGGGTGCAGTCCCGGCCCTCCGCTGTGTTGAGCACGCTTTTCTCCGGCACGGAATTTCTCCGCGGATTGCTCTTTGACGTATTCGTTGCCATTGCCATTCTTTTCCTCATCGTCGAGCTGGTTGCCATCGTAATCGGCGCCTCGCTCTCGCGCCGCATTACCCGCGCCGTCAACAATCTCTACGAAGGCACGCGCCGCGTCATCCATGGCGATTTCCGTCACCGCATTCCGGTTCGCTACCACGATCAGCTCGGTGAGCTGTCTGAATCCTTCAATCAGATGACAGGCACTCTCGAACGGCTCGTCGCCGCCGAAAAAGAAAAGGAGCGCCTGCAAACCGAAATCCAGATCGCTCGCGAAGTGCAAACCCAGCTCTATCCAAAAGAAGCTCCGCCTAACTGCGGGCTGAAGTTGACCGTACGCTGCGACCCCGCGCGCATGGTCTCAGGCGACTATTACGATTACGAAGAGATCGCGAACGGCAAGCTCGCTTTTGCTATCGGTGATGTCGCGGGGAAGGGAATCTCGGCCGCGCTCCTCATGGCTACGCTCCAGGCCGCTCTCCGCGCCCAGCTCACTCAGTACCAGCCAACTCGCGAAAACGAGTGCCGCAATGTCCCCGAGCTCGATACAGCGGCGCTTGTCTCACAATTAAATCAACAGCTCTATGCGCATACGGCCCCCGAGAAATACGCCACCTTCTTCTTTGCTCTATTCGATGAAAAAAGCCATAGTCTGACCTACACCAACGCCGGCCACTTGTCTCCATTGCTGCTCCGCAACGGCGATGTCGTGCCGCTCGATTCCAACGGTACCGTCGTCGGTGCCTTTCCGTTTTCGAAGTATGGCGAGAGTTGCCTCAACATCGAAAGCCGCGATCTCCTGGTCTGCTACACAGACGGGATCACCGAGCCCGAAAACGCCTACGGCGAAATGTTCGGAGAAGAACGCCTGATCGATCTTCTAAAAAAGCACGCCCACTGTGAGGACGAGGAAATTGTCGGCACTGTTCTCGATGCTGTTCGGAGCTGGACCGGCACTCCCGAGTTGCACGATGACATGACTCTGCTTCTCGCACGCCAGGTAACCCCTTCATGAAGATACTGACCGCAGAGGAAATGCGCGAGGTCGACCGCCTCACGATTGAGCGCGGAATCCCCGGAGTCGTCTTAATGGAGAACGCCGGCAATCGCGTAGTGGATTTTCTGCGCGACACGTTCGCCCCGCTGGCTGAACACCGGGTCGCAGTCGTTTCCGGCAAGGGCAACAACGGCGGAGACGGCTTCGTTGTGGCCCGCCAACTGTTCACTCGCAAACTTTGCCGTGACCTGACGGTTCTCGAGCTCTTCGACCCCGCCGAGCTAACCGGGGATGCGCAGGCGAACCGGCGCATGCTCGATGCGTGTGGCTGCCCCGTGGTCCGCGACCTCAAAAACGAAGCCAATCTGGAAACCGCTCGTGATCGATGCCGTGCTCGGTACCGGCCTCACCGGTCCTGCCCGCGGTCCCTCTCTCGAAGGCATCCGCATCATTAACGATCGCTTTCCGCTTGCGAAAAAGATCGCGGTCGACATTCCCTCCGGCCTGCCATCTGACGGAACGAACCCGGAAGGCGACTTCGTCATGGCCGATTACACCGTCACGTTCACCGCTCCCAAACGCAGCCAGTGCTTTCCGCCCATTTACGAGCTGATGGGCCAACTGCGGGTCGTCCCGATCGGCAGCCCACCCGAATTTTGCGAAACGAACCCAGCTTTCAAACTCAGTCTGACTACTCCGTCCGATATTCAACCTTTACTTGAACCTAGGCGGCTGAACTCTAACAAGGGAATGTACGGCCATGTTTTGGTGGTCGGGGGTTCGTTTGGTAAAAGCGGGGCCCCGGCCATGTGCGGATTGGGTTCGTATCGCAGCGGAGCCGGTCTTGTGACCATTGCCGTTCCCAAGGACGCCTTGCCGACGGTCGCTGGCTTTCGTCCCGGAGCTGATGACCGAACCCCTCGACCGGCCGCTTCCGGACCTCCTGAAAGGCATGACAGTCCTGGCCATCGGCCCAGGTCTGGGCACGGCGGACGAGACAGTTCGTTTCGTAAAACAGGCCTACGCGGAAGCCGATCTGCCCGCCGTCGTCGATGCCGACGCCCTGAACGCGCTCGCCGGAAACGTCCCTCGAACGGACAAGATCCGGATACTGACTCCCCATCCAGGAGAGATGAGCCGACTCATCGGCAAGTCCGTCAAAGAGGTGCAAGCTGACCGGCTCGGTGTCGCCCAGCACCTGGCCGAAACCAGCGGAGCAACCGTGGTCCTGAAGGGCGACCGCACCGTCATTGCGTTTCCCGATGGCGAAGCTTGGGTGAACCCGACAGGCTCCCCCGCCATGGCGACAGGCGGCACGGGCGACATCCTGACGGGCATGATCGCGGGAATGGTCGCTCAACATCCAAAGGATTGGAAGCGCGCCGTGGTTGGGACGGTTTGGCTGCATGGCCGCTGCGGCGAACTGGCTGCTCGGCACTGGGGCGAGCAAGCGATGCTGGCGACCGATCTTCTCGATTTTCTGCCGGAGGCCATGAATGAAGTCCGGCCTCCAGTTTGAAACCCACTCGGACGACGAAACACGAGCGCTGGGCCGCCAATTCGCGGGCATGCTGCCGGAGCGCGGCGTCGTCCTGCTAATAGGCGATCTCGGAGCGGGGAAGACTACACTCGCCAAAGGTATTGTGGAAGGCCGCGGTGTTGCCGCCGCAGATGACGTCTCGAGCCCTACGTTCACCCTCATTCACGAATACGGCCGCCCCGTGCGCGTGTACCACGTGGATCTCTATCGCCTGGAAACTCTTGACGAAGCGCGCCGCCTCGGACTGGAAGACTTGTTCGAGCAACCGGCGCTCGTGCTGCTCGAATGGGGCGAGCGCTTCCCGGCGTTACTACCGCAGCAGCGAATCGAGATCCAGCTAATTCATCGGGGCGACGATAATCGCCTGGTGACCTTTCGGGATCTCAGATACTAGCTGCGCCCGGCGGGAGTGGCCGCTTTTGCCGTACGGCACTCAGTCTCGTGTTGCGAGAGCTCCTCGCGGGTGTTGAAGTACCGTCCGCACGATTCGCAACGAAACTGGTTCGTCCCAGGTCCGGCAAGCCGTCCGGTTATCGGGTGCTCACCTTCTTCATCCCGCCCGAACGCGCCGTCCCCCGGCTGAGCGCCTCGGCCCTCGCCAAATTCCGGGCGCGATGCCGACAGCTTCTCGACAGAAGAATGCTTGCCGCTCTTGTTCGACGTCTGCACATCCACGGTTTCCTCCGGCGATTCACCGCTTTCCTGATCTCCTTCAGCAGGATGGGTTTTGCGAACAGACTGGTCCGAGTCTGGATAGTTGGTTTTCCTGTCCATGATGGGCTCCTATTGAGGAAGACCCGCTGCTAGACCCGGCAGTTTCGCCGGAAAACCCACGAGTAACGGCGACTCGACCCCGCTGGTCTTCTAAGTGTATGAACACTACGAAAGCTGAGGTGACTGAGTTCACCGGTTTGAAGGATCTGAAACCCATACTTTCATCGCGCCCTCCTTGCCTGAGCGTGTATATGGCGCTTGAATCCGGGACTCCTAACCAAACCGCGAAAGCAAACGCGCTGCGCTGGAAAGAATGCCTTCACAGGCTAGAAGAGAAGGCCGAGCAGAACGGCTCGGAAGCCCGTGAGCTCCTGCAATCTATTTCTGATTGGGACGCGATCGCCAACGAAGAAAAAACAGGCGGCAAGTCGATCGCTGTCTTCAGATCCCCTGATGTCTTCTGCGTAACCCCGCTCCAGGAGCAGGTGAAAGGCAAAGCGGTTGTAGGACCGCATTTCAATGTACGCCCGCTGTTGCCGGAACTGACGCGCGATACAAGCTTCTACATCCTCGCGCTCAGCCAGAAGGATGTGCGAGTCCTCCGATGTACATCGAGCACTTCCGAAGAGGTCTCATTTCCTGCATCGGTCGCGACAAGCTTCGACCGCTTCATGAACAGCGCTAAACCGGATCATGTGAGTGATAACCGCGGCAGCCCTGGTCCGGACGCTGGCTCATCGAAAGGCGTCATGTTCACGACGAATACGGAAAAGGAAGACAAAGATAAGTACCTCGCCCACTTTTTCAAGCAGATCGATCACGGGTTGCACGACATGCTGCGAGGCAAGACAGAACTGGTCGTTCCCGTCGGCGTTGAATACGAGCTGGCCCTGTATCGATCCGTAAGCACTTATCCGCATCTCGCCGAAGAAGGCGTTCAGGGTGCGCCGAACAGTCTCAAGTCAGGAGAGATGCACGCGCGCGCACTTGACGCCATGCTCAAGCAGTATGAGAAGAAAGTCTACGAAGCGTTAGCCGAGTACAACCACAAAGCCGGCGGAGGCGCTTCGAATCGATTGAAAGACATCGTTCCGGCGGCGCACGAAGGCCGTCTGCTGACGCTCCTTGTATCGGATTCACTTGAGACTACCGGGTCCTTCGACGAAACCACGTACACAGTGAAAGGACGCGAAACCGGTACTCCCGAAGACGAGGACCTGGTCAATGATGCCGTCGTGCAAACTATTTTGCATGCGGGTCAGGTTCTGGTTGCATCAAATGGAAAGATGCCGAACGGAGCGCCTCTAGCCGCGATCTTTCGGTTCTAAAAACTCGATACAATTCTCAGTACAGGAGGCCGAATGCCATTGATCGCGAGCACCGCAACCGAGCCCGAGTTACTCAGACATGGTTTTTCACGCCGGAGCTTTGGCCGTATCGCCAGCGTCCTGACCGCCGGGGCCGCATTGCCTTTCTACAACGAGCACGCGCTGGCGCAATTATCCAAGCTGAGCGATCTGCCGCCAGGCGCCGTCAAGATCAACGCCAATGAGAATCCGCTCGGCCCATGTCCGGAAGCTGCCGACGTGATCTATAACGCGGTCAAGCAGGGCGGCCGTTATATGTTCGAGCAAACCGATCTGCTTGCCGAGACCTTGGCGGGTGTCCTGGGCGTGAAATTCAGCCGCGAGCCTGCGGAGAGCTTCCTCCAGATCTATCCAGGTTCTAGCGCCCCGCTGCACCAAGCCGTCGTGGCATTTTGCTCAAAGGACCGGCCATTCGTCAGCGCGGACCCGGGATACGAGGCGGGCGGAAGAGCAGCCGGGTTCGTCGGCGCAAGGGCCATCCTGGTTCCGCTTAAGAAGGAAACGTATGCACACGATGTGAAGGCGATGCTGGCGGCCGCGCCCAATGCGGGACTCTTCTACATCTGCAATCCCAATAACCCAACGGGAACGCTGACGAGCCGGTCCGATATCGAATACCTCGTAGCGAATAAGCCGCAAGGATCCGTCGTGATGGTGGATGAAGCCTACATTCACTTTTCGAAGAACGCAGTCCCTTCCACCGACCTCGTCGCCGCCGGAAAAGACGTGATCGTGTTGCGAACCTTTTCGAAGCTCTACGGCATGGCTGGATTGCGCGCGGGTGCAGTGATCGCGCGCCCTGATTTGCTCAAGAGGGTTACTGATTTGAGCTGGGGTCCAATGCCGATCACCGGCACCACGGGAGCGACGGCCAGCTTGAAAGTAAAAAATCTTGTGACAGAACGCCGCAAGATCAATGCCGATGTGCGCGACGACACGTTGAATTGGCTGACCGCGAGAAACGTCGAGGTGATTCCCTCCGAGACAAACTGCTTCATGATGAATGTGAAGCGGCCCGGCAAGCAGTTCTTCCGAGATATGGCCCAGCAGAATGTCTACATCGGCCGCACGTGGCCGATATGGCCGAACTGGGTCCGCGTAACGGTAGGAACCAAAGAGGAGATGGCCAAATTCAAGCAAGCCTTCGCGAAGTGCTATGACGTGTAGCCAGACTCCGGCATCCTCTTTGCGTACGGAGCCGTCTCGTCCGGAAGTTTTCTTAGTCTCGGGTCGGCTGAGAGACACGCTGGCTTGCCCGTGAGAGCTATGATGAGAGCCTCAGACTGCGCTTGCCTGGAGTACCGAAGCCATGCGTTCTTCGCCCTGTGCGGTGCCTTCACCGGCGCGGGTTGCAGAAGATGCTACAACGCTCGATATGGAGCGTTTCAACTTTACTGCTTTCAATTGTTGCAGGAGTTCGAACGTCGCTTGACTCGTGCGGTCAACGCGGCGTCCCAGCATGCGCATAAATAAGTAAGCACAAACAATCAGGAAGCTACTGTCGAGCATTCTCGTTACGTTAAGCGCAAGGCAAGCACAGGCTTGTCGTCAGAGATGCGCCAGAATCTGGCCAGTGATGTCTTCGCAGTGATCTAGGTAACGATCTACGAGGTTCGACAACCTGATTGGCGGCTCGATGCCTACGCGGCACTGCATGGTCGTCTTTTCTTTTGAAATCTGAGCCAGCATGTGCACGAGTAGGCGGTTTATTCCGATCCATAAGTCAACGAGATCGGGCCAGGAAAACGCGAGGTAGTTCTGACGAACACCCAGTCATCCTGCGGATATTCGGGAACCACGAGTATCGCTTCGGTGAGCGCGCGAGCGAGCCAGTGTTGATACGTCGTGCCCCAATCGACCAGATTCCCTAACGCTTCTTTGCGGGACCACGGCTTACGTTTTAGGCGCTGTTCACTGTATTCGACCGAATATGCCTCGATATGCTCGACCATGATGAGCAAGAGTTCCGTCAACCGGACGATTGCCGGTCCGAGCGGAGCCAACCTGGGGGGTTCCAGGAAATCCGAGGGACCCAAACGATCGATGACTCGGGCGCGCGCGGCCTGAAACTGAGGTCTGCCGTGCTGTTCGGCTATTGATTTCCTGACCACATTCCGCCAAGTTGCGAGGTCGATGCCATGCTGCTCCGAGCAACGCTGCCGGAGCGCTATTCTCAAGCCGCAATAAACCGAGCAGGAGATGACCGGAATCGATGCTCTTATGCGCGAGACTTTTACGTTCCTCATCCGCGTAAACCAAAGCCAATTTCGAAGATTGACTTAGTGGTAGATCGACAGATGTGGGAAGCGGCTCAGGCAATTTCGGAAGACGCATCTCGATTTCGTGGCGGATGGCTTCTCGCGCTTCATTCGGCAATTTAAGCTTGAGTTGCGTGTCTTCGCGAAACGCCGCGAGCAGCAGATGCTCAGGCTCGATCGACCCTGAACCGAGCTGGCTGGCCTCGTACCGGGCGAAGAAGATCACCCGCCGAGCGCGTTCGGTGAATTGTTCAAACATCGCGGGGCGGCCTATGCTGTTGAACGCGTCCTTACATCACGGCGGTCAGCTCTCGCCACGATTTGCCTTGTGATTCCGCAACCGCGGCGTAAGTGATTTCACCCTGATACGTGTTCACGCCTTCTTTAATCGCGTTGCTTTCCTCGCAGGCCTGCTCGAGGCCTTTATCGGCGAGCGTAAGCACATACGGCACGGTCGCATTCGTCAGTCCGAATGTTGACGTGTGCGGCACGGCAGCGGGCATGTTCGACACGCAGTAATGCAACACGCCGTCAACGTAATAAACAGGATCGGTGTGCGTAGTCGCGTGCGCAGTCTCGACGCAGCCGCCTTGGTCGATCGCAACGTCCACGACGACAGAGCCCTTCTTCATGCGCGAAATCATGTCACGTCGCACCAACTTCGGTGCTGAGGCGCCGGGAATCAACACGGCGCCGACCACGAGATCGGCTTGACGAACGGCCTCTCGCACAGTGTATAGGTTGGAAGCCAACGTTCGGATCGAGTTCGAATAAATATCATCCAGCTCGCGCAACCGGTTCAGATTGCGATCGATAATCGTGACATTCGCGCCCAAGCCGCACGCCATCTTTGCCGAATTGTGTCCCACGATTCCGCCGCCGATCACAACCACGTTTGCGGGCGCAACGCCGGGTATGCCGCCGAGCAAAATTCCACGCCCACCATTCGGCCGTTCCAGGTATTGGGCGCCGACTTGCACGGCCATGCGGCCCGCCACCTCGCTCATCGGTGTGAGGAGCGGCAGTGAATGATCGCGCTCACGAATCGTCTCGTAAGCGACGGAGTTGACCCGCGATAGAAGGAGCGCTTCCGTCAGCTCGGGCAACGGCGCGAGATGCAGATACGTAAAGAGGATCAGCCCTGGGCGAAAGAATGGGAACTCGCGTAGCTGCGGCTCTTTGACTTTCACGATGAGATCGGATTTGTTCCAGACCTCGGCGGCGCTGTCGAGGATGATGGCTCCGGCGTCAGCGTACTCCTCATCCGGAATCGAGCTGCCCACGCCCGCTTGGGTCTCGACCAGCACCTCGTGCCCGTGCTCTCGTAATGCCGTGATCATGCTCGGCACACAGCCCACGCGAGTTTCGTGATCTTTGATTTCCTTCGGTACGCCAATGACCACCTGAACGATCTCCTCGTTCTATATTGTGGCTTACTGAGGACGCGGATTTTCAGCGGTGGGCGGTGTAGCGGGCTGCGAGGTCGGAGCCGGAGCCTGCGGGGAGCGGGAGTGACAACACTGCCGTTGTGTTTTGGACCGAGGCCAAGACCGATTAACGAAAGCGAATTGATTTTGCCGTCACTCGGAAGTTTTTGGTCGGCCTGAAAGCGCCTCAGCGCATCGGCGGAATCATCGCCCCATTGACCGTTCACTTCACCTTTGAAATAGCCCCGGTCGGCGAGAGCCTTCTGAATCTCTTGATAACGCTCCGGCTCGGGATGCAGCTGATAACTCGGCGCGGCCTTCCGGGCGGAGCGCCTGCGCTTCGAAGAGCGGCGGTGAGTCGTCCTGGTGCTAGAAGTTTGAGTCCACGCGGGCGCAACAATACCGACCATCAATGTTAAGCAAAGCAGCCACTTCATGCTCTCGGAAAACATGATTTTAGCATCGAAAACTGGCTTGCGCCCGCTCTTGCTGCCGGGGAACAAACTCTCGCACGCAAGTGTCTAGCCCTATGTGCCTCCCGCAATTGCTGCACCGTTCGGAAGTTTGTTGCTGCTCCTGACCATTTTGACGGTTCTGCCTTTTGAAGGCAGTGTCGGATTGGCTTTGCTCAATCCACTGCCGATGAACCCAGCCCCCATTGAATGTTGGCAGGACGGATCCCTGATCGCTTCCCTAGGGCAGGACGGGAGCGCTACCCTGAACGGTATGTCAACTTGCCAGTCCTCAGAGCTGTTCGAGCAAACACGATGCTTTCTTCGCCAGCTTCCGATCGTGGACACTACGCGTGCTGTTCCTTGACGTGGCCGCGAATGTAAACCGAGGATGGCCCCTGAAGTAACGGGATTCTTGAGCCTCGAAGCCGCGGATCTCCGCCGGATGTTCACGATCGCTGTATTCCCAAAGTCGATGAGGCAGGGCGACTGGTGTCCTTGGTTTCCTTCAATCCGGCCGCATTGACTCACTGCTCTGAATAAGTCTCGTAAGATGCGCCGTTCTTTCTGACGCAGAGAAGCACATCTGTAGATCTTACCGAAGAGCCATCGCCAGAGCGATACCTGATTGCTTTCACTGTAATCCTGTCCAATAGCCGGCCCGCGCGTGGACGTGAAAACCTCCAGACTTGCGAACGCTAACAGAAACTGGTGATAGCCTGCTGCTTGCGGCTCTGGGGGCACAAAAGTCAGCGTGTAGCGATTGTGAATCTCGGTCCCGATTGCGGTCAACTGTGTCTCAAGGCCACGAAGCGTGGTGAATTTGTCGTGTGCGCCTCCGGTCGACTGTGCCAAAGCTTGCGCGATATTCACCTTCGCGAGCCGTGCCAGCTCCAGCGGGATAGCTAGAAGAGCTAAGCCTCCTTTGTCATTCGGATCGTATGATCCCGGTTCATCAGGAGGTGGCTGGCGTTCTGATGTCTTTTGAGTGAATGCAGTCGCGTATGCCGAATACGAGAGTGTGTAAATGACAACATCGTCGCGCTGCGCTTTCGGGGCCACATTCGCAAAATGAGTTTTGCTCCCGCGGTCGCGCGATTCGCTGATCAGCACAATCACCCGGCACGCCGGTTCTTTCCTTGTGGCAAGCATGTCACAGGCCAGACTTACGCCGTCAAGCAGATGGCCCGAATCGCCGGTTGCTGAAATCTTTTCGAATACGTCGGCCAAGATGTCGGGATCGCCTGTGAAATCCTGCTGCACTCGTACTTCATCCGAAACCGTTATAACCGCCGCGAGGCTGGGCGCTCCTGTTTCCATGTCGTTCGTAATGTAGCTGCTTATGACGGAGGCGGTCTTTTTGATCTTGGCCAGGGCTGGTTCGCTCGAGTCATTCGCCTCCAGCACGATCACTGCATCAACAGGGAGCCCGTCAGATTCGCGCGAGAGCATCCGTACTCGCTGCGGTACTCCGTCGTTCAGCACCAGGAAATCGCTCGCGACCAGAGTTTCAACGGGCTTACCTGTCTGTGTCATGACCGAAACCGGAACCACAACCTCGTGCACGCGTGCCCGAAATTGCGGCTCTTGCGCCCATGCCGCTGCCGCGAGTGACAGCATAATTGTGAGCGCGTACCGTAGCGATCTGACGTCCATCATCTTGCCCCCTGGGCCGTAATACAATCCTGTCGATGAAGCATGGAGTTTCTTCGCTGCTGCCTGTCTTCTTAGGCGCGTTGCTCACGCTGCCGGTTTCAGCGCAGCAGGGGAATCATGTCCCGTCGCAGGCGGCTTTACCTACCGGGCCTACGCGGCAGGCTGGTACCGGTTCAGTTACCGTGGACGAAAATGTTCGTTACGGGTCCGTGGATGGCTCCGAGCTACGGCTCGATGTGTACGAACCTGGCCGCCGCGATCAGGCCCGTCCGGCGGTACTGCTCATCCATGGAGGCGGATGGACGAGTTTTGATAAGAGCACTATGCGCGGAATGGGACAGTTTCTTGCGCACTCGGGGTTTGTGGCGTTTGCCGTGGACTACCGGCTCTTCCATGGCGACGAGAATCGCTGGCCGGCACAACTCGACGATGTGCAGCGCGCGGTCCGTTGGGTTCGGGCTAAGGCAACCAAGTATGGCGTGAATTCTGAACGCATCGGCGCATTCGGGCATTCGGCGGGTGCGCAATTGGCGGCGCTGCTGGGCATGGAAGAGACGCGGGACAATTCCGATGCCGCCCTCGCCCGTTACTCAAGCAGGGTGCAAGCGGTTGTCGATGTCAGCGGGCCCAGCGATTTCACAAGAGATCACGATCCCGATGGGGATGCATTTCTGGCGAATTTTCTCGGAGCAGATTACTCGAAAAATCCCGAGGTTTGGCGTGAAGCATCGCCCGTATTTCATGTGTCGAAGGCGACTGCGCCGTTCTTGATTGTGCACGGTACGCAAGATCAAAACGTTCCGATCTCGCAATCGGAAGAGCTTATTGAGAGATTGCAATCCGCAGGGGTGAAAGCAGCACTGATCAAAGTCAACGACGTGCACACATTCCAGACTCCTGAAGCGCGGCGAAAAATGGCAATCGAGACACTCGCATTTTTTGATCGCTACCTGGGAGAAACGCGCTGAGAGATCCATATCGAATCAGCTCTGTGTCATACTCATAAATTCATGACGGCTTACGCGGCCCATTTGTATTCGTTTCGATTTTGGTTCCGGCCAAAGTCGTGCCGAGGGGCGCCCGCGTAAAGCTGAGCAATAGCAGAGAGCTTTTTAGAGTAGGCCCACTCGGCAACGAGTGGGCCTTTCGTATTTGTAGCGACAGTTTCGAGGAGCCAAATGATCATTTCGATGAAGCCTCACGCAACGAAAGAGGAGATAGAGGCGGTTTGCGAGCGGATACGGGAGTTTGGATACAAAGTTCATTCGAGCGAAGGCGAGGAGCGGGTCATCATCGGTGCGGTCGGGATCGGTGATGTGACCGCCTGCCTGGAGTCGCTCGAGGCCATGCCGCAGGTGGAGAAGGCCGTCCGCATTTCCGCGCCTTATAAATTCGTGAGCCGTGAATTCCGCTCGATCAAGACACAGATCAAAGCAGATGGGAGAGAGATCGGCGGAGACGAATTCGTGGTCATGGCGGGACCCTGCTCCGTCGAGAGCGAAAAGCAGATCATCGAGACGGCGCGATTCGTCGTGCAGCAGGGGGCCGGCTTCTTGCGCGGCGGCGCGTTCAAACCCCGCACGTCTCCCTACGATTTTCAGGGCCTGGAGCTTGAAGGGCTCAAATTGCTGCGCCGTGCGAAGCAAGAAACCGGGCTAGGAATCATCACCGAGGTGATGAGCGACGGTGACGTAGAGATGGTGTCCGAGTATGCCGATATTTTGCAGATCGGCGCGCGCAACATGCAGAATTTCGCATTGCTCAAAGCCGTGGGGAAGATTCAGCGGCCGGTCATGCTAAAGCGGGGTCTCAGCTCGACCGTGAAGGAGCTGCTTATGTCGGCGGAGTACATTGTGGCGCATGGGAACGGAAACGTGATCCTGTGCGAGCGCGGCATTCGCACGTTCGAGACGGCTACGCGGAACACCTGCGATATCACAGCGGTTGCGGTACTGAACGAGCTTTCGCATTTGCCGGTAATTCTCGATCCGAGCCACGCGACCGGCAAGCGGAGCCTGGTGCCTGCCTTGTCGAGAGCCGGCGTGGCGATTGGCGCAGACGGCTTGATTGTCGAAGTGCATCCCCAACCGGAAAAGGCGATGAGCGATGGCGCACAATCGCTGTCGCTTCCTCAGTTTGAGAGCATGATGCAGGATCTGAAACCGTACATGGCGCTCTGGAAAAAGGCTCGTGTTGCGGAAATGGTGACCGCCTGAAAGGTGGCAGGGTTCTGATGCCGGACCGGTTCGCACGCTAAAATCAAGTAAATGCCAGCAACAGCTTCGAGCGCGGCCAGCCCGGCACGGCTCCGATCGCCGTACCTTTCCGTCTTGCTTGCGTGGCTGATTCCCGGCTCCGGCCACTTTTTTCTTGGGCGGCGCGGGCGCGGCATCATTATCTTCGCAACCGTGTTAGTGACCTTTCTTATCGGACTGCTGCTGCGGGGTCCGCTTTTCCACCCCGGCGGAGCGGATCTATTATCACGGCTGATTCAATTTGGCGGCTTTATCGGCGATCTTGCGTCGGGCCTCTTTTATTTCATCGCGGTTTGGCTCGGCTATTCGCAACCCGATGTAGCCGGGCATGCGGCTGATTACGGGGCCAAGTTCCTCGTCACCGCTGGACTATTGAACATCCTGGCGATGGTGGATGCATATGAGATCGCGACCCGGCAGAAAGAGTAACGGCGGTACGCAATGAAGATCAACCTCAATCATTTTCAAATGTCTCTTCTGTTCGCGCTCGTTGCGAGTATCATTTTGGGGCTGGTTACCAAGCGTACCGATCGCGAGCGTGTGCGCTATGGGCTTTATTGTTTCGGCTGCTTTATGGCCGCGCTTTTCGGGATCGGCTGGGCCATGCATTTTCTCCACGGATAGCGCCAAGCCCTCGTATTGAAACGCAATGAAGACGTTTTACATTGAGACCTTCGGGTGTCAGATGAATGCCCACGACTCCGAAAAAGTTGTGGGGACACTGCTGCAGCAAGGATATAGCCAAGTCGACCGCCCCGAAAACGCCGAGCTGATCTTCTATAACACCTGCAGCATTCGCGATAAGGCAGAGCAAAAAGTCTTCAGCCGCTTACAGCAATTCAAGCGCGATGCAGGCAAGGGGAAAGTATTCGGCGTGTTGGGGTGTGTTGCGCAGCAAGAAGGCGAGCGCATTTTCGAGCGGGCTCCGCACGTGAGCCTCGTCGCGGGATCGGCCAGCTACACCAAATTACCTGAAATGCTGGTGCAACTCGAGGCAGGGAATCGCCGGGTCACCGGCCTGAGCCTCGACACAGCGGAAACCTTCGACACGCCGTTTACTCGTCGAGATAATCCACATCGCGCGTATATCACGATCATCGAAGGGTGCGACAAAGCCTGCGCCTATTGCGTTGTCCCGTTCACGCGTGGTCCCGAGCGCAGCCGCACGAGCGATAGCGTCATGCGCGAAGCTACGGTCCTAGCCGAAGCGGGTTACTCAGAGATTCAACTGCTGGGACAAAACGTAAACAGTTATCGCGACCCGTCAGCAGAGAGTTGCGACTTCGCTCAGTTGCTGGCGAAGACGGGCGGGATTCCCGGCATACGGCGCGTGCGATTTACGACTTCGCACCCACGCGATTTCGTGAAGGAGATCGTCGAGGCGATTGATGCGAACCCGGTGCTCTGCAACCACGTGCATTTGCCCGTTCAGTCGGGTTCGACAGCCGTGCTGTCGCGCATGCAGCGCCTGTACTCGCGGGATCAATACATGCGCCGCATCGAGTGGATGAAAAACGCTAAGCGTGATATTGCGATTACGACGGACATCATCGTGGGCTTCCCGGGCGAGACTGAGGCCGATCTCAACGAGACGCTTCGACTGATCGAAGAAGTCGAATACGATTCGATGTTCATCTTCAAATATTCGAAGCGGCCGAACACGTCGGCGCTTCAATATGAGGATCATGTTCCGGAAGAAGAGAAGACACGGCGATTCCTGATTCTGCAGGAGCGGCAGCGGGAGATTCAGATTCGCCGCAACTGCTCGTATATCGGCAAGACAGAGGAGGTGCATGTAGAAGGGTTTAACCTGGCAACCGGACAATGGATTGGGCGCACGAGTCAAAATAAAACGCTGAATTTCTGTCGATTCGAGTGTTCCGGCGCCCACCGAAGGCTGCACTCTGGTGGGCCAGTATGCTGACGTGCTCATCACTCGCGCGGGTCCGAACAGTTTAGCGGGCGAGTGCGTGACGCCGCGGGCATCGCGCGTGCAGTAATCTTGAAATAGTGAACGGCGCAGCGGTGCGGAAGGGCGCGCGTCACGAGAGAGGGCGCAGGGATTTGGGGCGGCGGAGGCGAACGTGGAAGTAGAAATGAAGATCCGGGGTCTCATGATGGACCCGATGACCAATATGCCCATTGTGGTCTTGAAGGACTCGAGCGGCGATGCTGTTTTGCCGATCTGGGTAGGTATCTATGAGGCAAACGCGATTGCGCTCGAGATCGAAAAAGTTACTACACCCCGGCCGATGACGCACGATCTGATCAAGATTCTGCTTATGGGCCTCGAAGCTTCGGTTAAAAAGGTCGTCGTCAGCGAGCTTAAGGACGATACGTTTTACGCTCTCATCTGGTTAGAGCGCGAGGGTAAGCTGATGAGCGTTGATTCGCGTCCAAGCGATGCGCTGGCACTCGCTTTACGGCACGACTGCCCGATCTATGTAGAAGACCGGGTGCTGCAGTCTTCGCGCAGCTCAAACAGCGTTTCGGAAAAGGTCAACAACGAAGAACTTCGCAAGTGGCTGGAGAATTTAAACGACGAGGATCTTGGCCGTTACAAAATGTAGCCGGAAGCAGCACAGACGACCGCAAGAGATCGTCTGCGCCACGATCATTTAGCCGCTTTATCGAGTCGGCCGACGGCGCCTGGCTGGGACCCGCTTTGGAGCAGCAGTCTTAACTGTCGGCAGGTTTGGATCCTTAAACACGAGCATGTAAGGATTCGCAACGTAACTGTCCGCGACACCCGAGAATTGCAGCTTGTCGCCGACCTTAACCGCATTGGCCGGTAGTGGCTCGGAAAATGTAAGCGTGGCGTCGGGCTTGGTTGGATCCTCAACGCCGAGCACAATTTTGGTGGGCCTGTCAGGCGGGTCGACAGAAATGATCGTTCCGGTGAAATCTTTTACGCCTTCGGCGCCACCCGGAATCTCTGTGTCTTTGACGTCGCTATTGAAGAATTTGTCGCCTTGATCTCCGGTCAGATTGGATTTGATGGTGTACCAGAGCTTAAACGCCGGATCGGCATCCATGCGCTTCTGCAACTCGTCCGCCTGCTGCTTGGCGATGTCGCCTGCGCCTTCAATTTTGAAATCCGCGGGAGGCAACGCATTCGTCTTGGCGGCCGCGAGGACCTTGTCAGCGCCGTCGGGGCTTCCGTGAAATTGACCGTAGACCTTATTGAAGTAAGTCAGCACTTGGGGCCGTGCACTAGCAGGCACCGCGCTCGGGCCGTCGTACTGGGCTGCCCGTGCGAATTGGAACAACGCATCCTGGTACTTCTTTTCATCCATCAGGAGCTTTCCGTACAAATACGAGACGTTCCCTTGATCGGGATTTACGGTCAAGCTTTGCTTGTACTCGTTTTCGGCGGTGCCACTATCTTTATTCGAGGTGGCCACCCAAGCCAACGCATTATGGGCGATTGCGAGCACCTGATTTTTCGCCTTGGTCCAATCGGCTTCGCTCATATTGGCAGGTTTCTTGCTCGCCGGAAACGCAGCGTCCGCGCCATCGATGACGCCATGCGCCGCCGCCTCGGTACTCTTTAAGAGTTCAGGCGAAGGGCTGGTTCCGCCGACTGCCGGGCCCCACAGCGAGATGTAATAAAACGCGGTGAAATTTTTGGGATCGACTTTTAGCAGCTCGTTGCATTTGTCAATCAACTGCTGCCGCTGGCTGGGATCGTTGGGGGCAAGCTGGCCGAGCGTCGCGACGAAGTACTGTAGCCGGTCCTGGGCGAAATCGCTTTGAGGATACTTGGTTTGCCATTGCGTCAGCAGATCGAGCCGCTTCTTCGGATCCTGCGTCTGGGTGATCTGCGAATAGAGATCATATTCGCCACGGTCCTTATAATTCTTTTGGGGTGCGGCCTGTTGTCCGGCCGGCTGTTGTGCTGCCGTACTCTGGGCGCTCGCGCCGCGGGACACGGCTAGACTGGTAAGGACGAGCGCAACGGCACTCACGCCGGCGACAGACGCTCTCGCTTTCAAAAAGCAAAATTTCACGACAACCCTCCCTGAGAGGAATTTTAAACTGACGAGCCCGGAAACGTATCGTTCCGTGGTTCCGGTACTGCTAAAGCGCGCTACAACGCCACCCGGCAGCGAAGAACACTGGAATACGCAAGCCGGAGTATAACGGAATCGCTCCGCTATACGCAACCTTCGCTATTAGTTTAGATGCAAGGCTTGAAGAAGTTGTTCCCAATTCGGCTTTCCGGGCCGCCTTGTGAGGCATCCCGCAATGCTATCATCCACGTTTCGATGCGCTTTGCGGACCTCGCCGTCATCGCCGCTTATCTGCTATCGATCACCTGGTTCGGAGCGCGATTCAAAGCCAGCCAGAAGACTCTTAAAGATTACTTTCTCGGGGGCCGCGGAGCTCCGTGGTGGGCCATCGCGTTCTCGATCGTATCCGCTGAAACCAGTACGCTGACTGTTATTGGAACGCCGGCGCTCTCGTTCGCAGGTGACTTTGGCTTCCTTCAGCTAATTCTCGGATACCTACTCGGACGTATCGTCATTGCGATTCTGTTTCTGCCGCAGTATTTTCGCGGCGAGATGTTTACCGCTTATGAGCTGATGCAGCGGCGCTTTGGCCCGCATGTACGCAAATTTACGGCGGGAACTTTTCTAGTACTCCGCGCCTTGGCGGAAGGTGTCCGTGTCTTCGCTGTTTCGATCGTGATTTCGATCATTCTGGGCACCGGCGAAGTGGTCTCGATCGCGCTCATCGTCTGTCTCACGTTGTTCTATACCTTTGAAGGCGGAATGACGGCTGTGATCTGGACCGATGTCGTGCAGATGATCCTTTATGTCGGCGGCGCGTTGCTCAGTTTTTTTCTGATGCTGCAGCTCATTCCCGGAGGCTGGGCTCACGTGGTGGCCATCGCTGCGCCAGCCGGAAAGTTTCGCGTCTTCGATTTCCGCTTCTCATTTTCGGAGGCCTTTTTTAAGCGGAACTACAGCTTTTGGGCGGGCTTGCTCGGGGGCTGTTTTCTGACCACAGCGAGCCACGGAACAGAGCAACTGCTGGTACAGCGGCTGCTATCGGCGAAGAACGAGCGTGAAAGCCGGCTCGCGCTGTTCTCCAGCTGGGTGGTCATTTTTTTCCAGTTTGCCCTATTTCTAATGATCGGCATCCTGCTCTACATTCAGTACCGTGACACGGCACGCCCAGCGCCCGCGATTCCAGAACGCAGCTATCCAGAGTTTGTGTGGAATCATTTGCCGGTGGGTCTGGCGGGTCTGGTGATTGCGGCCATTCTGGCGGCGGCCATGTCAAATTTAAGCGCTGCTCTGAACGCGCTCGCGTCTACCAGCATCATGGATTTTCTCCGGCCCCTCCGTCCGCACCACGCGGAATCCTATTACATGCGGCTGGCGCGTTGGTCAACCGTCGCCTGGGGCGTGCTCCTATTCGCGGTGGGATTGATGGCGCGCCATTGGGGCCGGGTTCTCGAAGCGGGGCTCTCGATTGCCTCTGTCTTATACGGGGCGCTGCTCGGCGTATTTCTGCTGGGGGTGCTCACCAAGCGGCCCGGGGAGTGGTCGGCGATCCTTGGGATGAGCGCCGGGTTCGCCGCTACGCTGCTGGTTCGCAGTCATGTGGCGTACACGTGGTACGTCGTTATCGGATCGATTGCCACCTTTGCAACGGGCTACGGCGCCAGCCTGGTCCTTCGTGAACGTGCGGTTACGCATGCGGTCTGAGGAGCACGAGGATAGAGCGGGTGGCGCAGGAGTGATGCGCGGAGTCCGCTCATCCGGTCCCGCTCTCCTGCGCGTTCTCGGATTGTGGAGTGCGATCTCGATCGTAATCGGTACGGTCATCGGAAGCGGCGTGTTTCTGGTTCCGTCGACGATGATCCAGTATCTTGGCTCGACCCGCAATCTCTTTATCGTTTGGATCGTGGCGGGTGTATTGAGCCTGTTCGGCGCTCTTACGTATGCCGAGCTTGCGGCCGCGATGCCCGAGGCGGGCGGCGAATACGTGTATCTCAGCGAAGCCTACGGGCCCTTTTGGGGCTTCTTGTACGGATGGACTCAGTTTTGGGTTGCAAAAAGCGGATCGATCGCGACTCTCGCAGCAGGGTTCTATACGTACCTGACGATCTTCCTGCCGGTTCTTGCTGCCACGGTCTGTACGGTTCCGCTCCACATTGGACCGCGCGGCAGCTTGCTCGAGATTCATTATGGCCAGCTTGTCGCGATCGCTCTGATCGTGTTCTTGGCGGGCGTCAATTACGTGGGCGTCCGCGCGGGCGGAAACGTGCAGTTGTTCGTCACGGCGGTCAAGCTGCTGTTGATCGCCGGAATCGTTTTGGTCGGGCTGTTCTCGGGACGGGGGGACTTCTCGCATTTCACGATGCGCGTCGCAAGCGTGGGTGGCATTGCGGGATTCTTCGCGGCGATGGTCAGCGCGTTATGGGCTTATGATGGCTGGAACAACGTGAGCATGGTGTCTTCTGAGATTCGCGAGCCGCAACGCAATTTGCCTCGGGCTCTGATTCTGGGGACCATCGCCGTGATCGTGACGTATCTAGCGCTGAATGTTTCCTATTTTTATGTATTGAGCCCGGTGCAAATCGCCTCGAGCCACCGAGTGGCGGGGGATGTAATGGCGAGCCTGTACGGGAACCCGGCTGCGCGCGCGGTTGCAGTAGCTGTGATGATCTCCATCTTCGCGGCTCTGAACGGCTCGATTCTGTCGGGCGCGCGGGTTCCCTATGCGATGGCGCGGGATGGCCTGTTCTTCCGTTATGCAGCTTACGTCGATCCCAAGTACAAGACGCCGGGCCACGCAGTGATCCTGTTATGCGTTTGGTCGTGCATTGTGGTGCTAAGCGGATGGTTCGACGATCTGTATAATTTTGTCATTTTCGGGAGCTGGATTTTATATTTGATGACGGCGGCTTCGGTTTTCGTATTGCGGCGAAAAAGGCCTGATTTACCGCGGCCATATCGGGTGATAGGGTACCCGGTGGTTCCGGTACTTTTCGTATGCGTGGCCGGGCTGTTGCTGATCAGTACGCTTCAGACTCGGCCCCGGGAATCAATTATGGGGCTTGTTCTCATGGGCTTAGGAATACCGTTTTATTTCGGTTGGAAGAGACGGAGGGGAGCGTATGGATAAATATGCGAGGCTTTACCGAAAGTGCGTGGAGATCCTAATAGTACTAGGACTATTTTGACTTTGCCGATATTGAATTCCTCCATTAATCAGAATTAAACTTCATTTAAAACATCTGCGCTTGGAAAAGCCTCCAATAGCAGGTGAAATAAGTCTGGCGCTATCGGGCGAGACGAAGAGCGGAGGACATTTACTTGGACATCGACAAAATGCTCGCGGAGTTGCGAGTGGAACGCGAGCAAATTGAAGAGGCGATTCTAACCTTGGAACGCCTAGCAAGGGGCCGAGGCCGCCGACGTGGCCGTCCGCCATCCTGGCTAAAAGAAGCAACCAATTCCGTGTCAGAGATAGAAGAAGGCCAGCAGCCGAACGGGATGGGGACGCATCCCGGGGAGCCGAGACGGCGCGGGCGTCCGCCGGGAAGCAAGAAGCAACTCGCTCAGGCAGCGGAAGCTTAGCCATCACCTAATACAACAGGTACGGCTTTCTGCGGGGTTGAAAGTCGTCGGCCTGTTGCTGCGCTTGGGACCAGATCACGCTCGGGTCCCGGCCTGCGCCTATTTCATCCAGCGCCTCATGGTTGCCGATTAAGAAGCGGCACTTTTCGAGTTCCAGCTTACCGGGAAATAGTTTCTCGAGTGCTCCAGCCAATTCGATTCCTAAGCGCGTGCTGTCGAATGCTTCCCGGTTGGTAATCACAAATCGCACGCCCTCGATTTCTTTGCCGACGAAATTCGAGGAGGACGGTTTAAATCGTGTCGGATAGACGCGGACGCCGGGTATGAACCGGGAATTCAGGTACTGAGCCAGCAGTTGTCCCTGAATCCAATCGGCGCCTATCTGTTCGAAGGGTGCGTCGGTACCACGTCCGACGGAATAATTCGTGCCGGCCTCGAGCATGGCAATACCGGGATACAGCAGCGCGGCATTCAGGCTGCGCATATTAGGGGAGGGATTCAGCCAGCTCAGCGTAGTTGCATCGAACCAGTCGCCGCGTTCCCAATCCTGCATTTTGATGACGTGCAAGTCGGCGCCCCAATGCTGCTCGGTGTTGGCCATATTGGCGAGCTCGCCGAAAGTCATGCCATGACGCAGAGGCATATCGTAGCAGCCTACGAACGATTCCAAATTCTTGTCGAGCGTGGGTCCTTCGATGTGCGTGCCCGTGATGGGATTGGGGCGGTCGAGAACGAAGAACGGCTTCTTCGCTTTGCCAGCCTCCTCGAGCGCATAGAGGAGCGTGCAGGAATAAGTGTAGAAGCGGGCGCCTACATCTTGGATGTCGTACACGATGGCGTCGAGATCGCGCATCTGGTCTGCGGTTAGACGGCGGTGATTGGGCTGATAGAGGCTCACAATGGGCAATCCAGTTTTCGAGTCGGTCGCGTTTCCGACAGCGGTGTCTTCGACGCCCGCGATGCCATGCTCGGGTGAAAACAGCGTTGTTATCTTCACTCCGGCCGCCAGCATGACATCGATATTGCGCCGTCCGCCACGGTCGAGGCCGGTCTGGTTGGTGATCAATCCGATGCGCTTACGCTTCAGCTCCTCAAACCCGCTGTTTTCGAGCACGTCAAGGCCGGTCATGGTTTTCGCGTTGCGATTTACGACGCGATGCACGCCCGCGCCCCTGATGGTTTCGGTATAGCCGGTAAGCGCCACCTTTTGGACATCAATGCCGAAGGATGCGGCAACTGCGGTTGCGACACGCGAGCGCAGAGAGCTCAGCGATTTGCCGCGCTTGGGATGAACGGCGTTGGTCAGCAAAATGATGAAGGAGTTGCTGGTGTTGTCGAGCCAGATGGAGGTTCCGGTAAACCCGGTGTGACCATACGATCCGATGGGATACAACTCGCCTCGATTGCTCGAAAATGGCGAATCGATATCCCAGCCCAGGCCGCGCAGGATGGGCTGATCCGCGGGACTCCCCGGAGTTGTAAACTTCTTGACTGTTGCCGCATCGAAGACGCGGACGGCGCTGCGCTGCCCCATGCCAAGCAGCATCGCAGCGTATTTCGCGAGGTCGTCGGCGGTCGTGAACAGTCCGGCGTGTCCTGCGATGCCGCCCATATAACGGGACGTCTCATCGTGAACCACGCCCCGGAATGGCTGGCCCGTATCCGGGTCGATCTCGGTAGGCGCAATGCGCGGGCGCAATTCTGCCGGAGGCTGGAATTGGGTATCGTTCATCCCCAAGGGCGCGAAGATTTGCGTGTGCGCGAACTCGGCGAGCGTGGTTCCGGAGAGGCGCCGGACAATCTCGCCCATCAAAATGAAATTGATGTCGCTGTAGATGAAGCGGGCGCCCGGCGGCGCGATCGGCTTTTCGACAAGCGCCTTCTGAATGCCGGTTTCATAGCCGTTCCATCGCGGAACGAGAGTTAAATCCGGAGGCATTCCGGAGAAGTGCGTCATCAACAGCCGAACGGTAATGTCGCTCTTTCCGCCCTGAAATTCAGGCAAGTATTTGGTGACCGGATCGTCGAGCCGAAGCTTGCCTTTCTCGAAGAGCTTCATGACAGACGGCGTAGTGGCAGTCACTTTGGTCAGGGAAGCGGCATCGAAGATCGTGTCCACGGTCATGGGCTCGCGGTTCGGGATCAAAGCGCGTGAGCCATAAGCTTTTCGATAAAGGACCTGGCCGTTGTGTCCGACGACGAGCACGGCGCCGGGTATCGTGCCGTTCTGAACAGCTTGATCGATCTCGGCATCGAGAGCGCTGGCAACCGCAGGAGGAAGCCCGCTTTGCGCACTGGCGGGCGACTGCGCAGGCGCAGCTAGCGCAACCGAACCCACTACAAATAGGACCGCAACTGGGGATTTCATTTGAAGTACTAGCCTAGCTTGCGGCAAATGGAGTCGAGTAGATGGTATCGAGCAATTTCGCCAGCTCGGTGTCTTTGGGCGTAATCCCACCGGCATCATGAGTCGTCAGGTCGACAGAAACGCGATTGTAGACGTTCGACCATTCCGGGTGATGATTCATTTTTTCGATCAGCGGGGCTGCGGTCGACATGAATCCAAATGCGTGAGCGAAATCGGAGAACTTGAATTCGCGGTGGAGCTTATTGTCCTTCACTTCCCAGCCTGAGAGTTGTTGAAGCGAGGCGCTCAGCTCTTCTTCGGTTAGTTTATTGCGTGGCATTTCGCCATTGTAGTTAGGTGCTAACAGCGGACTCGAAATTCATTGCGATCGTCGCTGTCAATGCTGCGCTGCTGCCGCCATTCCGCTCGCGGGTCGGGCAATGCGGGAAAGATCGAGTGAATATACGGTTTCATCACTCGTGAGAACGAAAAGGCGCTGCCCGTCTTCACTGAAGTGAGCCGTATCTATGTTACCGGGAAACGTGAACTCATCGAGCTTGCGCCGGGATTTCAAATCGTAAATGGCGAGCTGGTTCTCATTCGCTCCGCGCACGCATATGGAGGCCGTGCTCTTCGAGTAGGCGCCGGGGGCGCCCAAAATCTCTCCTTCTTTTGCGCCCGTGGATAAAGAGTAAATGCTGAAATAGCCCGCGTGAGAGGCAATCAGCCTTTCGCCAGCTGTAAAGATATTCGGCGCGCCGTCCACAAGCATTGCCGTGAGGATCTGGCCATTTGATGCATCCAGAACCTCCAAAAGATCCACTTTGTTATTCGCTTGTGTTTCGGCGACTTGCTTCACAACCCGCGGGCAGGTCTGGATCTCATCGCGCGCGGTTTCGGTGGATGATGGCCAGCGAAAGAGAATCCGGCCCTCACCGGGTTGGGCCAAAACACCAGGCCCTTGTTTCGCGAAGTGCCGCGACCACAGCTCCTGTCCGGTAACCACGTCGTGAACTTCCCACGTGACATCCGATTGAAGGGGATAGTCGCGCTTGACGCTTCGCGGTATTCCTGTTAGGAGAAGCCCGCCACTAAGAGATGTGTAGGGGACATCTATTTCGCGTATGATCTGCATGTCTCCGCTGCTCAGGTCGATTCGGGCCAGGCTGCGTTCAACCTTCTGAAATTTCGGGAAATCGGCATAAAAGCCTGCGTGGCCGTCGAACCATGCGCTGGTGAAGGGACGCACGAAGAAGGCCCGCTTTCCCGTGTCTGCGTTCCATATAGCGCAGCGGCTGACGCCACAACCCGCGACCCACTTCAGATCGGGTGAGACCCAGCTTCTGACGAACCGGCCGGCATCCGTATTCGAGCCAAGGCTAACCGACGACTTTAGCTGCCTCGTTTTGATATCAAAGAGGCCGAGATCGCCACCCAGGCGTGGCCGGACATACACATCGTCGTAGACGTCCAGCGTTGACTTGTCGCTGACAAGGACACCTTGCTTGCTCTTGAGGTCCAGAACGGCGACTGCATACTTATCGAAGGGACGAAGGATTACATAATCACCCCGCGCAGGCGCCTCAGCGGACGCTCGCAGGGCGGCAAAGCCGACCGGAAGAGTATCGAGGACTTTCCCGGAAGGGAAGGCGAACAGTGTCGGGGTCGTTTCTTCATAGCTGATGGAGCCCGCCAACCCTGTAGATGCGACAAACCCGATGATCCGATCCGAACCGAGAAATGCGAACCTGCCTGCCAACCATTCCCGACGCAGGTTTCGAAGCGGAATGCTCTTCCCAGTCGAGAGGTCAAATCCGACGACCTCCTTCAGCGTCAACGCGAGAAAGTAATGCGAATCCGGCGAAAACCCAAGATGAACAGGCCCTGCCAAGGCGTCCTTTCCAACGCCTCCCTTCTTAAATATCTGAATGTTTGAGCGCAAGTCGATCAGGGATAACGCTCCAGCCGGATCAGCACAAGCAAGCGTATTCGCGTCGGGAGAGAGCTTGACCTGCGGGCAGCGCTTTTCGAGTACGTCGTCGGCACGGACGCGTTTCTGAGTCGCAAGGTCCCAGAATTCGACGTGCAGATCAAAGTTGACGAAGGCAACCGATCGCGAGTCCGGCGTGAATTGCGGCTCTATCGCATTCCGCGCGTCGATGTGAAAGAGATACGCAAGCGGCTCGCGCGTGAGTATATGGATCTGATCCGTTTCCTGCGCCAGGATGTACTTTCCATCGGGGCTGAATTTGACGTAGGTGACGTTTGGCAGTAGGATCGGGTCCAGCTTGACTTGAGAGATGACGTCATGCAGATTGCCCTCGGTCCGTTTCCAATTGGAGAATTCGAGGACGGTTGCCCGCCATTTTTGAAACTCTGCGGCATTTGAGGCAAACGCCTGCTTGCAGGCGGGCGGCAGATTCTGAATCGATCTGACGATGTCACCCAAGCGGCGCTCATTGGGCTTCGCCAGTTGAAAAAAATCAGAAAACCAGTTTCCTGTTTTACCGTTGGTTTCTGCCACCCTATCGAACAGATCGATGTAGGCGTGGGTGGCATAACCGGCATTGGCAATCGCATACAGTGCAATCTGGTCGGCGACGGTTTCCCTCTCAAAGTCGCCATTTTTCACTTGACGGAAGGGCCGCTGGTCGCGCATCCAACTCTCCTGCAGGTGCGCGAGATTCACTACGATGTCGCGGCGGCTTGAAATCTGGTTGACTCCCAGCACGTCGCGCATAAGCGCCGACAAGCTGATCACGCCCTGCCGCGTGAGGATATGGCCCATCTCGTGCCCGAGAACGCCAGCGAGCTCGTCTTCGTTGCGGACGAAGGCAGCCATTCCACGGGTGACGTAGATGCGGCCGACGGGCAGCGAGAATGCATTCGGATAGGGTGCATCAATCAGGAAATAGCGAAATTGGACCTGCGGGCCAGGCAAATGGCTGGCAATGCGTGCGCCTACCTGGTTCAGATAAGCGGTTGCGGCGGGGTCGTCCGTCACGGTAGCGCTATGGAAGAACTGCTCCGCCAGAATGTCGCCGAGCTAAATTTCGAGCGGCTGTGAGAACAGACTAGGCCCAGCGTTTAGGGAGCGAAAAGCGGGCGGAGTGCAAGGGTCTTGGCCGTAGACAGGGTAGGCGAACGCGGCCAGGGAGAACAATACAGCCGAAGCGATACACGGAACTACTTTCATAATGAGGGCCTAGAAATGGGTGGGTTAGGCGGGAGGATCTTATCAGGGGTAACCGAGGCCGGCCAACCACTCGCTTACGGTCGTGGCTCGGTAACTGCGAAGTGGAGGCTGGGCAACCACTCGCTTACGGTCGTGGCTCAGTAACTCGTGGCTCGGTAACGGCAAATTCGGCTAAGCGGTCCCGAAGGGATTGCGGGGCGTCAGCGACTATCTCGCAGCAGTTGTCCTCATACCGTTTCGAAATGACGGCGGCTCGATCGTGCAGCAGGTGTAGAGCGCGGCCCTCACCCAAAGGCAATCGGAAGCGCTGGCGCGCGACGGGATCCTGGACGAGCTGGTTATCGACGAGTTGCAGTAGCTGCTCAAGTCCCGCCCCCGTCTCGGCAGAGATGAGGGCGGCTGGGGTGTCGTTCTGACGTGCTGTTTCACCGAGAAGGCGATGGGTAAGCGTCGGCAGGTCTTGGTCAACCTCACCCGGGCGGAGGCGATCGCCCTTGTTGAGAACTAAGATCTGCCTGGTGGCTTCCGCCCCAATCTCTCCGAGTACCTTCATGACGTGCGCGGTTTGCTCAGGGGCGGTGGGGGAACTAATGTCGACTACGTGCAACAGCAGAGCAGCCGCCGTCACCTCTTCGAGTGTGGCGCGGAAGGCATCGACGAGAGTTGTCGGCAAGTTGCGGATGAAACCCACCGTATCGCTCAGCAGCACGCGCCGCTGTGAGGGCAATCGGATCTGGCGCACGATGGGATCGAGGGTTGCGAACATCTTCGCGTCCGCAAGCACGCCGGCGCCGGTCAGGCGGTTAAAAAGCGTGGACTTACCGGCGTTGGTATAGCCCACGAGGCTGACGGTTGAGAGCGGCACGGCCTGTCTTTGCGAGCGCTGCACACCGCGCGTGGCTCGCACTCGCTCAATCTCGCTCTTCAATTTGGCGATTCTGTTGCCAATGCGCCGGCGATCGGTCTCGAGCTGCGTTTCACCGGGCCCGCGTGTTCCGATTCCGCCGCCTAAACGCGACATTTGAGTGCCGCGCCCCGCCAATCGCGGCAGTAAATAGTTGAGCTGCGCCAGCTCGACCTGCAACTGGCCTTCGCTGGTCCGGGCTCGCCTTGCGAAGATGTCGAGAATCAATTGGGTTCGATCGAGCACCTTCACATCGAGGCGGCGCTCAAGGTTGCGCAACTGCGTGGGCGTCAGTTCGTGGTCGAAGATGAGCGTGTCAATCGAATCCGCTTCGATGCGTTGCTGAATCTCGGTGACTTTCCCGGAGCCCACCAGCGTTGCCGGATCGAGCGCGGGCCGGGCCTGAGCCATTCGATCCAGAACCAACGCTCCTGCACTCTCGGCGAGCTGGGCCAGTTCTTCGAGCGAGCCCTCAGAATCGAGTAGCGTTTTGGGGCTCGCAGGCGCTGGGCCGTGGCGACCCGTTACTTCAACGCCAACGACTAAGGTGCGTTCTTGTTCTGCGGGCACTACGTCGTGTTTTCCGGCTGCTCGGCGACAGGCACAGGCGCTCCGGGGCTGGTCGCTGCCGAGCCATGGCCTGGGCTGCCGTGTATCGGCCTCGCCATTACGACAGTTGAGATTGCGTGCTTGAAGATGAGCTGTTCCTGGTTGTTCGTCTCGAGGACGACGGAATATTTATCGAAGCTCTTGATGCGTCCGGACAATTTGACTCCGCTCATCAGATAGATCGTCAAAAAAGTCTTATCCTTCCGAGCATTGTTCAGAAACAACTCCTGAATGTTTTGCGCAGGCTTTTCCATTTTTTGTTTTCCTCATTTGCAGCGCCGGTGGCTAGCCGCTTCGATGCTGGACCGAGGCTATTCTGTCCAGCTACCGAACTGTCTCCAACCATCTCCATAGTAACCAGATTTCGTTGCGAGGCAGCGTGTGAACGAGTGCAATTTGATCCTGTGCACCCGGTCCGATATCCTCGAAGCGTAAGGCCGCCGGGAGGGGCACGAGACGCGATCGGAGGGCATTATGCGCGGTAGACGGCTATTCGATCAGCACCCGGACGCGGAAGAGCTGATCGGCCGCCGGATCGCGCTTTTCAGCATGACCGCGGGTGTCGTGCTTTCAATCGCCAAGATCTGGGTGGGGATGAATGCCGGGTCTTCGGCCGTTACGTCGGACGGGGTCGAAACGGCGGGTGATGTCCTGTCTTCGGGAATTGTTTATGCGGGACTGTGGCTGGCGAGCAAGCCTCCCGACTATGAACACCCGTACGGACATGGGCGGTACGAGACGCTTGCGGGCCTGGGCGTGGGCGCGATGCTTTTGCTTACGGGCGCGGCGATCTTTTGGCATGGCTTTGTTTCGCTAGGCGAGCGAAGCGTAGTGCAAATCTATGCGCTATATCCGCTGCTAGCGGCCGTGTTCGTAAAGATCGGACTCGCGGTGATGAAATTTCGCACAGGCCGGAGGATCGCGAGTGCGGCGCTCGAGGCCGACGGGTGGCATGACGTAACGGACCTGTTGTCGACGTCAATTGCTCTGTTGGCCGTGGTACTGACGCTGCGTAACGGCTTGCGCTTTGGCGCGGCCGATCATGTAGGCGGCATGCTCATCGGCATTATTATCTTCTTTTTGTCGATTCGCGTCGTTCGCCGTACGGTCGGGCAGCTCGTCGATACGATGCCGGAGCCGGACAAGATGGGCCAGATCCGCGCGGTCGCGTTGCGTGTTCCCGGGACGCGCGGGATAGAGAAGTGTTTCGCGCGGCGCACCGGGTTAAAGTATCATGTCGATCTGCACCTTGAAGTCGATCCCGAAATGACGGTCCGCCAATCGCACGAGATCGCGACAGAAGTCAGAATTGCGATTCGCAAAACGCTGCACTGGGTGGCGGATGTGCTGGTGCATGTCGAACCGGCAGGCGCTATTCCCGAGGCGGCGTCTGCGGGACCCCGGCCCGGCGCGGAGATAGAGACGCGTTAGGCGGTTTCGCGAAGCGCCTGCATGGAGAACAAAGAGATCGCGCGGCTGCTTTCTGAAACCGCCGATTTGATGGAAGTAGCCGGCGAGGACTCGTTTCGCATCCGCAGTTACCGGAACGGAGCAGCCGCGATTGCCGCCTATCCTGAACGGGTCGCGGATATCGTTTGCAATCCCGAGCGTAAAGTTACTGAGATCGCCGGGATCGGCAAAGGCCTGGCGTTTGTGTTAGCCGAGATCTGCGAGCGCGGATCATTCGAGCGGCGCGACCAGATGCTCGCGAAGTATCCGGCATCGGCGCTCGAGCTGCTCAAGATTCAGGGTCTCGGTCCCAAGAGCATCGCGCTTCTGTATGAGCATCACGGAGTCAAGACAGTCGACGATTTAGAACGGATCTGCCGGGAGCACAAACTACGCGAGCTTCCGCGAATGGGGGCAAAGCTCGAGGAAAAAGTTCTGCGCTCGATTGAAGCGTATCGGAAGAGTGCGGGCCGTTTTCTTCTGAGCTTTGGATGGCGCACTGCGGAGGAGCTGCGGACAGAGTTTATGGCGCTTCCGGGAATTGAAAAAGTCGAGGCGGCCGGCAGTTTGCGACGCGGGCGCGAGACGCTAGGCGATCTGGATCTCCTCGTGACCGGACCAGGCGCAGCGGAAACGCTAACGCGTTTAGTGGAGCATCCTAAATCGCAGGAGGTTTTAGGCGTGGGCGGGAACAAAGCGAGCGTGAGCTTCGGGCTCGAGCGCTTGCAGGTAGATGTGCGCGCGCTGGGGGCGGAGAGCTTTGGCGCCGCAATGCAATACTTCACAGGCAGTAAAGAGCACAACGTGGTGTTGCGGACGAATGCCATTAAGCAAGGGTTAACGCTGAATGAGTACGGGCTGTTCACGATTGAGGGAGAGCAGCGAGTGGCAGGCGCGAGCGAAGAGGAAGTCTACGAGCGCTTGGGCTACGACTGGATTCCGCCGGAACTGCGCGAGAATTGCGGCGAGCTAGAAGCGGCGCAAGCGCACGCATTACCGAGGCTGCTGGAGCTTAGTGACATGCGCGGCGACTTGCACATGCATACGACCCAGACGGATGGCCGGGCGACACTGCGGGAGATGGCGGATGCGACGGCCGCGCTGGGCTACGAGTACATTGCAATCACCGATCATTCAAAAGCGCTGGCGATGGCGAATGGACTCGATGAGGAGCGCGTGATTGCATTTGCGAAAGAAGTTCGCGAGCTGAATCGCGAAGGCCTGCCGTTGCGGGTGTTCTCCGGCCTCGAGTGCGACATCCTGCGCGATGGCTCGATGGACATCGCCGAAAGCGCGTTATGCGAATTGGACGTCGTGATCGGCAGCGTGCACAGCCACATGAACCTCGAGCCCGAAGAGATGACGGAACGGCTGCTGCGCGCGCTCGAGTCACCGTCGCTGAGAGTTTTAGGTCATCTTACGGGCCGCATTCTTCTGCACCGCGAATCTTACTCCTTCAATTTCGAGCGCATTGCTTCCAAAGCTGCCGAGCGCGGCGTGTGGCTGGAAATAAACGCCAGCCCCGAACGGCTGGACTTGCCGAGCCACATGGTGCGCACGGCCAAACGCAAAGGATGCAAATTTACGATTTCGACGGATGCTCACCGCGTTCAGCATTTGTACAACATGCGCTTTGGAGTCATCACCGCGCGGCGAGGCTGGCTCGAAGCTGCCGATGTTATGAATACGAGATCCGTTGCGGAGTTTGCAGCGGCGCTAGAAGCGAAAGTAGCGGTGTTAAGGGCGGGCATGCCCGCCCCCTACAGAGCGGTGAACGTAGAGAGGCCAGGTTCTTCAGCCGACTAAGACAACGAAAGTTAGGGTGTGTCCGTGGAAATGCGCCGTAAGTTGCCAACATCCAGGGGTAGGAATCTCGAACGCCGTTACCATCCCGGCCGAGCCACGGCTAGGGACAAATGCGTTGTTGGCGTCGGTGATCGCGATGTCCCGGCCGTCCGCATCCAACCGGTGGACGTTAATGATCAGGGGCGGTTTCGGTTCCTTTCGCCAATCGTAGCCTTTGGCCCAGAAGAAAAGCTTTTCACGATATCCCCTTTCGTTGTGATATCCCGTCCACTTGCCGTCGTAGCGAAGAGATGTCCACAGCGCCTCCGTTCCATACCAGAACCTGTCATCGCCAGAATCTTGTACGTATGGCGCAGGAGGGATGAAAGGCTGACTTGGTGGAAGTGTCGTATGGCAGAAATTCTGTGCTCGAGGAATATGCATCGAGAGCATAAACCAGGCTGCGGCCGTGAGAACCTGACGAAACATCGTAACCTTGAAACCTGGATTTTACCGCGGACGGCTGCCGTTCAGGACCGGCAGGTTCGTTTAGTGGGTCTGCAAGGAGACTAAGCTAAGCGGCGTGGGCGAAGAAGTACCAGAGGCGAAGAAGTGCTCTTCCGAGAGATTGTGGTAGACGTTTCCGGCGACGCCTGACGCAATCGGTCCGCTGATGCCGCGTCCGCCGGTCAGCAAGACGACGACGGCAAGCTTGTTTTTGCCGACATCGTTGAACGATCCAAACCATCCCAGATGAACGCCGGGTTGCGCCGTATCGGTGCAGGTTCCGGTTTTGCCAAACACAGGCTCGTTCGGATCGAAATTCGCGCGCCGGGCGGTACCGTATTCGACGGCGCCCATCATTCCGGGCTTAATTTCTGGGATGAGGTTTGCGATATCCAAAGTGCGCTTAATGCGGGGTACAAAATGCTGGACGTCGTCTTGAGTGCGGGGGTACTGCAGGTAGTACATGGTCCCGCCGTTCGAGACGGTGCTGACGATGCTCGCCAGCTCGAGAGGAGTGAGGCGAATGCCATCGCCGAAACTGGTCATCATGCCCACGCCGGTTTGCGGGGGCTCGCTGGCCAGATAGCCAGGCTCTTCTCCGGGAATATCGAGACCTGCCTTTTCGCCGAGTCCAAAAAGCTGGCCGTACTTGTGGACGCGATCAAAGCCTAGCTCCTGGCCCAATTTCGCAAAGTACAAGTTATTCGAACGCGCCAAGGCCTGAGTCATATCAGTAGAAAAGCGGCGGCCGAGGCGGACCGTGGTGCCCGCGTTCACGAGGCCCTCGCTCAAAGAAGCAAGCGAAACGACGACCTTTACCGTGGAGCAGGGCTGATACGCGCCTTTGAGCGCGAGCTTTTGATTGACCATGGTTAAGACGCGTCCGGTCTGGGGATCAACGACAACCACGGTTCCGTTATAGGGCCCGAGCGCGTCGACGGCAGCTTTGCGGACGACCAGGTCTTCACCATCGAGATTGTCGCCGATTGTCGAATCCGCGTAGGTGGGTTCCGTCCAGGGATTGAGGAATACGCGATGACCCCGGCGGCGGCGTGCGACGGCGACCCGCAGCGGGGTGCTCGAATCGGCGTGAATGACTCCTGCCTGAGTGGTGGTGCGAGCGACGGAATGCCGAGTTGTTCTGGAGACGACCCGGGTTTGGGCAGTGGAAGCGACGACTCGTCTGGCGCGCCTTTTCCTGTGATGTTTCTTGGCAGAAGCCGTGGTCGTGGTTAGCTGCGGCGAGGTTTGGGCGCTCAAGAGAGCGGCAGCGGCCGCGAAGGCGAACGGCAGTGCGAGCTTACGAAGAGAAAGCAGGTTCGTCATGCGACCTTTCCGGCCAGAAATAGGTTCCCATCAACTCAATCGAACACAAACAGGATTACCTATATAGTAGGGAGTTCCGGAAGGAACGTCAACTGAAACATTCTCTTAGGGTTACGTAATCTTAAGGCCTAGGGTACCCCTATTACCGGATCAGTTGGGGTTAAGACCGGGTTGCGTGAACAGCGGAGGGCCGGGGCAGTGCCGCGGCCCCTACATGGGATCAGCGTTGGAGAATCTGGATGCCTGCAGCAGATCGGTGCGAAGGCGCTCTTGCGTGGCGTCGTCAAGCTTGGCGCCAGCGCGCGTGACGTAAAACACATCGAGGGCCTTGTGGGCCTGCGTATCGATCATGAGTACCTCAATGTTGCAACCGGCTTGACTGAGGGCAGATGCAAGGGCGTAGAGCAGTCCGGGGCGATCCTCGCCGACGAAATCGATTAAGGTGCACGAATCTGAGGCCTGGTTATCGAAGCGGATTACCGGGTGAATGGCGGCGTGACGAGCGGGGCGGGGCGCCGGACGTCTTCGCTTTAAGAGATCGGCTGCATGTGCAGATCCGGTTAGGACGTTTTTGAGGGTTTGCTCGAGGCGGTCGATTTCGGACGGATTCAGCTCGAGAGTTCGGTTGGGATCGGTGAAGCGAATCACGTCGAGAACGTAACCGGCTGCATTCGAGGACGCTTCCGCTTTGACGATGTTCATGCCGAAGCTGGCGAGAGCGCCACAGAGAGAGGCAAACAGGCCAGGATGATCGCGGGCCACAACGGCCATGAGGTACGCGCCTCCGCGATGTTCGATTTCGATGCCGGTTCCGCCGCGTCCGGCTGCGGCATAGAGCTGCAGGTGTCGATGTATTTCGCCGGGAGTGTGTGTGCGCAGATATCGCGTCGGAAAGCCTTCCAGAAAATGATCCAGTTCGCGGGAGTTGATGGTGTCGTCGGTGGCGGCGGCATGGACGCGATTGGTTACCAGCTCGCGGTTTAGCTGCTCTGAGCCCATGGCATACACGCGCCAAAGCTGTTCGAGACGCCAGGGACTCATCGCGGTGGGGTGGACGGCGCTGATATCGGCGTAGGTGAGCAGGGTCAGGCTGCGCAGGCGCTCGGCGGTTTCGACTCGCGACGTGAGAAATCGCGCGGTGGCTGGATCGTCCAGGTCGCGGCTGTTCATGACCAGCGATAGAGCAAGGTGGTGCTCGATGAGGAAGAGAATTTTGTCCCGTGTCGCGGCAGGGAACTCGAGGCGATTGAGGAGTGCGGCGGCAGCCTGCAAAGAGCCTTGAATGTGGTCGCCCGAACGCGCGCCTTTGCCGAGATCGTGGAGCAGGAGTGCAAGGCGCAAGGGGGCGAGATCGTCTTCTTCAAGCAGAAGCTGGTGGAAGCGAGCGGACGCGGCGTCGGGTTTAGCGAGGAGCTGGTCGATGGCCTCGATGGCAAGGATGGTGTGCTCATCGACGGTGTAGCGGTGATAAAAATCGGGCACGACGAGGCTGTCGATGGCGTTCCATTCGGGAAGAGCGGCGGCAAGGAGACCTGTCTCTTGCATGTCCTGAAGAGCGAGCGCGGCGCGGGGCTGAGAAAAGAGCTCGCACCAGGCAGCGGGCGACGGGCGGTGGTCACTGGCGAAGGAGGCTGCGAGGAGGTGGAGCGAGTCGCGGATGCGGCGCTGGGTATCCCAGGAGAGCTGAATGCCGTGCCTGGCAGCGAACGTGAAGAGCCGAAGAACAGAGTCGGCGGACTGCAGGGTTTCGGCGGAGTTGCGCAGGAAGATACGTTCGCGATTGACTGTATATTCGCGGGTCGAGAGCCGGCTGCGCCAATCGCGAAAGTGGCGGAGCAACGACGTGTCCTGGGCATCAACAACCTCGAGTGCCCGGAGAGTAGCGTGAAACACACGCCGGGCATGCCGGAAATAGAGCCGCATCCAACCGGCAGGCGCGAGGGGTTCGTCGGGTAAGCAACGCGCCGCTTCGTGCTGCAATTCAAATGTCAGCAGGTTGCTGTCGCGTCCGGCTTGAGAGTGGAGAAACGTGCGCGCCCGATAGAGGAAATGTTTCGCATCCTGAACTTCATTGAAAAATTGCTGAAAATCCTGGTGCTGCGGAGCGAGTTGGGAAAGCCAGCGCAACAGGTGAATGTCGCGAATGCCGCCGGGAGCTTCCTTGACATTGGGTTCGAGGTGGTAGACGGTGTTGTTGAATTTGGCGTGGCGCTGCCGCGCGAGGATGGCTAAGCGACGCCGAATGACTTCCGCGTAGTGCTGATAAAAGGCAGGCAGTCTTTGTGCGAAGCGGCGAAACAGCTCTTGGCTGCCGGATAGAAAGCGGATATCGAGCAGGCTGATGTGCAGCTCGAGATTCTGTTCTTGCAGGTGGCAGCATTCGGCGAACGTTCGGACGGAATGACTGACGCGCAGCCCGGAGTCCCAAAGCGACCGCAAGAAATCAGCGAGCGGGCCTTTGGCGCCGGCCAGTTCCGCTTCGTCCTCAAAGAGCAGCAGGATGTCGATATCGGAGTGGGGAAACAATTCGCGGCGGCCGTAGCCGCCGACTGCCGTGAGCGCGAAGGAGTCGCCGAGTGTTGGCGCGAGGAGCTTCGACGCAGCCCCGGTGACCATGGCGTCAACCTGGGCGGTTCGCTCGATCAGCGTTATAGCGCGGCCTCGCCAGTATCGTCGTTGCGGATGCGGATGGCGTCGAGCACGTCGTAGATGAAGATCTTGCCGTCGCCGATTTTCCCGGTGCGCGCGGTGGCTGAGATTGCGCGGGTGACCTCGTCGAGGCGGGCCTCGGGAACCACGGTTTCGAGCTTGATCTTGGGGAGCAAGTCGACTTCGTATTCCATGCCGCGATAGACCTCTTTGTGGCCTTTTTGACGGCCGTGGCCGCGTACTTCGGTAATCGTCATTCCATCAACGCCGATGCTTTTGAGCGCTTCTTTGACGTCGTCGAGCTTGTGAGGCTGGATGATGGCTTCAATCTTTTTCATGGTGCGATTCTTTATTAGGCCTTTATTACGCGTCGAGGTTGTAGCCTTCTTCGCCGTGCATGGTGAGGTCGAGGCCTTCGACTTCCTGTTCTGTTGAGACACGAACGCCGATCAAGAGATCCACGACTATCAAAATGATGATGGTGCCGACGGCGGCGATGCCCCAGGCGATGGCCGTAGCGGCCGCTTGATTGAGAACCTGGCGAGGATGCCCGTCAACCCAGCCGAGGGGAAGCGGCTTGCCTTGCGCATCATTTCCAAACGCGGCGTTGATGGCGCTGGTCGCGAACACTCCGGTAAGGAGCGCGCCGAGAGTGCCGCCCGCGCCGTGCACTCCGAAGGCGTCGAGAGTGTCGTCATATCCGAACAGGTTTTTAACGGTTGTGACCATGAAGAAGCAGAAGACGCCTGCGAGGAAGCCGATCAGCAGGGCAGGGAAGGGCTTGACGAAACCGGAAGCAGGCGTGATCGCGACCAAGCCTGCGACAGCTCCCGAAATGCCGCCGAGCATGCTTGGTTTACCATGCTTTACCCACTCACCGAAGAGCCAGCCGAGAGCGGCTGCTGCTGCGCCAAAGTGCGTAGCTACGAACGCGCTTGTCGCAAGACCCGAAGCGTTCAGGGCGCTTCCGGCATTGAAGCCGAACCAACCGACCCAGAGGAGACATGCGCCGATGAGGCTCAGCACCAGGTTGTGCGGCTTCATCGGCTCACGCGGGAAGCCGACGCGCTTGCCGAGATATAAGGCGCATATAAGGGCGCTGACGCCGGATGTTACGTGAACTACAGTGCCGCCGGCAAAGTCGAGACAGGGAATGCGGCCGCCGAGGGTTGCGTTGAGAAATCCGCCCTTTCCCCAAACCATATGAGCCATCGGGAAGTAGACGACCGTGGACCAAAGGCAGGTGAACAGCAGCATGGAGCTGAACTTGATGCGCTCGGCGAAGGCGCCGGAGATCAGAGCGGGCGTGATGACGGCGAACATGAGCTGATAGATCATGTAGGTCTCGTGCGGAATGGTTGCGCCGTAGTCGGGATTGGGAGCGGCTCCGACGCCGTTGAGGAAGAGGTAACGGAGATCGCCGAAAAAGGGGTTGCCTGCCGCGAAGGCAAGGCTGTAGCCGTAAACCGCCCAGAGGACTGTGACGACGGCCATCAGCACGAAGCTGTGCATCATGGTGCCGAGGACGTTCTTGCGACGGACCAGACCGCCATAGAAGAGCGCCAGGCCGGGACCGGTCATCATTAAGACCAGGGCGGCGCTGGTGAGCATCCAGGCGTTGTCGCCTGAGAGCTGAGCAGTTTTGGTGGCGGCGTCGAGCGCGTTGAGCTTTTGATCAGTGGTAGGCGCTGTTTGGGCCAACAGCGACATGCAGCCAAAGCCGGCTAAGAGTAGAAGTGTGCACCTGAATGCACGGGTCGTCATGGGCAGCGGACTCGTTAGGTACTTGAGGTTTAGGGTAGCAGGGTATAGACCCAACGCAAAGGCAAGGGCCGGGCGTGCCCGGCCCCTACGTCTACTGTGGCCAGTTATTTCATGCCGCGTCTGCGTAGGGCGTGGGGCTCGGTTGCGGCCGTTGAGGAGTATGTGGCGACAGCGTCCGCGGGGCGAGTTTGGGGAGTTGAAAATTCGAAGCCATTTTGCTGCGCGGATGAGGAAGGGCGGGCGGTGGTTTCGAGCTGTTCGTTCTCTTTCTGGAGCCGCTCCTGCTGGAGCTGGCGTAATTCGGCTGAATCCTTTTCGCGGTGACGGCGGAGACGGGCTTCCTGAAGCTGCAGATTGCGGAGCTGTTTTTCGTAGGTGAGATGGGTGTGGAGGTCGACCAGCCGGCGGCGGATGGCAGGATGTTCGGCATCAAATAGATCGGCAAATTGGATGTGGCCTTGGGCGTAGATGGCCATTTCGATCGAGCGGATGCGCTCCAGGCGCCAAGCGGTGTCGGCGAGCGATTGAGCGAGTTCGGATTCGCGTACGCCTACGGGCTTGAGCTCGTGGAAATATTCGCGGATGTGGTTTTCGTACACTGCGGCGTCGTCTGTGGGGAGGACCACAGTGCGGCCGGTGAGCCCGGTCTTGACCGCGTTGAGAGAGGATTTGGCCTTCCCTTCAGGAGAGGTGGGCCCGGTACTGAGCTGGGAGTTGGCCTGATTGGCAGCAACTTGCGCGTCAGAGACGGAGCGGGCGGCTTTGAGTTCTTGTTTCCGCTGTTTGCGCTCGGCGGCGCGGCGGAGTTGGCGGGGTGTCATGCGCGAACAACGTAGCACGCGAAAGGGCGAAAACGTACTAAGAAGCTTCGAAGTTGGCTGTAAATTGATGAGCCATACAAAGAAATAAAGTGAATTGTGCACTTGACAAAGCAAAGGATTTCCGGCACAATTGAAGCATGCCGGGGATCTACCAAAAGCAGTTTCAGGACGAAGACGCAGCCCGCGAATTCCTAGAGAAACTCTTCTGGCCGGAGGGCCCGGTTTGCCCGAAGTGCGGCGTGATCGGTGACGCTACCAAGCTGGACCGCAAAGAAGGCACAAAGTCGCACGGCCGCAAAGGTTTGTACCAATGCAATAGCAGTGGTTGCCGGGAGCAGTTTACCGTCACAATCGGCACGATCTTTGAAGACTCGCACATCGCGCTACACAAATGGCTTCTGGCGATCTACGTGATGTGCTCTTCAAAGAAAGGCATCAGCGCACTTCAGCTCCAGCGCACACTGGAAATCGGCTCCTACCGTACCGCGTGGTTCCTTGCTCACCGTGTGCGTTGGGCCATGACACAAGGGCCAATGACGGAGTTGCTGAAGGGCATCGTAGAAGTTGACGAAACGTACGTCGGCGGCAAAGAAATCGGTAAAGGTCACACGGGTGCGAATAACCCCGCAAGCAACAAGACCCCTGTACTCGCTCTGCTAGAGCGTGGCGGAAACGTGCGTTCCTTTCCCGTTAGAACGGGCAACACTGAAGAACATCGGCCCGATCCTAGAGCAGCACATTGATCCGAGCAGCCATCTCGTGACGGACGAATACGCTGTGTACTATATGATGCGCGACAAGTTTGCATCGCATCGCACGATCACTCATAAAGACAAGCAGTACGTGCGCCGTGACGCTGACATGACCGTGACAACCAATACGGTCGAATCGTTCTTCGCTCTCTTGAAAAGAGCGAATTATGGAACGCATCACCATATGAGCCGGAAGTCCTCCCACGTCTCCGCTCCCGCCCGTAGCCGGTCAAGTCGAGCAACCGCAGCCCCGTCATCCATCGCCTCGACGCCGCGCATCGTGGTCCAGTAAGTACTCGAAGACATCGGCCATCCTCGTCGCAGGTAGCACGAAGGGTACACCTGCCCATCCGGCGACCAACATTCACGTCGGGCTGGCAAATGCGGTGTCACTGACTCGCAGCCGTGATGCTGTTGTGGACCTACAAAGAACCAAGCCACTGCATGTGAAACCAAGCGCCGAGGGCGGCTAATAGACGCTCGTCGGCGAGATTCGTCGAACGCGCACGGCCTTCCAGAGCACGTTGGCAAGCTCGGGCCAGAACAAGTCTGGAACGATGAGCGCCAGGCGACTATAACGTATTCGTTTAAGAGATGATTCGCCTGCTCCGTTGAGGGCTCTTGTGCGGCGGGAAGGCTCGCTCGGAAGCTGGCTCAGAAACCCTGCCAGCACCGATCGTGCGAGAGGGGACACGCTCGGGGTCATTGGCGGAGAACGTCGCGTGAGTCATGATGCGTGCTCCATTCCTGGCACCAAGTCCGCGGTTCAGCGGCTGCCGGTTCCGAGGTCGTCCGAATGCCCGGCGTTCAGGCGAGACCACTGGGGAGTGGGGCGTCCATCGGTACGGAAATTTTGCTTGCCTTCAAACCGCTGCGGCCAGCCGGCCGGCGAGTCCTCCCACGTCTCCTGCCGCCCGTAGACGGTCAAGTCGAGCAACCGATAGCTGTTATCCATCGCCTCGACGCCGCGCATCGTGGTCCAGTAAGTCTCGAAGACATTGGATCCTTGTCGCAGGTAGCACACGAGGTACATCCTGCCCATCCGGCGACCAAGTAAGAGGGTGTCGAGCGAGTCCTGGGCCGAGTACCAAGGCATCTCCCAGCCCATGAAGTCGCGGTAACGGACGCTCTCTTCGTACGGGCCTTGGCAAAACGCGGCGAAGGTGACGTCACGAGAATGAATATAGGACAGCTCGCGGACCTGCGAGGTAACCCAGGTGCACCCCTCGCATTGCTCCGGCGCAGGGTGGCCGGTGTACCACATGAAGTAGTAGGCGATGAGCATCCGGCGTCCCTCAAACGCGTCCAATAGTGTCACCGCGCCACGTTCGCCAATGAGCGGTGTGGCACCATTCACCTCGACCATGGGGAGCCGCCGGCGCGCGGCCGCAATGGCATCGCCTTCTCGTGTGTGAGCCTTCTCTCGAACCCGCAATGCTTCCAGCTCCGCGTGGAAGGTGCTCCGATCGACTATTTTGGGCGCTGCAAGTTCACCTTTCATGATGTCTTTTCATCGTTCTGTTCCTTGCGAACCTCGGTCACGCTTTCGACGCTGCGTCGCGCTTTCGGAAGGCGGCTTCTCCAGCGTCGGACACCTGCGACCCACTTCGGGTCAGGCGAGGCTTGGGCGTCGTAGTTGTCATGCCAGTTCCACCGCTTGTACGGCGGGCTCTGGGGATAACCCTCTGGCGAGTCCTCCCAAGTCTCCTGACGGCCGAGGGCGGTGATGTCGAGATAGCTCCAGGTGGTTCCCATCGCCTCGTCGCCGCGGTTGTTGATGAAGTATGTGCGGAACATCTTGTCGCCGTCGCGGATAAATGCATTGTGGCCGTGCCACTCGTCGACGCCGAAGTCGGTGTCGAAGCTGTCTATGATGGTGTACCACGGCATCTTCCAACCCATTCGGGCCTTCAGGCGCTCGATGTCTTTCTGTGGCGCGCGTGAAGCGTACGCGAGCGTGGTATCGCGGGCGTTCAGATGGGCCAGGTGGGCGACCTGATCGGCGCCGAGCGAGCAGCCGCGGCAGGCGTGCTCGGGCCAGCCGAACACCCCGAGCTCGAAGAAGGCGCGATAGACGATCAACTGCCTGCGGCCCTCGAACAGGTCGAGCAGGCTAACCTTGCCGTTGGGTCCGTCGAACTCGTACTTCTTCTCCACCGCCATCCACGGCATCCGTCGACGCTCGGCGGCCAACGCGTCACGAGCGCGGGTCAAGGCCTTCTCCTTCACGAGGAGCTGCTGGCGCGCAGCCTCCCACTCCTGCTGCGACACGATCGGGGGTGTGTTCATCGCGAGATGCCCTTTCGGGTGCTCCCTGTCTCTCTCTTTGCCTGTTGCCATCTTATTTCTCCTATGCTTTCTGAAATAAACCCAAGCGATTCACTCTGAAAAATTCACTACGGTCTGAGAGGATTAACAGTTAGCCCGCTTTCGGGCGTTTCTTCGTTGGCATCTCGGCGGTGTGAGCGCTGACAGGTATTGTTTCAGTGTCTTCTTTGATCCGCAGCAGGTGGCTCGCCCACAACTCTTCAAAGCGGCCCACCCAGCGCTCATAAATTTGCCGGATTGGCACCACGTTCAATGAGTTGATCCGCTGACGCCGGTCTTCACGCGTGTGAATTAGGCCGGCGTCGCGGAGCACGTCAATGTGTTTCATCACTCCGAAGCGGCTCAGGCGTGGAAAAGCCTCGACGATCTGGGTCGTCGTGCGGGGACCCTGCCGCAAGAAGTCGAGAATCGACCGCCTCGTGCTGTCGGACAGCGCTTTCCACACGCCGTCGAGGTCGTCGTCGGGCACATTAGCTCCGTTGCCGCTCCGCCTGCGCGCAGCAATCTTCAGCGACTTTATCCAGTGTGTACTTCCAACCGGTAGACACCTGCCGATGCGCCGGATCGATGAAACCGATGGCGCGATGACGGAACTCCACATGGGTTCCTTCGGGCCGCTGTTCGAGCTTCACTTCGATGTGGTTCAGCGCCGGGTACGACATGAACAGAGGGCCACTTAATTCCAGCAGTACGGGGGGCTTGATCACCTGCACGTACCCCCAAAGGTGGCCGATGCCATTGCCTCGATCGCGGAACCACCGCCCGCCCGGCCATTGCTCCAGCATCATCTGCAACGATTCACCCTGGGGGTTGGTGAAGCCTTCACCAAGCCGGTAGAGCACGCTGTTGAAAACGTCTCCAACATCCGCTTTGACGTCAATGCTCTGAGTCATGTCCAACGTCATCTCGTCAATCGTCATGTAAGACAGCTCCTGCTACGTTACTAAATAGTAACGTGACTATAACGTCACGTCAAGACGGGGGAGATGCTTTCGGGAATGCGCGAGCGATGCGGGCTGTTAGCTGAGCGTCTCTAGGATTTCGTTGTGACCCATTTTTCGCGCCCATGAGCGTGGGCGGGCCCATGGCTCGGCGTCATTCTCGTCCGGGTCAGCTCCGTGTTCAATCAGCAGTCTCACAAGCTGGCCGCGCCTCCAACGGCAGGCCCAGGCGAGCGGAGTGCTGCTGAGGATGTCGTCGCGCCGGTCCATGCGCGCACCGGCCTGCAGCGCCGCACGGCCAAACGCGGCTACTTCGTCTTCGGTGATCCAATCGCCCATCGCTGCAATCTCGTGCAGGATGGTCCGCCCGAAGCTGCCGACGATGTTGACATCGCAGGCGTTCAGAATGAGACGGAAACACTCGAGATAACTTTCGCGGTCGAAGTCTTTGTTTCCGGCGTACAGCCATGGGATGTGATGCCAAAAGGACAACGGCTCAGCGAGCATGCCGAACCAGCGCGCATCATCGCGGGACCACCCGATGCGCTCCAACGACATCCGAACGATCTCAGTGGCACCTCCGTCCGCACCGAAGCGGAGCAATTCTTCAGCAAGCGACTTGCCGGATGGCTGCATGCTTGGCGGCAACACGCCGTGCTCCTCGTCGATCAACATCTGGCGCGCAAGCTCGGTCTGACGATAGATGGCGGCGGTGTCGGGCGTAACTACGCCGCCTCGGGCGCGCAGCAACTCTACCATCTGCCATTGCTTATGACTGTACGCGCTGTGCACGGGCGAGCCGCTGGAATCGACATGCACGTTCGGGTTGGCGCCACGATCGAGCAGCAAGGTGGCCATCTCAGGACGCCCTAGCGCGGCGGAGTGCCACAACGGATAACTTTGCGAATACGCGGTCCAGTCTCCTTGACCGGAGGAGACGCGCTCGTCGGGATCGAATCCGGCGTCGAGCAGAAACTCGAGCACGTCGATACGGTTGTTCCGCACTGCGACAGTAAGCAGGCCACCATCGTCCCAGCGAACGTGATTCGTGAGCTTGCCTTCGGCGAGGCGAGTGCGCAGCCAATCTAAATCACCGTTCGCTACAGCGGTACGTGCAGCGTTATCGGCAGGTTCCGATGTTGGAACTGCGGCGGGGTCGGGTACAGCTTTGGCCCTGCGTTGCTCTTCGTGCTCGACGATCGCGACGATCTCGTCGTACCCGCGCTCCCGGGCCAAGGTCAAGGCAGAGGTGGCGTCGCGATGCGGATGTATGCCCGCGCGCGCGTTCGCGCCGTTCTGCATGAGCAATCGCGCAATCTCCGGGCGGCGGTGAATTACGGCGTAGTGGATGGCGCGATGCTCGTCGCCGTATGAGAGGGTCATATTGGCGAGCTCGGGCCGCGCTTTCAGCATGGTTCGAACGCGGTCGAAGTCGCCTGCGCGCACGGCTTCGACTAATCGCCTAATCGTCACGCCATCAACGTAAGCCTTCAGCTTCGGCCAGCTATCGAAGCCGTAGCTCCGCGCGATAACGAGCTGCGCGTCGTGCAGCGCGAAAGTGGAAGGTTCCGCATCGCCGTAATGTGCGTTGACCGTGTCGGCTGCTACTGAATCGCCTGCCTTGAAAGCAGTGAACAACTCCTTCGCTTGCCGTTTGAGTTGCTCGAGGTCCGGTTGCTCGCGCATCCGGCGAGTAGGCAGATTCTGTTTCACATGAGCTCCTTTCATAGCGCCCGGTGTCCGCTCGCTCGGGCCGAAAAGAGTTCACTTATTCAAATCGCCGAAAGTTACAGTTCAGGCGGGACGCAGTCCCTTTCCGCGGACACGGAGGCGTCCTGAGCACGCCACGCCCAAGATACCACTCGGCTCGCAGGCTGTACACCGGCGGCGGACAAGGACGTCCGCGTGACTAGAAAATGAAATTCAAGCCGCCGCGGATGGCGCGAGGCGATTGAACAATCAGTAGCCTGCGTCCATCCTGGGCGTACAGCGGAAGATATCCCTGGGCCAGCAAATTTCGAAGATCGGCGGTGAGCTCCAGGCGTCCAGGCATTCCGAACAGAGAAGGCAGCGGCTGGCGGACCATGATGTTCAATCCGGGCTGCGTGTAAAGGTTCTGTGTTGTGAAGACGTGGCGCGGGATGACCGAGCTCGAATCGAACCAGCCATAATTCGTCGTGATCTGAGTGCCGGCGACGGGCGCACGGAACCGTAAATTCGCGGTCGCCAAGTTGTGATTCTTCAAATCCAGAAACTTCTGGGCGCCGACCGCAGCGGTAGCGAAGCCGTTCCCGTCGGCAGTGAATCCACCCATTCTGCCGTAGGCTATCGCCATGTCGAGCGACGGGGTCACGCGCTGATTGATGGAAGCCAAATATCCGTCGCGATTGTAATGGCCGACGTTGTAGGTGGATGTCATAGACGTGCCGTCCGAAAGCAGATCTCCCGAATCGAGGAGCGACATGCTGCCGGCAACATTGATGCGGCCGTTTGAAACGTCCTCGTGAAACGCACTGAAGGCGTAGGTGCGTGAGGAGGCTGTTTTTGCGTATCCAAGCTCGAGATTCTGAGTGCGCTGCAATTCCAAGCGGCCATTGCGCTCAGAAAGCTGGGGCAGACGGGCCAGAGTATTCACGGTGCCGATGAGGTCGTCCGGAGTGCCGCCATCGACAGCGGATTGGAGGCGCTGATGAGCCGCGAGCTCGTCGGGGCGGCCGCCATCGCTGTATGCGGCGATCAGGTCGCCGAGTGCGCCGAGGTCGACAGTGGCTCGCGCGAAGGGGCTGACTCGGGTGGTGTGTTGAAGATAATCCACCGATTCGCCGGTCATGCCGTACTCGACGTGGAGATTGTCGGATACATCGGCAACTTCATAAATGCTTAGCGACATGGTCCGGACGGGCGGAAGCGAGCCGGCAATACCGGAACCCGGTGCAGGGTTTTGCCCCGGTAATTGCCCGCCCGCTAGACCGATCTGCGAAAGAGTAAAAGTAACCTCGGGAGGCTCGCCGAAACCGCCGTCCTGATTGCGGCTGTAGATAGCGCACAAGCCCATAGCAGCGGGACCGAAGCCGGCATTTTGCCCGAAATCGCCTGCGAGCTGCAGTTGGTTCTTGCCCATGATATTGGTCGCGAGCGCAAAGCCTGTGCCCAGGCTGGCTTGCGCGGAATCAGAATCGATGAGACCGCCATCGCCGCCAGAAACCGAGAGCATGGCGTGAGTGCCTGAGAACACTCGCGAATGCAAGACTGCACTCGCGGACTTCGAATCGTCTCCGAGAAGGCGCGTGATGGGCCGCGTCGCGGGCGAAGAACGCAGAACCCATCTCCAGTCATCGCTCATCGCGCCCGAAGGCAACGCATAGGTCAGTTCTACGCTGCTGAACAAGGTAGCCAGGTGAATTTGCAGCAAGCTGTCGAGCCCGGCTTTGACGGCGATGCGGTCGCGGGAAGCGGGAAGAAAGCTGGCGAGCGAAACACGGACGCTATATAAGTCAGCAGGAAGCTCGGCAAACGCGAAGCGGCCATCGGCTGTGGTTAGCGTCTTCGCGATCAGCCGTTCGTATTTATTGAACAGCAGGACGGTGGCGCCCATCTGCGGGGTGCCGCTCCTGTCTTGGACAGAGCCGAGGAGGTTGCCGGTGACGGGGAGCGAGAGGTCGGCTGCGGAACTGCCCGCCGAGGCCGCCAGAAGCCCGGCGATCAGAACGGAGGCGAACCTTGTTCTTGCGAAGCCCGAATCCAACATTAACCTCGCTCTTCCCGGGCCAAACACCCGAGACGGCTATCGTTTACGATGTTACCGTAAATGCCGCAGACGGTGTGAGGGTCTGGTTTTTCAGCTTGTCCACCATCTTCAGCTTCAACGTATAATTCCCCGGCGGAAGCGTTTTCAACGGCAGCTTCTTTTCGACCGTAACCAGGAAAGCCGAAGCGTTAGGAATGTTGCTCAAGTCTTCAGTTTGGCTCAAGACAGTCTGGTTATTGGCCTTGTTTACCACGTCGTATTCAATGCTGCCAGCGGGCTTTTTGGTCTTTTCGTCCATGCCCAAGTTGTAGAACTCGGTGTAAATGCCCATGGTCTCGTCCTGTTTGAACGTCTCGTCCACGCGGGGACGAACCTTCGAGCTGCGAATCACGAACGGACCTGCTCCGATGCTTCTGCTGGCCACGCGCTCCAATTCATCCGCGAGAATCAGGCTGCTCGACCCGATCTGATCTTCGTCATAGTGCGGAACGACGAGTGGCATTTCGAAGTTGTTCATGGTGTTGCCAACTACATCCTTCGCCACGATATTGAGGCGATAGGTCCCGGGGGCCAAAGGAATCGATTTCGAGTAGACGCGTGAACCGCTCATGGCCTGTTGCAGCATTTCAGCCGGAACCTCCATGCTAATGGTGTCTTCGAACCAGTTCACGGGGCGGCGCGTGAGCGAGGTAATCCGGCCGTAGAGATTCACGGTCGCCTTCGCCACTTTGTCTTTGGTCGCATACTGCAAATCATTGTTCTTGAATTGCAGGGCGAGGCTGGTCAGCACCGTGGAATCGGTGATGCGGATGTAATCGGCGCGCACGTGCATGGGTAGCGTGTTGTAGCGAATAGTCGAATTCACTGCGGCTTCGAGATCTTTAAATTTGATTACAGGCGCCTTATACAATTTGGCGTTTTGCTCGAGACGGGTAAATTCATCCATGCTCTCGGGGAGCGGCTGGTTGCCCGTTCCGAGATGCGTACCGTCGGTGCGCTGGAAACGTTGGGTTTTATCCGCCATGCCCATCTGCTCAGCGAGCGTTAATCCAGCGCCTGGGACGTAGAGCAACGCGTCCTTTTCCTCGGGGTCGGTCGAGATGTGATACTCGCCGCTCATGGTCGGGTCGACGAACTCGATCACGATGTTGGTGCCGATGCCTTCGATGTAGCGATAGCGCCAATCTTCAAAGGGATAAGTAGAGGTTTCGCCGCCGCCCTCTTCATAAGGCCGCTCATAGCTGCCGCCTGATGGATGGGAGTCGATCTCGTCCGGCGGCCCGTACTTGATGTAGATCATGCCACGGTCCGTCTTCCAGCCGGGAATGCCCGAAGCATAGTGATCGTTGGCGTAAGCGATGCGGCGGTAGTGCTCTTCTTTAAACTCGTTCTCTTCGGTGTCCGGGGTGGGATCGCGGCGGAGCCAGAACTGCTCGACGAACTGCTGGCGCTCTTCGTCCGTCTTGAGGCGTTTAAAGGCTTGCTTCTCTTCGTCGGTGATGATGTAGACGACGTCTTCGTTCAGCCACTTTTTCCAGGGCCCCATAAGCTCTTTTTCAAGCGCCTTCTGTTTCTTTGCGACTTGCTTTTTCGTCAGCGGCTTGGCGACGGTGTCGCTGGAGGTGCTGCTGGAACTGGTTTTGTCCTGAGCCAGCATGGGAAGAGTCGCAAGAGATGCCAGGGCGGTGCCAACCAGAAATCGAGCGCGGAAGGCGGGGAATGACGTCATACCAGGAAAATACCTCTGTAGGCTTGTAGGGCTACATCCTTCAGTCTAAATGCGTTTCAGTTCAGCGTCAACGCCGAGACGTTGGACAGGGGCGGCGCGGTTTCACTCGCGCAGAAGCGGAGGCTCCATTTCCGTTACGATATTCGGTAGAGGCGCTCCCAAATTGAAGAGTTTTCGTCCGGCCGCGATGGCCTGGTACTATCTGCATTGTATTTTTCAAGCACATAGGAGCAGAAATTAATTGGCGGGAGACGTGCTGACAAGCTGTTTTAAGCATTAGGAATGTGGCGAATGGAACTGATCCTTCGCCAGGGCATGCGGTGAGCGAATCTCGAAGCCAATTTGCGGGCACGTTGCTGCTGATCCTGACGATCGCGGCAGGGATTGCGGGCGTATTGAGCTTCCAGCATCTCCGAAGTTATCCTCTTCACGACGACGGAGTTACCTGGGTTGATAAGGCCGGACAGGGTGGGCGCACTCAGGTCATAGCGGCATATATCTCCAGCGGTGGCCCGGGGGACAAGGCAGGGATTCGAGTCGGCGATGAACTGGTTCGGATTGATTCTTTTTCTGTGCGCAAGGCGCTGGATGTGCCACAAGCGCTCTGGCAGATTCCGCTTTGGGGACAGACGCGGTACACACTCCGGCGCAACGGAATCGAGTTCCAAAAAGACAACATCATCATCCAAGCGGCTCCGCGAGACTCGGCCGTTTATTACCAGTTTGGGGTCGGGCTGGCGTATCTGGCGATCGGCTTATTCGTTTACTACCGGCGGACCAGTGCTGCAAAATCGCTGCATTTCTATCTGTTATGCCTGGCCTCGTTCGTCGCCTCCAGCTTTCATTATTCGGGAAAGCTGAACACGTTCGATGAGGTGATGTATTGGGGCAACCTGGCCGCCAGTCTGCTAGCGCCGGCCATTTTCCTCCATTTCTGCTTAACGTTCCACGAGCGCCCGCGGTTCCTACAGCGACGCCGCAGTTGGTTGCTGTTGTATGTTCCCTCGGCGATTCTGCTGACGCTAGTAGCCCTGTCGGCTGAAGGCGTGCTGAAGTTTTCCACGCCCTTACTCGAGGTGCGGTGGTTTTTAGATCGCCTGACGCTGGGCTTTGAGATGTTGGTGTACTTCCTCGGAGCGATTGCTCTGGGAGTCGATTACGCGCATGCGGGAGACCCGGTGCTGCGGCGGCAATTGAAGTACTTGCGGAACGGAGCGCTGGTCGGTCTGACGCCCTTTGCGTTGCTGTACGCGATCCCTTATGTCGCGGGCGCAGTTCCGAGCCATCTGATGAACCTGAGCGTGCTCTCGATGGCGCTGATCCCGCTGACGTGGGCCTACGCCATCACGCGCTACCGGCTGATGGACGTCGACATCATCTTCCAGCAGGGTTATGTCTATACGCTGGCGACGCTGGCCGTGATCGGGACCTTTTATGGCTTATTCTTCCTGATCCTCAACGTGCGCACGATAACGCCGCCGGCTTTTGTGGTGTTCATCGCGTTTGCAACCTTCATGTTTCAGCCGATTCGCCGTTGGATTCAGGAGCAGCTCGATCGTTGGGTCTTCTATCGCGATCGCTACGACGCGCGGCTTACATTGATTGAATTCGCGCGCGAGCTTAGCTCGGAAACAGATCAGGAGGCCATGCTGGCGAAGGTGTCGGACCGGCTGTTGCGAACACTTTCAATTCAGCAGATCGGGCTGTTCCTGGTAGATGAAGTTTCAGGTGATTTTCGGCTTCACTCGTTGCTGAGCGCGAACAATGGGCACCACGCTTCAGCGGCGGAGAAGATGAAGTTCGCACGTACGGCGACGAGCCTGGCGGGAGCGCCCGACCTCCAGTTCCTGAAGGAGGGTTCCGACAAACCGTATTTGTTTTTCGAGCGGCCGAAGCATCTGCGGGATATCGTCTCCCAGGAGTGGCCGCAATCTGTTCGCGATACGATCGCTGCGCTCGACTTTACCTATTACGTGGCCTGCAAGTCTCGAGGAAGGACGATTGCCTTTCTCGGCGTGAGCCGCACGACGGAAGGCGATTTTCTATCGAGCGATGATATTGAGCTTCTGGTCACGTTATCGAATTACGTTGCGATTGCAATCGAGAACTCGCGGTTGTATAGCTCGCTGCAACGCAAGGCGGACGAGTACGAGCGTTTAAAGGAGTTTAGCGAAAACATCGTCGAATCCATTAATGTCGGAATTCTGGCAGCGGACCTGGAGGATCGCGTAGAAAGCTGGAACACGCAAATCGAGAAGCTAACCGGCATCTCTCGAGAGGAAGCGTTAGGACGCTGTTTATCGGAGCTATTTCCCGAGGAGTTGTGCCAGAAGTTTGATGAGCTGCGAGGACGTGACGGAATTCACAACGTGTATCAGATGACGCTGCGGCACAGGTTCGAGGCGGTGTCCGCTAACGGCGCTGAGAGCGGCGGCAAGCAGACGCTTGCTCCGCAGGGGAATGGACGCGGAGGCCTGGCGATCGCGAAAGGAGCTACGCCGCAGATGCGGGAGTCGATTGTGAATCTCGCTATCGCGCCCTGGATCTCGAAGGAGCTGAAACAGATCGGGCGCCTGATTATTTTCGATGATGTGACGGATCGCGCTGAGTTGGAACGCCGCCTCGTGCAAGCGGACAAGCTTAGCTCGATAGGGCTCCTGGCGGCAGGGGTGGCGCATGAGGTGAATACGCCGCTAGCGGTTATCTCGACCTATGCGCAGATGCTGGCGAAGCAGGTTTCGGGCGATGACCAGAAATCGAAGCTGCTGGAGAAGATTGCGAAGCAGACATTTCGAGCCAGCGAGATTGTGAATTCACTGCTGAATTTTTCACGCACATCATCCACAGAGTTTGTCGATGTGGATTTGAATCGCATCATCCGCGAAACGGCGACGCTCATTGAGCATCAGTTTCAGAAAGCCGGAGTTGCGGCGCAATTGAATCTTGCGGACGGTTTGCCGATGATTCGCGGCAATTCGGGAAAACTGCAGCAGGTGTTCCTGAACCTGTTTATCAATGCGCGGGATGCGATGCCGGCGGGTGGATCGCTGAGCGTGCGTACGTGGGCTGAGAACGGATTCGCGCACGTCGAGGTGGCGGATACAGGGCAGGGCATTCCTCCCGAACACCTGGCGCGCATTTACGATCCGTTCTTCACTACCAAGAGCTCCAGGAAGGGAACCGGCTTAGGCCTTTCCGTCACCTACGGCATCGTGCAAGAGCATCATGGCATCATCGAAGTCGATAGCACGGTAGGCCGAGGGACACGCTTTCGGCTGGAATTTCCCAGCCTGCCGGCACAGTCGCTCAGGACTGCCGAGCGGAGCCGACAGGCGCTTCCAGCCTGAATCTGTCGCAGTTTCGCTTTCCAATTCTAAGCAACGATGTCTGATACAACCACTGTAGTGGCCCCTATCCATGAAGACCTGAGCCCGGATCGCATCGGCCCTCCGGAGCGGCGGCGGATTCTCGTAATTGATGATGAAGCTGATATTCGAGAGAGCCTCGAGCTGCTTTTGAGCGCGGAAAATTACGTTGTCGAGCTGGCCGAGAGTGGGACGTCCGGAATGCAGAAGTTCGATTCCGGCAATTACGATCTGGTGTTGCTCGATTTGATGATGCCGGACCGCTCGGGAATGGACGTGCTTGCGGAGATTCGCGAGCGCGATACGGAAACGCCGGTTTTCATGCTTACGGCGTATGGCTCGGTTGAGGTTGCCGTGCGGGCGCTGAAATCCGGGGCCAACGATTACTTCGCGAAACCTTGGGACAACGAAAAGCTGCTGATCGAGATCGAGCGCATGATTTCGAAGGGGCGGCTGGAGCGGGAGAACACACAGCTCAAGCGCGCGCTGAAGCAACGATATGCGTTCCCGAACATAGTGGGCAAGAGCGAGCGCATGTTGCGGTTGCTTGATCAGGTGGCGCAAGTTGCGCCAAGCCGCGCGACCATTCTGATTACAGGTGAGACGGGGACCGGGAAAGAGCTGATTGCGAAGGCCATTCACGGGCATTCAGCGCGCGCGGATCAGATCTTTGTTCCGGTGAACAGCGGGTCTTTACCGCCGGATTTGCTCGAATCTATTCTGTTCGGCCACATAAAGGGATCGTTCACGGGCGCAATCGCAAACCGCAAGGGCCTTTTTGAAACCGCGAATCGAGGAACGATTTTTTTCGATGAGATCGGGAACATCAGCCCAGAGATTCAGGTAAAACTTCTGCGTGTGTTGCAGGACCGGGAGTTCCTGCCGCTCGGCTCGAATGAGCGTGTGCGGGTAGACATTCGCATCCTCGCCGCGACGAATGCCGATTTACGAAAGCTGGTCGAAGACGGAAAGTTCCGCGAAGATCTCTACTACCGGCTGAACGTGATTAATCTCCACTTACCTCCTTTGCGGGAACGGAGGGAAGACATACCGGCGCTGATCGAGCACTTTTTCACTCGTTACTGCAGGGACTACGAGAAGTTCTTGAACAGCGATGGGCGTTCGGTTCTTACATTCGAACCCGAGGCGATGCAGATCCTGATGGAGCACTACTGGCCTGGAAATGTGCGCGAGCTGGAAAATGCAGTCGAGCGCGCCGTGGTGCTTTCGAACGACTCGCCGGTACCGGCGCACGTGCTGCCGGATCACCTGCAGCAGGCGACCGGGATGCGAATTTCTCGGGATGACACCGGGCAACTCGCGCCGGATGCATCGCTGTTCGAGATAGTGGCGGATTTCGAGCGGCGGAAGATCACGGAGACGCTCGAGGCCGTGCACTACAGCCAGACCGAAGCGGCGGAAGCCTTGCGTATTCCGCTGTCGACGCTCAATCAAAAGATTAAGCGGTTGAATATTGATGTAAAGCGCAAGGCTGCGAGTTAGAAGCAAGCACTTTAAGTACAAGGAGATGAGATGAAATACGCACCGGCAGTTTTGATCGCACTGATGGTTCCCTTCGCGGTAAGAGCGCAGGCCACACAGAGCTCGCAAAACGATCCTTTCGTCGGCACATGGAAACTGAACGTTGCGAAATCCAAGTTCAGTCCGGGTCCGGGAACGAAAAGCGAGACAGTGACGATTACGCAAGATAAGGTGAGCGTGGAAGCTGCGGACGCCGATGGAAAGACGGAAAACTGGTCCTACACGCCGTCAGCCGGTAGTGCAGCAACCATCACCGGTCTCGACAACTCGAGTGTGGTGACAAGGAGGGTGAACGATCGGACAATCGAGCACACCTGGAAAATGGGAGATTCCACGCTGCACGGCAGAGGCGTGCTTTCGAAAGACGGCAGGACGCTGCGATATACGATGACGGGCACGACTCGGGACGGCAAGCCGATACATGATGTAGAGATTTTCGAAAAGCAATAATGCGAACTGCTTGTATAGCAGCAATGGTTGGCGGGCTACTGCTGCCCGCCCTTTCACCGTGCGCCATTCCGCTGTCGGAGTACCATCAACGGCGCGAGAAGCTGAGAAAGGATCTCAATGGCAGTCTCGTTCTGTTCGGGAATAAGGGCGATCCCGAGCTAGTCGGCAGATTCCGGCAGGAATCGAATTTCTATTACCTTACGGGTTGGACGGAGCCGGGAGCGCGGCTGCTGATCACACACACGGACGAGGTCCTTTTTCTGCCGCATCACAACGAAGTCGTGGAGCGGTTCACGGGCCGGCGCACATCGGCGGAAGATCCGGACGCGAAGGAAAAGACGGGCTTCGCGACTGTGTTGCCGATCGAGAAGTTTGAGACGGAGCTTTTCAAAGCGCTCGCCTCGGGGCCAGAATTTTTCGCGCTTTCAAAAACGCAAGAAGTCGAGCAGCTTAAGCCCTTGCTGGCATTTCGCGAGATCAGCGATGCTGCTCCAAAGATCGGCGCCTTGCGGCGGATCAAGTCGGAGGCCGAGATTGCCGAATTGCAGCATGCCGCGGATGTCAGCATGGCCGCGCAACGTGCCGCATGGAAGCGCATGGTTCCGGGGGCTTATGAATACCAGGCGCAGGCGGCTTTCACGGACGTGATGTTGAATCGCGGCTGCGAAGAGTACGCGTATCCGCCCATTATTGGCTCGGGACCGAATGGAACCGTGTTGCATTACGAGGCGAATCGCAGGCGCATGGATCGCGGTGAAGTGGTCGTGATCGATGCGGCTGCTGAATGCGACAAGTATGCGAGCGACATCACGCGCACCATACCTGTGGGCGGCCATTACAGCGCCCGGCAACGGGAGATTTACGAAATTGTGCTGGGTGCACAGCAGGCAGCGATCGCGGCCATGAAGCCGGGAGCTATCTATTATGGGCAGGCGGGACCGATCAGCCAAATCGCGAAAGATTACATCAACTCACACGGAAAAGATAAGCACGGGGAGCCACTCGGCAAGTATTTCACGCACGGTCTGGGCCACTTCGTCGGACTGGATGTGCATGACGCGGGTGGCGTGCCACTGAAGCTCGAGGAAGGTATGGTTCTTACGGTTGAGCCTGGAATCTACATACCGGAGGAGAACATCGGCGTGCGGATTGAGGACGTCGTGCTGGTGACGCACGATGGAGTGAAGGTGCTCACTTCGGCGCTGCCGAAGGAACCGGATGCGGTTGAGAGGGCGATGGCCGAGTAGCGCGACGGCGCCTTCGTGAAGAGTGCCGGGGCTCGCGCTTCGTGTTGAGTTGTATAACTGCGGCAGCGGCATCATATCTGACCGCATCGTTACTGTCGTCGAGAAGCGGTACGACGGCATAAAGCAGGGCCGGATCGCCTCGCTTGACAATAGCCTCGACCGCGGCAGCGCGCACGGTCCATTTCCCGTCTCCACAAGAATTCGCCAAAGCACGACCGCTTTTTGGGTCTGGGTCCGTCGCGAGTCTTTCCGCTGCAGCGGCCCGAACGGGTGAGGAGTCATCGCGCGTGACGGTCTTCCAGGCCTCATATCCCATGCCGCCAAACGGCACGAAACCCAAGCCGGTTTCGAAGGCCAACTTTTCCAGGCTTTTTCGATCTTTGAGAATGTTCAACTCCGACTGCAGTAGACCCTCGCTGCTCTTGCGCTCACCGGTGAGGAGCGCATAGTAGACGTCGTAGGCGGCCGGGTCCTTCAACGCATAAAGCGCGTTTGCCGCGGCAATCACGACTTCGATATTGGTATCGTTCAGCGCTTTTATGAGGTTGGCCCTGGAAGAAACCGCACCCATTTCACCGATTGACTTCGCGGCTGCGACTCGGACGTGCGCGTTGGCGTCGAGAAGGGCCTTTTGCAGGATCTCTTCGGCTTTCTTGTTGCGGGTGATCAAGCCAAGCGCCTGAACAGCTTTCGCGCGCTTATCGGCGCTATTGTCGGCCGCGGCTTGCTGAAGAATCGCCCAGGCGGTGTCGGTAGGTTTTGGAAGCGAGGAGCTGAAAGCCGCAAGGATGAGCAGTACTGCGAGCATATTGCTCAGTATTCGAGTGTTGGGGAGCAATGGGGCAGAAAACTATTACGTGAGCTACGCCATCTCCTGAAGGGAAGGGTATCAGCAGGGCTTCGTAAGAGGGTGCGGCTCGCCGTAGCCGCCTCGCCTTTGGGGCGAATCGGGTATCCCTCGGCCGCAAGTTGATCGAGAGCCGCCCTGTTCACCAAAGACGGCGCACGCCGTAGTTGTCGAATACGACTTCATTGCTTAGTATCGGAATGTTTTCTGCCTGGGCTTGTGCTATCAGCATGCGGTCGAAGGGATCTTTGTGGGGGCCAGGGAGTAAACCGGCGCGAGGACGCCGCTCTAGGGCGCGGTTTCTCTACCTCGCGGTTGCCGATGGTTCGCCTCAAAACCTGCCGTAGCTAAAATGAGAGCAATTCACAGAACAAAATCACGCAGGGTTTGGCAGGAGAGTCATGTCTGGTAAGAAGATTGGCATTTTGACCGGGCGGCGGCGATGTGCCCGGGCTGAATGCCGTTATTAAGAACGTGGTGTATCGGAGCACTTCGGACGGCCACGAAGTCACCGGCATTCGCTTGGGCTGGAAGGGACTGACGCACCTCAACTATGATGATCCGGAAAGTGTGAAGCACTATGTCCTTCCACTCACTCGTGAGAACACGCGCACCGTTGACCGCACCGGCGGGACGTTTCTTCACACGAGCCGTACCAATCCTTCGAAGATGCGAGAGGTGCCGGATTTTCTGAATAAAGAGAATTTTCCGTCGGCTACGACGACCAAGAACGAAGTCACGTCGACGACTTATGACCTCAGCAAGCAGGTTTTATCGAATCTGGAGAAGCTGGATATCGACTATTTAGTTGCGATCGGCGGGGACGACACTCTCAGTTACGCAGCTACTCTCGACGGCTTCGGCTTCAACGTGATCGGCATTCCAAAGACAATGGACAATGACGTTCGGAGCACAGAGTACTGCATCGGTTTCTCGACGGCAATTTCGCGCGCGAAAGAGTCGATTCAGCGGCAGCGCACAACGGTCGGCTCTCACGAGCGCGTCGGCATTTTTCGCGTATTTGGGCGTGATGCCGGTTACACGGCGCTATACACGGCGTATGTGACGTCGATCCGGTGCGCCATTCCCGAATATAAGTTCGATCTTCAGAAAATGATCGATCTCCTGGCGACGGATAAACGGAACAACCCGAGCAATTACTGCCTGGTCATCATGTCGGAAGGCGCGCAGTGGGAAGGCTATCAGGTTCGCGAATACGGGGAAGCCGATGCGTTCGGGCATCGCAAGAAGGCGAATGTGGCGGAAGATTTTAGTGATGAAGTGAAGAAGCGCATGGGAGCCGAGACGGTGGTGAGCGATCTGACGTACGATCTGCGCAGTGGAGCTCCGGATTTTCTCGACACGATGGTCGCGACGACGTTCGGCAGCATGGCTTACGACGCCTTCACTTCGCACCGGCACGGCCTGATGGCCTCCGTCTCAGACGGCAAGTTCGCGATGGTTCCGATTCCCGATCCCAAGCTAGGTCCGCGCAAAGTAGACGTTAACGAGATGTTCAACAAAGATAGATATCGCCCCATCTACGCCCACAAAGAAGGCTTGCCGTTGTTCTTGACACACGCCTGATATGGCCCGGCAGGTTTCTTCGCCCGAGTTGCCGTTTTGCGAAGTCGTCGAAGCGCAGGGCCATCTTATCGACTCGCATATCATGGAGCGCATCTTCGATGCAGTAGTCGAGTACGGCGGCCGCTTCGAGGTCGAGCAGTTCTCGATAGGGCGCACAAACAGCGATCCGTCCTCGCTCCGCTTGCGGGTGGAAGCTCCCTCTCAGGAACAGATGGAGCAGATGATGACGCAATTGCTGCGGCTCGGCTGCTCGGCATCGGACTCGAGCGACGCTGAAACCAAAGCTGCTGATCGCGATAAATGCGCTCCGGAAGATTTCTATTCGACGACCAACCAGCGAACACTCATCCGCCGCCAAGGCCACTGGATGGAGGTACGGAACCAGCGCATGGACGCCATGATTGTCGTTGAGGATAGGTCTGCAAGCTGCCGGCGGTTACGGGATATCAAGGCCGGCGATCTTGTCGTAATCGGGATGAAAGGCATTCGCATCGTTCCGGAAGAAAAAGAGCGGGACCGCCTGGCGTTTTCCTTCATGAGCAATGAAATCTCTTCCGAGCGCCAGGTTGAAACGGCGGTTGGCCAGACAGTGGCATTGATGCAGCAGGCACGCGCCGACGGCAAGAAGATCATCGCTGTTTCGGGTCCCGTTGTGGTCCATACCGGTGGGTGTCATGCACTGGCGCATCTGATTCGCCATCGCTGGATTGATGCTTTACTCGCCGGAAATGCGCTCGCTGTGCACGACATTGAATCGGCGCTGTTGGGAACTTCTCTGGGCGTTCGCACATCGGATGGCCGTTTGGAGCAGCACGGGCATCGCAATCATATGCGCGCCATCAATGCCATTTACCGCGCGGGCGGCATTGCGCAAGCGGTACGATCAGGCCGCCTTACTACAGGCGTGATGTATGAATGCGTTCAGGCGGAAGTGCCGTTTGTTCTCGCCGGCAGTCTGCGGGACGATGGGCCGCTGCCCGAAACCATCACCGATATGAACGAGGCGCAGGACGCATACGCGGCGCATCTGGAAGGCGCGGGTGTCGTATTGTGCCTCAGTTCCATGCTGCATTCAATCGCGGTAGGAAATATGCTGCCTGCCTGGGTGAAGATCGTTTGTGTGGACATCAATCCCGCAGTTCCCACCAAGGTGAGCGATCGCGGTACGGGCCAGGCGCTTGGGGTTGTGACGGATGTGGGACTCTTTCTCGAGCTGCTTGCGAAAAAGTTGAAGGTACAGTGAAGAGAGACGCGTCAGTACACGGACGAGCACGCGCACGCGGGCGTGGATGCGCCATTGCCCGAGATTGAAACGTGGCCCAATCAGTACGGTGAGTACGCAATCGAAATCGCGACTCCGGAGTTCACTTCCGTGTGCCCGAAAACCGGACTGCCTGATCATGGAACGTTGACCCTGATCTACACACCGTTCGAGCGTTGTCTCGAGCTGAAGTCCTTCAAGATGTATCTGCTGGCTTACCGCAATATGGGCATTTTCCAGGAAAATGTCGTGAATCGTGTTCTAGCGGATGTCGTGAAGGCGGCGGATCCGGTCGAAGCGACGCGTGACTGGCGATTTCGGCGCCCGCGGTGGCCTCTCGACGCGCATAACCGCTACTTACAAGCGGAGAAAGAAGTAGCCTGGAACTAGGCGTCTCGCGCCGGTCACTTTCGGATGCAGAGAATTCTTCGACTCACAACTTTGTTGCTGCTGCCGCTCTCGATCTGGGCCGCGGAATTTCGCAGCGGTCAAGCCGCTCGCGTGGTTTTCGGGCAGCCTTCCTTTTCGGCTGCGGAAGCGGGCATCACAGCTTCCAATCTGCTGGTTGCGAATGGCCGGCTTTACGTAACCGGCGCCGGGCATCGTGTTCTGGTTTTCGATCTCGCAAGCATTCCTGCACCGAATGACGAGCTAGCTCTCGTGTCGGGGGCGTCGTGTGTGTTGTGCAGGGTTTCGCCCGCCTCTGTTGTCAATGAGCCGACGATGCTGGAGGGCTCCCCTGCGGTGAGTATTTACGGGCATACGGTCGCGGTTGCTGATAGCGCTAACCACCGCGTCCTGATCTGGCGCGATACCGGCTTCGGCGCGGCGAATCGAACGCCGGACGTAGTGCTCGGTCAGGGCGCGTCTGATTCATCCGCGCTCTCAGCCAGTACGATTGTGGATCCAAGCGCCGTTACTTTCGACGGCAAACGGCTGTTCGTCGCTGATGCAGCTTTGAAACGCGTGCTGGTGTGGAACTCTCTTCCAGCCGTGAATAGTCAGCCCGCCGACGCGGTGCTTGGTCAGGAGAATTTTACTTCGGTTGACGCTTCCGATGTTCCACGCGCGGATACGCTGCACCGGCCCGTTGCGCTTGCTTCCGACGGAGTGAATCTGTTCGTGGCCGATTCGCAGGATCGGCGCGTTCTCGCGTTTACGGCGGCCGATAAGGCGCTTGCAAAAGAATGCGATTGCGAATTCGGCGAGCCTCTTTCGAGAACCCTTCGCGCCCGGAACGCTGATCACGATCAACGCTGATGGACTGGCAGACGGAAACGCATCCGCACCCGACGACAGCGCTCGACCGCTCCCCACGCAGTTAGGCGGTGTCGACGTCATTTTTGATGGCGTACCGCTTCCGCTCCTATCGGTATCGCGCGATCAGGTTCGGGCCCAGCTGCCCTATGTCCTCGGTAACACATCTTCCGCGAGCATATACGTGAGAACAAAACACAGCGACGGCAGTATCAGTGTTACGAATGCAATTGCAATCAAGATATTGCCGGCGAATCCTGGCCTCTTCGCATTCGGCGGCGTCGAGCCAAGAAATGGCCTCATTCTTCACGCTCCGGCCAGCTCGGGTATCGAGAGCGGCACTCCTGTCACTCCTGAGAATCCTGCCAGACCGGGTGAAACAGTGATTGTCTGGGCGGCAGGGTTAGGCGCGATCAAGGATTCTGCGGACGCGGCCAACCCCGAAATGGGTGTTCCCTACGCCGGTTCCGATGCCGAAGTTGTGACTCCCGTCAGTGCGCTGGTGAGTGGCCGCTCGGCGCACGTGATCTCCGCGCGTCTGCCGCAAGGTTCAATCGGCATTTATGAAGTTCACATTGTGTTGCCGGCCGATCTTCCCGATAATCCGAGAACACTACTCCTGATCGCCCAAAACGGCCACGTGAGCAATAGAATCACCGTACCTGTTAAGAGCGGCTCGCGCTAAGCTAGACGTTCATCGTCGATGCAACAGCTTCGTTGGCATGCTCTGCTCGAACAGTGGGTTGCCGTTTCAACGGAGCGGCAGGACCGTCCGCAGATGCCCTCTGACTGGTGCCCGTTCGATCCCGGATCGGGCCGGGTCCCCGATCACTACGATGTCTACCTCTATCCGAACGATTTTCCGGCGTTTTCTAAAACCGCCCCGCCATTTGCGCCGCAACCCGGATTGTTCGCTGAAACCGGAGCCTATGGCGCATGTGATGTGCTCTTATACTCGCCCGATCACACGCTTCCGCCATCCAGACTTCCGCTCGATCATTGGCGAAAGATAGTCGATCTTTGGGCGGAGCGTACGCGTCAGCTTGCGCAAGATCCCAGCATTGCCTTCGTCGCGCCATTCGAGAACTGTGGAGCGGCGGTCGGCGTCACCATGCCGCATCCGCATGGCCAGATCTACTCGATGCCTTTTATCCCGCCCAACATTCAGAAGGAGATCTCGTCAGCTAGAGACTTCGCGAACGCGAACAATGGCGAGTGCCTCTTCTGCCGCCTGTTGCAGGAGGAATTGAAGGAGGGTTTAAGGTTGATCGCCTCGGATGATCATTTTGCCGCCTTTGTTCCCTATGCCGCGCGCTTTCCGGCGGAGGTCGGCCTCTATTCTCGCCGCCACGCTCGAACGCTGACCGAGCTCAGCAACGACGAACGATCCAGCCTGGCTGATCTCCTCAGCATCGTGCGGCGCAAATACGATGGCCTGTACGGATTCGTAATGCCCTTGATGATGGCCGTGAAGCAGGCGCCGTTGCGCGAGCCTGACACTCCGTATCACTTTCATGTGGAGTTTCTGCCACTGCAACGCAGCCCGACCAAACTCAAATATCTTGCGACGATGGAGACCGGGTTCGGAACTTTTCTGGCGGACACTGCTCCTGAAAAAATGGCCGAAAATCTCCGCCAGTCGGAACCAGTTACTTCCCGCTAGCTGAGTTCTCGTTGCTCTACGGGCCGATATCGATTCTTGAGCAGCAGATCGCGAGCTCTAGTCAGGTCCGAGCCTGCGACGTAGAAAAAAGCCCCTGTCAGATCGCGGCGCATGAGAAACCCGCCCGTGTACGTCCCGGTTTCGACCAGGTATTCAATGCCCGCGTCGGTCAGAAGAGTTTCTAGGCGTAACGCCTCGCGCAGCCGCCTGGCCATATAGACAAGATCGAGTTCAATCTCGCCAAAGAACTCAGGATCACGCCGCACGCCATCAGTTTACGGGAGCTAATAGCTATTGAGCTGCATTGTGGGAAGTGTATGCAAAACTATTACGATGTGGACGACGGTGATCAAATCTTCCTGGTTGATTTGCGCTCTGCTTCTGGCGGGGTGCAGCACGCCGCCTCCTCCGCCAACGCCTTCTCTGAGTCCGGAGAATGCAGCGTCTCTGCTGCATTACAACAACAAAGCTGAGAACTGGCTCAAATATGTGAAGAAGCACGATCCGAGCTGCGATTACAAGCTTGATCTACCCGACCAGACTTCGCATCCCGCCGCCATAGATCTGGATCACATTGTGTGGTGTGCGAGCCGCCCGGCGCCGAAAGAATTCGATGCAAGCGTACAGTTCGTGTACGACAAAGCAGCGCAGCATTGGGTCATTCTCCGCTTCAGCAGTTAGGTCTCTACCCCGGCGTTGCGCGCTACCACTCGAGCCAGGCTCGCCCAATCCAGATCCTGTTGCCCCTGTGCAATTCCGGAGATCGCATGATCCCGAATCAGGCTGGCGAGCGGCATGGGCACGGCGAACTGCTCTGCGGATTCGAGAACCAGTCGAATGTCCTTTAGCCCGAGCTTCAGGGTGAAGGCAGCCGGATCAAATCGCTCATCAGCCACGATGCTTCCGTAATTTTTGTACACGGGAGATCCGAACAGCTCATTGGCAACGTTCAGGAAAACGTGGCGATCGATACCAGCTTTCCTCACCAGTGCAAATGTTTCGCCAAACGCCTCAAGCATGCTTGCGATCATGAAATTTCCGCAGAGCTTCACGACGTTTGCCTGCCACGGCTCGCGTCCGATGACGATTGTTGCGCGTCCCATAGCGTCGAGCAAGGGACGGCAGCGGTGAAGCGCGCTGTCCTCACCAGCAGCGAGTACGAGTAATTTCTTGCCTTCGGCTGCCTCCGGCCGCCCGAAAACAGGAGCGCTCACGAAACCCTGCCCTCTATTGGCATGTTCGAGCGCAAGCCGGCGGGCGAGCGCCACGCTGATGGTGCTGCTCGATACGTGAATGGAATTTTTTTTCAGGGCAGAGACAATGCCGCCCGGTCCTAACACAATCTCTGCGACAGCAGGATCATCGGCGAGCATTGTGATGACGGCTTCACACTCACGGCACGCTTCTGCGACGGAACTCGCAATTCGCGCTCCATCGCCGGCCAGGGCCTCGGCTTTCTCGCGGTTGCGATTGTAAACCGTCACCTGATGGCCTGCACGCAGCAGATTGCGCGCCATGCCGGCGCCCATCTTTCCGATTCCGATGAAGGCGATATTCATAACCTACTCAGAATACCGTCTCCACAGCGCCAGCGAGAGTCTCTGTAACGCGTTGGAATCTCTGCGTTGCTATTGAACCGCTGGTCCTTGGCCTGCTCTTGACGCCTGTTTAAACGTATGCTGCACCTTACCCGTGACTTCTCCCACGCTTGCGGCGGCGCCTTGAATCCCGCACATCACGCCTTCTTTTCCTTTACGAAAGGCCGCCTGCGCTAAATCCCGTGAGAATCCTATGCAGGCAGGGACGACAACGGCAGCGCCGATCACCGCTAGCCCGCCACCGACGCCAATCAATCCAAGCCCAAACAGGGCGGTCTTCAATCTTGGGTTCATTTTCCTCCTGGTAAATAGGGCTACCTGCCCAGCTCTTTGTCTACTTGCAGCTTCAATCTTATAGTGCCCTACGCTAATCGGAATAGGTCGTTTTCCGCATCTTCGCTCAGCAGCAATGCTTCGAAGAAGCTAGCGTAGGAGCCCGCGCCTAGAGCGAATCGCTGCTCGCGCTCTTTGATAAATGAAAATCGAAGCGGCGAATACGTCTCGAGCTCGGCCTGATATTTTTTCGTATAGAGCTCGCCTGATCGGCCGACGGCACGAATGAGTAGCGCGGTTGCATTTTTCGCCAGCAGTTCCTGAAAACGCGGGCACCCGTTCGGAAGAACACGCATGAATTTCATCGCGGTCTGTGCAAAATTCAATGTGCGGGTTGTGAGATCGTCAAGTGGCCCCTCTGCTGCGGTTCGCAGGAACAGATTCACGAATCCCTGTCGACGATCCGCGCCTAAATCATCGAGATCGTCGGCCATCTGGAGAAGCACCCCCCAGTAGAATGCGAACTTTGCCTCAGACTCGGCGAGGTTTCCGGCTGCAAGGCACGCATCGGCCAACACCGACGTACCACCCTTGCTTAAGGTCAATCGAAGAAGATCCGCATCCGCCAATGAGCAGTTGCGCCCGAGTTGGACGAGACTGTCTTCCTGGGCTCGATGGATCTCGAGCAGACAATCGTAAACTTGCGGAAATGCGCTTCGCTCGTATTGCGATTCGATCAACGACACGAGGCCCCATACTGCCGTTTCGCGTGCATTTGAAGGGTTGCACGATGCTCCCGCGAGCCGGTTTCGAAAACGTGAGCTGAAGACGAGCTTTTCTTCCGCCGAAATTCCCGCGTCATCCATGTAGTTATCGCTATACGGATAGAGCATGCTATAGGCGAACAGCGCGGGCGTCAGCTCGATGGCCTGACCAAGTAACGGCTGAAGTCCGCCGGCAGTCCAGGCATTTCGGCAGGCTTGCAGGATATCGCTCAAGCTCACCGCAGGATCGAGCCGGCGAGCGCTCAGCGCGAGATCTCTTCCGAGTTGCGGAAAATCATCGCGCAAGAGCGCCTCGTAGTAAGGATCCTCGAGATCCAAAGCGAGCATCGCCAGCCTGGCAGCTGATGACGTAATCCGGCTGTATGCGCTCTCGCGATCCTGTTGTGTTTCGGGACGTTTCCGCAGCTCGGCCTCGGCGGCCGCAAGCGCCTCATCGAACAGAATCTCGCGGTCTCGCTGCTCGGTTTCGCTATACCGGCGGCCCAGCGCCGGAAGATCGGTTGGGCTTTCGTGCCAAGTGGTAATGCATTCCTCAACGAAGTCTGTTGCCGCCGCCGTCGTGAATTCGTCCGTTTCGCGCACAAAGCATGGTACGAAAGTTCAGTTGCGTAGGTTCAAGAACGCTGGCTCACTTCCTTGTGACGCCTCAGATAGATGGCTATCCCGAGGCTTCGCGGAACAGATCACCTCGCGCTGCCTTCTGACGTGATATTCCGCGGCGCGCCCAGCCTAAACCCTCGGCGATCATCTCCGCGATATTCGGATCACTGCGCCGCAACTCTTCGAAATAGGCGCTTGCCGTCTCCTCAGAGCATTCGGTCAGCGGCCCGCTCCACGTCGCCCGGGACCCCTTCGAAAATTTCTTTAACATACTCTGGGCCATTTCGTTTAATAGCGCATGGAGATGATTGCCAGAGACGCCGCTTCCGCGCAGCGCTTTCTGCGCGGCAATGAATAACGGAATCGGCAGGGTTGTCGTAAGCAGCATGGCAGCAAAGTAGAGCCGCTTGGCGCCGGGGCGAAGCTCGATCACGCGTGCTTGATTCTGTTCGATGAGCCGCCGAATCTGCCGCATTGCGCTGACTTGGCCCTCTGCCACGAACCAGTTCCGGCCGCTATGGGGGACGCTGATAAGGGTTGCTACAGAAGCCCCACGCGAGCGCAGCGGTTGCAGCGCGTCAGTCGAAAGCCAACTGTCGCAGAGCACGAAGGAAAGATCTTTTAAGGCGAGTTCTGATTGCCGCAACTCCTCTACGACGCGTGGCACAGCGCTATCCGGAACCCGCATGAGAATCAGCCGCGCCTCTTGTAACGCTTCGTAGTCGGCGACGGCGTAGCCCGCCCTTAGCAGATTTGAAAGCCGCCGGGCGACGCGCAGTGACTTTGACTTGATGGGTCCAAGTTCTTGCGGTATCTTGGGCAGCCGAAGAACCGAAAAAACGCTGGAGTCACCCTCGACGATCAGGCCGGCTTGCAACGGCTTCTTCATAGATGTTGCTCGCTTTCAGGGCTCTCATCCGGTCACGAAACCGTGCTGCTTTCTCGAATTCAAAAGCCTTCGCCGCTGCTTTCATTTTGAGTTCCAGCTCGAGAATCAATGCCTCGCGTTGTTCGGGCGTTAGCTCGGTTTCTGACTCTGTCTCAGTTTCTAGCGGAACCGTGAAATAGTCTGCTTCCGCCACAGCAACTAAGCTCATGTCAATGGGCTTGACGATTGTCTGCGGGGTAATGTTATTGGCCTGGTTATAACTTTGTTGTAGCGCACGCCGCCGGTCCGTCTCGCGAACCGCTCGCTGCATGCTTTCGGTGAGAACATCGGCGTACAGAATCGCCCGCCCGTGTACATTCCGAGCCGCCCGGCCGATCGTTTGAATTAACGATCCCGTCGATCGCAGAAATCCTTCCTTATCCGCATCGAGAACCGCAACGAGAGACACCTCGGGCAGATCCAGCCCTTCGCGCAGTAAGTTGACTCCAATCAGTACGTCGTAGGCTCCGCGCCGCAGATCGCGGAGTATCTTGATTCGATCGAGCGTACTTACTTCCGAGTGCAGGTACGCGCACTTCACTCCAACCTCGGTGTAGTACTCCGCCAGGTCCTCCGACATCCGCTTAGTAAGCGTCGTAACCAGCACGCGCTCATTTCGCTCCGCGCGCAGGCGAATCTCATGCAGCAAGTCATCTACTTGGCCTTTGATCGGCCGTATATCGATTTCAGGATCTACCAGCCCTGTAGGCCGGATAATCTGTTCAATGACCACGCCGGCGGATTTGGTTAGCTCATACGGCCCGGGCGTCGCCGAGACATAAATCACCTGGTTCACCCGGTTCTCGAATTCTTCAAACGTAAGCGGCCGATTATCTCGCGCGCTTGGAAGGCGAAAGCCGTAATCGACCAGGATGTTCTTGCGCGACCGGTCGCCGTGAAACATTCCTTGGAGTTGCGGGATAGTCTGGTGGCTCTCGTCGATGAAGATCAAAGCATCGTTCGGAAGATAATCGAGCAGCGTCGGAGGAGCTTCACCAGGCAGCCTTCCCGAGAAGTGGCGTGAGTAATTCTCTATCCCGTGGCAATATCCGATCTGCTTTATCATCTCGAGATCGAACATGGTGCGTTGATAGAGCCGCTGCGCCTCCATCAACTTGCCCTTCGCTTCGAGCTCCTTGTTCCACCATTGCAGCTCATTTTCGATGCTTTGCATCGCCTGTTGCCGGGTTGCGCCGTCCATCACATAGTGCGTTTTGGGATAAATGGGCAGCCGCAAATAGGTTTGCTTCACTTGTCCCGTGACGGGTTCGATCTGGCTCAGAGAATCGATTTCATCCCCCCACAGCTCGATGCGGTAGGCGTTATCGTCGTAGGTCGGAAAAAGCTCGATGACATCACCGCGCACGCGAAAGGTTCCGCGCCGGAAGTCATGATCGTTTCGCTCGTAAAGAATTTCGACGAGTCTCTGAAGCAGCTCTTTGCGAGTAATATGCTGCCCTTTTTCAAGCATCAGCAGCATCCCATAGTAGGCTTCCGGAGAGCCTAACCCGTAAATACAACTGACGCTCGCGACAATTACGCAGTCGCGGCGTTCAAACAATGAGCGCGTTGCAGATAGGCGCAACTTATCCAACTCATCGTTAATGGTCGCCTCTTTCTCGATGTAAATGTCACCTGAAGGAATGTAGGCTTCCGGCTGATAGTAATCGTAGTAGCTGACGAAATACTCGACTGCATTCTGCCGGAAGAAGCCCTTGAACTCGTGGTACAGTTGCGCGGCAAGAGTTTTGTTGTGCGCGAGGATCAGTGACGGCTTCCCGAACGCCTCTATGATTTTGGCCATAGTGAACGTCTTGCCAGAGCCGGTTACGCCGAGCAAAACCTGATGCTTTTCGCCGTCGGATATGCCTCGAGCGAGCTGTTGAATCGCGCTTGCCTGATCGCCGCGCGGCTGGTAATCGAGGCTTACCTTAAAAGGCACCTCCTCAAGTATAGAAACCGTTCCTGGCGCGGCCACGCCGGTTTTCGTACGATTCCTACAACGAGGGCAGCGCGTCGACGCGTTCGCGCTCGGCATTGAATTCGCAGCCGATCAGCGCGATGCAGGCAATCAGGTACAGCCAAACTAGTAAGACAATTACAGTCCCAAGGCTTCCGTAAAAAATGTTGTAGTTTGCGATATGCGCGACATACCAGGCGAAACCGGCGGTCGCAAGCAGCCACAGGGTAGTGGCGAGAATCGCGCCCGGCCACACTCGCAGAAAGCGCGAGGCTGTGGCTTCTGGTATGCGCTCTAACTCCGGCCGATAGTTTGGGCCGAAGTAGTACAGCAGCCCCGTGACAAAGGTAGTTGTACAGAAGGCCAGGGCGTACCGGGCAAATCTCCACAGGAGTTGAACCGGCGTGCTGAAATTGCTGACCTTGGGCGAGCCGATCCAGTGAATCAGGGCAGCTGCGCCCCGATCCCCGAAAATGATGAGCGATGAGGCTCCCACGGCCGGAATCGCAGCGATCAGAACGAGAAACATCGCCATCGCGCGCTGTTGCAGAAAGGGCCGCCCGGACGGAATGCGATAGGCCGCTTGGAATCCTTCCATGAGGCTGAGCATGGCGCCCGATCCCGCCCATAGCGATACCAATGTCGCCACAATCGAGAGCGTGGCCGGCTTTCCGCTCTTCTCCTGGAGCCGCGATACGAGCAGTTCCTCGGTTCCCGGAGGCACCACCTGCATTACGAAGGTTGCGATCACGTGGACGATGTCTTGTGCGCGCGCTCGAATCAAAATAGCGGTCAGAGTTGTCAGGATCGGGAACAGCGAGAGCAAGAACGAGTACGCCGCGCCTTTCGCTATTCCGAAACAGTTATCCTCATATGCGGCCATGAAGGCCCGGCGCAATAACCAAAACGTTCGCGCGAGCACACCCGGCTGAACAATGACTGTTGCAAATAGCGCCTGGCCGGCTTTCGTGTCCGAAGATGTGCGCGCGTTGTCCGGAATAACCCGAGTTCCTCGCTAGATGATGATACCCGAATGTATAGCGCAGACGGTCTACATTTGGTTACAGGCCCTAGCCTCGATCGAGCATGCAAGTATTCGAGCTGACCCGGCGTCTGATCGACATTGAATCGATTACTCCACACGAGCGCGAAGTTGGCGATTTCCTTTGGGAGTACCTTGCCGAAATGGGCCGCCGGTTCAAGGGCATAAGGGAGCGCATGGCCGTTGAAACCCATCGCGACAACGTTTTTATTCGGTTTGGGGAACCGGTCGTAGTGCTCTCGACGCATATGGATACTGTCCCGCCGTTCATTCCGTCGCGGGAAGACGAAACGCACATCTGGGGCCGCGGGGCCTGCGATGCCAAAGGTATTATCGCCGCAATGATCACGGCTTCTGAAGATCTGCTCAGCGCGGGCGCGCTACAATTTTGGGTTGCTCTTTGTAGTTGGTGAAGAGCGCAACAGTGCGGGAGCGCTCGTCGCCGCCCGCAACCCCTGCGGCAGCCGCTTCCTGATTAACGGCGAGCCTACGGAGAACAAGCTGGCAATCGGGTCGAAGGGAACGCTTCGGTATGAGATCGTCGCGCAGGGCCGCATGGCTCATTCTGCGTATCCCGAGCTCGGCGAATCCGCCATCCACAAGTTGCTGGACGCGCTCGAACGCATCCGCCGAATCCAGCTCCCGCATGACGAAATCCTTGGCCCATGCACCCTCAATATTGGAACCATCACCGGCGGCCGTGCGCCCAACGTGATTGCCGACGAGGCGCGGGCCGAGATCCTGCTTCGTATTGTTTCTGACGCTTCCGAACTTCGGAAAAAAGTGGATGGCGCTGCGAGACCGAGTGCCGAAGCGCATGAGATCCTATCCATTCCCGCTGTGCATCTTGGGGCGCTCGATGGATTCGAAACCACTGTGGTTGCGTTCACAACCGATATTCCGGCGTTTGCAGGCGCGTGGGGCCAACCCTTTCTGATCGGCCCCGGCAGTATTCACGTGGCTCACACAAATGAAGAGCGAATCGCTAAGTCAGAATTGATCGAGGCTGTCGGCCTATACCGGCAACTCGTCGAGAGGCTTTTGCAAACAGCATGAAACCGATCGAGGTTGGTGTCCTCGGCGGCACCGGTATGGTCGGGCAGCATTTTATTCGCTTCCTCGAGGGCCATCCCTGGTTCAAGCTCACGTGGCTTGGAGCAAGTGAGCGGTCCGCCGGGAAAAGATTGAGGGATGCGACGGCGTGGCGTCTGGATGGCGACATGCCTCTGCAAGCGGCAGAGATCGTGGTCTCCGATTCGAAGCCCGGCCACGCTCCGCGGCTTGTCTTTTCAGCTATGGACGCGTCAGTTGCGACAGGAATTGAGCGTGAGTTTGCCCGCGCGGGCCACGTTGTCGTCTCAAATTCGCGCAACCATCGCATGGAACCGGATGTGCCTCTGCTGGTTCCTGAGATCAATCCACGGCATTTATCGTTGATTCATTCGCAGCAAAAGAATCGCGGCTGGAAAGGCATTATTGTCACGAATCCAAACTGCTCCACCGTCGTTCTGACCATGGCACTCGCTCCGCTCGTCCAGTTCGGTATCGAGCGCGTGCTCGCAGTCACATTGCAGGCCGTGAGCGGCGCAGGCTATCCGGGCGTACCCGCGATCGACATTCTCGCGAACGTTATCCCTTACATAGGCGGCGAAGAGGAAAAGATGGAGCAGGAGACGCAGAAGATCCTCGGCGGGGTTTCAGACGGTCAGACGGTTCCGCTCAAGGCTCGCGTGAGCGCGCATTGCCATCGCGTCGCAGTTGCCGATGGACACACGGTCGCGACATCGGTTGACTTCTCCTCGAACCCAAGTGCGCAGGACATCGAGCGCGCCCTCGAGTCCTTCCGGGGCGTGCCGCAAGAGCGGAACCTGCCAAGCGCGCCTTTGCGTCCGGTCATTTACATGCGAGAACAAGATCGCCCCCAGCCACGCCGCGATGTGCACCGGGAGAATGGCATGAGCGTGGTCGTGGGGCGCGTGCGCCAGTGTCCCGTGCTGCATTCAAAGTTCGTCGCTTGTGGGCACAATACGATTCGCGGTGCTGCCGGCGCCGCCGTGCTCAATGCCGAGTTGATGGTGTCCGAAGGGTTCTTTGACTAGGCGGCCTGGATGATTGTGATGAAATTCGGGGGCACCTCCCTCGAATCGCAGGAAGCAATTGCGCGCGTCACCCGCATCGTCCAAAATTACGAACAGCGGCGACCCGTGGTCGTGGTTTCCGCTATGGGCGGCACCACAAATAAACTCCTGAAAGCGGCGACGGAAGCTGCGGCCGGGCGCCGCGATCAGGCGCTCTCCTTAGTCGATGAGCTGCGAACGCATCACCTGGCGCAACGGGCTGGCCCTTGCAGGTGCTGCCGCAGCCGAGCTCGACCGCTACATCCGCGCGCATTTCGAATGGTTGGACGAATTGGTGAAAGGCCTTTCGGTAGTCGGTGAGCTTTCTCCTCGCTCCATGGACGCGATCGCAAGCATTGGTGAGCGTTTGTCGAGCCTGATCGTGACATTTGCATTTCGGGCGGCGGGCATATCCGCGCAGTATGTCGACGCGCGCCGCGTAATTGTAACTGACGATCGTTTCACGCGGGCGCAGCCTCTCTTTGAGAAGACGTACGCTTTGCTCCAGGAGAGTGTGCGGCCCATAGTGGCCGAATCGGTCGTCGTGATGGGCGGGTTTATCGGCGCGACCCAAAATGGGCAGACCACGACGCTGGGCCGGGGCGGATCCGATTACACGGCCGCCATCGTAGGCGCAGGTCTCGACGCCGAGGAGATTCAGATCTGGACCGATGTCGATGGAATGCTGACTGCGGACCCGCGAATTGTTCCAGACGCTCACCGCGTGAAAAGCATCTCCTTTGCGGAAGCTGCGGAGATGGCCTATTTTGGCGCGAAAGTGCTGCATCCGGCCACGGTCCTTCCCGCAATCGAGCGAAATATCCCAGTGCTGATCCTGAATTCGCTCCGGCCCGAAGTTGCCGGCACGCGGATTACTTCTGAGCCGCTACCCTGCAATAATCCCGTGAAGTCTATTTCGTGCAAACGTGGCATTACAGTGGTTAACATTCGATCCACGCGCATGCTCATGGCACATGGCTTTTTACGCCGCATATTCGAGATTTTTGACCGCCAGAAAAGCAGTGTGGACATGGTTTCGACTTCGGAGGTTAGCGTCTCGCTTACCCTCGATAACCGGGAGAATCTAGAAATTATTTGCGAAGAGCTTCGCCAGTTTGCGGAAGTCAACGCTGACGACGCGCAAGCGATCGTGTGTCTGATCGGCGAGGATATCCGGCATACTCCCGGAATCGCTGCACGGGCGTTTTCGGCTCTCGGCGGCAAGAACATCCGGATGATTTCTCAGGGCGCGTCGGAGCTGAACCTCGGCTTCGTCATTTCCGAGCGCGATCTCGAACAGGCTGTCACCGCTCTGCACGCCGAGTTTTTTGCCGCGCTCGACCCGGCTGTTTTTCACTGAGAGCTTCATGAGCAACAAGAAAAAGCTGATGCTGGTCGGCTACGGCAAGATGGGGCGGCTGATCGAGCAGTTTGCGCCCCAGCACGGCTTCGAGGTGGTTCTGCGCCTCGACTCCAAGAGCAATCCGGAGGGCAGGGGGATCACTACCGAATCCGGTGCGGACGTCGCGATTGAGTTCACATCGCCCCATGCGGCTCCAGCAAACTTGATCCGTCTTGCGCGGGCGAGGATTCCTGCTGTAGCAGGAACTACGGGATGGCTGCATGATCTCGAGCGAATCTCGCAGGTTGTCCGCGAGAACGGCACAAGCCTGCTATGGAGTCCGAACTTTTCGGTGGGCATTGCAGTATTCCGGAAACTCGCCGGCGTAGCTGCCGAGCTGTTGAAAATCAGGGAGAGTACGGCGCATGGGCTTGGGAAATTCACCACGACGCAAAAAAGGATGCGCCGTCGGGAACCTTGCTTGATCTGGTGCGAGCCATGCAACACAGCGGGTACACCCGCAACATCGACGTGAGCTCAAGCCGCGCCGGCAAGCACCCGGGTACTCACGAGATCGGCTTCGACTCGCCTGCGGATACAATCACGCTACGCCACGTGGCTCGGAATCGTGAAGGCTTTGCGCTTGGTGCGTTGAAAGCCGCACAATGGATCGTGGGCCGCACAGGTGTCTACACGTTTGATGACGTTCTGTTCGGCGAGCGCGACAAGTGAGATGACCATCTCGCGCAGAAAGGAGTCAGCATGTTCACCGGTTGTGGAACCGCCTTAGTCACCCCGTTTCAGTCCGATGGATCGCTCGATGAGAGTGTGTTCCGCGCGCTCGTGCGGCGTCAGATCGAAGCCGGAATCGATTTTCTTGTGCCGTGCGGCACAACGGGTGAAAGCCCCACGCTGAGACACGAGGAGCACCTTCGGGTAGTCCAAATTACAGTTGAAGAGGCGCGTGGCCGGGTGCCGGTTCTCGCCGGCGCAGGCGGTTATGACACGCGTAAAGTGACCCAGTTGATTGCCGAGTTGAAGCGCCTCGGCGTTTCGGGCATATTGTCGGTGACTCCCTACTACAACAAGCCGACTCAGGAAGGCCTGTATCAGCACTTTCGAACAATTGCCGAATCCACTTCGCTCCCGATTGTCATTTACAGCGTGCAATCTCGAACCGCTGTGAATGTCGAGCCAGTCACCCTCGCACGGCTTTCGCAAATCGAAAACATCGTGGGCGTAAAGGAAGCCTCGGGCAACATTTCACAGATGGCGGCGATTCTGGCTCGCGTTCCCGAGTCGTTCGCGGTCCTTTCTGGCGATGATGCTGTCACGCTGCCCCTGATCGCTCTCGGAGGTCGCGGCGTCATTTCGGTCGTTTCAAACCAGATACCTTCCGAATTCGGCGAGCTCACTCGAGCCGCACTTCGCGGAGATTTCGCGCGCGCCCGCCAGTTGCAACGCAAATATCAGGCCCTAATGGAAATCAATTTCATCGAAACGAATCCAGGACCAGTGAAATTTGCAATGGCGCGAATGGGACTCCTCGAACCTGTGTGGAGACTCCCCATGGTTCCGCCACAAGCCGCGTCTCAACAGAAGATCGAGAGCGTTTTGGAAGAACTCGGCCTGCTCGCGGGGGCTCGCGTTTGAGTGCTCCGGATCTGCTGGAACTGCAGCAGTCAATCGAGCGTTTATTTTCGGAAAACCCGGCCGAGTATTCAGATCGCGACAAGCGGCTATTTGAGAGTTTTCGCGATCTTCTAAACCAAGGCTTGATTCGTCCAGCGGCGCCGGATTCCTCGCAGCCGGCCGGATGGCGCGTCAACCAGTGGGTGAAGAAAGGCATTCTGCTCGGCTTTCGAATGGGGGGAATCATCGAGATGTCGGCTGCAGCGGCCCCCTCGCAGTTCTTCGACAAGTCCACCTATCCGGTAAAGAAGTTCACGGCAGGCGACGGAATCCGCATCGTGCCCGGAGGTTCGAGTGTTCGTGACGGCTGTTACATCGGCCGGGGCGTCACGTGCATGCCGCCGATGTTTATCAATGTGGGCGCGTACGTGGGCGATGGAAGCATGATCGATTCCCATGCGCTGGTGGGAAGCTGCGCCCAGATCGGGCGCAATTGTCATATCTCAGCGGCCTCGCAGATTGGCGGGGTTCTCGAGCCGGTTGGTGCGCTTCCGGTGATCATTGAAGATGATGTGCTGGTCGGCGGAAACTGCGGCGTGTACGAGGGCACGCTCGTAAAGCGCCGAGCGGTCCTCGGCAGCGGCACCATCCTGAATCGTTCAACGCCCGTGTACGATTTGGTTCGCACCCAGATATACCGCGCGAACGGTGACGCACCGCTGGTCATCCCCGAAGAGGCAGTCGTTGTAGCAGGGTCGCGCGCCATCGAGTCCGGTCCCGGCAGGGAGTGGGGCCTCTCGATTTACACTCCCGTGATCGTGAAATATCGCGACCAGGGCACCGGCGCTAAGATACAGCTCGAAAACCTGCTGCGTTAGGCGAGTTTAGCGTCGAAGATCTTGAAGGGGGCGCTATCATCGAAAATTCGAGTTTGCCGCGAATCGGAGTCGGATCGATTCGCTGATTAAAGGCAGCCATCAGACGGAGGCACGCGTATGGTGAGTACAACCGAAATCGCAAGGGATGTATTTCGGATATCCGTTTTCGTTCCGGAGATCAATCTGGAGTTCAGCCATTTCCTAATAAGAGATGACGAACCACTGCTGTTCCATGCGGGACTGCGCGGAATGTTCCCGGTGTTGCGCGAGCAGGTCTCGCGTTTGCTCGATATCTCCAAAATCCGGCACTTTGGATTCAGCCACTTCGAGTCGGATGAATGCGGGGCTTTGAACCAGTGGCTGGAAGTTGCACCGCAAGCACAGCCTGTGTGCGGACTAGTAGGCGCTCTTGTGAGCGTAAACGACTTTTCGATACGCCCCGCTCGTGTGTTGACCAGGGATGATGCTTTGCCCACCGGCCGATACCGGTTTCGCTTCATTCCGACCCCGCACGTGCCGCACGGGTGGGATGCCGGCGTTCTCTTCGAAGAATCCGAACGTACGCTCTTCTGCTCAGACCTTTTTCATCAATGGGGTCAGCGCGAACCGGCAACTGCGGATAGCATCATGGAACGATGCAAAGACGCCCTGTTAGAGAGTGAAGCCGGCCCGTTTGCCAATTACGTGCCATACACCCACCACACGGGCCGGGTGCTCGAGAGGTTGGCGGAATATAAGCCGAAGACGCTCGCGATCATGCACGGCTCGACTTATTACGGCGACGGAGCACAAGCGCTCCGGGATCTCGCAATCGTGATGCGCGATGTGCTGGGGCCCAAAGCGCAGGAAGGCGAGACTACAACAATCGGAACAATTAAGACCTAGACCATCAAAAAGGCGTCATGGCGTAGCAGGGACCTTTACGTACCCAAAATCACGAAATGGATCGTTACCGGAGGAATCACTAGGGTAGAGGAATCACTAGGAATAGGAGATGGCACAAGTGGACTATGAGGAAGCAGTGAAAGACGCAGTTACAACGGAGCCGCGGCCCGGCCCGCGAGAGGAACATCGAGAAGGACCCGTAGCGCGCAGCATCGAGCAGCAGACCGCGAAACTTCCCTCGGATTTGTTCCTATGGGCAGCACTTGGCTTCGATTGGAACGTCGCTGTTTTTTCAGTTCACAGGCGACGAGAAGAAAGCGAATTTCGTGGGTCATTGGGTGCCCACATTCTTGACGCTTGGCATTTACAACAAGATGGTGAAGCTGCACGGATCGGAAGGCGTTTAGATAGGCGGTCAAGCCTTACTTCTGGCCAGCGCCGCGCACTGTCTTCTTACCTGCCGCTCTTTTCTTGCGACCGGCTCTGTTTTTCGGAGTTGCTGATCTGAGCTGGCGGGCTTCTTCAAGTTCGCCAGGCTCTTTCTGAGGGCTTCTGCGATGTCGACAACCTCGGCCGGCTTCGAAATTTCAACCTTCGCCAGCGGCTTACCCTGCACCTTGCTGGCCAGCATGGCTTCCACTTTCTCGCGATAGGTGTCTCGATACTTTTCCGGCTCGAACGGGCGCAGCGAGCGAATGGATCAGGGTCTGCGCGAGATCCAACTCCTTCTGCGAAACCGCCTTCGTGTCGGCCCGGTACTCTTCGTCGGCCCGAACCTCTGAAGTGAAGTACATCGTGTGCGAGATGATGCCGCTTTTACCCGGACGCAGCACCACGACGTGCTCCCGCCCGTGCATCGCAAATTTGGCGATCGCAACGAGTCCCGTCGTCTGCAGCGCCCTGTAGAGCAGCGCATACGCTTTTTCGCCCGCTTCTTCGGGCCGGACGTAGTAGGACGTCTCGAAGTAAACGGGATCGATCTCGGCGAGCTTGCACGAATTCCTGGATCTCCATTTCGGTCGCGGTCTTCGGAGCGATGCTCTTCAACTCCTCCGGATCGACCACGACAAATTGGTCCTTCTCGTATTCGTATCCTTTGACGACCGACCGTTCAGGCACAACTTCAGCCGTGCCTTTTCGAACGGAAGCCTGCTGGACGGGCGCCAAGATCGGCTCCGGGACAACGGCTGGTCCTGCGCCGCGAATCGGCGTGACACCCCGTTCCGGCTCCTCGCGGCGCGCTGAAGCGGTCAATTTCTGGACGGCGGTTTCGTCCTGAGTCGCGATTGCCTGCCGCCCTCGATCGCCTCCGTCGACAGGCTCTTGCCGGTATAGTCTGCGGAAGCTGACCCTTTCCGGCCGCGCCGCGCGGAATAATCGCACGGGAATAGAGATCAGCCCAAAAGTGATAAAACCGCGCCAGACAGTGCTTGCCATAATGCAGTCGGGACAGACCCAGCCTCGAAAGTGGGATCGTACCCGCAGCGAAACTGTTTCACCACATCCTCGCCGCGAACACCCCGCAACCAAGGGCGCAACCGGGCGCGCGCAGCCAACGTCCCACCCGCTGTTATACTGAGCTTTCTCCGGGGTCTTTGATTGAGTCAGTACAAACCGGTTCTCTTTGTGTTTGTTTGCTCGTTCCTTGTTCAGGGACAGCAGTTTAGCAACGGCCAAGCTGCGCGCGCCGCCATCGGGCAGCTTTCCTTTACCTATGCGAACGCTACTCCCGGGCCGCAGGTACTGGGCGGCCCAAGTGGGTTGGCTTACTCCAATGGAACCTTGTTCGTCGCGGATTCCAACCACGTAGGCGCGATCCCTCAAGCCAATCGCGTGCTCATGTTCGACACCGCCCAGATTCCTCCTCCTCAGGCGGATTTGACCCTTCTCCCCACTTACAGTTCTTTTTGCCATCTGTGCGGCTATCCCGCCCAAAACGTGCTGGGCCAGCCGAATTACACCTCGACAACCCCCGGCGTTACGAGCCAGGCGCTACAAACTCCGACCGCCGTTGCGACGGACGGAAACGTTCTCGCCGTCGCGGATACCGACAATAACCGCGTGTTGATCTGGAGTTCGATCCCGACATCGAAAAATGTACCCGCGACCATCGTGCTAGGCCAATCCAACTTCACGACCGGCACCAGCACCAGCGCCGTTAGCGCCCAAACGCTACGCGGCCCGCAAGGAGTGTGGATTCAGAACGGAAAGCTATTTGTGGCTGACACGCTGAACTCTCGCGTTCTCGTCTGGAATCGCATTCCGACCCAAAACGATCAGCCAGCGGATTTTGAGCTAGGTCAGCCGAACCTCACCACCGTGAATCAACCGCCAGTCTCGGGCAGCAACCCGGTAGCGGCCGCGAATCAGTTATTGAATCCGGTATCGGTGACCTCGGACGGCAGCCGGTTGTATGTCGCTGATCTTGGATTTAATCGCGTGCTGATTTGGAATGAGATTCCAACGGCCATGGATCAGCCTGCCGACGTCGTTGTGGGGCAGCCTGATATGACCAGTACCGCGGCTAATAATGGAGCGGCTTTATGTCCAGGCGCCCCCGCAAGCGGGCTCTGCAATAAAAGCTTGAACTTCCCCCGGTTTGCGCTCTCTGATGGCACGCGGCTTTTTATTGCCGATGGCGGCAACGACCGCGTGTTGATATTCAATTCGATTCCCACCGCCAACGCCGCAGGAGCTGATATCGTTCTGGGACAGCCTGATTTCATACACGATGTAATCAGCAGCCAGTCTACTTCTCTCGTCAGCACTTCTATTGATAATGCCGGTAGCGTTGACACGGTTCCTTCGCCCATGTCGCTTGCCTTCGATGGCACGAATTTGTACGTTAGTGACCCGTTCAACCGTCGCGTGTTGGTCTTTACTCCCGGTATTACCCTGCTGCCGTCCCAGTCGGTTCTCAATCATGCCAGCGAAGTCATAAGGCAAGAAGGCACGGTGACCCTGGCGGGCACGATTGTTGCAAAAGACACAGTTACCATCACCATTGCAGGCAAGGCTTACACCTACACAATCCTGAGCAGCGACTCCCTTACTTCAGTCGCGCAGGCGCTCGTAAATGCAATAAATGCCGGAGCGGGTGATCCCAACGTCACAGCTCTTCTCGGACCAGTTTCGGGACTGATCTATCTCAGTTCAAAGAAGACGAACCTCCCCTTCGATGCCATTTCCCTGACAGCGGCGACATCGAACATCACCGACATCACGGCAACTGCGTCAGGTGCTTATCTGACGGCTGGCACCGCGGCTACGGTCGCGCCGGGAACTATCGTTGAGATCAATGGAACGAATCTCTCGAATACTACGATGACTGCGACTTTTTCTGGTGTTCTGCCGCCGAACGGGCTCGGCGGGACAGAAGTATTCATGGATGGGTTGTCGGTCCCGGTGTGGATGGTTTCGCCCACCCAGATCATTGCGCAAGTGCCTTACAGCTTTACGGACCGAACCAGCAGCAGCGTGTATGTGCGTACGAACGGTACCTCGTACACGAACGCGACTCCCATCTCAATCGCGCCTGCAAATCCAGGCCTGTTTAGCGCGCCCGTATACCCGGGACAGCCAAGGCCCTGGCCTGCTTCGAACGCCTTGCATCAGCCTTACAATCCGTCGACATTAGTGTCTGTCAGCGGAGTTGTGAATGCCGGCGATACGGCCACCATCACGGTTAACGGCCGGAAGCACAGCTACACAGTAAAGGCCAGCGACGTTCTGGGCAGTATTTCAGATGGCCTGATAGCGGCCATCAATAGCAGCGCCGATCCGCAAGTGAGTGCGGGCAGAGCGGGGCCATTCTCGCTTCTCGTCATCGCACGCCGGGCCGGAGCGGCGGGAACCGGCATTCCCGTATCGTCAAGCATCAGTTCGGGTGCTAAAGTCGTCCTGACCGTTTACAACCCTCACACGTGTTGTGCGGTTGTCTCGAATTCGCTCATTACGCCTTCTAATCCCGCCGTTCCTGGACGAAATCATTTCACTCTCTGCCACCGGTCTAGGCCCGTTAGCCGCGCCAGCCGACGCCAGCCAAATCGCTGGATCGCCGTATGCAGGACCGCAGCCGAACTCAGCCCGGAATACTGTATTTGCAACTGTAAATGGTGCGACGGCTCAAGTCGTCTACGCCGGGCTTCCGTTTGGCTCCTACGGCGATGTATCAGGTGCAACTGCTGCTGCCCTCCAAATTGCCGTCTAATGCGAACACCCAGGCATACATCGCGCAGAATGCATTCATCAGCAATATCGTCACGTTCGCGGTCGGGCCGGCTGCGGCCAATGGCGGCGGCGGCCAAACGGGAGGCACTCCAGGGTCCCAGACTACGCACGTCGCCAGCGATTTTGACGGTGACGGGAAGGCGGACTTCTCCGTGTGGAGACCATCCACCGGCACATGGTACATCCTGCCGAGCGCTACGCATGTTCCCTATGATCAGCAGTGGGGACTCTCGAACGACATCCCTTTAACTCGGCGATTTCAACGGTGATGGCAGAACCGATTTCGCCGTCTGGCGTCCCTCGACTGGCGACTGGTTCATTCTGCCCGCGGGTGCGACAACCGGCTACGTGCCAGCAGTGGGGCTTGCCGGGCGATATCCCCGTTGCGGCCGATTTCGATGGCGATGGAAAGACTGATTTAGCGGTCTGGCGTCCCTCGATCGGCATGTGGTTCATTTATCCAAGTGCGACGGCGACCGCCTACATCGAGCAATGGGGTTTGCCCGGCGATGTTCCGCTTGCCGCTGATTATGACGGAGACGGCAAAGCCGATCGGACGGTATGGCGTCCTTCTACCGGAACCTGGTTTATTGTGCCGAGCAGCGGCGCCCAGCCATATTCAGTGCAATGGGGCTTGCCCGGCGATATCCCGATTGCGGCTGATTTTGATGGCGATGGAAGGGCGGATATTGCCGTGTGGCGCCCCTCGACCGGCATGTGGTTTGTAATACCGACCACAGGCCAGCTACCCTACTCCGTGCAATGGGGCTTGCCCGGCGATGTCCCTCTCGCGCGTGATTTCAACGGCGACAAGAGAGCCGACTTCGTCGTGTGGCGTCCCTCGACCGGCATGTGGTTCATCATGCCGAGCAATGGCGCACCGCCTTTCTCGCAACAGTGGGGTCTTACCGGGCGATATCCCGAACTAATCCCGCCAGATGCACATCAGAAAGAAATGCACGTCAAAAAGCAACGTCTTCTGACGCCTGGGCCGACGCCGCTCTTGCCTTCGGCCCTGCGCGCGATGATGGGCTCCGATATCCACCATCGGACGGAAGATTTTCGTAAGCTCTATAAGCAGGTCTTGGCCGATCTGAAAGACGTTTTGAGTACGTCGAACGACGTGCTGATTCTCGTCGCTTCCGGTTCTGGCGGACTGGAGGCGGCCGCCCAGAACTTTTTCTCGCCGGGCGATGAAGTGCTGGTCTGCTCGGCAGGCAAGTTCGGCGAGCGCTGGGTTGAAATCGTGAAGGCTTGGGGCATGCAAGCCACCGTGCTGAGCGCGCCTTATGGCGACGCCGTGCAGCCGGAAACCGTCAAGCGCGCACTCGCCACGAAACAAAAATATCCGAGGCGTTTTCGTCCAGGCATCCGAAACCTCAACCGGCGCGCAGCACGACGTCGCGGCGATGGGCCGCGCAGTTCAAGAACACGGACGCTATCTTCGTTGTCGATGCAATCACGGGCTTGGGACCATGCCGTTAGATATCGACGCATGGGGATTAGATGTCGTGATCGGCGGTTCTCAGAAGGCATTCATGATTCCGCCCGGCCTGGCTTTCGTTTCCGATCAGCCCAAAAGCCTGGGCTCACAACGCGAAAGCCAGCGCGCCCCGCTTCTATTTCGATCTGAAGAGAGAAAAAAGAGCGCCGCGAATGGAGAGTCCGCCTGGACGCCGAATACCGCTCTGCTGCTCGCTCTGGCGGAGGCGCTGAAATACATCAAATCAATCGGGATGAATAAGCTGGTCGAAAACGCTCAGCTACTTGCGCGAGCGACTCGCCAAGCTGTCACCGAGCTTGGTCTTGAGCTGTTTTCAAGCTCGCCCGGCTCCTCCGTAACCGCAGTTCGCCCGCCTGCGGGCATGGATTCCGGCGTCATCGTGAAGGAGTTCCGCGACCGCTTCAACGCAATCATCACGAACGGCCAAGGATCGATGAAGGGCCAGATTTTCCGGCTGGCGCATCTGGGCTATTTCGATTTCCATGATCTCTTCGCAGTCCTTGCGGAGCTCGAGCTCATTCTTGCCGCGCAAGGCTACCCGGTCGAATTCGGCAAGGGCGTCGCCGCGGCGCAGAACGTGTACGCCGAAGTTGCGCTTCCGAAAGCGGCTGCGCTGGCGCTCAATCACAGTTAAGTGAAAATTCTGGTTGCCGAACCGTTGGCCCCGGCCGCGATGGATTCACTGCGCGCCCAGCCGGGATGGGAAGTGATCGTCGCAGATCCGAAAATCTACGAAGCGCATCTCCCCGACTGCGATGCTTTGCTTGTGCGGAGCGCAGTCAAAGTTACTGGCGAGGTTCTCGCGAAGGCTCCCAAGCTGAAATTGATCGGACGCGCGGGCGTCGGAGTGGATAACGTCGACCTCGACGCCGCAACCGCCGCCGGCGTGCTGGTCATGAACACGCCCGGCGGAAACTCGGTTTCCGTTGCCGAGCACACGCTCGCTCTGATGCTTGCGATGGCGCGGTCGGTGCCGCAAGCCAGCGCTTCCATCAAATCCGGCAAATGGGAAAAGAAGAAATTTCTCGGCAACGAGCTGCGTGGGAAGACGCTGGGCGTGGTCGGCCTGGGCAGTATCGGGCGCGAAGTAGTAAAGCGCGCGAAGGCTTTCGAGATGCAGGTCGTGGGCCACGATCCGTACGTCAGCTCGCACACGGCGCACGATCTCGGTATTGAACTTGTCTCGCTTGCCCGAGCTTTACGGCAGAAGTGACTACATCACTCTGCACGTTGGCTCTGACGCCCGAAACCGATCACATGCTCAACGCCGCAGCCTTCGAGCAGATGAAACCGGGAGTTCGCATTATCAACTGCGCGCGCGGTGAGCTGGTCGACGCGAGCGCATTGCAACATGCGGTCGAAACCGGAAGGGTAGCCGGAGCCGCGCTGGACGTCTTCGAAAAGGAACCGCCGGGCAATGATTCGTTGCTTGCATTGGACGCGGTCGTTGCGACGCCCCACATTGCCGGATCAACCGAAGAAGCGCAGGAGATCGTCGGCATTCGTATCGCCGAACAGGTGATCGAATATCTGACGACCGGGGTCGCGCTGAACGCCGTGAACATGCCTGCGCTTACGGCGGAACAGTATCGAGCTTTGGGACCCTATCTCGATCTCGGCGAGCGGCTCGGCATGTTTCTGAGCCATATCTCGACGGGCAATCCGCACACCATCCGCTTTGTCTATTTCGGACGGTTGGCCGATAACAACACGCAAATCTTGCGCAACGCCGGATTGGCAGGCATCCTGAGCAGGTCCATGGATTACCGGGCAGAGCATCGGGCCAATCTCGTAAACGCGATGCAGATCGCAACTCAGCGCGGCTTCAGAGTCGTTGAGGCCCGCGAGCCTGGACGCTCGCACATGGATTCGATCCGCATGGAATTGGAATCAGACGCAGGCGTCTTCTCAGCCGTCGGCGCAATCGTGCTGGACAAGCCGCGGCTGCTGCAGGTCGAAGGAATATCGTGCGAGGCGACGCTCGGCGGAAACCTGATGTACTCGAAGAGCGAGGACGTGCCCGGCGTCATCGGATATCTAGGCAGCGTTTTGGGGCGGAACGGAATCAATATCGCAAACTTCGCCTTAGGGCGCGAGGATGTTACAACGGATGCGGAGCACAAACCCGAGCGGCCGTTGACTGCGATCTCGATTGTTGAGACCGATCAGCCAGTTAGCGATGATGTCATCGCACAGCTATTTGAGAACCCAGCGTTTCGATTTGTGCGGCGCGTGGGCTTTGGCGTAGTTAGTGGGTCCGCCCATTTTCAAAGCACCCCGGACAACGTAACGTACACATCCGGCATCACTATTTTTTCGTCATGCATGTTCACCGTAATACTATTGCCAAAATAGCTATACGGAGTTAAACTAGCTCTATGGCCAAAGATCCCGGACAGCGCGACCTTTTTTCCGGGGCTTTGGAACTGATGATTCTGCACTCGCTCCGGCTGAAGCCGATGCACGGATACGCGCTCGCCAAGCACATCAAAGCAGTCTCCGACAATCTGCTGCAGATCGAAGAGGGGTCCCTCTATCCAGCACTACAGCGCATGCTCAAGGCAGGATGGCTGAAATCGGAGGCAGGCGTCTCGGCGAAGGGCCGTCCGACACGGATTTATCGGCTGACGGCCTGCGGGCACTCGGCGTCTCGAGCACGAAGTGTCCAGCTTCGAGAAGATGCTTGCCGGTATCACGCGTGTGCTTGCAGTTGCGGAGGCATAAGAGGCCGCATGCGATGGTTCGGACAATTTTTCTCTCGTCGACGGCGTTATGACGACCTCACGGTTTCGATCAAGGAACATCTGGAAGAAAAGATCGATGAGCTGATGGAAGGCGGGATGCCTCGGGAAGAGGCGGAAAGGACTGCCCGGCGGGAGTTCGGGAATCTGATGCTGATCGAAGAGCGCAGCCGCGAGGTTTGGCAATGGCCGACGCATCGAGAGCATCTGGGCCGATATGAAGTTTGCTTTGCGGCAGCTGAGGAAGGCCCCGGCATTCACGGCGACTGCGGTCTTGACACTCTCCTTAGGCATTGCCGTCAACGCAACGATGTTCAGCCTCGTGAGTGCGTTCCTGTTACCTCGCCTGCCGGGAAAAAATCCGCAAAAAGTAGTGGTCATCTCGTCGGTCAATCCCGATCAGAGCGACTTTGCAGATACGAGTCCCGTTTCCGCGCCGAATTTTCTCGCTTGGCGCAACGACCACCGCGTCTTCGCGCAGATGGCTGCCGCGGATGATGACCGGAGTGGCTAGTTTGACGTGGCAGGGTCAGCCGGAGGCGATCCACTACGCGGCTGTATCGCCGAACTACTTCAGTGTTTTCGGTTCCGTGCCGGTGCTCGGGCGTTCTTTTATAGAAGGAGAGGATGAGCCTGGGCGCGATCACGTGGTGATCCTCAGTCACGGTCTCTGGGAGCGCCGTTTTGCTTCAGATCCTTCCGTCATTGGACGAGATCGTTCACCTGAATCGCGAAGATTACACCGTGGTGGGAGTGATGGGAGCGAACTTCCGGCTGCTCGAATTTACGCCGCAACTGTGGACGCCGCTGGTGCTGAACGCGGCGGATCAGACGCCGGCAGCGCGCAAGAATCGCTTTCTGTTTTTGTTCGGGAGACTTGCGCCGGGCGTAACACTCGAGCAAGCGCGCTCGGAATTGCGCATTCTGGCGAAGCAAGCTGAGGCAGAATATCCGGCAATCGAGAAACGGTGGGGCATAGCAGTAAGATCGCTGCCGGATTACGTCGTTTACGCTTTTGACATTCGCACCGCCTTAGCCGTACTCATGACCACGGTCGGCTTTGTTCTGCTGATTGCATGCGCCAATGTCGCCGGCCTGCTGTTGACACGCGCAGCAGGACGTCAGAAGGAGTTGGCGATCCGCGTCTCGTTGGGCGCAGGCCGCACACGCATAGTTCGACAACTGCTGACAGAGGGGCTGGCGATCGCGCTTTTGGGTGGTGGCGTTGGTTTGCTACTCACGTATTTCGGAATCAACCTTGTTCGCGCTAATCTGACGTTCAACGAGGCGCATCAGCGCTGTTCCGATAGCTCTCGACAGAAACGTTCTGCTGTTTGCTATCGGTATCTCTGTGGTTTCCGCCGTGCTGTCCAGCGTGGCTCCGGCGATCAAGGTCTCCCGTACGGATGTCAACGCTGACCTGAAATCCGAAAGTCGTGCAGCCTCGTCCGGTCGTTCGCAGAACCGCCTGCGGGCCGTGCTTGTCACCGGCGAAATCGCTCTGGCGCTCTTTCTTTTGATAGGAACTTGCCTGCTAATCCGCGGTGTCTATCTGCTCGATCATCAGAAACTCGGTTTCAGGACAGACCACGTATTGACTGCCAGCGTCACACTCGATCACGCACGATACGGCGATGCCTCTCAACAGCTCTTTTTTGTTCACCGCCTGATCCCTCGCTTGCAACAGATTCCCGGCGTCGAGAATGTCGCTATAGCTTCCAGTCTTCCGGCAACCGGCGCGGATAACGTCCCGATTCACCTCAAGGGTGAGCCCGAATTGCCATCCAATGAGCACCGCAGCGCGCTGGATGCTGTCGTTACGACGAATTACTTCGAGGTCGCCGGGATTCCATTGCTGCGCGGGCCGCACATTTACGGAAATGGATGATGTCAGCGCGCCACGCGTAGTACTCGTGAATCAGGAGTTTGTGCGATCGCTATTTTCATGATCAAGATCCATTGGGAAAGCAGATCCAACTGGATATCAAAGATACTGCGCCAGCGTGGAGCTCGATTGTGGGCGTGGTCAGTAATGTAAAAAGCTATTCCGAAGAAACTCGCGTAGATCCAGAGGTCTATGAATCATTTTTTCAGACGGCCTGTGGCTTCTTTTTCCCTAATGCTTCGTTCGAAGATCGAGCCAAACAGTTTGGCATCCGCGCTACACCGCGCGGTCGTGCAGTTGGATAGTGATCTTCCGCTGGCCAGCGTGATGAGTATGGAAGCTGTCATTGAGCGCCAAAGGGGTGGGAATCCGTTCTTCACGCGTGTGCTTGGTAGTTTCGCTCTTCTTGCTCTGATTCTCGCAGCAATCGGAGTTTATGGACTGGTTGCCTATTCTGTCGGTCAACGGACGCAAGAGATTGGCATCCGTATGGCCCTTGGCGCCGAAGGCAGCCGATATACGGCGAATGATCTTAGAGGGGGCTTCAAGATGAGCTGCCATTGGCTCCGCTCTCGGTTTAGTGCTGCATTACCGCTGCCGAGACTTTTCGATGCCATCTTCCCGGGTCTGCATACTGGTCGCCAATGCTTTACCTGATTGTGCTCACGGCAATGCTGATCGTGGCGGCTTAGCAACCTACATCCCGGCACGACGTGCAGCGCATGTCAATCCAATTGCAGTCTTGCGTAACCAGTAGCGTTGTAAGCCCAGGGAGTCCGGTGCGTTGCACAAACGCAGGCTTTTCGCAACCATCGTCGGAGCGGTCCAAAGCCTAGCAATTCGGGTTACAAAGGCGTATTGCGCGATAAATTCCGTGGCAATATTTTTCCGCAACGATGCCCTTCAGCTACGCTCACGTTTAAATGTGTTTCAGTACGAAACTTTGTTCGGGCTCTGGCCCCATTCGATGAACGGCGTCATTCGGTTCTCGTGCGAAACAGCACGGCCCTGGGAATCAACCGCTGCTCTGGAGTAAGCTTCAGCTCGTCGTGAATCAATACATCATCGAATCCAGCCTGGGCCGCCTCGGCACGTGTACACGCGTAGTAGTACCGCGCCAGTCGTGCCCAATAAATCGCGCCAAGACACATCGGACAAGGCTCGCAGCTCGAATATAGTTCACAATTCGGGAAGCTGAAAATTTCCAAGAGCCAGACACGCAGCGCGAATCGCGACAATTTCGGCATGCGCAGTCGGATCATTGGCGATCGTCACTTGATTGCTTCCGCTCGCGATGATTCGATCCTCGTCTGACCACCACCGCACCAAACGGACCGCCGCGACCCGATTGAACGTTTTCAATCGCGAGCCTGATAGCCTGTTCGATCCAATCCCGCTGGCGATTGCCCATCCTGTCTCGGTTTACCCCAGCCCCCGCCTCCGGGAGTCTCGATGCGCAAAATCGTCGCCGGCCTTTACTTCGATGTTGCACTTGCCCGGCAGACTCTTGTTCGGTTCCGTTCTCGATAAGAACATTGCGGCCACTCTTCCAGCTAAACCGCCGTGCAGCCCGTAAGGCGGAAAAACACGACGCTCTGTCAGAAGCGTCACTTGCGCTGGAGCCAGAAGTTCGATCTCGCGTATCAGGCCGTCGCCGCCGCAATTTGTTCCCTCACCGCCCGAGCCCCTGCGATACGCATAGCGGAGCACGCGAAACGGATACGCGTACTCGAGCGCCTCAATGGGTGTATTTAGTGAGTTCGTCATATGCGTGTGAATGCCCGGAGACGCCGTCGCGATTCGAAAGCGCGCCCGACCCGCCGGCAATCGTTTCGTAATAGGCGTAGGCCTGTCCGGTTCTTGGATCGACGCCGCCCATCGTCAAGTTGTTCATTGTCCCGGAGCTTGCGGCAGGAATGCGGTCGGGCAGAATTTTCGAAAACGCCCGCAACAGAACATCGACGATGCGCTGAGAGGTCTCGACATTGCCTCCCGCGACGGCTGCAGGTATCCGCGCGTTGACGACAGTTCCTTCAGGCGCGACAACATCGACCGGGCGCATGAGTCCTGCCGTGGGAGCCGCCTCTTCCGGAAGTAAACAGCGGAGAACGTAGAACGTCGCCGAATAGGTGATGGCGAATACGGCGTTCAGGCTGCCCGCCACTTGCGGCGCGGACCCCGTGAAATCGACACGTATGCGGCCTTGGGCTGGATTGGTCGCGATCGTTACGCAAATTTTGACGGGTTCGCCGCGTGATGCCGTCATCGTCGAGGAAATCCTCGCGCGCCGAATTCACCTGGGGGGAAGACGCTCGAGCTCGGCTCGTCATGAACGCTTCGGAGTGATCGAGCAGCGCCGTGGCGCTCGCCTGGAGCCGGTCTAAGCCATATTTCCCGATCAATTCCGTCATGCGCTCGACGCCGATTCGGCAAGCGCCGATTTGCGCGGTCAAGTCCCCCTCGCGTTCGCGCGGAGTTCGAACGTTGTTCAGAATGAGGGAGAGAAGCGCCTCGTTCACAACGCCGCCCGAAACGAGCTTCAAAGGCGGTATGCGGACTCCCTCCTGCCAGATTTCCTGGCACAATCCCATCGAGCCCGGGAACGTCCCACCAATATCGGCGTGGTGGGCGCGGTTCGCGACATAGAACACGGGTTTCTCGCGCGCCTTCGGTGAAAACCGGCATCACCAGGGTGATGTCGGGCAAATGCGTACCGCCCTGGTAAGGATCGTTCAGGATCGCTATGTCGGACGGCGCGCAAGTCGAGCGAATCGAGCGCCGCCCGAACCGACATCGGCATGGAGCCGAGGTGGACGGGCATGTCGTCGCCCATCGCGATCACGTTCCCGGCTGCATCAAAAACGGCGCTTGAATAATCGCGCCGCTCTTTGATATTCGGAGAGAAAGCCGTCCGCCTCAGAGCCGCGCCCATCTCTTCAGCGACGGAATGAAATGAGTTCTTGAAGACGGCTAGTTCAATCGGATCTGTCGTCAAAAAAGCTACGGAGTTGCGGCTTTTCCGGCCGCTGGTTTCCGCTTCTCCAGGTCCCGCGCCGCCTGCAAGTGTTTTTCGAGCGTGGGCAAAGCCTGATTTGCGTATGCCTTTACGTCGGCATTCTGGCCGTCCGCGGCCTCTTTCTTGTACTCGGCGATTGCTTTCTGGTGTCCCGCGACCATTTCACGCGCAAACTGCCGGTCGAAAGCCGCACCTTTGAGTTTCTCGAGCGGAGCGATCATCTTTTTGTGTTGAGCATCGAGCCCCTTCGGAATGGTCATCCCAGCCTTGCTCGCGACCGTACCCAGTTGCGTGTAATCGTTTGTATGGTCCGTTACCAGCATTTGAGCAAAATCCTTCACGTCCTGCGCCGAGGCCTGATCTGCAGCTAGCTGTCCCACATGAGCCTCAGTCATGTCCGTTTGCGCAGCCTTATCCAGGAACTGCTGATCGCTGTTCGCTTTTGCAGTAGCCTGTGCGAACGCAAGTGTACCGCTAAGAGCACAGCAAGATAGTCCAATGAGAATGGTTTGTATGCGCATCTTATCCCTCTATCTCTTAGACGCTAAATGGCGCGACTTAGAACAAAAATGTAGAGTCTTATACATAACAATCAATCACTAAGTTGGCATACTGATCGACATAGCCGGCCGTTGAGGGCGGAAGGAACGTTGTTGCACTATACTCAACCACTACGGCTGGGCCGCTAAACCGGTCCCCCGGTGAGAGCAGGGAACGCTCGTAGACCTTGGCTGGAAGTTCCCTGCCGCCATAGGTAACCGGCTTTGTTTTGACAATTGCCTCGCGCCCGTCCCCATCTCCGGGAACGTGCATTTCCGCTTCGAAACCGCCGGTTGCGGAGATCATGCGCACACGCGCGTTCACAATCTCGACCGGGCGCGTGCGATCGCAGTAGCCGTAGCGCTGACTGTGCAGCTCATGAAAGTGCTCCACGAAATCGTCAGACCAGTCCACGTTCAGCTCGTAGCCTTGCCCGGCATAGCGCATATCGAGAGAGCGGAGCGCAGTTGCATTGAGCCCGTCCGCTCTCATTTCGCGCCCACCCTGCTCTTCCAAAGCCCGAAAATGCTTCAACAGCGATGGGTCATGTGGCTGAAGCATGACGGTCCGCGAGTAATCGCGCACCACGTCCGAGACCAGGATGCCGTATGCCGATAACGCGCCCGGAAACGTGGGAACCAACACTGTCGGAATCTCGAGCGCGCGGGCCAGATCGCAGGCATGGAGTGGACCTGCGCCGCCAAAGCTGACCAGCGTGCAACGACGCGGATCGCGCCCCTGCTCAATCGATATCTTCCGCAGCGCTTTCTCCATATGAGAGTTGGCAACCCGAATGATGCCCTCCGCGAAGACTTCGACGCTTGCCAGGTTGCCCTTCGCTTTCTCAAACTGCTCTCTAGTCGCGTGCTCGTCTAATTTCATTCCGCCGCCCAGAAAGCCGTCCGGATCCAAACGGCCGAGCAGCAGATTCGCATCCGTAACCGTGGGCTGAACCCCTCGCCCGTAGCAGATCGGCCCTGGATCTGCACCAGCGGATTCGGGACCCACTTTCAACGCGCCGCCCCGATCGAAGCTCGCCAGCGACCCGCCTCCCGCGCCTACTGTGTGGATGTCGAGCATCGGCACTGCAACGGGCATGCCCATAATCTGAAGCTCCGTGCTGGTACGGAGCGCACCGTCGCTGTCGATGAGCGCGACATCCGTCGAAGTGCCGCCCATGTCGAATGTCAATATGCGCTGAAAGCCTGTGGTACGCGCCACGGCGAGAGCGCCGATCACACCTCCTGCGGGTCCCGAGAGAATGGTTCGCACCGGCTCGCGCGCGGCAATCGCAGCCGGAACAATTCCTCCGGAGGATTGCATGACGTGCAGCCGCGCACCTGTCGCAGCTAAACCGTCATTGAGGCTTTCGACATAGCGCTGCATCACCGGAGCAAGATACGCGTTAATGACAACCGTCGAGGCGCGCTCGTATTCGCGGAATTCCGGCAAAATCTCGTGGGAGACGGAAATCGGCACGCCTAAATCGCGCAGCGCAGAGACGACCGCACACTCGTTCGCCGGATTCGCAAATGAAAACAGAAGCGAAATCGCAATGGACGCAGGCCGCTCCGCCTGGATCGCCTGTCTTAAACGCCCCAGCTCGTCTGCATCGGCGACGCGAAGAATGGAGCCGTCCGGCGCGGTTCGCTCGCGCACGCCGAACCGCAAATTTTCTGGTGTGAGCGGCGGTTCTTTTCTGAACGACCAGTCATACAATTTCGGCCGCGCTTGACGGCCGATTGCGATTGTGTCCTCGAACCCAGCAGTCGTAACGAATGCCACGCGTGCGCCTTTTCGCTCGAGAAGCGCGTTGGTACCGACCGTAGTCCCGTGCCGAACTTCGACCTGCTTTCCGCGCGCAATCTGAGCCACGGCGCCAAGCACAGCTTGAGCCGGTTGCGCAGGCGTCGAGGGCACCTTCAAAACGTTTTGCCGGGCTTCAGAAAAATACACGCAATCCGTGAACGTCCCGCCCGTGTCGATTGCGATCCGCATCCCGAGTTATTACCGCCTATCCTAACTTTGTAGCTCCGCTGCCCATGACCACTCCACTGCCGTTTCGCTGGCGCAATACAACGGTTGTTCAACGCCAAACGCTACTGGCCGCGGCACTCGGGTGGATGCTCGACGCCTTTGACGTCATGCTTTACTCCATTGTGCTGGCGACTCTTATGCGCGAATTCAATATGCAGAAGGCTACCGCGGGCCTGTTGAACTCGCTGACCCTGGTCGCTTCTGCGATTGGAAGTTTCGGATTCGGCCTTCTGGCGGACCGTTTGGGGCGGCGCCGGATGCTCAGCCTGAGCATACTCACCTACTCGATTTTCACCTTCGCCTGCGGGTTCTCAACCAGCATCACGATGCTTGCGTTCTTTCGATTTTTGTTGGGACTAGGCATGGGCGGCGAGTGGAACTCGGGCGCCACCTTAGTGGCCGAGACTTGGCCGGGTGAATGGCGCGGACGCGCCTTGGGAATGGTGCAGAGCAGTTGGGCTATTGGATATGCGCTCGCTGCCGTTGTCGCAAGCATCATCATGGCTCGAATGAACTGGCGCTGGGTCTTCTTCGCCGGCGTTTTACCAGCGCTAATCACGCTTTGGATTCAGCACGATGTTCCGGAACCCGCTTTGTGGCAGCAGCACAAAAAAGACCCCGTTTCGAAAGCCGCACGCGCAACACTATGGCGCGCGGCATCACCTGGGTTGTTCGCGCTACTCACGATGAACACTTTCGGGATGTTCGCTTGGTGGGGTCTCTTCACCTGGATACCGGCGTATCTTGCGCTTCCCTTGTCCAAGGGCGGCCGCAACTTCAGCCAAGTCGATCTCACGTCGTTTCTCGTGATTCTGAATCTCGCCGGAATGCTGCCCGGCTACCTGCTTTTCGGCATCTTCGCCGACAAATTCGGGCGCAGACGGATGCTGATCGCGTATCTAATATTCGCCGCGGTATCGGTCTCAGCCTTTGCCTCCGCGCGCCGCCCGGGCATGATCTTGCTCACCGCCTCTGTCACCGCCTTCTTCGGTACAGGCTTCTTTACCGGGTCGGGAATTCTCGGCAGCGAATTGTTCCCGACTCCGATTCGTGCGACCGCCCTCGGCATCTCCTATAACGTGGCTCGTGGTATCAGCGCCCTCGCGCCTTTCATCATCGGCGCTCTCGGAGAGGCACACGGGCTTGCATCAAGTTTCGCAGCATGCGGCCTGGCATTTGCCGCCGCCGCGATTATCGCCACTTGGCTGCCTGAAACGCGCGGTCTCGAGCTGACCTGATCGGCGTATGCGAAGCTTGACCGAGCATCTCCTATGAATCGATCACCCCGCATCGTCGTAGTCGGTAGCGCGAATGTCGACCTCACCACTTTTACTGACGTATTCCCCCAGCCCGGCGAGACGATCTTCGGCCGCGAGTTCAACCTCGGCTTCGGCGGCAAGGGCGCGAATCAGGCCGTCGCCGCGAAGTTGTGCGGAGCCGATGTCTCCATGCTCGCCCGCGTCGGTGACGACTTGTTTGGACCTGCAACCATCCAGAACTTCGCCGCGTACGGAATCGATACGACACACGTGCGGATCACGCATGGAGTGTCGAGCGGAGTTGCGCCTATCTTCGTCGACAGTTCCGGGCAGAATCGCATCCTGGTTGTCAAAGGCGCGAACGACCGTTTGCTGCCGGCGGACATCGATGCGGCTTCCAAGCTTCTCGAACAGGCGGACTTCATCATCCTGCAACTCGAGATTCCGCTCGAAACTGTCTATTACACGCTGCGCTTTTCGCGCGCACACGGCGTCCGCACGATTCTAAATCCGGCGCCCGCCCAGGCACTCGATTTCGATGAAGTTTCGAAGGCCGATTACCTGATCCCGAACGAGAGCGAAGCGGAAACGCTGAGCCGTATGCCGGTCCGCAACTTGGACGAAGCGCGTGCCTGCGCAGAACGGTTCTTGCAAACCGGCGTGCAGCGCGTCCTGGTAACTCTCGGCGCAAACGGAGCGCTGTACGCCGGAAAGGGCGCTATTGAACACGTGCCCGCGTTTCCGGTGCAGGCCTTCGATACGACCGGTGCCGGTGACGCGTTCATTGGCGGACTGGCGTACTTTCTGGCGACAGGTTCGACCGAGCGCGAAGCAATCGCTCGCGCCAATCTCTACGCCGCGCTCTCGACCATGGGCGTGGGAACGCAAAAATCATTCGTCACGCGAGAGCGATTCGAGACCGAATGGGTCGCGCGAAGACCCAATTCCTAGTTATTCCATCGGCAATGATAGACTCCTCTCGTGGTTGTTTTAGAGCATCGCGACCATTTACCGACGGCACATCGTGCAACGGGGCCGATCGGCATCTACTACGAGCATCCACGCTGGTTCGAGCCTCTGTTCGCCGAGCTTGAGCGCAGAAAAACGCCCTTTCTGAGCATTCGCGCGCCTGAGCATGTCTACGAGCGGTGAGGCCGACGTTTCACTCGCCCGCGCTGCTTGCGAAACAGGCCGCAAACATCGACCACATCAGCAACGGGCGAATGGCTTTGAATGTGGTGTCTTCGTGGCAGGATGAGGCTCGCATGTACGGCGTCTCTTTCGAAAAGCACGATGACCGGTACGCGAGGACTTCAGAATGGCTGGATGTGCTGAACGGCGTCTGGTCGGAGGACCGGTTCTCGTATGAAGGCAAGTATTATCGCACCGAGAACACCGTGCTTGCGCCCAAGCCCGTTCGAAAACCGCGCCCTGTGTTGTATGCCGGAGGTGAATCACAAGCCGCCAAAAGCCTCATCGCAGAGAAATGCGACGCCTATGTCATGCATGGCAACTCGCCGGAACGAATCGCTTCCAAAATTGTCGACCTGTCCGCGCGCCGGGAGCGCTTCGGGTTGCCGAACCTGCAGTTCGGTCTAGCCGCATACGGAATCGTTCGCGACACCGAAGCAGAAGCTGCAGGAGAGCTTGCCCGGATCACCGATGTGAAGCAAAGCGCCGCCGGATTCGCCAATTTCCAGCAGTGGCTCGCGGGGACACAGCGTGAAAGCACACTCTCGATTGAAGAGTATTCTGTCTCAAACCGGGGCTTGCGATCGGGGTTGGTCGGAACCCCGGGCCAGGTTCAGGATCGTGTCGGTAAATTCTTCGAAGCCGGTGTGGACTTGCTGCTATTGCAGTTCAGCCCGCAATTCGAAGAGATGGAGCGATTCAGCGAATCCGTGATTCGGCCCATGAGAGTTGCAGCCTAATCGCCCGGCTTCCTATTCGGCTTCAGAAAACGATCGAACCACCCCAGCATCCGCGTCAAAATATCAACTTGGTGCTTCTCCTCACGCGGCCCGTGAGGTTCGCGCGGATAGGTCACCAATTCGGTTTCGACGCCATATCGCTTGAGCGCACGATAGAGCGCGGTCGATTGGCCTAGCGGATCCACGGGATCGTTTTCGCCCTGCAGAATGAGCGTGGGAGTCTTCGCGTTGCGAATGTACATGTATGGCGAGCTATGCGCGAATTTCTCAGGATGCTCCCACGGCGTCTCGAAGTACCATTCGTCGCCGGCCGGCTCGCGCTCTGTCCCGAACTCCGCCGCGAGGTCGAACATCCCGGCACCCGACACGGCTGCCTTGAACCGGTTGGTTTGAGTGATCGCCCATTCCGCCATGTAGCCGCCGTAAGACCAGCCCCCAATACCGAGGCGGTTCGGATCCGCCTCGCCGCGCGCGAGCACCGTATCGACGCCGGCCATCAGATCCTTGAAATCGCCTCCTCCCCAATCGGCGCGATTCGCTTTTAAAAACTCTTCGCCATAGCTCGCCGACCCGCGCGGATTTACCATCAACACTTCGTAACCGTGAGCCGCGAGCAACTGCGCCCACGGCGAATACTGAGCGGAGAAGCTGCCCGCCGGTCCGCCATGCACGTATAGAATCATCGGCAGCTTCGAGCCGGCATTCGCGCCTGTTGGTTTCATGAGCGCCGCCTGGATTTCAGTGCCGTCGAAACTTTTGTAGCGGAACAGACCGGCATCGGCGAGACTGATTCCGCTCCAGCCTTCCTGCACATGGCTGACCTGCTTGGCCTCGCCCTTCGGCGGCTGAATAAAAAGCTCTGGCAGACGATTGAAAGCGAATGCGACAAACGCGACCGTTCCATCGTGCGTAACCGCGAAATCGCCGTTTGAATACGGCAACTCGATAGGTCGCGGCATGCGATCCCCCGTAGTCACGCGATACAGCCGGTACCGAAACCCATCGGCGATCGAAATGACCGCCGTGTTGTTGTCCTGCCATTTGATGCCGAGGACCGGGCGGTCAATCGAAGCGGTCACATCACGCGCCGTACCTCCTGCTGTGCTTTCAAGATATAGATCGTAGGGCGCCGGCCCGGCTTTGCGAGTGCCGACATACGAGAGATGCGTACGATCCGGCGAAACCGTTAAGCCTCCAAAGGGCTGGCTGGGTTGCGCAAACGGACTGATTTTTCCATCCGCTAGAGACACGCTGAACAGGGCGGTGTTCCAGATTTCGGCTTTTGGCTCGTTCGTGGCTACGGCAATCAGGCGATCTTCTGAGATCCAATCGAAGTCTTCGATGCGCCACTCTCCGCGCGTGATCTGGCGGATTTTTTTTGATGCGACATCGACCACCCATAGATGCTGAAGATCCTGCGCACGATCGGCGACTTTGGCATCATCCTTATCCTTCTCTTTCTTCTCTTCGGCTTCGGACTTCGGTTCGGGCGCGCGAAATGCGATATGAGCGCCATCCGGTGACCAGCGGAACTCTCCGACCGCGTTCTTCCCCGACGTGAGCGGACTCGCTTCGCCGCCATCCAGCCGCATCAGATAGATCTGCATCGGCTCGTTGCGATTTGACAGGAAGGCCAGAGTACGGCCATCGGGCGACCAGCGCGGCGAGTTCTCCGACTTGGAAGAGAACGTGATCTGACGAAATTCTTGCCGCGGAACGTCGAAAAGCCAGATGTGCGATTCGGGCGGCCCGCCTTTCGGAGGCTCGGACACGATGCAAGCCAGACGCGCGCCATCCGGAGAAAAAGTCAGACTCGAAATGTTGCGCTCCTTGATGGCCTGCTCCGGAGTGAGGACGGCGCTTTGCGCCACAGCACACCAAACGCCAACCAGACAGGGCACGGCGAAGCGAGAATAAATCATAAGCGAGTTAGGGTACCATGTGACCGGGTAAAATTATGGGATGCGCGGGGTTGGCCTAGCGGTCGGGCGTCAGCCTTCCAAGCTGATTTAGACGGGTTCGATTCCCGTACCCCGCTCTTTCGCTTTCGAGTCCTATTGAGAGTTGCGCTTATCGGCACTGGCGCGATCGCGCATAAGCACGCTCAAGCGTACAGGAATATTGGGTTTGAGTTACGCGTTTGCTCGAATCGTAATGCCGAGAAAGGCACCGCATTTGCCAATCAGTATGGCCTCACCTTTGAGCCCGACTACCGCGTTCTCTGCGAGCGTCCCGATCTCGATTATGTCGATGTCTGCACATTTCCGGACCTTCGCCTTGAAATCGTAGAAACCTGTGCGCCGACGGGCAAACACGTGCTTGTCGAAAAACCCATAGCCACTTCGCTCGCGACTGCTCGGTCCATGATTGACGTTGCGCGAAAAGCAGGCATCGTGCTCGGCGTAGTCAGCCAGCAGCGCTTTAACGACGGTCCACTGTTCCTAAAGAAAGCCATCAAGGCTGGGCGTCTCGGGAAATTGCTGCAAGCCGATGTGTACGTGAAATGGTATCGGCCGGCCGAGTACTACGCGCGCCCGGCGAAAGGTTCCTGGAAAACCGAAGGCGGTGGCGCACTCATCAACCAGGCCATACATCAACTCGATCTGGTGCGCTGGCTCGCGGGTCCGGTCGACGAGGTGTTCGGCTATTGGCAGTTGGGTGCATTGCACTCCATTGAGTCGGAAGATGTACTGAGCGGCGTGGTTCGTTTCTCTTCAGGCGCAACAGGCGTTGTGCAAGCCTCGACTGCATTCTGGCCCGGCTTTGCGGAGCGCCTCGAGCTTCACGGCGCAAACGGCTCAGCCATTCTATCGGCGAATCGCCTCGTTTCCTGGGACATCAAGCACGACTCGGCCGAACCGCCTCCGCTCGAGTCTCCCTCCGCAACCGGAGCATCAGATCCTATGGCCATCTCGCTCACCCCCTTCGAGCGACAGTTTCAGAATTTTGCAAAGGCGATCAGTTGTCGTACGCGCCCGCTCGTCTCGGGCGAAGATGGCTATGAAGCGCTGGAACTGACATTGGCCCTCTACGAATCTTGCAAGCGCGGCCAGCCAGTGTCCCTGTCCAGCGGAAGTGAGGTGAAATGAATCGGCGTGCGTTTTCGAAAAGACTCGCGGGAGCGGCACTTGGCGGCATGGTCCCCGAGCGAGCCCTGCTTGCCGAATCCGGAGTGCCTTTCCAGTTTTCGGTCATGCTTTGGACGGTCTTTAAAGATCTCCCCTTCGAACAGCGTCTCGAAAAAGTTGCCGAAGCAGGCTATAAGAACGTTGAGCTCGTCGGCGAATATAACGATTGGTCCGACGACGACTTCAAGCGCGCTATCGCAAAGCGCACACAGCTCGGCATCACCTTTGACACAACCGCTGGCTTGAAGCACGGCGTTGGCAACCCGAAAGAACGTGACGCCCTGCTGGCCGATGTGCGCCACGAGCTGCCCATCATGCAAAGGATCGACTGTCCGGCCGTGATCATCATGTCCGGTAATGTCGTGGGCGGCTTGCCGCGCGAACTGCAGCACAAGAGCTGTATCGAAGGGCTAAAAAAGGCCGCGCAGCTCGTAGAAGGCAAACAGATCAACGGGCAACCGGTCAGGCTGCTGCTCGAAAATATCGATCCCGAGGAGAATCCGAAATACTACCTCACTTCCGTTGCCGAGGGATTCGAAATTATCCGCGCCGTCGACCATCCCCAAGTGCGCCTACTCTACGATTTCTTTCACGAGCAAATCGCCGAAGGCAATCTGATCGAGAAGCTCGAAAAGAACATCGAGTACACCGGATTGGTGCACATCGCCGACGTTCCCGGCCGACACGAGCCCGGCACCGGCGAAATCAACTACGCCAACATCTACCGCAAACTAGCCCAGCTCAAGTATGATCGCGTCGTCGCGATGGAATTCCTGCCCCTCGGCGATCCGGTCGCTGAGCTCCGCCACGCCCGAGAGGCGGCCATCCGCCAGGCTCGCGCTTCATAAAAGCGGGCTCTATTTCTGAGGCAGAACCCACGCGAACAGTACGTTGCCGGCCGCGGTCAATAAATACTGCCGTCCGCCCAATTCGTACGTTGCAGGTGCGGTCTGCATGCGAGCGCCTAGACTGACGTGCCAAACAGTGTTTCCGGTCGCGGGATCGAGCGCCAGCAAGTCTCCCGAATTATCGCCAGTAAAAAGAAGATTGCCTGCCGTTGTGAGAATGCCCGACTGCCCCTCGCCCTGGCCGATCTCATGCTTCCATCGAATGCTGCCCGTCTGATAATCGATCGCTTCGAGTACCGAGCTCGCCCACAGATTGCGGTCACGTCCGGCCCAGCCTTCGGGCTTACCTTCGGCAGTCATATAGAAAACGCTCCACAGCCTCCGCGCACTCATATAGAAAAGCCTTGTCTCCGGATCGAAGCTCGGCGCCAGCCAGTTGGTTGCACCGTCTGAGCCGGGCGAAACCAGCACGCCATCCGGTTTCGGCTCTTTGGATGGATTCGGAATGGGCTCGCCACGCGAGTCGATGCCGCGCGCCCAATTTGTGGGAATGAACGAAGCGGTCAAAATATGCTCGCCGGTTGTGCGGTCAAGGACGAAAAAATAGCCGTTACGACTGGCTTGCGCGAGTAGCTTCCGATGCACTCCACGGTACTCGTCATCGAAGATGACAGGCGTCTCAACGGCATCCCAGTCATGCGTATCATGCGGCGAGGCCTGGAAATGCCAGTTCAGCTTTCCGGTATCGGGGTTGAGCGAAACGATGGAGCACGTGTACAGGTTTTCGCCCTTGCGAATATTGCCGTTCAGCACCGGATTCGGATTGCCGGTGCCCCAGTAAAGCTGGTTCAGTTGGGGGTCGTACGTGCCGGTCATCCACGTCATGCCGCCTCCGTGTGCGATCGCATCAGTACCCTGCGGCCACGTCGATGCGCCCGGGTCGCCTGGCCCCGGCTCGGTGTTCCAGCGCCATTGCACTTTCCCCGTTGCAGGTTCCACCGATTCGAGGAATCCGGGAACATCCGTCACGTCGCCGGAAACTCCGACGATCACGTGATCGCGAATAATGAGCGGCGCCATGGTTGCGAAATACCCCAGCTTCGGATCCGCGAGTTCGATGTTCCAGCGCACTGTGCCGTCTTTTGCATCTAGAGAAATCAAGTGGCAGTCCGGAGTCTCGAAATACAGCCAGTCCCCATACATTCCGACGCCGCGCTGCCCGATGTGATCGCCCTGCGACTCGCGGTAATAATGCCAAATGATGCGCCCGAAGCGCGCGTCTGCCGCCCACACATTATCCGGCGTTGTGAAATACATGATCCCGTTCACAACCAGCGGCATCGATTTGATCGCTACCGATTTCACCTGCATCACCCACGCGAGCGTCAAATTGGTGACGTTCGTCTGATTGATCTGCGATAGCGAGCTGTAGCGCTTCCCGGAATAATCGCCATTGAACGTCGGCCAGTCGTTTGAAAGCGGCTTCATCAAGTCGCGCGGATTCAAACCCGCGTCGGCCGCCGGGGAGCAGAGCGCAATCAGCATCACTGCAAGAGTTCTCTTCATAGCTCTTCTATTTCAGTTGCTCGAGATAAGCGAATACGTTATGAATATCGGCGTCAGTGTACTTGTTCATCAACTCGCGGTGGACCTCGAGCGGATCGTGAATCTTCACAGTCACATCTTCCTTTGCCCACGAGCGATACCAGCCGTCTTTGCACTTCAGGCCAATCACAAACTCGTTGCTGTGCACGACCGCGCCTTCATAACGCGTGCCGTCCTTTAGTGTCACAACCGCAGTCTCCGGGATCGGGTGGTCTTTATTCTCGGGATAGAGCATTTGCTGTTGTAAATCGATCGGCTGGATACTTGGCGGCGATTCCCTTCAAGTCGCCGGTCACGGAATGACAGCTTGAGCACCCGCCCGCGCCGTTGAAGAACGCTTTTCCCGCTTTCGCATCTCCGGTGAGGAGCTTCGTCACCGGATAATCGCCGGGTACCTCAGAGCTCTCGACCGCCAGCTTCGCCTGGTAGTGCAGGAACGCAACCACATCCGCAATTTGGTCGTCCGTTAACGTCGAGAAGCTCGGCATGCCTTTATCGGGACGGCCATTTCGAATCACCGGGCCGAGTAGATTGCCGCGATCATCATGGTTCAGCAGCGCGGAACGCACCAGATCAGGGCCGCGAGCACCGCGCGCATCATTGCCGTGACAGAACCCGCAGCTCGACTGAAAAAGAGCACGCCCGCGCCCTACCATCGCAGCGTCGATATTAGATTGTTGTCGCGGTTGAGGAGTCGGTTGGTTTGCCTGCCGCGCGCCTAGTGAAAAGGCCAGGACCAGCACTGACAACTCTCGACCGGGCATACCAGCAGTATTTCAGGTTCTGATAATCTGAAAATCAGGATCGACCCACTCGCGCAGAACGTTCATCGATAAACTGAACAGAGCCGCGACTGTGAAGGAGCGGTTGCAATACAAGCCGGCATAGCTCAGTTGGTAGAGCATCTGATTTGTAATCAGAGGGTCGGGGGTTCAAGCCCCTCTGCCGGCTCCATGTTTTCAGGAACGGGTTTCGTACTTAATCAGATCATGCTGCTCCCGCGTGAGGTGAATCTTACGAAAAACACGTCCGCAGAAACATTAAAACGCTTGATGAGCTTCTCAATGTGCTCAGTCGTTAACTTCCGTTTCCCGCTCAAGACCTCAGAGGCGATGCTTTCAGTCTTGAAGATGTCTTTAAGATCGCGCTGCTTCAAGGTTGTTGGCCTGAAGTAGCTCTTCCAATACATCGGTGGGACTTGCCGGTGGGAGCGCATAATGCCGGTCTTCGAAGTCCTCGACAAGGACAGTCAATAGATCAGCAAATTCTTCTTCTTCCGGAGTAAGACTCTTCTTTTTATCGAGGTCTTCAAGGACGCTGATCCAGTGATTATTTTCTTCCTCGGTGTGAATCACTGTAGGCAATTGCGCTTTCAGCAATAACCCGTACCTCTTTCGTTCATTTTCATTTCTCAGGCCCGCACTCATTTTTCCATTTCTCCTTGTTGTACTCAGCATGCGTTAGCACGTGCCTCACATAAATCCGCTTCCCACGAATCCAGACAATCAACCGATACGCATTTCCCTTGATATTGAATACGAAGCAGTTATCCACCTGATCCACCCCAGAATAGGTCTTCCGAATGTCCTCCAGGCTCTTCCATTCCGCCTTGCTGGCGATTGCTCCGCCAAACCTCTAATGGCCTTTCGAAGTGCCGGATGTTTCCTGCTCGCCTCCTTCAATGCTTTTCGGCTGATTACCCTCACTCAGCTACATAATACTTCGCAAATTGCGAAGTTGCTATTCGGCTTTCGTACTAGCGCTTATTCCCCTTCCTCGCACGTCCGCTTTCAAGGAGTGCGCCTCACCCCAGGTAAGTCAGTGTAAAAAGGTGACATACAGTTGTAAATGTTTTGATCTGGCTCGTCACGGGTCCATACGCAGGTTGCAGGTTAAACGATACCTAACGCGCTGGCCTGTGCGTGGTCAGCGCTGTTAAGGACGGGGTTGCCGAGCTCTATAGCGCGCCAGAGGGCGGCTTATCCCGCTCAGCAGCGGGGCAACCGTTTATGGAAGAAAGCACGTGAGGCTGTTGACTCTGACGACATCGCGCCGTCAGAGAAGTAACACGACTTCCGCAGTTTCACCGGCGCCAGAGCAAACGCCACCACCGCATCCGACGGCGCACTCCCGAAAAATCCGCCACCGCCCGCAGCGATCACCACATACTGCCGCCCATCCCGGCCCATGTAGGTCATCGGCGTCGCATGTCCGCTTGCATCGATCTTCACCGACCACAGCTCCTCGCCTGTGCGCGAATCGAACGCTCGAAAGCGGCTGTCGTTCGTGGCGCCGATGAACACCAGCCCTCCTGCCGTCGCAATCGATCCACCGATGTTCAGCGCGCCCGTCTTCCGCACGCCGCGCGCTTCCAGCTCTTCCGTGATGCCGAGCGGAACCCGCCACGCAAACTCACCCGTATTCACGTTCATCAGCCGTCAGGAAACCCCAGGGCGGTTTCTGGCACGGCCATAAATTCGAATCCCAAAAGCGCCCGTATTCGCCAAGCGAACTGGTCCGCTTCCAAGCAATCGCTGAGCCCCGCGGCTGCTCCATCATCTGTCCCACCGCTCCGACCTCGTTCGTGTTCACGAAAATGTATCCCAGCGCCGGGTCGTAAGAAACGCCGGACCACGTCGCTCCTCCAAGCGTTCCTGGAAACACAACCGTCGGACGCGTTCCATACGGCGTGTAGCGCCCTTTGTTCTCGAGCTTCGCAAACCAATCGGCGCAGAATCGGTGCGCTTCGGGCGTCACGTTTGTGATGTCTTCCGCGGTGATGCTCGACCGCGAAAGCGCAGGCGGCTTGACCGGAATCGGCTGTGTTGGCGAAGAAGCTTCTCCGGGCACTTCGCTTCGCGGCACCGTCCGCTCTTCAATCGGATACACAGGCGCACCGTTTCGTCGATCGAACACAAACACGAGGCCCATCTTCGTGACCTCGACCACCGCCGGAATCTTTTCTGCGCCACGCTCGACCGTGATCAAAGCGGGCGGCGCAGGCGGATCATAATCCCAGATATCGTGATGCACGAGCTGGTAATGCCAAACCATCGCGCCCGTTCGAGCATTCAGAGCCACCACCGAATCGCCATACAGATTCGCGCCTCTCCGATCGCCCCCGTAGAAATCATAAGCAGCAGAACCGATCGCAAGAAACACCGTTCCGCTCTGCGTATCTACCGTGAAACCGGTCCACACGTTCACGCCCGTGCGACGTTGCCACGAATCGCCTTCCCACGTTTCGTGCCCCGGCTCACCAGGTCGCGGCACCGTATGAAACGTCCACACAAGTTTGCCGGTCTGAATGTCCCAGGCGCGAACATCGCCCGAGGGTCCGTGCCCTGGGCTCTCCGGCACTTCCGCTCCGGTAATCACCAGGTCTTCAAAGATCGCGGGCGGGGAAGTGACTGCGTACGTCGCATCGGGGAAATCGTCAGCAACTCCCTTGCGCAGATCCACTTCACCCTCGTTCCCGAAGCTCGGGACCGGCGCGCCCGTTTGAGCGTTCAACGCAATCAGCCGGCCGTCGAGGGTGCCCAGCAAAATGCGCGCAGCGTGACTCGCATTGCCCGGCCAATAAGACACCCCGCGATGCGCGTGATACTGAAGTGGCTTCTTGGTCTTCGCCTGCGGATCGAAACTCCACAGCTTCCTGCCGGAAACAGGATCGAGAGCGATCACGCGGTTTGCCGGCGTGGTCAGATACAGCACGCCGTTGACGACCAGCGGAGTGGTTTCAAATGCGGTCTGCCTTTGGCCGCGCGGTCCCGAAACGGCCGGCTTCTCACCCGTATGAAACGTCCACGCCCGTTCGAGTTGCCTGACGTTCGCGGGCGTGATCTGCCGAAGCGGAGAGTAGCGTGTGCCCGCGGGATCGTGTCCATACGCAGGCCAGTCGCTCTGTGAGAAGGCAAGCGCGGCGAAAAGCAATCCCGCTGCTACGAGAATGCGCAGTTTAGGATCGCCTTTTCTTGACCACAGTGACCGCCTTCAAGATCACCGCGTTTGTCGCGATCACCGGCCCATAATCATTCGTGAAGTCCGGGTCCGCGCCTCTAAACCGTTGCGTGCCCCTCATGCGCAGCTCACGAATCACCTTCCCGAGCCGCGGATTGGGCCACTCAAACGCGAAGAACGCAATCCTGCTTCGGTCGCTTGCGCCCACCGGGACGGGATCCGCTCCATAGCAGTATGTCGACGGCTTTCGCCACTCTGCAATGTTCACGCCATACCGGATGGGAATCGTCTCGACCAATCCGTCCTCGTAAACAACTTCGTACCAGCCGAGCAGGTCTGCCGAATCGGGAACATCCCACAGCAACCGATCCGGTTCGCGGTTTGCGGCTGGCTTCGCCGACGCATGAAGAAAGATCAAGCTCGAAGCATCCACGCCGATGTTGATCCCCTGAACGGCCGTTGGCAGGCTCGTCTTCGTTGTCCCCTCTGCGCCGACAGCCACCGCGTTCTTTCCTCCATACGCCGCAAGAACAAACCGCAGGCCTCCGAGCGATACAGCCCCTGTCCGCACATCGCGCGCATCGAAACCAATCTCAGGTTCCGATCCGGTAAGGTTGAAGCTCGAAGAAATATCGAGTGGTGTGATCTCGGGCTCAGTCGCGCTCGGCGGCAGCGCCCCTCTGAAGCGCGCTCGTATATGTGGCACCCGCGATTGCGTAACTTCAAGCAGCTTCTCCCGATCCAGCGCCGTGCCGTTCCAAAGGATATTGCTGCAGCCGAGGAAATCGAGCAACGTGTTCTTGCCGAAGTTGAACTCGTTTGCCGCAAACCAGGCAGACGGTGCGCCTCCCTTCAATGTCGGCCGCTTCCGCCGCGTTTCGTAGTTACTGATCTCCGGACTAAAGTTGCCGAATATCTGCTCAAAGCCCATCCGGTCGAGCACCGCCTCGTTATTCTGAGCCTGCTCCTCCGTCCACAAACCCTCTTCTTTGTGCCAGAACCAGTTGAAAATCAGAATGTCCTTCGAAACGTAACGCTCGACCTGCTCGGGCGTGAGGCCTCCCGCTACTTTGTACTGCCATCCGTCGGGAGCGCGTTTCGATCGCAGGCCCTTCCCTCGCACGCTCTCGAGAAGCATGTCGCCCCACATCGCCATCCGGATATTCTTTTTCGCGAGATACGCATGAATGCGCGCGACATCTTCGCCATAGCGCTCGCCAATATCTCGGTCCTTGCATCTGGGGCATAAGCCAATCGGCGCGAACAGCTCATCGTGACCCGTATGCACCATGCTGGGCTTGAGCAGATCGATGTATTCGTCATAAATATCGAACAACAGCTCATAGGTCCGAGAGTCTGACGGGCAATAGGTATCGGGCCACTTATCGCCGGGCACTTCCGAGAGATCGCGGTGGCGCGTCAGCAAGTAATAGCTGTGCGTGAACGAAGGCAACTCCGGAATCAGTTCGATGCCGTGCGATCGAACCCACTCGGCGATCTCAGAAACTTGCCGCTTCTCGAGAAATCCGCCATCCGCCAGATCGTGATGTGACGAGTTCTGCTCCCGATCATGGAAAGCTCCCGGCGGATAGTTCCGGCGGCTATAGTTTGTGTCCGCAACCAGCTCACGCCACCCCAGATTCAGTTCGGGATGAGTTTCAAAGCGCATGCCCGCGTTCATCTCGACCACCAGCGTGTTGTACTTATTCGCGGCGACGAAATCTCGCACGAAGCGTTTGAAAAACGCGATATTCGTGCGACCGGGAAGGTAGACCTTCAATCCACGAAACGGTTTGCTGGGCTGGTCCTCAATCTCGACGCACTGAAACCCGAGCCTGCCATCTCTTTCCTTCAGCAGTTGCAAGAGCGACTGCATCCCAAACGCTGCGCCGCGAGCATCCGCGCCCGCGACAACGACTCTGTCCGGCCGGACTCGCAAAGTGTAGCTTTCGGCCGGCGCTCCGTTGCTTACTGCTCGAATCACGATCGAGCGTTGGCCCGGAAGCAGTTGCTCTCCGCGCCGAATCCTCACCGCAACTCCGAACCAATCCGCCAGCTCATCGCGCAGCCACCGAGCCAGGAACAGATCCGCACCCCCCGCCTGTCCGGGAACCAGAATCGCCACGTCCCCGGTCAGCTCGAAAATCTCCATCGAGCAAAGAAACCCTCGCAGGCTGCGGAAAAATGCCGAGCTCGTCCGAACTCAGCGAAGCGCCCGACGCCTTCGGCGTAACCAGTGAACCCACGACCGCACCCGCAGAACTCGCGAGAAAATCCCGTCTCCTTATCAAACCGAAAGGCTTGAGCATCAGTTCTCCATAGCACGTGAATCAAAAATACGATGGCATGTGACTGGTGCTGGCACCCGGACGAGCGACCCTAAATGTGGTGTCTGCCTGCCCGAATTAACGGTGAATATACTTGGGGTTGGATTTGTTCTTATGGCGGCATTTACATGTTACTTCGACGCGAGTGGAACCCAGCATGATCAATTAGTGTTGGCGGTCGCAGGATTCATGTCAACATCGGAGGCCTGGATCGAGTTCGAAAAATCATGGAATCAGAGGCTATTTGCTTCTGGACTTTCATGCTTTCACCACAAAGACCTTCAGCGCAACAAACATTCTGCCTTATTACGTGATTTGGCGGGGATCGCCAGAGATTATGCCACTCGTAAGTTCGGTTTCGTGGCAAGGGTTCGAGCATTGCATTCCCTTGTTGCGGCCGATGACCTGGAAAACTGGCACCTTGACGCTTACAGCTATGCAGCCCGTGGTTGTGCTGCGCATGTACGTCTCTGGGCAAAGCGGAACAATTTACGCGGGGTTCCGGAAATTGTCTTTGCTACTGGAGATGCGGGGCGCTAATCAGCTTGAAACGCGACTAAAGGAAGATGGGTTCTATGAAGAAGTGAAGTTCCGACCTTCGTACGACCAAGTAAACCGAAAAACGGGAGTGAAAATTCCTGGTGCCGTTCCCCTTCAAGCTGCGGATCTGTTCGCCTACCAGTTATTCGACCTAGCGAGAACTATTGAAAAGCGTGGAAGCTTACCAGATGATTCAAGCCGCGCTGTTTGGTCCATCATCGACAAAATTCCCGGCGAACCGCAGATAACCTCAGACGAGAACCTTGCGGGTTTCAACGATCGAATAGAATTACTTTCCGGAGCTTCCGCCTATTAACGTCGCACCCCTGTTTCAACTGGTTTAGTCAGATATACAGGAAGGCCATCGCCTGGTATCGGCCCACGCACATCGTCGATAACAATATGCTGAGCATCTTGAGCTCTTACAGCAGCACGGGGAGACCCCATTGCACAGAGCCATACCAGGCAAATTGCGATGACTGTTAGAAGGAATTTTGTATATGTATCGGTCTTCATTTTCCGGATTATAGCCCAGCAATCATGAATGCACACTAGCGCCCTCGCATGCATGTCAGTTCAGATTCAGAGTCAATCTTAACCGGAGCCGCACTCCTTCGAGCTGTCGCTTGGAACCCGAGCCCAAGACTGTTTGCACGCCGCTCTTTCAAATCAACGCACTTGATCTGATCCGACAGAATGACCCAGAGACCCTCGAACCAACTGGCAAGGGCACCTCGAATGGATATCCCTTCACTTGGTTCGTAATCGGACAAACGAGAGCCATTCCAGTCCGGTTGTATTCATACTCGGAAAGCACAAGCGCGGGCCTACTGCCAGCTTGCTCGTGGCCAGCTTGGCGATCGAAATCCAGGTGAATGACTCACGCATAGCCGGAACCCAGCGCCCGGTCACCAGACCTCGTTCCCTCGCCGAGCGCCCCAATATACCTCTTTGTGGCGATTCGCAGGCGTGATTTGAGCCACAACTCTCTCCAGCGTAATTTTCCTATCAGCTGCCTGAAATCTCACCACCTTCGCACGTTTCGACTTCGACAACTTCTTTGTACTCATTAGTTCCACCTGGCCCGTTAGCGTACTGTGCCTTCGGAAACCCGACGGCACCCCTTACCCTTTCCTCAGAAATCTCTCTAATTCCCGCCGCTGGCGCTTCGACGGCCTCCCTTCACCTGGCGTTCAAATCGCGGCATTGCCTTGCGCTCTTCTGCCAACCTCGCCCGCAATTCCCGGCTCGCCTCTGTTTCTGAATAAAGCGTCTGTGCAACCGGCGGCGGGACCTCGCATTGCGCTCAGACCTAACACCTCCACTTCAAACTCGCCGGCCTCGGTCTTCACTTTCAACAGATCGCCGACGCGCACCTCGCGCGAAGCCTTCATTGGCTGTCCATGGCACATGACCCTCCCAGCTCACAGGCCCGCGCAGCCATCGACCGCGTCTTGAAAAAACGCGCGGCCCACAGCCACTTGTCGATCCTCACGCGATCCATGCCTCATTCTCATTCACACATCCACGAAATTTTTCTTTCCTGTCCGCTCCAACGACTTGCAGTGCCCTGTCGCACGCCTTCTAAATCGCCAATCCTACCCTGCAACCGGGCACGTCGCGGCCGTCGCGCCGCTGCGTCCCCGATTTTTCTTCAGGAGATCCAAAATGACGACTTCTCGCCAGGCCCGTAGAGAACGCCGCGCGGCTGAGCGCGTCGCCAGAAAACTCGATCGTAGTGGCCGGGCACGCCCGGCCAATGATCAGGCACATTTGCACATGACCAGGCCTACCCGGCCACACCGGTATCTCCGGCCGTTGCGCCCGAAATCACCGCCATCGAGACCACCCGCGCAGAAATCAACCGCGCCAACGCCCAGCACTCAACCGGGCCGCGCACATCCGAAGGAAAATTGGCTTCGTCTCGTAATTCGCTGAAGCACGGTCTCGCTTCCGCTCAGCTCATCATCCCCGGCGAAGATCCCGCCGAGTTCGAAACGCTCCTTAGCGGCCTGCTCGACGAGCACCAGCCTGCAAGTCGCCACCGAAGACCTGCTCGTGCGCGAACTGGCCCAATCCTGGTGGCTCGCCCAGCGCGCACTCCGTCTGCAAAACGAGTGCTTCACCGAAAAGGGCGTCGACGAAAAGCGCCTATCCCTATTTCTGCGCTACCAGACCACCCACGAGCGCGCCTTCCACAAAGCCCTGAACACGCTCATTCGGCTGAAGAAAGACCGCACCCGTGGGTTCGTTTCGCAGCCGCGCATCAAAACCGCGCCTGAACCTGGGTTCGTTTCGCAAAAAGCCGCTGCCGCCCCGCTTTCTCCGCTATTCCAGTGTGAAAAATCTCACGCCGAGCCCGGAGCAGAGCGGCCCGTCTCTTGATCCCGCCCCGTTAGCCGCCTCAAAAGCTCCACCGCTTTCCGGATGTCCGCCCCACGTGTCTCTGAGTCCGCTTCCTCGCGCTCGATTGCAAGCACTCCCGTGTAGCCAATTTCCTTCAGCTTCGAAAGAAATCCGGGAATATCCACGTCCCCCTCACCCAGCGGGCGCTCGATCCCCAGCGCCGTGGGCTGGTCCACCGCGGGCCAGTTGCCATCTTTGCAATGCACCGAGATCACATGCTTCCCCAACACCCCGAGCGCCTCAACCGGATCCCCGGTCCCATACAGCACCATGTTCGCCGGATCGAAGTTGATCTTCAGATTCGGCCGCCCGACGTCTTCTATAAAAGTCAGAAGAACCTTCGCGGGCTCCTGACCCGTTTCGAGCGTGAACGCCTGCGTGTTGTGAGCGCAATGGTCGCAAATGTCCCGCACCACATCGCGAATCTCCGCGTAGAGCGGCGCATTCCGGTCATGTGGAACGAATCCGATATGGCACGCCACGCTCTCGATCGCGAGCCCCCTCGCCACATCCGAAACCTCCTTCGTCCTCGCAATCCGTTCCTCGCGCGTCGCCGCAGGAACCAGCCCCACCGTTCGCTGCACAGTCGGAATGTCCGCGTAGTCCTCGCCGATATAGCTACACACAGCAGTCGTCGCGACAAACTCCTCCGCTTCGAGCGCATCGCGCCACCGTTCGACCGCACCCCCTAAGGGCAGATGCCCCGGGAACCCCAACTGGCCCGCGCGCACCCCGAACGCTTTCACTCCTCTCAGCGTCTCGCGCGCATGCTCGCCCGCCCAAAACATCAGCCCGATTTCCAGATCCTCTAGAGCACGCATCGCAATGCCTCTCCTCCCAGCGCTCTCGATTCCTTCAACAACAACGCCAGCTTCACCGCCCGCGCCGACTCTTCCGGCATGCAGCGCTCCGGCTTCCGATTCTCCCGGCAGCACTCAACAAAATAGGCCAGCTCCGTTTCATACGCATTGCCGCCCACAACGTCCACCCGCTTTCTCTCACCCGCTTGATCGCTCAGATACAGCCCGTCCGCAGCCAGCTCCAGCTCCGCCTTTTCCGCGCGCACCTTGAACGTCATCGAAAGGTTGCTTCCAGCCGCAAACCACCCGCCCTGAATCCGCACCTCCGGCCCCTGTGGATAAATCAAACTCGCCGCAACGGTATCCACAGGCCCCAGACTCTTCGCCGCGACCCGATCCGGCGCTCCAAACAGCCACAAAGCTTGATCAATATCGTGGATCAGCAGATCGAGCACCGCTCCTCCGCTACGCGCTTCATCCGTCAGCCAGCCGCTCCAGTCAGGCAGCCCGCACTGCCGCACAAAAGTCGCTGACAAAATCGCGCCATACTCACGCGAGCGCACGAACCGTTCCAGCCTCTCGTACGCCGGCCAAAATCGCAGCACTTGCCCGGCCATCAGCACGCGTCGCTGCTTCTCCGCTTCCGCAATCATCGCCGCGCAATCCGCCTCCGTCAGCGCGAGCGGCTTCTCACATAGAACATGCTTGCCGGCTCGCATCGCCGCGATGCCGACTTCCGCGTGCAGGTCAGTCGGCAGACAGATATCGACCGCATCTAATTCCCGATCGCCCACGACCTCTCGCCAATCCGCGCACTTACGCACTTCGAAAAATCCACCGTGCCGCCATCCCCGCCCAGATTCCCGCCCGCTGAATTGAAACTCATTCGACAACGCGTCCACATTACGCGTGCACACAGCCGCGAGCTCTACGCCCGGCATTTTCACGAACGCGCCCGCATGCGTGCTCCCCATGAACCCGAGCCCCACGATGCCTACTTTCACGTCAGTATTGTAAGCGCACGCGCCGAGCTACTTAATCGCCCCGCGCCAACGAAGCCCGATTCTCCACAACCGTGGCTCGCCCGTATTCGGAAACGGCGTCAACGCCACCAAATACGTCCGGTCGAGCAGATTCTCAACCGCCGCAGTCGCCGAGAGATGCGTCGTCAGATGCTGTTCCGCGGCAAGTTGCAGCGCCGCATAGCCGGGCAGCTTGAACTGATTCAGGTCATCATCGAACTCCAGCCCGAATGCCCGCACCCCGGCCGAAATCATCGTGCTTTTCACCGTGTACGCCACCTGCGCCGTGCCTTGTTGCTTCGGCACCAAGGGAATCCGCTGCCCGCTCGTTAGCCGCGAGTCGGCAAACAAGTAACCCGCCTGCGCGCTCCAATGCGTCCACCGATGAAGCAGGTTCGTTTCGATTCCGCGCGAAAGCCCGCCCGGAAAATTACTTCGCCGCCGCAGAATCAAAGTCGGCGAAATACTCACCGTCGCGTTATCGATCAGATGATCGAGATCGTCGTGAAACAGAGTGAGCGAAACCTGCGTCCCCTCGCCCGTCCAATCCACCCCCGCCTCCACCCCCGTCAGTCCTTCCGGAGTCAGCGCCGCGATTCGCAAGCGTCAGCACGTTCCCGACGCGAAAATTCCGGTACAGCTCATTCAGCGTGGGCGCCCGAAAGCTCCGATACCCGGAAGCGCGAAAACGAAACTGTCCCGCGCCCACTGCGACTCCGCCATTCGGGCTGACAAACGTCTCTCCATGCTGTCCCGTGAATTGATGGCGAATGCCCGCAAAAAAACGCACCGGGCCCATACTGAAGTCCGCCTGTCCGAACAAGCCATGCTCGAGCAGCGTTCCACCCGCCCGGCGTGAGTTTCTTCGTCGCGTACGAGTAGTCGTAACTGATCCCGTGCGTATCATCCACATCCGCGCCCGCGATCGTGTTCCAGGTAATCTGCCGGTTCTGCCCGTGATGCTGCCAATACAGCGCGCCCCCGATATCCTCGCTTGGAACCGTCTGCTTCGACGTCAGCTTTTCGGAATCTCTGTCCGGCGCAACACTCGAGTACGTGCTGTGATACTGCTCCTGAGTGTGAAACCCGAGGAACGAGATTTCATCGTGCGTCCACGAATGCGAATAAGTCGCGCCCACCGTGCCCAGCCCCGTCGAGTTGTGCGTAAGCACAGTCCCGTTATGCCGCTCTTCGGCCAGCACGTCGAAGTGCAGCAGAAACCGGTCCGCGTTCCCGACATAATCAGCATCCACATCGCCCGTCGCGAACCGCACATTCGCACGATCGTCAACCTTGCCGCGCACCGGTTCGGGCGTGATGTAATATCCATCCGTCGTGAACGCCCGCGAGTGCACCGACATACCCCAGTGCCCCCACGCATTCGAATACGCGCCTGAAACGTCCTGTGTATCCTCGTTCCCTCCGAAGTAGTTCGCAAACACATGCTCGTGCGAAACACCTTGAAACTCGTCCTGCGGAGAAAAGAGCGAAATCGTGCCGCCCATTGCCCGATCCCCGAACACGCTCGTCGACGCGCCCCGGTCGATTTCCACGCGGTCGATATAAGAGGGATCGATGCGCGTCCAATACACCCATCCTCCGAACGGATCATTAATCGGAATGCCATCCCAGAGCACAAGCGTTCTGCTCGCTCCCGACGATCCGATCCCGCGCAGTGAAACGCCCTGCGTCGTCGGGTTCGCGACTACGCTCGATGACCGCCGAAAAAGGCTGAACCCCGGCACCTGCCGCAACCGGTCATCAATATTGATCCCCGGCGTCTCCTGAATCTGCTGCTGGTCGAGCAAAGTAACGGACGCCGCGCTTTCCGTCGAAATGGTCGCGTTCACCGTAATCGTGGTCTGGATCGGAGCAGGCTGGCCGCTCGAAGCCGGCGTTTGCCCCGCCTGAGGAGAATTATTCTGTGCAACCGCGACGAACCCAAAGAGTAGGCATGTGCACACCCTCTGCAGCGAGCGCCCCCAGCCGCCTCGCCCTCCGCTTTGCGAAACCGCGCTTTTCTCGGCTGCAGGAACGAACATTTGTTTTAACTCGTATTCTAAAGAGTAAATGATGACTGAGTACGCGATCGAAGCCGCGGGTCTCGAAAAGATCTACCGCTCGCGCTTTCGAGGCCGCGAAATTAAGGCAGTTTCGAATCTCACACTTCGCGTACCCGCCGGCGTGAAATTCGGACTGCTCGGCGCAAACGGGGCAGGGAAGACCACCTTCGTCAAAATGCTCCTCTCCGCCGTCAACCCCACCTCGGGTTCAGCAGCCCTATTCGGCAGAAACGCGCGCGATCCCGAAGCCCGGCGTCCTGTCGGATACCTTCCCGAGAACCACCGATTCCCCACCTATCTCAGCGGCTTCGGCATGTTGGATTTCTATGCCGCGCTCTCAGGCTTGGAAGCGGCCGAACGCAAGCGCCGCATCCCCGAGTTGCTCGAATTGGTCGGCCTTCGCGATTGGGGCGATGTTCGCATCAAGAAATACTCGAAAGGCATGCTGCAGCGTTTAGGACTCGCGCAGGCATTGATTCACAACCCGAAGCTTCTCGTTCTCGACGAACCCACCGACGGCGTTGATCCCGTGGGTCGGCGTCACATACGCGACATCTTGAACGGCCTCACCGGAACCGGCGTAACCGTTTTCATCAATTCGCATCTGCTCAGCGAAGTCGAGGCATTTTGCGATTACGTCGCGATCTTGAAAAAGGGCGAGCTTGCGCTCGAAGGCAAGATCAGCGCTTTGCTCGGCGGCTGCGGTTATCATGTTGTCGCCTCCGGCATCGGCGGCGATTTGCTGAACGAGATCAGAAGAAGCGGCGCCTCGATTCGTCCCACCGAAGACGGGGTCGAAATCGGCGCCTCTAACCGCGATGAAGCGAACCTCATCATTGACAGAATCCGCGCCGACGGCGGGTCTATCGAAAGCGTCTCTGCCTCAACCAGCAGCCTTGAAGACGTATTCATCCGCACCACCGAAGCCGAGAGAGTTGCGTGACGCCGCAATTAAACCGATCGCGCGCGAAGGTCCTCGCCGCCCTGCTCTTCGATACTTTTCAAGAGGCCCGCGCGCGCTGGCTCTTCTGGGGCCTGTTCGGCCTTTCCAGCCTGCTCATCGCCATATTTCTCTTCGTGCTCAGGATCGATGTCGTGCAAGGCGCCGTCTCCTTCATGGGCATCCAATCCACCACTCGCACCATCTACAACATTCAAAAATTCGTCAACGTTTCCTATGCCTGGGTCTCGATCGCTCTCTACATCTGGGGAACGTTTCTGGCCATATTCGCCTCAGCCGGGCTGATTCCGAGCGTCCTCGAAGCGGGCCGCATCTCGTTGTTGCTTTCGAAGCCCTTGACGCGCACCACACTTCTGATGGGCCGCTATCTAGGAAACGTTTTGATCGTAGCCGCCAACCACATCTACTTAATCTGCAGCATTTGGCTCATCATCGGCATCAAAACCAATATCTGGGATGCGCGTTTCCTGCTTGCAATTCCGATTAGCGTTTTTATTTTCGCGGTGCTGCTTTGCGTCGTGGTTCTGATCGGTGTCGTCTTTGAAAGCGCAGCGCTGTCGGTCATGGCGCCCGCCGCGCTCATGCTCATCAGCACGATCCTCGCTCAGCGCCAGATCGTCATTCGATTGCTCGATTCCGAATGGTCGCGCAATCTATGGCTGGCCTTCTATTGGATAGTTCCGAAAGTGTACGATCTCGGCGCGGCCATGAAGCAAATTATCGAGTATGATCATCAAGTCGATTGGCTCACGCCCGTGTGGACCTCTGCCATTTTTGGTACAGCCGTGCTGTCGAGTGCGATTTACGTCTTTCAGAAACGAGATTTTTAGTGCGATATCTGGTTACGATCTGCTCCCTGTTCGGTCTGCTTGCAACTCAAAGTTGCGGCCGCAGAGGGTCAAAGGGCGCTGCTATCGATTCCGCTTTCGAGCCGTTCATACCGCCCGCCACCAAGGTGCTCGCCGGAGTGCAAATCGCGAAGCTCGAGACCACGCCGCTGTACACAACTCATAAAGACCAGCTCGATTTGCCCCAGCTCAGCGCATTCGCGGAACGCACCGGACTCGACCCCACGCGCGATCTATCCGAAATCCTGATCGCCTGGGACGGCAAACAAGCGCTCGCCATGGCGCGCGGCAACTTCAGCCAAAGCAAGTTTGAACCAAAGCTCAAGTCGCTCGGAGCGCGCCCGCTCCGCTATCAAAAATACACGCTTTTCGGCGATGACAGGAACTCGCTCGTATTCATCCGCGATGGACTCGCGCTAGCGGGCTCTTCTGATGCAGTACGCGCAGCCGTCGATCAGCGCGAGAGAGATCAAGCCGGAGTGCCCGGCGATTTACAGGCTCAACTCGACAATATTCCCAACAGCGATCAAATCTGGGTTGTGAGCAGCGGAGCCCTGCCCACAACTGGAATCCCGATGCGCTCCGAAATTGACTCGGCCCTGTCAAATATCGTCGGATACGTCCGCAGCACGGCGACCGGCATCGGAGTGGATACCGGAATCCACCTCGAATCCGACCTGACCTGCATTTCGAACCCGGGCGCTCAGCGCGTCCGCGATGCTTTGCGCGGCGGCATCGGCCTCGCCCGCCTCACAACAAAAGACAACCAGCTCGACCTGCTACGCCTTTACGACTCGATTCACGTCGACCAGGAGAATGCAGCCATTCATGTTCGCGCCGATCTTCCTCCCGACCTCGCGAACAAGCTCCTCGCATATCTTCCCCAACTTCTGAACCGCGCACGTCCCTGAGCCGCGCCGTGATAAGCGGATCTTGAATTTCCGACGCCGCCCTCCGGTCTACAACGTCGACGCGCCGCCTTCGCTGATGTAATTTCGGTTCCACGCGGGAATCTCCACTTTCACGTCGCCCTTGACCACCGCCTGGCAACCCAGCCGCGACCGGAGCGTCAACCCCGCCGCCATATCCAGCCGGTCCAGCTCATCGTCATCCGCTTCCGACAGATTTTTTTCGCCTTCGACAACAATCACATGGCACGTGGTACACGCACAGCTCCCGCCGCACGCATGCTCGAGATGGACATTGTTATTCAGCGCCACGTCCAAAATCGAGCCCGGCTTGCCATGATCTGCATACGGAAGCTTGCCGTCCTCGAACTCGACCGTCTTGTCTTCGGGCAAGAACGTTACCTTCGGCACGCTCTCATTGTACGATTCGATGCACTCTGCGAATTTCGATCACGCCATACTGGAAGACTAATGTTTCACGAGATCGAAACAAAGTTATCGGCCGCCATTGAGCAACAGATCCTCTCGACCTTCAACATCACTGTTCAAGTAACACTTGAACAGCCCAAGCAGAGCTCTTTTGGCGAGCTTGCCGTCCCCATCGCCTTCCAACTCTCTCGCCAACTCAGGCGCGCGCCGAAACAAATTGCCGAGCAGCTACTCGCTAATCTTCCCGCAATTGAAGGTATCGCCGCACTCGAGATTGCCGGGAACGGCTACATCAACGTTCGCCTTGACAGGGCAGCCTACGCATCTTCTTTACTGCGCTCTTCAAAAACTCGCGCGCAGCACTCGGCGGAAAAAATCATCGTCGAGCACACCAACATCAATCCGAACAAGGCCGCGCACATCGGACATCTTCGGAATGCAGCTTTGGGCGACACGCTTGTGCGAATGTTGCGCAGCTCCGGCCGTTCCGTCGAAGTGCAGAATTACATCGACAACACCGGGGTGCAGGTAGCCGATGTCGTTGCTGGCTTTCACTATCTGGAAAACAAAACCGCCCGCGACGTACAAGCGCTCATTTCCGACCCTGGCGCCCGCTTCGACTATCTCTGTTGGGATCTCTACGCGAAGATTTCCGGGCATTACAAAGAGCAGCCCGAATCGCTTAAATGGCGCGACGAAACGCTGCACGCGATCGAATCCGGCCAGGGCGAAATCGCCGAGTTGGCGCACATCGTTTCCGACGTGATCGTTCGCGCCCATCTGCAAACGATGTATCGTTTAGGCATTGAATATGATCTACTTCCGCGCGAAAGCGAAATTCTTCACCTGCAGATTTTGGGACGCTGCCTTTGAACTTCTCAAGCAGCGTAAAGCAATTTACTTCGAAACTCAAGGAAAGAATAGCGGTTGCTGGGTCATGCCCTCTGCCTCATTTAGAGATTCCGAAGGCGAGGACGAAAGTAAAGTAATCGTGCGCTCGAACGGCACCGTCACCTACGTCGGCAAAGACATCGCCTATCAGCTTTGGAAGTTCGGCCTCCTGGATCGCGACTTCTATTTCCGGCCTTGGTCGACGTATCCCGACGGCCACGAGGTTTGGGTCACGACCGATGCTCCCGACCGCCGCTGACGCACCCGCATTCGGACACGCTGCCCGAGTCTTCAACGTGATCGATTCACGCCAATCCTATCTGCAGGACGTCGTTGTCGCTGGATTGCGCGCGTTGGGCTACGACCAGCAAGCCGACGCCTCCATTCACTTCTCTTATGCAATGGTCGCGCTCACGCCGCGAACTTGCTTTGAGCTGGGTCTCGATTTATCGGAAGAAGACAAGCGGCGCGCCTACGTCGAGGTTTCGGGACGCAGGGGCCTAGGCGTCAAAGCCGACGATCTCATCGACAAGCTGATCGAGACTGCCCTGCGCGAGGTGGAGCATCGGCATCCCGACGCCGATCCGCACGAGCGCGAATCCGTGGCCCAAAAGATCGCCATTGGAGCCCTGCGCTACTTTATGCTCAAATTCACCCGCAATTCGGTAATCGCTTTCGATTTCCATGAGGCGCTCAGCTTTGAAGGCGAAACCGGTCCTTACGTCCAATACGCCGCTGTCCGCGCCGCCAAAATCCTCAAAAAATTTGTAGAGCGGGGAAGCGCATTGCCTCAATTTGACCGCGTGCTGACCCCCGATGTCCTCCGCCGTTGCTTTGAATCGGATCAGCTCTGGCAGCTTCTGGTTCTGGCCTCAAAATCCGATAGCATTGTCGAGCGTGCGATTGGGTCGGGTGAGCCGGCTCACGTTGCAAAATATGCGTTCCAGCTTGCCCAAAGTTTCAATAACTTCTATCACGAGCATCCCGTCATCAACGAAGAAGACGAGGACCGCCGCAACACTCTCTTATGGCTGACCCAATACGTGCAAGCGCAGTTGCTTGACACCCTGAACATTCTGGGCATCGCACAACCGGAATACATGTGATGCGCTGCTCTAAACTGGAGTTAGATGCCGAGTAACAACACTTACGGCGCGGCTGCGACGCTGCGAGTCAACGACACTGATTATCAGATCTTTCGTCTCGATGCGCTGGAGAAGGCCGGCATCGCTAAGCTACAGCGCATTCCTTACGCCATTAAAGTTTTGCTTGAGAATCTCCTGCGCTTCGAAGATGATCGAACCGTCAAACCGAGCGACATTGAATACGTTGCTAAGTGGGAGGCGAAGGCTGCTCCGCAGGAGATCAATTTCCGCCCTGCCCGCACCTTGTTGCAGGATTTTACTGGGGTGCCGTGCATCGTCGATCTGGCCGCGATGCGCGATGCTCTCAAGAAACTTGGCGCGAATCCCGAGTTAGCCAATCCGCTCATCCCCGCCGATCTGGTCATCGATCATTCCGTCCAGGTCGACGCGTTTGGCTCGGCCGCAGCATTTCAGCAGAATGCATTTCTCGAATTCTCCCGTAACCAGGAGCGTTATGCGTTCCTGCGCTGGGGACAGAAAGCCTTTGAAAATTTCCGCGTCGTTCCGCCCGACACCGGCATCGTGCACCAGGTGAATCTCGAATACTTGGCAAGCGTCGTATTCACCGGCACGGTTGCAGGCGTTCTCCAGGCTTATCCCGACACCTTGATGGGAACCGACTCGCACACGACCATGATCAATGGTGTGGGCGTCGTCGGTTGGGGCGTCGGCGGCATCGAAGCTGAGGCCTGCATGCTCGGGCAGCCTATTTCCATGCTGCTTCCCCAAGTCGTCGGATTCAAGCTGACCGGAAAGTTGCCCGAGGGCGCAACAGCTACCGACTTAGTCCTCACAGTTACTCAGATGCTCCGAAAGAAGGGTGTAGTCGGTAAGTTTGTCGAATTTCATGGACCGGGCGTGAGTGCTCTGCCTTTAGCCGACCGCGCGACCATCAGTAACATGGCGCCGGAATACGGGGCCACTATCGGATTCTTTCCGATCGACGATGTAACACTCAATTACTTACGCCTCACCAATCGCAGCCCCGAGCATATCCAATTAGTAGAAGCGTACGCGAAGGAGCAGGGACTCTTCCTTACTCCCGATTCGGAGGACCCCGTCTATTCGGACACGCTCTCGCTCGATTTATCCAAAGTCTGTCCTTCGCTCGCCGGGCCTAAGCGTCCCCAAGACCGCATCGATCTGCCCAACGTCAAGGAGAACTTTCTTTCTACTCTCGACGGATCGCAGAAGAAAGCCGATCTGCCCGTAGATGGTCACAAAGAAACCATTCGCGACGGCGCCGTAGTTATCGCCGCCATCACAAGCTGTACCAATACATCGAACCCATCCGTCATGATCGCCGCCGGCCTGCTTGCCAAGAAGGCCGTCGAGAAGGGCTTGACCGCCAAGCCGTGGGTCAAGACCTCGTTAGCACCCGGCTCGAAAGTGGTTCTCGATTACCTGAACTATGCGGGCCTGATGCCGTATCTCGAAAAGCTCAATTTCCACCTGGTTGGCTATGGCTGCACAACCTGCATAGGAAACAGCGGACCTCTTCCGGAGAATGTCACCCTCGCCGTGACGGAAAACAAGCTGAACGTGGCCGCGGTCCTCAGCGGTAATCGCAATTTCGAAGGCCGTGTCAACCCGTTGGTTCGCTCGAACTATCTCGCGTCGCCGCCTCTCGTGGTCGCTTATGCCATCGCAGGCCGGGTTGATATCGATATCACGAAAGAGCCTCTCGGCAAGGATACTCACGGCAAGAAAGTTTATCTTCGTGACATTTGGCCCACCTCGCAGGAAATCGAAGACGTAGTTACGCATTCCGTCCGTACCGAGTCTTTTAAAAAGGAATATTCCGAAGTCTTCGCGGGCGATGCGAATTGGAATTCCATCAAGACTCCGGCCGGAAGTATCTACGACTGGAGCGGCGATTCCACTTATATCAAGCAGCCGCCTTACTTTGAAACCTTGGTCGATCCCCTCACGTTCGTCCAGGATCTTACTGGCCTGCGCGCGCTGGCAGTTCTCGGAGATTCCATCACTACCGATCACATCTCGCCTGCTGGCTCGATTCCCATCGATAGCCCTGCGGGAAAGTATCTCATCAGCCTGGGAGTGCATCCTTCCGACTTCAACAGCTATGGATCGCGGCGTGGCAATCACGAGGTCATGGTGCGCGGAACCTTTGCCAACATCCGCCTGAAGAACCAGCTTGCGCCGGGCACCGAAGGCGGCTGGACGCGTCACATGCCGGATGGCGAAACGATGTTCATCTACGATGCCGCCATGCAGTACAAAGCGGAAGGAGTGCCGCTGCTCGTGATTGCCGGAAAAGAATACGGCTCTGGCTCTTCGCGTGACTGGGCCGCTAAAGGAACCTTGCTGCTCGGTGTCCGCGCGGTCGTCGCGGAGAGCTTTGAGCGTATCCATCGCTCGAACCTGGTGCAGATGGGCGTCCTTCCGCTGCAGTTCAAGGAAGGGGACAGCCATGAATCGTTGGGCCTCACCGGCGACGAGACCTATGAGCTCTGCGGCGTGGCTTCAGCCATTGAGTCCGGCACGCCCGTAAAAGCATCCGCTTTGAAACCTAACGGGAAAACCGTCAAGTTTGATCTGCGAGCTCGCATCGATACGCTGCAAGAGGCTGAGTACTATCGCAACGGCGGCATCTTGCCCTACGTGCTCCGCCAGTTGATCGCATCGACCGGCGCTGCTGCTTCATAGGTGCTGGTTGCAGCAGCCGTCATTTATCGGGGTGGCCAGGTTCTAGTTGGGCAACGTCGCGAAGCGGATCGGCATCCGCTCAAATGGGAGTTCCCCGGCGGCAAAGTAGAATCCGGTGAATCTCCGCAGCAAGCCCTCATTCGCGAGCTGCGAGAAGAGCTGAAGATCGATGCCACGATCGGGCCTGAGCTAGCCCGCTATGAACACGAGTATGCAGGCGGCAAGCGAGTCGAGCTGCGTTTCTTCGCAGTACAAGACTTCACAGGGCAGCCTACGAACTGCATCTTCCACCAGATCCGCTGGATCGCTCTGCGAGATGTCGCAACCCTCGATTTCTTAGAAGGCGATCTGGACTTTGTCCGCCGCCTCGCGCATGGAGACTTCGATCACCAGCTGATTACTTCCTAGCGCCCCAGGCCGAGCCGCGACTGTGAACGAGCGGTAAAGAGGGCAATCGCCCGTCACAAATCAAATCAAAAAATCAGCGTCAACTAACCCATTCGCCGCACTGGTGTTAGACCGTCGCACTTATCGGTGCGCAAGCCATCGCGCCGATTCATCACCTAGCATTTAGCTGCCATAAGGAATACTTTGCTGACCCAGTGTGTTCGTACATTCGCATTTTGCGCTCTATTTTGTCTCGCGCTGCCGCTGGTTGCCGGCCAGCGCAGAAGCGCCGACCCGGAACATATCATCGCCATCGTTCCGATTATCGGAACTGGAACGGTCGCAGATCCTCACCGGCCACTATTCTTTCCGACTCCCAACGAATTCGCACAGCCGCCCGATCCGGATCACCGCCCCGCGATTGTTTCGTATCGCTTGAGCTCGCAGATGACGGCAAAACGGCCATCGCCGAATACACCGGCTTCGACCGCGCGTCATTGCGCAAGGCGCTCAAATCCGAAGACCCGGACTCCCACATCGTGGATCACGAAAAGCTGAGCGCCAACGTACACCTTCTTCACGTTCTCCTCCAAAGTAGAGCGCACAAAAAAAAACTACCAGGCGCCTAACCCTCCCCCCCCCCACCCCCTCCCCCTCTCCCCCCCCCCTCTCACCCCCTCGTCCCTCATCGACGGCCTATGATGCGGCTTTCACTGTCATCCGGTAGTGGCCGGGCACGCCCGGCCTGCTCGGCGCGACCAACAATGCGTACCTCGGCAGCACGACCGCGCAGGGGTCGTTTTACGCTGTAGCGTTCTCACCCACGATGACGAATGGCAGCTGTGTTGTAAATGTCAGCGTCTCAAAGTACATCAACGGAGTATCCCAGACGTTTGGAGGCGGCACGCAGGGTCCCTGCCAGCTCGTGACCACCTATCATGCCGTGTTCACGCAGAATAATTACATAGTGGTTTACGGAAATGGGGTGTTGAATACTGATTTCGCCGAGATCTTCGAATTCTACCATTCTTCGCCCATTTATGGCCACGCCGGATTCGGCGCTTTGAACAACCCCGCCAATTCGGGTTCGACCAAGGATCTCGAGATCTACCCGATTTCCGCCACCAATCCCACTGCTCCCACGGCCGTCAAGATCTACGCTGCGGCCACCTACGCCGATTTTCGCGCCTACGGATCTTCTGATCCCAACGGGCCCGGCGTTCGCGAATATTGGTGGTTTCGCAACAACGCTCTGCAAGCAGTCACTCACGACGCCGGTTTCACGGACCAAGGCCTCCAGCCGAACACTCAATACACCTATACGGTCTGGGCGCTGGATTACGACGGGCACTATGGCTCGGCAGGACCGTACACCGTACTCACTCCTTGTTGTTCTCCCGACCCGCGTGAAATCGGCGTTCGCCCTACCCGCTCGTATTGGGGCGGAATGGGTGAGCACATCGATATGCGCTCGGGGAATCTGAACTATACCTACCCGCTGGTAGCCGCTCAAAGCCGCGGCTCGGGCGTCCCGCTTCAGATCAGTTATAACTCGCAAAACTGGCGTCTGGATTCGACTGGAAATGTGTGGGATCTCGACGAAGCCCGCTATGCCGGATTCGGTTGGACTCTTCAATTCGGGTCCGTGCTGCCGTACTACAGCGACGGCACCGACAGCACGGACCATTACGACTATCAGGACCCGAGCGGCGCCATCTACCGCCTGGATACGAACAGTAACGGAGTGTGGAGCGGCAGACTCAGCAATTATGTGTGGTATGACAGCAATGCCAACATCCTGCATTTCCGGGACGGGTCGTTCTGGTACATGGGCTCGGTGGCCGCTTCCGCGGAGCACGACGCGGGTACTTATTACCCGACCGTCATCGAAGATTCCAATGGGAATCAGATCACAATCGCGTACGCCGCAGGACAAGCCTCCATTTGGTCAAATACCAGCTCGCGCATTGTCTCGATCGCGGACACGCGCGGAACCGCCTACACGTTCTCCTATACGCTCGAGGGTCCAGACTCGAACTACTATCTAACAGGAATCACAAATTCCATCGGCAGCGGTGAATCCTTCACGCTGAGTTACAATTCCGTCACGCTGAATTCGCCGTTTTCGCAAAACACCACTCCTGCTGTTACGCAGACGCTCGGATCGATCACGAACAACAACACGAACCTGACCACGAATTTTACCTACGACCCGAATTCGGGCGAGTTGACGCAGGTCACATTTCCCTTCGGCGGCCATATCCGCTGGACGTATGCTAATGAGGCTCTTTCCCAATCGACCGTACGCACGGTTCAGAATCGTTACCTGTACTGGGATTCAACCATCGGAGAGCGCACCTTCACGGTCACCTTAACGCCGGACTCGAACAATTACATGACGGCCAGCGCTTCTGTTAACGATTCGCACGCCCACGCGACGAAGATCTGGACCTTCGACATCAATCCGGATGCGACCGAAAACCTCGTCACGAGCTATCAGGAGGAGAATGCCTACGGCCCCGTCGTGATGCGGCAGGTAAATTACACCTGGGCGCAAGACCCAGCCGGGAACAACTATATCTCGCGGACGCAGGACATCATTGACCCCACGCAAAGCTACGCCTCGACGAAACAGACGGACCAAACGCTCGATCAATATGGAAACGTTACGCAGTCGAAGCTCTACAGTTATACCAACCTGAGCACTTCCGCGAAAACGTACACAAACACGTATCTGACCGGCTCGAATTACACGAGCCGCTACATTTACAATCGCCTGTTGAGCAGCACCGTGAGCGATGGAACGAATACGTTGACCCTTGTGTCGAATACTTACGACAATTACAGCTCGCCGTATCCGGTTGTCGACGCGCCCGGCGTCACGCAGCAGGATTCGAACTACAACACATCCTTCGTCTATCGCGGCAATGTAACGTCATGGAGCGCGTTCACGCAGACCCAGAATCAGCAGCGGGATATCACGGGCACTATGGTGCATAGCGATGACACGAATATGAGCCACTCGATCAACATTACAAATAGCTCTGCCAATAATTACGCGGTTCCGAGCGCGATCACTACTGCGAATTCTCTCGCGACAAACTTCAGCTGGAGCTCGTTTTTGGGCCCCACCAACGCGACCGGGCCGAACGGCGACAGCAGCTCGGTAGCCTACGATTCGAGCACGGCGCGGCCGAGTTCCTCGACTTCGCCTTACGGAGCAGTCACAACGTACACTTACAGCAACACCGCTCCGCAGATTACCGCAACAGTCAATGGCCGCTGGACGGCTACCTATCTGGACGGCTTGGGGCGTATATACCGCGTGGCTACCGGATATTCAAGCACGACAACCTCGTACGCAGATAGGGTCTACGACACGTATGCATGCACAGCAGCAGGCACGGTATACAAGTCCAGTCTCCCGTACGCTCCGGGCGCGACGCCGGTGTGGACGGTGAACGTCTATGACCCGATCGGCAGAACCGTCTCGACGATTGCTCCGGACGGCGCTTCCACGACGAATTACAACAACCAGGGCAACACGGTCACCATCGGCGACGCACTCAACAACTGGAAGCAGTACATGTGGGACACGTTCGGCGAATTAACGAGAGTGGTCGAAAAGACTCCGAACCCGGGACCGGAAGCCAATCACGTTACTTACTACACTTACGACCTCCTGGGGCATCTCACCCAGGTGCAAATGACCCGGACAATTTCGGGAACCAACGTCACGCAAACGCGTACCTGGACATACGATCCAACGACTCAGTTCCTGACCAGCGTGACGCAGCCCGAATCGGGAACTGTTACCTACACGTACAACTCGGACGGAACGCTTGCAACCCGAACGGACTTGAAGAGCCAGCGCGCGGTGTATACGTATGATGCCTACCAGGAGTTGATTCAGGTGGCGCGCGGCACCGTAAGTAACGGAATCTTCACCGAAGACCAAAATCAGCGGACGACATACACTTACGGCTCGGCTGGATCATCCAATTCAGCCGGTATAATTGCGACCGCCACCTACGAAGGTCCAGGGGGCCTGTTCACAGAAACGTACGGCTACATGGCTGCGGGAGCGGTGGCTTCAAAGGCGCTTGGAATAAGCGCTGCATCCGATCAGATCACGCTCACGGGAGGTTGGGCCTACGACAATGAAGGGCGCCTGACCACAGTGACGTATCCGGCCACGAGCAATACAAACTCGACCCCGATCGCCACATATACGTACGCGTATGACTCTATGGGTCGGCTGAACACAATGAAGGACCAAAACAATGCCAGCCTTGTCAGCGGAACTACTTACAATCCAGGCAATCAAATTCTGACACTTGCTGGAACCCTGAACGAAACCCGAACCTACAACGTCAACTTACAACTGAGCGAATTGGTTTCCGGGAGTTTCCCTTACAAGTACAATTATTCAGCTACTCAAAATAACGGCCGGATCACTTCGATGAACGATGTGATCAGCGGTGAAACAGTCGCCTACCAATACGACACGCTCACGCGATTGATCAATGCCTCAGGAACCGGAGATCCGCAAGGAAACTGGTCCCAAGCCTTCACCTATGACGGTTTCGGCAATTTAACGCAGAAAACATCCTCGAACGCTCCGGCGCTAAGTGTTGCGATCAACGCTTCGACAAATCGGCTCCAGACGAACGGCGCCGGTTACGATGCCAACGGAAACCTGACCGCCTACGGAATAGGAGGATCCGCGGCCGCATACGCTTACGACGTCGAAAACCGGCTCGCCTCCGCGACCGTTTCAGCAACCAGGTATAACTATGAGTACGATTCTCTCAATCAGCGAGTTTTCAGCGCTACCTGGAACGGCAGTACTTATGTCAATCAGCTGATCTACTTCTACGGCCCGGACGGCAAGAAGCTCGGTGTTTGGTCGATGAGCCCGTTGTCCGTTTTTCAGAACGTTTCCGTAAATCAATGGTTCGGCGGCCGATTGCTGAAGAACGAAGATCGCCTCCAATCGGTCGGCAAGTACTTTCCGTATGGCGAAGAGCGCTACAACCCCAACCCGGCTAATCCGCCAAATGACCGGGAGAAGTTTGCCACTTACACGCGTGACTCCGCCACCGGTCTGGATTACGCCCAGAATCGCTACTACTTCAACTCAATCGGCCGCTTCTTAACCCCCGATCCGTATCAAAGCAGTGCGTATCTTGCCGCTCCGCAGAGTTTTAATCGCTACCCCTATGTAACTGGCGATCCGGTGAACGGAGCCGATCCGACAGGCCTGCATCTCGTCGATTGCGCCTGGGATGGAGGTTGCTTCAGTCCATGGGTCGGCGGTGGGGGAGGCGGAGTCGTAATCGACGGGGTCGAGCAAACCGTATTTAACACGTCGGGCCTGGGCAGCAACGCCCTGGCCCAGTGCCCAAACAACTTCTGTTCGGGATTTGGTCACATTACGGGTGGACAGTACAAGGATGACGTTGCTTTTGTCCAGTACAGCGCCGACGCGAACGGAACGGGCGACTATCACGCGCTTACTACGCCGATTCCAGATCCGAGTCTGCCCCAGAACCAGGCTTATGCGGCATACTTAGTCGATTGCCAGCATTCAACGACGCCGTGCAAGGGAAATGACACGGTCACAGCCCGTTATCAGGGCATTACTGGAAACTACGCGCTGGCGGGTTCCACCCTGAACGATGCTTCCGTTACCGGCATGATTCCGGACCCTGTAGAATCGACGCACGATGGACCGTCCTGGTACGGCTGGAGCCTGGTAAACACTGCACATGTCGCAACATATAACGGAGACGTCGAAACGCACTTCGACGCGTTCAATCCAATTTTTTTGACACCCCTGCATTTCCTATTTGACTATGTTCCCTCGCTCTTCATCAATCGAAAACCTGGCGTGCCTGGCCCGATGTATACATGTTCTCCAGGACGCGGGTGTCACTTATGACGAGACCTGCAAGGGGGGCGGAGATCTCAGCCGTGCTACTGATCTCAATCATATGTGCGTTTGGCGTCGCACAAAAAACTGAGATTCGTGTCAGACTTCTAGACGCCAACAATGGAAGACCGTACCGCGGAAGAGACGCGCAGGTCTTTGGGACTAATAGTCCCTCAGGTCTTCCGGGTAAGGACATCCTATTTCATTTACAAACGCAGACCGGGCCGGATGGCGTTGCACATTTCCAAGTTTCGGCCCCGCTCCCTTACAGGCTCCTCTTCTACAGTGCCCAAGCTAATGGAGGTGGCCCTCCCGGGTTTAACTCGTTTCTGACCGAAGCTGTCATACGGTCGGGGCTCGTCGTGCCGAACACGTGCGCCAAGAAGCATGGCAGCTACAACTGGCAGAAAGTGACAGCAACTCCCGGCGAGATCGTAATCTTCGCCGTCGAGCCTAGCCGGCCATAGTCTCGTTAAGGAGATTCGGGACAGTTACCGGAACTCCTGAATTCCGAGACTCTATGGCTCTCGTCCACCCGCTCCCCTAAAACCGCTCGAAGTCGAATATCATTTCGGAGCCACCAATACCAGCCCCGATAGCTCACTAGTCCAAATCGAACGGCCGCTTCGGCGGAGCTCCGCTCTTATCCTCTTTCGCCTGCTTCAGCAATTCCTCAAACTTCTTCTCTCGAATCTTTTCGCCGCTGCGATGCGAGGCAAAGCTCTTCTCAAAGACATCGTTACGCCGGTCGGCGTCGCCACGTAATTGCTGAACCGCAGTGTGCAAATCCTCAATCGCCGGTTTCCGTTCGGGTTCGCGGTGCCGGATCACAACCCTCGTCTCAGGATCCACCTGGAGCGTCGACCCGCAACAAGGACACTCAATATCGATTAATTCGCTCGCGCGCTCCGCCATATCGGAATGGTAACGCAACCGGGCTTGTTATCCTCGGGTTTCCCGCCGCATGGAATTCCTCCTTACATGGCTGTCGCATTACGGGTATGGCGGTCTGTTTCTGCTGCTCGTGTTGGGCATCGTCGGCCTGCCCATTCCCGATGAAACGCTTCTGGTGTTCTCGGGCTACCTCATCTCGCAAGGGCGCTTGCATCCGGCATTGACGTTTGCGTCGGGTTTCTGCGGCAGCGCCGGCGGCATATCCATCAGCTATTGGATCGGCAAAACTTTCGGCTACCGGTTCGTCCATCGCTATGGCAAGTACATCCATCTTTCGCAAGAGCGGCTCGACCTCATCAATCGCTGGTTTCATCGAATCGGCAATTGGCTGCTCACAACCGGATATTTCATTCCCGGCGTTCGCCATTTCACTGCGCTCACAGCAGGCATATCGAAGCTCGAGTATCGAACCTTCGCAGCTTTCGCTTACCCGGGAGCGGCAGTGTGGGTGGCGGGTTTTCTCACGCTCGGATATGTTGTCGGCGACCAATGGGAGACTGCGTTTGCAGTTGTGCACCGGTATGTGTTGCTCGTCATCTGCCTGGCCATTCTCATAGCAGCCGCCGTCTGGTGGATACGGAAACGCACGTCTCTGTGAACTGATTCACGATTCAACTTTGATATCGATGAATAAAGAGACATTATGAGAATCTTCACACTTGCCCGGCTGAGTGTAGCCCTGTTCACCCTCTCCGTTCTCGCGCTCGCGCAAACATCCGGCGCTTCGGAACCTTCCAGCGGGATCGATGTAAACGCGATCGACAAGAGTGTCAGCCCCTGCCAGGACTTTTATGCCTACGCTTGCGCAAATTGGATGAAGACCAATCCGGTCCCTCCGCAATACGGTATTTGGGGCCGCTTCAATGAATTGGCGGATCGGAACCTCGAGATCCTGCATCAAATTGTCGAGAACTCCGCACAGCATCAGCAGCGTTCCGCGCTCGATCAAAAAATTGGCGCGTTTTACAGCTCGTGTATGGATGAAGCCGCAGTCGAGAAAGCTGGCGCGACTCCGATCGAGCCTGAGCTTGATCGCATTCGGGCGATGAAAGATAAATCGGAGCTTCCCGCAGAGGTCGCCCATCTGCATGAGCAAGCTGTGGGCGTACTTTTTCATTTCGGCCCCACCCCCGATCCGGATGAGGCGAAACTGAACATCGCCGCCATTGACCAGGGCGGCCTGGGACTTCCAGAAAAGGGTTTTTATACGAGGACCGGCAAAAAGGACGAAGAGACCAGAACCAAATACGTCGAGCATATTTCGCGCATGCTGCAGTTGCTCGGAGAGTCGCAAGCCGATGCCGGCACGCAAGCGAAGGCGATCATGACGCTCGAAACATCGCTGGCCAAAGCTTCGCTCGACAACGTCCAGCGCCGCGATCCGAGGCTGACGGTGCACAAAATGCCGGTCAACGAGTTCGAAGCTCGCAATGCAAATTTTGATTTCAAACAGTACCTCAGCGACATGGCTGTCCCCGCGTTCACCACGCTGAATGTGCGCGTGCCGGACTTCTTTAAGGCCTTGAACGACACGCTCGCCGCCACCAGCTTGGACGATCTGAAGAGCTATTTCATCTGGCAGTATGTTTCCGACTATGCGCCGGAGCTGAGCACCCCGTTCGTGAACGAGAATTTCGATTTTTACCAGCGTTATCTCACAGGCGCCCAGGAGCTGCAGCCGCGGTGGAAGCGCTGTGTCCAGCTCACGGATCGCAGTCTCGGCGAAGCTCTGGGACAGAAATATGTCGAGAAAGCGTTCGGCAAGGATGCCAAGCAAAAGACTGTGGAGCTGGTCGACGCCATTGAAAAGCAGATGGCCACGGACATCGAATCACTGACGTGGATGAGCAACGCCACGAAGGAGCAGGCTGTCGCAAAGCTCAAGGCAGTGACGAACAAGATCGGCTATCCCGAAAAATGGCGCGACTACTCGAGTGTGAAAGTGATCGATGGGGATTTGGTCGGCAACTTCCGCCGGGCGCGCGAGTTTGAAGTACGGCGGCAGTTAAACAAGATCGGCAAGCCCGTGGACCGCACCGAGTTCGGCATGACGCCCCCCACCGTCAATGCGTATTACAGCCCCATGCAGAACAACATTAACTTCCCTGCCGGCATCCTGCAGCCGCCGTTCTACACGAACTCCGCGGATATGGCCGTGAATTTCGGTGGGATCGGAGCGGTAATCGGGCACGAGCTCACGCATGGCTTTGATGATCAAGGGCGGCAGTATGACGGCGAAGGCAATCTGCGTGACTGGTGGACAAAAGAGGACGAAGAGGAGTTCAAGAAGCGCGCCGATTGCCTTGTAAATGAATACTCGAAGTTCAGCCCTGTCCCGGGAGCGAACGTTAATGGCCGCCTCACGCTCGGCGAGAACGGCGCCGATAATGCCGGATTGCGGCTCGCCTATATGGCACTATTAGGGGGCCTCGAGAACGGAACCGTAGATAAAAATAAGCTGGATGGCTACACGCCCCAGCAGCGGTTCTTTTTAGGCTACGCCCAGATCTGGTGCCAGAACGGCCGCGAAGCAGCCTTTCGCTTACGAACCCAAACCGATCCGCATTCCCCGGGCAAGTTCCGCGTGGATGGTGTGGTCCAGAACATGCCCGAGTTCGCGACTGCCTTCGGCTGTTCGGCGGGCGAGCGGATGGTCGCGGCAAACAACGGCTGCCGCGTATGGTAGACCCCCTGATTACACTGAAATTTCGCACGATGCCGGATCAAGTCAGGGACAGCCCGCTTGTAGTACAGCGCTTCCCGATTCAGTTCGATGCTGTAAAACCGGAGGATGTCGAGCCTGCCATCCAGCAGTTGCTTGAAGAGTCGAGGCAGCGCCTGGCTGGTCTAGGCGCCGCGAGCGCTCCCGCAACGTACGAAAGCGTGTTGCTCGCCTTGGATAAATTGACTGAGCCTCTCGATTTTGCGATGGCCGTAGTCCGGCACCTCGAGTCTACTGCGACAACGCCCGAAATGCGCGCTGCGCACAATGCGGTGCAAGGTCCCGTCAGCCTTTTCTATTCCTCTATCCCTCTGGACAGTAATCTGTGGGCGCGCGTGAAGGAGGTTAGAGAGAGACCGGAAGCCGCAACGCTCCCGGCCGTGCATAAGCGCTTTCTGAAAAAGACCGTCTCTGGCTTCCGCCGCGCCGGCGCCGACCTCGACCCTGCCGGAAAGGAGAAGCTCGAGGCTATCGATGTCGCTCTGACGCAGGCCACGACCAAGTTTTCCGAAAATGTTCTCGACGCGACGAACGCATTTGAGCTGCTCATTACGGATGAACGGAAGCTCGCGGGTTTGCCTGAATCTGCACGGCTGGCGGCCCGGGAAAGTGCGAAGCGAAAGGGCAGGGAAGGCTGGCGTCTCACGTTGCAAGCGCCGAGTTACATCGCGGCAATGACCTACCTGGACGATCGTGCTATCCGGCAGCAACTCTGGGAGGCTTACAACACGCGAGCGACATCCGGACAGTATGACAACCGCGAACTCATTTCAGAGATTCTGCGGCTGCGGCGTGAGAAGGCGGAACTGCTCGGCTTTCGCGATTTCGCTGACCTGGTACTCGAAGAGCGCATGGCGCAAACCGGAGAACAGGCCCAGGCGTTTCTCGAAGATCTGCATCGCAAGACACAGCCTTTCTTCGAGCGTGAGAATGAAGGCCTCGCCATCATAGCTAAGACCTTCGGGTACGAATCGATTTCTCCTTGGGATGTCGGTTATCTCGCCGAAAAGCAGCGCTTGGCGCTGTACGACTTTGACGAAGAAGAGTTGCGTCCCTATTTCCAGTTGGAACGAGTTCTGGCCGGAATGTTCGATATCTTCGGCCGCATCCTGAATATCAAGGTGATCGAAGAGCCCGGCATTCCCGGATGGGATCCGGCGGTCAAATACTATCGCGTGGAGGACGCGTCATCGGGTAAGCTCCTGGCCGGTTTTTACACCGATTGGTTTCCTCGCGAGAACAAGCGCGGCGGGGCCTGGATGGACTCGCTGGTTACAGGCAACCCGGATGAAGGAGAGCCGCATCTCGGATTAATTTGCGGCAACCTGACTCCGCCCGTCGGAGACACGCCCTCGCTCCTCACGCACAGGGAAGTCGAAACGATCTTTCACGAATTCGGGCACTTGCTTCATCACGCGCTCAGCCGCGTGCCGGTGCGGACTCTCGCGGGCACGAACGTGCCTTGGGACTTCGTTGAGCTGCCCTCACAGATAATGGAGAACTGGTGCATGGAAGGCGAGGCGCTGCACCTGTTCGCGCGGCACTACCAAACGGGCGAAACCATTCCTGAAGAGTTATTCCAAAAAATGAAGCGCGCGCGAACCTTCCGCAGCGCCAACGATCAGATGCGGCAATTGGGTTTCGGGATCTCGGACCTGAAGCTGCATCGAGAGTACAATCCCGTCCGTGATGGAGATGTGATCGCATACACTCGCAAGATCCTCGAGCAGTTCGCGCCCACGTTACTGCCCTCCGATTACGCCATGATTGCGAGCTTTACTCACTTGTTTGCGAGCCCTGTCGCTTACGGCGCCGGATATTATTCCTACAAATGGGCCGAGGTTCTGGATGCCGACGCGTTCACCCGTTTCCAGCGCGAAGGTATCTTCAACAACAAAACCGGTGAGGAGTACCGGCGTAATATTCTCGAGCGCGGCGACAGCGACGATCCCTCCGAGCTGTATCGCAGCTTTATGGGACGCGACCCGGACGCGAACGCGTTGCTCGAGCGATCGGGGCTGGTGACAGTCGAATAGCGTGGATACGCAGGATACCGCCAGCAACCGCACATCGCTCGAGCAGCAATTAGCTGAGGCGCTCGATGAAAAAACCAAATTGCGGCAGTGGCTCGAGAACTGTGCGGCTGCGAGAAGTAAGGCCGAGCAGGAATCGGCGTTGCAACGGGAAGCTGCAAAAAGCGCACGGGAAGAGCTGCGGCAGTTCTCTTATTCCGCCAGTCACGATCTGAAGGAGCCCCTTCGCTCGGTGTCCATCAATGCGCAATTATTGCAACGGCATTACTCCGGCGACGAACGCGCGGCTGAATTTACGTCCTTCATTTTGGATGCCGCGGAACGGATGAACGGCTTACTTGAAACTCTTTTGATTTATTCCAGAACGGGTTCGCCTGCCAAGCGTAGCGGTGTAAATCTGAAGGCGGTTGTTCAATGGGCGCTGTTCAATCTGGATCGCAGCATCAAAGACTCAAGAGCGCAGATCACTTTCGGTGACCTTCCGGTACTCGCAGTTGATGAGACTCAGCTCGTTCAGGTGTTCCAACATCTGCTGAGCAATTCTTTGAAGTACCGGAGCAGCGAGGAGCCCAAGATTGAAGTCTCATCGGAAGAAGAAGTGGAAACATACACGATCTCAGTCCGCGATAACGGAATTGGGATCGACCCGAAATACCAGGAGCAGATCTTCGGCGCATTCAAGCGGCTGCACGGAAGGGAAGTACCCGGCAGCGGACTGGGACTGGCTTTGTGCAGGAAGATCGTCGAGGGGCATGGCGGGCGCATTTGGGTCGAGAGCGATGGGCAGCACGGGTCCGTGTTCCGATTCACTCTCCCGGCCTGAAGCGGGCGGCATCACGCGCCGCCTCCAATCTATGGTCGAACATGTCCAGCGTGGTGGTTTTCGGCCATTTGGATGCTGCCCGACGTCCCTATAAGCCCTGAGACAGCATAGACTTACAGTTTGGAATGTAACGTGTAATAAGGAGTTGCGGTGGTACAAATGGGCCGCAAATTACTTACACTGGCGTTGGGTCTGGGTTTGGTGTTTGGAACGACGGAGGCGCTCCGCGCTCAGTACGCAAATGAATCCGCGCCGCCCGACCAGGGCCAGCAATATCCGGAAGGTCCGCAAGATGCACAAGCGCAGCAAGATGCTCAACAAGGCGCGGCAGGACAAGACGACGACGCCGACCGGCAACGAGGTGTCGCGCGCCTCAGCGTTGCTCAAGGCGATGTGAACGTCAAGCGCGGTGATAACGGTGATTTGGTCGCGGCCGTGGTCAACGCGCCTTTGATGGCGCAAGATCATTTACAGACTTCGCCCGGCTCGCGAGCCGAGGTTCAGCTCGACTACGCAAACATGATTCGGCTCGGTCCAAACACGGATCTGGGTTTCGCGGATTTGCAATATCACCGCTATCAGGTTCAGCTCGGAGCAGGGGACATCGTTTATCGCGTGCTTCGAAACTCGAATGCACAAGCCGAAGTGGATACGCCGAGCGTTGCGGTACGCCCTACGCAGGAGGGAGATTATCGGATTTCCGTTTTGGACGACGGCTCGACACAAATCACAGTGCGTTCCGGCGCACTCGAGGTTAACAGTCCGCAGGGAACGCAGACCCTTCAGGCCGGTCGCACGATGTTGGTGCGGGGAGATTCGTCGGACCCGCAATTCCAGATGACGGACGCGATTGCGCCGGATCAGCTCGACGACTGGAGTGCGAATCGGGACCGTCAATTGCTGGCCTCTCAAAGCTACAAACATGTGAGCAGCGACATTTACGGCGCGGACGATTTGGATCAATACGGCAACTGGGTGCCTTCACAATACGGAAACGTTTGGGAGCCGCAGAATCCGGGAGCCGGTTGGGCGCCATACAGCAATGGCCAATGGGTTTGGGAACCTTACTACGGCTGGACTTGGGTCGATAGCGCACCCTGGGGTTGGGCGCCTTACCATTACGGACGCTGGTTTATGAATCCCGGCTACGGATGGTGCTGGTGGCCCGGATCCGTATTCTCGAGCTATCTGTGGAACCCGGCACTGGTCGGATTCTTCGGCTGGGGTGGCGGGTTCGGAATTGGATTCGGTGGTCTGGGCTGGGTCGCCTTGGCGCCATTCGAGTTTTTCCATCCTTGGTGGGGACACGGCTGGGGGCATGGCTGGGACCACGGCTTCTATGGGCGCGGATACGGCCGCGGAGGATATGGGAATTACGCGAACATCAGGAATGCTTACCGGAATGCTTCGATCCGAGGTGCTGCGATCACCGCGCCGGGCAATGCGTTCGGGCGGGGAAGAGCCGGGTATGGGCGTGCGACGCAAGCGCAACTGCAAAACGCGAGCTTAATCCGGGGACAGCTGCCGGTTCGCGCAACGCAGGCGAGTTACCAGCTCTCGAACCGGCAGGCCCGGCCCAATCCGCGGCTGGCGTCCGCGTCGAATCGGCAATTCTTCCAGTCACAGCGGTCCGGGCAAGCAGGGCGCGGGTTCTCTGCACAGCGCGCGGGATCTGCAGGGGCTTTCGGTACGAGATCGGGCGTTGGTAACGCAGCGAGCTCACGCGGCACGATGTCACGAACGGCTCCGAATATGTCGCGGAGCGGTGGCGTGGGCGGACCCTCGATCCGGGCTGGACAACCGAGCTTACACGGCGTGCCCCCGAATATTCGTGCCCAAGCAGTTGGACGAAGCGGGTTTGGTGCTCCGGGACAAGCGGGGGCAAATGGATGGCACCGTTTCGGCGAACCGGGGACCTCGAACGCTTTTCGAAGTGCGACTGCGCCGCGCGAGCAGAGTGGATGGCATAGCTTCGGCCAGCCTCAACATACGGCCGCAGGAAGTTATGGCGGCGCACGGCCGGGCGGTACTCCGGCCCAATCCGGGTACGGGCGATCGTTCAGCGGGCCTAATTACAGCGGCAACTATCAGTCTCGCCCGCTAGGCTCGAATGCACCGTCGATGCGCCCACCTCAGAGCTTTTCCGGGTATCGTGGGCCGGGTCCCGTGAGCAGTCCTTCTCGCCCGGCATACAAGCCTCCGCAGCAGTTTGGCGGCATGGGCTCGTATCGCAGCGCACCGTCGATGCCGCATTACAGCGCCCCGTCCGCGCCGCACTACAGCGCTCCACACTATAGCGCTCCCCATTCCAGCGCGCCATCCTCCCACGGAGGCGGTGGCGGCTTCCATGGTGGCGGTGGCTCATCACACGGAGGTGGCGGCGGACATTCCTCTTCCGGCGGTCATCACCGCTGAAGATCATGATCCTTCCCTCAGCCGCTCCGGCTCACCTGACAGAGCTGGAGCGGCCTTTTTTTTCAGCACGTCGATCTCTTCGCCATAGGAATCTGCCGGTTTACATAATATCCGTTATCGGTCACGCTCTGCACCAATGTACAGGTCCTACCCTCACGTCCAAGCCTGGTGAGTGCAGCAGCATCGGATCACCGAGAGGCTCGGGAACGCCCGAGCGCTCCATGACGTTCTGCTCTAGCCGAATCAGCCGCGCTGTTCGTAGCGGCCAGGGCTCGTGCTCGATGTCCGCGAACGCAAGCCGCCGGGCAAACGTGGTGTAGAGCCGGAAGCGCGCTGTCAGGAATATGTCGAGCGTTGCGGGCGCTATCGGGCTCGCCGATTTGCACTTCAATGTTCGCGAATGCTGAGCCGAACGGCCACTTTCTCCCGCTGGTGTACTGGACTGTATCGCCGTGAAGCCTGACTCCCATGTCGGCCCACCGATACGGGAGACCATAAGCTACACGCGCGCCTAGGACGGCCGCCAACCGGGCGGCCTCGAGCGTAAAGAACCAGATGCCCGGTTCCCCGTCCGGCCCGCGGACGTAAGTTCGTACGTTCATCTCCGGGAAACGCGAGATCCACGGCATAGGCGGCATGAAAGGCGCCCGCAGTCCCTTCAGGAGAAACGGCGTGAGGCCGATCCAGGCGCTCCCGTCATAGGTGTCCGGGGCAAGACCGGGAGGCAGGAGCGGGCTGATGTCATCGGGGCGATACCGCCAATGCAGAAACGTCAGCCATCTCCATTTTTGGAACATCACCGCCCTTTTCACCGGGCGTGGCGGAAATGGGTTCATTTAACAGCAGAGTTGCTCGACCGTGGATTCGAGATAGCACACGCAATCGAGTACTTCTTGGACGGGAACGAATTCGCCGGTCTTGTGTGCAACCGTCATGTCGCCCGGGCCGAAGACAATCACCTCAGACGCAACCGGCGCCAACTGCGCGGCTTCGGTTCCGAACGCAACCGTGGTTGAACGTCGGCCGGTTAACGATTCAACCAGGGTGGCGAGAACGCCCGTGCAGCTTGCAGAAAACGGAGGATCGAGTCGTAACACCTCAAGCTTCGCATGAAGGCCCGGGAACTGGCGGGCCAGTTCTTCAAGTGTTTGTTGAATTAATGCTGCAGCCCAATCGCAGGCTTGGCCAGGAATAGGCCTCCACTCGATGGTGATCCGGCATTCGCGCGGGACGATGTTTTTGGCGGTCCCGCCCTGAATCAAGCCGACATTTACGGTCGTGAACGGAGGATCGAAATCCCGATTTGTCTCGGAGGCGAGCGCGGCGGCAACATCGTCCAGGCGTTCGATCACGCGCGCGGCATCGCGAATTGCCGAGCGCCCTTGCTCCGGGAAGGCACTATGCGCTTCCCTTCCCGAGATGACGATCTCTGCAACTCCGTAGCCCTTTCCAGCCCGGACCGGAGCGAGTCGGGTCGGCTCGCCGATGACGATGTATCGGGATTTTACTGCACCTTGGCCGACAAGAAATTTTGCTCCGACGCAGCCGATCTCCTCATCTGACGTTAGAACGATCCCCAGAGGCTTACGGAGGCGCGCGCAATCGACCTTGCTGACGGCCTCGAGCGCGCACGCAAGAAATCCTTTCACGTCGCAACTGCCTCGCCCCAACACTTTGCCGTCGCGTAGAAGCGGATGAACCGCTTCCCTCCAATTTGGATCGAATGGCACGGTGTCGGTGTGACAAACCAGGGCCAACTCCGGGGTGTCAGCGGAATTTTTAGTTCGCGCGACCAGATTTACTTTTTCGGTTCCTGCCCGGTCCTTATAGCAGTGGAGATCGAACTCGCCAGTCACGCTGATTGAAGTATCCCAACGCGTACTCGATCACTGGCCGATTGCTGCTCGAAGAAACTGAAGGGATCGAGACAAGATCGAGTAAGATCTCGGGCGCAGCATTCATGATTGTTGCCAAAGGCGGCGTTGCACGTCTGCGAAGTCGCGGAGAACGCCATCTTGAAATGCGTGACGGCCATCCTGAACGACACGGTTGCCATTCACGAATACTTCCCGTATGGCGGTGCGCTCGAGCGAAAAGACAACGTTGTTCAACAGAGACTCGGGCCCACTGCCAGCAATGGAGGCATCGTTCAGATCGACCGTAAAGAAGTCGGCGGCACGGCCGGTTGCGAGGCTTCCACCCGGCGCTTGGAGCGCGGCCGCGCCGACTTCGGTTGCTCCAGTGAAGAGCCGTTTCGCCAGGCCCTCGCGACCCGCAGCGGTCGCGAGCACGGCTCGCTCGAGGCGGTTCATTCTCAAGTGATATTCCAGTTCGCGCGCGTCTTCGAGCAGGTCGATCTGCACATTACTATCGGAGCCGAAGCAGATCTGCACGCCCGCCCCGCCCAAGACGTCGGCAGGCACTGCACCATCTCCGAGATTACGTTCGCTCGTTGGACAGGCACAGACGCGGGATTTGGCAGTTCCGAGATATCCGACCTCCTCATTAGTGATATGGATGGCGTGAATGCCGGTAAATGAGGAGTCGAGCACCTCAGAGGCATGGAGCAACGCCACAGGCCGCAGTTGGTACTCAGCAAGGCACTCCTCGATTTCGCCGGGCTGCTCCGCAACATGCATATGCACGGGTAGAGTGCATCCCGCGAGCATATGCCGTGATCTCCTTGACGTAATCGATCGGGAGCGCACGAATGCTGTGCGGAGCAATGCCAATCCAGGCGGCACCCGGGATCGAAGTGTTGCGTATCGCCCTGCGGAGCGCTTCTGTATCTTTCAGGAAGGTTTGCGGATCAGCCGTGATGAATCTGGCTTGCCCGGGATTCGGGGGTTTTTTCCAGCCTGCGCGCGAGTAGGCGGTCCGCAGCAGCGCGAGCCGTACACCGATCTCGTTTGCCGCGCGTATGATCTGCAGCGCTAGCAAATTAGGATCCTGATAGCGTGAGCCATCCGGCGCATTGTGCAAGTAGTGGAATTCGCCGACAGTTGTGATTCCAGACATGAGCATTTCGAGAAATGCCATCCGAGCGACATGATAAATGTCATCTGGCGATAATTGGTTGGCGGCGTGATACATGGCCTCTCGCCAAGTCCAGAACGTATCTCGAGTCGCGGTTGTTCGATGTTCAGTTCGGCCGCGGATGACGCGCTGAAACGAATGAGAGTGGCAGTTGATCAAGCCCGGAAGAATGGCACGATTCGGGAGTTTGTTCGCATTCGCCAAGTCATCCGGAGCGTTTGAGATTCGCGTGATGATGCCATTACCGCCAACAACCAGAGCGTAACCGGTCTGAAATCTTCCTTCGAAATATAGGAGATCCGGCAGCCAGGCTGTCTCGCGCTTATCGCTCATCGCATCAGCACCGGCTTACCACCGACAAAAACAGTTGCCGCCGATTCAATACCAGCAAAGTAGGGAATCTCGCGGTAATCGCGGCAGTCGTGGATAACGAAGTCAGCGCGCTTCCCTGCCTCGAGCGAGCCGATTTCCGAGCCGAGCGCGAGACTATACGCAGCGTTCACCGTGGTCGCGGTGATCGCTTCCGCAGGAGTCATTTGCATGTGCGTGCAGGCAAGCGAGAGAACAAAAGGAATGGAGGGCGTGGGCGAAGAGCCTGGATTGAAATCGGTTGCTAAAACGACGGGCAGACCCGCCTGAATCATCTTGCGGGCGGGGGGAAAACGATTCGAGCCCAAGGTGTAAACCGACGCGGGAAGCAGTACCGGCTGAACGGCTGCCGCGGATAAGCGCGTCAATTCCGACGTCGTCGATTTGCTCTAGATGATCGGCGGTTGCGGCGCCTAACTCGGCGGCCAATTCGGCGCCACCCGACCGTGAAAGTTGATCGGCGTGAACGCGCAATTCGAAGCCAAGCTTTCGCGCGGAAGTCAGGATGGCTCGCGATGCCGCGACATCAAAAACGCCCGGCTCGCAGAATACGTCGCAATATTTAGCGAGCTTCAGCTCTGCAACGGCAGGAAGCATTTCGCGCATGACGAGGTTGACGTATTGATTGGGGTTTTCACGATATTCATCCGGAACCTCGTGGGCGCCGAGGAAAGTAGGCACATACTGCAAGTCGCCAGCCTGCCTGAGCCGTTCGATCACTCGCAAGATCTTCAGCTCATCTGGAAGCGAGAGGCCGTAGCCGGATTTGGCTTCAATGGTCGTGGTCCCCGCGCGCAGGAACCAACTAGCGTAACGCCGGGCTGCATCGAATAACTCGTCTTCCGAAGCCGCGCGAGTCTTTTGGACGGTCGAGCGAATGCCGCCGCCGCTCGCGGCGATCTCCTGATAGGTTGCGCCCGTTGCGCGAAGCTCATATTCATTTACGCGCGTTCCGGCAAAGACTGGATGGGTGTGGGCATCGACGAATCCCGGAAGAATCACGCGGCCTGCCGCATCGACCACTTCGTACTCAGGAGTCTTTCGCTGTTCAATTTCCTGCCGGGGTCCCACTGCCTGGATCCGGCCGTTGCGAACCAGAAGCATGCCATCGGGAATGATCGACAGCTCTTTCATTTCGGCGCCGACTCGCGGGCCGCGCGGGCCCTGCGAGCGTCACGAGCTGACCGCAATTCACGATGGCGAGGGCCGGTGAATCAACTTGCATTCACGGCAGCATCGGAATCTTGAGATGAGTTTGTTTCGCCACTTCGATGGCCTTCTCATAACCTGCGTCCGCGTGGCGCATGATGCCGGTCCCGGGATCGGACGTCAGAACGCGCTCGAGACGCCGATCGGACTCGGCAGTCCCGTCGGCGACAACAACCATTCCGGCGTGTTGAGAGTAGCCGATACCAACGCCGCCTCCGTTGTGAATCGAGATCCAGGAAGCTCCTGCGGCCGTGTTGACCAGCGCGTTAAGGAGCGGCCAATCGGCAATGGCATCCGAGCCATCGCGCATGCCTTCGGTCTCCCTGTATGGTGATGCGACCGAACCAGTATCGAGATGATCGCGGCCGATAACAATCGGAGCTTTAATTTCACCGGAACGAACGAGAGCATTCATGGCCAGCCCGAATTCAGCGCGCTCGCCATAGCCCAGCCAGCAGATGCGCGCGGGCAGGCCTTGGAAACTGATGCGCTCGCCTGCCAGGCGAATCCAGCGGACAAGGTCTTCATTGTGGGCGAACATGTCGAGCAGCAGGCGATCGGTCCTGCGAATGTCTTCGGGATCCCCTGATAGCGCGACCCATCGAAACGGTCCACGGCCCTCGCAGAACATGGGCCGGATGTATTCAGGGACAAAGCCGGGGATATTGAACGCGTCATGTACGCCGGCACTCTTAGCCTGAGCGCGAATATTGTTGCCGTAATCGAAAGCGACCGACCCCGCCCGCTGCAAGGCGAGCATCGCTTCAACATGCCGCGCCATCGAGTCCATTGACCGGCGCGTATATTCTTCAGGGTTGCGATCCCGAAGCGCAAGCGCAGCTTCGAGGGTCATTCCGTTCGGGACGTAACCGTTGAGCGGATCGTGCGCGCTCGTTTGGTCTGTCACAATGTCGGGAACGATGCCGCGGCGCGGCGATCTCGGGCAAAACATCGGCACAGTTTCCCACCAATCCCGACTGACATGGCCTGTTTTCGTTCACGTGCCCGATCCAAGAACGGCGAGTGCTTCATCGAGATTGCGCGCCAGGTGATCGCAATATTTTGTCGCAACGCGTTTCTCGATACGAGCGGGATCCACGTCGATACCCAAAAAGCAAGCGCCGTTCATGGTGGCTGCGAGCGGCTGCGCTCCTCCCATGCCGCCCATTCCGCCTGAGACAACCAGCTTTCCTGCAAGCTCCCCTCCGAAATGCTTGCGAGCCGCGGCGGCGAAGGTTTCATAAGTGCCTTGCACGATGCCCTGACTGCCGATGTAGATCCAGGAGCCGGCCGTCATTTGGCCATACATGGTCAGGCCGAGCTTTTCGAGCCGGTGAAACTCGTCCCAGTTCGACCACCGGCCAACCAGGTTCGCGTTTGCAATCAGAACGCGTGGCGCTTCTGCATGGGTTCGAAAGATTCCGACCGGCTTGCCTGACTGCACTAACAACGTTTCGTCATTGCCGAGGCTTTGAAGCGACCGGACGATGGCGTGGAAGCATTCCCAGTTGCGCGCTGCCCGGCCGGTACCGCCATACACGATGAGATTCTCCGGCTTCTCCGCGACCGCCGGGTCGAGATTATTCATCAGCATCCGCATTGCGGCTTCCTGATGCCAGCCTTTGCAGCTCAGCTTGGTTCCGCGAGGCGCGGTGACCTCCGCAACGGTTTCAATCATGGGCGCTTTCTTACCTCCTTCTGTTACGAGAGAAATTCATCCAGATCTCCGCGCTCGATTGCGCCGGCTATACATTCAATATCGCCTGAGAGCGGACGATCGACTGTTAATCGCGGCACCAGGGAACGGATGATTTCGCGCGCGCGTTCGATGCGCTTAGAAGAACGCAGCGGAGCTCTGTAGTCGAGTCCCTCAGCAGCTGCGAGCAGCTCAATAGAAAACACTCGCTCGGCGTTGGCGGTGATTTGGCGAAGCTTCAGCGCGGAAGTCATTCCCATCGATACGTGATCTTCTTTGCCGCCCGACGTGGGCACGTTGTCGATGCTCGCGGGGTGAGACAAAATTTTCGCTTCGTTGAGTAACGAAGCCGCGCAGACGTGCGCGATCATGTAGCCCGACGAAGTGCCGGCGTGAGAGCTGAGAAATGGGGGCAAGCCCTCGTTCAGGTCCGGGTTGACCAGCCGGTCGATCCGGCGCTCGCTCATGCTCATCAAATCTGTCATCGCAAGAGCCGCGTAATCGTAAACCATGCCGAGTGGCGCGCCGTGAAAATTGCCCCCACTCAAAACATCGCCCGTGTCTGCGAACACAAGTGGATTATCCGTGGCCGAGCCGCTCTCGATTTCGGTAACTTCTCGCGCATGTTGAAGCGCGTTTCGAACTGCTCCATGCACCTGGGGCATGCAGCGTAGGCTATAAGCATCCTGCACGCGGGGATCGTTAGTGAGATGGGAGAGGCGAATTTGACTGTCCGCGAGCAGGTCTCGTAGATGCGCCGCTGCAGCTACTTGTCCCGCATGAGGCCGCGCCAGTTGAATACGAGCATCGAACGGGACCGGCGTGCCGCGCAACGCCTCGAGAGTCATGGCTCCGGCAAGATCCGCCAGGCAGGTGACTCGTATCGCCCGATAGAGAGCCAGCGCGCCAACCCCGCACATGGCTTGCGTTCCATTCAAGAGCGCTAAACCTTCTTTTGCTTGCAGACGGACTGGGGCGATTTCGGCTGCATGCAGCGCTTCCCCGCCCGGCAATCGTTGCCCTCGAAACCGGGATTCGCCTTCGCCGATCATGGACAAAGCCAGATGCGCTAAGGGGGCGAGATCTCCACTGGCTCCGACCGAGCCTCGTTGGGGGATGACCGGGTGAACTTCGCGGTCGAGCATGGTCAATAACGTTTCGGGAAGGTCCACACGGCATCCGCTGTTCCCCAAAGCGAGCACATTCGCCCGGAGCAGCAGCATCGCTCGGGTTTCAGCTTCCGAAAGCGGATCGCCGACTCCGCAGGCGTGACTGCGCACGAGATTCAACTGGAGCGCTTCGAGCTCAGAGGATGGAATGCGTACATCGCAAAGTTTGCCAAAACCCGTATTCACGCCGTAGACTACGCGATCTTGACGAAGCACCTCTTCAACTACTGCACGAGAGGCCTGAATGCGCGGACCCGCGCTATCAGCCAGACGGGCCTCCGTCTTGCTCATCGCGACAGAGGTGATCTCTTCAAGCGTGAGTGGCTGGCCTGAAACCTCTAACATCAGTCGCCACGAACGTTCCCGGTGCGTTGCGGCGGAGCGAAGGCGTCCAAGATGGTGACAATCAGCACAGAATCGTCCTGTGCTTCGACACGGTGTTGGCGGCCTGCCTCGAGCCGGAGCAGCGTGCCGCGAGTCATCTCACAGGGCGTATTCTCATCGAAAAACGTGGCGCGGCCGGAAAGCGCCTGGACGGTGATGGGCGCCGCGGCCGAGTGTTGCGGTATCAACTGCCCTGAACTCAAACAGAGCAGCATAACGCGTGAACCAGGACCTGGCAGAAGCGTTCGGAAAACGGGCTTTTGCTTATCGAAGTGGACCTGTTCGAGGATGTTCAGGGTTTCCATTCAACCCTGCTCGCCGGAAGAGCTACTGCCTGGTTTGTTCCGTTTCTCCTTCTCCTTCAAATCCTCTTCAACGGTATCCAGATCTCCCTCCGCTTGCGAAGGAACGGGCCGCTCTTCCGCGGCTTTGTTCTTGTCCCGTAAGTCGGACTTTTCTTTTTCTTGATCGTTCATATTTTGTAGAACCCGATATCAACCGTACTATAGCTCGGTCACATAGCGCGAGGGCGCATCGCGTCAACACGCGCGAATCGCTATAATCCGATCATGGAGCCGACAGAAAAGATCTGGCACAATGGGCGGCTCATCGCATGGGATGACGCGAAAATTCACATTCTCGCGCATGTGGTGAGTTACGGAAGTTCAGTTTTCGAGGGCATTCGCTGTTACGACACGGAGCGCGGATCTGCCATCTTTCGCGCTGCCGATCACGCGCGGCGGCTGTTGGATTCGGCCAAGATCTACAGAATGGAACTGCCGTACTCTCTCGATGAACTCACCGGCGCCATGGCGGATTTGGTTCGCGCCAACGGACTGCGGGCCTGCTACATTCGCCCGATTGTGATTCGCGGATATGGGGATGTCGGCGTGCTGCCAAAGAACAATCCCATCGAAACCTACATGGCTTGTTACGAGTGGGGCAGCTACTTGGGTGAAGACTGTCTCGCGAATGGAGTCGATGCATGCGTCTCGTCTTGGACTCGCATCGCTCCGAACACGCTGCCTGCGCTGGCGAAAGCGGGCGCGAATTACATGAACTCGCAGTTGATCCGGATGGAAGCTGCGGTGAACGGCTACGACGAAGGAATTGCTCTGGATGAGGCCGGCTATGTCAGCGAGGGCTCCGGCGAAAACATATTCGTGATTCGCAACGGCACGATTCTCACGCCTCCCCTGGGAGCGTCTGTGTTGCCCGGGATCACTCGTGATACGATCGTGAAAATCGCAGGCCAGCTCGGCATACCAGTAGTTGAGACCATCATTCCGCGCGAGATGCTGTATATCGCGGACGAAGTGTTCTTCTCAGGCACGGCGGCCGAAGTTACGCCGATTCGCTCGGTAGACAGGATCACAGTGGGCGATGGTCGCTGTGGGGCGATCACGCAACGGATTCAGCGTAGGTTCTTCGAGATCGTCAAGGGCGAAGTTCAAGACGAATTTGGCTGGCTTATGCCCGTTATCCGGTGTTCCCGAAGCGGAACCTGTCGGGGCCTAACCACGATCGCCCGATCTTTCGGTGCAAACAGACGTACAGGGCAGAAACCGTTCGCGTCCAAACAGTGGTACCTCGGAGGACTCGATTTCTGCCCTGACTCTTGGATCGACGAGCGCCGACCCAATCTCGATGTGTGGTCCGAGCGCGAATACCGAACCCGCAGCCACCTCCCCCGAGATTATCTGCCGGCCCAGCACTCGCGCTGGATCTAATGATTTTTTACCGCAGTTCCGTCTGCAAGGCCAGCACTATTGCGTCGGCGTTGCGCTCTTTTCAACATCTTTTATCTTCCTGTGTGCCGCGCAGTTGTGCGGTGCAGCCTGTGCGTAAATTGTGAAAAAAACAAGGACGGCCGATTATGTCAGAGCACACACCTAGCTCCGCGAAAAAGCTGCTGGTTGGAAGAACTGCGGGTGCGTCTTCTGTTGTACAGGTTGATTACGGGACCGTGATCCAGACTGTTGATGAACTGATCGAGCCCCCGGAAATTAGCGAGCTGGTTGCTCCCGGGTTCATCGACGTACAGGTGAATGGATTCGCTGGCGTCGATTACAATGATCCATCAGCATCGCACGAAGCGATTGCTCAGTCGATCCGGCACATGTTTGTGACCGGGGTGACGCGTTTTTTCCCAACCGTGATCACCGGGTCGAGAGAGCAAATGCTCGCGGCTCTTCGGAATCTGGCGTTAACCAAGGAACAATTTGCCCGAGACGGCATGCCCGAGGCGGACGCGATGGAAGCCTTCCACGTGGAGGGGCCTCATATCTCACCAGAAGACGGTCCACGCGGCGCGCATCCGGTTGAGGACGTCAGACCTCCTGATATCGAAGAGTTCAAGCGGTGGCAGGAGGCTGCGAACGGGAATATTCGTCTGGTCACGGTATCGCCCGAGTGGGAGCAGACGCCGTCGTACATACGCGAAATCGTGCGGTCAGGGGTTGTGGCGAGCATAGGGCACACCAAGGCAACAGCAGATCAGATTGATGCGGCCGTCAGCGCCGGGGCGACGATGTCTACGCACCTCGGCAACGGAACACATTCGCTGCTGCCCAAGACACGGAACTACATCTGGGATCAACTTGCAGCGGACCGCCTGACGCCCAGTTTCATCGTGGACGGCATTCACATTCCTGCTCCGTTTTTTTCAGCCGCTGTGCGCGCCAAAGGAGTGGAGCGATGTGTTTTGGTGACCGACGCCGTCATGCCTGCGATGTGTGAGCCGGGGCCGTATCGTTTGGGGCAAGTCGACGTAGAACTTCGGGCGGATGGAAGTGTCGTATTGCGGGGCGGGACGCGGCTTGCCGGTTCCGCGCTCCGGATGGACCGTGCGATAGGCAACGCCGTTCGTATGGGAAAGCTTTCGCTGCGGGAAGCTCTTGCGATGGCGACCGTCAATCCGGCGCGTGTGGCGCGAATCGCGGGGCGTCAGCGTGGCCTCTCTCCGGGCGACAAAGCAGACTTGGTCCGGTTTAGCTGGGACGATGGAACGCGAGTCTTGAACGTGATCGAAACGGTAGTCGCGGGCACTACCGTTTACCAGGCGTGAAGCATGCGGTGAGCGAGAGTAATATTAGGAACGCAATTCCAACTTAAACTCGGAGAAAAAACATGCCATTTACATTGCCACCGCTTCCCTACCCCGCGGATGCCTTGGAACCACACATCGACAAGATGACGATGGAGATTCACCACGACAAGCACCACGGCGCGTATGTAAACAACCTGAACAAGGCGCTTGAGTCCGCGCCGGATCTCGCGAACAAGTCAGTCGAGGAGCTGCTTGCGAACAATTGCTCGGCGGTTCCTGAAAATATCAGGACTGCTGTCCGCAATAACGGTGGCGGACACGCGAACCACTCTCTTTTCTGGAAGCTCATGTCGAAGAGCGGAGGCGGGGCGCCCAAGGGCGAAGTTCAAAACATCATCAACTCGACTTTCGGAAGTTTCGATGCATTCAAGGAAAAGTTCAATGCAGCAGCTTCGGGCCGCTTCGGTTCGGGATGGGCTTGGCTCGTGAAGGGGAGTGGGGGCCAGTTTGAAATTATCTCAACGGCCAACCAAGACAGTCCGCTAATGGAAGGCAAGAAGCCGATCCTGGGCTTGGATGTGTGGGAGCACGCGTATTATCTGAAGTATCAAAACCGGCGTCCGGATTACATCGCTGCCTGGTGGAACGTGGTGAATTGGGATGAGGTGAACAAACAGCTGAAGTAAAGATTGGCTATAGGACAAGGCCTACTTCTCGCAGCCGTTCGCCAGTTGCTTCGAGCGAGGTGTGGTGAACGGCTATGAATCCCATTGCGGCAGCAATATCCGCAAACATTTTCCGATCGTCAACATAGATTGATTCGGCGGGCCTGACCTGAGCCAAATCGAGCGCGAGGCGCCAGATCTCGCGGTCGGGCTTTCGATACCCGACGAAATGCGAAAAGACCATGAACTCCGCTAACTCACGAAGGTGAAATGTGCGGACACGATGCTCAGTCAGGCCGCGCCCTTCGTTGCTGATGAGCGCCAGGCTGAGGCGATTGGATTGCTTGACGCGTTTGAAAAATTCTATGTTTTGGGGCCACGGGGTAGAGGCGTTGTACGCGAAGTCGCGCAGTTCTTCGACAGTGAAATCGCGCGGCACGCCGAAGAACACATATGTTAAGTAATCCTCAAAACCCATATGGCCCCGTTCGTAGCTGTCGAACACGAGGTGATGCCGGCCTTCTATTTCATCGAGGTTGACGTGGAAGTGTGCGGCAATGGACTTCCTGAGCGCTGCATCCCACCCGTTCGTGCCCAAGACGCCGCCGACGTCACAGTACAGTATTCGGAAATGCGAGGAGTTCATGAAGCCTATAGGGTCACATACGCTGGCTCGACTCGTTGGTTTAGAATCAAGGCTTGGTTTGGGCGCGTAGCTCAGTTGGTTAGAGCGCCTGCTTCACACGCAGGAGGTCACAGGTTCGAGTCCTGTCGCGCCCACCATGGGCTTTGAGGCCGGCTAGATCGAGGCCAAAGTATTTCGGCGCGCAGCTTCGATTGCGTTGTATAGCTCGCTCGGCTGAATCGGCTTTGAAATATAGCCGTCCATGCCGGCCGCGAGGAACCGTTCTCGGTCACCCTTGAGGGCGTGGGCCGTCATGGCGATGATTCGCGTGTAGTGGCCGTTAGCTTTTTCGTTCTCGCGGATGCTCGCAGTGGCTTCCAACCCGTTCATAATCGGCATTTCGACGTCCATCAGCACTACATCGAAACGCTCGTTTTCGACGGCAGAAACGGCCTCACGCCCATTGTTTGCGATCACGACCGTATGACCGGCCTTCTCGAGCAAACGAATGGCGAGGCGTTGGTTAATAACGCTATCCTCGGCAAGCAGAATTCGCGACTCTCTGAGCGAATGCCGGGTAACGAGGGTTGTCGAAACGCCATCCGAGGGTGTGCCGCCGAGCACTGTCAAGATGCACTCACGCAGGTCGAATTCTTGAAGTGGTTTAGTCAAATAAGCAGAAATGCCCAGCTCCTTGCAACGCAGAGCGTCACCACGCTGGCCCGCTGAGCTGAGCATGATGAATTTTGTGCGGTCGAGCTCCGGATAAGCTCGAATGCGCTTGGTCATCTCGAACGCATCGGTCAAAGGTGAATGCATGTCGAGAATCACTAATGGATATATTTCCTTAACGGCGATGGCGCGTTCTATGGCACTCAGCGCGGATGCCTCATCGTCGGCCGCGGTGATTGATAGGCCTAAATTCAGGAGTGCATCGAAGGTCCCGCGGCGGCTCGTGGCGTTGCTATCAACAAGCAACACCGGCAAATTACTGAGTTGGACGGATTCTGAAGGTTCAGTTACGGTGGCCGCGGGTGCCGAGTCGAAATTGGCGCTGAAGTGGAACGTGCTGCCGCGTCCGAGCTCGCTGTCGACCCTGAGTTGCCCTCCCATCATCTGGACTAAACGGGCCGAAATGGTGAGTCCAAGACCGGTTCCGCCATATTGGCGCGCAGTGGATGAATCGGCCTGAGTAAACGATTCAAAAATCTTCTGTTGTTTTTCAGGAGGGATGCCGATGCCCGTATCTGAGACATCGAAGTGAACTGTTCTGTGTTCTTCGGCCGATGACTCCAGTGTGGCGCTAAGCACGATCTGCCCCTGCTCGGTGAACTTGAGCGCGTTGCCAATCAGATTGATGATCACCTGACGGAGGCGGCCGGCATCACCCACAAGCGTTTCGAATAAACGGGGATCGATGTTGCAAATGAGCTTCAGGCCCTTCCGGTCCGCATTCGCCGCAAGCACTCTGACGGCATCGCGCAACGTCTCTCCTAAATTGAATGGTATTGGATCCAGCGCAAGCTTACCGGCTTCAATTTTCGAAAAATCCAAAATGTCGTTGATTATGGTCATCAGCGCATCAGCAGAGGTCTTGACCATATCCAGGCACTCCCGCTGTTCACCGCTCAACGGCGTCGCGAGGACTAGATTTGTCATACCGATAATCCCGTTCATCGGAGTTCGAATCTCATGGCTCATGCTGGCAAGAAACTCACTCTTGGCACTGTTCGCCCGATCGGCGCGTTCGCTTTGCGCACCCAACTGGGCGTTCAATTTGTGAAGTGCAGCTTCTCGTTCAGCAAGAAGTTGGCTGGTTCGAACCAGTCCTCGACCAAGACTGCCGATCTCGTCTTCGCTGTGCTCGACTCCTTCGATTGTGGCGCCGTCCGCCACAGCGGAAAGCTGTTGTCCTAAAACCCTGATGCGGCGAACAATGCCTGCGAGAAACAACCGAATCCCGAAAAGCGCGCCGGCGATTCCGATAACCAAGGTGAAGGGCGCAAGCAGGGGAATGAGGCGTTGGATTCCATTTAGCCTTCGCGTGCGGCTTGCAAGAAGAGAAGCCTCCTCCTCGTCCATATCAGCGACAATTTGCAGGAGCTCTTGCTGAGAGAGTTGCCCTCGAAGAGTTGCCAATGTAGGTTGCTCTCCTACAGTTGCGAGCAGTGCGAGCAGATATTGGACCCTTCCGCGTGCACACTCTCGAAGCGCCGTCACCCGGCTCTGCTGTTTCAAGTTGTCGCGCGTGAGCGTCTGAAGGGCGTCGATGGTCGTGTAGAGATGCTTGGCAGCATTCTCGCATTTCTCTCGCGCGCTCTCGTCACCGATCAACTTGTAGGTGCGGCCAGCCGCACTGACCATCGAGACGTCAGCCACCACTTGCTCAAGCAGAACCCGAACATTGAGAGTGTGAATTACCCAGGACTGTGCGGCGCGTTGTTCTGAAATCGCAAACTGACCCAGGACACTGTTCAGCAACAATGCTGCAATAGGCAGCAGAAGAACCATGACAGCTTTACTTCGAAGCGGGAGGTTCGCCCAGTTCCAGCAAAGATAAGACTGTTTCGTTCGCGGCATTTTGAATCGTCTTGTGATCAGTCGGCTGAAAACGGCTCCCGCATTAGTCACTGACCATAGGGAGGCAAAAATGTGCCCGTCGAGCATAGAAGTAATACTTAAAAAACTTCTCACAACTATGCAGAAATGCTGGTTTAAACTGACCAACGGCTCCCAAAATGGGCCTCTCTTGGAGGGCGGGATAGTACTTGCGGATGTCCGCTAACGTAGGCGTCGGCGCATTTTTCGGATTACAATCAGGAGTCTCCTTAAATTCAGGAGCTTATGAAGTATCGCTTTGGAGCTTTAATCGTTTTTAGTGTTTTGTTTGTCTCACTGAGCGTGGGTTTGCTGCAGTCGCAAACTCTGGTATCGAGCTATCGGCTTCACGGCATTCCGCTGTTCGTGCGCCCTGTTGCGCAAGAAGCGCAAACGCCAGCTCCCGGGCAAACAGCGAAGCCGGGCAAGCTGAATATCAACGTGATCGGAGGTGCGGGTGCTGTGAACGATGTGAGGCAGCGGACCCCGCGAGATATAACGGTCGAGGTGGATGATGAGAACGATCGTCCCGTCGCCGGAGCCATGGTTACGTTTTTCGCGCCTAATGAGGGTCCAGGGGGCAGCTTTGTTGGTGATAGCCATCTTCTTACCGTAATAACCGGGAGCGATGGCCGGGCAGTCGGGAAAGATTTTCGACCGAACGACGTTGTAGGAGATTACAAGATCCAGGTGAGTGTGTCCTCGGGAGATCAAGTTGCAACGACGACCGTTTCTCAATCCAATGCAATATCCGCGGAACCTGTGACGCCAAAGCGGTCCGGGATGTCGAGCAAGAAGATTGGGTTGATTGTTGCAGCAGGGGCAGCGGTGGCCGTCGGAGCCGCATTCGGCTTGGCTCACGGTGGGAACTCTGGCTCGAACAGCAATTCGCCAGGCCAGACAACCACGATCGGGGTTGGCGGATCGCCTAGCGTCGGCGCTCCGCACTAGAGCCCTCCAGTTCACCTGACCGGATTCAGATCAAAATGAAGCTCTTTGCATTCGCCTTTGTTTGCTTTTCAGTATCCTTGCCAGCTCAAGCTCCGAACGCAAACAGCGGGGGCTTTTCCATTCCCAGCCTCGGCTTCGTTGCGAGTCAGACGCCAGCGCAATTACGTCCCATCTTGGGGATTCCCGGATCGGCGCGGCTGGGCAACCCCTTGTTGCTCCCGAACACAGTAACTCAGATTTACGTCGCGCCGGGCCAAGCGTTCGCACTCGCCCAGCAGGTTCCCGGTATTCCGCTGGGACTGATTTTGCTCGAAGGGCTTTCCTCAGAGACGCTAAGCCTTCCCGTCACACCGATTGCCGGCGCGATGAGCCAAGCGGACCTTCTCGCGTTCGGGCCGCTCGGCCGGTCAGCCGTCCTCTATTCGCGGCAGACAAACCATCTTCAAGTGCTGACCGGATTGCCTAGAGCTCCGCAAGTGTATCTCGATGTGCCGAATGTTTCGGTCGCCAATACTCCTCAAAAACTAGCGATCAGCGACGATGCTCAAATTGTGCTCATCACAGACGGAGCAGGCGCCGTGTATTCGCTTTCGCAAGGCGCGGCACCCACGATTGTGCATCACTCCCCGGATATCTCGGCGGTCGCTTTTCTCGCTGGGAGCCACGATGCTGTCATTTGCGATCGCAGCTTGAATTCGGCGGCGTTGCTGCAGAGTTCCAGCATTAGTCCAGTTGCCGCGGTGGCACCGCTCAGCGAGGGGTGTCAGCCGGAAGATGCAGCTTCCACCGCGGACGGGAAAACGATTCTCGTTGCGTGCGCCGGGCAGCAGGCGCTCTTGGCAGTCGATCGCGTTTCGGGAATGACGCGAACGTATAGTGTTCCGACCACTCCAGGTGCTTTCGACCGGCTGAGCGTGCGGGATACGTTCCTTATCTCCCCGCCGCAAGGCAGTACGTATTGGTTGTTTGTTTGGGGCCCGGGAGGTCCGGTCGCGTCCTTTATTGGAGCCGGTGCGGGATCAGCACATTGAGAAGTGCGCCACACGCGGGTCGGTCCATATGATCTCGAGGGCTAATTTTTTCGCGCTTGCCCGGTACGCCGGCATGGTTTGCACGCTCGCGCTGTCCTTTTTAGGAATCGCCAGCGCGCAAACTCCTCTTGCGATCTCTTGCGTGCCGACCACCGGGCCCACGCAAGTCGGGTTGCCGTACTCAGCGACCTGTACCGCGAGCGGCGGCGCGGCGCCGTACAACTGGTCCATTGCTGCGGGTGCGTTACCCGCCGGCCTGGCGCTGAGCGGCAACACCGGCACAAGCATAAACATCAGCGGCACCCCCACAACAGCGGGCACCTACAGCTACACCGTGCAGGTGACAGACAGCTCGATTCCAACCCAGGCCGCGCAGCAGGCATACTCCGGGACCATCAGCCCGCCACCGCCTCCGACACCCAACATCAGTAGTCTTGTGCCTTCCAGCGCTACTGCCACCCAGCCGGGCTTCACGCTGACCGTGAACGGCAGTAATTTCTTACCGAATTCGGTTGTGCAATGGAATGGGTCAGCACTCCAGACGACTTTCGTGAATGTGAACGAGTTGACGGCTGCGGTACCGGCTAGCCTCGTCGCGAGTCCGGGAACGGCGCAGATCACTGTCTCGAATCTGGGAGTCCTATCGAACTCAGTACCGTTTACAGTGCTTCCGCCTCCCGCTATATCGAGCCTGAGTCCGAACACAACTCCCGCGGGAGGACCCGCGTTTACGCTCGTTGTGAATGGCAGCGGGTTCGCGTCAGGCTCGACTGTGCAATGGAATAGTACGGCGCTGACGACCACCGTCGTGAGCCCAAACCAATTATCGGCGGCAGTTCCAGCCAGCCTGATTGCGATTGCGGGGACAGTTCAGATCACCGTTGTATCGGGCGGCGTAACGTCAAATCCAGCGCTTTTCAGTGTCACGCCGACTATCAGCGCACTTACTCCCAGCAGTGCGACTGCGGGGGGCCCTGGGTTCACGCTAACCGTCAATGGGGCTGGCTTTGCGACTGGTTCTGTTGTGCAATGGAACGGGTCCGCGCTCGCCACTACGGTGATCAGCTCGACCGAGCTGACTGCTCCGGTGTTGGCGAACTTGATTGCGACGCCTGGAACCGCTCAGGTGACGGTTGTTTCAAATGGGCTGACATCGAATGTGGCGAATTTCATCATCTCTAGCGGACCGCATATCAGTAATCTCAGTCCCTCCACCGCGGTGGCGAGTGGCCCGGCATTTACGTTGACTGTAAATGGCAGCGGATTCCAGTCTGGCGCGGCCGTTGAGTGGAATGGAGCTGGGCTTGCCACGAGCTTCGTCAATAGCGGCAGGCTGACTGCAAGCGTACCGGCAAATCTCATAGCAAGCCCCGGGACAGATCAGGTAAGCGTCGTATCGGGCGGCGTAACGTCGAATGCCGTGACGTTTACCGTCACGCCAGCCCCGGTCGTTAGCGCCATCTCGCCAAATACAGCGACGTCTGGTGGCCCGGCGTTCACCCTAACAGTAAATGGGAGCGGATTCGCATCAAGTTCAGTTATCGATTGGAATGGAACGGCGCTTTCAACGAGATTCGTGAGTTCGATTCAATTGACTGCTTCGGTTCCTGCACCGCTTATCGCGACAGCCGGCACAGATCAGATTACGGTGACATCGGGCAACGTAACGTCAAACGCCGTACCTTTTACGGTAGCTCCTGCGCCGCACATCACTAGTCTCAATCCCAGCGCGGCCACAGCAGGCGGCCCGGCATTCACGCTCTCAGTAAATGGGAGCGGGTTCGCTGCTGGCGCGGTCGTGCGCTGGAACCAAACGGCACTCGCCACGAGCGTGGTCAGCGCGAACCAGGTGACGGCTCCGGTGCTGGCCAGCCTGATTGCCAACGTTGGAACAGCTCAGATCACGGTGTCATCCGGCGGCGTGATCTCGAATGCGGCAACGTTCACGATTGTCTCTGGCCCGGCGATCGGGAACCTGAACCCCAGCAGTATAGGAGCAGGAAGTCCGGCCTTCACACTGACCGTGACCGGGACTTCATTCGCGTCGGGCGCGGTGGTGCATTGGAACAGCACATCCCTTGGGACCGTGTTCGTGAACTCCACTCAGGTAAAAGCGACTGTGCCGGCAAATTTGATCGCAAACGTAGGCACTGCGCAAATCACGCTTGTATCCGGAGGCGCCACGTCAAACGCATTGACCTTCGCCGTAGTTGCCGCTCCAGTCATCAGCGTGATCAATCCCGGCGCAGTTGCGGCAGGTGGCCCCGCATTCACTCTCACCGTAAGTGGCAGCGGGTTTGCTGCAGGCGCAACCGTTCAGTGGAACGCGACGGCACTCGCTACTACGGTCGTGAACGCCACTCAACTTACGGCGACGGTTCCCGCGAGTCTAACCGCCGCGTTTGGCACTGCGCAGATCACTGTGCTCTCGGCTGGTGTTACGTCGAACTCCGTCGCGATCTCGATTGGCGCGCCTGCTGTTTCGATTACAGGCGTACACTCCACCTCTGCGCCGACCCAGCAGCTCAACGTCGGCATACAGCTCGCGAACCCAACGCCAAGCGCGCTGCAGGGAACGCTTCAGCTCGGATTTACGCCCAGCGTGGCAGGCCTTCCTGCAGGTTACATGGACCCTGCGTTGCAATTTTCCGCTGGAGGAAGGACGCTGCAATTCACCATTCCAGCAGGCGCGACAGGCGTCCCAGTGCTCACGGGCGGCACCATACAGCAAGGCACTGTTGCGGGCACGATTACAGTGACATTGACAAGCCTGACGTCGGGCGGAGTGAACGCCATGCCTCCCACTGCCGTCACAGCCTCGGCGACTATTCTGCCACTCCCGCCCGTGATCACTGCTAATAGCGTGAAAATCACGAATCTGACTGCGACGGGCTTTGATGTCGTCTTAACGGGCTATTCGACAACGCGCGACATGACTACGGCTACGTTCACGTTTACCGCGGCGGCGGGATCACAATTCACAGGCGCTTCGACGTTTTCTGTGCCGGTGAATGCGGCCTACACGGCGTGGTATCAAAGTGCGCAGAGCCAAAGTTTCGGAAGCATGTTCCAGCTGCAGGTTCCATTCACGATCACGGGAAACACCGGCATTCTTCAATCTGTCAGCGTGACGCTAACGAATTCTGTGGGGACCTCCGCGCCGGTGAGCGGCGGTCCGTAAGCTTGGCAAATCCAGGGTGATGAAGTCTTAGCGAGTAGCGTCGACGTGGATCACAATCGTGTCTTCGCTCGGCACATTCCTGCCTTGCATCTTGGCCGGCTCGAAAGTCCACCGCTTCACGGCAGCCGTCGCGGCCTCCATCACGCTCGGGTCATGAACCGATCCATCGAGCAGAGCATGCGCGGAGATTACGCGGCCTGACTCGTCAATCCGCACCTTGATGGCAATATCCGCTGAGCGTGGGATTCGAGAAACACCCAAGCTTTTAGCGTCCGGGGCAGCCCATTTCAGCGGCCGCGCGGGAACGTAGCCGGTGTTCTGTAGAGGCGCAGCCGTTTGTCCGGGCGTCGGCACTGATGAAGCCGCATCTCTCTGCCTTGCTTCGCGAGAGGGTGCTGGACGGTTGATAGCGGAAGCCGCGCCGCCGGCCGGAGCAGCGGCGTTTTTTGAGGGTTGGGCCACACCGGTCATAGCCGTGTGCGGCGGTTCAGGCAGGGTTTGTTGCGATAAAACTGAGGGCTGGCCTCCCGTAATGCTAGCCATCGGAAGAGATGGCGCGGTCTGTCTTTTGGCGAGCGCGACCTGCCGCGGGGTGCGCTCCGATGTTGCGGGCCCAGCGACCTTTCCCGTACGTCCTCTCAGGGGTTGAGAAATGGTCTTCGGGACATCCATTTGTGTCCATTCGCGGCCTGTCCGAACCTCTGGCGCAGAGCGCATCTTCTGTCGAGTCGAGGTATCCGGCTGGAGCGCGACTTGGGTATCGCCACTATGAACAGGTGTTTCGACTACCTCGAGAGTTTCGGTTTGACGTGCGCCTTCCCCGCCCTGGAGCTCGAGCCGAAACACGACATTGCCGGAGACAGGCCTATACGATATTGAGCGCTTCGCGATTTCATCGCCGCTCAAAATCATTTCCCGATGTTGGGGACCGTCGTCGATCTGCAGCACGCCCGCGGTAACCGGGCGAATAGCGGGGTTTTTAGGATCCCAGCGGAGAAGCAATCCATCTCCGTTAGGCTCGGCCCGCATATCCAGGCGGCTGTTGCCGGCTGGGAGTAGCTGTGGGGTCGTGCTGTGGTCGGGCGCTAACGCCGGAGATTGGTGATCTCGGAAGTACGCGAGGGAAAAGGTGCCCACGGCGGTAACGACGAAAACACCCAAACACAGCAGTGCAAGGAGCAGAAGATTTCGGCCTGGGGCAGCGTTGCCAACGGGTGGTTCCGCGTGAGCTGCTGGCGGAAGCGCCTGAGAACGCGAAGCCGGAGGGATATCAGAACCAGCAGAAGACTCGATCAACGGGCGCAGTCTGCCGCGGCGAGCAACCCGCGCAGGTGTAGGTTGGCGAAGAGTCGCCGGGTCATGCGATGGGCTCGAGCGGCTGGCCACTCTATTGATCATCGCCGATTTCATGTTGCGGGTGCCTTGCCGCGGGCGCAAAGAGCGGAGCCAGGCTCTCGATTACGCGCTAAAATAAACGTTTTGTTGATGTTATCGCCGAAACGCATCTGGTTATGAGAGTACTGGTTGACGCGCGAAACGCCGCTACTCTGGACTAATCCTTCAGCGGCTGTTACAACCCGGCGATCTGGCGTAAAAGAAGTTTCCTTTGTAATTCAGCTCTTTCAGGCCAGTGCGAGACGTGTAGAACCCTCGGATCACTTCGGCTTTTAAGAGCGCGAAGAACGGGCTGCCGGAGCTCTTGGCGGAGGACGAGCCACTGATCGCGCGATCACTCATAGAGGTCACGACGACGATCTGCTCGTTTTCGCCCAGATCCATGAAGCTGCGATTGTGCTGTGATCTGCTCTCCTGGTCCAGCGATACCAAGCCATCGCGCCAAATCTTCTGACCGTTGAGCGTTTCGAGATCTCGCAGCGCCTCGCGCCCATGATACGCAGCAAAGAGGGCGCGATGCGATAGATCCAATCCAATAGCGGCCTGGCGCGTTGCGGCCGAACTAAACACGCTTAGGTCGATCCACTCCGCTATTTCCTGAATTACGTCGTTATCCTCCGCCTCACCCAAGATGAGCTGCGTCAATCGCCGCACGACGGCAAACTCAGCTTGAGAGAAAAACAGCGGTTTGAATTCTGTGACCCGAGGCCGGACATAATCCGTTGGGCTACCGGCAGGAATCGGATGGAATCTGCCATCGCTTTGCAGGGCGTGCCCAAGATGATTCGCCATGGGCTGATAGAGCCCGGGCGGCAAAGGAATTACTTCGGCAGGCTGACCGAGAATCGGTCCAACAAATCCGAGGCCAAGCGCGGCTTCTCCGACGCTCAGCATCCACAGGCGCCGGGTTAATTCAGCATCGTCGATCACGACAACTCACCTTGCTTATGCATGTCGACGATGTGATCCGCGGCCCTAGCTGAAATCGCCATGATCGTGAGCGTCGGCTCGTAACAACCTTGCGTCACGAACGACGCTCCATCGGTGACGAAAACGTTCTTCACATCGTGAACCCCGTTGTAGCGGTTGAGAACGCTCTTCCTGGGATCATTTCCCATACGTGCCGTGCCGCACTCATGAATGTTTTTGCCGAATACGCTCAGGTCCTCATTCGGCGGGGTCGGATTCTTCACCTTCAAAGCGTCCAAAATGTTTGTGATGTCCTGGCGCATCGCCTTGGCCATTGCGTGCTCATTTTCCCCATAGCTGGCGTGAATGCGCAGAACCGGAATCCCCCAGGCGTCCTTCTTTTCTGAATCCAGCTCGACATAGTTGTCATAGCGGGGAAGACACTCACCTTGGGCCTCAATCGCAAACATATAGGGAATGTCCCGGCGTACCGCCTCCCGCCATTCCTTCCCGAATCCGGGCAGTGAGAAGGCTTGCGAATAGAGCTGTTGACTGGCGTCACCATCGAAACGGTAGCCGCGCAGGAAGCCGCTGTTCTTATGGCCCTCTGTATTCACGTACTTTGGTATCAGGTAACCGCAGGGATTCCCTATCGGTTCACGTTGGGAGCTCCTGAGCGAATCCAGCTCTCCCCCCGCATTCTCAATCGTAAAGTGATCCATCAGGTAGCGGCCGAGAATCCCGTTCGAGTTCCCGATTCCATTGGGAAACCGCGCTGATTTCGAGTTCAGCAGAATGCGAGTGGATTCAAGCGCGCCTGCCGCGAGCACAATAATTTTCGCGCGCGCTTCACCGTGAACTTTTGTCACGCCGTGGATGTAGTGAACTCCGGCGGCGTTTTCATCCCGCATCGTTACATCGCTCACGACCGCGTCGCTCATTAGCGTGAAGCGCCCGGTTCGGGCCGCAGCGGGAAGCGTAACCGCCGGACTGTTGAAGTAGGATGCCGTAAAGCAACCGCGCTGGCACTGGTCGCAATAGTGGCAGGCGGGGCGCCCCTTGTGAGGCACGGTCAAATTCGCAACGCGGTCTGGCATCACACGCCAGCCGAACTTCTGCTCAATCACCTGCTTCGCGAGAACCGTTCCGCACGATAGATTCATGGGTGGAAGAAACTTGCCATCCGGCATCTGCGGAAGTCCCTCGCGCGACCCGCTTACGCCGATGAAACTTTCTACTTTGTCGTAATACGGCTCGAGCTCCGCGTAGCTAAAAGGCCAATCCTGTTCATATCCGTCGCGGCTGGCTGCCTTGAACTCGTTATCCGTATATCGGTAGGATTCGCGAGCCCAGCAGAAAGTCCTGCCCCCCACTTGCCTGCCCCGAATCCACATAAACGGCTTATCAATAGGGAACGTGTAAGGGTGCTCGTTATCGTTGACAAAAAACTGATGAGTGTACTCGTCGCATGCGTAGCAGAGGCCCTGAACGGGCTGCTCCGAAAGCATCTTCGCTTGATCGCGGAACCCGCGAAACTTCAGCTGGAACGGCCACGCGTGCTCCGTGAAATCGCGGCCGGGAATACGTGGGGGACCTGCCTCGAGCATCAGCACTTCCATGCCGTTCTCGGTCAGCTCCTTCGCAACCCAGCCCCCGCTTGCGCCGGAGCCGACAATCAGCGCGTCATAGATCTTCCTGCTCGGCGATCTCATTCCGATTCGCGCCCTAAAAACTCAACTTGAGCGCCAACTGAATCTGACGTGAGCTATTGACTGTGCTCGTGATCGACCCGGCAACCCCTGTAACATCCACCGTGGCGGCTGGAAGCCCGAATTGAGGGGTATTGAAGACGTTGAATGCCTCTGCCCGAAATTGCAGATTCCAATCTTCGCTGAAGCGGAAATTCTTGAAGGCGGATAAGTCGATGTTGTACTGCGCCGGACCTCGGAGCGATCCGCGACTCGCGTTGCCAAAGTCATGCGCGAATGTCTGGCCCGGCGCCAACGGCGGAATCGCAAATGCGGCGGGGTTGTACCAGCAATAGATGGTCTGTTGATTCGAAGGACAACCGTAACTGACCGCGTTCGAGAACTCATAGGGATTGCCGATCAGGTCCGGCCGGGGTGCGCCTGACCCTGTGTTGGTGGGGTCAAACGACAACTGTGGCGTGAACGCTTGCCCCGAATACAACGCGATAATGCCGTTTAATTGCCATCCTGCTGTCAGCCAATGCATTGGGCCTGTGCTCGTCAAAAAGCGCTGTCCGGGCCCAATCGGCAAATCATATGACCAGGCGGACGTGAACTGATGCCGGTAATCTGGCCCGTTATTGCCTCGTTCCGCGGCGAGATCGTGCGTGTTTTGCGGCTCGAGATACTCATTCTCTTCCGACTGGCCGATGGTGTGCTGCCACGTGTACGCATTGAGCATGCTCCAGTTCGACGAGAATCTTTTCTCGAATCGTATCTGCAGACCGTGTGAGATCAGATTGAATTGGTTGCTCAGTGTACGAATCGGACCGATATTTGGAACAGTACTGAAATATGGCCTGCCGTAGTTCGGAGCCGAACCGAAATTCGTATCCAGAGGCGCGTACGGCTGATTCAGGTTACTAAGTGAGGCCAGCTTCACGCCGCGAGTGCCTACGTAGGCAACCTGCACTACCGAGTCCTTAGCTAGCGCTCGTTCGACATTGAAATTCCACTCCTCGATATACGTTGTCCGATTGTTGAAGGGCTCTGCGCTCGCGCGTCCCGAAGGATTCGTGATCGTCGGATAGGTCGGCGCCGGCAAACCGGTCGATAGCCGTACAGTTGGCGTGGTCGGAGTATTGTTGATGTTTTGGCTGAAAAATAATCCAGTGGGATTGTAGGCCAGCTCGGCATCGTTTTGATCGGCCTGCACATCGTAGAAGATTCCAAAGCCGCCGCGAATTACCGTCCTCGGATCGAGTGGCGTCCAGGCAAACCCGAACCGCGGCGCAAAATTGTTCAGGTCCGTAATCACGTTCGCCGAGCGGCTCACTCCCGGCATTTGCGGCGAAATAAACTGCCCCGTTGCGAAATTGAAGTTCGCGATGCGGTTGTGCTCCTCTACCATCGGCGTGAAGATGTCGTACCGCAATCCCAGGTTCAGCGTCAATTTCGGCGTTACGCGGTAGTCGTCCATCGCATAAGAGCTGATCTCGTACCAGCGCATGCCGAATGTGCCTTGTTGGCCATCGCGGTATGCCGAAATGGGATATCCAAGCAGGAAACTCGCGAGTGAGCTTCCGCCTTGCTGGGTCGTCAAGTCTTCTGTGAACTGCTGATCGAAGCTCCAATCGCCGCGGGCGTCCTGCGTCTGAAAGAAACCGTGCTCCCGCCGTTTCACATCCGCGCCGAATTTAAATGAATGTTGATTATGCACATAGGTGAACGAGTCGACGATCTGGTAATTGTTCTCGCGAAGAAACTCAGGGAACCAGTCGGTCGTTCCCAGCGGCGCCAACCCAGCGATACTGATATTGACCAATCCGCCCGTCGGTATGGGATTACTGGGATCGAACACGCCGGGAATCCCCATTTGCGCCGAGATCGGCTGGCCGGCGAAGTTCGGCAATGCTTGCACGACGTATCGCGAATAGCCGAGTTTCAATTCATTGACCTTGTCAGGCGCGAATGTGTGTACATCCGTAATTCCGGCCGCCCGCGCCAGGTTCGTTACATCGCCCGAAAAGCTTCCGCCACCCGCCAATCCCGGTAACGGATCGGGCCGATGCGAATTCACATTTCCATAACTCACAGTGGCGTAAAACGCGTCCTTGCTCGTCAGTTGATGATCCACGCGAACATCGAACGCGTCCTGATCATTAGAAAGAACCGGATTAAAAAGAAAGTTGTTTGCACTGCCGGGAAGGTTCGGCAACGGGTACAAACTGGCAATCTTGAGCGCAGCGGGATCTAACCGCGAGGGCGGAATGACATTGCCCGCGAAAGGCTGACGCGCACCCGTTACGGGGTTGTACGTAAAAGGATCGAAGATCTGCCCTGTGTCATAGCCCGCCGCCGTTGTTGTGCCGGTCAGCAGATCCGAGAAATTGCCCGTTCGCTCGGCAAGGGAGGGCACCGTCGAAATGTCGGTCTGTGCTTGCCGGATGCGAGTGCCCTGGTAATCGACAAAGAAAAATGTCCTGTTTCTAATAATCGGTCCGCCGAGTGTGCCTCCAAACTGGTTCTGCTTAAAAGGAGGAATCGGCAGCGTCTGGCTGTCGAAATAATTCTTCGCGTCGAATGCGGAATTGCGCAGGAACTCGAAAAGGCTTCCGTGAAAGCGGTTGGTCCCCGATTTCAGCACCACGTTTACCACTGCCCCGCCCCGCCCAATATCGGCGCCGAAGCTGTTGGTCTGCACCTTGAATTCCTGTATAGCGTCAATCGAAGGCTGGATGACCTCAAAGCCGATTTGTTGCTCGTTATTATCAAAGCCGTTCAGCAGAAAGTTATTGTTCGTCGCCGTGAGCCCATTGGCTTGGATTGCGCCGTTTCCGCGCTCATTTTCCGGGATGCTGCCCTGCTGCACGATCCCCGACGGACCGGCGTTGACGCCCGGTGTCAGATATGCCAGCTCGACGAAATCGCGCCCGTTCAGAGGCAGCGCGTGTACCCGCTCTTCATCGATCACTTGCCCGATCGAAGATGTTTGTGTTTCAACCAGCGGCTCTGCTGCGGACACTTCGATTTGCTGCGTCACCGCACCTAGCACGAGCGTGATATCGACACGCACGACTTGATTTACATCCAGTTTGAAAGGCGCTTGTATGGCTTTCTGAAAACCTTCGCGTTCAACTGCAACGGTGTAGGCGCCTGGCTTCAACTCGGTGACGACATACGCGCCATCACTTTCGGTCTGCACCCGATGAGCGACATTTGTCGCAGTTTCGGTAACAGTGACGCTCGCGCCTGCCACAACCGCGCCCGAGCTGTCACGAATTGTACCGACCACTCTGCCCGATTCCACTTGGCCGAATATCCGGAGGTCTGTTACCTGGACGAGCGCACACAAGCTGCACGCAGCGCAGAAAACGCGCATCACTTTCCCGATCATAAGGACAAGGATACGATGACTCGTTCTGCCGGGCGCAGGCGTTATGTAGCGACGAGAGAGGGGCGCGCGCCGATACTGCGCAAGCAATGATCAACCCAAAGCTTGGTCAACTTCTCCTGAGCGCCATTCTGGGAAAGGCGCATGCGCAGGCTGCCGAACTCGACCAGGTCGAGCGGTTGATCCTGATTGAAGCAAGAAAACACAACGGTCTCCTTCCCGCTCTCGGGATCCTTGTGAACCTGCAAGCATTGGGCGCAAATTTCCTTCATCATGCATTGCATAGGAGAATTAACGCTGGCGATTGCGCGGTGATTGGGCTTCAGATAAGGACGGAGAACGGTGTGGCGCGCCTCCTGCACGGCCCGCATCATGCCGTCTGAGCCGATCACCATCAAACGATCAACCGCGTCCAACGGAATCTGCGGCTCACCTAAGTCGCCCCGTCCGTAAGCTGCCATGCCCTCGACGATATTGCCCACAAAGGCGCTGTCCTGAACTCGGGTAGGCGTAAATCCGGGCGCTTCGTCGCAGCACCAGACCACAACGTCTGCCGCCTTCTCAATTTCTTCAACTTTGTAGCGGTCGATGATCTTCTTATAGCCCGCAAAATAGATCACGCGTGAGCCCGAAGCGCGCAGTGTTTGACCTATCGAGAAAAGCACCGCATTCCCAAGGCCGCCACCGGCCAAAAGAACGGTTTTGTGCCCCGGTGTTTCCGTGGGCGTGCCTGTCGGACCCATCAGCACGACTGGTTCACCCGGCTTCAGTAACGCGCAGAGGTCCGTCGAGCCGCCCGTCTCAAGAACGATAGTTGATAAGAGTCCCTTTTCGAAGTTGACCGAAGCGCCGGTCAGGGCCAGGCCCTCCATCGCGAGCGTCGTTCCCTCAGTGTGCGCTGCGAGTGATTCATAGTTCTGTAGCCTGTAGAACTGCCCGGGCTTGAACGCTCGCGCGGCGATGGGGGCCCGAACTACCACTTCGACAATGTTCGGAGTCAACCGGATTACATCTTGAACCACAGGCCGAAGCTCATCGTTCAATCGGCGGGCAAGCGATTCCGGCGAAATGGGCGAAGGAGCGCGCCGGGAGAGAACACGCGAAACGACCGGATATCCGCGTTTCGCGCTCGCCATGGCCTTCACAACGTTTCCAGAAAACGACGGATGCAAATCGCCAAAAAAGCTAATCGCTCGCCCATCCGGTCGCATCGAAATCAGTACGTTCGCAGCCGTGGGTTTTGCAATCCGTTCCGGCTTTACGGGATGGCCATCTTCATCGATGGCCTGAAAATAGCGCCCGTCCAATCTGAAGTTATGCTCATCCTCGCGCGCCAGAACGGTATTTGGCTGAGTGCCTGCTGCTACCAAAATGGTCCGGGCGGGAAGGACGACCTTCTCTCCCGTCGGCGATAATCCCAGACCGTCATCGAATCTGTGCTTGTCGAAACGCAAGGCCATCGCGCTTCCCAAAGCATCGATCTCGACCTCTTCGGGAACCAGGCACTCGGCGAATCGGACCCCCTCTTCGAGCGCCTTCCCGACTTCCTCGTGATTCAGCGTGTAACTTGGAGAGTCAATCAGCCTGCGCCGGTAGGCAATCGTTACTCCGCCCCAGGAATGCAACAACTCGATGAATCGTGGCCGCCGCTCCTCTCGCGCTGCCGCTTCCCGTTCTGCGCGAATTGCGCGAGCGTGCGTCAAAAACTCACGACTCACTTCAGCTTCTTCAGGTGTCCATGCCGACTCGACTTCTCTCGTGCCGAGCTCGGCCGCGAGCAGTTCGTGGCGCTTGAGGAACTTTTCTACCTGCACCACGTAATACGCGAGCGATTCAGTTGCTGTATCGATTGCCGTCAGACCGCCGCCAATAACCACGATCGGCATGCGAATCTGCAAATTGGCCAACGACTCGGATTTCGCCGCGCCGGTCAGCTGCAAGGCCATCAAAAAATCGGAAGCTTGGCGGACGCCTCTCACCAGGCCGTTTTTCATCGGGATCACTGTCGGGCGGCCCGCCCCGGCGCACACCGCGACGTGATCGAACCCCATTTCGAACGCGTTATCGACGGTCAGTGTTCCGCCAAACCGCACGCCGCCAAACATGCTGAATTGCCCTCGCCGCTCAACTAACAGCCGAATCACCTTCAAGAAGTTCTTGTTCCAGCGGACCGTGATGCCATATTCCGCAACGCCTCCAAATCCCGCCATCACTCTTTCATCCAGGCGTTCGTAAATTTCAGAGACGTCGCGCAAGGGCCGGAACGGGACCCGTTGACCGTACGCGTCCACCCCCGAAAGATCTTCCGGCAATGGCTCAATTTTGAGCCCGTCAACTGCGATGACCGCATGCCCATCATTCATCAAATGATGTGCCAGCGTGAAGCCCGACGGCCCAAGACCGACAACGAGAACCTTGTAGTCGCTCGCCGGCCGCGGGTAGGGCCGCACAAAGTTCAATGGGTTCCACCGCGTCAGCAGGCTGTAAATCTCGAAGCCCCACGGCAACTCCAACACGTCCTTCAACGAGCGCGTCTCGACCTGAGGAATATCGACAGGATCCTGTTTCTGGAAAATACACGATTTCATGCAGTCGTTACAGATGCGATGCCCTGTGCCCGCCGCCATGGGATTATCGATGACAACGATTGCGAGTGCGCCGATCGGATTGCCATCGCCTTTGGCTAGGTTCATCTCCGAGATCTTCTCTTCGAGAGGGCACCCGGCGAGCGGCACTCCAAACACGCTGTGCTTAAACGATCCGTTCTTTTCCTTTAATCCGGTCGAGCAGCTGTCCTTTTCCTGTTTGTGGCATTTGATGCAGTAGTATGCCTGATCGAGCGCTCCGGCGAGATCCGTTCCGGGATCGGTTAATTGAAATCCTTGGCGGTGCCGCCAGTGATCGCTGCTCAGTTCCAAACGAACCAAGCCATCGCTTGCGACCGGCTCGATTGGAATCAGGTGATGCATATCTAGCTTATGCGGCGCCTTGAACAGCACGCCCTGCCGGCGCTTCACCTTCCCCTCGGGCGATAGCGTCGCCCATGCTGCATATTGACTTGCAAGATGTAGATGCGGAAGGTGCTCGGCTTCTGATTCGAGCCAACGCGCGACGTGCTTCGCGAAGCTCGCTTCAGTAAGCGGCTCCTGCATGAGGGTCTCGAGCTCCGCGCCTATGTTGAACCCGTCGATCTGACTTGCTCGCTCCTCGGTATACCCCGGCAGCGCCTTGCGTTGCACAAATCGCCGCTTCACCGATAACAGCGGCGCCAGCTCCGTGTGCCGCAACTGCAAATCCCGAAGCTCTCGCTCAATGCCGAATAACTGCCCGATGAAATCTTCGACATAGGGAGCCAGCTCAACAATCAATTCCGAGCTTTGCTTGTGGTTGAGTGACTCCGGATCACGCCGGGCTTCGATCAGTTGCGAATAGAGAGATGGAGTGCTTTGCTCGAGCTCATGCAGAAACAGTTCATCCAGTTTCACGAGCATCTCGCGGTCGTAGAGATCCTCAAACCGCAGTCCAAACGCGAGAGATAGAACTGGAGCCTGCCGGGTGCTATCCGATGGATCGCTTGGAATATTCACGACAGAATACGGTACTGGCTTTCAGTCCGAACAGATTGTATGCACAGAAACACTACTTCGAAGGAGGCGATTCCAGGAACTCGAGCCAGTGTTAGGTAACGACTTCTTCTATTGTTGCAAATTCACAAGAATTTTTCCTTGACTTTGACGTAAGGCGAGGCCTGACCATAGTCGAAGGGCGAGCTGGCTCAGGCGGCCAGAAACAGCTATGCATCAGATACACGAGTTTGCCGAAATAGCCGGTGTTACGATTCGAGCGTTGCACCATTATGACCGGCTGGACCTCCTGAAGCCGGGGCGAACTGCGGCCGGATATCGTGTTTACTCTGACGCCGATCTTGTGCGGCTCGAGCAGATAGTCGCGTTGAAGTTTCTCGGACTTCCGTTAAAGCGGATTAAAGTTCTGCTGGATGGGCATGCGCTTGATCTCTCCAGAGCCTTACGCCTGCAGCGCAGGGCACTTGAGGAGAAGCGCCGAGTGTTGGATAGGGCCATCGAGGCAATCGGGGAGGCGGAACGCTCCATAGAGCACGGTGATAAAGCTGAGCCGGCGGCTCTCAAGAAAATAATCGAGGTGATCGAAATGCAAAATGAACAAGAGTGGATGATGAAATATTACAGCGACGAAGCCAAGAGCAAGATAGAAGCTCGCAGGCAACAGTGGTCGCCCGAATTGCAGGCGCAGGCCCAAAAGGACTGGTCCGACCTGTTTCGCGACGTTGAAGACGCGCTCGACGAAGATCCTCGAAGCGAGAAGGCGCAGGCTCTGGCGGATCGTTGGGTGAAGCTAGTGGAGGGCTTTACCGGTGGTGACCCGCAAGTCACCGCAGGACTGAAAGCTCTCTACGCCGACGCACCTAATTGGCCGGCTGGCTTTCAGCAGAGGATGGCGCCTTTCAGCAATAAGAATGTGTGGGGCTTCATCAACCAGGCCATTGCTGAACGCCAACGAAAATTGGATACCGGCCACACGTGAGCTATCGTCTGTTCGTCGTCGGAGGTAAAGCCTTCACCAGCACCATTCTTCAGCAGAATTGCCACGAGTTCGTAAGCATTCAGTTCATTCGCGAGTCGGCGAAACAACCCGCTTGAGCACAATCTCCCGTCAGATGTGTTTTCGAAGCTTCCCATAGCGCCACGCGTAAATACTCAAGTTCGCGAGGCAAACGGCAACCCCGCACGTGGTCACAAGCCAAACGGGCAGATCCGGATAGACAAGCCCATTCAGATAGTGCACGACAAAACCGCCGGGGTGTGAATCAGCATCGGATCCACGCTCGAAGTACTCCTCGAGAAGCGTCAGAGGACAAGGCCACGGACCTAGTTCCACTGCGATTCCCCACAGAACAGAAGCGATGTGGAACGTTGCGAGCGCGGGCCGGTTTCGCGTCCACGCTGCACCCAGAATGACCCAAACCAGCCACAGCAAGTGTACAGCCACCGTCATCCCGCTCGCGATCCCGAGCAGTTGATCCATGTTCATGGCCCGAGCGCGTTGATCGCAATGTTAAATCGGTTACTCGTGCCGTTTATGCTCAGGCTTGCGTGCGGCGCGCTGACGAACCGGTTGAGCTTCCATACTTAAGTTGTGGGCGGAGTTGACCAGGGCCAGATGCGAGAACGCCTGCGGGAAATTGCCCAATTGACGGCGCTCTCTCGGATCATATTCTTCGGAGAGAAGCCCAACATCGTTACGAATCGCAAGCATCCGTTCAAATAACGCCCGCGCTTCGTCGTATCTGTGCTGCAGAACGTAGTTATCGACCAGCCAAAAGCTGCAGGCGAGAAATACACCTTCCGAGCCAGGTACTCCGTCGACTGCGCTTCGCGTGTCATAGCGGGCGACGAAGCCATCATTCATCAAATGTTTCTCTACGGCATCCACAGTGCCGCGGATCCGCGGATCATCGGACGGGAGAAAGCCCACGAGTGGCAGCATGAGCAGGCTGGCATCGAGCTCTTTGCCTCCGAAGTATTGGACAAAAGATCCAAGCTCCTGGCTGAATCCGAAACGGCAGACTTCATCATGGATATCGGCGCGCAGACGTACCCAGCGTTCGAGCGGGCCCTCTTCGTTGAACTCCTGCATCGTGCGCACAGCGCGATCAACCGCGACCCACGCCATCACTTTCGAGTGCACGAAATGCCGGCGCTTGCCCCGGACCTCCCAAATGCCGTCGTCGGGCTTACTCCAGATTTTTTCAATATGGGTTACCAGCGCCCTCTCCAAACACCAGGCGACGTCGAGCCGCGTCATTCCTTTTCGCCGCGCCTGATAGAACGCATCGAGAACTTCGCCGTAGACATCGAGCTGCAACTGTTCGGAAGCGGCATTTCCTATCCGGACGGGCTGCGAGCCTTCGTATCCCGGAAGGTCCGGCAGCTCGAACTCCGTGAGCCGCCGCTCGCCTGCCACCCCGTACATGATTTGCATCTGGTCGGGGCTTCCGGCTACAGCGCGAAGCAGCCAGTCTCGCCACGCCTTCGCCTCGTCGATGAATCCCGCTTCCATGAGCGCATAAAGAGTAAACGTCGAATCGCGCAGCCAACAAAAGCGGTAATCCCAATTCCTTGCGCCGCCGATTTCTTCGGGCAAGGATGTCGTCGGAGCGGCCACGATTCCGCCGGTTCGGTGATGAGTCAGGGCTTTCAAAGTGATTAGAGACCGCAACACGGCTTCAGACCACGGGCTCTCCTGCTTGTATTGGCTCGACCATTCCTCCCAGGAGCGAGTGACGTTCTCAATGGCCTTTGCGACATCCGGCTGGCCCTGATCGGCCCAGTAGGAGCGCGACCAAGTCAGCGAAAACGGAACCTCCTGACCTTCTTCGACTACAAACTCGGCTCGCGTTTTGAGGTCCTCGCCGCGCAATGGAACTGGGGTTGCGAAGGTGATCTGATCCGGGCCGGCAACTGCGGTTAATAGGTCCTCTCCAGCGCGGCTGACCCACGGAACCACAGTCCCGTACTCAAAACGGATGACGAGCTCCATCCGCATCTGAACGCGCCCGCGGATGCCGCGGACAAGCCTCAGAACGTCCTGCGCTTCACCGCGGCGGTCCATGCAATCGACCAGGACTACAGCGCCCTCGGGGGTCGAGAATTCGGTTTCGAGAACCAGCGTTCCCTTCCTGTAGCGTCGATGGACACTGGGGCGCTCGCCTTTGGGCTCGATCGTCCAGTGCCCGTTTTCATGCGATCCAAGCAGTCCTGCGAAGCACGCGCTGGAATCGAAGCGCGGAAAACTGAGCCAGTCAATCGATCCGTTCCGCCCGACTAGCGCAGCGGTGGCGTTGTTGCCGATCAGAGCGTAGTCTTCAATAAGTTGAGTCATCGCCGTCCGAAGTTCGAGATTTTATCTCAGGCGGCGAGCTGAATCACGACTTTTATATCGTCGGGATTGCGGTTGAGCGCTTCCTTCCAGTTCGCAAACGGCTCTCGTCGCGTGATCAGGCGCGCCAGCCACGCGCGGTCCGCTTTACAGAGCGCCTCCTCGGCCATCTCATAATGCTTCCGATTGGCATTCACCGAGCCAAAGATAACGCTGTTTTCGAGCACCATCGTGCGGTTTATGGTTCCGATGTCGAGCATCTCCTCCTGACCATGAGAGGAGACTCCAGCGAGACACAAGATACCGTCATTACCAAGGCGGTTAATGGCCTCTACGATGACGGAGGCCACGCCGGTGCATTCGATGATCACGTCGGGACAGAATTTTAGGTTGTTCAGCGGGCCGGTGTGATACGTCGCGCCGAGATCGTGGACCAGCTCCGGCTTTAGTCCTTCTTGTACGCGATCCAGTACGTGAACTTCGAGGCCGCGCTGATGCCCCATGAGAGCAGCCAGCAATCCAATCGGACCGGCACCGGTCACGAGCAGTGTCTTGGGCTCCCATTTGGCGCGCTGGCCGATATGCGTGATGTGATCCCATGCCTTGGCGAGAATGCTCGCAGGCTCCATTAAGACGCCTACGTCGCCGAGATCCGGACTGAGCTTCACGAGGAAGTGGGGCTCAATGCGAAAGCGCTCCGACCCAAATCCATTGCGCTCCTTGATGCCATGCTCGGTGTACTTCCCGTTGCGGCACATATCCCACTCGCCGACAGCGCAAGCCATACAAGGCACCGGATCGGGATGTCGAACGATGCCGACCACCAGATCGCCGTTTTGAAATCCGCTGTCTTTGGGAGCTTCTGCAACATGGCCCAGGGATTCATGACCAAGGATCAAGCGATCTTTTCCGGGAGGCGCCCACCCGTAGTCGCCTGAAATTAACTCGAAATCGGTTCCGCAGATACCGAGAGCTTGAGCCTGAACTAGCACCGTGCCATCGCTCGAGGGAGGCTCCGGGACGTCTTGCACGGATGCCGAATTCGCTTTTCCAGGGACAATCGTAAGGGCTTTCATAGGTTCTGCTGGTGGGACGCTCCTCTGGTAGATGAAACGCCAAAGCATTTCGTAACAGCGATCCGGCGCCAGGCTGAACGAATTTCAAGTTTCTGATACGCTGAGAGTTCACGCGCCAAGCGAGCGTGCTTGCGGCAAGGAGGCGCCGAGTTCTGCCATGCTAAAAGCTTTTCTGTTACTCACCGTGGCAGTTGCAACGGCGCAGGTTCAATCCGCCGCTTCCATTTACGATTACAAATTGACTTCCATCGACATGGAGTCTGTGCCGCTCTCGCAGTTCAAAGGCAAAGCCGTGATGCTTGTGAACGTGGCGAGCCGATGCGGGTATACGCCGCAGTATGCCGGGTTGGAAGCGCTTTACCGGAAATACAAAGATCAGGGTTTTGTGATTATCGGGATTCCGGCGAACAATTTCGGGCAGCAGGAACCGGGCACGAATTCAGAGATCAAAGTGTTTTGCAAGCGCAAGTACGATGTCACCTTTCCCATGATGTCCAAGGTATCGGTTGGAGGAAATGATAAAACGCCTCTTTACGAATACCTGACGGACAAGAACGCGAACCCCGCTACAGGCGGGGAGATCCAATGGAATTTCACGAAGTTCCTGGTCTCGAGAGACGGAAAGATCATCGCGAGATTCGAGCCGGATGTGACTCCGGAGAATCCCGCGCTGATCACTGCTGTTGAGAACGCGCTGAAATAAGCTCTTACGGCAATCGCAACTTCCAGATCGTAATATTCGAGGCGTTGTCATCGACCGCCGCGAAACGGACCTGGTCATCGTGCGGCTTTGAGAATGCGAGTCCGAACGCACCTCCGAAGGCGGGATCGACAGATAACTGAGCGACGAATTCGCCGGCGACCGTAAATTCCACGAGTTCGCTGGGCTGCTTCGGATCCGGATTGATGACATCGCTATTGCTGACAACCAAGTGGCCATTCGGGGCCATGGCCATGCCGAGCGGGCCGTGCAAGTGTTTCTCATCGCGGTAAATCATGTACCCTGTGCCGTTATCCCTCTTCGTTGTCTTCGCATCGCGAACCGCATACACAGCGTTGTCTTCCGTTGAGGCGACGTAGAGGATGTCTTTTTCCGCATCGTAAACCAGCCCTGTCGGGCCGACGACAAACGCCACGGGATCGCACCGATTCATATAGCCGGAAGCGATTTGAGTGGCAGATTCGACATGCACCCCGCCATCCCAGACCTTCAGATCCAAGCGGACTACCGTGCCACCCTTTCCCGGCAGCGCATTCGCGACAAACAGTTGGGCTCTGTCGCTCTCATCGTGTACAGCCATATCCCAAGGGCCATTTATTTTGGCATTCTGCACAGTGTCGACGAGCTTGCCCCAGCGATTCAGAACCAGCAGCGAACCGGAGTTGGCGGTTCCGCAAGTTCCATCGGTGCTCGGGAAATTGCCGACGACAACCAGACCTTCTCTCAAGAGACCGAGCGCGGTACTCAAGCCCAGGCCTGTGTTCCCTTGGAAGAACAGCGCGTTCCCGCCACTGGGGCTAATGTCGACAATTGTGGTTCCGGTGCCCTGCAGATTCGCCTTGTTGTTAAAATTCGAAACCAGCACGTCACCCGAATGGAGCTTTCCTCCGGATGGGAAATCGCTGCCGACAAACGCAACTCCGTACGGGTTTACATCGCCGTTCGACGGTACAGTAGACGCAACCGTGGGGCCAGGAAAGGGCAAAATCGCATCCACATCCCGGTCGCGATCACTTGTTTCCTGCGCTCCGCTGGTCTGGACAACGGCGCAGCCGGCGACAGCAAGCAGCGCTCCGCAAAGCAATACACCTCTGAGTTGATAAGAATTCCGCATACATCCTCCTAGTAAATTCGCGGCGATTCGTGCATCGCGGCGGCCCGTTTCTCCCGTTCAGGAAAGAGCGACAGCGTTTCATCTTAGGCGAGGGCGAAAGGAGGACTGGTTGCCGTTTTGTAAAACTCGTGTAAAAAATTTTTCCGGGCTTTTGGCTGTGCGATTTACGCGGAAACGGAGCTAGGGAGAAGACGAACGCGCTAGTGCGGCGCTCCTACGGTAGGCGGGCCAGCCCCGATCCCGCCTGTTTGCGACGAATTCGATCCACCACCTCTGGTCGCCACGAGAGCGCCTGCCGCGGCAGCAGCGGCAACTCCGATGATGATTCCCACAAGTGCCCGGTGAGAGAGTCCTCTGCGTTCTGCAGGTTCGGGCGCTATTAAATTCGCTATTTCAGCCCGCGCTTTCATTGCGTCTGCACGGCTGAGGTAATTCGTTTGAGTAACCTGAATGCTTGCGGTCCGCCCCTCCGATTCCGCAGTGATTTTCACTGGGAATGAGCCGACTCCGATTGGGTCCATCTCCTGTGCACTCGCCCTGCCGTTGGTTTCGGTCACTACCGAGAAAGTTCGCTCCCCGTTTGGAAAACGTACGCTCGGACCCACGTCGGGGCACTCGAAGTTCACGACTGCGGCGGGGACCGGACGATTATCGGTGTCGCGAACCTCGACAGTCAACTGGACGGCAGCCATTTCTTTGACGAGATTCGCGCTATTAGTTCCGATCACAACGGCAATGTTGAGTTCGGGGGCAGATTGGAAAGTGGCTGGCGTGCCCGGCTGTTGAGCCATCAGCAATGGGGGTTGGAATCCCGTCAGCGCACCAACGGTACAGAAGAAGATTCGAAATGGATACAGTTTCATTTTGACCTGAGGGCGCGCAGCACCGCGCGTTTACTATTATCTTCCGCTAACCGGGGCACACCGGCTTGTTCCGGTTAGTGGGATTGTTTGGTTTTGAAAGGCGATTAAGCCGTTTGCCGCTCGAAGAGGGAAGGAGCAGATGCCGAGTTTTGAGAACTCGTCTGGTACGCGCGCGCTACTTCGCCAATGATCATTAACTTCGGATTGCCCGCGAACGAGGCATCTGCAACCTGGTCGAGGCTGATATGAAAAATCTGTTCGCTGGCGAGCGTCGCGTTCGTGACGATCGCGCAGGGCGTGTCGGCGCGGAGACCCGCATCAATGAGCCGCTTAGCAACCAAGCAACAGTTGCCCGGCATATAGAGCGCAATCGTACTGCCGCTCTCGACTGCGGCTTCCCAATCCGGCTGAAGATTTCCTGCGCAGCTGTGCCCCGAAAGAAACATCACAGACGAAGCGGCGTGGCGGTCCGTTAACGGAACCGCCGCTTCCGCTGAACATGCAACAGCCGCCGTAATGCCCGGCACGATCTCGAAACTAATGCTCGCAGCCCTTAAGGCGGCAAGCTCTTCGCTCAAGCGGCCAAATAACGACGGGTCACCGCCTTTCAAGCGCACTACGCATTTGCCTTTCCGGGCATGCGCTACCATAGCGCGATTAATTGCAGTTTGAGGGTAATGCTTGCCACCGGACCGTTTGCCGATATTTTCGATGATGGCTTGCGCGCGAATATGCTTAAGGACGGCCGAGTTGACCAGTTCGTCATGGAGCACGACATCGGCGATGGAGAGAACGCGAGCTGCCTTGAGGGTCAGCAGTTCAGGATCGCCCGGCCCAGCTCCGACAATGTAGACTTTACCCGGCATCCTGGCCGTCCTGGTTCTCGACCGAGTGCTGGCCAGCGGCAAAGCTGCGATACGCGGGACCACTAGCTAGCAGGTGCAATAAATCCCGGCAGTCTTCGGCACGTAGCGCACGATCATTGCGCAAGCGGGTACGCTCGCGCCCCAGATGTTCGACCCATCCTGCGTAGTCGGGACCGAATTGATCTTCGAGCTCGCGTCTCAAGCGCTGGGCCAGGGCGGGACTAAGCCCAGCGGTCGAGATCGCGATCTGCAGCGGTCCGCGGCGAACTACAGAAGGATAAAAGAAATCGCACCGGTCCGGGTCGTCAACCGCGTTGCAGAGGACGCCTTGCGCTTCGGCTTCGCGGTAAACTGCGCTGTTCACCTCCACACTGTTGGTCGCGCTGACAACGATAAGGTAGCCTGCGAGATCGGAGTTTTGAAACGCTCTCGCTTCCCAGTGAATGCGTCCTTCCTGCGCCCATAAACTCACCTGCTCCGTAGCTTCCGGCGCGACAACTTTCACTGAGGCCCCGGCATCGAGCAGACTCGCGATTTTGGGCTCGGCAATCGATTCCGCGCCTACGACGAGACAGCGCCGTCCATTCAGCTTCAGGAACATAGGAAAAAGCGCCGGCATAGCTCCTAAGCCGAGGATAGCACGATTTCCTAGATAATCGATAGGGTACTAGAGATTTTGCTCAAAACACGCTAGGATACTGGGTAAGTGGCTGTCCCTCAACCAAAAGAGACCAAAGCCCAAAAGGCTGAACGGTTGAAGCTGGAGAAGAACCCGTGGGAGTGTCTGGACGAACTGCGGAGGTTCGCCCGGGACGGTTACGAGGCACTTCCGCCGGAATGGCGCAACACATATCTGCGCTGGTGGGGCGTGTACCCCCAGGGTGATGGAGCCGGAGTGATGGGCGGAAAAGGGGGAGAGGGCCTATCGGTTCCTTATTTTATGGTGCGAATCCGCGTGCCAAGCGGCCTTTTGTTTTCGCACCAACTGCGCACGATCGCGGACCTCGCAGATCGCTACGCGCGGGGCGTGGCGGACATCACCGTCCGGCACAACATTCAATTGCATTGGGTTACCGCGGAAGCTCTCGTCGAAGTTTTTGAAGCCCTATGGCGCTGTGGGTTAACTTCAATGTCGGCATGCGGCGATGACACGCGCAATATCACTGGTTGTCCGCTTTCCGGTGTTGATGCGGACGAGATTTGTGATGCGTCGCCGCTGGCGTTACGAGCAACGGACATGTTGATCGGAAACGCCGATTTCTACAATCTGCCTCGCAAATACAAAATCTGCATCACTGGCTGCCGGTCCTGGTGCTGCTATCCGGAAATTAACGATGTGGGCCTGACGGCGATCACTCGCGAACGGAATGGCGAGCGCGAAATTGGCTTTTCCCTGCGAGTCGGCGGCGGGCTATCGGCTGAGCCGTTCCTCGCGAAACGCCTGAATGCATTTGTGCACTGGGATCAAGTGCCTTCGGTCGTCCTCGGGGTGACGCAAATTTTCCGCGACGCCGATGTCCTGAGGCAACACCGTGAGCGAGCCCGCCTGAAGTATTTGTTCAAGCAGCACGGCTGGACCGAGGACATGTTTCAATCCGAACTCGAAAAGCGCATCGGCTTCAAATTGGATCCTGCTGAACCCGAGGTGTCCCCCGCAGATGTGTTCCGTGACCATATCGGCGTACACGCGCAGAAACAACCCGGGTACTTCTATGTAGGTTCCTCAGTGTTGCGCGGCCGTATCACACCCGCCCAAATGCGCGCAGCCGCAGAGTTGGCCGATTCACTTGCAGGCGGCGAACTCCGGACGACGACGATGCAGAATCTGGTGATCGTCAATGTGCCGGAACGCAATGTAGAAGCGGTGGTGAAAGAACTCGACGGGGTCGGATTGCCAGTGGGAGCTTCGGCATTCCGGCGCGGCGCGGTCACTTGTACCGGTACGGAATTCTGCCGGCTGGCGATTACCGAAACCAAGAATTTCACTCGCTGGCTGGTCGAGGATTTAGAAGATCGTTTGCCTGGATTCGAACAGCATTTGAAGCTGCACGTAACGGGTTGCCCGAATAGCTGCGGACAACACTGGATCTCGGATATCGGCATCGAAGGTAAGAAGCTGAAGGTCGATGGCCAGTGGGTTGACGCGTACTATTTTTGTGTCGGCGGCAGCGTGGGCGCATTTCAATCCATTGCACGCCCGCTCGGGTATCGCTGCGCGGCTACTGAGGTCCCGGCCGCAATAGAACGCTTGCTGCGGACGTACCTCGAAGCCAAAATTCCCGGCGAAAACCTGCGTTCCTTCTTCGCACGGCATGCTGACACGGAACTGCGGGCGTGGCTGGCCGGTGGCGATTTCGAGCCAGTGGAACGGGATCGGCCGACAGGGCACGTTCCGGCAGGAGTAGCGGGCTAGCGTCTTGCGGGGAGCGCCTGTACAGCGGCGTGTACGTCGAGTGTAGGCCTGAGCGTGTACCCGCGCAGCGCGAGTTGACAGCCGAGCAGGATCAGTACGAGCAATAGCGCTACGCGCAGCGGACGTTGTGCGATGCGACCCGCAAGTAGCGAGCCCGTGAACGCGCCGCACAGGCCTCCAACGGTGAGCTTCAGAAGTAATGCTCCGTCATAATTTCCTGCCCCAAGTTGGAGGACGCTGCCAACCGCAGATAGCCCTAGGCCAAAGCACAAATCTGTACCGACAATCTCGGCTGCGCTGAGCGGAGTTAAGGCGAGCAACAACAGGGAGCCGAGCGCGCCTGCACCAGCCGAAGAGAATCCCACCTCTGCACCGATGGGGAGCGCAAACCACGGCAGCAGCCGCGAGTGATTATTCCTGCCCGGCTGTGGCCGAGGGCGGAACACCCGATACAGATGAAAGGCCGCAGTGCCGGCAATCAGCGTGCCAAGTGCCGTGTACAAAAAACCGCTATAGGGTCCGCGCTTGAGGCGATCGAGCAGAATTGCACCCACAATGACTCCAGGCAGACCTCCCAGCAGGAGCAGCCACAGCAGGCGCAAATTGATCTGGCGTCGAATTGCATACAGCGGTACGGACGCGATCTTCACAATCGCGCCGAAGGTAAGTGCAGTGCCGACTGCAGCCGCAGGCGAGACGCCCAGGAACAAAATGAGCAACGGCGTGGTCAGGCTGCCAGCTCCCACGCCGGTCAGCGAAATGGCAAGCGCAATCACGAAACCGAGCAGCGACGCCATTTCAGTGCCCTTCAGCAATATGGATGCCGCATTCGAGCTTCCGTCCCGCCCAGCGGCCCGATCGCGGATTGCCGCCGTCGGCGGGAAGCGCGGTGCAGGGTTCGCAACCAATGCTCGTATAACCGGCGTCGTAGAGCGGGAGAAGCGGGATCGATTGCTCCTGCGCGAATTCCCAAACGTCTTTGTCCAGCCAGCCAGCAAGCGGGCTGACCTTCAGTAACTGCTTGCCGGAAGGCAATGGAAATCTATCCATCACTTTCAGATTGGCGCGGGTCGGAGATTGCACGCGCCGCAAACCCGTAAACCACACTCCGTACGGTTCGAGCGCTGCAAAGAGCGGACCTACCTTCCGCAGTTTGCAACATTGATCTGGCTGCGACTGGTAGAGCAAACCGAATTCAGCTTCTTGTTCCTGGACAGTGTGCTCAGGCAGAACGTTAACAAGATTGAGTTTGTAACGTGCACTCATCTCATCGCGGTAGCGGTAAACCTCAACAAAGTGATAGCCCGTTTCGAGGAACAGAACAGGTATGCCGGGGAAGCATTCGCAGAGGAGGTGCAGCACAACCATATCCTCGGCCTGAAAGCTGCAGGTCAGACAGGCGAGAGTGTTGTCCGTGAGTGCCGCCGCAATGGCAGCTCGAGCCTCGGGCACTTTGGAGTGATCCGTCACCTCGTTTTGGGCTCCGATGAGGGCTGTAGAGTTTCGAGCAGCCGGTGTATGGCGCCGAGAGTTTCGGGATTCTCGATAAGGAAAGGCTCTGTATCCGATCCCAAGGTTGGCAGACCCGACAATACAAGTGAGCCGTTTCGCACCTGTCCGGTGATCTGAGCAGAAAGCCGGCTTTCGTCTTGAGTGCCCGTGGATGCTGATCCGTTGATCATGCCGGCAGCGACGGTAGCGTTCGTCGCGGGATCAATGAGGATGAAACTTCCCGTGGTTCGATTCTCCGCGTAGCTGTCGAAAACGAAAGGCCTGGCGGTCTCGATGACAGCGACTCCGATCGCATTCATTTCGAGCCGGTGTGCGGATTCGTGATCGAGCGTGTTCACGTTCACGCGGTAGCAAATGCTCTTCAGCTCCGCCGATTGCTGGCGAGTCGTGTGCTTCAGGCGGTACGACTTATTAAGGTCTGCAGGAGTCTCGCTGAGCCACACGAGCGTGGCTTCGATGCAATTTGAAATTTTGGGCGGCTGATCGGGTGAGACAATCATGTCTCCGCGTACTACGTCGACTTCGTCCGCAAGCGTCAGCGTGAGGGATTCTCCCGCAATACTGCGCTCAAGATCGCCATCGAACGTGGCAATACTTGCGACACTTGTCCTGCGCCCGGACGGCAGGATTACGACCGGATCGCCGGGCGCGATGTCACCCGAAGCGATCGTCCCCGAGTAGCCCCGGAATTCATGATTGGGCCGGATAACGCGTTGTACGGGAAAACGAAAGGCCGCGTGCTGGACACGTTTGCCCACGGGCACGCGTTCCAGGTATTCGAGCAGGCTTGGCCCCTCATACCAATTCATCCTGCTGCTGCGGCTGACCACGTTATCGCCCTTTAGCGCACTGACAGGAATGAAATAGGGCTGGATAGATTTGAAGCGCGATAGAAAATTCCGAAAATCGGCTTGAATGCGCGTGAACACAGCCTCGTCGTAATGGACGAGATCCATTTTATTGACCGCTATGACGAGATGTTCAAGGCCGAGAAGTGCAGCGATATACGCATGGCGCCGGGATTGCGGCAACAATCCCTTACGCGCATCAACGAGAACAATGGCGAGTTCTGCCGTCGACGCGCCGGTGACCATATTGCGTGTGTACTGCTCGTGACCGGGCGTGTCGGCAATGATGAATTTCCGGCGAGGCGTGTTGAAGTAACGGTACGCCACGTCAATCGTGATGCCTTGTTCGCGCTCCGCGCGCAAGCCGTCGGTGAGCAGCGAGAAATCGATCGCGCCTGCGTTGCGCCCGACTGAAGCCTTCGCAACGGACTCGATCTGATCCTCGTAGACGTTGCGCGAATCGTAAAGCAGACGGCCAATCAGCGTAGATTTGCCGTCGTCGACACTGCCGGCTGTGGTGAAGCGAAGGAGATCTTTCGTCCGCTCGTCAGCGAGGAACTCTTCGAAACTGTCTGCAACGGGAATGACTCTTGCGGCCGCCATTTAGAAATAGCCCTCCTGCTTCTTCACTTCCATCGAGCCGTCCTGATCGTGGTCGATGACGCGGAGCTGACGCTCTGATTTGCGCATCGTTACCAGCTCCTCGATAATGCGAGGAACTGTATCGGCATCGGACCGAATGGCGCCCGTGCAAGGCGTGCAGCCGAGCGAGCGCATGCGGCACATCACAAGCTGAGCCTTCTCGTCGGGCATCCGGGGTACAACCCCGTGCTCAATCGGCAACAGTGATTCGCCGCGCACCAGCATGGGCCGTAGCTTCGCGAAGTACAGCGGAACGATAGGAATGCTTTCAGCGTGAATGTATTGCCAGACATCGAGCTCGGTCCAATTTGAAAGCGGGAACACCCGAAGGCTTTCCCCCGTGTGTATGCGCGCGTTGTACAGGGTCCAAAGCTCGGGCCTCTGGTTGCGTGGGTCCCATTGGCCGCGTGTGTCACGCAACGAAAAGACTCTTTCCTTAGCGCGGGAACGCTCTTCGTCACGCCGAGCGCCTCCTATGGCAGCGTCGAAACTGCCGCCGCGCAGGCCATCGAGCAACGCAGTCGTCTTTAAAGCGCCGCAGCAACGTTGCGTTCCCCAAGAGAAGGGATTAGCGCCCTCGCTCAACGCGACACGGTTGGTATGGACGATGAGTTTGACGCCCAGCTCGGCCGTATACCGGTCGCGGAATTCGATCATTTCGCGAAACTTGTAGCCGGTATCGATATGCAGCAGCGGAAACGGAATCGGTCCCGGGTAGAAGGCCTTTTGCGCCAGGCGAAGCAAAACGGAGGAATCTTTGCCGATCGAGTACAGCAATACCGGCCGCTGGCACTCGGCGACGACCTCACGCATGATGTGAATGCTCTCGGCCTCAAGCTGGCGCAAGTGACTAAGCGGGTTCACAACCGCAGAGTACCACAATCTCTACAGTTCCGATAGAGGAATAGCATTTTGGGCATATCGTAGTACCCACAGGTCTAACAGGCCTTACGCCGAGTGATCAGGAATTTCACCCTTATAGCTCTATTAGAAATAGCAGCATTAGGTCGGCTTGGGGCAGCATGTATGCTTCAAAGGTCAATGCGGTCTGTTACCGTCTCATACTTACTATTGCAGCGAGTCGTGATCGGCACCGATGGAATCGTCAAGCCAAGGCGTGAAACGAACATTAGATCCGCTTATGCTCCCACATCCCGTTCCGCCGGGGCCAGCGGAACATCCCCAGAAGTTCTCGGTCGCGTCGATGGTGCCGGTGCACGCCGTGGCCTTGTCGAGGGCGCAAACGTCGGCGACTCCGATATGGCCACCGAGAAGATTGTTCAGATGTAGATCGAGCTGGGCAGGCGTGTTGACCGCCACGTCCACATCTTCATCGCGGATCACGTTCTGCGAAATGATGGTGCCGTAAACCGGCGAGCCGCCGTCTCCGCTACTGATATTGATTCCTGTGGGGCCGGGCGTGGCCGTGTCAAAGTGTCGGCGCAATTTCCGGAGATGAGGTTGCCGATATCATGTTCCCGTTCATGTTATCGGCGGGGAGCCCGAAAGATGGGCCCACATGCGTGTGAAGAGCGACACCAGGAATGCCGTTGTCCCTCAGTTCGTTCCGGATGATAACGTTACCTGCGACCCGGCCCGGACCATTGCCATCGGAAAAAAGGCCCACTCCCGCGCCCCCAACCTGCACGCCGTTACCATTCGAGACGTTCTCGGCCACAGTGTTGTGATCAACCCCATAGTGTGGCGCGTATGGCGCGGACGTGTGGCCTATGGGCGGATGTGAGGCAAGGACGATGCCGCACTCGAGCGGATTGTTTTTGAAAATATTGTGGATGACGAGATTGTCCCGGCTTTCCGCAGTCTCATCGCTAATGAGAAGGCCGTCCGCATTGCCCAATATCAAATTGCCAGACAGGATAGAGTGCACGGTTCCTATCAGGTGAATTGCCCCGCCGCAGTCACCGGTTTCATCGGTTTCAAAAGCGGGCTGGCCAGGGCAGCCGTGGGTAGCCCCCGTGAATAACAGGCCCGGGGACCTGTCATTATCTACGATGTGGTTGTCGCGGATGGTGACATCCGAAGCGCTGACGACCAGAACACCTTCAAAAAGGGCGTTCTTCACCGTGAATCCGGCCACGGTCACATTGTTGAGACCCGGATAATCGAATCCGTCCACAAAGATGCCATTCGGTAGGCCAGTGGCGTCGATGACCGATGGATCCGCGCCGGTGCCGATGAGCGATAGCGGCTTGCCGATCGTCACGTCCTCCTTGTACGTGCCGCGGGCAACTTCGATCACGTCATAATTCGAAGCAGCGTTTACAGCGAATTGAATTTTGCCGTAACAACCCTGTATCCGCCGGGCTTTACGCATGAGTCTTAGCCGTGGCGGTTTTCGAAAACGCCGCCAACAGGACGGCGCAGCAAACGACTAGCGATGCTCGAAGTCGAGCTGAGTGCATGATTATTCTCCTTTTTTCACCCGCGCAGCCATTCTGCAGGCATTTAGAATCAGTGGAAGAGTCCCCAGTTGCACGATTCTCCGCGAGACGTTACACCGATTTGTGGGGATTCGCGCAAACAGCTTACCACCATAACGGCCGGCCTACAACCCCAGGACAGTACCGTACCGGCCCCTACCCTTTCTCCGCAATTTCCTTTAAAGTAGAAGCATGGCTGTTCCCGCCTCCTCCCGTCCCTCCCTCTTCGGCTCAGACTAGTCCCGCACCCCCGCGGCCCTCTCCAATTCATCCCTGTCTTCAAAGAAAAGTTGAGGTTTCTATGCTGAACCAGATTGCTGTCGATCCACAGTTGCCAAATCTGATTACCCCTCTGCCCGGACCCAGAGCCAAGGAGATCATCGAGAGAGATCGCGCTGTTCTCTCGCCTTCCTACACGCGCTGTTATCCGCTGGTCGTCAAGCGCGGTGAAGGCGCTGTTGTCGAGGATGTCGATGGAAATCGGTTCCTTGATTTCAACGCCGGTATTGCGGTCGTAGCCACAGGTCACGCCCACCCGCGTGTCGTCAGCGCCATCCAACAACAGGCCGCCGACTTCCTGCACATGTCCGGTACGGACTTCTATTACGAAGGCATGGTACGTCTGGCGGAGCAGCTCGCCGCGCTCGTGCCCGGCCATGTCGCGCGCCGCGTCTACTTCGGAAACTCCGGTGCCGAAGCTGTTGAAGCCGCCATCAAGATGGCCCGGTATCACTCCGGACGCGACAAATTTATAGCCTTCCTCGGTGGCTTCCACGGCCGCACCATGGGCGCCCTGTCGCTCACGGCCAGCAAAGTCATACAGCGCCGAGGCTTTCATCCGATGCTTCCGGTGCAGCACATCCCCTATCCCTACTGCTATCGCTGCCCGTTCTCCAAAGATCCCTCCACCTGCGAGATCGAGTGCCTCAAAATTCTCGAAGACCAGTTGTTCAAAACCATCCTCCCTGCTGAAGAAGTCGCCGCGATCATCGTTGAGCCCGTCCAGGGCGAAGGCGGTTATCTTGTCCCCCCGAAACGCTTCCATGAGGAGTTGCGCCGTATTGCCGACAAGTACGGAATCATATTGATCCACGATGAGATTCAATCCGGGATGGGCCGCACCGGCCGCATGTTCGCGTCCGAGCACTTCGGAGTCACCCCGGATATCGTTACCATCGCGAAGGGCCTCGCGAGCGGCATGCCGCTTTCCGCTACCGTCGCCCGCGCAGAAGTGATGGATTGGCCGCCTGGGGCGCACGCCTCGACTTTCGGAGGCAATCCCGTCTCGATTGCGGCCGCCCTCACCACGCTCGAGTTGCTCGAAGAGAGCTTGATCGCGAATGCCGCCGCAATCGGCGCGCACATGCTCGACAGAATGCGGGATTGGCCGCGCCGCTTCAGATATGTAGGCGACGTCCGCGGCCTCGGCCTGATGATCGGCTTTGAAATGGTCCACGACAAGGAAACCAAGGAGCGCGCTCCGCAGTTGCGCGACCAGCTTGAAATGATGGCGTTCGAGCGGGGCTTGCTGATCCTCGGCGCAGGCCCAAACTCGATCCGGCTCTGCCCGCCACTTGTGATCACGCGCGATCAAGCCGACTTTGCAATCGATACACTGGAGCAGTGCCTGCAGGCTCAGGAACGCTGACCACTGAACCTGAAGCATCCCGCTCGCCTAGCGATTCCACGCGTCAGCTCCCGATACTTGACCTCGGCTGCGGGCTAAACAAGTATCGCGGCGCGATCGGTATGGACCGGAATCCCCATACCCGCGCGGACGTCATTGCCGATCTCGACCACTTTCCGTACCCCTTCCGCGGCAACTCGTTCCGCGAGGTACGCGCGACTCACGTCATCGAGCACGTCACCGACGTGATTGGCACCGTCGGCGAGTTCTACCGCCTTCTTGCGCCCGCCGGCCGCGCCGTCATCGTCACGCCTCACTACACGGATTTCAGTTCCTACTGCGACCCCACCCATCGTTGGCACCTGAATAGTTTTTCGCTTCGCTACTTCACCGAGAATCATGGCGGATTCGGCTACTATTCCACAGCCCGTTTCCGTGAGATTTCAACCGTCGTGAAGTTACTTGCTTTCTGGAGATATCTCGGCTTCGAATTCCTGGTCAATCACTCCCGGCGATTCCGGCGGTTTTGGGAGTTCTATCTCTGCTATCTCATACGAGGCAAGGTGATCGAATGGCAACTGGAAGCGGTCAAAGACCCCTCGGGTTCATACACCCCCGCCAGTTGCTCTGGAAGCTAAGCGACTCAGCAAGGCAACTCAGGCAGCGCCACACCCTTTCACCTGATGCCGCGCTCGGTCGGCGCGGGGAGGACTTGGCGCACCGCTATCTGCGCAGCGCTGGTTTCACCATCGTCGCCAGAAACTACCGCCCCAACGCCGGAGAAGCCGAAGTCGATATCGTAGCTCGCGACAACGGCACGCTGGTTTTCGTCGAAGTCAAATCCCGCGCCTCGGCCGAGTTTGGCAGCCCGGAGCGCGCCATTGACGCCGGCAAAGAAAAGCGCATCGTCCGTGCAGCCCGGGCCTATGTCACTCGCGCCGGTCTCGATTGGAGTCAGGTTCGTTTCGACACAGTCTCAATCGTGTTCACCAGCCCGCCTTCAATCGTCCATCAGCAGGATGTCTTCTTTCAGGGCCGCGCGATTTGAAGTCACACAGTCCGCGCGCCTGCGTGCGGCAACCATATTAGTACTAGGCGATCAGTAACTCTTGCTTGTAGGCATGATCGCGCTGTTGTGTTAGCATTCTAACGATTCATTATCTGGCTCTTGGTCCTCTTGTGACGAGATCGCGGATTGTTAGCACGATGACTCCGATTTGTGAGCACAGGTGAGATCACTATTCAGCGAGCTCAAACCGGAAAAGGATTGGCTCTGATTCGCGTTGACCGCTTCGGGGCACGGGAGCCAAGCTAGTGGCGCTCTTCGAACTCACTCATGACGCCCTGGCCCAAATCCCCGAAACGCGCTTCGATTCAGAGGCTCTAAAAACCGCCGATCTGCAGCGTCTGCTTCGGCAGGACATTTCCGTGCTCTCGCCCGATCTCAAGGTGCTGGCTGAGGATTATGGAAATTGGGAAGACGCGAATCTTCGCATCGATCTTCTCTGCCTCGATAAGGAAGCTAATCTCGTAATCGTTCAGCTTATCGGAAGTAGCGCTCCGGAGTACGTCGATTTGCAAGCGCTCCGCTGCGCCGCCATGATCTCGGCCATGTCCTTCGAGGACGCGGTGATCGCCGCTGGACGGGATACTGCCGCCGCAGCTACACCGTTACAAGAAATTCGCGCAGACATACTCGATTTTCTCGACTGGAACGCTCCCGAAGAAGGCGAGTTCGCTCCCACCGTTCGAGTCATCCTCGCAGCCGCCGATTTCTCGAAAGAGTTGACCCGCTCCGTGCTTTGGCTCAACGAGCAGGGGCTGGATATACGTTGCATTCGCCTCCGCCCGCACAAGCTCCGCGACGAGCGTGTGCTGCTGAATGTCGAGCAGATTCTGCCCTTGCCCGAAGCCGGTTCCTATCAGACCGGCATCGCCAAGCTCGCGCAACTGGAAAGGCTCAGACTGGCCAGCCAACAGCAGCATCGTCGTAGATTTCTCGTTGAACTATGGCAAACCGGCCTCAAAATTACTCGTCTGCACGAAAACCAGCGCCCCGCCATCCAGTATTCCTCGATACTCGTGCGCCTTCGGCCCGGCATCTCTCTCAGTTATGTCATTCGCAGGGCCGATTCTCGCGTTGAGTTTCAACTCCAGCGCGGCGAGCGTACCGAGGCGCTGTTTCAGTACTTGCAATCGCATCGGGCCGAAATCGAGCAGGCTTATGGACGGCCGCTCCACTGGCGGGAACGCCGCGAACGAAAACTTCTGATCGTACAGGAAATCATTGAAGGCGGTTTCCTCAGTCCCGCAGGGTCCTGGCCTTCGATCCATGAAAAACTGGTCGATGCCATGATCCGCCTCGATAAAGCAATTCGTCCCTTGCTGCAGCAGTTCTAACGCTCAATCCGCGCCGGTCTACCAAAGCAACTTCAATCCGAATTGAATCTGACGTGATGTGGTCGATGTACTTGTAATCACGCCCGCCGTGGGCGAGACGCCAGTCGGAGTGAAGACAACCGCGTTCGGCGTGTTGAAGTTGGCCCTGTTCAGTAAATTGAAGAGTTCCGCGCGAAATTGTAGGTTCATTCTCTCGCGAATGGGCGTATCTTTGAGCAGAGCAAAGTCCCAGGTCGCCAAGCCAGGACCGATCAGCGTATCTCTGCCCAGGTTTCCGTAAAATCCACTGCCGTTAGGCGGCGCTAGAAATGCTGCGGGAGTAAACCATTCATTCACTTTGCCCAGAATCACCGGGCCGGTAAAAGCTGGATTAACGTATGGGCGCACCGGATTCCGGGTATCGCCATTCCTCGAGGGGTTGTAGCTGAGCTGGGGCGTGAAAGGAAAACCGCTTTGAACCGTCACAATCGAATTGACCGCCCACCCGCTGGCGAGTGCGTTAGTAAACGCGTTCCCACCGGAAAAGAACTGCTTTCCGTGGCCGAACGGCAGAGCGTACACTGCACTGACGACGCCCACGTTTCTCACGTCGAAATTTGCAAGCCCACGATCCACCTGTAGGTTAAACGGGTTCGAAGCGAGAGCCGGCTCGCCTCCCGAAGTCGTTGAGTTCAATGAATCTCCGTCGTCAATGGTTTTCGACCAGGTGTACGCTCCACGCAATGAGAAGCCGCTTTCAAAGCGATGATTCAAATCGATCTGCAGCGCGTTGTAGGAGCTATCGCCTTCGGAGAAGTAGGTCCATGTATTCGCAAGCTTCGGATTCGCTTTTTTTGTGATCGGAACGTAATAGGTTCCGGCGGGAACAGGCGTATCCGCCAAGCCTGCAGGGAAGCTCTTCGGGTAGGTTGCAGGGCAGGGCGCGGCCGGACAGATGACCGGGGACGGCTCGTTTGCGTCAATGCCGATGAGTTCATGGTAGCCGTGCGATCCCACATATCCAACGGTGAGGGCCGTATTGGCTGTGAGTTCCTGCTGAATGCGAAATGACCAGGAGATCAAAGTCGGGGTCTCGAGATCGGTTTGAACTCCTCCGGGAACTAAACGCGCAGTCGCCGGCACCGGAGCAGTGCGTGAAAGCGGGAGCCGTGAAACAGAAATATCTGGAACGCTGTAGGTCGGATTGAAGGGCGCATTCTGATCCGTGCGATAACCGAGCGCATCCTGAAGATCGTTGTACATGCCGAAACCCGCGCGGATCACTGTTCTATTCCTGGACGGACTCCATGCGACTCCCACTCTGGGTTGCGGCAGGAAGGTTCCATTATTTCGAGTGAAAACAGAGCTTCCAATCCTAGGTTCGGTTGAAATCACGCCGTTGGGGTAGGTGTAGTTAGCCGCCCGGCCATGCGCCTCGTTCCAGCCGGTCGTAACCTCATCGCGGAACCCGAGTGAAACCGTCATCTTTGGGCTAATACGAATCACATCTTCGGCGTACAAAGCGCCCAACACAGCGCGCCAATTCATCTCCGTGGGCGAAGGATCGTAGAGGAGAGTGCCAATCGTGCCTTTCAACAGAGTCTGCAGGCTGGTGAACGTCGCCTGTCCGTACTGACTGAGCGCGAGAGTCTCATTCGACTGGAACTGCTGAAACCAAGCGCCGAAATTGAACTGATGACGGCCGCTCGTAAGAGACACGCGGTCCTCGTAAGTGAAGATATTCCGAGCGACTCGCAGATTGCTACCGTTGTTGCTTCCCGCTAGGCTTATCTGCGCCGTCGGGTTCGATGCGGCGCTGCCTCCGACTACAAGCGCTCCAATCGGATCTCCAGCCAGGAAGCCGGGCAGGTTTGCGGCCGGCGTGCCCGGCACCGGTTCGCCAGTAAAGAAATAACTCGCTCTCGAGTAGCCCAGACGTCCTGTATTCAGGAGAGTTGGAGAGAAGACGTGCGTCTCTTCGAGGCTCGCGACTTGCTCCCTCAGCGTCTCTACGTCAGTGCTATATAGATTGGTACTCGTGGGAGTTACATCCGCACTGTCATCGACTGTATAGGATGACATCAGAAAATCTTTAGAAGTAAAACTATGATCTAGCCGCGCCGTCCCGAAGTCGTCGCGGATCGTTTGCAGCGGATTGTTGAAAGCTTCAGAAATTCCGCCGAAGTCACGCGCCCCGGCGCTCGGAACAGGCCACGCGGAAATCAATGGTGAAACACCGACAAAGACCAGTCCCGATGCAGGGCAGGGGCTTGGAGCAGGCTTCACTAGCTTGCAAGGTAGGTAACCAGAGCGCGCGTTAGCGTCTGGAACAAGATCCACGCCCGTTTGGTGCAGATGCTGACAAAGCTCTTCGAAATTTCCGGAGAGAAACGTTTTTCCTTCCTGGATTGGACCGCTAAGTGAACCTCCAAACTGATTACGCACGAAGCCAGGAACCGAAGCTCCGTCGAAAAAGTTGCGCGCATCCAGATCGTTGTTTCGCAGAAACTCGTAAAGAGATCCGTGTACTTGATTGCCGCCCGATTCCGTCACGATCAAGACTTGAGCGCCTGGATGTTTCCCGTATTGTGCGCTATAGGAATCGCGAAGCACATTGAACTCCCGAACTGCATCCACGCCCAGAAGCTCCTGGCTCGTGCCACCCGGCTGCATGTTGTTCTCGGCTGCGCCCGTGAACTCGATTCCATTTAGCAAATATAGGTTCTGCTGCGGGCGATTCCCGGAAACAGCGAAATTGTTGCCGTTCGTTGAATTCGAAACGCCAACGCCGCCCGTTTTTTCCCACGTGAAATTGACCACTCCCGGGTTCAAACTGAGGAGCGCGTCGTAGCTCCGGCCGTTCAGCGGCAGATCCTTAATCTGGCGCTCTCCCACCACGCCCGAGATATCAGCCGTCGTAACACCCACAATCGGAGCGTCCTCGTTTACTGTAATTTCCTGGCTCGATGTTCCGAGTCGCAAAGTGAAATCCACCCGCGCCTCCTGGCCTACCGCTAAATTGATTCCCGTTCGAACCTCAGCAAATCCCGATTTGCTAGCGCGAACCTCATAACGCCCCACCGGCAATGCGGGCGTTCGATACAATCCACCGCTGCCCGTGACGCTTTTACGCACGGCGCCTGTGTCCTGGTTCTTGATCACAAGGTTCGCTCCCGACACGACCGCGCCGGAAGGATCGCTCACGGTGCCCGAAATAGCCGCAGAGACTTGGCCCCACAAGGATGCGGTACATAGCGGAACTTCGCCGTAAGCAAAATGCGAAGTGGGTTGAGTGTCATTTGTGTGAGACTTTGTATAGTATAAATGACACAGAAAGCCGCCCCCTAATGCGAGTTCGAACCCTCCTTTCCCAAATTCGAAAGGCACGGGGAATTTCGGTCTCCGATCTTGCTCGCCGCGTCGGCGTCAGCCGCCAAACCATCTACGCCATCGAAGATGGAAGTTTCGTCCCAAACACGGCAGTTTCGCTCGAACTTTCCCGTGCTCTCGATGTCACGGTAGAACAGATCTTCTCAATCATCGACAAAGAAGCGGGGGAGCCGCTCAGGGCACGGTTGCTCGCCACGCCCCAGTCCGCGATCCCTGGGCAACTCGTCAGAATTTGCCGTGTGAAAAAGCGTGTCGTCGCTGTCCCCGTATCGCCCTTTCCGGCGTACATTCCCGCGGCCGATGGAATCGTCCAATCACAGAAAGGGCTCAACGTTTTGATTCAGTTGCCGGTTGGTTTGCCAGAAAACGGCAAACGGCTGCTACTCGCGGGATGTGATCCTGCGCTCCCGCTCCTTCACGATGCTCTACGCGCTTCGGGAATTGAAATTATCAGCGTTCCCTGCTCCAGCCGCACTGCGCTCGATTGGCTGAAGCAAGGCAACGTGCATGCGGCGGGTTCGCATCTTCTCGACCGGACCACAGGCGACTACAACGTGCCGATCATTCGACGTCTTCTTCCGAACGCTCCAATCAGAATAGTCACTTTCGCGGTTTGGGAGCAAGGCTTCCTCGTGCAGCAGGGGAATCCGAAAAGGATTCGCACGGCTGCCGATCTCGCCCGCAAAAACGTGAGATTCGTGAATCGCGAAAAGGGATCGGGAAGCAGAGATCTACTCGATACCAAACTTCGCGAGCTCGGAATTCCATCCGAACGGGTGAGTGGCTACAACTGCATTGCGCAGGGGCATCTCGCAGCTGCCTCCGCGGTAGCGTCCGGAACCGCCGATTGCTGCATCGCGCCGCGCTCTGTAGCGCGCTGCTTCGGACTGGACTTCATCCTCTGGCAGTGCAACGTTTCGATCTGTCATTCACTCAAGCATCGCTTCAGCTGCCTTCCACGAAGGCTCTGCTCGATCTGCTAAATCGTTCTCGGTTGCGGAAAAAGCTTCAATGTATCGCCGGATACGATACAGCGCATACAGGCGAGGTCCTAATGTAACCCTACTGCGTCCTGTGCGGTTCTGCTTATTCCTTCCCCGCCTCGAACCGCTGATGATAATTCGGATAGGCCGGCTTCTCGTAAGTCGCAGGCGGATTCTTCTTCAACAACTCCATCGCGACCTCGACTGCCCGCTCCAATTGCGGATCGTGCCCCTCACGCACGAGCTTCGGATCCAGATCCACTTCTACGTCCGGCGCAATCCCGTGATTCTCGACTTCCCACTCACCTTTCAGGCCATAAAACGCCCAGCGCGGCGCCGTCACTTGCCCGCCGTCCAGCAGCTTCGGATACCCGCCGATGCCGATCAATCCGCCCCAGGTCTTCTCACCAACCAGCGGCCCCACTCCGGCCTTCCGGAAGTACCACGGCATCGCGTCTCCACCTGACCCTGCGAATTGGTTGATGATCATCACCTTCGGTCCGTAAACGGCCTGTGTCGGATCGGTAATGTCCTCGCCTTCGCGCGTCGTGATTCGCGCCATCGGACGCCGGCTCAGGTAGTCGATAATGTAGTCCGCCACATCACCGCCATGATTGTATCTTTCATCGAGAATCGCTCCTTGCCGCCCCACCTGCGCAAAGAAATACCGGTTAAAGCTTGTAAAGCCGCCCATCGCTGTGTCCGGCAGGTGAACATAGGCGAGCTTACCGCCGCTCAATTGATCCACCTTGCGGCGATTCCCCTCGACCCAAGCCAAATGCCGCAGATGATTTTCGTTATCAACCGGCACCACCGTCACTTCGCGGGACCCTCGGCCGTCCGGATTCGGTCCCACCTTCAACACGATCTGCTTACCTGCCGTCTCCTCAAAGAAGCTATATAGGTTATCCGACGCCGCGGAGCTCCCGTCCTCGCACTGCCAGCAGATACTCGCCCGGCACAACATTCACGCCCGGCTGCGTGAGGGGTGCCTGCAACTGCGGGTTCCAGTTTTCACCGTTGAAAACTCTCGTGAACCGATAACGCCCGTTCTCGATCTTGTAGTCGGCGCCGAGCAGCCCGACTTTAATCTTCGGCGTCTCTGGCTCGGTTCCTCCGCCGACGAACATGTGGCCCACGGTCATATTGCCCAGCATTTCTTCAAAAAGATAATTCAGATCTGCGCGCGTCGACACGCCATCCACATACGGCTTGTAAAACGCCTCCGCAGCCTTCAAATCAAGACCATGGAAATGTGGGTCGTAAAAGAAATCGCGCTCGATTCGCCACACTTCGTGATACATCTGCCGCCATTCGGCCCGGGGATCGACATACACCTCCATATCAGCGAGCTTCAGCACGCCCTGCCCCGGCTTCGGCGCCTGATCCGCTGCTAGCGATCACCCACTGCTCGCCTTGCCGGAACAGCATCTTCTCGCCGTTGTCGGACAACTTGAACACAGTCGCACCCTGCACAACCGGGTCCGTCTTGCGCGTCTTGAAATCGAACTTGCTTACGATCAGCTGTGGCGGCCCTTCGTTCAGCTCGACAATCGGGCGCTCTTCGAGATAGATCACGCCCTCTTTCCCCGCGTCTACCGCAAAGTAGTTCTTATCCGGCACGGGCACAGCCAGGATTCGCTGTCCGATGTTCTCGAAATCGATGCGCACTTCTGGCGGGGTAGTGTTCTTCTGGTCCGCTTTGCTCTTCTCCGCGTCCTTGCTCTTATCCTTTTGCTCGTCCTTCTTTTCGCTGGCCGCCTTCTCCTCATCGCTCTCCGGCGCGAGGGGCGACGGCAAATCCTTTCTCAGCACCATCACGTAAATGCTGCTCGTCACCGGATGCGCAATGCTCGACATGTCGATCCAGCCGCCGCTCAAAGCCACGTTGGTGCTCGCCATGAAGTAGAGATACTTGCCGCTTTTATCGAACACGGGCGATAGGGCGTCACTCATTCCGTCCGTGACCTGCGCACAGCTCCCCCCGGCGAGCGAATACACATTCACGGCGTGCAGATGATTGTGTAGCTGCTTGCTGTACGTCAGCCAGCGGCTGTCGGGAGACCACGCCGCAGTCATCGAGTAGCCAGGACTGTCATAAAGATCCGTATCCACCCGAACCGGCGTCTTCTTCTCGATGTCCACGTACCACAGGTTCAAGCGCTTATCGGTGTACGCGATCTTCTTGCTATCGGGCGACCAAACCGGCGAATAGAAAAACGAGGCAGGCTTTCCCAAATCAATTTTCTTCACTTCACCTAACCCGTTCTGATCGCGAATATGAAGCGCGTATTCGCCCGATTCATCCGAAAAGTATGCAATCCATTTCCCATCCGGTGACCACGCCGGATCGCGGTCCGCGATGCTCGGAGTGCTCGTCAGGTTCCGAATGTCCCCTTTCTCCGCCGGTACTGTGAGAATCTCTCCATGCGCCTCAAACACTGCGCGCTGTCCGGTTGGCGAGATGGCCGTGTTTTCAATCTTCGCGACCGTCAGTTTTTCGAAATGCGGACGCACCGCCGCCAGATCCGCGGAAATACGAACATCCACCCGATGTGTCTTCCCGGATTTCAAATCGAGCAGGTGCAATGACCCGAACTGCTCGTAAACAATTGCCCCACCACCGGCCGATGCTGACTTGAAATCGAGACCCTGATTCTCCACCGCCTCGCTCACCTTCCCAGAGCCCGTGTCATAAACCCAAAGGCTCACAGGCCCGTTGCGGTCGGAAAGAAAATACACCCGACCGCCAACCCACATGGGATTGAAGTCGTTTGAATTTTCGCGCGGAACCTTTACGGTGCTCGAATCGGCTAGATTTGCAATCCAGATTTTCGTCGTTTGCCCGCCCCGGTATCGCTTCCACGCCGCTTGCCAGTGAAACACCGGGACGTACGCGATGTGCGAAGCATCCGCCGAATACGACCCGTCCTCGGCCGTGGGAAGCGGCAGCACTTCGGGAAGCGTACCGTTCAGCCCGATCCTGTACAGCTGGCCGCTATCGGCGTAGCTGTCGCGTCTTGAATTAAAGAGGATGTGCTTGCCATCGGGTGTCCATCCGACAACGACATCGGCTCCGGGGTGATACGTCAGCCTTCGCGGCACGCCGCCAGAGGCCGCAATGACATACACGTCCACGTTGCCGTCGTACTCGCCGCTGAACGCGATCTGCGTGCCGTCCGGCGAAAAGTGCGGGTTGAACGCGCGCCCCGCACCGCTGGTCAGCCGGCGAGCCTCGCCTCCATCGCGGCCTACGATCCAGACATCGTTCGCGTACTCAAACGCAATCTGGGTAGCGCTTACCGCCGGATCCCGTAGGAGAAGATGCCGATCACTCTGCGCGCATAAACGCAGACCCGCAAACATGCTGAGTGCAAGAAAAACCGTGCTAATTTTCGACATTGTGAAATTGTCCGTAGATTTTCGATGGTATCAATACGGGCTCGGGCGTGCCCGCAACCGTTCACCGCTGGCTCAATCCCCCATCCACTGTGAGAATCTGGCCCGTAATGAAATCCGGCGCAGTTAGGAAAAAATGCACTGCCTCAGCGACCTCTTCTGCTTTTCCCGCTCTCCGCATCGGCGTGGCTTTGATCATCGCCTGAGCCTCTGCATCCACATCCTCGAAGGCAATCACTCCCGGCGCCACGGAGTTCACGGTAATCTCCGGCGCGAACGCTTTCGCGAGCGCCTTCGTCAGCATGATCACGCCCGCCTTCGATGCGCAGTAATGCACATGCTCCGCCCACGGCCGGATGCCTCCGAGGGAGCTGATGTTCACAATCCGCCCCCGTCCCATTTCTCTCATCTGTCGAGCGCCTTCCTGACAGCAGAAGAAGGTTGCCTTCAGGTTCACGTCATGAATAAAATCCCAGTCCTGTTCGGTAATCTCGAGCGGATCGACAGACGTGAACCGCGCTGCATTATTCACCAAACAATCCAGTAATCCAAATCGTTCGCGAACCTCCGCAAATAAACGCCGGATCTCCTCGACTTTTCCCAGATCCGCCTGAAATACGGGAGCGTCGCCGCATTCTCTCGCAACTTTTTCCGCCTCTTCGCGCGAGGTGTTGTAGTGAATCGCAACGCTGAAGCCGCGGCGTGCAAGCTCGATTGCAATCGCTCGGCCTATGCGGCGCGCCGAGCCCGTCACCAGAACCCGCTGTGGTCGCGCGATCATCGCTCAATCCGCTCGCTAATTTTGGGCAAAGAACTCGGCGATAACTTTCTTGGTGTAATCGATGTCATCCGGCGTATGCGCCGCTGAAACAAACCCGGCCTCGAATTGCGACGGCGCGAAATACACTCCCCGCTCGAGCAGGTGATGGAAAAATCTTCCGAATCTGGCCATATCCGACCGCCGCGCCTCTTCGTAATTCCGCACCGGCCCCGGTTGAAAAAACACTGTGTGCATCGATCCAACTCGATTTACACACACCTCAGCCGGCAAATCTCCCGTCAGCTTGCACGTCAGATCTTCCATGGTCGTGTACACCTCGGGATGCGCCTCTAGGTATTGCAACATCGCAATACCCGCCGTAACTGCCACCGGATTCCCTGAAAGTGTTCCCGCCTGATAAATCGGCCCCACTGGCGCCACTTTTTTCATGATGTCGGCGCGCCCGCCATACGCCGCCATCGGCAGTCCGCCGCCGATGATCTTGCCCAGCATCGTCAAATCAGGCGTCACCTGATACAGGTCTTGCGCTCCCCGGTAACTCAAGCGGAAACCCGTGATCACTTCATCGAAGATCAACAGCGCTCCATAGCGCTCGGTAATGCTCCGCAAGCCTTCCAAAAAACCAGGAAGCGGAGGAACACAGCCCATATTTCCCGCGACCGGCTCGACAATGACCGCGGCGATCCGATCGCCATGCTCTGCGAACGCGGTCTCGACCCGGTCCAGATCGTTGAACGGCAGCGCCATCGTGGTCTCCGCGAACGACCTTGGCACTCCTGCTGTGTCCGGCAGGCTCAGCGTCGCAATTCCCGAACCCGCTTTCACCAGCAGCGAATCCACGTGCCCGTGATAGCAACCCTCGAACTTCACCGTAAGCTCTCGCCCGGTGAATCCGCGTGCCACCCGCAGCGCGCTCATCGCCGCTTCCGTCCCCGAATTCACCAGCCGCACCATTTCTATCGACGGCACGGCGTCAACGATCAGCTCCGCCAATTCCACTTCACGTGCAGTCGGAGCGCCAAAACTCGTCCCGATATCGAGTACCGCCGCGATCGCATCCATCACCGGCCGCGGCCTGTGCCCCAGAATCAAAGGTCCCCACGAGCACACATAATCGATGTATTCGTTCCCGTCTACGTCGAAGATGTGCGAGCCTTCGCCGCGCGCAATGAAACGTGGCGTTCCGCCAACTCCGCGAAACGCGCGAACCGGCGAATTCACCCCTCCCGGGATCAACTTCTGTGCCCGGGAAAATAGCGCTTCCGACTGCGCCGCGTTCATACGCGCGTTTGGCCGAGAATTAATTTGCTGAACAAAAAGCTCATCAGGATCTCGTGCAGGGTCGTGTTCACGTTCCGCAACAGCCGGGTCTTCAACTCCAAGTACGGTTGTGTTCCGGCAAACAGATCCTGCATGATTTCGCAAAATTTCGGGCTGCGCTTCATGAATCCGATCATCCGGCTTGGCACGGCGCCGAAAAAAATCACTCCGCAGAAAAGCCGCTTCGCCAATCCGGCCCCATACGTGAGATCCAGCCCGAAATCGCGCGTGATCAGTTGTCGGTATCGCTCAGCACTTTTTTCAGGCTCCTGGTCCTCGAGCACCACCTGGCTCGCCAAATCTCCCGATCGCACCGCGTAGTAGAGGCCTTCTCCCGTGATCGGATCCACCAACCCGCCCGCATCGCCAACCGCAATCCAGCCATCACCCGCCAGACGGTTGTTGCGCCATCCCCGGCGCTCGAGGGCGGGCAGCATGTGCCCGTAAAACGTTGCGTCTTTGCGTTCGATGCCGCGCTCGTCCATGTACCGCTCCAGCCGCCCACGTAGGCACTGCGCCGATTCGCCCTTTCCGCAAATCCCCACAGACAAATGTCCGCTGCGCGGAAACACCCATATGTAGCCTTCCAGGTTCGGCAAGAACTGAATGTCGATGTGCGCCTGATCGCTCGGTACCCAATAGCCCAGCGCGTACATCGTGTCTTGCGCCGTATACTGCGTCCCCACGTCTCGCAAAGGATTCCGCGCCCCGGTCGCGATCACGCAATAATCCGCCTCCAATTTGCCCGAGCGAGTCCGTATCTGCCACCCCGATGCATTTCGATCCAAGCCAAGCACTCGCTGCTTCTCGATGACTGCTCCTGCACTTTCAGCGCGCCGCAACAACATCCCATTCAGATCAAAGCGCGAATAAATGACCAGCGGCCGGCTCAACGACATCTTGAATTCTCCGGCTTTCGGCGCAGCGAGAAACGTATCCGTGACCACCTTCTTCGGCGTGTCGTTTTCAATCAAATAGGGGTACTGAGAATACGCCTTGTACGTCAGCCCGCCGCCGCAAGGCTTCTCCCACGCCAGCTTCTCATCGATGATGATCGTCCTTAAACCCGCTCGCGCCAGTCGCTCTGCCGCCGATGCGCCAGCCGGTCCCCCGCCCAGAACCGCAACTGTTTTCATCGGACTTGCGTCCCGCCGTGAGGAGGAGGCACTGCGGCCGGATCCATTCCACTCACCGGTGGATGTCCCGGCGGCAATTCATTCGCACCGCTCTGGATTGGCGCGGTCAGGCTCCGCCCATGCGAATCGCCCACACTCACAACCACCCATTTGCCGCCGCGATTTTCTAACGTGTACTTCATTACCATGCCGCTATTCAGGCGCGTATCGTCTTTCTGATGAAATGCTACAGTCGCGTACGCCATGTTCTTATCAAACGAAACAGCCGTCGTCGTGACGTCCAGCGCGTTTAAATTCAGACCGGATCGCGCTTGTAAACGATTTAAAATCGCTTCTTGAACCTTTTGTTTGCTCTTGATGTTCGGCCCGCAAGCCGCGAGCAGCATCGCCGCGACCCAGAACGCGGCTAAGTGCCGTGACACGCTACTGATTATATCGAGAGGTTGCAATGTGCTCCGGTAAGTTCATGATTCTTCTGCCCACTCGCTCTCATCCTGAATCTGAGCGCCCAAGCCGTAACCATTCCTGCCGGCACCGAATTGCACGCGCGCCTGACTTCCGAAGTCTCGAGCGAAAAGCCTTCTGGTCAGCCCGTCAGCGCCACGCTAATCGTACCGGTCTTTCTCAACGGCGTTCCCGCGATCGCGGCCGGTGCCCGTCTCTCCGGCAACACCGCGGACGCAAGCTCTGCAAAACCCGCAACCCAAGAAGCGGCCGAGCGACCTGCGACTCTTCGCATTCAGTTCACGAAAATCACAGATCAGACCGGTCATGCGATACCCTTGCACTGCACCCTTACGGCCGTCGATAATGCTCGCGAATCGATCGACGACACGGGCCTCATCACCGGGATCACGGCTTCTCAAACCTTCACAGCGAGATTGGATCAGGGCATCGGAAAGCTCGCGCCACAATATGGCTCGCTCGCCGAATTGTTGGCTGGCCTAAAAGGAGCCCTGCTCGAAAAGGCCGATCCGTCGATCGACTACAAGCCGGGAGTTGAACTGACTGCTAAAAGTCACCGAAGCGCTCGATTGGACGGCGCCGGCCAGCGGCGAACGCGCCGAATCCGATCACGCCCGCTGACGCGCTTTTAACTCTCGTTACACTCGCAACCGCTCCGTACTACGGCCGCGAACCCACCCGAACCCTCCGACATTACGAACCTCATGTTCATTGGAGATCAGCAACAGGTGCTTACAGCATTTCACGATGCGGGCTGGGCGCAAGGCGATCGCTTGAGTGGCGTATCCAAATTCGAAACCGTCCGAGCCATCATCGAGGATCGTGGATACCGCGAAGCACCCATGTCCATTCTGACAATCGACGGAAGGCCGCCCGATCTGGCTCTTCAAAAACAGAACAACACCTTCGCTATGCGCCATCACATTCGTATCTGGCCTCGTCCGCAGAAGTTCCACGGCAAACCGGTCTGGATCGGCGCCGCCACCCACGACATCACAATCACGTTCTCACCCCAATCCCGCTCCTTCACGCACGCAATCGATTCTCATATCGACCGATGAGCGCGCCAAGGTCATAAACGATCTCTTGTTCACCGGTTACATTCACGCCCTCGCGCTGGTCGACCGCGCGGGCATACCGCGTGATGCCACAAACGCCACCGGCGATCCCTTAATCACCGACGGCAAAATCGCCGTGCTTGAGTTTTAACGCCTATGCCGTCCGCAGAAGAGAGGCCATCGTTAGCGACGCTTCTGCGTGCAGATCAACGCTACAAATACCTCGACAGCTTCATTACCCTGTTTGTCGTGATCCTGCTCGTATCGAATATCGTCGCTTCCAAATTCTTCGCCATAGGCCCGCTGCGTGTCAGCGTCGCGCAGATTCTTTTCCCGATTACCTACATCTTTGGCGACATTTTCACCGAAGTCTACGGGTACGGCGCATCGCGGCGCGCCATCTGGTACGGCTTTTTCGCGTCCTTCATTCTCGTCGCCGTCAGCCTCATCGCTGTCAGAATCCCGCCTGCGCCCGAATTCACGAATCAAAAAGCATTCGAATCCATCTTTGCGCCCGTCGGCCGTGTCGTGCTCGCAAGTCTTCTCGCTTACTGGTGCGGTGAATTCGCAAACTCGTTCACTCTCGCCAAAATGAAGCTCCTTACCGGCGGAAGATATTTATGGACGCGAACCATCGGCTCGACCGTAGTCGGGCAAGCCGTCGACACCGCAGTCGTCATGACCATCATCTTTTATAGAGAGCCTCTGAACGTGATCGTTCGCCTGATCGTTTCCGGCTATGTCATCAAAGTGCTGTACGAAACTCTGATGACGCCCGTCACCTACGCGATCGTCAACTTCTTGAAGCGCACCGAGGGCGTCGACTACTTTGATTACGGCACCAACTTCAGTCCATTCGCGACCAAAGAGTAAGACCGCTACATCGCCTGATCCGGGGCGCGCATCAGCCGCACACTCAATTTATACGTCCGCCGGTTTCGCACAATCGTCAGCACGATCGTGTCCCCCACCCGCTTATGTGCCATGGCCCGCGCCAGCGCGTCTTCGCGATCCACCGCTTGCCCGTCCACCGCCACAATCAGATCTCCGCCGATGCCAAGCTCCACGTTGCCGATATCCATGATCTCTCTCGCGCCGCGCACCCCAGCGAGATCCTCCGACGAACCCGGCACAACACTCTGCACCAGCAACCCTCCGCGCCGCGGCAGACCCAAAGACTCCGCCAGATCGCCCGCGACATATTCAGTTGTGACGCCGATTCTCGGCCTCTCCGTAACTCGCCCCGCCCGGTAATCATTCAGCATCGCCTTCGCCCGATTAATCGGAAGCGCGAAGCCGATCCCCAAATTCGTTCGGCCCACAATCGCCGTGTTGATCCCGATTACGTCGCCTCCCGAATCGAGCAGCGGCCCTCCACTGTTGCCCCCGTTAATCGCCGCATCGGTTTGAATCATCCCTTCCATTCGCTGATTGTCTTCGCTCTCGATCGCTCTGCCGATCGAGCTCACAACACCCGTTGTCAGCGTTCCCTCGAGCCCGAACGGGTCTCCGATCGCGAGCACCTTCTGCCCCACTTGCAAATGATCCGAATCTCCCAGCCTCAGAAACGCTTGCCTCCTCCGCGGATTGATTTTGATCAGCGCCAGATCGTCTGAGCGGTCCGTATCCAGCGAGCGTCCACTGTATTGGGTCTGATCCGACAACGTAACCTGAATCCGGCTGCTACCCGAAATCACGTGATAGTTCGTCAAAATGAAACCATCTTCAGTGATCAGGAAGCCCGATCCCAGACTTCGCGTCGCAACCGGCTGATAAAAGAAATCCCGGCGCACGGTCGTGCTCGTGATGTACACTGTCGCCAGTCTCGCGAACTTATAAATCTCGATATTGTTCTGCTCATCGGGACTCAACCCTGCCCCATGCACAGTCGCTGCATCAGGCTTCGCAAGCTGGGACCGAAACTGCGGCAGCGGGAAACTGCGCCCACTCCAATTTGCACGCGATGTGAACCAAAGAAAACCCAGGATCAACGCCACGGAAAGCAGGAGCGGCCGGGGTCTCATATAACTTCTTCCGACGCGAGCTTCTTCAACTCGCGATACACCTCTTCTACTTGACGGGCCGTCTCTCCCTTGGTTCCGCTCGTCTCGATCACGTAGTGCGCATGCCGTTTCTTCTCTTCAAGTGGCAACTGCTTGCTCAATCGCGCCAGCACTTGCTCGCGCGTGGCGTAATCCCGCTTCATGCCGCGCGCGATCTGCGTCTCTTCATCGCACGACGTCAGTATGACGCGATCGAACACCGCATTTCGTCCTGTTTCTATCAGAATAGCGGCCTCGACCACCGCAATACCACGCGGATCTTCGCGCTCAAATTGTTCGATCATCCGCTCCTCGAGCCTGATCACAGCCGGATGAACAAAACCGCTTAACTTTTCGAGCAACTCGGGAGAACCAAATACGATCTCTCCCAGCTTCTTGCGGTCGATCGCCCCAGCCGCGTTCAAAATGTCCGGTCCGAATGCATTCACCGTCGCCGCGTAAGCCTCGCCATGCCGCTGCAGCACTGCGTGACCCAGTTCATCCGCATAAATCAAGTGGCAACCCAGCCGTTCCAGCTCTTTCGCGACCAGGCTTTTTCCCGTCGCATAGCCGCCCGTCAGGCCGACGCGTAACATCTCATGTGCTGTTCGGCCAAACTCACGGTGTTGGCCATCAGCATTGCGATCGTCAGCGGACCCACGCCGCCCGGCACGGGTGTGTAGGCGCCAGCCACTTCCTGCATTGCAAGCGGCTCGACGTCCCCCAGCAACACGCTGCCGTTTTTCGCGAACGCGGCCATACGGCTCGCGTCCTGCGCAAACAGTCGCTCAGCTTCAGCCGCCCCGGTCACTCGATTCATCCCGACATCAATCACAACCGCCCCCGGTTTGATGTACTCCCGAGTAATCAGCGCCGGCCGCCCCATCGCCGCAACCAGCAAGTCCGCCCTCCGGCACTCCTCACCCAGATCCTCCGTGCGAGAGTGGCAAATCGTCACGGTCGCGTTCTCATGCAGCAGCATCAACGCCATCGGCTTCCCGACAATATCACTACGCCCCACGACGACAGCCCGCTTTCCCGCAACCGGAATCTTGTACCGCCTCAGCATCTCCATGATCCCTGCCGGCGTGCACGCGCGCGGCCCTGGCCGGTTCTCTACCAATAACCCAACATTGAACGGGTGAAATCCGTCCGCGTCTTTTGCCGGATCCACGGCAAGCACCACTTGCTGCGAATCGACGTGCCTCGGCAAGGGCTTTTGTACAAGGATTCCATCAACTTCCGGGTCATCATTAAACCGTTGGATGATGCCGAGTAGCTCCCCCGTCGTGACGTTTGCGGCGGGCCTCGAATCCAGGCTCCGGATCCCTAACTCATGACAAGTTCTGATCTTGTTCCGTACGTAAATCTGCGACGCCGGATCATCCCCAACCAAAACTACGGCCAGAGCCGGCGGCCTGAATTCCGTACGAAGAGCCTCAATACGAGGCCGCAATTCCTGTTGAATCTCCTGGCTGATTCTGCGTCCGTCAAGAACGACCGCGCTCATTGTAATCGTGAGAATAACAGAGCACCGGTGTTCAGCTCGTCTCGTCGCGGCAGATAAGTTCCGCAGTTATAACATGAGGCAAGTCGCCGAATCATTCAATGCCGCCTTGTCTGGGAGATAATGAGACACCATGAAGGGATTCAAACAGTTTATTCTCCGCGGTAATGTACTCGATCTCGCCGTCGCCGTCGTCATGGGCGCAGCGTTTGGAGCGGTAGTTACAGCTCTCGTAACGGACCTGATAACACCGCTCATAACTGCGATCGTCGGGAAGCCTGACTTCTCCGCTCTTGCTTTCACCGTCAACAACAGCAAATTCAATATCGGGCATTTCATCAATGCCCTGATCTCATTTCTGTTGATATCAGTCGCCGTTTACTTCTTCGTCGTCCTGCCTGTAAACAAAATTCTCGCCCGCATACGGCGCGGCGAAGCGCCTCCCGATCCTACAACCAAGAAGTGTCCCGAATGCCTGAGCGCCGTCCCGATTGCTGCGCGCAAATGTGCATTCTGCACTTCAGCGCTCGATACCAGTGCGCTTCAGCGATAATTCAGCCGTTCCGTAATTGTGACCGGAATCGCCAACCGGAAGGTCAGCCGCGAGCCGGCCGGCAAGGCCACGCTCCTCTTACTGACCGTCAGCACATGGCCCCCTCCAGTGCCGCCCTCGTTTTCTGAAACGAAGCCGGCGCCTCGAGCCGCGCCACTCAGCGCTCCCACTACGACTCCTATCGCAGCGCTAGCCGCCCTCTTGGGTGTATCTTCGATGCTGCGTCGCGCGCTCTTTTCCTCCCACGCACTCGTTTGAACTCTGATCCGCTGCCCATCGCTCGTCGTGATCCCAGTTAATTCCATTCGCAAATCCGATTTGCCCAATCGGGCTCGCTTCACCTTCACGACCCGACCGAATGCGGCCGATCCCCTTTCCGCCACGACGAACCCGTTCACAACAAGCGGCGCGTCGAGCTCACCCCGAAAGAAATCGCCACTGCGGTTCAGCTCTGTCGACACATTCTCGGCAAGCCGTACGCTCAACGCGGTTCCCGTCCTCAACGTGGCCATGTTCGGCCTTCGATGAGGCAGAATTGCTTCCGAACTGCTCGGCGGCTGCACTTTCGGAGCCTCTGCTTGCGGTGCGACAGGGGTCGTAGCCGGAACATTGGCCGGAAGACTCGTAGCTTGCGTCTCTTTCCTCCCAGAGTTCTGTCTGACATCAGGCATCGGGCCGCTTTCGTCAGTGCGTTCAGCTTGCGTCCGTACTGCCGGTCCCGGTACTTCGGCCTGCAAGGGCGCGTCGCTCGGCTCATTCAGGCGCTGAACCGCGGGACCTTTCGATCTTATCGCCTCAGCCACGTTTCCAGACGCTTCGCCTGCATTTTCAGAAATCTGCGCTTCTTGCCTCTGGGCAGGAACTTCCACCCGGCTTGCTGCCGTTGCCTTCGCCACCGCGGCGCTCTGCGCGGCTGCGCGTAGCTGGTTCAATTCCCGGGTCCTCGAGTAAATCAGGGAGCCCATCGTTAAAACCACGCCTGCCGCGAACGCCATCGTCACTTTGATTAAGTTCGACCGGATCATTGCGACTCCTGAATGTGAAACGCTAGATGCGCTGAAAACGTTTCAACGCACAAAGTTACAGGACTTCATAGTCCTGTCTACTGGTCTACGTGTTTCGTATGCCTTAACCGGCCTTTTCCTTCACGCAGACTAACTTCATGTCAACTTCACCGCGTGGCGTAGTGATGTGACTTGTTGTGGTGAGTGTCTGCCCGTCATCCGACAGCTCCCACCGATCTAAGATGATCTCGTCTTCACCCTTCGAATCCTTGGTCGTGGTTCGGATCATCAGTGCCGGTCCGTCCCAAAAAGCTTTGCTCACCGCATCGCGCCCGCTCAGAGAGTTTGTCGCCTCCGAACCATCGGTGAAATAACTCACGTCCGCCGCTGACGTTTTTCCTTTGCTGGTCTGTATCGTGTGCACATTGAGAGTCGTGCCGCGCTGCTCGATGACCCTCACCACCATGTCGGGCGCACTGAAGCCGCCAAAATCGCTCTTCTCCTTCACCATCCGCCAGCGGCCTGAAAAGTTCGGCTTTGCGGATGAAGGCGGAGCCTGTGCTTGCGCCCACGCCGAAACTGGTAAACCGCAAAGTGCGAGTGTTAGCCCGCACCCGAGAAGCGCGCGGCACCGATATGCGCCGAGCCGCACTATTCCGAAACCACCAACAGCCTGAAGCTGTCTGGAACAAGCTTGGGTCTGGGCCGGGGATTATCAGCCGTAGCTGCAGGAGTCGCGCCGAACTCGGCATCTGAAAGATAGATTTTGTGAGTCTTCAAATCGATCGCCATCGTCCGCGCTCCCCGTTGGGTCTTAACCGTTTGCGAAACCGTATATCGGTCTGGAGTTTCCTGCTGGACGACTGTCAGGGTTCCGTCCTCGCCATTTGAAGAAAAGACCAGCTTCTTGTCTGGGTCAAAACCCGCTGCATCGGGTCCTTCTCCTATAGGGACTGTCGTGATCACTTTCCCGCTACCGGCATCAATCACCGCCATCATTTTGTTGTCGCAGACCGGGAAAAGGCGCTGGTTCTTGGGATCGATCGCCAATCCGGAGGGCGACTCGCAGGGCGCAAGCGGCCACCTGTTTTTTATAGCGAGCGTCTTCGGATCGAAACGCACGATCTCGCTCTTGTCCTCGATATTGACATACATATTGCCCTGAGAATCTGTGGCCGGGAACTCCGGCTTCCCGCCAAGGGGCACGGTTCCGGCAAGCTTTCCACTAGAGGCCTCGATTGCGGTCATGTCTTTGCTGTGCCCGTTAAAAGCAAACACGCGTTGGCTAAACGGGTCGTAGACGATGCCGTCCGGGCCTGTGCCCGCTTTCACAGTTGAAATGACCGCCAGCGTTTTCGTATCGAAAATTGTTACCTGGTTATCGCGTCCATCGCTCACGAATCCTCGATGCAGATCCCCGGCTATCGCAATTCCGTGAACACCATTCGTGTTCGGAATGTGGCCCACGATGGCGCCGGAATCGAGATCAAGCACGTCCACCTTGGTGTTATGAGATACGTACAGACGCCGGTTATCGGAATCGGCTGTCAGGTAATCCCAAAAACCTTCACCCGGAACTGGAATGGATTTCACCAGTTTGTAAGAAGTAGCCGCGAGAAGCGCTGATGCAACCAAAGCACCAGGGAGAACGCGCTGAAAGTGCATCATGATGCCGAATTGTACCATCCGAAACCAAGCTTACAGTCTCGCCCATATGTATCATTTTTTGAATGCTGCTCCCCACTTGCGCCGATAAGGAACTTGAGCCCGGCGTGGGCGTCTTTTCATCACCCTATGAAAGTCACACGTTCCAGTTCCCACAGCGGCAGGGCTGAAATGACTGACGCCGCACAACTTTCAAAACTGAGTTCTGTGTTGAACGGACTCGATCAGGGGGCTTCAGCCATGAGAAGGAAAGCTCAACAGCTGATGCAAGCAGTCCGGTCTGGAACCTACAAAGTCGACCCCATTCAACTGAGCCGGCGCATCGTGGGCGATTCACTGGGATCGCTATAAACTCCGGCTATTCTGATCCCGAGCCGTACGTAAACCAGGCGCGCAGCACGTCATTACGGCCGTTCTCGATCGCAACGCAGTGAAAGGAACCCGCGCGCGGCACCCCGAATCGCAGGTCGGTGAGATCGATCCGTCTCCCCTCCCCTCCGTCGACCGCAAGTGGCGCTTCGGACCACACAGGAAACCGCGCAAAGTACAGAAAGTACCGGAACGGCTCTGTGCTCTTGGCATTCTCGATGCTCTGATGCGGCGGCGGCTTGTAAAAGATCTCGGCAGCATCGGGCTCAAACTGCGCAAAAGTGCTCACCGGAAGTACCCGAAACGCATTCGCCGTCTCTACGATCCCCGTCCAACGAAAGGGAGTAAAAGGCTCAGGCAGGGCAGCAGCCTGTAACGGTACGGCGTTCCCGTAGAGCCTGGCATCAAGTTGCGCGACGACTCGCTCATGCAGCACCGCCCGGGTCACGTCAAGCACCAGAAAAAACGCGAGCGCGAATACGGCCATTCCCCGCCCTGCCCCCGAGCGATCTCCGATTTCATTGCTTACTAATCGCGCGAAAAACGGCCAAATGACCGCGAGCAAAAGCACAGCCAGAATCCAGCCGTCAAACAAACTATTCAGGTCCAGATGAAACCACCCGGATGAAAAGGGAAGCAAGAACCGAATACCGTAAGTGTTCGTCCAATCCATCAGAAGATGGCTGGCCACACCCGCGCACGACAGCAGCCAAGCCCTGGTCCACGGCAATCGCTGCCGGTAAATGGCCGCTGTGACAAGCACCGGGAACAACGCCATTATCGGGAGACACGAAAACGAGTGCATATATCCGCGATGCCACTCCAAGTAGCGGAGGGGGCCGCCCGATAGCGCGACGATGTCCAGATCCGGAACGTTCGCGGCGAAGATCATCAAAAGAGTGGCGCGCGGGCAAAAACGGTCCAATCCCGAGCGGGCAAGCGCATACCCCGTCAGCGAGTGCGTCAGATTGTCCATGGCGGACTTCAGGCACAGACCGGAACTTCGAGATATGGCTGCTCGCGTGCGCAAAATTTCTGAGGGACCAGCAGCATAAGGGCATTCGGCTCGATGTGAGCAGTGATGGGTAGATTACCCGCGAGTTCGCCGTCAATTTGCACAAAGATTCGCTGCTTCGAGCGAGGTTGGCAGGTAATAGATTGGCCGCGTAACACAGTGCACCCGTTCATCCTATGCACGCGGCGCAGCACCACGCCCGCAAGGTAACCCAAGTATCGGGCGCTCAACGTGCCTCGAAACAGCACTACTTCAAAATCGTTGCGCAGCAGAGAGGCGCCCCGGGCGATCTCGAGATCCCCTCCGTAGTTGCGTACGCGGCTGATCAGCGCAAAGCTGGCTTCGAATCGTTTGCCATCCACCATCACTTCAAACTCGGAAAGCGGCCGGAGCACTTGTGCGAATCCCCCCAGATAGTACGCCAGCTTGCCCGCGACGGCTTTCAGATCGAGATCCAGACGATACACGATTTCGGCATCCAGGCCCGCGCCCGCCATACACAGAAAACACCGCTGGCCGGAGGTGCTGTCGCGCAAAGTGCCGACCGCGATTTGACATGGCCGTGATCTGGGGATCTCAGCAGCGGCTTTTTCGATGTCGAGAGACATACGCATCTCGTGCGCCAGTACATTGGCGGTGCCTCCCGGCAATATCGCGAGTGGAACGCCGGTGTGTAGCATGCCGTTAGCTGCCTCGTTGATCGTCCCATCCCCTCCGGCAACGATGATCAAGTTGCAGCCTCGCTCGATCTCCCGGCGGGCTTGGGAACCCGCGCTGCCCGGACCCGTCGTAGCGATCAGATTCGCTTGCGTCCCCTGCCGCGCCAGCACGCCGATGCTACGTTGAAGCAGATGTTCGCGCCGCATCAATCCTCGGGCGATGGGATTATAGATAATCGCGGCGCGCTTCGCCTGGAAGGGCTCCAAGCTGACCATTATAGGTTCCGACTATGAAAGAGCCGGTCGCTAAGCGGGTAGAAAATCTGCGCAGCCAGCTCGAACGTCACGAATACCTCTACTACGTTCTCGATCAGCCTGAGATTACCGACGCTGAATATGACCGCTTGATGCGGGAATTACGAGACCTTGAGCAGGGGAATCCGGAGCTGCAGTCGCCGGACTCGCCGACACAGCGCGTAGGCGGTAAACCTCGAGAAGGTTTTGTCAAGGTTCCGCACAGCTCGCCCATGCTCAGCCTCGATAACGCGCTGAACGAAGCGGAGCTTCGAGAATTCGATGCGCGAGTCCGTGCCCTTCTAAAGACTCAAGCGTACGAATATGTGGCAGAGCTCAAGCTGGATGGACTGTCTATGGCCGCGTATTTTTCAAACGATCGGTTGCAGCAGGCGCTCACACGCGGCGACGGCCGCATCGGAGAAGATGTAACCGAAAATGCGCGAACCATCCGCTCGTTTCCTTTGCGGATCAAGAAGAACGCGATCTCAGGAAATCAATTTGAGGTTCGTGGAGAAGTCGTGATGCAGCGCCGCTCTTTTGAGCGTCTCAATGAAGAACGGGAGCGGGCCGGACTCTCGCCGTTCGCCAATCCACGCAATGCCGCGGCCGGTGGATTGCGGGCGCTCGATCCCGCCATCACAGCGCTTCGCAAGCTCGATTATTTCGCCTATTTCCTAATGCGAGAGGGCCGTCCATTGCTGCCTTCCCAGTGGCAAACGCTCGAGGCATTAACGGCAGCAGGATTCAAAGTGAATCCGCATCGTAAGCGGTGCAGCGGGCTCGATGAATTGCTCGATTTCATTCACGAGTGGGAAACCAAACGTGACAGCCTGCCGTACGAGACCGACGGCGTGGTCGCAAAGATCGATTCCGTTGAACAGCAGGAAAGGCTCGGCTGGACGGCAAAGGCGCCCCGCTGGGCTATAGCGTTCAAATATCCTGCGCGGCAAGCGTCTACGACCCTCGAGAACATTGAAGTGCAAGTAGGACGGACAGGAACGCTCACTCCGGTTGCGCATCTAAGGCCCGTGTGCGTCAGTGGAGTAACGGTCTCGCGAGCCACGCTTCACAACGAAGATGAGATAGCACGCCTGGGTGTCGAAATCGGTGACACCGTTCTCATTGAGCGCAGCGGCGACGTAATTCCCCGAGTAGTGCGCGTGATTGAACCGGCGAAACATCGGCGGCCGTTTCGCATGCCGGCGAGTTGCCCTGTCTGCGGCGCTCATGTCGTTCGGGAGCAGGGGGAAGCCGCAAGCCGCTGCATGAATACCAACTGTCCAGCACGGTTGCGGGAATCGTTGCTTCACTTTGCCTCTCGCGGGGTAATGGACATCGATGGCCTGGGCGAGGCCTTAGTCGATCAGCTTTTGAGTCGCGGTCTGGTCCACAATATTGGCGACCTGTATACGCTCACTGAAGATAAGCTCCTTGAACTTGAGCGCATGGGCAAGAAGTCGGCTGCCAAAGTCATCCAGAATATCGATCGATCTCGCTCCCAACCCCTCCCGCGTGTTCTGAATGGATTGGGTATTCCATTTGTGGGCGAGCGTACGGCGCAGATCCTCGCGGATCACTTCGGCAGTGTCGACGTGATCGCGGCGGCATCGCCCGAACAATTGCAAGAAGCGAACGAAGTTGGACCGAAGGTCGCCGACGCAATCCGGCAATTCTTCGCGGAAGTGCGCAACCGCGAGCTCATCGAACGCCTTCGGGCCGCCGGGCTGCGCTTTACCGCACCCAAACAGGCCAAGAAGCAAGGCCCACTCACCGGAATCACGTTTGTTCTTACAGGAACGCTGCCAAATCTTACTCGCGAAGATGCAAAGCTACGCATTGAAACCGCTGGCGGAAAGATCTCAGGCTCGGTGAGCACAAAAACCAGCTACGTAATCGCCGGCGAAGAAGCCGGATCTAAGCTTGATAAGGCGCGCGAGATGAAAATTCCTGTAATCGACGAAGCGGGCTTACTCGCTATGCTCGACCGAAAACCCGCCGAATGAGCCGGAGCGCACCTGAAATATCTCATCCAGCTATTCATCTCTTGGGGTCCCTATGGCTTACTGTTGCTCGCAACGCTCGATTCCGCCGGTATTCCGGTCGTCGGAGGAGTCGATGCTCTGCTGATTGCAGTTGCGGCGAGAAATCCTTCGCAGGCCTATGCCGGTGCGATTTGCGCAATTCTAGGTTCGGTCGCGGGAAGCCTGGTCCTGTTTGCAATTGCGCGCAAAGGAGGTGAGCTTCTTCTTCTGAGACACATCTCGAGCCGCCGCGGCGCACGCCTGCACAGGTGGTTCCAACGCTACGGTTTAGTCACGGTCTTTCTTCCGGCATTGTCCCCCATTCCCCTGCCCATGAAGGTGCCTGTGTTTTGCGCGGGCGCTCTGCAAGTGCGATGGTCGTATTTCATTGTGGTTGTTCTCGCCGCGCGTGCCATGCGGTACTTGGCGCTCGCATATCTCGGCGTACACTACGGCCATCGAACCTACGTGTTCCTGCTATCGCACGGACGCCTGGTGGCGCTCATAGTCATCGCACTCGCTCTGCTCTCGATCGTCCTTTTGCAGTTGATCGACCGGCGTAGAGGGAACGACAAGCCAGCAGGCGTCAAGAACGCATCAGTGACCCGATGAAGCTCCAGTAGTATTAGAAGCATGCCTGAGTTATCTCGACGTACGTTTGTTGCTGCCGCGGCTGGATTCCTGCCTGTTAGCCGGGCGGCCTTGGCAATGGACAAGCTGCAACAGAGTAATCTCGGCGTCCAGCTCTATACTGTCCGGAATGTAATTACGACTAACCCAGCGGCTACGCTCAAAGCGATACACGATATCGGCTACACCGAAGTTGAAGCCACATACGACAATCTCAATCAGATCTGGCCCGCGCTCCAGGATTCCGAGCTGAAGCGCGTCAGCATTCACGTAGACGCGGCCATATTCATGGAAGGCGACGGCCCGCTCGATACCGTGCTGAAGGATGTCAGGCGGCGTGGCTTCGAATTTATCGTCGTCCCTTCACTACCGACCGCAAAAGGTGATGTAGATACGATCCACCGGCTCGCGGAAATGTTGAACAAAGCGGGCGAGCAGTCAAAGAAACACAAGCTCCGATTGTGCTATCACAATCACGCTCACGATTTTCAGCCCACCAACGGAACACCGGCTATCGAGATGCTGTTGAGTGAAACGCAGCCCGACTTCGTTGCGCTCGAGATGGATGTTTTCTGGGTCAGCGTCGCGGGACACGACCCGGCGGCCATGCTGCACAAGTATTCCGGACGCATTCCGCTCATTCATCTGAAGGACAAGGCGCGAGGCGTTCGGACTCAATATAACGAAGAGGTTGCAAAAGACGCGTTCAAAGAAGTGGGTAGCGGCTCAATCGATATCCCCGCTGTTTTGAAGGCGGCCGACGCGGCTGGCGTGAAGCACTACTTCGTCGAACAGGACCAGACCCCCGGCGATCCCCTCGCGAGCCTTCGGCAAAGTTACAAATACCTGAGCTCGTTGTTTTAGAGGAAGCCAGGGGCTGTATTCCGTACGCTTGCCGCGAGGACGCCTTTACGCCCGCTCCTGATACGTTCCTCCTGAAGTGCTGATCCGGATCCGCTCCCCTTGGTTGATGAATCCGGGAACTTGCACTATCAGGCCAGTATCCATCTTCGCTGGCTTGGTTACGTTTGAAACCGTCGCGCCTTTCAACCCCGGCTCGGTTTCCATAACCGTCATCTCGACGCTCGGCGGCAGCTCGACACTGATCGGCTTGCCCTCGTAGAACTCCACATTCACTCTGAGTTGCGGTATTAGATACAGCACACCGTCGCCAAGCATGTCCTTGGTCAGGTGCATCTGCTCATAATTCTCGGTGTTCATGAAGTAGTAGTATTCGCCGTCGTCGTACAGATACTCCATTTCGTGCTCGTCGAGCGCGACACGCTCCACCTTATCTTCCGAAGAGAAGCGATGCTCAATCATTGAACCCGAGCGTAGATTCCGCATCTTGGCTTGCACAAAACCACGCAGGTTACCGGGAGTCCGGTGAACCATGCTGAAAACGGAATGCAGGTCGTTGTTAAACTTCACCACCATACCGGGGCGCAGTTGCGTCGCAGCAATCATCTTGGAAGCCCCAGTCTATCAAGCACTCCTATTGCGCGGCGGCGGGGCTGCACACCTTCCCCTCAATGTAGCCGGGCAGGAGCCACATACCCGCCCCATCGGCCTGGCTTGAGACACGCTTCTGTTCATTCATATAGAACACGTTTTGATGAGGCACGAGTTGCCAGATGATCATCGCCTGCTTCTCCTTCATGTGAGGCACATCGATGCAAGGTTTCGTAATCGGCATCAACGTCATGCGTCCGAACGCTTGCGGTTTGTCCCGCCAACCCACGGGGCAGTTTGCTTCTTCGACACCATGCGGCGAGATATCGATCCAACACGCGTCGACGTTCCAATCCGTCCGCGCGAATAACTGGCCGTTTGGTTGATATGCCCAAGGATCGAGATTCTGATAGCTAATCCCCGGAAGATATGGATCGCCCCATAGCAGCTCGTAAGCCACGCCCGGTCCTTCTCGCAGAATCTGCCGGTCTTCCATGGCCCATCCCTGCAAGAATTGTGAGCCCTCAAGATTCGGGTCGAGAGTCACTAGAGCCAACGCGGCAGCGGGCGCTTGCCATACCGGATGCTCCAACTCCCTCGGCTTCATAGAAAGCAAAAATTCGGCTGGAAGCATCCGGAAGAAAGCGGGATCGTCTTGACGCAAGTCCACATGTTCCGCCTCGCGCATCGCGTCTATGTACTCGCAAGCTGCATAGAGCTGGCGAGGATTCGTCAGGCCGGATTCTTCGAGTTGCTTGCCAGTATCGGTCTGAGCAACAGCATCGCCGCGAACGATCCCCATGAAGAGCGCGTCACGACGCCGCTCGACTCCGGTCTCTTCTCGATCACAGGCCGGAGCTGTAGCCAACTCCTGCCGCTCCTCGCCGGATGCGAGCGCGCCGCACCAATCGAGAATCAAGGCAATCTGGCGAGTTGCGCATTTATGAGCCACCCCCCACTGAATGGCTTCCCTGCCCCGCTTCTCGTCCCGTGTGATCGCGTAATACAGAGCGAGCTCGAAACCGCGCTCAGAGGAATCGGCTATGGCGTTCACCCGGTTTTCAAAGTTCATCCAGCGAATAGTTTGCCGCTCCCGATCACGCTCCAGCCGCTTCAGCCGCTTCGGCGTGAGAAGCAGTTGCGGCCCACGCTCCTGAGCGGGGGCTGCTGGCACGCAAAAAAGCAGAGACAGGATCGCAGGCAAGAGGCCTGCTTCCGCGGGCGTCCGGCAGATTTTCATCAGCACTTCCTTTTAACACTACAGGCGTGATTGCACGCCTGTGCCAGAATTCAGAAGACAAATGAACCAACTGCTGAGGACCAAAAGCATCGACGCGCTTTGCGAGGAGACGCAGCAAGAGGGGAAAAAGTTAAAAAGATCCCTGGGACCCTTAAGCCTGATCGCGTTCGGAATTGGAGCCGTGATCGGATCGGGGATTTTCACCATTACAGGAACCGCAGCCGCCGGATCGCATCTCAGCTTTCCGTCAATCCTGAATGCACCGGTTCTCGATCTCATGTTGCACGGCAGAGCGGCAGCATCCATTGCGGGGCGTCCCGGCGCCGGGCCCGGCATTACACTCTCCTTCATCCTGGTCGCGATCACTTGCGGCTTCGCAGCCTTGTGTTATGCGGAGCTTGCCTCCATGATTCCCATCGCCGGCAGCGCATACACGTATGCCTATACGACGCTCGGCGAAATCTTTGCCTGGATTATTGGCTGGGACCTGATACTCGAATACGCCGTCTCCAACATGTCCGTGGCGGTCGGCTTTTCCGCATACTTCAACGTCATGTGCGACTACCTGTTTGGCGTTCACCTCCCGAAATATCTGTCGGAGCCGGCGATTATCGAAGGACACGTGACCGGAAGTCTGTTCAACGTCCCCGCGCTGTTGATTGTAATGGTTCTCAGTTGGCTTCTGGTTCAAGGAGTGAAGGAAAGCGCGGGCGCGAATAACTTAATTGTTGCCGTGAAGGTGGCAGCCGTTTTGCTTTTCGTTTTCGGCGCGGCTCACGCGGTGCAAGCCTCGAACCTGCATCCGTTTCTTCCAAACGGGTTTCCGGGAGTACTGACAGGATCCGCCATCGTGTTCTTCGCATTCATTGGTTTCGACTCGGTCTCGACAGCCGCTGAGGAATGCACGAATCCGCAGAAAAATATGCCGATCGGAATTCTGGGGACGCTCGTCGTTTGCGCCCTGCTCTATACTTCCGTTTCGCTCGTCTTAACCGGAATCGTAAGTTGGAAGACTCTGGACAACGCGGCGCCGATCGCTAACGCATTGGAAGCCATCGGCATGAACAAGTTGCGCTTTACTGTCACCGTGGGAGCTCTGCTCGGCATGATCTCTTCCCTGCTCGTATACCAGTACGCGCAGGCGCGCATCTGGTTTGCGATGTCGCGCGACCGCTTGCTTCCGGATCTCTTCTCAAGAGTTCACAGGAAGCACCGTACTCCGCATATCAGCACTTGGCTCGCGGGTTTGGCTGTCGGCGTGCCAGCGGGTATTTGGGACATCGGCACTTTCGCGGAGCTCTCCAACATTGGAACTCTCTTCGCGTTTATCCTCGTCTCAGTGGGTGTCGTCGTGCTGCGGCGGACCCAGCCCGGCCGGCCCCGTTTCTTCAAAGTCCCCCTCTCTCCCTTGACTCCCGCGCTATCGGTCGCGTGCTGCTTGGGCCTCATGTTAGGCCTGCCGCTCGAGACTTGGATCCGCTTTGTGGTCTGGCTCATAATCGGGTTGTTCATTTATGTTGCCTACAGCAGAAAGCGAAGCCCGCTCAACCAAGGCGCCTGAGCTCGTAAAAAAGCCCACCCTGCAGTATGCGGTCCTCGGCGTATTGCTGCTGTGGGCTCTCATAGCTCAACTGACAGTCTCCGCCTTCATGATCTATGTCCAGGCGACGTCGCGTGAGTATCTGAGCGTTCCTTTTGACTCGTTCGAATACACCACACGCATCAGCCATGTCGCACGGACATATGAGAGTAGCGGCCTCAGAGTCGGTGATGAGGTTCTCGCGTTGAACGGCGAGCGCGTCGAAGGCTCGGAGCAGATCGATAGAACACAGTTACATCCCGGCCAAACGCTGGTTGTGACCGTGAGGCGCGACATAGCCGGGAGTGCCGAAACCCTGAACATTCCCGTTCGCATGCACACCTACCCGGCTCAAGCCCCGGGCTGGGCAATGGTGATTGGCCTGTGGCTCTTTCTTCCCCTCAGCTGCATTCTCGTAGGGTTCTATATCGCATTTGCCCGCCCGCGCGATCCGGTGGCCTGGATCACGCTGGCAATGCTTGCTTCTTTCAGCCAGTTGATCGGCGCCGCAGGGTACGGAGCCATCTGGTCACCCTGGCGCGAAATCCTGACGGTTTATTACTCTCTGCTGAACGGCACTTGGCCCCTTTGGATGTTCCTGTTCGGCCTGTACTTCCCTGCGCCTTTTGAGTTCGTCCGAAAGCGGCCATGGATCAGTTGGGTTATCGCTGCACCGTTCCTCGCAATAGCAGGCGTCGCGGTGTACGGCAATCTGCTCCAGGAGCACCATATACACGCGTTGGGCTGGGCCGCAGAATTCAGGCGCCGCAGAGACCCGTACCTGACAATTTTGGTTACGCTCTATATCTTCGGCTTCTTCTTCTCTCTCGGAGCCAAGAGGTCTGGCCTTCACGACCCCGATGCGCGAAGACGGCTGAATATGATGAACCTCGGCTGCTCACTCGCGCTCGTGCCGCTCATCCCCGTAGTTCTCGAAGAAATGAAAATTCTTCCCGAGCTTCCCGCCTGGCTCACCACGGTGTGTCTGCTGATGGTCGTGTTCTTCCCGATTACGATCGCCTACGTCATTGTTGTTCAGCGCGCCATGGACGTGAGCGTCGTTGTACGGACCGGTGTTCGGTACGCGCTGGCGAGTACAGGCGTCAAAATTCTCCGCCTGGCTGTGCTATCAGGCGTTGTGGTCCTTACCATACATTTCGCCGGAGAAGCCGGGCACCGCGGGCAAGCTGTGTTCATCGCGATCGTCGGCACTGCGCTCGTCATCGTTCTGCGGCGGCTCGCAACGCAAGTCAGGGATTGGGTAGATCGCCGCTTCTTCCGAGAAGCCTACAGCACCGAGGTAATTCTTTCGGAGCTAAGCAATTCGGTGGCCGGTATTCGCGACACCAGAACGCTCCTTGAAACGGTCACCCGTCGCATTGCCGATTCCCTCCACGTTCCCCGCATCGCTGTTCTCCTTGAACAAGGCGACCGGCTCGAGCCTGCATACGCCCTTGGCTTCAACGGAAGCGCCCCGCCCGTCGAACTGAAACACGATGCCTCCGTCGTTCGCTTTCTCAAGCAGTCTCATTCTCCGTCGAAGGTGTACTTCGACGACCCGCAATCCTGGGTTCACGGCACTCCCGAAAAAGAACAGACCGCGCTTCAGACGCTCGACGCGCAGGTTCTCCTGCCGCTCACGCAAAAGAACCGTATGCTCGGCGTAATCAGTCTCGGTCCAAAGCGATCCGAAGCGCCGTATACAACTGGTGACTTGCAATTACTCGGCGCGGTAGCATCGCAGACCGCGCTAGCGCTCGAGAATGCGCGCTTGACGGAAAGCATCCGGCAGGAGGTCGCCCAACGGGAACGGCTGAACCGGGAGCTCGAAATTGCCCGCGATGTGCAGCAGCGGCTGTTCCCGCAAACCCTTCCGAAAGTGGACGGATTAGATTTCGCGGGATACTGCCGGCCCGCATTCGGCGTCGGTGGCGATTACTACGATTTCATCCGCCTTTCGAAGGACCGCCTGGGCATTGCAATCGGCGACGTTTCGGGAAAGGGTATAGCCGCGGCTCTAATGATGGCGAGCTTGCAGGCCTCCTTGCGCGGCCAGACCATCCGGCCTTCTACGACGCTCTCTGAAACAATCGAGCACATCAATCGGCTGGTGTACGACGCTTCCGCCGAGAACCGCTACGCAACCTTCTTTTACGCCGAGTATGATCCCGCGAGCCGCTCACTGCAGTACGTGAATGCTGGCCACAATCCACCGATCGTTTACCGGCCCGACCCTGACGGCAAAAAGATCATCCGCCTCGCAGAAGGAGGCACTGTCGTCGGTCTATTTCCCTCCGCGCCCTACCGGAATCGCAGCTCACGCTCCATTCTGGAGATATTCTGGTCGCCTTCACGGACGGCATTAGCGAGGCGATGAACGAGATCGAAGAAGAGTGGGATGAAGATCGGCTGATCGAAGCTGTACGCATCTTGCCCGTCACGCACCGCGGCAGACATGATTACCTGGATTTTGGAGCGAGTGGATACGTTCACAGCAGGCGCCCGCCAGCACGACGACATGACGCTCGTGATCGTGCGCGTGCAGTAGGATTGGAGCGAAGCGAGCAATTTTCCGCTCTACTCATATACGAAACACGCTGTGATCATCCCGATAGTCATTGCGCTGCTATCCTTCGCGTTCGCATCTGTTTTGCTCTTCAGTTCTGTTGGATTTGCGATGACTGAAGGCGATCTGGGTGGGAATCCACAAGCGATACAGACAGAACTCCTCCGCCTTCATCGGGCCGCAGATGTCGCGTTCGCGGCATTCGTCGTCTTCGAAGTTGTGGCAACTTGGCAGTTGAACAAGCTGCGCCCTATCGGGATTTTCAACCGGATTCCGTCAATATTGCAAGCCGCTCTGACGCTTCTCCTCCTCGCTGCTACGTCGTACGCGTTAGTCTTTCTAAGTTTTTACGGCTTCGTTCCTGACCCGGTAATAACAGCGAATACCGTAATATCAGAGTGGATCTTGAAGGTTCTCCCGAACTGAGAAGGCCGCGGCAACTAGCGGCAGACCCTTTGAAGCGCGACCAGTAAGGCATGATCTGAATGTCAATCTCGTACTACTCCCCCCGCAACACCTCAAGCGGCCGTTGATCGAGAATCCTCGCGCTCGCGAGCCACCCAGCCAAGTTGGCTAGCATCGCCGTGCCGATCATCGCGACAAACAGCGACAGCCAGTCAAACCGGGGCGAGGTCTCGATGAACTTTTCCGAAACGATCCTTGTAAATACGTTCGCCAGGATTCCGCCGATCAGACCGGCGACTGCGCCGAGTATCGAGAATTCGATTGAGAAAATAACCCCGATCCGCCGCTTGGTTCCGCCAAGCGTTTTCAAAACCGCAACTTCACGAATCCGCCGATAGCGGGTGCCCGCCACGCTCGAGCAAAGGATGATTACTCCCGCGGCGATCGCAAACAGCGCGAGAAAGCGCACCACGAGCGCAACCTCATCCACAGCCTCCTGTATGCGCTTCAGCACGTCCGCCAGATTCATCACCGTCACCGTGGGAAAACGATCGAACAGAGTTTCTTCGAGCTGAGGAATCTTGGTCGGTTCCACATGCACCGCGCCGTAGTAAACGACCGGAAATCCCTCGAGCGCCGCGCGTGGAAACACTAGATCGTAGCGGACCGGAGCGCGTGCCGTTCGGCGGAACACGGCCACGAGCGGCGCGTTAAGAATGCGTCCTGCGAGCTGAAACTGAATGCGGTCACCCACATGAAGTCCAAAATCGTGCTGGGCCTCATCAGACACGGCCAGCTGCGGCTCGCGGCTGTCCGGAGTCCACCATCGGCCTTCTTGTAATTCCAGAGTGTCAGGCATGCCCTCGGCAGTAGTAATGCGAACCGTCTGGAGTTGATTCTTACGCTCGGAACTCAGGGGCAGACTTTCGACAGCCACGCCGTTTTTCTCGAGCATTCGCGCCACGATGTAGCCGACCAGCTCCACTTTCCCCGTGACACCCGGCTGTGACTCGATCAGCTTTGTGATCTCTGACGAGTCGCGCACATCGAGCAAGAATACATTGCCAGACCGGCCCGGTCCTTCGCTAACGACCTGCTGAAGCACGGTGCGCTGCAACAAATACGTCGTCAAAGTGAACATCACGCCGATGCCCAGTGCGACCAGCACGGATTTCGCCTGATTGCCCGGCCTGTATAAATTCGCGAACCCGTGCCGGAAAAGAGGCGGCAGGCGTCCGCCGAAAAGCTTGATCAGTTTGCGCATTGCAAACAGCAGCACGGCCGCAACGAGTGTAAGCAAAAGAATGCTCGCTGTCAGCCCCGCCATAAAATAGCCGCCCATTTTCCAGGAGTCGCCAAGCCAAACCGCAATTAACGCCAAATCCCGCGACAATCACGACTACACCAATGACGCTCGGGACCCTTTCGCGCCAATGCTTGCGTGTCTCGATCGCCGCATCGGCCATATCCCTGCGCAGCACCAAACTTGGGCGTACATTCCGGACGTTCAAAAGCGGAGGGAGCGTAAACAGAAGCGTCGCGAGTACTCCCAGGCTCATCCCCTGCGCGCTGAATGACCAATCCCACGCGACATGCGGCAGCAGCGCAAATACGCGGCGAATCAGCCACGGAAACGATTCTTGAACCACTGCGCCAATGCCGACGCCAACAATGCCGCCCGCGATTCCCAACCACAAAGTCTGGAGCAAATAGATTTCGAGGATCTGATTCGCCCGCGCGCCAACTGCCTTCATCACAGCGATAGTGTCCATTCGTTGCTGCAGATGTGAATACATGGCCATCGCAACGCCCAATGATCCGACGATCAGGGCAATCAAACTGATCAGGCTGAGAAACGTAGTCGTATGGTCGATGGCTTTGCCGACCGCCGGGCTACCCTCGCGATAGTCGCTGATAAAAACGCGCGGAAATGTGGATTTCAATTGCGCCTTGATCCGGTCGAGATTCGTCTCCGGCTTCAGCCTGAATAGAAACCGCTGCGCAGCGCGGCTGCCGAATTGAATCAGCCCGGTTCGGCGCAGGCCCGCCCGCGTAACGAGAACACGCATCCCGGGGCCAAAGCCGGAAGCCAGCCGGTCCGGCTCGCCCACGAGCGTCCCGGTAATTCGAAACTCTTTTCCGCCCAGCCTGATCACACCGCCGCGCGCGACCTTTAACCGCATCAGCAACTCCGTGGTTGCTACGGCAGAAGAATCGTCCTTCAGCAGGTCACGAAGCGGACGTGGCGGGTCCAATGTAAGAGCGCCATAGAAAGGGTAAACGGCGGGATCGACAGCTTTAATCGACACCATCTGCGGCACCCGCGCGCGGCCAGACGCCGCCATCGAGAGCGTCTCTGTCACGCGGGTCAGCGCGCCGTACTCTTTCGCGATGCCCTCTACCCGCCGTATCTGCTCGGGCGTCGGCGCGCTCCAGGTTTGCGCCTGGAGATCTGCTGCGATCAACTGCTTGGCGTTTCGTAACAGCATGCCTTTGAACGCATACCCAAAGCCCTTGACACCGCTCAGGGCGCCCACCCCTACAGCAACCGCCACGATCACGAACAAAAATTTCGCCGGTGACGCGCGCAGCTCGCGCCAGGCAATTTTCGAGGCGGTATTAAAGAACACGATTACACTTCCACCGCACGGGTCGCCAATTCGTCACTCAGCACACGGCCATCGTGCAGCGCAATGATGCGGTCGGCATACTCGGCCAGCCGGCGATCATGAGTCACGAGAATTAGCGTCGTCTTCTCCTCACGATTTAACTGCAGCAGCAGATCGAGCACGTGTTGCCCGTTCGCGCTATCCAAATTTCCGGTCGGCTCGTCGGCCATTAAAATTGGCGGCCTCGTGATAAATGCACGTGCTAACGCGACCCGTTGCTGCTCACCTCCCGAAAGTTGCACCGGATAATGATGCCCGCGATTACTCAGGCCAACGCGCGCGAGCAGATCTCTTGCACGCCTTCGCGGATTTCCTCCAGAGCCGGTCAGCTCGGCGGGAAGCAAAATATTCTCTTCTGCCGTGAGAGTTGGGACCAGTTGATATGACTGAAAGACGAATCCTATTTTGCGGCCCCGCACGCGCGCCAACTCATCCTCTCGCAAGTTGGTGATGTCATTGCCGTCCAAAAGAATCGTCCCGGACGTCACCGTATCGAGACCGGCCATCAAGCCGAGCAGAGTACTTTTGCCGCTGCCCGATGCGCCCATAACCGCGATGAACTGCCCGCGCGGGACGGAAAAGGTCACGTCGCGTAGAATCTCAACACGGTTGGGCGGATTCTCGATCACTTTCGAAAGCTGTCGTACTTCGATTACCGGTGGCTGGGGCGTCTGTGAGGGCATGTCAAATTGGATATGTGGGAAGAAGACCTTCTCTTTTCATTGTCACAGCGGCAATCGTCTGCGCTTTCGGTATCGGTGCACGTTCTGCCGCCCGTCACACCGGCGAACCGGTAATCGTGACATTTGGCGACAGCTTGACTGCGGGAGTTGCCGGCAGAAGCTATCCCGATTACCTGCAGGATCTTCTTGATGAGAATGGGTACCGCTATCGCATCGACAATCAAGGCGTGAGCGGCGACACAACCAGCGATGGATTAGCACGGATCGACAACGTGATTGCCGTCCACCCGACCCTCGTGATTCTCGAGTTTGGAGGCAACGATGGCTTGCGCGGAGTTCCCGTACCAGTCATTAGAGAGCATCTGGAAAAAATGATCCAGCGCTTGAAGCGGGCAAACATACCCGTAGCGCTTGCGGGAATCACTTTGCCCCCAAACTATGGGCCGGATTACGTGCAGCCGTTCACGGCCATGTATCCGGAGCTCGCCAAGAAGTACAACTTGCGCCTGCTGCCGTTTCTATTGGTGCACGTTTTCCTGCATCCTGACATGATGCAGCCGGACGGCGTTCATCCAAACGGCACGGGCAATAAGGTTTTGGCCCAGGACGTCTTCGAGCTGATCAAGCCCCTGCTTACAAGAGAGGGCGTCAATAAAAAAGTCGGGATGCTTGGGGCATCCCGACACATGGAGGAAACACACAGCAGGAGAACTGCTTAGCTGGGCATTAGAACGGTGTCGATCACGTGGATCACGCCATTCTTTTGCATCACGTCGGCTTGAGTTACTGTCGCGGTGCCGCCTTTTTCATCTTTTAGAACGATATTGTCTCCGTTCATCATCGCGGTGATCGTTCCACCCTCAACCGTCGTCAGCTCAGCCTTACCATTGCCTTTTTTGATCATCGCCTCTAACTTCTTGGACGTGATCCGCCCCGGTACGACATGATAGGTCAGAATCTTTTTCAGTTGATTCTGATTCTCCGGCTTCACGAGAGTGTCCACCGTACCGGATGGCAGTTTGTCGAATGCCCCATTGGTCGGCGCGAACACCGTGAATGGTCCTGGTCCTTTAAGAGTCTCGACCAAGCCGGCAGCCTTCACGGCGGCTACCAACGTCGTGTGATCCTTCGAATTAACGGCGTTCTCGATGATGTCCTTGCTCGGATACATCGCGGCACCGCCAACCATCGGCACGTTCTGCGCGGCCCAGCTTAAAGTAATACCAGCGGCCAACGCCGCACAACCAGCAATACGTTTCAGTTTCATTTGGTAACTCCTCTTTCAACCCTCAATTCATATACGCAGCCAGTAGAAGTGCTGGATTAAATAGCGTGCGTGTGAGGTTTTATTACAATCGCTTCACATGGCCGAGCTACAGACCGCTCTTCGCAAGGAACTCGGCCTCCGCGATCTGGTGCTGTTCAACATCGCCGCGCTCATCAGCACGCGCTGGATCGGAATCGCCGCGCACGTTGGACCAGGAACCATCGTGCTTTGGATTCTGGCCGCCGCTCTTTTATTGGTTCCATGCGCGTTCGTGGTCGCGAACTTATCCCGCAGGTTCCCTGAAGAAGGCGGCCTCTACGTTTGGACGCGCGAAGCCTTCGGCGAGTGGCACGCCTTTGCATGCGGATGGTTTTACTACATCAGCAATGTCTTCTGGATACCGGGCGTACTCATCGCCGGTATCGGAATCATGACTTACGCCTTCAGCCCGCGATTCGAAAAGCTCGCCGAAGATCCGCGTTTTGTGCTGCCCTGCGCTTTCGCATTCCTGGCCGTCGTTGTCGGAACCAACTATGTCGGCCTTCGAGTAGCCAAATGGGTCGATAGTTTCGGCGGCTTGGGCGGCTACACGGTAGGCATCACTCTTTTCGTGTGCGGCATTGCGGCGTGGATCACCAGAGGACCCGCCACGCAGTTTCACCTGCTGCCGAGTCTCGATCTGCAGAAACTGAATTTCTGGTCGCAGCTCGCCTTCGCCATGACCGGCCTGGAGCTGAGCCCCATCATGTCGGGCGAAATCCACAATGCGAGGCGCAACGTCTTCCGCGCGACTTGGATCAGTGCGGGATTGGTGGTCCTGTTCTACGTTGCCGGCACCAGCTCAATTCTTGCGCTCATGAAACCGGATGAGGTCAGCCCCGTAGTCGGGCTCGCGGAGGCAAGCCAGCGCGCCTCGAGCACGCTCGGATGGTCGTGGGCCCCGGTTGTCATCGGCATATGCATGTTGCTGAGTATCGGTGGCCAGCTTGGCACCTACGTGGGCGCCTGCGCCCGCCTCCCATTTGTGCTGGGGATCGCCAATCTGCTGCCTCCTGCCTTCGCAAAGCTGCATCCGAAATATCGCACTCCTTACGTCTCCATACTGTTCCTCGGCATTACTGGCGGCGTGCTGATCTTCATTAGCCAGTTGGGCGAAAGCTTTCGCGGTGCCTACCAGCTCGGTGTTGATATGGGCGTTATCACGCTGTTCATTCCATTTCTATACATGTTCGCCGCGGCCTGGAAATTTGGGCAAAAGATACCTGCGATATGCGGCTTCTTCGTGTCTGCCGTTGCGATTATCTTTTCCTTTCTCCCGACCGCCGATGTCCGATCCACGTTCTGGTTCGAGCTGAAGCTGATCGCCGGCTGTGTCGTCTTCCTCGTACCGGCACGCCTGTTTTACAACCGGTACCGCGCGGCCTCGTGAGCTATCCCGATTCGGTCCGCTATCTCTACGCGCTCGGCAATGAGCTGAAACCGGGTGCGAAGTTTGGACTCGAGCGCATGCGCGCCCTCCTCGCCGAGCTCGGCAATCCCGAACAGGGGCAGCGCTTCATTCACGTAGCAGGCACTAACGGGAAAGGCTCGACCTGCGCCATGATCGCGAACGCGCTCCGCCATTCAGGCTTTCGGACGGGACTGTATACTTCGCCACACCTGGTCGAGCCCACCGAACGCATACAGATCGATGGGCGTCCGCTTAGCTTTGAAGATTTCGTACACGCGTTTAACACGGTCCACGCGGCCGCTGAAAGGCTAATCACACAAGCGCGAATCGACGCACACCCGTCATACTTCGAGACCGTCACTGCCATGGCGCTCGTCGCTTTCCGGAACTGGTGCGATATCAGCGTGCTCGAAGTGGGCTTAGGGGGCCGGCTCGACGCCACAAACGTGATCACTCCCGAGCTCTGCGTCATCACTCCCATCGCTTTCGATCACGAATCGTTCCTGGGAAATTCACTCGCGGCGATCGCATCCGAAAAGGCCGGCATTCTAAAACCCGGCGTTCCGCTCGTCTTGGCCAAACAGGAACCGCAAGCAGAGGCGGTCATCCTATCCAAGGCAAGTGAGCTGAAATCCCACCTCGTCCGCACCCAAGAAGCGAACCTATCAATTATGCATGCGACCCCGCACGGTTCGACTTTCAATCTGGACGGCTCACCTTACGAGTGCACGCTTCCAGGACGACATCAGATCGAGAATGCTGCCAGCACCGTCCTGGCGTGTCGCGAGCTGCGACTCGATACGTGCTGCATCCAGGCGGGTCTAAAGACCGTAAGCTGGCCGGGCCGGTTGGAGTTCGTTTCACGCGAGCCCGATTTCGTTTTAGACGGAGCACACAATCCCGCAGGCGCGGCGGCGCTCGCCGACTACATCCGTGAGTTTTGCGCGGATCGTCCGGTTTGGATCGTCTTCGGCGCGATGCGGGACAAGGCGCTCACGGAAATGGCCGCAGAATTATTTCCGCTCTCCCAGTGCGTGATTGCCACTGCACCGAACTTCCCGAGAGCGCTGCGGCCTCAGGCAATCCTCCAAGTGGCTGAGCATCCAAACGCAACCGTCGCCGAAACCGTTCCACAAGCTATCGAAATCGCCCACAGGGCTCCTAAAAACGCGATTGTCTTCTTCACAGGATCGCTGTTCCTCGTCGGCGAAGTGAGAGGCCTGCTGCTTTCGTAAAATAAGCATTCATGAAACGGCTGCGCGGCCTTGTGATCGCGGATCCCTGCATCGTATTGGCCACGATTTTCTTCGGCACAATCAGCCTCATCGTCTCTTTTTTTGACCGAACCGGCGCGATTCAGATTAGAGTCGCGCGCCGCTGGGCGAGGACACTGCTCGGCGTCAGCAATGTTCAAGTAACGGTTGAAGGTATCGAGTCAATCGAGCTGAACAAAAGCTATGTCTTCATCTCGAACCACCTCAGCTTCATGGACACGCCCGTCGTGCTGGCGAACATCCCGGTGCAGTTCCGCTTTCTCGCCAAGCGCGGCCTGTTTCAGATTCCATTTCTCGGCCAACACCTCACGCGCGCCGGGCACATTCCGGTTCCGCGAGAAGACGCGCGCGCCGCTGTCAAATCGATGCAGCTCGCAGCCGAGACCATCCAACAGAAGAAGATTTCCCTGCTGATCTTTCCCGAGGGAGGGCGCACTCATGACGGAGGGCTGCAGCCGTTCAAGGAAGGAGCCGCGTACATCGCCATTCGCGCCGGCGTTCCAGTGGTGCCCATCGCGATCAGCGGCACTCGTGAGCTGTTGCCCTGGGGCTCCGGCATCGTGCTACCCGGCAAAGTTCGGTTACAAATTTTAAAGCCGCTCGAAACCGCAGGCCTGACGTCTAAAGACCGCGCGCTATTAACCGAAAAAGTGCGCAGTCTGATTGCCAATGCTCAAACCGCGCAAGAACCAGTTCATCAATAAACGCGAAACGAGCCGCGACTGTAAAAGGAGCAACAGGTAAACAGCCCATTCTCCAAAACATTTCCAACACAGTTCATTCGGCAATCTGAAACAGAGCCGCGACTGTAAAGGAGCGGTCAGCAGCAGCCCGTTTTCGCAAGAACCAGTTCATCGATTTGCACGAGAGTAGGATATTTGCCCGTGTAACACGAGTAACAGAAGCGATGATCTCCATCTTGCACGGATTCGCGCAGCGCTTCGAGAGAAAGATACGCGAGCGAATCTGCCTCGATATACTCCTGGATCTGGCGAACGTCGTTGTTCGCCGCGATCAGCTCACGGTGCGTGGGTGTATCGACCCCGTAATAGCAAGGAGAAATTGTGGGCGGGCACGAGATGCGGAAGTGCACTTCCCGCGCCCCGGCCTCGCGCACCATACGCACAATCTTCCGGCTCGTCGTTCCGCGAACGATGGAATCATCGACCAGAATGACGCGCTGACCTTCGAGCAAATGCCGAACCGGATTCAGCTTCAGCCTGACCCCGAAGTCTCGAATGGCCTGTGAAGGCTCGATGAACGTCCGCCCTACATAGTGATTGCGGATCAAGGCTTGCTTATAGGGAATGCCGGACTCGGCGGCATAACCGATCGCCGCGCCCACTCCTGAATCCGGCACCGGGACAACTAGGTCGGCCTCAACTGGATGTTCGCGCGCCAGCAATCTGCCCATGCGCTCACGGGACTGCGCGACGGACTTGCCGAATACGATGGAGTCCGGGCGCGAGAAATAGACGTGTTCAAATGAGCAGTGCGCCGGGGCTTCTGCCGTCGTGTAGCGCTCGCGCGTGATGCCTTCAGGGCCGACGATGACCATTTCGCCAGGCTCAACATCATCGACATATGTCGCGCCGATCAGATCGAACGCGCACGTCTCCGAAGCAAACACGGTTGTCATCCGCCCGCCCGAAAGCTCGAGCGTTCCCATCGCGAGAGGACGGAATCCTCGCGGATCGCGCGCGATGATGATGCGATCCTGTGCCAGGAAAACCAGCGAGAACGCGCCTTCAATTTGCAGCAGCGCATCACGCAACGCTCCGGCGAGTGTTCGTTCCCGCGAACGGGCGACCAGGTGAAGAATCACTTCGGTATCACTCGTTCCTTGGAAAATCGAGCCGTCCCGCTCGAGGTCGCGGCGCAACTCGATCGCGTTCGTCAGGTTCCCATTGTGCGCGACCGCAAGATGGCCCTTACTGCAAACGACCGAAAATGGCTGCGCGTTTTGCAGAATAGTCTCGCCCGCCGTCGAGTACCGGGTATGCCCAATTGCCAGAGTCCCAGGCAACTGATTCAAGACATCGGGCGTGAAGATATCGACCACGTGACCCATCTTGCGAAACGTGTAAATCTTCTTTCCGTCGCTCGATGCGATCCCGGCGCTTTCCTGTCCCCGATGCTGCAGCGCATGCAAGCCCAGGTAAACCAGGTTTGCCGCTTCCGGATGCCCGTACAGCGCAAACACCCCACACTCTTCGTGGAGCTTGTCGAATGGATTTTCCTGTTCCCAATCAAACATGCCAGTTACACCATCACAGAGTTATGGAGGAGGTGTTCGAGAGCGTTTTCCCAGAAATCCTTCAGCTCAGCAACCTGGCTATCGATCAGAATGCGGCCGTTATTGCGAATCACCAGTCTTGCATCGAGTGTAGCGCCAACCTCGACAGCCTGGACACCGTGTCTCTCAGCCGAGGCAAATACTCGCTCGCGATTTGCCGTCGAAACCAGAATTCTCGATGGCCCCTCATGAAATAGGAGCAGCTCGGGTTCAAGATCCGAATCGAGCGTCACATCGGCCCCAACGTTATCCGGGCCGAACACGCATTCAGCCAGCGCAACCGCCAGCCCGCCGTCGCCGAGATCATGCGCCGATTCAATCGCCCCTTCGCGCACCAACTCTCGAATGCACACTTGCATGCGCTTCTCGTAATCCATGTCGAGACACGGCGGCCGGCCCCACAGCGATCCAGTAATGACCTTTGCATACTGCGTTCCGCCAAACTCGTGCCAATCAGGCGCGCCCAAGCCACCGAGCAAAATCACAGCCCGCCCGGCACGCTTGAACGAAATACCGGTCGGCGGCGCGGTGCTGAGCGTTCCAACAATCCCAACCACCGGCGTTGGAAAGATCGGATTGCCGAGCGTCTCGTTATAAAGACTGACGTTCCCTCCGGTAACAGGCACGTCAAAAAACCGGCAAGCCTCCGCCAGCCCTTCGATCGATTCGACGATCTGCCCCATAATTTCGGGCCGCTCCGGATTTCCGAAATTCAAGTTATTCGTGGTAGCGAGCGGAAGCGCACCCACGGTCGACAGATTGCGGCAGCATTCGGCAACCATCAGCTTCGTGCCTTCGCGCGGATCGAGCGTGCAATACCGCCCGTTTCCATCGAGCGACAGCGCGACCGAAGTAGGCGTTCCTTTTATGCGCACAATTGCGGCATCTGATCCGGGCCCGGCCACAGTATTCGTACGCACCTGGTGATCGTACTGCTGCCACACCCAGCGTTTCGAGCACAGATCGGCCGAAGTGAGCAGCGTTCTCAAATCCGAACCCAAATCCTCGCTGTGAATATCCGGCCCATGCAGCGGAGCGGTGCGCAGCGGCGCAGTATAGGGCCGGTTGTAAAGCGGCGCTTCGTTTGCCAGGGCGCGATTCGGAATCTCGGCAAAAATCTCACGGTGATTCTTGACGCGCAGCATGCCATCAGCAGTTACAGAGCCAATCCGTACCGCATCCAGACCCCACTTGCGGAACACGCCGAGCACGTCCTCTTCACGCCCGCGCTCCGCAACCAGCAACATGCGCTCCTGCGATTCGGACAGCATGATCTCATACGGAGTCATCCCGGCCTCCCGCTGCGGAACCAACGCGAGATCGATTTCAATACCAGTGCCCGCGCGGCTACCCATCTCGCAACTCGAAGAAGTGAGACCCGCAGCACCCATGTCCTGAATGCCGACCACAGATCCCGTCTTCATAGCCTCGAGACACGCCTCGAGTAACAGCTTCTCCATAAACGGATCGCCGACCTGCACGTTGGGCCGCTTCTGCTTCGATTGTTCCGTGAATTCTGCCGAGGCCATCGAAGCGCCATGAATCCCGTCGCGCCCGGTCTTCGCGCCAACATAGATGACCGAATTCCCGACGCCGCTCGCCCGCCCGTAAAAAATCTCGTCGTGACGAAACACTCCGAGCGCGAACACATTCACGAGCGGATTACCGTCATAGCATTCTTCAAAAACGCACTCACCTCCGACGGTCGGCACGCCGAAGCAATTTCCGTAATGGGCGATTCCCGACACCACGCCTTCGAAAATACGTCTGTTCCTCGCGCCGGATTTCTCATCGTCGAGCTTGCCGAACCGAATGGAATCCATAACCGCGATCGGCCGCGCGCCCATCGTAAAGATGTCACGCAAAATACCGCCCACGCCCGTCGCCGCGCCCTGAAACGGTTCAATGAAGCTTGGATGATTGTGCGATTCGATCTTGAACGCGATCGCGAAGCCCTCGCCGATGTCGATGATGCCCGCATTCTCGCCGGGGCCTTGTAGCACGTGCGGGCCCCGCGTCGGAAGCTTCTTCAAATGCAGGCGAGAACTCTTATAAGAGCAGTGCTCGCTCCACATCACGCCGAAGATTCCGAGCTCCGTGAACGTCGGCTCCCGGCCCAGAAGACTCTCGATTTTCGCGTATTCCGATTCTGTGAGCTGATGCGCCGCCGCGGATCGCGGCTCAAACCGCACTTCGGTCGCGGGCTTGCTCGTAACCCCGGTGCTCATGATCCCGACATCGCGAGCACTGGCCTACCTGCCTTTGCACTCTCGAGCATCGATGCTAAAATCACGACCCCGTCAGTACCGCCAACCAGCGAATCCGCAGCGCGCTCCGGGTGCGGCATCATGCCCATAACATTCCTCCCTTCGTTCAGAATGCCGGCAATGTCCCGCATCGATCCGTTCGGATTATCGCGATAGCGGAGTACGATGCGATCCTCAACCTCGAGCCGGTCCAGCGTCGCTTCGTCGGCAACGTAGCAACCTTCGCCATGCGCGACGGGTATCTTTAAAATTTGACCCTCAGCCGCCCGGCAACTAAACGGCGACCGCCTGGTCACCACTTCCAACGCCACCGTTCGGCACACAAACTTGCGATCCGCGTTACGCACCAGAGCGCCGGGCAATAGCCCGCACTCGCTGAGAATCTGAAACCCGTTGCACAGCCCCAGCACCAGCCCCCCTTCCCCTGCAAAGCGCTTGACCGCCTTCATCACGGGCGAGAATTTCGCGATCGCTCCGCAGCGCAGATAATCTCCGTATGAGAAACCACCCGGAAGAATTACCGCGTCTACGCCGCCGAGCGTTGCCGAGTCGTGCCAAATGAACTCGGCTTGATGATGCAGATTTTCGGAGACTGCAAACCAGGCATCGTGATCACAGTTACTACCCGGGAAAACTACGATGCCAACCTTCATTTCGAGAAGGGCTGCCGGAACTGGTTAAGCGCTGCCGACCGCCGGAGCAGCTTTCTTGCGGCTCACGCGCCGTTTCTCAACCGGTGGCTGCCGATCGCTCTTTTTTAACGCCGGCAGGACGATGGAGGTAACGAATTTCTTCTCGCCATGGTCATCAAATTTGATTACCAGGTAATCGTCGTTACAAGTCAGTACTGAGCCGAGTCCAAACCGCCCGTGCTCGACTTGCGCGCCCTGCGCAAATGCTGGCTTATTTGCCATGGTAAAAATTTCCTCCTAGACCATTGTAACAATTGACTTAATGGCCCAAATCAAAGCGGTTCAATCCGCTTCCCTATAATGGATTCAGCAATGCCGGATTGGGTTCAGCAAAAACATGGATGACCTGAAAAAGAAGCTGCAGGAGGAAATCTCGGCGCTCGAGTATGAGTTGCGAAATGAGCTGCCCAAAGAGATTTTGAAAGCGCGCGGCCACGGCGATCTTAGTGAAAACGCTGAGTATCATGCTGCCAAAGAGCGCCAGTCCATGGTCAACGCCCGCCTGGGACAACTGCAAGCCAGGCTCCGCGAGCTATCCATGATAGATATGACGAAAATCCCGCACGACCGCGTGGGGCTCGGGTCGCAGGTAGTGGTGCTCGACTTGAAGAAGGATGAAGAATTTACATACAATCTGGTCATCAGCGAAGAGGCCGACGTGGCGAACGGTAAGATTTCGACCAGCTCCCCGATCGGCCGCGGGCTGCTAGGAAAGCAGGTTGGCGATACGGTGAAAATCCAGATTCCGGACGGAATAAAGGAACTCGAGATCTTGAGCCTCACCACCATTCACGATCATGCCGCGTCGTAGCGTAGTTAAAAGATGACTTTCACCCGCGCAATCGGAGTCACTGCGAACCGCATCATCCGACTCATTGTGCGTGGCCTGGCGCTCTCGAAGATCAACCCCAACGTACTGACTTTTTTCGGCCTTGTGATCAATATGATCGCAGCGGCCTTTCTGGCCTTCGGACACTTCAGGACCGCCGGATGCGTGATCATCTTCGCGGGACTCTTCGATATGGTCGATGGCCGTGTCGCCCGCGAGACCAATCGCGTCACGCGCTTCGGAGCCTTCTTCGATTCCGTGCTCGACCGCTACTCGGATATCGCGCTCCTCGTAGGGCTGCTCGTCTATTACGGAACCATCAACCGGGCCTCTTATGTCGTTTTGACGGCCATCGTCATGGCAGCTTCCGTAATGATCAGCTATACGCGAACCCGGGCGGAAAATATCATCCCGGCTTGTAAGGTCGGTTTTCTCGAGCGCCCGGAGCGAATCGTTTTGCTGATCATCGGCGCGCTGTTCGACCGCATGGCGCCGGTGCTGTGGGTCATCGCCGTCCTGGGCAATCTGACGGTTGTGCACCGCATGATCTTCACCTATCAGGAATCGAAGCGGCTCGAAGACGCACAGTTGCGGGCAAGATCGGTCGGAGCATCAAGCACTAAGATAGTTTAACGGGCTGCCTCGCGTCCGTAACTCGACCTGTTACTTTCCGTCCTCGAGAATCACAACCGCGAACGCAATCGCTGTAGTGTGAGTGAGTGAGATCGAAATGCGCTTGACTCCCAGCGCCGCCGCGGTCTCGAGCGCTACACCGCTCAGGCGCAGGGCCGGTTTTCCGGATTTCTCATTCGTTACTTCGAAATCCTTCCAGGTAATTCCGCGCTTCCACCCTGTACTAATCGCCTTCATGCCGGCTTCTTTCGCTGCAAAGCGGGCTGCAAACCGCTCCGCCGAATTGGCTTTGCTCAGCGCGTACGCACGCTCCCCTTCCGTGTAGATTCGGTTCAGGAAGCGGTCACCGTATTCCGCGATGAGCGTGCCGATACGCTCGACCTCCGCCACATCGCTGCCGATACCGAGGATCATACTTGCTCAGCAGCTACGCGCCGAAGCATCAATGATTGTCCGTTAGCGGAATCTCGCGGTTATAACCGCCATGCTGAGCCGAGCCGCCAGCAATGCCTCAAGGCGTTCCTACTGGGTTTTCCGGAATGCAGCCCAGCGCTTCTTCTGCGCGGCGGCGATCCTCTTACGAGCTTCGGCGCTCAAGCTTCGCCTCTTGCGCCCGGTGCCGCTGCGTTTAGTCGCATTCGATTGAGTGCCATTCGCGCTGGCAGGTCGGCCGGGGCGGCGTCCCATCATGGCCCGGACTTGAGTTATCTGATCGTCTAATTTCTGCCGCTGGGCTTCCAGACCCTGGAGAGCCGCTTCGAGAATCTCTTTACTGGGGGCTGCGGACTTTCTTGGCATAGATGTTAGTAAGTTATCCAAATAGTAACACAATTCCTAACAAATCTCCGAATTGAACTTAAGATTCGGAATAGCACAACAAAGTTACTGGCCCATCATTTACCAGCCGCACTTCCATGCGGGCCTGAAAAATGCCAGTCGATACCAATACCCACGCTCGGCACCGCTCAATAAAGTACTCATATAAAGGTTGAGCAAGCTCGGGCTTTGCAGCCTCCGAGTAGGATGGCCGGTTACCATTCGCCGTGTCCCCGTAAAGTGTAAATTGGGATACAACCAACAGCTCCCCCGAGACATCCGCCACACTTCGGTTCATTTTTCCGTGCTCGTCGTCGAAAATTCGTAATTGTACGACCTTTCGCGCCAACAGCTCGGCGCGAGTTCGCGTGTCATCGAATCTTACCCCTAGTAACACTAGAAGCCCTTTCCCGATCCGGCCTGTAACGGTCCCCTCGACTGCAACACTCGCCTCGGAAACTCGTTGTACTAATGCCCGCATAAAACTACTGACCACTCCCAAACTGAATGTAAGCCAAGATATATTCTCCGCCCGAGCGAATACTAGTTGTAAGATCGCAGGCAGCGCCGCAATCTACCGCGCTGTCTGCCTGGAAACTGCTTTGGTCATCTCCCTTACTTTATGGAAAGTCGTGTTCTGGGCGACTGCGGCTATACCGGTCTACACATATGTGGGCTATCCACTCACCCTACTCGCGCTACGACGGGTTCTGAGGCGGAGCGTACGAAAGCAGGACATTACCCCGCGCGTATCTCTACTCATCCCCGCATTCAACGAGAGCTCTAACATCGAACGCAAAATCCGCAATTCGCTGGCGCTTGATTATCCAAGGGACCTGATCGAGATTGTCGTGGCGTGCGACGGATCGAAGGACGGCACCGCGCAGCTCGCAACGCGCTTGGCCGATTCGGCAGAAGTACAAGGACGCGTCCGCGTGCTCGATTATCCCGTCAATCGAGGGAAGATCCTGACGCTCAACGCCGCAGTGCGAGAGCTTTGCGGCGAAATCATCGTCTTCTCCGATGCCTCCGCGCTCCTCAATCCAGACGCAGTGCGCACGCTGGTCCGTAACTTCGCCGATCCCAGCGTCGGCTCAGTCAGCGGCAAATACACCGTCACCAAGCCGCACGAGGTCTCAATCGGCTCTTCGGAAGATTTCTATTGGAGGTACGAGACGTTTCTGAAGACGCAAGAAGGCGAGCTTTCATCCGCACTCGGCGGCCACGGCCACCTCCACGCCATCCGTGCCGAGCTGTACCCATTTCCGCCGGCCGGGACCATTAATGACGATTACATCATTCACGCGTCCGTAATCGCCAAGGGCAAACGCGCGGTTTACGAACCGGCGGCGGTGATTCGCGAAGAGGCCCATGAGATGACCGGCTTCCGCCGCAGAGTGCGCATCATGGCAGGCAACGTCCAGCAGCTTCGCGAAATACGGCCACTGCTTCGGCCCATTCGCCCGCTCCCGCTGTTCTTCTTTATAAGCCACAAGGCGCTGCGCTTGATCGTTCCGTTTGCCTTGATCGCGGCCTTCTTCGCCAATCTCTTCCTGCTCCGCGACCCGCTGTACCAGCTGATCTTTATTGCACAACTGAGCTTTTACTTTCTAGCGATCTGCGGGATGGCCGTGCGCCTGCGGCCCAAAATTCTGATGCTTCCTTATTACTTCTCCATGATCAACGCCGCCATGTTTCTCGGCGCCTATCACGCGCTCACCGGCCTAAAAACCCTGCGCTGGAAATAGTTCTGAGCCCCGCGCCGCCAATCGAGCCGCGGCCGTAAAGCGACCGGTTCCCCTATCCGAGCCCCGACCGTAAGCGAGGGGTCTGTGCTGGTGAGCGCGGCAGGAATCAAACCTGCAATCTAGGACAGCCGCCGAAATCGCTGCACCCATCAGGGCATTGCAGCGTTGCCAAAATGTCAACTTCTAGACGGTTTTTGTAGCTGGTTCAGTGTGCCATAACGCTCTGTTCGAGCCTATTTCGCAAATGCAGTCGGCCTCTTTGTGCTCGCTGTTCTGTCAGTCCTGATCGGCAAGATTGTTCCGTCAGATTCCAAAGCCGTTTTCAAGACACTCGGCTTGATCTTCCTCCTGATCTTGCAGAGATGATATTTTCCGTTTACAGCTTCTCGGAGATCTGTCACATTGCTACGGTTCGTATCTCAACCAACCAGGCACATTTTGAGAGAAGAGGCGCAGTATACGAAAAACGAATTCGGCCTATGCCAGGAGTCGTCTTGAATCCATGGGAAGCGCCTACGTTTCACTGCCGTGAGACTTCGCAATCAACAGACCGCATGAGACAATAACCGAGATCCTGACGTTTGCCGCTGATCATCTGATGAAGAAGGGCAGACTCCTGGACGGGGCTGATTCTTACGATACCGGTATGCAGCCTTGGCGAGCAGTAAGGCAGCCTTTGCCACCGTCCAATCATTCGAAAGTAATTGACGAATCTGGTGAGCGCGGCAGGAATCGAACCTGCAACCTAGTGATTAAGAGTCACTTGCTCTGCCAATTGAGCTACGCGCCCACTCCGCGCCACCGATACGCGGCAGGGCGGCAAACCAAATATACCATCCGTTGAGAACGCCTCTCAATCCGTACTCCGTCCGTACGATTTTTTCAGTCACAAGCAATTCGCTCAACGGCTTCAACAACTTAGCTCAAAACGCTTGTTTTGCCGTGTTACTGTGCTTGCGGAGGTCTCTTTCTGATCATGTCTTCCGACGCACAACGTAACGCCAACCGCGCCAATTCGCTGCTTTCAACCGGCGCGAAAACCCCCGAGGGCAAAGCCAAATCTTCTCTGAACGCCGTAAAAACGGGACTCACCGGCCGCACCGTCCTGCTGCCGGGCGATGATGCCGCCGCCTATCAGAAGCACGTCGATCGCTTCTTCAACAAATACAACCCGGTCGGCGACGACGAACACTCGCTGACTCAAGCGCTCGCCGACACCGCATGGCGCTTGCTGCGCATCCCGTCTCTCGAACTGGGCATCTACGCCCTCGGCCACCTCGAGCTCGCCGCCAGATTCGAGAACGAAGACCCCGAGGTCCGCGCCTCGCTGATCCAGGCGCAAATCCAGGTCATCTATGAGAGGCAGCTCAAAAATATCAGCACCCAGGAAGTGCGTCTGCGCAGGCATCGCGAAAAAGATCTGGCCGAGCTCAAAAGTCTTCAGAAGGAACGTAAACAGTTGGAAGAACAACGCATGAAGCAGGCCAGCGATCTCTACGAAGACGCCTGTGAAGCCGGCCAGCCTTTCGATCCCGCCGAATTTGGCTTCGAATTTTCAATTCCGCAAATCGAGCAGCACCTCGCCGACGTCATGAAGCGCATCCACATCCGCCAGCGCACCTATTTTTCCCGAAAGAACGCCGCCTAGTAATGGCTGGACACGCCCGGCCTAAATACCCTTCGCGATCAGCCGTTTGTCGATATTGGTTATACGCGTTTCGAGCGCATCCAGCCGCTCATCCGTGCTGGTATTGAGATTCCCCAGATCCGCCTTGATATGCCTATATCGCGTGGATTGGCGATTCCTGGTAATCGCCGAACGCACGCAGAAGGCGTGTTTCAGCATCAGCGTGCGCTCGTCCACGTATTCCTGCACTTGCCGCGTGCGCTCATCCATGTACGCCTTTAGGCGTCGTTCCAGGCCCTCCAGGTCCGCCTTCGTTAGGTGTGAATCGTTATCTGACATGCGCTCTCTTCATCCTACTGCTGCCTCCCACACTGAACCTATAATCGGTACATGACACGAACCCAGTGGACCACGCCGCGCCTTAACGATCCCATCCGCACCCAAATCCATTACGCCCGGAAGGGCACCGTCACCCAAGACATGCACTACGTCGCCCACCGCGAAAACCTTCCTCCCGAGCTCATCCGCGACGAAGTCGCCCGCGGCCGCATGATCATCCCCGCCAACATCCACCACCATCGCTTGGAACCCATGTGCATCGGCGTTGCCTCGAGCTGCAAAATCAACGCCAACATCGGCAACTCCTCCACCACTTCAAACATTGACCAGGAACTCGAAAAACTGAACTACGCCGTGAAGTACGGTGCGGACACCGTCATGGATCTCTCCACCGGTGGCGACATCCCGCGCATCCGTCAGGCCATCATCGACGCTTCACCCGTCCCCATCGGCACCGTCCCCATATATGAAGCGCTCTCCCGCGTGCGCCGCGTGGAAGATCTCAACCTGAATGTCATGCTGGACGTCATCGAAGAGCAAGCCGAGCAGGGCGTCGATTACATGACCATTCACGCCGGCGTCCTCGTGCAATATGTCCCGTTAACCACTCGCCGCATTACCGGCATCGTCAGCCGCGGCGGCGCAATCTTGGCCGAATGGATGGTTAAGAATCACAGGCAAAATTTCCTCTACGAGCACTTCGACGACATCTGCAAAATTTTTCAGAAGCACGACGTCAGCTTTTCTCTGGGCGACGGTCTACGCCCCGGCTGTCTCGCCGACGCCAGCGATGCCGCACAGTTCGCGGAGCTGAAAACTCTGGGCGAGCTGACCACCAAAGCTTGGCAGTACGACGTTCAGGTCATGATTGAAGGTCCCGGGCATATTCCTTTGGATCAAATCGAGTTGCAAGTTGAAAAAGAACGCGAAATCTGCTTCGAAGCCCCCTTCTATACCTTGGGTCCGCTCGTCACCGACATCGCGCCCGGCTACGATCACATTACCTCCGCCATCGGTGCCGCCATGATCGGCTGGCACGGCGCATCCATGCTCTGCTATGTCACGCCCAAAGAGCATCTCGGCCTGCCCAACCTCGAAGACGTCAAGCAAGGCATCATCGCTTACAAAATCGCCGCGCATGCTGCCGATGTTGCTCGCCATCGCAAAGGCGCCCGCGACCGCGACGACGAGCTCTCCCGTGCCCGCTTCAACTTCGATTGGAAGCGCCAGTTTGAGCTCTCGCTCGATCCTGAAACCGCCCGCGCCTACCACGACGAAACCTTGCCTGAGGAAGGCTTCAAGGATGCCGCCTTCTGCTCCATGTGCGGCCCGAAATTCTGTTCGATGAATCACTCGTCCAAGACTCAGCAGTTTACCGAAGACGATGCTGCCGCTGTATTAGGCGCTTCAGATCTACTCGACATCCGTCAATGATTCAGTTTCGCGCTGATGACCGCGTCTTACTCTTAGCGATCCCGTCCGCAACCGAGCTTGCCGCCATGGGACGCGTACTGATGAGCGGCGTCCTCGTGGCGCTTGGGGATGCCAATGAAGTCCGCGCCGCTCGAGAATCCATGGCCGCCTTCGATAACCTCATGTTTCTCGACGCCACGCCCGATCAGATTCCCTGGCGCGGAGCCTACTTCACCAAGATCGTCGTTCCACCGCACCTTAAAGCTTTGTTGCCTCACGCTGCGAACGAGATGCACCGCGTCTTAGCCCCTGGCGGCCAGATCCTCCAAGCCACCGCAAACGCCTGAGTATGCCGGCAGCCGTGGTAACTGGTGCCTCCACCGGATTAGGCCGTGAGTTTGCGCGCCTCTGCGCTCGCGATGGTTACGATGTGGTCCTGATTGCTCGGTCGCGTCCGTTGCTCGAAGAACTTTCCGCCGAAATTCAGCAGTCGACCGGCCGAGCCGTTCAAGTCATCGTCAAAGATCTCTCCCGCCCCGAGGCTCCCCGTGAAGTTTTCGATGAATTGACTGCGGTCGGTCTACAAGTAGAACTCTTGATCAACAACGCGGGTTTCGGGTTGGTCGGCCCGTTCTGGATCCTCAAGGAGCAAGAGCAGCTGGATATGATTCAGCTCAATATTGGCGCACTGACGCATCTCACGCGCTTGTTTCTTCCCGGCTTTGTTGATCGCCGCCGCGGCCGCATCATGAACGTCGCTTCCACCGCCGCCTTTCAGCCCGGCCCCCTGATGTCGGTCTACTTCGCAACTAAGGCGTACGTCCTCTCCTTCTCCGAAGCCGTACACAACGAGGTTCGTAAACACGGCGTCACTGTCACGGCTTTTTGCCCCGGTCCCACCAGCACAGAGTTCGACAAGCGCGCCGGAACTACGCATACCAGGCTGTTCAAGAGCAAGAACGTCATGGACGCGGCCACAGTCGCGAAAATCGGCTTCGCCGGCATGCAGCGCGGCAAACCGTTGGTCATCGCCGGTCGTCTCAATACGACGATGGCGTTTCTCACGCGCTTCGCGCCCCGGCAGTTCATGGCATCCATGGTCCGCCGTTTCCAAGAGACGGGCTGAGCCGCGTCGCGTTTGGGGTTCGCCTCAGTAGGGCCGCTCCCCAATGACGTTTCCATGCGGCTCGTAATCGCAGACCCACACTTCACGCTGGCGACTTCGTGCCACCCCGCAGCCCACCAGCCTGCTGTCCCGCCACACGACTTGCGTATAGTGGCCGCACCTGCCCGAACAAGTATTGGTCCGGTAATCGTAATTGCGCGACTCCGCCGCCCAGGCCGATACCACCTCGTACGGCGTCGCAAGGCCGCCCGAAATTTCGAAAAGATTCTGGCCGTACGGCTGATTGCGCCGCGGCGAGAATTCGCCGCTCTTGATCAACTCGCCCGCCCACTCCTGCGCAGATCTCTGCAACTGCTCCGACCACTCAAATGGCGCCACCCCCACCCGCCTTCTGACAGCGTTATGCGCCCCTAGCATTTCCTGCGCAAACCCAGGCAACCGCTGCCCTAGTACAGCGACCGCAACAACCCAAACCAGCCCCCAGTACTGAGCCGCGCGCGTCAGCAAGCGGTTAGACTGTAGACAATCTACTCCCAAAGGATGTAGCATATCTACAGCTGCTATGCCGAAAGAGCACTATCAAAATCGTATCGAACTGCTGCAAGGCACGCTCGACATGCTAATTCTTCAAACGCTGCAATGGGGCCCGCAGCACGGCTACGGCATCGCGAACGCCATTCGCGCGAATTCGGGCGACCTTCTGCGCATCGAAACCGGATCGCTCTACCCCGCCCTCCATCGCTTGGAACGCCAACGCTGGGTCAAATCGGATTGGAAACTAACCGAGACCAGCCAGCGCGCCAAGTATTACCGGCTCACTCCCGCCGGCAAGAAGCAACTCGCCTCTGAGCGAACCCGCTGGACCCAGCTCGTTGACGCCATAACCGGCGTCCTTAACCCCGCGACCGGCGAACGATAGCCATGAATCCTCTCCACTGGCTCTTCCGCCGTAACACTCGCGAAGCGGATTTAAGCGACGAAATCCAAACCCATCTCCGCATGGCAATGCACGATGCAGTCGATCGCGGCGAAACCCTGCCGAACGCCGCCGCTTCAGTCCGGCGCGAATTCGGGAACGTATCACTAGTCAAAGAGGTCACGCGCGAAATGTGGGGCTGGACCTCGCTCGAGCGGTTAGGTCAAGATCTCCGGTACGCAGGACGACTTCTGCGCAAGAGCCCGGGATTCACTGCAGTCGCGATTTTGTCGATGGCGCTGGGCATAGGGGCGAACACCGCGATTTTCAGCTTGATTGATGCCGCGCTGCTGAGATCCCTGCCTGTCCGGAGCCCGAACGAACTGGTTGCGATTGGCGACCCTACTCGTGTCGGCAGTCTTGTCGGAGGGCTCCGGGAGAACCGATATCTTCTCTTATCCTTTTTACGAACGCTTTCGAGAGCGCAATCACGTCTTCACGGATGTACTCGCATCCGCTCGAAGCGAGCATCTCGATGTGACCATACAGGGTGCGCGATCGAATGCAGGTTCGCAGGGCGAGCAACCGCGAGCGCGATTCGTAACCGGCAATTACTTTTCGGTTCTCGGCGTGCCTGCACTGATAGGGCGCATATTTACCGCCGAAGAAACTCGTGTCCTGGGAAGCGCGCCCGTGGTTGTGATCAGCTACGGATACTGGGCAAGAAAATTCGCGCGTGATCCTGGCGTGGTTGGCCGGAGGCTGGTTGTCAATGGCTCGCTGTTCACGATCATCGGCGTGACACCGCCCGATTTTTTTGGCGAGATTGTCGGCCGCCCGAATGATATCTGGTTCCCAATCACTATGCAGACGCAAGCCAATCCCGGCCACAACTTACCTGAAGGATCCGCGCGTCAGTTGGCTGATGTTGATGGGACGTTTGAAGCCTGGCGTATCTCAGGCGCAAGCAGCAGCCGAGGTGAACGTCATCGCACCGCACATTTTCGCCGAGCTCTACGGCGCGTCATCCGACTACTATGAAAAGCTTACTCAAGCCGAAAATCGAAGTGTCATCCGGCGCAAAGGGCTTCTCGCGATTACGCAGGGAATTCTCTCTGCCACTCATCACGCTGATGGGAATCGTGGTGCTGGTTCTCTCTGATTTGTTGTGCGAATGTGGCCAATCTTCAGCTTGCGCGTGCGGCGAGCCGGGGCCGCGAAATGGGCCTGCGGCTGGCTGTCGGGGCCGCGCAGTCGAGGCTCATCCGCCAACTGCTCACGGAGAGCTTGCTGTTGGCGGCGCTAGGAGGCGCAGTGGGATTGCTGTTCGCGGAATGGGCAAGCCACGTATTGCTGAGATTGATCTCCTCGACCGGACAGCTTCCATTAGATGTACGCCTCAACGCGAGCGTTTTATTGTTTACGGCCGCGGTCTCGGTCGTTTGCGGGCTTGCTTTTCGGGCTCGCTCCAGCCTTGCAGACGGTCCGGCTCGATTTGGTTTCAACTCTGAAGGAGAGTAAGTCCGGACAGTCGTACGGGTTTGCCCAGCGATTTGGGAAAGCGCTCATCGTCTCTCAAATCGTGTTTTCTCTGATGCTGCTGGTCGGCGCAGGTTTGTTTGTGCGGACACTCAGGAATCTCGAAAACATGGATGTCGGTTACGCGCGTCAAGGGCTGATGCTCGTTCAGATTGATTTTCAAACTGCCGGGTACAAGGACAACCAGGTGAACCAGCTCACGCGGCAACTTTTGGACCGCTTGCAGCGGATCCCGGGCGTACAAGCCGCGACCGTGTCCGAGAATGGCCTCTTCAGCGGTACAGATTCGCAAACTGATGTGGATGTCGAGGGGTATACGCCGCGTTCAGACGCAGACAAGCAGATTGACTACGATCGGGTCGGTCCGAACTATTTTGAAGTTATAGGGACGCCTGTGATCCTGGGTCGCGGCATTGGAGCTCAGGACGTGGAGACTGCTCCGAAAGTCGCAGTCATCAACGAGAAGATGGCGCAGTTTTATTTCCCTCGCGCAAATCCAATCGGACGAAATATCTTCGTATACGAGGACGATGGAAAGAAGCGCTTTGCGCTCGCAGATCGTCGGCGTGGTTCGCGATGTGAAAGAAAGAGAACTTCGACAGCCAACCCCACGCCGCTTGTATGAGCCATTTCTACAGCACAGGGACGAAATTTCGGTTATCAACTTCGAGATTCGGACGCGGCTTGAGCCCTCCGCAATTTCCGACAGCATTCGCCGGGACTTCAAGAGCTTCGATCCAAATTTGCCGGTCACCAGCCTAAAAACCGCGAGCGCTCTAATCGACGAAACTCTCGATCAAGAAACACTGATTGCCAAGCTGTCGAGCTTCTTCGGTGTGCTCGCGCTTCTCCTTGCTGCCATAGGCCTGTATGGAGTCATGTCGTACATGACCGTGCGCCGGACCGCGGAGATTGGCATACGCATGGCGCTCGGGGCGCCCTGTTCGGGCGTGATCGGAATGGTGCTTCAAGAAACTTTCCGCATCGTAGCGATCGGCCTCGGCATCGGAGTAGTGGCATCGGTTCTTGTGGCGAGATTACTCAGCAGCAGCCTGTATGGTCTAGGGTCTTTCGATACGTTGACGATGTTGGTCGCCGTAGCCGTTATCGTGCTTGCTGCGCTCCCTGCCGCTTATCTGCCGGCTTGGCGAGCCTCGCGCATCGATCCGACGGTCGCTCTGCGCTATGAATAGCACTGCGTCGCTCGATGCGGCCGGTGGTAAGCTAACTCGCGTGGAGCGCTTGCGCGACGCCTTACGGCACGAACGCTCAAAGGTCACGCTGGATGTCGCCGCCCTCGAGGTGGCGAGCGTTGAATTTCCAGGGCTCGATTTTGAAGCTTCGCTGTTTCGGCTCGACAATTTGGCCGAGCAGATCGGGTCTCAGCTCACCCCCAACGCTTCTGGCCTCGATTTCATCAGCGCCGCGAATCAGCTGCTCTTCGATACGCTTCAGTTCCGCGGGAATGAAGAAAATTACTACGACCCGCGAAACAGTTGCCTCAATTCCGTCCTGACGCGTCGGCTTGGCATTCCAATCTCGCTCGCAGTTGTGTATATCGAGATTGCGCGGCGCCTTTCCCGGCCCGTGTACGGCGTCGGCCTCCCCGGCCACTTCATCGTCGCGTATGAAGACCGAGAGGCTCGTTATTGGGTAGACCCGTTCAACGGCGGCCGCATCCTTTCTTTCGCCGACTGTTGCGCACTCGCGAAGGAAACTGCCGGCGTCGATCTGCGAACCAATCCCGCCGTCCTCGCGCCCGTCAACAAGCAGCAGATTCTGGTGCGCATGTTGAGTAACTTGAAAGCGATTTATGTGCGCGGTCAAGCCTTCGATAAGGCGCGCCAGGTGCTCGATCTGCTAATCGAGGCAATGCCCGAGTACGCCGAAGAGTACCGCCACCGCGGCTTGATCCATCTGCGGCAACTCAATCATCGCGCCGCCAAAGCCGATTTCGAAGCCTACCTCAGGCTCGAGCCGGACTCGCCCGAGCGCGAGCAGGTCGAGAAGCAGCTTCTGCTGATTAAGCGCTGGAAAGCCGGCCTGAACTAACCCAGCTCCTCCATCTTCGCCGCGATCAATTGCAAGTCGCGCACGAATAGGCCGTACTCTTCCTGGTATCGCTCCGGGCACGCGCAGGATCGCCGAAGGATGCACGGTCGCGACCAGTTGCTTGGCCCACGGATGCGCAAAGAAGTGGCCGCGTTCCTTCGTGATCCGGAAGCTCGGGCCCATCAGTGACTGCGCGGCCGTCGCGCCCAGGCACACAACCATCTCAGGTTCAATCGCCGTGAGCTCCGCTTCGAGCCACGGTCGGCAGGCCGAGATCTCGATCCCGCTGGGCTTGGCGTGTATGCGCCGCTTCCCGCGCTCGATGAACTTGAAGTGCTTCACGGCGTTCGTCACGTAGATCTTCTGCCGGTCGAGCCCCGCTTCCTCCATTGCTTTGCTCAGCAGACGGCCCGACGGGCCAACGAACGGATGCCCTTTTTGGTCCTCTTCATCACCGGGTTGTTCGCCAATCATGACGACCTTGGCGTCTTGGGGACCTTCGCCGAAAACCACTTGTGTGGCATGCCGGTAGAGATCGCAGCCCCGGCACGCTGGTGCGGCGGCTCGCAGCTTCGACAGCTCGTGCGTGGACGGAACCCATGCTGCAGCCGACGTCTTTGGTTCCTTCAACACCGTCATTTCAGTGGCGCAAGGCCTCCGAATAGGCGGAAACTGATTCTGCTGCAGCCTCGAAATCCCCAAGATCGTGCGACGAGCTCAGCGGTGCCGCGAACGGCACCGATACCACCTCCGCGTTCGGATACAACCGCGGGATCAGATTCTCGCTAACTGCCGCGTGCGTCAATTCGAGCGTGTTCCGAATCCTGCAGTACGTGACGTCTGAGAGGTCGATCTTCCCCACCGTCGGCGCAAGGTTCGTCAGCGCTTCGAGATCGCTGCCGTAATGTATCGGAGTTCGAACTCCCGCCGGTGTCGACGCTGTAAGCGAGTTGATATAGGTAGGCTTCCAGTCAATGTCATTAAGAAGGCGGTCGTGAATCATATCCGCCAAGCCGATGCCGATTCCGCTGTGATAGCTCAACTCGTTCAATGCGCGCGCATACACGCGGTGCACAATCGGCGTGTCCGGAAACGGATTGTAATCGCCGTTGATCCCGCGATTGATCACCTTCGTGTCCATTCCCGCTCCGCTGATGTTCTTGCCGATTTCATCGACGATCAAGATGTCGATTTCCGGAGCGGGCAACTTCGCCCTCCATGACTTTACTTCGCGCAGTAACTCTTCTTCTTGCGCCAGCACTGCTTCCCCGCCCTGAGCCGTGCTGATCGGAACGAGTCCGGCCGTCTCATGATGCGCGCCTTCTTCGATCGCGAGGCCTCCCAGGATCTTTCCGCTCGACAGGATCTTCGATCCCACGCTGCGGATCACTGCGCTCGAGCCCCAGCCGATAGCCGAACGTGTGATACTGCCGGGCACCCGCGAACTTTCCGACCCCGATCGCCATCATTTTGAACAGACCGCTCTCGATAACGCCTGAAAAGTCCGTATGCCACTTGATGCGCGGCACCAGGAAGACCCCGTCCGATTCGTATGCGTTCCGGTCCATAAAGGTTTCGATGCCTTCGGGCGTCTTGCCGAGCGGCACTACGTCGAGCGAGCTGATGACCGGCGCGCCCATTGTCGCTTCGTGGATTCCATAGTGCGCGAGCACATCGGCCTGTCCTTCGGCAGTAGCCGCTCCATGGCTGCCCATCGCAGGAAAGATGAAAGGCCGCATGCCTTTCTGTTTCCAGAACTCGACTACCGATTTGACGATTGTCGCGATATTTGAAATCCCGCGGCTGCCGACCCCAATCGCAATGCGGCCGCCTTTCGGGACTCGCGACACGAAATCAGCTTGCGCCAACTCCTTGTGAACGTGTTGGGGAATATCCCGGATGCTGCGGTCTGGAAAGGACTGCTCGACGAGAACGAATCTCGGAAGATTCATTCCCCCAGCATAGCCCTCCGCATGCAACGAGCTATTGATTGACCAGCGTCTCCTCAGCCGGCCAGGCGCCGACCAGTTCAGTCGTTTGCTTGCGTTCGCGGCGGCCGCTTTGCAGCCGATCCAAGTAGAGGTAAATGACCGGCGTGATGTACAGCGTGAGCACTTGCGAGACAACCAGTCCGCCCACGACTGCCAAACCGAGCGGACGCCGCGCCTCTCCGCCCGCGCCGGTGCCGAAAGCGATCGGCAATGTCCCCAGCAACGCCGCCATGGTGGTCATCATAATCGGACGGAACCGTTTCAAGCAGCCCTCAAAAATCGCTTCCTCCGGAGACTTGCCTTCTCTGCGCTGCGCATCCAAGGCAAAGTCGATCATCATGATCGCGTTCTTCTTCACAATGCCGATCAGCAAGACAATTCCGACGAATGAGTACAGATTCAGATCATGGCCGAACAGCAGCAACGTCAACAATGCGCCGAGACCAGCCGCCGGCAGGCCCGACAAAATCGTGATCGGATGAATGAAGCTTTCGTACAAGACGCCGAGAACGAGGTAAATGACGAGCACCGCGATGATCAGCAATATGCCGAGCCCGCGAAGCGAGTTTTGAAATGCCGCCGCAGTGCCTTGATAGCTGAAGCTCATCGTATCGGGCATTCCGATCTGATGCGCCGCTTCGTCTATCAGCTTGGTGGCCTGGCTCAATGCCACCCCCGGTTTCAGATCGAACTGAAAGTTTACGGCCGGAAGCTGGCCGATGTGGCTGACGCTGAGCGGCGCGACCGTCTGTTTGAGCGTACTGACGGCAGAAAGCGGAACCATTTTGCCTTGACTGGAGCGGATATATAGATTCTTCAGTGCCGACGGGTCGCGCTGATCCTGAGGTAACACTTCGAGCAGCACGTCATACTGATTCGCTGCGGCCGTAATAGTTGTGACCCGCCGGTTTCCGTACGCATCATAAAGAGTGTTCGCAATCGCATCCGGCGTTATGCCCAGCGCTAATGCTCGGTTGCGATCGATGTCTACGTCGAGGCGCGGACTGCCCAACCGTAAGTCGTCGTTGACATGCATCAGCTCCGGAATGGACTGGAGTTTCGCTTCCAGGATCGGCGCCCATTTGTAAAGAGCATGAACGTCCGCATCTTGTAAGGCTAGGGAATATTGGCTGCGGCCTTCATTCTGGCCGAGTGTGATGAGCGGAGGCACCTGAAGAAAGACCATCACTCCGGGAATTTTCATGAACTGCATTTCCAGCTGGCCGATAATCGCGTTGGCCTTCGGCCGGTGCTTGTCGTTCTTAAAAGCGGCGAACATGAAGCCCTGATTCTGGCCGCCGAATCCGCCCGTACCCGAGCCATAACTCTCGATCCACGGATTCTTCTGCAGTATGTTGTTGATCTGTTTTTGTATGCGCACCATTTCGTCGTACGACGTGTCCTGGGCGGCCTCATCGACGCCGAACGCGAAGCCTTGATCGACAGTCGGCATGAAGCCCTTCGGCATAACCACAAACAGCCAAACCGTCCCGACCGTGAGTAGAATACTTGCGAGCAACGTAGCTCGACGGTGACGCAACACAACCAGCAAAGTGTGCCGGTAGGCATTGTTCAGCCAAGTGAAGAAATTCTCCGAGACCCGGTAGAAGCGGTTCCGGGAATGAGTCTCATGCCGCAAAAACCGGCTGCATAGCATCGGCGTGAGGGTCAGCGAAATCACGCCTGAAATCAGCACCGCCACAGCAATCGTGATTGAGAATTCACGCAGTAACCGGCCGATAATGCCGCCCAGAAACAACACTGGAATAAATACGGCGACGAGCGAGACGGTCATGGACACAATGGTGAAGCCGACCTCCCGAGCGCCTTCAAGCGCGGCCTGCATCCGCGGCTTGCCCATCTCCATATGGCGCACAATGTTCTCGAGCATGACGATGGCATCGTCGACGACGAAGCCCACCGACAGCGTCATGGCCATCATCGAAAGCATGTCGATCGTGAACCCGAGCAGCTTCATCGCCGCAAAGGTTCCTAACAACGAGAGAGGAACCGCGAGGCTGGGAATGACGGTCGCAGACACGTTGCGAAGAAAGACAAAGATGACCAGGATCACGAGACAAATCGTCACAAGCAGTGTGACTTTCACGTCCCGGATGGAATCGCGGATGTTATCTGAGGCGTCGAATGCCCTCCCCAACTCGATACCGGCGGGCATGGATTCCTTCATCACCGGGAGGAGAGCTTTGACTGCATCGGCAACCGCCACGGTGTTCGTACCGGGCTGCTTCTGCACGGCCAACACAATGCTGCGGTTGCCGTTGATCCAGAAAACTGATTTGTTATTGCTGACGCTATCGAGCACATTGCCCAGCTCATCGAGATGCACGGGGCTTCCATTGCGATAAGCCACAATCAATCGCGCAAACTGAGGAGCTGAGGTCAACTGGCTGTTCGAGTCAACCGTATACGCTTTTGTGAAGCCGTATAACGAGCCGGCCGGCAAGTTCACGCTCCCGCTCGCCAGCGCGTTGCGCACTTCTTCCAGATCCACTTGGCGTGACGCTAGCTTTTGCGGATCAGCCTGCACGCGCACGGCATATTTCTTGGCGCCGAACACCTGGACGCGCGCCACGCCGCTCACCATCGAAATACGCCGCGCCATCATGGTTTCCGCGTATTCATCGAGCTGCGAATCGGTCATGGTCTTGGACGACACAGCGATGTAAAGAATCGGCTGCTCGGCCGGGTTCACCTTCGAGTAAGAGGGCGGACTGGGCATGTTCGTAGGAAGGTTCCCGGCCGCGCGCGCAATAGCAGCTTGCACGTCTTGCGCCGCGGCGTCTATATTGCGGCTGAGATCGAATTGCAACGTAATGCTCGTCGTCCCGAGCGAGCTCGAAGACGACATGCTGTTGATTCCCGCAATGGTCGAGAACTCCGCCTCGAGCGGCGTAGCAACAGAGGAAGCCATGACATCAGGATTTGCTCCGGGCAGCGACGCGGCTACTTGTATGGTCGGGTACTCGACGGAAGGTAAGTTACTAACGGGCAGCGTAGTGTAACTGAGAATTCCGAACACCAGGATTCCCGCCATCAGCAAAGTGGTCGTGATGGCACGGCGGATGAAGAGATCCGTGAAACGCATAGCGATCCTTAAGAACCAGCGCCTGGAGTAGCGGAACCCGCATCGCCCAGCGCAGTGTCAGATTTGAGCAGCCGGACCTTCACGCCTGGCGCGAGGCGCATCTGCCCTTCAGAAATGACCATTTCCCCGGGCTCAAGGCCTCCCGCGATTACGGCCTCTTCACCAGCTTTCGGAGCCTGATAATTCCGCGATACCTGCACGGGGCGCATGGCAACAGTCTGGTTCGCTTGATTCATGACCCAAACGTATTTGCCTTGCGGACCGGTCTGGATGGTCCGGCTAGGCACAACGAGACGGTCGTGCTCGAGCTTGAGCCGCGCCTTCACGTTCACAAACTGTCCCGGCCACAGCACGCGCTCCGGGTTATCGAATAAGGCCTTGAGTTTGATCGTGCCCGTGGTCGCGTCCACCGAGCTATCAATGAAACGCAGAGTGCCCGTTACCGTTTTTTGTCCGTCCGCAGAGGCTTCGATGAGTAACGGATGTTCGGAATTGTACTTGCGTACCTCAGGAAGAAGCTGCTCCGGGACGCCGAAGGATACGTAAATCGGCGAGACCTGCAGAATCGTAACTAACGCGGCGTCGTTGGCCTTCACCAGATTGCCCGCTTTGACACTGATCGCGCCGGCACGGCCGCTGATGGGGGCAGTGATTTTCGTATAACTCAACTGGAGATTGGTTTGGGCGAGTCGAGCGCGATCGGCTTTAAGCGAGGCAACTGCACTCTCAACCGCTGCTTTGTCTGCATCGAGCGCGGCTTGCGCGGAATCCGCCGTTGCCACAACCTGTTCGGTTTGCTCCTTCGAGAAGATCCCCTCTTTCGAAAGCGCCAGACCCCGGTCGGCTTGCGCGCGGCTCTGTTTGAGCATGGCCTGGTCCTTCAGCACATTCGCTCGTGCCTGCTGCTCGAGAGCGGTGTCTTTGCTGAGGTCGGCCTGAATTTCTGCAACTTGACGGAGCAGCGGCTCGGGATCGATCTCAAACAGAAGCTGCCCTTTTTGCACGTCCTGGCCTTCCTGAAAATCGACCCGAAGGACCTCGCCGTCTACACGCGATTTGACATCTACAGTCGAGACCGCTTCTACGTTACCGACGCCCGAGACTTCAAGCGGCACGTCTTTGGCGACCACAGGCACGGCGCGCACCGGAACCTGTTGCATCATCATCATCATTGCCGCTTGAGCGGGCGTGGGGCCCTTCTTCGCGCACGAAGATAACAGCATGGCGGCGGCCATTGACAGCGTGGCTAACAACAGCAAAGTCAATTTTGACAAGTACTTGGACACTAGATCGAATTCGCTCTCAGAGGGATCACTCTATGGTGACACAGGTGTGATTGCATTCGCAGCCGATCATCTTGTAAAGACGGGCCAGCATGGAAAAAGTTCGGAAAATCCGTCGAAAAAACTTCAAAACTGGACGCTCAGACACCGGCGCTCTGTATCTGACGCGTGGCTCTCCTGCCCGAGGCGATCGCGCCATGAACGGTTGCGCTGTGGCCATTTAAATTCGTTGCTTCGCCCGCGAAGTAAAGCGTGTCGGCGACCGGTTCGGCTAATACTTTTCGCGCGTCAAGTGCGCCCGCCGGAACGTAACTGTAAGCTCCGCGAGCGAACGGGTCCCGATGCCAATCGTGAAGATATGCGGCCTCCAGTAAGCCACGGAGCCGGTCGAGCGATGAGCCGGTGATGCGTGCCAAGCTTGCGAGGCCCTCTGCGACAATGGCCTGCTCTCTCTGTTCGGCAAGTTCGTCCGCATGCGGCCCGGCACTCCACCCGGTGATCACGGGTGCATGGACGGGCAGCGGAGTCCACCAAGTCGGAAAGAGCCGCTCGTCGGAAAGTAAGAACCCCGCACCCTGAATGTCGGGATTGCTCTCCCAAAACGCCTCCCGAAAACGCAAGACGAGCCGAAAGACCTGGCCAAAGCGCAGCGCGCGTGCGGCCGAAAGAATGCCGGGCGGTTCCGGCTCGAACCGGATGGCGCCAAGGCTATCGGGCGTCACTTGCAATACCCCGAGTGGAATCGTGACGATCACGCGTCTGGCTCCAAATGTTTCTACAACGCCGGTAAGCGCCGATCGCACATGGACCGTTGCAGAGCCTGATTTCCAGTCAATTCTCTCGATCACGGAATTAAGGCGGAGTTTGGTTTCAATGTTTGAGACCAAGCTCGAGATGGAAACAATTACCGAATCGTAGCCGTTGAAGATCCGGAACGAACGGTCGCCGTCGATTTTTTCGGCGGCTCGGATATCCTCAGCCAGCGAAGCGATGCCGATCACTTCCTGCCGTGCGGCATTGAAGCCTTCGACGTATGACGCGGCGAGGCGCTTCGCATCCTGCGAGCCTGGTGCTTGCTCGAGGAAACTGGCGAAGGTTTGATCCGGCTTACTGGCCGCGAACTCTTGCATATCGCTCATCACGCGCTCGACTTCCTCCCAGGCATCGCCGGGACTCTGCGGTTTCCCGCCGTTCAAATGGACCGCTCTTTCGCCGCAATCGTATGTGGCGAGCCGGCTTGACCGGACAATATCCCAGATCTCGCGAGGTCGGCCATGTACGAACTCGGCGCCCAGCTCAATCGGAATTGGTGAAAACGGATCACGAATCGTGAGAACGCGGCCGCCGATGCGGTCACGCGCTTCGAAGCATAGAACGCGAGCTCCGGTTCGATCCAGTTCTGCAAGGGCCGTTATGCCGGCTGCACCGGCGCCAATGATGATTACGTCGAAGTCCGGCTCGGGCATACCGCTATTCTCAACAAGTGACTGTCTCGGTTCCAGGCCGCGTAAACCTGATCGGCGAGCACATCGATTATCACAATCTACCCGTGCTCCCTATCGCGATCCAGCGCCGGATCTCGATCGCGTTCCGCCCGCGGCTCGATACGCGCATACGCGCACTCAGCTCGGACAAGTTTGGAGAGCGGGAGTTTGTCCTGGCTCCGCATTTCGAGCCCGATCTGTCGGGAGATTGGTTGAACTATCTGAAAGCTGCCGTGTTAGCGGCGAGTAGACGCTGGACCCTCCTTCGGGGTATTGATGCCGCGATCACTTCCGATTTGCCCCCGGCGGCAGGATTGTCTTCTTCTTCGGCGCTACTCGCCGGCTTCACTCTAGCTCTGCTCCAGGCAAACGAGATTCGCCCGGCATTTGATGAGTTGATGGACATCCTTCCGGAAGGGGAGCAGTTTGTCGGCACGCGCGGAGGAGGCATGGACCATGCCGCCGTACTTGCCGCGAAAGCAGGCTGCGCACTTCTGGTCAACTTCGCGCCACTCGAGGTTTCCTCAATTCCGATACCGCACGATTGGGCGTTTCTCGTCGCGCACAGTCTCACGACAGCAGAAAAGTCGGGCGCCGTGCGTTCCGAGTACAACGCGCGGCGCACCGCCGGATCTCGCGCCTTAGAAAAGCTCGGGTTCAAATCGTATGCTTTGGCGATCGAGACCCATTCGCTCGACGAACTCACCGCACTACCGGATCACCGCCTGCTCACAGATGACGAGGCACAAGCGTTCTTACATGTAGTGACTGAGAGCCTGCGGGTTACGCACGCGGTCTCCGCATTGCGCGCGGGCGATGCGGCGCGGTTTGGGGAACTGCTCTATGCCTCTCATGCGAGCCTTCGCGAACGGCTTCGAGTGAGTTCACCGGCGCTCGACGCGCTTGTTGATGCCGCGCGTGAATCCGGAGCTTTGGGCGCGCGGCTCACCGGCGGCGGCTTCGGCGGATGCGTGGTGATTCTGTGCACCGCATCGGATCGCGACCGCATTCGCGCGGAGCTCGTGAACCGATATTATTCGGCTCACGCAAACTTCGATCCCGCGAATCACATAATCGCCGGTGAGCCCTCGGCAGGAGCATTGAATGAATGAAGCGTTAATCCGGCGGGCGGTGGTGCTGGCGGCTGGAAAGGGCACGCGCATGGGGAGCGTGACAGCCCAAACTCCGAAACCGATGTTGCTCGTAAAGGGCAAGCCCATACTCGAGCACATACTCGAAAGACTCGCGGCGGCTGGTGTAGAGGAGTTCTTTATTGTCGTTGGTTATCACCATGAGCTGATCGAGCGCTATTTCCGTGGATGGCTTTCGACCGGGGAACAAGCTGGCGCAGTGCAACTCGAATTCCGGGTTCAAGATCCCGTCGACGGCACGGGATCTGCGACGCGCCTGGCGAAGGATTTTGCCGGAAATGACTCGTTTCTTCTTACGTATGCCGACATACTCTGCGATCCCTCGGAATACGTGCGCTGCGCCGGGATTCTGGGTCAAGATCCGAATATTGCAGCGGTGTTAGCCGTGAAAGCAGTGAGCGATCCTTGGCAGGGTGCAGCCGTATACGAGGAGCAAGGAAGGATTCGGCGCATCATCGAGAAACCTCCCAAGGGCACGTCCACAACTCAATGGAACAGCGCAGGATTTTACGCATTCGATCCCATACTGTTTCGATACCTCGAACGGCTCGAGCCCTCGCCGCGCGGTGAGTATGAACTCACGTCCGCTCTCGATCTAATGCTCGAGGACTCCCTCGACCTGCGCGTTTCTCCAATCGAGGGCGAATGGCGGGATGTTGGGCGGCCGGAAGACTTAGTCGCTGAAAACAGGGACGCATCATAGCGTAGGCGAGTCGTTTCCGAGCATGGCCTTTCGGATGAGCTTCACCGGCACGCCGCCCTGCCTCATGAAGTCGTCGTGAAACTGCTCAATTGAGAAGCTCGGACCCACTTTCTTCCCGTAATCCTGACGCAGTTTCATGATCTGCAGCTTCCCGAGCGTGTAGACCAGATACGTCGGATCTGACGTGCCACGCTTCGTCTCGAGTTCGGCATAGGCATGGCTCATGTAACCGTTTTTGATGAAGAACTGGATACCTTGCTCGTAAGTCATGTGCCCGGTGTGCATCTCGATTCCGACAATGTAGCGGCAATTCCGCAGCAGGGCATCGAGCAATTGTCCAACGCGTAAGCCTGGATCGCCATTTCCATAACCCTGATCGAGCATCATCTGCTCGGTGTAATGCGCCCAGCCCTCGATGTTCGTGCCGCACCCGATCAGCCTTCGGACTTTCGACTGCAGCTTGTGAAACCAAAGAAGCTGCACGTAGTGTCCTGGATAGGCTTCGTGTATGGCCGTGCTCACGATTGTGCCCCGATTGAAGGCCGTCATGAATTCCTGAGTCTTCGCCGGAGACCAACTCTTCTCGGGCAGTGTGACATTGAAATACGCTTCGGTCGCAACTTTCTCGTACGGCCCTGGGGTGTCCATCGAGGCGGTGGTCAGCGCGCGCTCGAATGGCGGCGTTTCCTCGAGGATCGGCCTGACTGTCGAAGGAATCGTGATGATCCGGTGTGTGTTGATGAAGTCGATCAGTCCGCCGAAGGTATTTCGGAACGCCTGAAGCAACTGATCGGCCTGTGGATGATCCTTTTCGAGTTCTTCCGCAATCTGCTGCGGCGTCTTATTCGCGTCGATCTTTTTGCAGACCTCAACGAGCTGCTGCTGGTTCGCGCGCAGGTTTTCGTAGCCGATCGCTAAAACACGATCGAGCGGAATATCGACCATTTCGTCGTATGCCAATTTCTTCTGATAGTTCTCCGCCCCGATCCGAAAATCGCCGTTCGAGCGCGGCAACAGGTCCGTCTTGAGCCAATTTTCATAGCTCTTCAACGCCTCGATTACCGCCCCGTTCGATTTGTTGAACTGGCCCTTCAGATCCTGATCTCTTACTTCCGTGAACGCAGCCGGGACATCGTTGCCAAAGAAGCTCTCAATGCCGGGCAGTTGCTGAAGCGCGACCTCGGTGTAAATCCGCGGCGGATTCTTCAGGTTCTGCCGGGCTTCGGCAAAAGCTTGAGGAATTTTCTGCTCGCGGGCGATCACATCTCGCAAACGCTGCTCGGGCGGAGCAAACTTCCGGCTGATCAGTCCGAAGATCGATTCGCTTACACTACTCGAGTAGTGGTCGGGATTCGTTTCCCACGGCCGGATGTTTTGCAGCTCCAATAAATCTCCGTTGATATGCGCAATGACCAGATCGCGCTCATCGGATGCCGGCAGCTTTTCAAAATCTCCCAGATATTTTTCGTTTACGGCAATTTGCCGCTGGATGTTGTTCGCGGAATAGTCTTCAAACTGCGAATCGTACGGATCATGGAACCCGGCTGCGGTCGCCTGGCTGGGATGAAACCGGAATTGATCCTCAAAGTATCGGTCGACTAAAGCATCAAACGGAGATTGTGCATACATGGCAATCGCGCTCACAGCACTGAGCAGCACGAATTTCATGCCGCCATTATAGGCGCTGCCTATACAATTGGAGAGATCTTGCCCTTCGCTCCCGTCGAAGAACAGCTTACTTACCTGAAAAAGGGCCTCGCTGAACTGATTCGCGAGGAGGAATTGCGGGAACGTCTAACCAAATACCGCGAGCAGGACCGCCCGTTGCGCGTTAAGGCGGGTTTCGATCCTACGGCTCCCGACCTGCACTTGGGCCATACGGTTCTGCTGCGCAAGATGAAGCACTTTCAAGATCTCGGCCACACAGTCATTTTTTTGATAGGCGACATGACCGGGCTTATCGGCGATCCTACCGGCCGCAACATCACACGGCCGCCGATGACGCGGGAAGAGATTCAACAGAACGCCGAAACGTATAAGGCTCAAGTGTTTAAAATTCTCGATCCGGATAAAACGGAAGTGCGATTTAACAGCACTTGGCTGGGGCCGCTCACGTTCGAAAATGTGATTCGCCTGTGCTCCAAATACACAGTGGCTCGTTTGCTCGAGCGCGACGACTTCAGCAAGCGTTTCAAAGAGGGCACGCCGATCTCCGTTCACGAGCTGCTGTATCCGCTCGCGCAAGGCTTCGACTCGTTTGCGCTCGAATGCGATGTCGAGATGGGCGGCACCGATCAGACGTTCAATCTGCTTGTGGGGCGCGAGATTCAGAAGGACTACGGGCAGCAACCGCAGATCATCGCGACAACTCCCTTGCTGGAAGGTCTCGATGGCATCGAGAAGATGGCGAAATCGAAGGGCAATTATATCGGCATCACCGAGCAACCGAAAATCATGTTCCGTAAGATCATGCAGATTAGTGATGACCTGATGTACAGGTATTACGAGCTGCTGACGGACATATCGATGAACGACATCGCTAAGCTGCGGAGCGTCGTCGAATCACGCGAAAAGGATCCGATGCAAGTAAAGATGGCTCTGGGCAAGCGAATTGTCGCCGATTTTCATTCACACGCCGAAGCCGCTGCCGCGCAGGAAGCGTTCAACCGCGAGGTACGCGAAGGCCTCGAACCGGCGGACACGGAAACCATCGATTTGCCTGCGGCGGCGGTCAGCGAAAAAGGGATTCGTTTGGATAAGCTGCTGGCGCTGATCGGCCTCGCCGGGAGTGTGACCGATGCGACCCGAAAGATCAAGGCCGGGGCGGTCGAGGTCAATGGCGGAATTCAAAAAGATCTTTTGCTGAAGGATGCGGCTCGCCTGCTTATCATCCGGGCCGGTAAGCAGTGGAAACGCGTAAACGCCGGTTCCTGACGTTCTCGCTCGAAAAATTGGAATATGATGGGCTTCGGTGGAGAGTATCAGGAATTAAACTGCAGAAAAGGAGTAGTATGGCTACCGTTCTTACAGAACCCAAGCGTGCAACACAAGCGCAAGTCAAGCAAACGAAGATTCTGATTGATAACAAGTGGGTAGACAGTGTCTCAGGGAAGACATTCGAAACCATTAATCCGGCCACCGGCGAGGTCATCGCGAAGGTTGCGGAGGCCGATGCCGCGGATGTTGATCTCGCAGTAAAGGCCGCCCGCAAGGCGTTCCATTCGAAAAGCCCGTGGCGCAAGATGTCGGCATCCGAGCGCGGCAAGCTGCTGAACCGGCTAGCGGATCTGATTGAAGAGAACGTCGAGGAGCTGGCGGCGCTTGAAGCGCTCGACAACGGCAAACCGCGACACGTAGCGCGCGCAGCCGATCTGCCGTTGGTGATCGCCTGCTATCGCTATTACGCGGGATGGGCTGACAAGATCCAGGGAAAAACGATTCCGATCGCAGGAGATTATTTCTGCTACACGCGGCATGAGCCCGTGGGCGTTGTTGGGCAAATCATTCCGTGGAATTTCCCGCTGTTGATGCAAGCCTGGAAGCTCGCGCCTGCGCTGGCGTGCGGCAACACAGTCGTATTGAAAGTCGCGGAACAGACGCCCTTGAGTGCATTGCGGGTGGGCGAGCTGATCATCAAAGCCGGTTTCCCGGACGGCGTCGTAAATATTCTGCCGGGGTACGGTCCGACGGCCGGCGGCGCGATCGCACGCCACATGGATATCGATAAGGTCGCGTTCACGGGCTCGACAGAAGTCGGCCACCTGATCATGCAGGCCGCTGCTGAGACGAACCTGAAACGAGTCACGCTCGAATTGGGCGGCAAGAGCCCGAATATTGTGTTTTCGGATTCAGACCTGGACCAAGCGGTCGAGGGGTCGCATTTCGCGCTGTTCTTTAATCAAGGGCAATGCTGCTGCGCTGGCTCGCGCGTGTTTGTCGAGGAAAAGATCTATGACGATTTCGTGGCGCGCAGCACTGAACGGGCGAAACGCCGCAAGGTGGGCGATCCCTTTGATGCGGTTACGGAGCAAGGCCCTCAGGTCGACAACGATCAATTCAATAAAGTGATGAGCTACGTGGATGCAGGCAAGCGCGAAGGGGCTAAGCTGATGTGCGGCGGCGAGCGCGTCGGTGATCGCGGCTACTTCATCGCTCCAACTGTTTTTGCCGACGTCAAAGACGATATGAAGATCGCCCAGGAAGAGATCTTCGGTCCGGTGATGAGCATCTTGAAATTCAAAGATATGGATGAGCTGGTCGACCGCGCAAACCAGACGATGTATGGTTTGGCGGCCGCGGTCTGGACTCGAGATATCGGCAAAGCGCACTATATTGCGAATAACGTGCGCGCCGGAACGGTCTGGGTGAACTGCTTTGATGTGTTCGATGCGGCGGCGCCGTTCGGCGGCTTCAAGCAGTCCGGAATCGGGCGCGAGCTCGGCGAGTATGGCTTGCAGCAATACTCGGAGGTCAAGACCGTTACGGTGAAACTGTAAACAGCGGCTGTTCGGGAAGGAACAGAGGATGTCATCTGCTCCTTCCACTCAAAAGTTACGCTGCTAAGGGCATCGGGACTACGTTGTCAACGGGCAGCTTAGTTACCAGTGCGTCCGTAGCGATTCGCAGCAGCTCCTCCGTGCGCTCGCCCAAGTCGACGATATCGGAGAAGCGGCGCAGTTGAGTGTTGAAACCCCTGCGCAGGATCACTAAAGCCTCTTCCAAACCGAGCCTCGGAATATCGATAATGGCGAATTTCAAGATGCTGTCCATCAGCACGGTTTCAACATTGAGCATCCTGTAAATTGCGCGGCGATTCTTCGATACGTACTTGACCACTTCTTTGCTGCGATAGGCAAAGTAATGCTCACGGGTGAACCAGGAGAATCTCTTTGTATCGAGAGCCTTGAGCTCGCGGCCCAACTTGTTCGCCGCCGAAGCGAAGGCCCGGTCGAGAGCCTCGGTCTGCTGGATATCGTAGGTGAACATATTCGTCGGCTTCCCCGCGAACGGATGGGTGCACTGGTAGACGAGAATCGCGTAGGCAGTATGGGGCCGGAGAAGAATTTCGACATTCGCCGCGAACCATTCACGGACCCAAGCGCGCATGGCGCCCTGCATGGCCCTCGACACTGTCGAGTAGGTCGGGAAATAGTTCACCGTCCGCTCCTTGGGAGCCCTCTTCCAAACAGAGAAGTCGGTCCCTGAGCTTGCAACGGGGGCGGGAGCAGGCACCGCATTGTCGTCTACTATTACTTCCACGTCCTCTGTATCGCGCGGCGGCATCGTGATCAGTACGCCCATTTTCGTCTCCTTTATGGCAACCGGATTCCGGTAGCGATTGAATTTCGCGAGCGAAATGAACGTAGCATGGTGATGCCGCGCAACCGGGGGTCAAACAGCCCAGCCGTATTGCGCAAAAACTTGTAAGTGTCTGAAACCGAAACAGAAAAAATTTTTGAGAAAAATTGATCACTTTTGTGACTGGTTTTACGGCACTCGCCCAAATACCCCGAACCGAGGGTTTGACTGGCTGCGTTCCAATGATTCTCTAACCGCCCGCGTCTACTCCAAAACTGGTATAATCAAGGCGAATGAGCTTCCGGCGCTCGCGCCAGTGGGTTCAACCGGCACCAACCAGATCCCTTCGCGTCTCGCGATCTGTCACGGCTATTCTTCACCCAGCCAGCATTCTTTGTAGGCATAGCGCGCGAACGGTGCCCCGTTAGCTCTATTCTTGATGAAATCTTCTGTTCAGATCTCTCGCGGAATCGAATCACTGTTTGGCACGCGCGACGAAAACATTCGCCTGCTCGAATCCGAGCTGACGCTACGCACGCGCCTGATCGATGGCGACTCGCTCGAACTCGAGGGCGAAGAGGAGCAGGTGCGGCGGGCCGAACGCATCCTCGAAGATTACGTGAGCCTGGTCAAAGAGGGCCACACTTTCAGTAACGGCGACCTAAACAGCTACATGCGGGTGGTGACAACCGACCCGAACATTTCGCTGCGCCGGCTCGTCGAGAGCGGGAAATCACGCAGCTTCGGCAAGAAAGTCCTCGCGCCGAAGACGGTGAACCAGCGGCGTTATGTCGATGCAATTGAGAGTCATGACCTAACAATTGGCATCGGGCCTGCCGGTACCGGAAAGACATATCTCGCGGTTGCTATGGCGGTGTCGGCGCTTTTGAACAAACGCGTGAGCCGGATCGTGCTCACCAGGCCAGCGGTTGAGGCCGGCGAACATCTGGGATTTCTTCCGGGAACGCTACAGGAGAAAGTGGATCCTTACCTGCGGCCGCTCTATGACGCGCTTTTCGATATGATCGATTCGGATCGGGTTGAGAAGTTTTTGGAGCGGAACGTGATCGAAATAGCTCCTCTGGCGTTTATGCGGGGGCGCACGCTGAACGATTGCTTCATCATCCTCGACGAGGCGCAGAACACGACTATCGAGCAAATGAAGATGATCCTCACGCGCCAAGGCTTCAATTCCAAAATGGTGGTAAACGGGGACCAAACACAGATCGATCTTCCGCCGGGGAAGAAGAGCGGGCTTCTGAACGCTGCCGATGTGCTGAAAGGGGTTGAAGGAATCGCTTTCGTGAACTTCGACGATAGGGACGTCGTGCGTCATCATCTGGTGCAGCAAATTGTTAAGGCTTACGACCGTTATCAAGAGATGACCGGCGCCGGCCGGCAGCTCGCACTCAAGCTAGGCAGTGATACACCGCAAGAGCCGATCCAGCAGTCAGTCTCGGACGCTGCCGTCGAAATTCCGGAATTCCCTTCCCTGGCTTAGAAGTACTCGCATGTCTCGAGGAGTCCCTGGAAATCAGTGCACCGTTTTGTTTCGGGCCTTTCCCGCAGGGCTGCAGTTTTCGGTTGAAGAGAAACGCAGGTTGAAAGCGTTTGCCTCAATCTTAGCTGCGCGAATCGGGAAGGGGCGATGTTTTACATGCGTGATTACTCGCGATGAAGAATTGCGGCGGCTGAACCGCTGCTTTTTGGGACACGATTCCGCAACCGACGTCCTATCATTCCCGGCACTCGACGCGGATGCTCTTCTGGGTGAAATAGCAATCTCGATCGATCGCGCCGAGGCGCAAGCGAGGGCCTTTGGGCACACGCGAACGGATGAGGTCGGGATATTGATGCTGCACGGGCTTTTGCACCTCACCGGCATGGACCATGAGTGCGACGACGGGGATATGGCGGAAGCCGAGCTAAAGTGGCGAGCCGAGCTGGACCTCCCCCGAACACTCATTGCAAGAGCCGAGTCCGCCCTTACCGGGAGAAGTCCAGCACAATGAATCTTCTCTGCTTAATCATTGCTGTGCTGCTTACGGTGCTGCTCGCTTTCGTTTCATATGTTCAACTGTTGTACCTGGAATCACTGCGCCTTCTTCGGCCGGAGGTACCTGCGCTCGAATACTTTCGGGAGAGCTTGGCTCAAAAGATCGGCCTTGAACCTGAGCACGGTTCGTTGACGTTTTCCCTGATCAAGCATGTGTCGCTTCCGCTTGCCGGATTGTTCTACTTATGCGCACTCGTGCGTCCGGGGATTCCGGCGTGGCAAAGTGTGATTGAAGCGGTTTTCGTTTCATTTCTCGCAATCCTGATAACGACTTATCTCGTGCCTATGTTTCTGTATCGACGCACGAGCGGTGTATGGATGCTACGTGCATTACCCGCAATCAAAATCATGGCCGCTTGCGCTCTGCCACTTACGGCCGTTTTGCGTACTTTTCAATCGCTTCTCGACCTGGATAGAGACGCGGCAGGAGAGACTGCACCCGCCGATTCTGTTGAACATATCGAAGCCCTGATCACGGCTGGAGCGGAGGAAGGGATCCTTGAGGAAGAAGACCGCAAGCTGATTCACTCGGTGGTTGCGTTCGGGGATAAGAACGTGCGCGAAGTGATGACGGCGCGGCCTAACATCGTGGCCACTTCCGCGGATCGATCGCTTGAAGATCTACGCCAGCTTGTGATTCATGAGCAGTTTTCACGCATACCTGTCTACGATGGCACAATTGACAACATCATCGGTTTCGTTCACGTGCGAGACATGTTCGAACTGGATCCGGAAGAGCGCCAGAATAGACCGCTAGCGAACCTGATCCGGCCGATCCATCTGGTGCCGGAAAGTAAACCCGTGAGCGACTTGCTTCGGGACATGCAGCGCGAAGGCTCGCATGTGGCAATCGTGGTTGACGAATATGGCAACACTGCCGGTCTAGTTACGATGGAAGACCTGGTTGAAGAGATTCTCGGCGAAATACGAGACGAGCATGAGCCCGAACGGGATGTGCATCAGGAATCCGACCACGTGTTTGTTGCGCCAGGAAGTCTCGACGTTGACCGTCTAGAGGATCTGCTAAATTTCCGGCCTGACGCGAATACTGAATCGACAACTGTGGGTGGTCTGGTTACCGAGTGGCTCGGTCATGTGCCTCACGTCGGCGAGACGATAGAACGGGATGGGATGCGCATAGAGGTGTTGGCTGGAAATGAGAGGTGTGTCGAGCAAGTTCGCCTCTCGCGCGTAGGAACTCTCTCACCCGTTTCCGCGAAATCGTGACACGGGCCGCCCATCGCGCAGGTTTCGCTGCAATCACGGGTCGGCCGAATGCCGGAAAATCGAGTTTACTGAATGCCTTGATTGGCGAGAAGTTAGCCATCACAGCGCATCAGCGCCAGACCACGCGCACCTCCATGCGCGCAGCCATGACCAGCCCCGACGTCCAAATTGTATTCGTGGATACTCCAGGCATTCACGAATCGGACGCGTTGTTCAGCCGGCGCATGATGGACGCGGTGCGCCGCGCGCTTACCGATTGTGATGTGGTTCTTTACCTGGCTGACGCGACGAAGCCCGTTGGGCCGGACGACCAGCAAGCTTTGACCGTGCTGTCGCGGACAATGCGGGTGTTGCTTGTGCCGAGCAAGATCGATAGACTCCAGGACAAACGCCTTCTACTTCCATTCATCGAACGTTATTTGGAACTGTTCCCGTTCGCTGCTGCTGTGCCGGTTTCTGCGCACAAGGGCGATGGACTAGAAGAACTGAAGCAAGTAGTCGCACAGTACCTGCCCGAAGGGCCGGCGTTATTTCCCGAAGAGCATTTGACCGATCAACCGGTGCGCTTCCTAGCCGCGGAAATCATTCGAGAAAGCATTCTGCGAGCGGCGCGCGACGAAGTCCCGCACGCTACCGCCGTGTTGATCGATGAATGGCAAGAGTCGCGCGGGCTGATTAAAATCGCTGCGACAGTGCACGTGGAACGCCCCGGGCAGAAAACCATTCTGATTGGCAACAAAGGACAGACGCTCAAGAAAATCGGCTCGGCAGCGCGCGAGAAATTAGAGCGCCTCCTCGAAACTAAAGTGTTCTTATCGTTGTTCGTCAAAGTGAAGCCGCATTGGCGCGAAGACCCCGCATTCCTCGATGCCATTGATTGGCGGTCGATGCTAGGCTCAGAAGATCGATGAAACGTTTTGTCAGTATTGTTTTGCTCTTCTGCGCGCAAGCCGTATTTGCGGCCGGACAGAAGCCGGCCAGCTCAGATGACAGAATTTCCGACCAGGTCCGTATGCGCCTGGCAACCGACCAGGACGTAAAGGGCGGCGCGTTGGATGTTTTCGTAAAGAATGGAGTGGTGACCATCAAGGGCCGCGTCGATACGGAAAAAGGCAAGAACCGGGCCACCAAGCTTGCGAAAAAGGTAAAGGGCGTAAAAGACGTCGATAACGAGTTGGTCGTAGGCCCACCCAAATAAGTCTTTTTAATTTCGAGAGCGGGTAGATCACAGCGGGTGCTGTGAAGTACTCGAACGGACTGCCGTATGCGTCTTGCAATGTAGATGAGGTGTGTTGTTTCGAACGGTAGGGCCGCCGCTGCCGTAAGGCTCCTGGTTTCGGGTATGTGTATTTTGGCTCTCGCGGCGACTGCCCGGGCCACGAGTATTGTCATACTTCGTAGCGCCAATAAAGTGTACATCGGCGCGGATAGCCGCCGCAGTTACCGGGAACTGGGCGAGACGTATACAGGGTCGGTGTGCAAGATTGTGCCGGCTGGGCGGCTGCTGTTTGTCGCGTCAGGGCTGACGTATGCGAACGATCAGCAGGTCGCGAGTATCGGGGCCGAAGTGGGGCGCAGCAGCCCGACCGTGCGGTATGCGATCGAGCGATTCCACGAACGCATGCGGCAATTCCTGCCTGAAGCGGTCGCTGCACAAGGGCGAATCGAGCACAACGCGACACGTAAGGGGCTCATTCTTGAAGCGGCGTTCATTGGCGTCGAGCACAACGTGCCAACGGTCATAGTCGAATGGTATCGGACTGATGGAAGCTCCGCCAAACCGCGCCTGAGTTCGGACCGGCACACTTACTCGTCAGCGATACCGGGACGCTATGACTTTATTCTTTTAGGCAAACGGCGGGCTATTGACGGCTACCTGAGGGGACACTTGCCGCCCATACGTGGCGATGCGGATGCAATCGGTGTAATCACACATCTCATCAATTTGGAAATCAGAGAGTCTCCCGACTCGACAGCTCTACCGATCGACATTCTCGAAGCTGATCAGGCCGGCGCGCGCTGGCTGCAGCAAAAAGCGAGTTGCGAAGCACCTTCGCGGGGCGGTCAACCGGCAGTCGGGCGCGAACGCAGCGGAGCCTTTTGAACTTTGCCGCTCCGAATGCAAGACGTGCAAACGCGAAGCCGCTTTCCGACGCCGTTGATCAGCGCATGAACGCTTTGAAGATTTACGTTCCAGCGGCGGTGGCTGACATTATGGGCGTGACTGATCCGATTCCCAAACTGCGGTCCACGGCCGCAAATTTCACAAACCTTTGCCATAGATACCAGGCCGCCCGCCCACATACCGGACGACAAATCCTACTGTAGCAAGGTCCGTCAACACACGGCAACGAAGCAGTCGAGTCCAGCTTAGATACACTGTAGAGGACCCTGCGAATAGAGCCTAGATTGAGGCGTGGAGACAGACCTTTTCACAGATCGGATGATCAGCCTTACCGGGGGCTCACCGGAGGGCGATGCAAGATCAAGTGCCGCAACTACCGTTGCCTGAACAACCTGCCCTCCTCGTTTCGGGTGCCCGGTTAGATCACTACGAGGTTCTCGACTTGCTCGGTGCGGGCGGCATGGGCCAAGTCTATCTGGCGCAGGACCTACGGCTGAAGCGCAAGGTCGCGCTCAAAATTCTCCCGCCGGAGCTCACTGACGATGAACGTCCTCTACGCCGTTTTGAGCAGGAGGCGCAAGCAGCTTCAGCGCTGAACCATCCGAACATTCTGACTGTCTACGAGTTCGGGCAAGTCGATGATTTGCATTTTATTGCATCCGAGTTTGTAGACGGGCTGACGCTACGAACGAAACTAACGCAGGGCAGTCTAGAGCTGACTGCAGTTATCGACATCGGGATGCAGATTGCCAGCGCTCTTGCTGCCGCACACTCTTCTGGAATCGTTCACAGGGATATTAAGCCTGAGAATGTCATCGTGCGCGCGGACGATATCGTCAAGATCCTCGATTTTGGTATCGCGAAATTGACCGAAACTCGCGCACAGGCAAGTGATTTTCAGACACGGACGGTGTGGACGAACACGCAGCCGGGAACCGTTGTAGGTACAGCGAAATACATGTCTCCTGAACAGGCCCGCGGAATCGCGATCGATGCACGGAGCGATATCTTCAGCCTAGGCGCGGTGATCTATGAGATGGTAGCCGGACGAGCAGCTTTCGAAGGCGAGACCCAGAGCGATATTATCGCCGAGATTTTGAAGGGTGAACCCCCTCCGCTCGTGGGCTCGTTTCCAGAATGCCCGGCGGAACTAGAGCACATCATAAACAGGGCCCTTCGAAAAGACCGCGACGCGCGCTACCAGACCGCACAGGAATTGGCCGGCGATCTTCAGGAGTTGAAAAAGGAGTTGGAGTTTCAATCCAAGCTGCACGGTTCGACTTCTTCGGCCGCCCCTCATCAATCCAGTCCTATGCCGAATAGCAATCTGCGGGTGAGGTTTGCACAGGCCACAACCGACTTACAGCCTGCTGTCCCAAGCGCTCGGCAATTTCGGCCGTACCTGGGCGGACCTGCGAAGAGGAGAGCCGCGCTCGCGGTTGCGATCGCTCTGGTTCTTTTCGCGATTGGGTATCCAGTGTTGAGGAAATGGAAGAACGCCCAACCGCCCCCCACGCGGAGCTTGGCCATTCTTCCCTTCCGCAATCTGCAGCCTACTCCTCAAACCGATTTTCTGGGATTTTCCCTCGCGGATGCCATAATTACGAAACTAGGTTATGTGAATGCGCTTACCGTTCGGCCGTCTTCATCTATCGACAGATACCGCAATCAGGTACTTGATCCGCAAAGGATTGCCGCTGAGCTAGATGTCGACACCTTACTGACAGGGAGTTACATCAAAGAAGGCGACGATCTTAGAATCAACGTTCAGTTAATCGATGTGAAGCCTCAAAAAATCCTCTGGGATGATTCGATCGACGTCACATACGACAAACTCCTGACTGTTCAAGACCGGGTAGCGCGGCAAATCATCGGCGGCCTGGAGCTGAAACTATCTCCGGCAGAAACCGAACGTCTCAAACCCGATCGTCCGATGAATGCGCTTGCCTACGAATATTATCTGCGAGGCGTTGATCTTTATTCGACAAACAATTTCTCGGCGGCCATCGATATGCTTGAGAAATCTGCGTCAATCGACCCAACGTATGCGCTTACCTGGGCCCATCTCGGAAGGGCATTTACAACCAATGCTTCGCTCCAATTTGGCGGCCGCGAGCAGTACCGTAAAGCACAGGCGGCTTATGAAAAGGCTCTTGCGCTTGATCCCGCTCTGATCCAGCCCCGTATCTATATGGCCAACCTGTTCACTGATACGGGCAGAGTGGAAGCAGCCGTTCCCTTAATCAGAGCAGTACTGAAGACGAATCCTAATAACGCCGAAGCGCATTGGGAGCTCGGTTATGCGTATCGGTTTGGCGGCATGTTGAAGCAGTCCCTGGCGGAGGCGGAACGAGCGCGCCAGATCGATCCCGAGGTTAAAATAAACAGCTCAGCCATCAATACTTACTTATATCTCGGGGAATACGCTAAATTCATTCGGAGCTTGCCCGCGAATGATTCGGTATATATCCTGTTCTATCGCGGCCTCGGTGAATACTATTTAGGGGATCACGAGCAAGCAGTACGCGATTTCGAGCGTGCATTTGCGGTTGCTCCCTCTCTGTTTCAGGCACAGCTTGGAAAGGCTCTTAGTGACGCGGTTCGAGGCCATAACGCGGAGGGCCTAGGTCTTCTCCGCGAAACGGAACGCAGGATTAAAGAGCGCGGCGTAACTGATGCCGAGGGCATCTACAAGCTTGCTCAAGCCTATGCTGTGCTGGAGGACAAACGTTCAGCATTACGTATGCTGAGCCAAAGCATCGAAGGGGGATTCTTCTGCTATTCCTACTTTGTGAGTGACCCGTTATTGCGCAGCCTGCACGGTGAGACCGAATACAACCTTCTTATAAATCAGGCTCGGCAGCGGCACGAGCAGTTCGAACGCAGATTTTTCTGAATGCGTCTGACTACGTTCGCAATCGACGGAATTGGGCGCCCGGGCATAGTCACTGATGAGCATACTGTTCTCGACTTATCACCGATGGGCTTCAGTTCGGTACTGGAGGTCATTGAGACCGGTGCCGAAGGTCTTTCGAGAATTAACAAATTTGCCTACGAGCATCGCGGCGCGACGGAATATGACTTAAAGGGTGTGCGGCTGCTCGCCCCGGTTCCGAGGCCGCCAAAACTAATTTGCGTGGGTTTGAATTATCGCGATCATGCGGCGGAAACCGGTGCGCAGATTCCTCAAACGCCGACGATCTTCAATAAGTTTCCAACCGCCATCATCGGGCCCGGCGCAAGTATCGTCTTGCCAAAGACGTCCAAGTCCCCGGACTACGAAGCGGAATTTGCGTTCGTGATTGGCCGGGGCGGCCGCCATCTCTCAGGCGAGAATTGGCGGGAGCATGTGTTCGGCTACACGATTGTCAACGACGTAACAGCTCGCGATTATCAACGCGCCAGCTCCCAGTGGTTAATGGGCAAGACATTCGATACCTTCGCGCCCATGGGGCCCTGGATCGTGACGCAAGACGAGATTCCCGACCCGCACGCACTCGATGTCCAACTGGAAGTCAACGGCGAATTGCTACAGGACTCCAACACGCGTGAATTGATTTTCAAGATTCCCGACCTGATCGCTTTTCTCTCGAGCGTGTTCACACTCGAGCCGGGCGACATTGTTTCGACAGGCACGCCGGCCGGTGTCGGTTTCGCTCGAAAGCCGCCGCGATATTTGCGGGCGGGCGATGAAGTGGTCGTGAAAATTCCCGCCATCGGCGAATTACGCAATAGAGTGGTCGCCGAGACCTAAGCTTCAACCCATATGTCTTATACGCTCGGGCAGCTTGCGGAAAGGCTCCATTGTGAGCTTTCGGGCGACTCGCAAATTGAGATCACCGGCGTCTCCACCCTTGAACGGGCGGGACCTGGAGAAATTACATTTCTCGCGAACCTGAAGTATGCGCCGAAAGTAAAGTCGTCGCGAGCGTCCGCGATCATTGCCGCTCAGGCGCTGAAAGATACCCTAGCCGCTACGCTGATCTCTTCAAATCCGTACTACGATTTCGCTCGTGCCCTCGCGTTTTATTATCAGGCGCCGAAGCCTGCGCCAGGCATTCACCCTTCCGCGTGCATCGCAAATACCGCTGTTATGGGCCCAAACCCCTCCATCGGCGCATTCGCAGTCGTGGGGGAGAAGACGACAATTGGGGCAAATGCCGTCCTTCACCCGCACGTTGTTATCTACGAGGGCTGTAGCATCGGTGATGATTTTGTCGCTCACTCGCACGCGTCCGTTCGGGAGTATTCGCGGATCGGAAATCGGGTGACACTTCAGAACGGAGTGGTAGTGGGTGGAGACGGCTTCGGATTTGCGAAAGACAATGACGGGCGGCAATACAAAATTGTCCAATCGGGAATCACTGTTATCGAAGACGACGTCGAGATTCAAACGCTTACATCAATTGATCGGGCCACTATGGGCGAAACTCGCGTGAAGCGTGGCGCCAAGATCGACAGCCTGGTCCAAATCGGGCACGCTTGCACGGTGGGCGAAGACAATATCATTTGCGGTCAGACCGGACTCGCCGGCAGCACGGTTCTTGAAGAGAACGTGATCATGGCGGGTCAAACGGGCTCATCGGGCCATCTCACAATTCACAAGAACGCGATTGTGTGGGCGCAATCGGGCGTAGGCCATGATGTCCCAGAAGGAGCGATTGTCAGTGGATCGCCCGCTTTCGACTCTCGCGAGTGGCTGCGTGCCTCGGCCGCTTACTCCAGGTTGCCCGAATTGCTTAGAACAGTTCGGGCTCTCGAACGCCGCCTGGCCGAACTCGAAAAGGATAATGCGTAATGCGCTCCATTCACTTGTTTCTCTTTCTGGTTGTCGCCGCGCTACACGCGCAGACAATGCCGCCGCCCACAGATCAGCAGTTGGCTCGGGACATTTACAAACAACTGATTGAAATCAAGTCTGGTTATACGACTGGCTCGACCACGCCCGCAGCCGAAGCTATGGCGGCACGTCTGACGGCGGCCGGCTTTTCGGATTCAGACATTTACCTGGGCGGCGCGATTTCAAAAAAAGAAAACCTTGTGGCCCGCTATCACGGCAGCGGCGCGCGCAAACCCATTCTGCTGCTGGCCCACACAGACGTAGTCGAAGCCAAACGCGAGGACTGGAGCATGGACCCGTTTCAGCTGACCGAGCGGGACGGCTACTTCTACGGCCGTGGCACGTCCGACGATAAGGCACAGGCGGCCGTTTGGATTGCGAATCTGATCCGTTACAAGCGCGAGGGATTCAAGCCGGACCGGGACATCATCGTCGCCCTCACGGCAGATGAAGAAGGCGGCGGGCCATATAACGGCGTCGATTGGCTCCTCAAGAACAAGCGCGAACTGATCAATGCAGGCTTATGCCTGAACGAGGGCGGAATGGGCGAAATGGTAGGCGGCAAGAAGACGGCGAACTACGTGCAGGTCAGCGAAAAGTATGTAGTCAACTTCCGGCTCGAGGTGCATAACAAGGGCGGGCACAGCTCGCTTCCCGTTCCCGACAATGCAATCTATCATCTTGCAGGCGCCCTGTACCGTCTTTCGCAGTTCGGCTTTCCTTTGAAGACGAACGATGTTACTCGCGCGTACTTCGAGCAGATGGCGAAAGTCGAGAACGGCCCGTTGCGCGAAGACCTCGCGAAAGTGGCACAGGGATCGCACGAGGCCATGCAGCACGTCGCGGCAGCATCGCCCATGTGGAACTCCATGCTCCGCACAACCTGTGTGGCGACACAACTTGAAGGAGGGCACGCCATGAATGCTCTTCCGCAACTCGCGGCCGCCACGGTGAACTGCCGTGTGCTTCCGGAAGATTCCGTCGAGTATGTGCAACAGGCGCTATCGAACGTAATCAAGGATGACAAGGTGGGGATGAAAATTATCGGAGAAGTTCACCGCGGCCCTTCATCCCCGCTTTCGCCTCAGCTGATGGGGACCATGCGGCGCGTTACTGATGGCTTGTGGCCAGGAGTGCCGGTTGTGCCGATTATGGTGACTGGCGCAACCGACGGTCTTTACCTTCGCACGGCCGGCATCCCCACCTACGGCATCCAGGGCTTCTTTCTCGAACGCAATGACAATCGTATGCACGGCCGTGATGAGCGTATGCCCGTGAGATCTTTCTATGAAGGGCAGACCTTTCTTTATGACCTCGTAAAGAGCCTATCTGAATAGCACGCGTACAGACTACGATTGGAGCATGCGCCGCAATAGGCCGGTGGCGCGTCTGTTGCCCTGCTCGCGATCCTTGTTCTCGCGAGCGGCAGTTTGCGCTCTCGTGTTCCGGCCACAAAACTCCGGCGGCACAACAGCCTCTTGCCGACCTAAACGCGCAATCGCTTCCCAGCTTCAAGGCCGAGTTTAACCGCTCGTCAGGATCGGTTCGAGTGATTCTTCTGCTTTCTCCCGACTTGAGGGCAATGTTTGCGGGGGGCCTCCGCCATGCAAAAGCTTCTTGAGCAACATCCCGCTGCGGCAGCGCGAATTTTTGCGGTTTGGGAACCGGTGCGGTTCGCAGACTGGCAGCGCCCGACAACGGCGGCGCTTGCCCGTCTGTCTGACCCTCGCGTGACCCAATTTTGGGACCACGATCACTGGCTGGCGAACGAGATGGCGAAAGAGAACCAGCCGAACTGCTGCGAGGCGAAAGATATTCTTTTCGACTTGGTCGCCGTCTACCCGCCCGGGATCAATTGGTCGGATCGCTTGCCGCGTGCTGCCGTTTTCGACGGCCCGATTTTCCGCACTGTCCCGAAGATTCAGCCCTTGCTCGAACATTGAAAAACGATAAGTCCCTGATCTCTCTAGGAAAGTATCTGTCGCTTGCGCTTACCCTGCCGGGTTGCGTCATCGGAGGTTATTTACTGGGAGCGCTTTTTGATCACTGGCTTCATATCCCGGCATTACGAGTGTTAGGCATCATACTCGGGATGCTCTCCGGGCTGTTACAGGTGTTTCGTGAGCTGGCTCGCGATGCCGCTAAGGACAAGCGCGAGTGACAAACGAGGAACTCGCTCTTTCGCTCCGTCGTTTGTACCGGCTTACGGCATTCTTCGGCGCGACTGGGTTCGTTTCGTATTTCTGCGCTCGAGGCTGGCAGCCAGCTCTCAGCTTCGGCTTGGGCGCCGTGGGTTCGTTTGGTAATTTGTGGCTTTTCAGTTGGCTCTCGGACGCTATTTCGCCTGGTGATCATTCCCGGAAACCTTGGAAAGCCGGCCTTTTCGCCGCACGCTATGCCCTGCTGTTATTGCTCGGCTATGTTATAGTCAAAGCTTTAAAGGTCAATGGCTTGGCGGCTATTTTAGGTCTTTTCGTCAGTACCGTCGCCGTCCTCGTTTCGTTGGCCTTCGAGATTATTCAAAGCATGGCACGAAGCATTTCCCGAACCGGTGAATGAAACACGAACTCTGGGTTACGGCGCTCTTCAATAAATTTCTGGCGGCGCCGGCGAATTCTCTGCTCAACGCCATTCGTTTCCCCGCGGGCGACCCGGCAAATCCCTGGAGCGATTGGATGGTCTGCGAGATCCTGGTCGTGCTGTTCGTTCTAATTTTCTTCGCGATCATGCGTACGCGGCTGTCGGTCGACAGGCCCGGTAAGCTGCAGCACACCCTCGAAGTTACTTACGAGTTTCTTTATGCGCAGGCGGAAGAAGTGGTTGGGCATGATGGTCCCAAGTACATCGCCTTTTTTGGCACGATGTTCTTCTTCATTCTGTTCATGAACTGCATCGGACTGATTCCCGGTTTTGACTCACCAACCATGTATCCCATGGTGCCGCTCGGAATGGCGGTCGCGACGTTCTTTTTCTATCACGCAACGGGAATGAAGGCGAACGGCGCGGGGTACGTGAAGCAGTTCCTGGGCCCTATCTGGTGGCTGGCTTTCCTAATGTTGCCGATTGAGATCCTCAGCCATTTCGCACGGCCGCTCTCGCTTACTGTTCGTCTGTTCGCAAATATGTTCGCGGGAGAGCAGGTTTATCTTACGTTCATTGGGCTAACCAAGCTCATCATTCCCGTCATTTTCATAGGCCTGCACTTATTCGTCTCGTTGCTGCAGGCGTACATATTTACTTTGCTCGCGATGATTTACGTCGGCGGGGCCGTATCGCACGAGCACTAAGGCGTTATTCGCTTCCAGTGTGAGCGCCCGGCGTCCCAACGTACGGTGTCGAACCACCTCCTGGAAAGCACTTTCATAGGAGAACAGAATGAAGAATAAACTCGTGATGCTCGGAACCAGCTTGTTGGCGCTGGCGAGCCCTGTATTGGCACAGCAGACGGCGGGAGCTGGCGGTGGTACGCCGGACTACCATTTGCCAGCCGCTTATATCGCAATGGGCATAGCGTCGGGGCTCTGCGGTATCGGCCAAGGCAAAGCAACCGCATCAGCTGCGGAAGCTATGGCGCGCAATCCTGGAGCCGTAGCAGCGATTCGCTTTGCGCTGATTTTAGGCCTTGTCCTGATCGAATCGCTTGGACTCTATACGCTCGTTATTACGTACGTGGCCAAGTAGCTCGATTGTGAAATCAAGGGAGCCTGCCAGCAGCTCACGCCGGCGGGCCTCCTCCGTTGCACGCGCATGAAGCTTCACGGGATCTTTCCAGCCCTCACCACTTGCTTCGATCACGAGGGCAATCTTTACAAAACCAAAATTCTGCACAACGTAAGCAAGCTCGACCAGATCGCGTTGAGCGGCTATGTGGTGTGCGGATCTACGGGAGAGACGCCGCTACTCAGTACAACGGAACGCATTCAGGTAATGGAGTGGGTCCGCGAAGCAAGTACGAAAGGCAAGACTTTGATTGCGGGAGTAGGCTACGAGAGCGTACACGAAACGGTCGCGATGGCAAACAGAGCTGCGCAGGCCGGCTATCATGCAGCGCTTGTCCTCACGCCGCACTATTACGTGAATCAAATGCACCAGCCCGCTACCCAGGCTTTGTTCTTTCGCGCGGTTGCGGATCGATCCGAGCTTCCGGTTTTGATTTATAACATTCCGATGGTGACGGGCTACGATCTGCCGGTCGAGACCGTTGCTGAGCTTTCCCAGCACTCGAACATTATCGGAATGAAAGACAGTTCCGGGAATATGGCAAAGCTCGCTGAACTGATACCGGCCGTGAAGCCCGGCTTTCAGCTCTTGACCGGTTCCGGCGCAAAGCTGGCGGAAGCGCTCGAAATAGGAGCGGCAGGCGCGATCCTGGCAATAGCCGATGCTCTGCCGTATGCGTGCGTCACGATCTGGGAAGCATTTCGACGGCGCGAGAATGATGCTGCGCGAGACTGGCAAACCCGCATTTTGCGTGCTTCTGAGTTAGTTCCGATGAAGCACGGGATCGCGGGGCTAAAGTACGCGATGGATCTGAATGGATATTATGGCGGACCGCCACGCCTCCCGCTGATTCCACCTTCTCCGGAAGCGCGGTCAGAAATTGAAGCGGCGTTCGATGGTTTACGCAGTTGAGCCGTGTTGATTCGCTATGCGGCGGCTGAGCAGTGCATAGGACGCGAATAACACTCCCGAGTAAAACAGATCGCCCAGCAGTGTACGCCCGAAAAACGGAATGGCCGCTGTATAGCATTCGATCAGGCCTGCGAAGGTGTGCGGATACGCCGTGATGCCGCCCCACCATTCGAACAGGTTTGTGAACACGAAGAATTGAATACTACCCGCGATGGCGACCGATGCGATGCGCCCTGGATTCGAAGTGCGGCGAAGAAATAGCCGCCCGAGAAGCACGTTGATCAGAAAGCATCCATAGATAATTGGAGTCGCCACCCAAAATGCGGGGTAACCACCTTCGAGGCGGCTTCGAATGGGATCAGTCAACAACATTGCCAGGATAGGGATCGAGTAGGCCTGCCACCCACGCAGTCTGGCCCCGCCAAACAGCGCGACTCCACCGACCGGAGCAAAATTCGGCGGATGCGGGACTAGGCGCACCAATGCGGCCAACACCGTCAAGGTAAGAGCAAGAGGCTGAAACGAGGACTTTTGCTGATCCATTCTCAAGTTCAGTATACGCGAGATCGCCGTAAACGGCGGCATTACCAGGCCGATGGAGGATCGCTCGCGGGGAAGCTGTCTTCAACCGTAATATCGTGCGCTTTGTCGACGCGAGATTTCCTCCTGCAGACACGCAGCACGCCGGTTCCGCAGCACAGTAGATAGGCTGCTAATGGCACAGCAATGCCCAGGGCGACGTAGGCAATTTTAAAGCCGGGGCTCTTTGTTTCGGACATGATGATTACTCTTTCCAATGGATGCGATTTATTCATTCATCGCTACAGACAGGTTTCTCACTTCGTGATAACGGCGGAGCGGGTATTCGTAAGAATGGATTCGAGAGATTCACGAGGAAGACTCTGTACAAACGGCTTAACCACCCATCCAAGGGCAACTGGGATGCTCCGCGAGAGCGAAAGTGTGCGACATTCAGCCAGCACGCCGTCGTTCAGGGTTTCCAGGCTCCAATATGCATACAGACGCCACAGGAGCCCCTGGCCGTCGCCGGGGAGCAATATCTTCTCGCGAGAGGTGCCGGGGTAATCCACTTCGGAGATTCTGTTGGCGTAAGCACGACAGATCCACTTTCCAGGCATGATTTCCCGATAATGTGCTTCCTGCTCCACATCGAATGCAACGGGAATGAGTTGTTGCTTTCGCTGCAAGCGCCAATAGCCCAGGAGATCGTTCCCACTTCGACGCACTAGCCGCGAATTGAGAACTTCCGGATAAATCTGCGCGTGATCATCGAAGTCTTGCAAAACGGCGAGGACTTTCTGCATGGGTGCATTCGGGATGAAGACGGCGCCGATCCAGTCGTGAATCAATCCATCTGAGATGGCAATGGGATTGCCGGGTACGGCCGGGCGGATCAGAAGATTCCCAGCTAGAACATTCTTGCGCTCCGACGGTACATCATCGATCACGAGAAACGAGCGCTGTCCTTGCCAGTGGGCCGACAACTGTTTCTCTAAATCTTGCGCATACCGGTCGAATGCGGCGATGGTGGGCGGTTCGAGTCTGGTTGTGAACTGCGCGAATGCAGCGGGAACCGCAAGGGCGGCCGCCAGCAAATATGACCAGCGGTGCCGTCCTGAGTTCGTCACCGCACTGTCGGGTATACGGTTACGAGCTCGCCCGAGAAGCTATGGAATTTGAGCGGAAGTCGAGCGTCGGGCATTGTGCTGAGCAAATCCCGCATAAGAGAGATAGCAACCGCCTCGCCTAAGTACAGCCCGACAAGGCTGTCCGCACGGTAATGCACCCCGCCGCAGTTGCGCGAGAAGGCGATGTATCCGGCAAGTTTGTTCAGTTCGCCTCCCACGGTGAGAGGCTCACCGTTATAAGGATCCAGGCTCTCTCCGGTCGAATTAGGCATGACTGGATTCGGAATCACGAAATTCTCGTCGAAAAGGGCCTTCAGCACAGTGATGGCTGCGCCAGCTATGGTCCCATGCGCCGCAGGGTACGACGGATGGACTGGGCAGCCCTCGGGATAAGATTGCGAAAGCAGATAGGTACCCTGGGCCTTGTACACGTAGTTGAGCACGTCCGAGCGGAACAGACGCTCTGAAATCGGGAAATCCGCTTTCTTAACAATCTTGTTGTGAACGCGGCCTCCGAATTCCTCTGGCCGGAGCCTCCGGTGAACTAGCCATTTGTGGTACCAGACAGCTTTCAGCGCGGACATGGTTGCGCGGCTGACCCAGTCGATGAACATCGGTAAGCCGTAAGAGGTGAAGCCCGATTGCGTTTTGGAATTCTTGTACGGATTGCCATCATCGGCGGCTCCGGGACCGAATCCGGCAAGTATGAGGGCTGCATTCTCATCCGCTTGGAAGGGATAATCCTTGTGGACGTACGCAATTCCGTCCCTGGGACCGATAGTATACCTTGGCGCGGTCAAGGGCGGAAGAGGAGGAGCAACCGCACCGTTCTGGATAGACAGGAATTCGTCATAATCCGCCATATAATTCGAGCCGGGCGTTAGGCTTGGATAGATCTGAGAGAACTCAATGTTATCAATGGGAATATTCAAGTAAAGAAATTGCGAAACGTACGGACCCACAGATGCACCCGGCAACGGAGCTCGAAAGACGTTCTGCGGTGTGACAGTCCCGGAAGGGCCATACTTTGAAAGATCTGCGCAGGCTTGGGCGATGAGTGGGTTCGAATCGTACTCGGCGTAGGGAATGTCTCTTGTCAGCGACATCCAGTAGAGCTCAATCATTTCCGCTGCCGCCGTGTCACTGGCGAAGGCTGGTGGAGGAGGCGTCCAACTGGAGTGCGAGTCAGCGCCCTCGAGGGAATAGGCAAACGCGGCGAGCGGATTTGATAGTTTCGCAGGCCCGCCCAAAGGAATGGCTTCGAAGTCCTGCCAGTTCCCGGTCGACAACGCCTTTAGATATAAGTCGTAATCCGCGGCGAATGGCAAGTCCAGTGGATCATGCCTGAAAGCTTTGGAAAAATTGGCTAGGTGAGAAGGGTAGCGGTCGGAATCGCCGTTCGTCTGTTGGGGCGGGACCTTCACCTTGCTTTCGGCTTCGGCAATTGCAACCCGAAGGCGAAGAGCCTTCTCGGTCCGTCCATCCGGACGTCCGTAGGTCTGTGGCTCGCTTGCGAGAGATGAGCGGCTTAAGAGAGCAGCACCGGTCATACCAGCGCCGATTTGGGACAAAAATCTTCTTCGATTGCGAGACATTTGCGAGATTACTCCTCCGGATGCAGTGTAAGAAATCAACTACAAGGACCGGATCTAACGTCCGGCTGCTTTCATTTTAGAGAAAAGCCTGCGAGGAAATCGCCCGTACGGGTACTGAGGGTATCTCGCTGTGGCAGTGCTACATCGGCTTCGACTCAAACATTCTGGATGCTTAGACTGGTAGCGATGGGGTTGTTAGACAGGATTCAAAACGACATGGTCGAAGCCATGAAAGCGAAGGATGAGCTCCGTCTCGGCACAGTGCGCATGATTAAGAGCGCGTTGAAAAAGCAGGAGATCGATTCCATAAAGCCGCTCGACGAGATGACAGAGCTGCAAGTAATGAACACGTTGATTAAGCAGCGGCGCGAGTCGGCAGATCTGTTTCGCAAAGGCGGACGCGAAGAGCTGGCGAGTAAGGAAGAGGCCGAGATTAGAGTGATTGAGACGTATCTGCCGGCCGGCGCTAGTGCCGCTGAGATGGACGACGCAGTGCAGGCGGCAATGGTCGAGACAGGCGCGACTTCTCTCAAGCAGATGGGGGCTCTGATGAAAGCCGCCCAAGCAAAGCTCGCAGGTAAGAGAGTTGACGGGAAGACCCTCAGTGAGCTTGTTCGTCAAAAGCTGACGTGATCAGGTAGGCCAACCCCGTACAATAGCAACACTAGTTTCTTCCATGAGCACACAGACGCGGCCCTTTAAACCCTTTGTCCCGGAACATCTACAGATGCGGGAGTTGACGCTCCGGGCCGTTTTGCTGGGCCTGTGCATGACAGTTGTGCTGGGCGCCGCGAACGCTTATTTAGGCCTTCGCGCGGGCATTACAATCGCGGCTACTTACCCGGCTGCTGTGATCGGCATGGCTGTGCTGCGCGTCTGGAAAGGATCGCTGCTAGAGGAAAACATCGCTCGAACGAGCGGATCAATAGGCGAGGGCGTCGCGGCAGGCGCGATTTTCACGATCCCAGCTTTCTTGATCTCGCACGCTTGGCCTTCGCTCGGGTTTCGAGATGCGTATTGGAAATCGACCATGTTGATTCTGGTCGGGAGCGTATTGGGCGTGCTCTTTATCTCTCTAGTTCGACGCGTGATGGTTGAAGATCCCGAGCTTCCCTTCCCTGAATCGGTGGCAGCCTCAGAAATTCACAAAGCCGGGCAACGGGGCGCAGAGGCCGCGAAGTATCTGTTCTGGAGTATGGGGCTGGGCGGCTTCATTTTCCTGTTGGGCCGCTTTGGGTTTTTTGCCGCGGATTCGGAATTCGCGATTCGCATTGGGCGGCTCGGCGCGACGCGAGTGCGGCTCGGCGGCGCTGGCTCCAGTGATGTCCTCAAAACGGGAGGCGTTTCCGTATTCGCAGCTCCCAGCGTCAGTCCGGCGTACCTCGGCGTCGGATATGTCATCGGCGCGCGGTTGGCGGCGCTCCAGTTCTCCGGCGGCGTACTCGCCTGGGGGCTGATGGTGCCGCTACTTATCTATTTTTTGGGTCCGCAATTGAGTACATTTCTGCCCGCCGGAACGGCCGATCACGGTTGGAGCGATCTTTCTGGCAGCGTATGGCGGTATATCGTGCGCCCGATCGCGGTTGGAGGGATGCTGGTTGGCGCCGTGCACACCTTATTCCGTATGAGAAGCAGCATCGCTTCAGGGTTGAAGCGGGCAATTGCGGATGTGCGGCAGACCGCGGAGCAGAAGGCCAGCCTGAACCGCACAGAGCGTTACATGAGCTCGAAGGTAGTGTTTACGCTTATTGGACTGGTGTTCCTAGTCATGCTGGGGCTTTACGTCAATATTTCCGGGCAAGTGGTGGGCGGAGTTGTCGCTGCCGTAATCATGCTCATCATGGGGTTTTTCTTCGCGACAGTCTCGGGCAGCCTGGTGGGAATGATCGGCTCATCGAACAACCCGATCTCGGGTCTCACTATCTCCACTCTGATTGTCGCGGCGCTGCTGATGGTCGCACTGGGCGTTTCAGGTGTGGGTGGCGTGGCCGCAGTGCTGGGGGTCGCCACGGTCGTATGCGTTTCGTCGGCGGTCGCCGGAGAACTGTTGCAAGACTTCAAGGTGGGTTACATACTTGGGGGTACACCGCGCAACATCCAGGTAGCCGAACTGATCGCCGTGCTGGTGGCGAGCCTGATTATGTACTTCCCGCTCGTCCTGCTACATGAGGGGAACATTCGGGCGGGAGGCACGGGGTTCGGAGATCGCCAGCTGCCCGCTCCCCAAGCGGGACTAATGGCGTTATTGGCGCAAGGAATAGTCGGGGGCGACATGCCATGGGCGCTAGTCGGCGTGGGCATCCTGATGGGTATTGCGCTCGTCATGATGCAGGTGAAGAGTCCGATGCTGGTCTCGGTCGGCATGTATCTGCCTTTTGAAACTACCTTCGCGATCTTTGTTGGGGGCCTGATACGTGCGATCGGAGACCGAGTAGCCGAACGGCGTGGCTATAACGAAGCACAGAAAGCGCGAGTGGAGAATGCGGGAGTGCTCACCGCGTCGGGATTAATCGCAGGTGAAGCGATTTTGGGACTGGTATGGGCAGGTTTGCAATTCTCACCACCGAATGTTCGGGAGCATCTGCAATTGTTCGCGCATCCATCTTACTGGATCGGATTAGCAGTTCTCCTGGTTTTAGGATTCATTATGATCCGGGGTCCTTTGGGCAGCGCAGGCAACCCGAATGAGCCGGCACCCCCCGTTGCAATGGTGTAGCCTGTGCCCGTATAAGCGCAGTCACAAACATTCAAGAAATATTTACACACCCCGTAAAGGCGGCCAACCGCCTCATTGCGTTGAAGTTGTCGGAACCCCCGGGGCGTACTCATAGTGGGTTGATCTTAGGCGCTGCGCAAAACTTTCCTGATAGGAACTTACACTCTGATCGGAAGGCTTCCGCAGGCAGTCTCAAGCTTGACTCGCGAATCGAGGCAAAACGACCTTAAGGCGCGTCGGATACCGACCGAGGGAGGGGCAGATGCAATCTTACACTCTAGCGGGCCGAGCTAAGCGTCCCATCGTAAAAGATCTTGCTGACGGCTTAAGTGCCAGACTCAACGATTTACTGGTGGGTCAGGCCGAGGCGGTTGAGACGATCATTCCTTATATTCAGATGCACCAGGCAGGATTGTCCCCCGAAGGGAGGCCAATTGGCGTGGTGTTGCTGCTGGGTCCAACCGGCACGGGGAAAACCCGGACTGTCGAGGCGCTGGCCGAAGTCTTACATGGCAGCAGCAAGAATCTCCTGAGGATTGATTGCGGCGAGTTTCAGATGGAACATGAAATTGCGAAGCTAGTCGGCGCCCCGCCGGGCTATTTGGGACATCGCGAAACGCAGCCGATGCTGACGCAAGCAAAAGTAAACAGTGTCGCAAGCGAGACGAGCGATATCTCGCTCATTCTTTTCGATGAAATCGAGAAAGCCGCGCCGTCGATGACGCGATTACTGCTCGGGATACTCGACAAGGCAACGCTCCGTCTCGGCGACAACACGAGCGTGAATTTCGAGCGGACTATCATATTCCTTACGAGCAATCTAGGCGCGAAATCGATCCAACGGGCAAACAAGCCAGATTTCGGCTTCGAAGCGCTGCTGCCACTATCTCCGATGGGAGATACGCGCAAGATTCACAATATCGGCATGAAGGCGGTACGGCGTAAGTTCTCGCCCGAGTTCGTGAATCGAATCGATGCGGTGATTACTTACAAACCGCTGGGACGCGAAGCCTGCGAAGCAATCCTCGATCAAATTTTTGCAAATTTTGCGGATTTGATTCGCAATCGCTTGGGGATACGCGGATTCCGGCTGCAATGCACGGCATCTGGACGCGATCTACTCCTCGATAACGGCACGAGCGTTGAGTTTGGAGCCCGCGAGTTGAAACGTACGGTGCATCGTAATTTCATACAACCGGTATCAGCGCTGGTGGCGCAAGGCCATATTCCTTCGGGAAGCACGGTTATTCTGGATGCGAAGGCTGGCGAGTTCAATGTACTTTTGCGGTACTAACACGTACACAGACCTCCGATCGCAGCGCCGGCATATACGGATATTTCGGCGCACGGAGCGCTACTGATTGCCGTCCCATTCGATGGATTCATTCACCGGCGTTGAACCCGGCATGTTTAGCGTAAGGGTGGCCTGAACATGCCCAGTTCTGCGTTCATAATCAACCGACCCGGATCGCAGTTCGTCTGGCCCGAGCTGAACGACTCGGCGACTTGTCCCATCAGCGATGACCAGCTTTGCGTCGCTTCCCCGTGAGAACGCGATCATATCGTGATTCCAAGTAATCCTCAAAATGCGGCCGCTCTCAACCATTGAGAGATTGAGACGATCCCACGAAGACAAAAAGCCCTCCCAAAGAGGCCAAGAAAAGATAAACACCGCCAACGCAATGATTATGGCGAAGACCGCATACCGGCCCACACGGGAGCGTGCCCCGAGACCGGAAACTTTCTTTTCCGAAACAGAGTTTTGTTTCCCACCTGGAATGTTCGGCCGAATTTCTCCCGCGGATTTCAACGCTTTTTCACTAAACCGGAATTCCTGCGCGGCTGGTTCGGTTGAAAGCTGGCCATTCAGTGCAAGAAAAAAAGCTCCCATTCGCGGCTCCTTCGCTTCGATCAACAGAACGGCGTAAACGGGATCTTTGAAATGCCCTGACAGCAGACTTCGATCTGCGAGGGACGGGCGCAATGGCCCCGGGCGCAGATGACTGCGAAAAAATCCGATCGCCGACATGCCGCGCGCGCTTGTTCCAGCCCTAAGACCCGCGAGATACTGCCGCTCTCCAGGATCAAGCATGTAAACCGGGCCAGTATCAGTGCTTCGCGGAACCAATTCGAATTCCTCGATACGCAGCGTGGGAGCCGGTGAATCTGTGACCCAGCCGATCAGTAATCCGCCAATCTCAACCCCAAGCCTTTCCGCAGCCGCGATCTCGTCGATGAGTTTTGAGACCAGAGCCAGCTTGAGCTCAATTGCGTAAGGTGAACGGAACGGGCTCCAGCGCACGTACTTGTGCGCGTCCTCCGGCGATAGTGGCTGGGACATGGTAGGCGTGGCCATCTTCCGTTCGCCCACTTACAATCCAACGATACACTGCCTAATGTTGGCTGGCACGCTTTACGTAGTCGCGACACCGATCGGAAACCTCGAAGACATTACGCTTCGCGCTCTACGTGTTCTTCGTGAGGAAGTTGCAATAATTGCTTGCGAAGATACGCGTCAGACCCGAAAGCTTCTCGATCACTATGGAATACGGAAGCCACTGCTGAGCTATCACGAACATAACGAGGCGAGCCGCACGGCGGAGATCATCAAAGCTCTGGGGCGCGGCGACTCGGTAGCGGTCTTGAGCGATGCGGGCACTCCCTTAATCTCCGACCCCGGCTATCGCGCCATTAAGGAAGCGATAACAGCCGGTTTGACGGTGGTTCCCATTCCCGGGGCTTCAGCTCTGCTGGCGGCCTTGCCCGCTTCAGGGTTGCCAACTGACGAGTTCCGGTTTATCGGTTTTCTGCCGTCGAAAGCCGGGTCCCGCCGCAAGGCCCTCACCGAAATCTTGAATGAGGCAGTAACGGTCGTGGCTTATGAGAGTCCCCATCGAATCCTCGATACCCTTGCTGACATGGCGGCGATTCTGGGCAGCACTCCTATCGCACTGGCCCGTGAGATTACAAAAGTTCATGAAGAGTTCTTGCGGGGATCCGCCGAGAGCATCGAGCAAGAACTTGCAAAACGGAACTCCATAAAAGGGGAAATCACACTCGTTATCGGGCCGTCGGAACGGAAGAAAAGCATCATTCCAGATCCGGTAGCGGAAGTCGTCAGGCTCGAAACCGAACAGGGTTTAGATCGCATGGAAGCCATCAAGGCTGTGGCGAAGCAAGCTGGCGTTCCGAAACGGGAGATGTACCGGATTTTGGCGGAACTCGGCAACAGTCGACCGCACAAAAGTCGGGACTAGGGCCGAAGGCTCCTATCGCAAGCGTTGGCTGGTCCGGGCACAGACGCTCCAGCATGAGCAGGCGAATCATCTTAATGAATGCCGGATGAGTTCCCACCGTTGCCGACCGCACCATTTTCAAGCCAAGCTCGCGCGCGAGGCGATGCGCCTCAGTGTCCAAGTCGTACAAAACCTCAATATGATCCGAAAGGAAACCCAGGGGAGCTATGAGAACGCTCTTTACGCCTTCCCGGTGCAATGTTCTCAAGTGCTCGAGAATGTCGGGCGCGAGCCAGGGTTGTCCGCGTGGGCCGCTTCGACTTTGAAACACCAGATCCCACTTGCTGAATCCGACTGTCTCGGCGACTAAGCGCGAAGTTTCCCGAAGCTGAATCTCGTAATCGCTGACCTCAGCCATCGACGACGGGATACTGTGGGCGGAAACTACGAAACGAACTGTAGCAAGCTCGTCTTCACCAAAGCGCCCCAATGCATCGCGAACTCGATCGACGCAAGCCTCGATAAAGGCCGGGTGATTATAAAAAGCGCGCAGTTTCTCGACGGCAGGCGCGCAGATCCCGATTTCAGCTTGCGCTGACGCAATGTCGTCGAGGTACTGACGGCAACTTGAATACGAACTATACGCCGAAGTAATGAATGCAAGCGCGCGTTTCACCCCATCGCTCCGCATTTGACGCAAGGTGTCGCGGAGCATGGGATGCCAGTTGCGATTGCCCCAATAAATAGGCAATCCGATTCCATGTGAATCAAATTCTGCCCGCAAGGCTGCTACGAGAGCACGCGTCTGGTCGTTAATCGGGCTTTTGCCGCCGAAAGCGCAGTAATGATCAGCAACTTCGAGAAGGCGTTCGCGAGCAATGTTGCGTCCCCGAGTCACATTTTCGAGGAACGGAAGGACATCTTCGGTCCTCTCCGGGCCCCCGAATGAGACAATCAGGATCGCATCACACACCCATTATTATGCCGCTTTATCAAGCCATCATCCTGGCCATCGTCCAGGGATTGACGGAATTCTTCCCGGTAAGCAGCAGCGCGCATCTGATTGTCATCCCCGATTTTTTGCATTGGAAAGATGGCGGGCTGGTGTTTGATGTGGCGCTGCATGTAGGGACCCTGGCTGCCATCATCATCTACTTTTTCAAAGATTGGGTTCAGGTGATTGCGAACGGGCTTGGCTTCTCCTATGCTGGTTCGAGGCCCGATGAAAATAGCCGTTCGCTTCTCTGGTATCTCGTGATTGGGACGATCCCGGGCGCCATCGCGGGTTGGAAATTGGACAAATACGCCGAGGAAGCGTGGCGCAGCCCGTTTATCATCGGGACGGCTGCGATCCTGGTCGCGATTTACATGGCTGTTTCGGACCGGACTCCGGGTGAAAAGACAGGTTTGGATCAGATGAGCTGGGGAAACGCAATCGCCGTCGGAATCTCGCAAGCGTTTGCGATTGTTCCCGGCGTGTCCCGAAGTGGAAGCACCATCGCGACGGCACGGTTCTGCCATCTCGACCGGGAGGCGGCAGCACGATTCTCGTTTCTGCTATCAGCTCCTATCATCGCGGGAGCCGCAGCGAAGAAGTTCTTTGACATCCACAAAGCGGGTGGCGTCCCGCCAGAGATGAGGCTGCCGTATGGGGTAGGAATTCTTGTCAGCGGAGTGGTGGGAATCGTTGTCATTGCATTCTTTCTGCAGTACCTGCGGCGCAACAGTCTGTCTGTTTTCGTGTGGTATCGCGTAGTTTTTGGCATAATAGTAATCGCTCTGGCAGTTCTCTTCCGCATTAGCGGATGACATTTCTCTCGCCCTCCCGCCACGCACGGCTTAACGAAGCCGTCGGCTTCCTATTGTTTCTGCTCGGCCTTGCCGTCCTGTTGAGTTTGGCCTCTTACTCGCCCGGAGATGCATCCTGGGACACGGCAACAGGATTAAAGCAAACCCACAATTTGCTTGGAATTTCCGGCGCACAGTGGTCAGATCTGTTGCTCCAGGTCTTCGGTATTAGTGCATATCTGCTACCGCTCTATCTTTGGGCGCTTGCCTGGAAATGGGTGCGTTCCCGAGCCATCGAAAGCCCTTGGATTCGAGTTGCCGGATGTCTGGCTCTTTGGTTCTGCGTATCGGCTGCGTGTGGATTGATCCCTCTGCGTTTAAGCATGGCGGGCGGCCTGCATTTGAGCGGGATTATCGGAATGGTCATCGCCGATTATCTGGTCGCTCGTTTGAATTTGGCCGGCGCGGCAATCGTTACCGCTGCGGCTGGCGTTTTAGCGCTGTATCTCGCCTCGACATTTCAAGTGTCCACGCTCGCGCGGTGGCTTCGAGTCCCCATCGCTAAGTGGACAGCGCTCGCGGCCAAGTGGCGAACCTCATGGCAAGCGCGCCGGCAGCATGCAATTGAAGCCGCGAAAGCCAGGGCGGCGGAACGCATCGCACGCCGAAGCGCGACGGTAAATGCGAGCGATGAGTTGAATTCGGCGGGGCCCAAGAGATTTCGACAAGCGATTGCGGAAAGTAGGGGTGGGGCTCAGTCCGAGCTGAGTGGCGAACTGTCCGACACGGAAGAGGAAGAGATCCCGATTCGGACTCTCGATCAGGCGATCAATGCCACCGCATCAGAGGAACAGGGCAACACGGATTTTAAGACCGATCCCGTTCGCGCTCCGCGGAGTGCAACACGACTAACCCCGGCCTACCGTCTACCGCCCTCGGAACTCCTGAACGAAGCCCCTCTGCGCAGCGGGTATGACGGGCAGGAGTTGAAGGAAGTCGCAGTCCGAATCAAATCGAAACTCGAGGAATTCAACGTTCGCGGGTCCGTTGTACAAATCAATCCTGGCCCGGTAGTCACAACGTTTGAATACAAGCCGGAAGCGGGAATCAAGTACAGCCGAATTACGACGTTAAATGAAGACCTATGCCTTGGGTTGCAGGCCGAATCGATACTCATTGAACGCCTTCCAGGCAAGCCGACGGTGGGCATAGAAGTTCCCAACACGCGGCGAGAGCTCATCAGCCTGCGCGCGATTTTGGAATCGACGGAATTCCAGGAGTCCCCATCCAAGATGACGATTGCGCTCGGGAAAGACATTAACGGGCGCATCAAAGTAGCATCGCTCGAGACGATGCCACACCTTCTCATAGCGGGCTCGACCGGCTCAGGCAAGAGCGTCATGCTGAACGCCATGATCATGTCGTTCCTGTACAAGGCGACCCCGGAGGAAGTTCGGATGATCATGGTCGATCCGAAGCGAGTCGAGCTGGGCATCTATGAGGGCATCCCGCACCTACTCACACCGGTGATCACGGAACCTAAGAAAGCCACGAATGCTTTACGCAACGCGGTATTAGAGATGGAGCGCAGGCTAAAGTTGCTGGCCGCCCAGGGAGTCCGCAACATCGACCAATACAACCGGCGGATCGCCCAACTTCGGGATCAACCGCGCAATCTCTTCGACGAGGCTGGAGAAGAAGAGGAACTGCAGCCACTGCCCTATGTCCTGATTCTGATTGACGAGCTCGCGGATCTGATGATGCTCGAACGCGCAAATGTCGAAGAATGCATCACGCGCCTCGCGCAAATGGCGCGAGCAGTGGGTATGCATCTCGTATTGGCTACCCAGCGGCCTAGCGTAGACGTGATCACCGGGCTTATTAAAGCCAATTTCCCTTCGCGCATCAGTTTCCGTGTAGCAACGCGAGTGGATTCGCGGACGGTTCTCGACATCATGGGGGCCGAGCATCTGCTTGGAAAAGGCGACATGCTGTTTCTGCCGCCCGGCTCCTCGCGACTGACGCGCGTGCATGGCGCTTTTGTAACGGAGGCGGAAACGAACCGGGTGGTTGAGTTCTGGAAAGAACAGGCGACCCCCGAGTACGACCGGAGCTTTCTTCTCGCACCCCCGTCAGAAGGAGGGGAGGACGAGGGAGAAGCCTTCGACGGCGAGCAAGATCCCATGTACGAAGATGCAGTGCGCGTAGTGCTCGAGATGGGCAAGGCTTCGACATCAACCCTGCAGAGACGCTTACGGCTGGGCTACGGACGAGCCGCGCGGATCTTAGATGTGATGCAGCGCGACGGGATCATCGGACCGCCGGACGGAAGCAAGCCCCGCGAAGTGCTGAAGCGTCCCGATTGGCTCCGGGAAGTGGAAGGTCAGCTGCGATAACGGCTTCATATACTTGGCGCACGGCGTGTATTTCGCGCAACGTGAAACCAATCTTCCGGTTAGATCTTTAGAACCAGCTGCATAGCTCCTGCGAATCAAGTTACCTGCTGATAAGGCACTTGAGTCGTGATTCGTTCGTCTGAACGCGCATAGGAATCCCAAGCCTACGGGATTCTATCGAGAATTCAAAAGGAGATCAGCTATGCAATTGTTACGTACTCGTTCGTTTGGCGCATTCGGCGCCGGTCTGTTGGTGCTTGCCGGTGTTGGGTTGTCAGCGGCTAATGCGCAGGAGTTAAGGGGAAGCTTCAACCTGCCTTTTCAGGCGCACTGGGGAAAAGCTGTCCTCGAGCCCGGTGAATACACTTTTTCTCTTCCGACTGCAAGGGACTTGTTTCCGCTAGTGCACGTGTCGAGAGAAGGCAAAACAGTGATGGTTCTCATCAATACCTCCCGCACTGTACCTCAGTCTGAGCGCAGCTATCTACGGATTGAGAATGCTGGAAAGCTGCATGTGATTAAAGAACTCAGCGTAGGAAGCGAGGGCAAAGCACTTCTTTTCCCGGTTCCGAAGTCAATTCGAGAACGGATAGCCCTAAGCGATGCTCACGATGCGGTGGTTACGGTCGCTCCGGGCGTTGGCAAGTAACGATAACACGGTACGGTGGCTTGCCCACCGGTAAATCTGCTCGAACTGATATAATTTTCTCAAAAGCAAGCGTTGGCGTTCATAGCCGTATGGTCATTTGAGATCAACGGTGACCTGCGCTGCCGCGACCTCAGAATACAAACACTGGCACCGGAACGCGTGGGGAAAACTTATCTTATCGCGAATTTAAAGACCTTCGCGCTGGCAGTCCTGGTGATTGTCTCGAATGTGCTAGGGAATTGCTTGCTGAATATTGGCGTGAAACACGGCAAGCTGGTGACCTTGGCTTCCGTCCTAAGGATGGTTGTCTCTCCGTGCGTTATCGCGGGCGTGCTGTTGCTAATCGCTTGGATGCTCCTGCGAATGGCCCTCCTCAGCAGCACGCCTATGACCGTGGTACTTCCGTTGACGGCTGGCGTGGCCTATGCGGTTACCGGGGGTATCGGCCAGTTCTGGTTTGCCGAGAAGGTTTCGGCCAGGTATGATTACGGCTTGCTCCTGATCCTCGTAGGAGTAGTGCTGGTTGGAACCAGTGCTTGTCGCGAGGAGCCTGCTACATGGGCTCCGGCGACCGAACTGTCCGCCACGACCTCCGCTCCCGAGTATCAGACATGAAGTGGACCCTGGTAGCGGCCATCGTTCTTTGCACCGTAGGTAGTGACGTGCTGCAGAGTCGGGAGATGAAGCGGCACGGTGAAGTCGACGCATTCCGCGCGTCGGGCCTGAAGCAGACCCTAACAGCCCTTTTCGCCCGTCCCTTATTGCTGCTGTCGGTCGGATGTTTAGCGATTTCTTTTTTTGCCTTTATCAAGCTCCTGGCCATCGCGCCGCTGAGTTTCTCGGTTCCTATGACGGGCAGCACTTATATCGTGGATGCTTTGGTAGCGAAGTATTTGCTGAAAGAGCATGTCAGTATTCAAAGATGGGCGGGGATCCTTGTGATTGCGGTTGGCGTTGTTCTCATCGCGCCGTAGCGCACTTGGGCTATGGCGCTGCGATGCAAACCTGATCCGAAGCCTTTGCGCATCGAAACCCTTTCCGATTCCTGACATCTGAGCTCTCGCATCATGAATCGATGAGCTGCAGCTTTAAACGCCACACGCCGGACGCAATCCACACGGAGAGTAAGCGAACCCGGCAATGAAGCAAGACACAGAAGAATTGGAAGCTCGGAAAACCACGGCACGTTCAACAGCGAACAGACGAGGGCGAACCCGGGCGTTCACAATTTTTTTTCTCGTGCTCTTCGCAATAGGGATCGCGGGGCTGATCTATTGGCTGCACGCCAGGCAGTTCGAATCCACTGACGATGCTCAGATCGATGCGCACCTGAATCCGGTTAGTTCGCGAATTGATGGCACGATCACGACTGTCTACGTAGATGACAACCAGGTAGTCAATGTTGGGAATCCACTTGTAGACCTTGACCCACGTGACTACCAGGTTGCGCTCGACCAAGCTCTGGCCCAACTTGCGGCTGCGCGCAGTATGGTGGTTGCACAACAGCCGAACGTACCGATCACTCAGGTTCAGAACGTGACCGATATCGCGAGCGGGCAAGCTGAGGTTTCGAATGGAAAGGCTGCACTCGCCGCAGCCGAGCGGGATCGTGAAGCCGCAGTTGCCAAGGTAAGTGAAGCGGAAGCGAACAACGCCAGAGCCCAAGCGGACCTTGCGCGCTACAAGCTGCTGGTTACGAAGGACGAGGTCTCCCAACAGGAATACGACCAGATCGTGGCCACAGCGAAGGCTCAGGCAGCCAACGTCGAGGCGTAGCAAGGCTTCGGTGTCAGCGGCTGCCCAGATGGTGGATCAAAGGCGAGCTCAGCTCGAGCAAGCCCAAAGCCGACTTGGGCAATTTCAGCGCAATGCCCCGGAACAGGTGGCGATTCGGCGGGCAACCGTTCGATCGAACGAGGCCAGTGCACAGAATGCAGCGGCGCAGGTTGCGGAGGCCCGGCTGAAGCTCAGCTATTGCAAGGTTGTGGCTCCGGTTGCAGGAATCATAATGCGGCGGTCAGCGGAGGCAGGAGCACATATTGCCGCCGGACAGCAATTATTGATGATTGCGCAGGTGAATGATGTCTGGGTAACTGCCAACTACAAAGAGACGCAACTTCGAAGCTTGCGGCCGGGTCAATCCGCCACAGTACATGTCGATGCATTGAAGCGTGATTTCGCCGGCGTGGTTGAAAGTATCGGCGGGTCGACAGGATCGCGTGCGAGCATTCTGCCGCCCGAGAACGCTACGGGCAATTACGTGAAGGTTGTGCAACGGCTTCCGGTCCGAATCCGTTTCAAGCCAAATCAGACTGGGCTGGATCGCCTGCGGCCTGGCATGTCAGTCGAGCCTGAAGTTCGCATCGGAGGCTGAGTGGCCTCTCAACCCGGTACGCACCACAACTGGCGGCCATCGCACAATCCGTGGATAGTCGCGCTCACGGTAACGTTGGCGACGTTCATGGAAGTGCTCGATTCCTCCATCGCCAATGTTGCGCTCCCGCACATTGCAGGATCACTCGGCGCGACTTACGAGGAAGCGACATGGGTGCTGACGAGCTATCTCGTGTCGAGTGCCATCGTGCTGCCTATCTCCGGATGGCTCTCAACAGTCATTGGGCGGAAGCGTTTCTATATGATATGCGTCGCGCTTTTCACGGCGTGCTCATTCCTGTGTGGAATCGCGGTGAGCCTTCCGATGCTTATCGTCGCGCGAGTGCTGCAAGGCTGCGGGGGCGGCGGCTTACAGCCCTCCGAGCAGGCGATTCTCGCCGACACTTTTCCAGACGAAATGCGCGGCATGGCTTTCTCCGTATACGGCATGGCCGTGGTGGTCGCACCCGCAATTGGGCCCACGCTCGGCGGATGGATCACCGACAACTATAGCTGGCACTGGATCTTCTTTATCAACTTGCCGGTAGGCCTGCTCTCGCTATTTCTCACGCATCGACTCGTAGAAGACCCGCCGTGGCTAAAAGAGGAGAAGCAGGCCGGCATTCGTATCGATTACATTGGCTTGGCATTAATCGTAATTGGGGTCGCGTGTTTTCAATTTGTGCTCGATAAGGGACAGGAGGAGGATTGGTTCGGCTCTCCTCTGATTACCACGATGTTCAGCATCGGCGTGCCGACGCTCGTGTGTTTTTTCATGTGGGAGTGGTTCCATGAAAACCCAATCGTCGACGTGCGGCTGTTGAAGAACCGGAATTTCGGCACAGCAGTATTCTTTTCGTTTGTCCTGGGCATGGTGCTATTCGGGTCAACCGTTCTGATTCCCGAGTTCCTCCAGAGCAGTCTCGGCTACACGGCGGAACGTGCAGGATGGGCTCTCTCCCCGGGAGGCCTGATATTGATGCTGATGATGCCTGTTGCAGGCCGGCTAACCGCTAGTAAAGTGGATCCACGTCTTCTCATCGCACTCGGCTTTATAGGCACCTCGATCGGGCTGCATTTGATGACGACGATCTATCTGCAGATCGATTTTCGAACTATGGTGCTCCTGCGCATGATTCAGGTGAGTGCTCTGCCCTTCATCTTCATTCCGATCAGCACTCTCAATTACGTGGGGGTGCCGCGCGAGAAAAACAACCAGGTCTCCGGCTTATCGAATTTCGCGAGGAATATCGGCGGGAGTATTGGCACGTCGCTATTGACGACGTTCCTGGCACGACAAAACCAAATCCATCAGAGAAATCTCACAACTCATACAAGTCACGGGGATGCGAACTTCCAACAGCTTCTGAATGGACTAACGGCTACATTTCTTTCCCAGGGATACGACGCAGTTACTTCCACTCAGAAGGCGTTGGCTCGGGCTTATCAGATCATTCAAGCCCAAGCGAATGCGCTCAGCTTTGTAAATAGCTTTTGGATCATGTCAGTCATTGTTCTTTGCCTGACTCCGCTTCCGTTTATCATGCGCCGGCCCAGACCTGGCGAAGCACGCACGATGGGAGCGCAGTGATCAGACTGGTGCCGGCCGATTCAGAGAGACTATATACTCGGACAATAATTCCTGTTCCGTAAACGGAGGTACAGTCGTGCATATTTGTTGTGCGCGGTGGTTTGCGCTTGCCGCAATCGCACTGTCCGGCATTGCTTCTGCGGAAGTGCCACAGGGCACAATAGCTGTCCATTGCGGATCATTGCTCGATCCGGCGAGCAATACTGTGGCTCGTGACGTCGTCGTGGTTGCTGAAGCCGGTATTGTGAAGCAAGTCGTCGCGGCAGCAGACGCAAACCAAATTCCGTCCGCGGCATCGACGGTTGACGTCGGGAAAGGATTTTGTTTGCCCGGGCTGATCGATGTTCACGATCACCTCACGTTTGACCCAAGCGAATCGGGATATAAGTCTCTCGGCGTTTCTTTCCCTCGCGAGGCGATTACCGGGGCGAAGAATGCGCGAGTAACGCTGCTCGCCGGGTTCACTACGATCCGCAATGTGGGGGCGGGCGGGTTCAGTGATGTAGCTCTGCGTGACGGCATCAACGCTGGCGAGATCCCCGGACCGCGCCTGTTTGTCTCCGGCCCGCTGCTCGGGATTACGGGCGGCCATTGCGACAACAATCTCCTCGCGCCGGAATACAACTTCACCGAATATGGCGTCGCGGACGGCCCCTGGGCGGCGCGCAAGAAAGTGCGGGAAGTGATCAAGTATGGCGCTGATCTGATTAAGATTTGCGCATCAGGCGGGGTGCTCTCGAAAGGCGATTCGCCGGGAGCCGAGCAATATACGTTCGAGGAAATGCAGGCGATCGCGGAAGAAGCGCACAAGCTGGGCCGAAAAGTCGCTGCCCATGCGCATGGCACCCAAGCGATCAAGGACGCCATCAAGGCGGGAATCGATTCGATTGAGCACTCGAGCCTGATAGACGATGAAGGCATCGCTCTCGCAAAGCAGCACCATACCTATCTGGTTTTCGATATTTACAACGACGATTACATTTTGAAAGAGGGTGCAAAGGCAGGCATGCTGCCCGAGTCGATCGAGAAGGAAAAGGCGATCGGCAAATTGCAGCGCGCGAATTTCAGGAAGGCGTATCTGGCCGGAGCACCCCTGGCGTTCGGGACAGATGGCGGCGTTTATCCGCACGGGGATAATGCGAAACAGTTCGCGACTATGGTCGAGTTTGGAGCCAAGCCCATTGACGCCATTCGTACTTCAACGATTGAAGCAGCTCGTTTGCTGAATCTCGAAGGCAAAGCGGGTGTGGTGAGACCAGGCTCGTTTGCCGACATGATCGCCGTCGATTCAGATCCACGCGCCAACATCGAACAACTACAGCGCGTGCGATTCGTTCTGAAAGCCGGCAAAGTTTTTCGAGACGATTGGGAGCCGGTGCTCGCGGTGCAGGGGCGCTGAACAACCGCTCCTCCGATGAGCGAAAAGCGCGTCATTGTGGCGATCGACGGGCCGGCAGGCGCGGGCAAGAGCACTGTCGCCCGGCGCGTGGCCGAAAAATTGGGGTTCGTATATATCAATACGGGCGCGATCTACCGGGCCGTTGCATTATGGGCACTGCGCCTGGGCATTGACTTGACGGATATGCTCAAACTCGAGCAGCTTGCAAAAGAGGCAAAGATCGATCTTGCTGCAAGTGGCGGGCGCGTATGGCTAAACGGAGAGGATGTCACGGATGCGATTCAGGACCCGTTGGTGTCAAAGGCCGCCTCTAAAGTTTCTGCCGTGCCCGGTGTAAGACGTGCGTTGCTGGCTCTTCAACGAAGAGTTGCCGAGCAGAACAGTGTAGTTATGGAAGGAAGAGATATCGGCTCAGTTGTTTTCCCAAATGCCCAGGTAAAGATCTTTCTTGACGCGGATCCAGATGAGCGAGTTCGGCGCCGTGCTCGCGAGCTGGACGAAAGAGGGCAACAGCCCGCCGCACAAAGCGCCGCTGGAGAGTTACGCGAGCGTGATGAGCGTGACCGCCGGCGCGCAGAATCGCCGCTCGTGCAAGCGCCTGACGCGGAGCTGGTGGATACGACCGCGCTGTCCTTGGAACAGGTAGAGGAAGCAGTGTTGCAGATCATTCGGGCCCGGATCTCGAATGGAAAAGAGGTGAAAGGTTGAAGAGGCTGATATTTTTCGCACCGCTCGTTTTCCTAGTGGTGGTTCTCCTCTGGCGGACCCAAGCTGAAGTCCCGGAGCACGCGACGTTCACGCGAAAGGAGGTAATGATCCCGATGCGCGACGGCGTTCATCTTCAGACCGTTATTTTCTCGCCACAGCACGCGTCTGGCGCCTTTCCGATTCTATTTACGCGGACGCCGTATGGCGTTCCGGATGACGATAAACAATTGACAGCACCAGGCAGCCCGTTCGAAGAGCTAGTCAATGATGGATACATCTTCGTCTGGCAGAATCTACGCGGGCGGTTTAAGTCTGAAGGTCAGTTCGTAATGAATCGCTCGCCGCGGGAGCGAAACGATCCTCACGCCATTGATGAGACCACCGACGCGTGGGACAGCGTGGACTGGCTCATCAAGAATGTGCCCAACAACAATGGGAAGGCGGGCATTTGGGGTATCTCATATAGCGGCTGGACCACGGCAATGGCGCTGATTGAGCCGCATCCCGCATTGAAAGCCGCCTCCGAGCAAGCATCGCCGGCAGACATGTTCTTGGGCGACGACTTTCATCACAATGGCGCGTTTCGCCTGAGTTACGGCTTCGAATATGCCGCCCTTCTTGAATCGAGCAAGGAGCAGAATACACATTTTCAGTTCAATAAGTACGACACGTATGAATGGTATTTGTCGCTGGGGGCGCTTTCGAATGCGAACTCGAAGTACTTCCACCGAAAGCTGCCGGCCTGGAACGACTTTGTCGACCATCCGAATTATGACGAGTTTTGGCAGAAGCAGGCGTTCGCGCCGTATCTTCACCACACGAGCGTTCCCAACCTGAACGTTGCGGGCTGGTACGACCAGGAAGATTTCTACGGGCCGATGAAAATTTACGCATTGCTCGAGAAGACCGATCGCGAGCACCGGAACTATGTCGTCGTCGGTCCTTGGAATCACGGCGGCTGGATGAGGACGCATGGCCGTGAACTGGGTCCGATCGACTTTGGAAGCGACACTGCCAAATGGTTCCGGGCGAAAGTTCAGGCGCCGTGGTTCGCGTTTTGGCTGCATGGGAAAGGACAATTTAAGGAACCTGAGGCACTGACGTTCCAGACGGGATCGAACGGTTGGAAGTCATATGATGCGTGGCCGCCAACACAGGGAATTACCGCGAAGAAACTGTATTTTCGCGAGGGAAACCGGCTCTCGTTCGATGCACCGCAGGAGTCTGACAACGCCTCGGACACCTATATTTCCGATCCCGCAGATCCGGTGCCTTACCGCCCGCGGCCAATTACTCCCACATATCCCGGTCCGGAATGGCCGGTCTGGTTATTGCAAGACCAGCGCTTCGTCGATCACCGGCCTGATGTACTTGGCTGGCAAACGGAGCCATTGACGCAAGACATTTCGATTGCGGGTGATGTCGTGGCAGATCTTTTTGCTTCTACTTCAGGTACCGACAGCGACTGGATTGTCAAACTTATCGACGTTTACCCGGAAGACTATATTCAACCGGAATCGCACGCCCATTTAGGTGGCTACGAGCTGATCATCTCGGACGAAGTGTTCCGGGGAAGATTTTACAAGAGCTTCGAACATCCACAAGCACTCGCAGCCAATCAGCCGACGCACTTTCAGATCGACCTGCATACGCGAAACCATGCGTTTCAAAAAGGGCACAAGATCATGGTGCAGGTTCAGAGCACGTGGTTTCCTCTGATCGATCGCAACCCTCAGAAATTCGTGCCCAGTATTTTCGAGGCAAACGATTCGGATTACGTACCGGCGGTACAGAAAATTTTCCGCTCGGGCAAGCTGGCGTCGGGGATCATGCTTCCGATCGAAACTCGGCAATGAGATGACAGATCCGCGGCGTTCCGCGCCAGGGATCAGCTGATCAACTCGACCTTTGTGGTCAGGGCGTCACTAGTAATGGGGAGCACTCTTCCTTCGTCGAGGCGATGAATCTGTATGCTCGTGACTGCTAGCCCGGTGTTCCTTTCAAACTCCATAAGTGCCTCGTGCACCTTCTTTTCCATCTGCCGCTTTTGATCTAACAACGTCTGATTCTCGTTTGGCATGCCCGTCCATAATGCTAACTCGTCTTGCGGGCCTGACCGATGCCTGTTTTCGCTATACTGGCAAGCAAAGGCTGATAGCGGCGTCGCCGTTCTGCCGATAACCGGTAAAAGGAACTTCAAAGCCGGGGAATCCCCGCTTCTAGCTATGTTCAATCTGTTTCGCAGCCGTGAGAGGACTGTTCGTATCCTGCTAGGTGCCTTGCTGGGCCTGGTTTCGCTTTCAATGCTGGTGTATTTAATCCCCGGCGGCATGGGGGGACCGAGCGCGTCTGGCGATAATGTCGTAGCTGCGGTAGGCGATGACAAGATTACTGCCCAAGACATCCAGCGCGCGATTCAACGCATCACCCGCAATCAGACGAACCTCCCCAAAGGGATACTCGCGATGTATCTCCCGTCGATTGTCAACCAACTCGTTGAAGCAAAGGCGATGGCCTACAAGGCCCGTGAACTTGGTCTTAGGGTGTCCGACCAGGAACTCGGGGACGCAATCCAGGCAGAATTTTCGAGCGAGCTCGGCGGCAAGTTCGATATGAATATCTACCAGGCGGTCCTTAACGAACAAGGTATGACCGTTGCCGACTACGAGAAGCAGCGGCGGGAAGCGATGCTCGGAATTCGGCTCGAGACGCTCGAGCTTGGATCGCTGGTGGTCTCCGATCAAGACGCGAGAGCCGAATACCAGCGGAAGAATTTAAAAGTTGGCTTACGTTATTTGGATTTCGACCAGAAGGATTTTGCTTCGAAGGTCAACAAAGATCCGGCGGCGATCAAGGCCTATTTTGAAAAAAATCGGGCATTGTTTAGAACGCCCGAAAAGCGCGACTTTGATTTAATTGTCGGCACGACGGCCGACTTCGTACAGTCCGCGAAGGTTTCTGAAAACGAATTGCGGAAGCAGTATCAGGAGGATATCGACAGCTATCGTCTTCCTGAGCGGGTAAAGGTGCGGCACATCCTCATCAAGACGCAGGGTAAATCGAAAGAGGACGCCGCCAAGCTTAAGGCGAAAGCGGAAGACATCCTGAAACAGCTACAGCACGGCGCGGACTTCGCCGAATTGGCCAAAAAGAACTCCGAAGATCCCGGCTCGGGAGCGAAGGGCGGCGAATTAGGTTGGATCGTCCGAGGCCAGACGGTGCCGAACTTCGAAAAAACTGCATTCTCACTGAAGCCCGGTCAGCTGAGCGGCCTGGTTGAGACTGAGTACGGATACCACATTATTCAAGTCGAAGACAAGCAGCAAGCCCATGTGCAAACTTTCGACGAGGTCAAACCGCAACTGCTCGCCGATGCGCAGAAAGAGCTTGCTGCTGCAGACCTCAAATCCGCAATTACAAGCGCTCGCGCGGAGATCGTGCGAAATCCTTCGCAGGCTGACGCGATTGCGAAGAAGTACCACTTGAAATTTTTCAAGTTGAACAACTTTGCAAATACGGACACCATGCCTGAAGTGAGCACACAACCGGAAGTGATGAACGCAGTCTTCTCGGTTCCGAAAGGCGGCATTACGGACATCGTCAATCTGGATACTCAGGGCAAAGCTGCGTTTGCAGTCGTCACCAACGTACTTCCAGCCCATAACGCCGAGTACGCCGAGGTCGAGAAAGATGTTGTGCAGCACTACACGACGGCCGAGTCTCTGCGTCTCGCGCACGACGCTGCGAAAACCGCCGCGGACCGCGCGCGTAAGGGAGAAAGCTTGGAAGCGATTGCCAAAGATTACGGCCTCACGGTGAAAACCGCTGCGCCGTTCACCATCGACGGAGCTGCGGAGGGAATCGGAGCCGCCAGCTTGTTATCGGCCGCGTTCAAGTCCAATGTCGGCGACGTTGTGGGCCCAGTCGCCGCGCAGTCAGGACAATTTGTATGTAAGGTCGCCGAAAAAATTCCTGCCGACATGAGCCAGTTTGAGAAGAACAAAGACAGCATTGTTCAGAGCCTGATGTCGCAGAAGCAATCTCTGCAGCAGCCTCTATTCCGGAATAGCGTGGTGGCGGATCTGACCCGACGCGGCAAGATCAAGTTGAATCAAAATACGATCAGCAAGATGGCTGCCTCATATCAGTCGTAAGGAACCTTATTGCTAGGCCCCTTCATCGACTTCATTCGCAGCCTCACCGATCCGGACAAGCTGATTCACCTGTTGTCGACGGTGATGACGGGCTGGGTTGGATATTTGGTCCTGTTCGCGGTTGTTTTCGCAGAAAGCGGTTTACTGGTTGGATTCTTTTTGCCCGGAGACTCGCTCCTATTCACCGTGGGCGTGGTTGCGGGTGCTGGTAAGCTCGAGATCGGCACGATGATCGGCATGCTTGCATTCGCGTCGATCTTGGGCGACGGTATTGGATTCCTGTTGGGAAGCACCCTGGGGTACCGGCTCTTTAGCAGAAGTCACTCACGGGTTTTCCGCCGGGAATATCTTGACAGAACACACGCGTTTTATGAGCGGCATGGCGGCAAGACGATTATCTATGCCAAGTTCGTGCCCATCATCCGGACGTTTGCTGCCTTTATCGCCGGCGTGGGGAAGATGCGCTACACGCGCTTCCTGACGTTCAACATTGTGGGGGCCATAGGCTGGGTCGCGTCGATGATTACTGTCGGATATTTGCTAGGTGGGATTCCTGTTGTCCGGCAAAACTTCGAGAAGGTGGTGCTCGTCATCATCGCCTTGTCGCTGGTGCCGGCGGGTATGCAGATCTTCACTAGGCGGAAAGTTCCGAGCGCGACTTAGAACCGAATCCCGCCTCCGCACACCAGCACTTCACCAGTGACATAGTCGGAAAGCGGCGAGCAGAAAAAGAACACCGCGTTCGCAGCATCCTCGGGAGTACCCAGGCGTCCGAGCGGAATCTGTTTTGTAACCTGCTGCCGAACTTGCGCCTGCATGCCGACGTGCACTTGCTTTTCACCGATGGAAATGTTGGTGGCCGCGTCCTCCATCGGCTTGATTAGCCGCGTGTCTATGAGTCCGAAGCCGACTGCGTTTACCGTTACGTTGTACCTACCCCACTCCTTCGCAAGCGTCTTCGTCAATCCCACAACGGCCGCTTTGCCGGACGCGTAGCCCACCTGTCCAGGATTACCGTCTAGACCGGAAATCGATGTGATGTTCACGACCTTGCGCATGGTGCGAACAGCGGCTTCGCTCTCTTTTTTCGCGGTCTCGCGAATCCAGTGAGAGGCCGCACGAAGCATTCGAAACGGCGTAACGACGTGTATGTCGAGCATGGCCTCGAATTGTTCGTCCGAGGTCTTTTGAATAACGCTGTCCCAGGTATACCCCGCATTATTCACGAGGATGTCGATGGATCCAAACTGTTGCAGCAGTTGATCGATGACTCTTTTCGGGAAGTCGGGATCGGTCAGATCGCCGGCGATGCTGGCCGCCTCTGCGCCGGTGTTCTGGACGGCGGCTCGGGCTTCGCGCAACGCACTTTCGTCGATGTCGACCAGCAGCACTGATGCCCCCGCCTGCCCCAGTTTCTCGGCAATCGCGAGGCCAATGCCGCGGCCAGCGCCGGTGACAACCGCCGCCTTACTGGCGAGCGAGATATTCATTGCTTCGGGAGTTGATGAAACGTAAGAATACCAGAGTGGCTCTGTGACTCCGCCGCCCTAGAAAAGAAACATTTGCGATTCCGAAACTTCGGGCGGCTGAATCTGTTCCAAGTTCCGCGCCGAGATACCCGTGCGCTCGCGAATCCGTTGCACCAGCTCGCGGATGCGCTCCGGGTATTTGCCCTTGAGGTACGCACCCGCGCCATAGCTAGTCCGGTATCGAAGCAAGTGTTCGGGGAAGCGCTCGGAAAGGAAGGCGAAAAAGACCCGTTGGGCAGCAGGCTTTAAAAACAGCACATTGGCTCCAAATTGGCCCGCGCCGGCGTCCTTAGCGGCTTTCGCAACCGATTCCAGATTCTCTTCTGAATCGGTAAGCAGCGGAAGAACTGGATTCGCAATCACATCAACCGGCACCCCCGAGCGCGCAAGCTTCGCGACTGCCTGTATACGCAGATCGGGACGGGGCGCGTGTGGCTCGATCAAGCGCGCCAGCGAAACGTCCATAGTCGTGACCGTGAGCGTGACGCCAATCTGGCTCCGTCGAGCGAGTTCCTGGAAGATCGGGATGTCTCGAGTTACCAGATCCGATTTTGTCGTGATGAAGATAGAAACCCCGCGGATGCGGGCCAGAGCTTCGAGCGCCCGTTGCGTACGGCAGAGCATTCGTTCAGCCGGCTGGTACGGATCGGTGGCAGTGCCTATACCGATGATCTGTCCCGGCTTGACACGTTTGAGCTCTGCATCGAACGAGCAAGGGTCCCAGTCCTTGGCGTAAATTTCAGTCTCGAAGGCATCCCGCGCGCGGCGTTCCAGGAACTCATGCGTGAAGCGGGCGTAACAATACTTGCAGCCGTATTCGCAGCCGCGATAAGGGTTAATCGACCAGTGAAAGGGAACGCGCTCGGAATTGCACCGGTTCAGCCATTTGCGAGTGGGAAGGCTGCGGTATTCGACGCGGCGTTTCTCGGCGAGAGCGCGGCCTTCAGCTGCAAGTCGCGCGATGCCAGTGAGCGGGATGAGCTGTTCCACGAGAGTGTGCTCTCAGGAACTATTTTCTCCTTTTATTCGCCTTCTGTCAAGGCGCATTAGGGGTTCAGGAGGCCAGGAGGGAGATGACGCCCTTCTGACGCAGGCCGTTTAAAGCCAAGCCATGCCTACCGCGTACACCAGTTTTCTCAAAGATGTGCTTGAGGTGGATTTTCACCGTCCCGGGCCGGATACCAAGCTCTTGAGCGATTTCCCGGTTCTTGAAGCCTTGTTCCACAAGCTCCATGACCTGATGTTCTCGCGGTGTCAGGTCGGTCCTGATCTGAGCGTCTGGGGCGATGGCCTCGCGGAACACAGAATCCTGCATCCAGCTGCGGCCTTGCCCCACCGCCCGTAAACAGGCCAAGACTGTGGCGCCATCGGCAGACTTCCGAAGAATCCCTTTTGCACCCGTCTGCAAAAACCGTAGAGCCTCTGCTTCGGTGATGGACATGCCCCAAACCACGACGGCGGGTACAGTCGACCGTGCGGTAGAAAGATCCGCCGGTAGCTGGCCCAGGGCGTCCAAAACCGTCTTCGCACCCAGTCCTTTATCAATTACCAGTATGTGCGTCTGATCTGCAGCCGGACTGAGCATCCACTCGGCGGGGGAAGCATGTGAAGACCCGAACTTCAGATCTTCGGTTGCTTCGAGAAGGTGATGCAGTCCCTTAACCGTTAACGGTTGAGTTTCGCAGATCGAGACGATCTTTCTGTTTCTGACTAGATTCAGTTCCATATTCTGCCCAAGGCTCCTTATCGGCAGGGACTCCCTTCACTTGAGTGGGGGTACACTCGGATTACTCTCGCGACTTGAAAGGGGAATGCCGGTGAGGTTTTGCGCGTGAAAGGAACGGAGATGCAATGAAGAAGATTGCTTCTGTCTGCTGTGCCGCGGTTGTGGTGATTTGTATCGCATGCACTGGCAGCCAGCAGAAGGCGCGAGAGAGGGCCGCTGAAGCGAAGGAGAAGACGCGCCAGGAAACCGCAAGAGCACGCCAGGAACTCAAAACTCTGGGGCAGCGCGCAAAACGAGAAGCCAAGAAGCTAGATGGCAGTGTTAATGAAGCGTTGAGAGGTGGACCGGCAGATGTCGAGGGTACGGCGGAGGCAAAGCGGAAACTGGACGACGCGGGTCACAAATTACGTGATGCCGGCGAGAACGCTTCAGTGAAGTTGAACCGCGCGGCTATGATCGCGAAAGTGAAAGCCACGCTGGCCACCCATGCCGGATTGGCCACTGCCGCAAGTGTAGAGGTAGATCCCAGCGGCCAAATTGTCACGCTTCGAGGGACAGTATCATCCGAAGCGCAGAAGCAGGAGGCCGAACAGGCGGCTATGCAAGTGAACGGCGTCAGCCGGGTGGTCAACCTATTACAAGTGAAGTGATCGAACGTCCGAAGCGACCCACCTATCGAAGATTGATGGTTCCGCGACACTTCGCAGATCTACAGTGGCAGGGTACTTTTTCAACTTTTTTGTCGAACCGGTAGTCGACAGTCAGCTCTTCGCCCGGTTTGATATCCCGCAGGCTCATATAGAGGATGTGCCCTTTCATAATCCTCGCTGCCAGGTTGGGCTCGCAGGAGTGATTGATATACTCAGCGCCCGAGCCCCCAACCGAGCCATCAATTGTCCAATATGGATCGAGCGTGAATAGATAAATGAGGTCGCTTGTTTCCGCTCGGCGCTTGGTTTCGCGCCGGTTAATCCGCTCACCCGTGTATTCGATGACCTTTCGACCCGCGGGAATGAACTCGGTCGCGTACACACCCCAGCGGTGGATGACTGAGCGAGCCGGCCGTATACCGAAACATGCGTACCGCGGATCGATGCGCACGCGAGAGCCGCTCGGTTTCTTTGGCCGATTCGTAAGCCTTGATCCTGCCATGAAATTCAGGCCAGCGGAGTTCAAGCTGCTCAACGGTTCCTCCCCTGCACTTATCGGATTTTTTCTTTGATCACTTCAATGAGTTCTTTAACCGCATCCGCGCTCTTCTGTAAGGCTGCTCGTTCGCCGCTCTCGAGCTTAATCTCATAAATCTTCTCGATTCCCCCTTTCCCCAACTTGACCGGGACGCCCACGAACAGATCGGAGATGCCATATTCGCCCTGCAAGTACGCAGCGCACGGGAGAACTTTTTTCTTGTCCTTCAGAATCGACTCGACCATTTCCACGGTCGAAGCCGCAGGGGCATAGTAAGCGCTTCCGGTTTTCAGATATTTAACGATCTCCGCGCCACCATCGCGAGTACGCTGCACGAGGCGCTCGATTGTATCCCGGTCCGTTAGCTCTTCGAGGGGAATACCACTTACGTTTGTAAAACGAACCAGCGGAACCATCGTATCGCCATGGCCTCCCAGCACCATAGCGGTGACGTTTTCAAATGATACGTTCAACTCTTCGGCAATGAAGGTGCTGAACCGCGCCGTGTCGAGTACACCCGCCATGCCGATGACTCGCTCGCGGGCGAATCCCGACACCTTCAGCGCGGTCCAGCACATCGCGTCCAGCGGGTTCGTTACCAGTATCAGAATGGCGTTAGGCGACTGTTTGGCGGCCTGCTCTGTCGCACTCTTAACCACTTCATAGTTCTTGAGGAGAAGATCATCGCGGCTCATGCCCGGCTTCCGCGGGAAGCCCAGCGGTGATCACTACGATGTCCGATCCAGCGCTCTCTTCGTAGCCGTTCGTCCCGACGATTCGCACATCATAGCCTTCAACCGGAGCCGATTCGAGCATATCCAGCCCCTTACCTTGAGGGACGCCCTCGACTACGTCTACGAGCACTACGTCCGCAAGCTCCTTCGCGGCTATTTTCTGTGCTGTGTTGGCACCCACATTGCCAGCGCCGATTACGGTTACTTTTCTGCGCATTTCACTCCCTGAACGATCAAACCCGCTCAGTATAACAGCCGGAAACATACCCGCAGGTAACTGTGACGGGCTGCGAATCAGAACGGAAAACGGATCGTTATAACTGTCGCATGATTGTAGGCGTGATAGTGAGTGGCGGTAATCTGAAAACCTGATCCGAGCCGTCAACCGTCCATCGACGAGTTGCTGCGCGCTGCGCCCGAAGCCAGAAAGTAGGATTTAAACAAGCGCGATGCGAAGCAATGTGAATTTATTCCGTACGCAAGGCGACTGTCGGATCGATGCGACTCGCCCGAGCCGCGGGCAAATAGCAAGCCAAAGCAGCCACCGCGAGCAACACTGGCGGAACTGTCACAAATGTAAGCGGATCGAGCGGCGTAGTACCAAAAAGCATACCCTGCAGAATTCGAGACGCAAACAGTGCGCCCACCATCCCAACGCCAATGCCTGCGAGCGCTGGCTTCATGCCCTCCATAAGAACAAGGCCGCTCACATCAGACTGGCTTGCGCCCAGTGCCATACGAATTCCGATCTCCCCTTTACGCTGCGATACAGCATACGAGAGCACGCCATATAACCCTACCGCGGCCAGCAGCACTGCAAGCCCGGCAAAGGAGCCAAAGAGCAGCAGGCTGAACTGGCGGTCGGAAGCGGAGTGGCCGATAATTTCCTCCATCGTTTGAATCTTGAAGATTGCCAGATCCGGATTCAGCCTGTTGATTTCATTCCGCGCCGCCGCGATGATCGAATGCGGCTCGACGGCTGTGTGCAGGAGCACGTAAATCTGGTCCCACGCTCCATCGAATAACGGAACGTAAACCGTCGGCGTGATCTTGCCGTCGATAGAGGAGAGCACATCACCCACTACACCGATCACCTCATACCGAGGGACCGGATTGCCACTGAACTTGTTCTTATTCACGTCGGTTTCGAAAAAGATCCGCTTGCCGATAGGATCCTCATGCGGGAAATATTGCTTGGCCATGGATTCACTGATCACTGCGCTGCCTATTTTCGGGTGCTTCTCATCGAAACCGATGCCATCCTGCTTCGTGAATGTGCGGCCGCTAAGAAGCGGAATACCCGCGGCCTTGAAGTAGCCCGGATCGGCAGCGCGATCGAGAGCGTCGATCAGTTGTCCGGCCGGTAGCGGATGTCCTTCGATAGAGAACACCCTGTCATCGCAGTGACCCGCGACGGGAGCGCACGTTACAAGTCCGGAGGAAAGAACGCCGGGCACTGTCTGGATATGCTCCGCCAATTGCCTCAGAAACGCCGCTCTCTGCGCGGGAATCTTATAGCTTGCATCCGGCAGAGACACAGCCATGGTGAGCGTATGATTTATGCGAACACCTGGTTGCACTTGATACAGGTGAGAGAAGCTGCGCATGAGAAGGCCAGCCGCTACCAGAAGCACAAGAGACAGTGCGACCTCGGCTGTTACCAAAGCATTGCGAAACGCCCATGAGACCGGTTCGGCGTCGAAGAACGGCTGCTCTCTTTCAACCCACTCGTCGGGTCGGTGCGCGAGGAGTGAATGGCAGGAAAAAGGCCAGCCGCAATGCCAGTTGCGAGAGAGACGCCAAACACGAAAAGGAACACTCCCGGATCTAACGGAATATCTCCAGCCGGGAGAATCGCATCCGCGCCTGGCGCATGTGCAACCAGGATTTGGGCAATCGAGACTGCGAGCAAGATGCCCAATGACTCCGCCGAAAAGAGCCAGAAGAAGGCTTTCGGTAAGCAACTGCGAAATGATGCGCTTGCGGCTAGCGCCGATGGCGGCACGAATAGAGATTTCGCGACTTCGGCCGGCGGCGCGCGTCAGCAGTAGATTCGCCACATTCACGCACGCGATCAGCAGCACACATCCCACTGCTCCAAGCAACAAGAGCAGCGAGGTGCGCACGTCACGCACGAGAGAGTCATGAAGGGGAACAACGTTTCCGCCTTTTCCGGTCACATCGTCGGGATGGGCGCGATAATATCGAGCTTCAATGCCGTCGATTTCGGCACGAGCCTGTCCGACTGAAACACCGGGACGCAAGCGCCCTACTACATTGAGAAAGTGATTGTCGTGCCTCCTCTGCCGTTCCGGCGGCACATACGTGAGAAGCGGAATCCATAGATCGACGGTTCGATCAGGGAACGCGAAGCTGCGCGGCATGATGCCTATGATTTCGTAATTCTCGGCGTCGATGCGTATCTGCTTTCCAATGGCATTTCTCGCCCCTCCAAACCTCTGCTGCCACAGGCCGTAACTGATGATGACAACATGTGGAGCGCCATAACGGTCTTCACCGGGCCGAAACGCGCGGCCAAGAAAAGGAAAAACTCCCAGCGTTAATGACAGGTTTCCTGAGCACGCACACTCCTCCACGCGCTGTGGTTCAAACGCACTGCTTGCACTCGAAAGATTAACAGGCCCCGTAGTGGACGCTGACATCTCCTCAAAGCTGGCAGAAAGCCGTTGCCAATCCAGGAAATTTCCTGCCGAGACCTCGTTATAGGCTTCGGTGCCGACCACGTTTCGCTCAAACAGCGCGGTAAGGCGACCCGGGTCTTTGAATGGCAGCGGCCGAATCAGGAAAGCATTTACCACGCTGAAGATGGCCGTATTGGCGCCTAAACCCACACCCAAAATCACGACGGCCAGCAAAGTAAAACCGGGCCGCTTTCGGTATTGGCGCAAGGCAAAACGAATATCTTGAGAAAGCGTTTGTATCATTTTGAGATCGACCGCCAACGGTGTAGACGCACGCTTCCCGCCAGGTCCGGAAGTTGGCTAAATGTCTGATTTTAAGAGTTCGCGAATTACGCCTTCGTCGAACATGGGGACGCCAATGGTACGGCGCTGTGCGAAACCGGACACCCTCTCAGAATGTCAGATGCAGATTCAACTGCATGAAGCGCGGGCTTCCGATGGTGTGCTGAATGATGCCGAGGCTTCCCGACGGCGGAAACACGGGCGGCGGAAAATATCCGGGGAAGAACGAAACGTTGTCGTTCGGCGCGTCGAAGCTGGGATGATTGAATAAATTAAACACGTCGTAATTGAAGCGCAGCCGCACGCGCTCACTCACCCGGAACTCTTTCCCGAGCGTGGCATCGAAGCGCACCTGGAACGGTCCACGGAATGTGTTGCGGCCACCGTTGCTGAAGACAGACTCAAAAGTGTCGCAAACGCCGCTTGCGTCGCAAGGGGAACGCCGTTCTGCCCGGGCGGCACAAACACCGGCGAAAAATCGTTCACGTTCAAGACCGGCAATCCGGCATTCACTCCCGTGGTTCCCTGCAACTGCGCCTGTTGCACCGTCACGCCCGGCTTCAACCCGACGATTGGATTCGTGATTCCATCGTTTGAAGAATAGTAAAGACTCGCAACAGAGCCTGAATAATCATAGACGCTGTAGGGTTGCCCGCTCTCAGCTATGGTTTGCCCTCCGATGCTCCAACCGTTGACTACCGCCCCGAAGCCGCCACTCTTCACGGGGCTTGGTAACTGGTACGTGTAGTTCACGAGAAACACATGCGTACGGTCAAAGTCGGCCGAAGCGTATCCCGACTTCGGGTTCAACGGATCGTTGCCGGTAAAGAACAGGCCTAATCCGCTTTGCTCGTCGAGTGCATGAGAGTAGGTATAGCTCGCAGTGAATTGCAAGCCGAACGACATGCGCTTGCGCAACTGCACCTGGAGCGCGTGATACCAGGAAATGCCCTCGGCCTTGTAAAGCACCGAATTCGGACTGTATCCGATGTAAGGAACACGGATATCGGTGTTCCCTCCTGTAAACGTATTCAGCGGCTCGTAAGCGTTGATGGGATACCCGTATGAATAGATCTGACCGTTTACCGGACTCTGCGGCGTAGCGATGAGCGGCTGATTGAAGGGAATCGGCAACACTCCATGCACGCCGTGATTGCCAACATAGCCGATGTCAACAAGCCAGTTATTTAGCGGCTGATACTGCAGGTCGAAGCTCCAATTTTCTGAATATGGCAGCTTATTACTCGGGTCGTAGCCACCAAACGCGAATGGGCCGAAGAAGTTCCCGGGGGGATAATTGCCGCTCTCTAAATCGCCGATGTTCGGCAGCAACGCGAGAAACGCGGCCGGATTGCCAGGCGGCGGTACGGGCGGAATCGTCCCAAATGGGGTCTGGAAGGGCGCACCGGGGCTGGCGAAGATTGGCGTCACGAAGGGAGGCGCAAGTGTCACGCCGAAGGGCCCGTTGAAGCCGCTTCCAGCGCTCGGCGAAAGATAACTGAAGAATTCGCCCCGGTCGTAGTACATGCCGAAGCCGGTGCGCAACGTGAGTTTTGAAAAGGGTGTCCAAGCCGCACCGATTCGCGGCGCGAACCCCCATTGTTTGGCTGTCATCAGTGAACTGCTGGCGCCCGGCGTAGCGAAGGTCGGATTGTTCCCTGCTACCTCAAGACCCGAGCTCGTGATTGTGTCCGTCGCGAAATCGTAGTGATACTGGTTGGCGTTAAATGTGGTGAGCTTGCCGTATTTTTCGCTAAGCGGGCCGTCGAAGTCCCATCGCAGGCCAAACGTAAGCGTCAGATTACTCCTGAGCTTGTAATTGTCATTCACAAACGCGCCGACCGTGTCCGATCGGTAATACCGGTTACTCGATCCGGCAAACGACACAGACTGTGAAGGGCGCACCACTCCGGTTAGAAAGGCGGTGAAATCCCCGAAGCCGATGGTGTCTGTCTGATTATTGCGATTAATGACATTCAGCTGAGTGTGGTCCCATTGCACGCCGAACGATAGCGTGTGCCGTCCCTTCACCCATCCCAACGTTGTGGCGTATTCCCACTGGTTCTGAAACATCCCGGCATTGGCGAAACTCGTAGCGGGTCCAAACTCAAACCCGTTTCCAAGAGCCACATCGGACGTATTGATTTCAATTTTCGGAAAGATGTTCGAGCCCAGCAGATTCATCCCGAACTGACTGGGCGAAAAATCCTGGCCGGTCGTAGCATACGCCTTCAGTCGCGTAAATCCCACGCGTTGCTGCCAGGTAAGCGCAGGCGTAAGGACCACAGTATTATCAATGGATCCGACCTGACTTCCCGCCTGAAGCTGCTGCGCAAAGCCAAGCGAGTCGCCGGTGGCGCCGAACGGATTGGTCGTCGGATTGTTCTGGATGTAGTACTTGACTGCGAGGCGATCTTTGTCGCTGAGAACGTAATCGATGTTTGCGTTCCCCTGATCCACAATGGATTGCGCGTTAGGACCTTGCAGGAATGCGTTATATCCGAGACTTAACGCTCGTGCAGGATCGGTGACAGTCGGGCTCGGGATCAAATACGAACCGTTCGGCAGTTTCGCTTGCATGATGCCTAGAGCGACAGGATTGATCTGGCCAGGCGTAATGGGTGTCCCGGAGCCGCGCTCCGCTACTTGCGTATTTGCGACTGCAGCCAGAGCCGCCGGGCTCCGGTCGTCAGTCAGCGTCTGGGGAACGGTAACCTGTCTGGTCGCATCCTGAGCATCCGCGATGCGCACACCTTGATAGGCGACGAAGTAGAACAGTTTGTCCTTCTTTATGGGACCGCCCAGCGTCGCGCCGAACATGTTCCGGTTCAGAAACGGCAGCGGTAGGCCTCCGGCGTTATAGAAAAACGGCGAGGCGTTCATCGCGCTGTTTTGGAACTTCTCGTAGATTTGGCCGTGAATCTGATTGCCGCCCGATTTCGTGATCACGCCGATATGCGCGCCGCTATTAGAGCCTTGCGAGGCGTCGTACATGGCAGTGTTCACGCTGATTTCCTGAATCGATTCCGGCGCTGGTGTCGGCAGCGCCTGCCCGATCGCGCCATAAACCGACGTGCTGGTTTGGATCTCGCCGCCTGCCCCGAAATTCTCGCCCTGTGTTAAGGACAAATCGGTTCTCTCCCACCTGGCTTGTCGAGTTGCCGTTGAACAAATTGTTTGTGCTGACGCCGTTCACCGAAAAGCTGTTGCTGGTATCGCGCTGGCCGTTGGCAAAGATCGCCTGGTTTCCAAGTCCTGCATTGCTGCCCGCGCCGCCAAGGAAATCTGCGTTTACGCCGGGACTAAGAATCGCGAGTTGCGTAAAGCTGCCCGTTCCGAGCGGAGTCTGCTGAATCGTCAATTGATCGACAACGTAGCCGTTCGTCGTATCAACCTGGTTCATCAGCGGGGTGGCCGTAACCTCGACCGTCGTAGTGGTCGCTCCGACTCGCAAGCTGCCTTGTACGGTCGTGGTCCGGTCGCCCTGGACCAGTACTTGAGTGTGCGTTTCGGTCTCAAATCCGGATTTGGTGAACGTCAATTCATAGGTGCCGATCGGCAGATTCGGAATCGAATAAGAGCCGTTCGATTGCGTATGTGCCGTCACCTCGAGATTCGTCGAGATGTTGCGCGCCTTAACCATCGCATCGGGCACCGAGGCGCCTGAGGAGTCCTTCACGATGCCGGTGATGGCTCCCAGCACCTGCTGCGCCTGAATGGAGCGCGAGATGATGCAACTGAACAGCACAAACGCGACCCAGAATGAAACGATTTTGAAGAAGCGATTCGACATTCTGACCTCAAATACGCTAGTCTAACGCTTGCGCAATTGCATCCTGAGAGCGATTCACGCTCTTGTAACCAAATTCTTTGTTGCAGCGCTTTTACTCGTGTCGTAATGCAGTCGCCGGATCAATTCGCGTCGCGCGTCGCGCCGGAAACCATGCCGCCATAAACGCTGAAATGGCTAATACGGCGACTGAGATCGCGTAGATCCTCAGATTCCACACACTCACCCCATAGACGAGCGCACTCATGCTCCGCGCCACAACCAGCGTCAACGCGAGGCCAATACATAATCCTGCCGCGGCAATCGCAAACGCTCGCGATAGCTCCAGCTTCAGGATTCGAGATTGCGTCGCGCCCAGCGCCATGCGAATTCCGAGTTCACGAATTCGTCTTGCTACGGCAAGCGATAGCACCCCGAAGAGTCCAATTACAGACAGAAAAAGCGCAAGCACAGCGAAGCCCCCGACGACCACCGTCTCGAATCGCCTCTCGAGAGTGGCCGAGCTTAGCAATCGGTCCATGGTTTGGGCATGGGTCACGGGCTCGCTCGCATCCAGACTCCAAACCGTCTTTTGCACCTCTGGAATCAGGCTCAACGGATCCACAGCGCAGCGCATGACAAACGTTTCGGCCCAGTCCGGGTTGGCTGTGATCAGGCGGTAGAACTGCATTCTCGGCTGACTCTCGAGCGCGCCTCCGTGAACATCTCCCGCGACACCGATGATTGTGTACGGCGGATTATCGCCCTCCGCAAAGCGTTTCCCGATCGGATCCTCACCAGGCCACAAGAGCTGCGCCATTCTGTGGTTGATCATGGCGAACTTCGGGGGATCGTCAGGCCGCAGGAACCGCCCGCGTACCAGCGGGATGCGCATCGTGCGGAAATAATCGGCATCCACAACGCGATACTCTGCCGAACCTGCGTCTGGCGATTTATTGACCGGCTTGCCTACTGCTTGAATGCTGTGGAGCTCCGTCTCGCCTGTCAGCGGCAGCCGGTTCACCACACTGGCAGATTCCACACCCGGCACCGCACGCAAGCGCTCAAGCAGCTCTCGCGTGTGCTGCAGTTCCCTTTCAGGCGTGTCGTGTTTGTGCGCATTGAACGAAACCGTGGCGGTGAGCACATTGTGCGGGTCAAATCCTGGGTTAACGCGCATCACGTTCACAAGGCTCTGAAGCAGCAGCCCCGCTCCCACAAGCAGCACCACGGAAACCGCAATTTCCGCAACCATCAGAACGGATTTTAGCCGGCTCGCACGCCTGTCCCCCGTCGCCGTCCGGCCCTCCGCATGCAAAAACCTGCCCATCGTAGAGCCGTGCAGAAGCAGTAGCGGCATCGCTCCAAAGACGATCGCCGTCAGCAGGGCGAGGCCTAAGAGGACGGCGAGGGTCTGCCAGTCGAAACCAAGTTGATACAAACGCGGCAGGCGATTCGCCGCAATTGACTGGACCGTGTGAGTGCCCCACGAGATCAAGAGCCAGCTTAGGGCGGACGCACTCGATACCACGATGATCTGCTCGGTGAGGCTCGCGCGGAACAACTGCCAGCGGCTGGCGCCGAGCGCCTGCCGAATCGTGTACTCGTTTAAGCGCTGCGCATTCCGTGTCAACAGCAGATTTCCGAGATTGAACAACACCAACGTCAACAGGAGCGCTACCGCCGCGAGCAACATCCAAAGCACGCCCCGGATTTCCTGCCCCATGCTTTCGCGAAGCGGCGTCACCTGCACTCGAAAGTTCGGAAGCATTTGCTCAATCGCCTCTCGATAAGCGGGCTCCCTGACCTCCGCTTGACGAAAGAGCTCAACGGCCTCGGTCCGGAACTGTGCCGCTGCCCGTCGGGGAGGCACACCCGCCCGAAGCCTTCCTACGACGTAGTAATTGAAGTTTCCCGACTCGATCATTTTCTGCGTGACCGTGAGCGGGACCCAGAATTCAGTCTGTTCAGGTGCCCAGCTCATGAGCATTCTCACATCCGCGAGCCGTGGAAACTCGAAGCGCGGAGGCATAACGCCAATCACCGTCATCGGACTGCCGCTCAGCAGAATCGTTTTCCCGATAATCCTGTGATCACTCTGAAAACTGCGTGTCCAAAGCTGATGACTCAACACAATGACGTCGTCGTGACCCGCAGCCGCATCCTCGTCCGCGAGAGTTCGGTCCAGTTCGGGAGTAACTCCGAACACCCGAAAGAAATCAGGCGTGACCCTCGCACCGTAAATCCGCTCCGGACGGCCGTGCCCTGCAAGCGTGTAATCGGCGGTATCGACGCCCCCGCCGCCTCAAACAGCCCCGATCTCTGCCACACCTCAAACTCGGCAATCGTACACACACCTGGAGCAGATCCAAATCCGGGAACCTCGTTCGCTAACACGACCATGCGATTCGGATCGCGAAATGGAAGGGGTCGTAGTACGACCGTGCGCACCACGGCAAAAGTCACGCCCACCGCCGCCAACCCAAGCGCCAGCATCAGTACCGCCGTGAGCGCGTAGCCGCGGGCTTCGGGTTAATGCGCGGGAGGCGTGCAAGATCGAGGTCCTCACATCCATGCATGCTGGGCGGGCAATTCTACTGCCGAAACGAGGCTTGGAGACTGGCCTTATAGTCGGCCCTGCCATGCCTCGAACCCGGTCCCAGCGTTCGTTTGTGGGAACGCGCTGTTCGCGCATGTGCGCCAGCGGCTATGTCCCACCCTGAGAACGAGTACTATCAACTCTCTAGGCCCGAGTGCCCCAATTAGTACTGATACTGAACGGACAAGTAGTCCGAGTCGGACCAGCAGTGTTGAATCCTAGATCCTGATAGTGGACACTAGAAACCGGCCATGAAGAAGTCACCCAGCCAATTCCACGCTCCGGCCATCATCTTTCTCGGGCCACCCGGCTCGGGAAAGGGCACTCAAGCTGCGCAAGTATCTCCGGTCCTGGGCATTCCCGCAATTTCGACGGGCGAGATGCTGCGCCGCGAATGCAAATCTGGCTCGGCTCTCGGGAAAGCTGTCGAAGCGACCCTCGCTTCCGGTCAGCTGGTTGGCGACGATCTGATGAACCAGGTAGTTTCGTCTCGATTGGGTGAGGCAGATTGCGAACCTGGCTTTATTTTGGACGGATATCCACGTACGGTATCCCAGGCGCGCTTTCTGGAACGAGTGCTGGCGCATCTGCGAACACCATCCCCCGTCATCTTTCATTTCGAAATTTCAAACGAAGACGTAATGACACGACTGACTCGTCGCCTGCAATGCGCTGAATGCGGCCGGATTTTCAGCATGAGCTCGAGCTCAAACGGTCACGCGCTCGACAGTCCGATGCTGTGCGACCGGGACGGCTCAACTCTTGTTCATCGTGCGGACGATAACGCCGATTCCATTCGCGAGCGGCTCCAGGTCTACGAAAAGAATGCGAGCCCGCTAATCACTTATTACCGGAATCACAATTATCATCGAATCCTCGCAAACCGCCCACCGGAAGACATCTCAAACGAGCTTTTGTCAATTCTTCGCTTGAAGCGTTCGGAGTCTGTCATGCCGCGGCGTGCGAGAACTGCTGCGGCCGCTCAGCTCGGATACGTCTAAGCTCGATCCATCGTTCCTGCTCCTCAATCGGTGGTATTGACAATACCGGTGCAATCCTGCACCTTTATAATCGAGACGGAAGCGTAAGCCAATAGACATTCAGCGCACGCCGGAGTCTCGGTTCTGCGGACTTTGAGAACAACATGAACCATCCCGGAACGCTCAGCAAGCGTCATCTCGACGTTTTGCATGCCATCGTTCAGAGCTACATCGAAACAGGCGAACCGGTCGCATCGCGCGCTATTGCGCGACGGTACCCGATGAGCCCGGCCACGATCCGCAACACCATGGCGGACCTCCTCGAAGCCGATTATCTTTCACAACCGCATACTTCGGCTGGCCGCATTCCCACCGAGCGCGCTTATGAGAGCTACGCGAAAACGCTTCTCGGCGACCGCATCGTTCAAGCTGAGCTCGACCGCTTGCACGCCGATATTCAAAAAGCCACAACGGTAGAAGGCCGCATCGAGCGCTCTTCGAGGCTGCTGACCGAAATCACACGGAATTTCGGGATCGCAGCCGCCATCCCGACCGAGAATCAGACTCTTGATCAAGTTGAGTTGCTCTGCCTTCCGGATCGCCGCATTCTCATGGTCGTCGTCACGCGGGACCGGATGGTTCGGAACAAAGTCATTAGTATTGACGACAACATCTCACAGGACGAGCTGACCTCCATCCGCAACTACATCAACTACAACTTCAGCGGCTGGATGATGCAAAACATTCACCGGGAGCTGAAGCGGCGTCTGGATCTCGAAAGCGCTGCCTACGATACGATTCTTAAGCGCGTCCGATTGATCTATTCGCAGGGCCTGCTCGATCTGGGCCTGATGCCTGAGGTCCACTTTGAAGGTGCGGAGAATTTGATCGGCCTCGATCTGCACCTCACGCGCGAGCGCATGCGCGATCTGTTTCGCGCCCTCGAAGAAAAGAAACGCATTCTGCAGCTTCTCGAACGCTTCATCGAGCAGCGCGACGGCGAACTGGCGATTCAGGTCGGCCTGTCCGACGTCCATCCCAGCATGAGCGAACTCTCGCTCATCGGTGTGCGCTTTGCGCTGCCGAACGGGCTCGAAGCGAACGTCGCGGTCCTCGGCCCTATGAGAATGAATTATCATCGCGCCGTATCGGCCGTGCTCCACGTCGGCCAAGCCTTCAAAACCGCCACCAGCTAGAACGGAGCGGAACCAAGGTTCTGGAAATCCTCAACCTTGAAACGGACCCGGAACCAAGCGACGGGTTAACCGATTCTTTCTGATCCCAAACGGATGCCCCCGCACGCAGGTCAGCGCACATCGTTGCACTTGAAAACAAAGCCAAACATTTTCGGATCGCAGGCACCCGAACGGAACAATATCGATGCTGAGGATCTCACGTTGAGCTGCGCTAGAGAGTCGTCGCCTGATAGGGCATTCTATAGAGATGGCCAAACGTTCCAACGAAAACCGATTGATCTTAGTGACAGGAGCGACAGGGAAACAAGGCGGAGCGGTGATCCGGCATTTACGAACAAAAGGTTTCCCTCTTCGCGCTCTCACGCGCGATCCTGATCGGCCGGAAGCCCGAGCGTTGATCGACGAGACCGGAGTAGAAGTCGCACGTGGTGACTACGAAGACAAATCGTCTCTTCTGCGCGCCTTGGAAGACGTGTACGGTGTGTTCTCCGTGCAGACTCCTTTTCCGGATGGCGCGGAAGCTGAGGTGCGGCACGGTATAGCGCTGATCGACGCGGCCCACAGCTCTGAAATCAGACACTTCGTCTACAGTTCGGTGGGCAGTGCGGACCAGAACACCGGCATCCCCCATTTCGAAAGCAAATGGAAAATCGAGGAACATCTTCGGGGAACCGGAATGCCATATACGATCTTGCGGCCAGTGTACTTTATGGAAAACTGGCTGCAGATGAAAAACATGATCGATCAGGGCAAATTGATGCTGCCACTCAGTCCCGAAACGATCCTACAGCAAGTTGCGGTCGACGATATTGGGGCGTTCGCGGCGATGGCTTTCGAGCATCCCGGGAAATGGCAAGGAACTGCAACCGATCTTGCCGGAGATGAATCATTCATTGATCAGATCGCACAGACACTCCAAAGCAGCTACTCCCAGATATCTTGGGCAGACTTTGAAAACGCGGCGGGGCACGAAATCGCCGTCATGTATCAGTGGTTTGAGGATACCGGATACCACGCCGACATCGCGAGTTTACGGCAGGAATACCACGGGTTGATGAGTTTCGAGCGCTGGCGGAACACGTTTTGGCCGTCGGCTGCTTAACCTGCCCCGTCTTCCTGCTCCATTTCTTATCCCACGATCCCAACCTGTTTGCAGGATCTGCGATCAGTTACTCCTCATCTCGTCGACAACTAGCCCCCGGCGATCGCCGCTACTACCAAAAGAGGCTCACTCGCGTTTGCTACCGCAGCAGGCAGCGGCGTGTCCGGCTGTTCGTGAGAAAGATCCTCTTCGCAAGCGAAAAATCGCACGAACGGCCGGCGCTGCTGCGTCACCTGATCGCGGATAGTTCCGCGCAGCATCGGGTAGCGGCTCTCGAGCGCATTCAGCACGGAGCGCTGCGTCGCCTCCCCATCAACTTCGAGCATCACCTCGCCATCGACGCGGGCGAGCGTCCGCAGATGTGCGGGAAGCACGATTCGGATCATACTAGCCTCACGCCTGCAGTGTCTGGACTTCAACTGACAGGACAGCAGGAAGATCCCGGACAATGGGAGCCCAACTATCCCCGGCGTCGGCCGATCCATACACCTGTCCTCCCGTTGTGCCGAAGTACACGCCGCACGAATCGAGCGAATCGACCGCCATCGCGTCCCGCAGCACGTTCACATAACAATCGCTTTGCGGCAGGCCGTTCGTCAGCGCTTCCCACTCGTTTCCGCCGGTCCGGCTGCGATAGACGCGCAGCTTTCCATCCGGCGGATAGTGCTCCGAATCGCTCTTGATCGGGACCACGTAGATCGTCTCCGGCTCGTGCGCATGCACGTCGATCGGAAACCCGAAGTCGGTCGGCAGATTACCGCTGACCTCCCGCCACAGATCGCCGGCATTGTCGCTCCGCATGACGTCCCAGTGCTTCTGCATGAACAGCACACCAGGGCGCGAGCGATGCTGTGCGATGCGGTGAACGCAGTGGCCCACTTCAGCGTTCGGGTCGGGGATGTGATTCGATCTCAGTCCCTGGTTGATCGGCTGCCATGTCGTGCCGCCATCGTCAGTGCGGAAAGCGCCCGCGGCCGAGATGGCAATGAACATTCGTTGGGGATTGCTGGGATCGAGAAGAATTGTGTGCAGGCACATGCCGCCCGCGCCGGGCTGCCAGTGGGGCCCCGAGCCGTGGCCTCGCAGTCCTGAGAGTTCCTGCCACGTCTGCCCGCCGTCAGTCGAGCGAAAAAGCGCGGCGTCTTCCACTCCCGCGTAAACGGTATCCGGATCGGTCAGCGATGGCTCGAGATGCCAGACCCGCTTAAACTCCCAGGGATGCGCCGTGCCGTCGTACCACTGGTGCGTTCCGGGAACGCCGTCATACTCGAACTTATTGCCCACCGGCTCCCACGTCTTGCCGCCGTCGCTCGAGCGCTGAATCAACTGCCCAAACCAGCCGCTCGTTTGCGACGCATACAAACGGTTCGGGTCAGCCGGCGATCCCTTCACGTGGTAAATCTCCCACCCTCCAAAATGCGGGACCGCTGACGTCCCACTTCTTCCGTTTCCCGTCCGCCGTTAGGACGAACGCACCTTTCCGTGTGCCAACCAATACGCGTACTTTACTCATTCCTTACTCCTTCCTGAGTTTTTTGATTACGATTAGTTCATGCCGAATGCCGGTAACACTGGAGTAGAGTCGCGTTCTCGCCATCGCCGGCGGACTTCAGCGAGAACTTGTCTCGCGATTCTTTTGCATGTTCTCTATCAGCAGCGCAAGGCGCCCCCGTCTCTTCATGCCGCGCCCCCCAAATTAGCAACTCCAAGAGTATAGGCGCCAAGTCAATGCCCTTCTCCGTTAACCGATAGTTGACTCTTCGTCCATCCGCCTTCCCGGCTTCCAAGCTGATGATCCCGGCCGCCCGGAGCTTTTGCAAACGGTCCGCCAGGATGTTCGTAGCAATCCCTTCTCCCGAGCCCTGAAAATCCTTAAAGGTCCGGAACCCGCGAACCATCAGATCGCGGACAATCAACAGCGACCAGCGATCCCCGAATATCTCGAGGCAGATACTCACTGGGCAGCCGGACCGGTGCTTTGACTTACTGCGACCGGGCACATCCGCGACCTTAGCAAGTTTCACTTGCAAAATGCAAGTATATTCTACAGGCTTCCCCACCTACTCAGAACGCAAAGCGACTGCGGGATCCACTGCTGGCAGCGCGGTGCGCGGGTATGAGACACGCTAGCAGCGCGACGATGAGCAACAGAAAAGAAACTGAAATGAACGTGAGGAGGTCGCTGGGGCCGATTCCAAACAGCAGGCTCTGCATGACGCGGGTCAGCGCGGCTGCGGCAATCAAACCGGCGACCAAACCGATCAAGGTAGGGCGCAGACCCTGAATCAGGACGAGCCGGGAGACGGCAGCGCGATCAGCGCCTAGAGCGATTCTGATTCCGATCTCGGGCGTGCGCTGCGCAATGAGATAAGAAAGCACGCCGTAGAGTCCTACGACGGATAAAACCAGAGCTAGGATTGCGAAGCAGCCGAACAGGACCGCCTCGAAGGCCTTGTTGTTGCGTGGATTCGCCGAGAATTTCAGCCATCGTGCGGATGTCGAAAGCCGGGATATCGGGATCAAGTTGTTGAATTGTGCTGCGGATAGCCGGGAGCGACCGCAGCGGGATTTCCGGCCGTATAAAGCACAGCGTAGAAATCGGTGGCTACGCCTTCGAGCAAGCGGGGTATACAGCAGTGGGGCGCAGATGATCGGCAAGCCTGATTAAGTACATCACCGACGATACCGACCACGCGATATCGAGGCGCGCCCGGAGGATCATCGAAATAAATTTGCTGTCCTAGGCGTTGCCTTTCGGCCAAAACTTGTGGGCCATAGATTCGCTGATCACCACGGCGCTTTCGTGGGGTGTTTATCGTCGAAACCGCGGCCATCTCGATCTGTGAAGGTCCGCCCTTTCAGAAGCGGAATGCCGGCGGTTCTGAAGTAATCGGGGGAAGCACCACGGTTCAAGGCGATATTGAATTGACCGGGAGGAAGCGGACGGCCTTCAATCCATGAATTCATTGTCGCCGCAGTAACCGCCGACGGGAAGGCAAGTGACTAAGCCTGCGGATCGGACGCCGGGCAAGGCTTGCAGGCGCTGCAAGAGGGATTGCGCGAAGTGGGAGATCTGTTCACGGTTTTGATAGCGCGCATCGGGCAAGGAGATGCCGGCGGTGAGAACATTCTGAATCCGCACTCCCGGGCCGCACGTTCTGGAGCGCGAAGAAGCTGCGAATCATCAAGCCTGCGGCGATCAACAGAACGATCGAGAGCGCAACTTCGGCGCTCACGAGTCCCGTGCGAAGGCGATGCTGGTTTCTTCCGCGCGGTCGCGGTCCGGCCGCCTTCTTTCAAAGCTCCGGCGGTATCTGTCTGGGCGGAGCGGCGCGCGGGCAGCAGACTGGCCGCGATCCCGGCAAATAGAGAGACGCAAAGAGTAAAGCTGAGCACCCAGCCATCGATTCGAATCGGGGCGCTGGTATCGATGTCGTCCGCCTGGATCAAGGTGGAGGCATGTGCGCCGAGCGCTTGTGTCAGGCCGTATGCGAGCAATAAGCCGGCGATCGCGCCGATGGCAGCAAGCAAAACGCTTTCGGTCAGCAATTGTTGCAGCAGGCGGGAACGGCTTGCGCCCAGTGCGCTGCGAACGGCAAATTCGCGCGAGCGCTGTGACCCGCGCGCCAGCAAAAGATTCGAGATGTTGACGCAGGCGATGAGGAGGAGGCAGCCGACGGCTGCCAATAACACGTAAAGGGAAGTCTTACTCTCGCGAGTGGTGATCTCGCGCAATGGCAAACTCACAGCGCCGCGGCCGAGCAGGCCTCCAGGATTCGCGATCCAAATGCGGTGCTGGATGGCGCTCACTTCTGCGGTCGCCTGCGCGATGCTGATGCTGTCGCGCACGCGTGCGAGGACATAGAGTTGGTGGTTCCCGCGCCTGTAGAAGCCTGGGCCATTCTCAATTTGCTGAATCGGGGCCCAGACTTCGACTTCGCGAGTGGGATAACCGAACCCGCGCGGCATAACGCCGATGATGTTGCAGTTAACCCCATCCAGCCGGATCTTGCGATGCAGTATGTCCGTGGCTCCGCCGAACCGGCGCTGCCAAAGGCCATAGCTGATGACTGGCGACACGCGGTGCTCCAGGGCGGTCGTCGCTGCATGGTGAACGCGCGGCCGATGGCGGGCTGGACGCCAAGTGTTTTGAAAAATGCTCCGGAGTACATGGCTCCCGGAACGCGCTCAGGAGGAAATGTGCCCGAGCCGCCGAGATTGAACGGAGCCTGCCGTCCTGCCGCCATGGCTGACGAAGCTGTGGCTCTGATGTTCCCAATCGGCGAAATTGGCGAACGCGACAATGTTGGGTCCGCCGCCGGCCTCGAGGACGTCTTTTTCAAACAGCAGGATGAGCTGGTTTGGATGAGGATACGGCAAGGGGCGCAAAAGCGCAGCATTGATGACACTGAAAATAGCGGAGGTGGCGCCGATGCCGAGCGCGAGCGTGAGGACGGCGACGGCAGTGAACCCGGGATTGCTGATTAAGCTGCGCCATGCATAGGAGGCGTCCTGTTTGAGGTTTTCGATGAGGTTGACTCTTCTCGTGTCGCGGCATTCCTCTTTGCGTTGCTCGAGACCTTGCATGGCGCGGAGTGCGGCGTAGCGGGCCTCATCAGGAGTTTTTGCCGCTGGCGATTTCCTGGCGGATTCGTTGTTCGAGGTGGAACTGCAATTCTTCATCCAGCTCGCGTTCGACGTTTCGCGCGGCGGAATAAAGAGCGGAGGCGAAGCGGGATTGTGTACCACCAATGCTCAAGCCGCATGTTCAAACCTCGGTCAGGCGCATGACAGCGCTGATTGCACCGGAGAGCCGTTCCCAGTTCGCGGCTTCCCTATCCAATTGTCTGCGGCCGAGCCGGGTGAGCGAATAGAATTTGGCGCGGCGGCCGAGCTCGCTGGTTTTCCATTCGGCGGTGATCCAGCCCTCCTGCTCGAGTTTGTGCAGCGCCGGGTAGAGCGAGCCGTCGCTGACTTGCAACACGTCGCGTGAAACCTGCTTGAGGCGCTGGCTGATCGCCCAGCCGTGGAGCGGCTCAAGCGCCAGAATTTTCAGGAGCAGAAGGTCGAGAGTGCCTTGGACGAGATCGGAAGGTTTGCTCATGAGAACGTGTTCTCGGTTACCGAGAACAAGTGTACGCCCGGGAGGGTGGGTTGTGCAAGAGGGTCTAGAGAGAAGCTATGCGATCGCTGCACCAGCAGGTCCTCAGCTAGAGCCATTCGATTTTGAGGACTGGATGGAGCTCGATGCCGTTCAGTTGAGATACGCCGGTTTGGCCGTGGATTTTATCGAAGAAGCCGACGCCGGTGATTCTGGCGGGCGTGGATTTGATGGCGGTCATGAAGGCGGGCATGGCAGTCTCTTGTCCTTCCCGAGTGGTAAAGGACTGCGGCAGATTTCTGGGCATGAACTTTGGCGGGATCGGAAGGGCTTCGCGCGGGACCAGATAGCCGTCGAGCGGAACGAAATCGCTCGGTTTGAGATGGCTGACGAATTTGGCGTCGACCTCGTCGCGCGCGGTTTTGATGTTAGCCAGCCAGGGACTCGAGCCAATAAAAGCTTGCGTGGGCGTGGGCACTTCGATGATGAGCGTGACGCCGCTCGGGCCCTGCAGAACCATGTGATAGTCGCCATCGGCTTCGAGCTTGAGAAAAATCAGATTGCCATCGAGCTGCCACACGGTGAATTCGACGGGGGCGCGGCGTTTGGTTTCGTAAGCCGGGAATTCGCTGGTGGGCGGCGCCATGTCGGGCGGCCGCGGAATGCGGACCAGCTGCTCGACTGTTGCGGGAGCGATGCCGATGCCGAGGCTCGTGCCATTGATGACGTTTTTGGCGACGCCGCCGATTTCTGCGTCCTGTCCTGTTTTTACGGCCCAGCGCTCGATGCCGGGCTTGGTTTCGAGCTCAGGAGTGACGAATTTCAGCTCTGCGGATGGCTGTGCGGCCGATGCAGCGCCGGCTTGCATAGCCGCGTCGAGAATCTGTTGGGCCACGGCAAGGCTCAAGACGGGGAGATCGTTCACATCGGTGAAGGGAGTCGTATCGGGAGGGGGTGGCGGAGTGTCAGGCATGGAGCGATGTTCCTTAGATCGGTGTACGCATTATACGGCGATGGGGCTACTGGGACTAGTACCAGAACCCTCGCAAAACAAATCCAAGAAGCGAAAGCCTGCCGTACTCGTCTAGAGGAAGACTATGCGCAAACTCTTTATTGGATCGACGGTGTTGTGTGCCTGGCTGGGGTCAGTTCGCGAGCGGGGCCGCGCCGAATACGACTCAAAACGTGACGCTCGATCAGGAATTGCAGATTCCGGGAGACGTGCTGAAACCGGGAATTACACGTTCTCTGTCGAAGACACAATGCGGCGACCGGACGATCGTTCGCATTGAGAATGCCGACAAGGACAAGCACTATTTGGTGCTCGCGGTATCGAACCCGAACCTTTCGGGCGAAGGCGCGCAAAACGGACTCATCCTGTTTCGGTCTAAGATGAGAAGAAGCAGGTGCTGAAGGGATGGGCTTGCCCGGGTTGCGCGACGAGCTGGAGTTTGTGTATCCGAAACTCGAGGCGGCGAAAATCAGCCGCGAAAGCGGTGAATCTGTACTGGCGGCGGATCCGGAATCGGATAAATTACCGGTAAATCTTTCCGCGGATGACACGAAGGTAGTTACGCTGTGGCTGTTGTCGCCGAAACGGGTTACGGCGGATCATCGCGGAGAAGGTTTGACGGCCGAGAAGTATGAAAGCGGCAACGATTCGGCAGTGCCGGCGCCGCGCAGCACCGAAGGGCCCAAGCCAGCAGTGTCGAGCGAAATGCCGATGGCAGCGAAGAACAGACCGCGAGTGAAGGCGAGCGCGTCACGGGCGTTTGCCGAAAACAGCGAGCAACACGTTTTCTCTGGCGGTTTGGGGGCTGCTGGCGCTGTTGGCGGGGGCAGGATTGCGAGTGAGGCGCATGCGAAGGCCGCGCGGGTACCCCGGTATTGGAAACGGCGAATGAGATCTCCATTCAGCATCAGGTGCTAGAAGTAGTGATGGTCTCGGCCGGGGTGCTGCTGTTGGGGATGTCGGGATGGGATCTGGTGAAGTTCACGGCGTTCCAAAGGCACCCCGAATGGTTCGGAGCTTCGAGCGAGGCCGCGCTGCAATGGCAAGACATTCGGCGTGTTTCATCAGAGAGCAGGCGAGCCGGCGGGATCCGTACCGCGAGTAATCGGAAGGCTCGAGATTCCGAGACTTGGGTCGTCCGTGCTGGTGGCTGGACACGGACAACGATGAGAGCCTGAGCTTGGCAGCGGGGCATGTGCCGGGCACTGCGTGGCCGGGCGGCGAAGGAAACAGCGTCATCGCGGGACATCGGGATACGGCATTTCGCGCGCTGCGAAACGTCAGGATCGGGGATGATCGTGCGGATCGAGAGCGGGTACCGTTACGAGTATGTTGTCGAAGGAGTGCAGATCGTAAAGCCCGATGACCTCAGTGTGCTTCGGGATGATGGCGGGGCAATGTTGACTTTGATTACGTGCTATCCGTTCGGGTACATCGGCGACGCGCCGAAGCGGTACGTTGTGCGAGCGAAGTTGAAGGAAGTGCTCGTGATCGTTGACGCCGATCAGTACAAGATGGAAGGCAAATACGCTCCGGCAGGCTCGTTATAGAGGCCCAGTGGTCATGAGCGTCATCGGATGAACGATTCGGAGTCCGTTGTCGAGGCACCAACGAAACAACTCTGTATTGCGGGAGGGGACGATCATGCCGGGCCCTTGGAAAGCGTCAGCGTCGGCAATTAAGGCCTGGAGGTCGAGAGTTGGACTCAGCGACTGCGTGCCCGAAGTAACCGAAGGCAGAAGCATAGCCTGTAATTCGGCCATGCCGCTCGACGACAAACGCTGTACCATGAGCGATTCCGTCGCGCAGCTCGCCGGAGCGCGTGTGGCCGTGCACGCGCTCGCATACGCGATCCGCGGAGTCGAGGTCGGCTTCTGTAGCGGGGCGTACGGTACAGCCTTCGATGGTCTTTTTGAGAGGAGCGCCATTCATCACGGACATGGGTTCGCGGACCTGGAAACCGAGCTTTGTATAAAGCGATAGCGAGCGGTTGTGATAGGCGGCCTGGAGCAGCCGAACTCCGGGGAAAGCACGTTCGCGCGCGCGTTCGATGACGGCTTCCATGAGGATGCGTCCAATGCTCCGGTTCTGAACGTCGGGCGCGACGGTGATAGGGCCGATCCCGGCGATAGCGGAGCGCTCATCGAGGCAGTTGCTGCCAACCAAGCGCCCATCAGATTCCGCGACGACGCAGTAAAAGCCAGGATGGGAAAAGAGCATCCCGAGAAGGCCGATTCCGGCTTCGGACGAGGGAAGTTCGAGGCCGAAAGCGTGTTTGGTGCTGATACTCGCGAAGGCGTCGAAGCAAATCGTTCCACAGATGGCAGCGTCTTCCGGTGTGGCGCGGCGAATTTGAACGGGCGAATGTGGCGCTGGAGTGGACATGGCGCTGCTGTAGATAGGAGATGAAATCGTGGGATCGATTTTAACGCGGGCAGGCCAAGCCGAAGAACCTCAGCGCTACAGGCGTACAATTCTGAGGGGAGAGGTTTCTTCCATCGGAGTCTCCGATACATGTGCTTGGCGATACCAGCTAGATTGATTGAGACGCCATCTATTGAGGACAATCGTGCGTTGGTCGAAGTAGCTGGAGTGCGACGGCATATCGATACTGGGGCTGCTGCAAGATGACCCTCCAGGCATCGGAGACTGGGTTCTTGTCCACGTCGGATTCGCGATGAGCAAGATCAGCGAAGAACAGGCACTCGAGGAATTGCAGACGCTCTCGAAATTGGGAGAGGCGCAAGCCGCGATGGAAGAAGTGCAGGGCTACGGCTCGCAGAATCAGCTCATATGCCGGCGGATAAAGCCTATGAAGTACGTTGATGAGTTCCGCGAAGCTGGCGTGATCAACAAGGCAGCTGAAGAGATCCGGCGCCTCGCAGATCCAGGCCGGCATTACCGATTCATGGAAGTGTGCGGGGGCCATACCCATGCCATCTACCGCTTCGGCCTGAAAGATCTTTTGCCGCCGAATATCGAACTCATTCATGGTCCCGGCTGCCCTGTCTGCGTTCTACCGATGGGGCGGATTGATGACGGCTTGTCGGTGGCAAAAGATCCAAACGTCATCTTCACGGCATTTGGCGACATGATGCGCGTTCCCGGCACGGGAGGGCAGTCCGCTGGAACACAAGGCACGCGGAATAGACGTCCGGATTGTGTACTCGCCTTCGGATGCTTTGAAGCTGGCGCAGAAAAATCCTGATAAACACGTACTCTTTTTCGCCATTGGTTTCGAAACCACCGCACCTTCCACGGCGCTCACTCTGATTCGCGCAAAGAGCCTCGGCCTGCAGAATTTTTCGGTCTTCTGTAATCACGTCACGATTATTCCCGGCATTCGCGCCATTCTCGATTCGCCCGACATGCGCATTGACGCATTCATCGGACCCGGGCACGTTTCGACGGTGATCGGGTGCCGGCCCTATGAGTGGGTCGCGGCTCGCGAGCATAAGCCGATCGTTGTATCAGGGTTCGAGCCCGTTGACATCTTGCAATCCATCGTCATGCTTCTGCGCCAACTCAAGGCAGGCGAGGCGAAGGTGGAGAACCAGTACGCGCGCGTCGTGCCGTGGGAAGGAAATCGTGCCGCATTGAAGGCGATGGCAGAAGTTTTCGAGCTGCGGCCCTATTTCGAATGGCGCGGCATGGGCTTCATTTCGCAGTCCGCTTTAAAGATTCGGGCCAATTACGCCGCCTGGGACTCCGAGCAGCGCTTTTCGGTTCCCGGCGTTCGCGTCACTGATCCAAAAGCTGCGCAATGCGGTGAAGTGCTGAAGGGCGCTCTGAAACCCGTTCACTGCAAGCTGTTCGGAAAAGAATGCACGCCCGAGCATCCGATTGGCGCTCTCATGGTCTCGTCCGAAGGCTCTTGTGCCGCTTACTACAATTACGAGCACCGTAAGACTTCGTTGACGAACATCGCTGTCCCAGCCTGAGCCGAAGATGAGCACGGCGCTTTCGAAGATTCGCTTCCGCGATCCTCAAATCGAAATGGCGCATGGCGCGGGAGGCAAGGCAAGCCGCAGATTGGTCGAAGGATTGTTCGCGCCTCTGCTATTCGGCGAGCGCTCCGAGCCGTTGGGAGATGCCGCGCAGGTCCGTGTGAACGGATTAAACATGGCAATCACGACCGACAGTTTCGTTGTCAAGCCACTTCGCTTCCCAGGGGGTTCGATTGGTGAGCTTGCCGTGAACGGAACCGTGAACGACCTTGCTGTCGCAGGCGCTGCTGCGGAAGTTCTGGTAGTCACCTACGTTCTCGAAGCGGGCTTGGGGACCGATGTGCTTGAGGCCGAAGTCCGCGCCATGGCACAAGCTGCGGAACGGTGCCGGAGTTGCCATCGTTGGAGGCGACACCAAAGTAGTCGAGCATGGGAAGGCTGACCGCATGTACGTCACAACGGCGGGAATCGGACGCCCCATTCCAAGCCTGACGCTTACAGCCGATAGCGTTCGTCCGGGTGACAAAGTGTTGCTCACAGGCCCGGTCGGGGATCACGGGATCACGATATTGCTTGCACGAGGCGAACTCGATCTCGAAGGCGAGATCTGCTCGGATACGAGATCGGTGCTTCCGCTAGTCGAAGCGCTGGCAGTGGCAGCGGCCCGCGGAGTCCGATGGATGCGCGATCCGACTCGCGGTGGAGTTGCCACCTGTTTGAACGAGCTGGCTCGCGATTGCGATTTGTGCGTCACAATCTTCGAAGAGGACGTTCCGGTGCGCGACACCGTTCGCGGCGCGTGCGAGCTACTGGGTTTGGATCCGCTGCACATCGCTAATGAAGGCCAATTCCTCGCGGTCGTGGCGCCTGAACACGCTGAAGCTGCACTCAGCGCGCTGCGAGCGACACCCGGAGGCGGCGAAACCGTAATCATCGGCGAGATTCGAGAGCAGCCCGCCGGCACGGTACTGGGCCGGACCGCATACGGTGGAACACGCGTAATCGACATGTTGGTCGGCGATCCGTTGCCAAGGATTTGTTGACCATGCCGTCCATCGCAACTGAACTCGCCCGCCACGTCGAAGAAGGCTGCGCCGAACGGAACGAACTTTTTGAAAATTTCTTCGCCCGCGAGTCGGCGGCGCTTGCTGTTGCCTGCCGCGAGATGTCTGAACGGTTCCTAAAGGGAGGCCGCTTACTCGCTTTCGGCAAAGGACCGTATGCGACCGATGCCCAACATGTATCGGTCGAATTCGTGCACCCCGTGATCGTCGGCAAGCGGGCTCTGCCTGGGGTCGATCTGTCGCCGCTTTTTACCCCATGGGTGCGCGCAACCCTGCAGCCTGAAGATATCGTGATGGGATTCGGCCCGCCGGACGGAGACGCCGAAGTCGAGCACGCGCTCAGAGAAGCGGCCGCACGCGGCGCGATGACGTTTGCGCTGCCCGGAGTTGAGGCCTCTTACGCACTGGAGAGCCCCACGCAAAATCCGTTCATTCATCAGGAACTGATCGAGGTTCTGTATCACACGCTCTGGGAGACCGTGCATGTCTTCTTCGAACACCGCGAGCTCGGTCAGGACGTAGGCGAGGCAGGGTTTCTGTATCCTTTCCTGGGCCAAGAGAAGCAAGGCACGGATGCCGTACTCGAAGATGTGGCGGGCTCGATCAGACGAAAGGTGCGAGACGACGCGGCGCTTCGGGAGCAGGTCGCAAGCGAAGAATCCGATCGGATTGCGAATGCGGCGCTTGCGATAGGCGAGCGAGTACGCCGCGGCGGCAAGCTAATTCTTTTCGGGAACGGAGGATCCGCAACCGACGCAAATGATTGGGCCATCGACTGCATCGCACCGCCGGCCGGCTATCATCCCATTTCCGCTGTGTCGCTATCGTTTGAGCCGGCAAACATCACCGCCATCGCCAATGATGTCGGCACTGAGCTCATCTTCTTACGGCAGTTGATCGCGCAAGCTCGCTCCGAGGATGTCGCAATCGGCATCTCGACGAGTGGCGGTTCGAAGAACGTGATTCTGGCGCTCGAGGAGGCACGCAAGCGTGGCCTGCTGACGGCCGCTTTGTTGGGATATGACGGCGGCGAGATTGTGCGCCGCGGCGTTGTCGACTATCCGCTCGTGGTCCGTTCCGATTACATCCCGCGCATCCAGGAAGTGCAGGCCTTCATGTATCACACCATGCGGCAACTGCTGGAGACGACCGCTTATGGCGACCATTGAAGTCTTTGGAACGGCGAGCTGTCCATTCACGCAAGAGCTGCGGGATTGGCTCGATTGGAAGGGGCGCGATTTTGTCGAATTTGATGTCGAGACCGACCCTGACGCTTTAAAGAGGATGCAAGCTTTGACGGGTGGCCAGCGAACCGTGCCTGTGCTTGTGGAGAACGGTAAGGTTGTTCAGATCGGGTGGCAAGGCCGCGGCTGTGTCGTGAAGACCGATTCAGCCTAATGACCGCGTTCGCCATCCGGGTGCGTGGCGTCGTTCAGGGCGTGGGATTTCGCCCTTTCGTGTACCGGCTGGCGCGGAGTCATAATCTCTGCGGCTGGGTCTTGAATCACGAAAACGGCGTGTCGATTCACGTCGAAGGTTGCCAAACCTGTCTTGAGACTTTTATCACTGCCCTCAAGACTGAAGCTCCTGCGGCCGCTCAAATCAGCGCACTCGAGATCCGCGAAACCGCGCCGGCCGGGTTCGCCCAATTCGCCATCCGCGAAAGCGAGCGTTCGGGTTCGCCCTCGACCCGTATCTCACCCGATCTGCCGGTTTGCGATGACTGCCTGGCTGAGTTGTTCGATCCGGGCAACCCGAGGCACCTCTATCCGTACATCAATTGCACGAATTGCGGGCCGCGCTTCAGCGTCATCGAGAGCCTTCCCTACGATCGCTCGGGCACCACCATGAGGTACTGGCCTATGGATGCCTTGTGCCGCAGGCAGTATCACGATCCGCTCGACCGGCGTTTTCACGCTCAGCCGATCGCTTGTCCCGCGTGCGGTCCTCACTATGCGTTCGAGTGTTCGGACCGGAAAATCGCAGGCGATCAGGCAAGCATCGAGCGCGGCAGTCGAAATGCTGCGCGCGGGAGGCTTAGTCGCCGTGAAAGGTATTGGGGGATATCATCTCGCCTGCGACGCCGCGAAACGAAAGAGCCGTGAGCGCGCTCCGGGAGCGAAAATTCCGCAAAGAGAAGCCGTTCGCCGTTATGGCGAGGAATATCGATGTGGCTCGGAGGCTCGCCGATCTCTCGCCGGCGAGCGAAGAACTTCTGCGTTCACAAGCCCGGCCGATTGTTCTTGCAGCTCGAAAGCTCGAGCTGACCGGCGTTGCTCCCGGAAATCACGAACTCGGAGTCATGCTTCCGTATGCGCCCCTGCATCATCTTCTGTTTGCGGCGGGTGCGCCCGAAGTGCTGGTCATGACTAGCGCCAACCGGTCTAACGAGCCGATAGCGTACCGGGACGAAGAGGCCCGCGAGCACTTATTGGGAATTGCAGATGCGTATCTGATCGGCGAGCGTCCTATCGCTCGCCGCGTCGACGATTCGGTAGCTCGCGCTGGGCTATTCGGATCGACGATTTTGCGCCGGTCGCGCGGCTATGCGCCAGGAGCGGTCGCCACATTTCCCGGCAGCAACCCGGTGCTGGCCCTGGGCGCCGATCTCAAGAACACGATCACGCTGGTACTCGGAGGGCAGGCATTCGTCAGTCAGCATATCGGAGATCTGGATCAATACCAGTCGCTGGCCGCCTTCGAGGAGACCATCCGCGATTTGACTACGATGTACAACCTGGACATGTCCGAACTCACGATCGTGCACGATAGCCATCCCGAGTACGCCTCGACGCTGCATGCGCTCGAGCTTCCAGGACGCGCCCGGCACGCTGTTCAGCATCATCGCGCTCATATCGCTTCGGTGTTCGCGGAAAGACAAGCTTGGAACCGGCGCGCGGTCGGAGTCAGTTTTGACGGAACCGGATACGGAGACGATGGAAGTATCTGGGGAGGTGAGTTCTTCACCGGCAACATGGAAAGCGGGTGGACGCGGGCACTTCACCTTCGGAACGCGCTGCTGCCGGGAGGAGATGCCGCGGCCCGCTCTCCCGTGCAATGCGCCGCAGGGTTTCTAACGCAAATAGAGGAGATTCCCAACCTGCTCGATTCGCCCTTCCACTTTCCCCGGCGTTATCTGGCATCGGTCCACCTGGCGGAAAGACACATACGCACGTTCCAGACTTCTTCGATGGGTCGGCTGTTTGATACGGTTGCCGCGCTCTTGGGCTTCACGCGAGATATCACGTTCGAAGGTCAGGCCGCCATGTGGCTGGAGCAGATCGCGTTGAAAGCTCCGCTCGTCCTCCCCTTATCCGTTCCCGCTGACGCACGCTATGTTGGACCACCGTCCCCTGCTTTCTGCAATCATTACGAGACAGAGCGCATGGACGGGACCCGGGCGAAATCGCCCGCCGATTTCACGCGGCGGTGGCTCACGGTACTTGGCAAGCGGTTGAGCAACTCTGTGAAGCGAACTCGATCGACTTAGTTGCGTTCTCTGGAGGCGTTTTCCAAAACCAACTGCTGCTATCGGAGATCGCCAATTGCGCCGAGGGGAGCGGCATTGAGATCTGGACCAACAGAACCGTGCCTCCGAACGATGGCGGGATCAGCTTCGGCCAGGCCGCATCGGTCGCCGTCTCTGCAGCATCCGGCTTTTCTCACGACTGATTCACGCTATGCTGCAAAAAATTTCCTCCGCTTCGCCGAAACTGTGATAGATTTTAGCTGCTGCGCAGTAACGTAATTTTCTGCGGCGCATCGCACTTCTAGCTTCGAGTAGGAGGCGCACAACAATGGCGACCACGTCGGTCCCCCAATCAACCCAGCGCAATTCCGGCGTTTCAGAAGTTCACATCATCTGGTTAACAGCGGGTCTGAGTTGCGACGGCGACACGATCTCCGTCACCGCTGCAGAACAACCAAGTATCGAAGATGTGTTGATGGGCGCCATACCCGGCCTGCCCAAGGTTTATCTTCACAACCCGGTACTGGCGGTGGAAGTCGGCGACGACTTCATGAAACACTTCTACCTAGCCGAAAAAGGCCAGTTGGATCCGTTCGTCCTGGTCGTAGAAGGCTCAATCCCGAACGAGCGCATCAAGAGCGAAGGATATTGGGCCGCTCAAGGAACCGACTACAACACCGGCCAGCCCATCACGACATGCGAATGGATCGACCGGCTTGCACCGAAAGCGTGGGGCGTGATCGCCGCCGGAACGTGCGCCGCTTACGGCGGAATTCACGCGATGGCGGGTAATCCCACCGGTGCGATGGGCTTGGTCGATTACCTCGGCAAGTCGTTCCGCTCCGCGGGCGGGCTGCCGGTCGTGAACGTGCCGGGTTGTCCGGTGCAGCCGGACAACATGATGGAAACTGTGCTGTATTTGCTCTATCAGGCTGCCGGCCTTTCGCCCATCATCCCGCTGGATGAGCAGTTGCGGCCGACATGGCTGTTCGGCAAAACCGTTCACGAAGGTTGCGACCGCGCGGGATATTACGAGCAGGGCGACTTTGCGCACGAGTATGGGTCGCCGAAATGCCTGGTGAAGATCGGCTGCTGGGGGCCAGTTGTCAACTGCAACGTCACCAAGCGTGGCTGGATGCGCGGCATCGGCGGCTGCCCCAACGTAGGCGGGATCTGCATCGCCTGCACTATGCCCGGCTTTCCCGATAAGTTCATGCCTTTTATGGATCAACCCCCGGGCGCAACTCTATCTTCGACCATCGCGGTCAGCTATGGACGGGCAATGCGCGCCCTGCGATCGATCACCAACAATACAGCCAATAAGGAACCGAAGTGGCGGCACACCGGAACCACCTTAACTACTGGCTATCAGCCGACATCGTATTGAGGAACGAGTAACTGAAATGGCAACCTTAGCAGAACCCTTAACAGGCCAGGAAGAAAAGAAGAGAAATCTAGTCGAGATGAACTGGGATCCGATCACCCGGATCGTGGGAAGTCTCGGGATCTTCACAAAAATCGATTTTGAGAACAAAGAGGTCGCCGAGTGCTACAGCACATCGTCGATCTTTCGCGGGTACAGCATCTTCATGCAGGGCAAGGATCCGCGTGACGCTCCTTTCATCACGTCGCGAATCTGCGGCATTTGCGGCGATAATCACGCGACCTGCGCCGTCTACGCCGCGAACATGGCTTGCGGTATGGCTACACCGGTCTTGGGGGATTGGATCATCAACTTGGGCGAAGCGGCCGAGTACATGTTCGATCACAATCTCTACCAGGACAATCTCGTTGGCGTTGATTTTTGCGAGGCAATGGTCAAGCAAACCAATCCGGGCGTGTTCTCCAAAGCCGAAGCTACGATGTCGCCGAATAGTTCGAAGCATGGCTTTCGCACGATTGCCGACATCATGCGCTCACTCAATCCGTTCACGGGCGAGTTCTATCGCGAAGCCCTGGTGATGAGCCGTCTGACGCGCGAGATGTTCTGCCTGATGGAAGGCCGGCATGTTCACCCGTCCACCCTGTATCCCGGCGGAACTGGCACGGTACCGACGCACCAGTTGTTCACCGATTACCTCGTTCGGCTCATGAAGTACGTCGAATTCATGAAGAAGGTCGTGCCGATGCACGACGACCTGTTCGACTTCTTCTATGACGCGCTGCCCGGGTATGAAAAGGTTGGCCAGCGCCGTATCCTGATGGGCTGCTGGGGGGCGTTTAACGACCCGATCGCCTGCGATTACAAATACGAGCACATGTCCGATTGGGGCCGGAAGATGTATGTAACGCCGAGTGTGCTCGTCGATGGACAGGTGGTAACGAACGACCTCGTCGATATCAATCTGAACATGCGCATTCTGCTCGGCAGCTCGTATTACGACGATTGGGCAGAAACGGGCGAGACTTTTGTAAAGACAGATCCCCTCGGCAACCCGGTCGACAAGCGGCATCCGTGGAACCAGACCACCACTCCGCGGCCGCAGAAGCGCGATTTCAGGGAACACTATACGTGGGTGATGTCGCCGCGCTGGCTCGACAAGCGCACCGGAGATCATCTGGCATTAGACACCGGCGGCGGTCCGCTGCCGCGGCTGTGGTCCACAGCTTTGAATGGGCTGGTTGATATCGGCTATATCAAAGCAACCGGCCATAGTGTCCAGATCAATCTTCCCAAGACAGCTTTGCTGCCTGAGACTCAGTTCGAATGGAAGATCCCGAGGTGGAGCAACGCGATTGAGCGCGACCGCGCCCGGACGTATTTCCAGGCATACGCCGCTGCGGCCGCGGTGTACTTCCTGGAGAGAGCGCTCGAATGCGTGCGAAAAGGCGATACCAAAACGTGGGCCGACTTCAAGGTTCCCGAGGAAGCGATCGGATGCGGATTCCATGAAGCCGTCCGCGGCGTGCTCTCGCACCACGTCGTCATTCGCGATCGGAAGATCGCCAATTATCATCCCTATCCGCCGACACCGTGGAACGCGAGCCCGCGCGACTTTTACGGAACGCCTGGGCCGTACGAAGACGCCATCCAGAACACGCCCATTTTCGAAGAAAACGGACCAGAGAATTTCAAAGGTATCGATATCATGCGCGCGGTCCGAAGCTTCGATCCATGTTTGCCCTGCGGTGTACATATGTACCTTGGCAACGGAAAGGTACTAAAGACCGAGCATTCTTCCATCATGGGTGCGCACGGCTAGGAGATTTTATGCCACACACGGAAAAATCCAAGATCTCTTCTCATACGAAAGGCACGAGCCGTGGCGAGGAGGTCTTGAAGAACAAGGGACCGGAGCCCGGCCGCGAGACAGGCACGCGTACGGCTCGAGATTCAACCAGCATCAGTCCGAAAGCGCGCGATCCGATCGACCCCCGCATGCCGCACATGCCTCCTCCGTAGCTGCGAGCGGAAGGCATAATGGCAAGCAACGAGATTCGCTCGCAGGAGTGGATCGATAGAATCGAGGAATTAGTCCGCCAGGCGGAATCTCTTTCTGATCCGAAGGCGCGTGCAGTTGCTGTTGATCTTGTCCAGGCGGTTTTGGATTTTCACGCCGCAGGCCTGAATCGTGTAATGGAAATTATTGCTGATTCCGGCGCCTCAGCCAGCGCAGTCATCGATCGAATCGCGAGCGACGATCTGACCAGCAGCATGCTGCTCCTGCATGATCTGCATCCGGACGATTTGGAGACCCGAGTGAATCGCGCTGTTCACAAGCTGCAGGACATGTTTGCATCGCTCGGAGCGAAATTATTGTTAACCGGCATTGAAGGCGGCACCGTGCGGCTCGAGTTCGACTCCGCTCGGACCTGGTCGGGAACACCGGTGAAGGCCAGCGTTGAAAATGCGATTTTCCAGGCGGCCCCGGAAGTCTCTAGCGTCATCATCGACGGATTGAAGGAGACGCCTCCTGCGAATTTCGTGCCCGTTTCCGATCTCGTTGCGGGATCGCGCGTATGATGAAACCTGCGGATGCCGCGAACGCCCGTGGATTGGCGTCTCTTCGCAAGTTCGTGCGGAAGGCGCCGGAAGCGGAGCGCTGCGATCTATGTTCGGTGACCATCGCGGAACGGCATCAGCATCTTTTTGATCCCCATACGCGCAAGTTGTCGTGCACGTGCGACGCATGCGCGATTCTGTTCAACAGCAACGGTCAGACAAACTACCGGCGTGTGCCTCGTGACACGCGGCATCTGAGCGATTTCGTGCTGTCCGATCAAGGCTGGAATAGTCTCGCCATCCCCATCGGTCTTGCCTTTATCTATTCATCCAGCGTGGCGAACCAGATGCTCGCGGTGTATCCCAGTCCTGCGGGGCCGACCGAAGCCGAACTCGACCCGGACGCCTGGAATGAGATTATTGCCGAAAATCCGGTGCTCGCGAATCTGATGCCGGACGTGGAAGCCCTGCTGGTAAATCGAATCAACGGCGCACGAGAGTACTTTTTGGCCCCGATCGACGAATGCTACAAGCTGACAGGCATTGTGCGCAAATATTGGCGCGGATTCTCCGGCGGAGAAGAGGGCTTCGGCCAAATCAGGCAGTTTTTCGATCGGTTGAAAGCAGAGTCGTACCCACAGCCCGCAACTTCGTATGCCGAAACTTTCGTTTGAGATCCTCTCGGCAAGTCCAGTGCGTGACATAATCACGCCGGCTCTGGCGTTCGATTTGCGCGTAACGAATGCTTTTCCGGAGCAGTCGATTGAGGCCGTCTTGTTGCGTTGCCAGATCCAGATTGAAGTGTCACGACGGCGCTATAGTTCCGCGCGAGCAAGTTCAGCTTCGCGAGCTGTTTGACGAGCCAGCCCGCTGGGGAGATACGCTCCGGCCGATCACCTGGGCGAACACGTCTGTTACTATTCCGGCATTCTCAGGCAGCACCGTGTATCCCTTGACGGTCCCATGCACGTTCGATCTGAACGTCGGCACAGCTAAGTATTTCCACGGGATCGCAGACGGCGAGATCCCGCTTACCTTTCTGTTCAGCGGTTCCGTCTTTTATAAGTCCGGAGAAGGCGCGTTCCAGGTGGGACCAATCTCGTGGAATAGCGAAGCGCGATTTCGCATGCCGGTAGACCTGTGGAGAAGTGCGATAGACCTTCACTACCCAAACGCGGCCCATCTCACTCTGCGCCGGGACGTCTTCGAGGACCTGTATCGCTTCAAAATCAGCAAGGGATTGGCAACTTTCGACGAAGCGATCCAAAACATGTTGACGATGGCAGAACGGGAGCGCCCCGCGTCATGAGTTCCACGATCGTCGATAAGATTGCGCGCGCAGTGCTCTATGAAGGCTACCTTCTCTATCCGTACCGCCACTCTGCGTTGAAGAACCGGCAGCGCTGGAATTTCGGCGTGCTGTATCCGCCGGCATGGGCCGCACAGCAAACGGGTTCGGATCGCTCGTATTTTCAGATGGAATGCGTTGCGCTCGCCAGCCCGGAATCACGACTCGATGTTTCGGTGCGGTTTTTGCAACTGGTCTCGCGCGATAAGGCAATCGAACAAACGGTTGCCGTCTCGCCGCTCTCGCTATCAGAACTGGCCGAGAGTGCACATATTGAATCCGTTTCGCTTCCCGGCCCCGTTGAGGGTCAAGTCGAAATTTTCGGGGTGCCGATGCGCCGAGATGTGTTTCGCTTGACCGTGCAGTTCCGAAATACGACCCGCTGCGTCGCAGAAACTCGCGACGATGCCCTCCTGCATTCGTTCGCCTCTGCGCATGCAGTTCTTCAGATTCGCGAGGGCGAGTTCGCATCCCAGACTGACCCGCCGGAGGACCTTCGTGATTCAGTTGCAGCCTGTCAGAACACTGGTGTGTGGCCGGTGCTTGTCGGCGAGAATGGCGCGCGCGACACGATGCTCGGCTCACCCATTATTCTTTACGACTATCCGCAAATCGCGCCTGAAAGCAAAGGCGACCTGTTCGACGGGACCGAAATCGATGAAATTCTCACATTGCGCATTCTCACGTTGACCGACGAAGAAAAAGAACAGATGCGCCGATCAGACGAGCGGGCCCGGCGAATCTTAGAGCGCTTGGAAACGAGTCCTCCCGAGGACCTCCTCGAACTGCACGGCACGATGCGGACTCTTCAACAGCGGCAAGCTGACGCCTGGAGCGCCTGGGACACAGTAGAAGGTTCGCCGCTGGGTAGCGCTGCTGTTTCGGGCGTTGAGTTAAAAAAAGGCGATCGGGTCCGGCTCCGGCCGAAAAAACGCGCGGACATTTTCGATACGCTCCTCGAGGGTAGAACCGCGATTGTCGAAGCGGTGGAGCAGGATTTCGAAGGCAACATACATTTCGCTGTGGTGCTTGAAGACGATCCCGGCCGCGATCTGGGCGAAATGCGCCAGGCCGGACATCGATTCTTTTTTTCGACTGAAGAAGTGGAGCCCCTTGAATCCCCGGCCTCGAAGAACGCCTAGTCATGGCTGAATCCGTTTTGATCGCCGGCATCGGCAACATCTTCCAGGGTGATGACGCCTTCGGTGTAGCTGTGACTCAAAAATTGACGGCGCTCGGGTTTCCGGAACACGTCAAAGTCATGGATGTCGGTATCCGAAGCATTGATCTCGGGTTCGCGCTCCTGCACGAATACGGCTTAACGATTCTAGTCGACGCGACCGCTCGGGGTGGCGCACCAGGCACGCTGTACACCATTGAAATTCAGCCCACCGATATACCGGATGTCTGCGAGGAAGCTGTCGTTATTAATTCGCACAGTCTGGATCCCGTTCGCGTGCTCGCGCTCGCAAAGAGCATGGGCGCAAAATTCAATCGCGTTTTGCTCATCGGCTGTGAGCCTCTCGTCGTCGATCATGATGAAACCGGACACATAGGGTTGAGCGAAGTAGTCCAAGGTGCAGTCGATAGAGCTGTCGAGAATATCCGGCAGTTAGTAGAGGAATTCACAGTGACCAAACAGGAGGTCTATTCTCATGAACATGTATAAGATCGCCGCTTTGGCGGCTGCAGCGCTAGTAGCCGCCGGTGTGATCATGAACTGGTCAGATCTGAAGAGATACATAAAGATCGAGCGGATGTAATCTTTCGGGCGCGAAATGCACGAGCTCTCGATCGCGCTGAGTATCATCGAAGGAGTCGAAGAGGAGATCGCACGCCGTCAGGACGCGCACGTCGCGGCTGTCCATCTGAAGCTGGGGCCTTTGTCCGGCGTGGTCAAAGACGCGCTATTGTTCTCGTACGATCTGGCGTGTGAAGGTACGCGACTCGCCGGTTCAAGGCTCGAGATCGAAGAGATTCCCGTTGTCGTGTACTGCCCCGTATGCCGGCAGGAGCGGCGGGCGCTCTCGATTAATAACTTATCTTGCGAGGTCTGCGGATCTCCCAGTGCCGATATTCGCAAGGGATCAGAGCTACAAGTCTTCGCATTGGAATTAACCAATGAGCACGCAGCCACGGCTGGTTGAAGTCCGGCAAAAAGTCCTGAAGCGAAACGACCTGTTGGCCCGCGAGCTCCGCGAGCGCTTTCGAGAGGCAGGCCTTTACGTCGTCAGCCTCGTTTCGAGTCCAGGATCGGGCAAAACAGCGTTTCTGGAAAAGACTCTCACGCTATTGAGACCGAAGGCGCGCGTCGCAGCGCTCGTCGGCGATCTCGCAACCGACAACGATGCAGTCCGCCTGGCGCGAAGCATGGCGCCAGTACGGCAGATCACAACCGGTACGATCTGTCATCTCGATGCAGAGATGATTGCGAAAGCCCTCGATGGCTGGGCGCTCGCAGACTTGGATCTGTTGTTTATCGAAAACGTCGGTAACCTGGTTTGTCCTTCGAGCTACGACCTGGGCGAAAACCTTCGAACGGTTCTCATGTCAGTGACCGAAGGTGAAGACAAGCCGCTCAAATATCCGACAATCTTCAACACCGCCGATATCGCCATAATCACGAAAGCTGACCTGGCACAAGCTGTCGAGTTTGATTGGGAGGCCGCAAAGCGAAACATTGCCGCGGTTCGACCCGGCATGGAGATCATGGCTGTATCTTCGAAGACAGGCGAGGGCATGGAAACCTGGGTACAGCAGTTACTGCACCGAGGATCACGCAGCGGAGTCGATGTCGACTACAACCGCGAAGCTTAACAGCGAAAATTGCATTCATCGTTGAGAAGTTACTAATACGAATGCAAGGTTACGTTTACAAACCGCGGAATCCAATTTGAGGAGCACAAACTATGGCGAGTAAACAGGAACTGCTGCACTTCTTGGACAAGCACGTTTTCGATCCCATTCTTCACGCGTCGCCGGACCATTACAGCCAGGCAGACCGGAAGAAACTGAAAGATGTCCAGGACCGGACGCAAAGTGAGAAGGAGCGATTTCATCATTACGGGAGTGCCGCCGAAATCGTTGAAAATTACAAGCGCGATCTGCACTCCTCGACCGCGAAGCGCGTGAACACCGAACTCGAACACCTGAAGCTGCCAACCCTCCCATCAGTGAAAGATGAATTTCTAAAACACGCAGGAGACGGCTAGCGACAGCTGCCCTTCGCATTGAGATGCGTGGAAAAGTAGCGCTGGAACCAGTTGCTAGCAAGTTTAGCTACTCTTTCAAGAGTTCCTGGTTCTTCAAAGAGATGGGTCGCTCCAGGAACGATCTCTAGCTGCTTTTCACATTGGAGCTCGTTCAAAGCTCTCTTATTCAGATCGATCACAGGGCGGTCATCGCCGCCGACAATGAGCAGCGTTGGCGCTTTCACCTTGGGAAGTGCCGGCCCAGCCAAGTCCGGCCGTCCGCCGCGAGAGACAACAGCGTGTGTCGACTCCGTCAGTTCAGCGGCCGCGATGAGTGCCGCAGCGGCTCCAGTGCTTGCGCCAAAGTAGCCAATCGGTGGAGCGCCGGCTTCGGAATTCCCGGTTACCCAGTGGGTTGCCTCGACTAGCCGTTTTGAAAGCAGATCAATATCGAACCGCAAATGCCGCGTTTGTACATCGATCTGCTCTTCTTCCGCCGTGAGCAAATCGAGCAGGAGGGTGGCAAGTTTGGCCTCTTGTAGCACGCCTGCAACGAAACGGTTCCGAGAGCTCAGGCGGCTGCTTCCGCTTCCATGTGCAAAAATAACCATCCCTTGGGGGTTGATGGGAATCGTGAGATCAGCGGCAACTCCGGCGGGCGGAATTTGAACGGATCTGGCGGAAAGCTTGGGCGCGTCTGGCATAGCCCTCTCCTAGACTGCCGACGGGAATGTTTCGGGAACTTCCTCCGGGTGCGGCTCAGTGTGCGGTTCGAGCGGCTGCAAGGCTCGCGTGCGGTCGATGTGTAGAACGGCATCGAACTGATCCGGCAAGCTGGCATAAAAATAATGACTCACACGTTCGGTCTCAGGTCGATAGACAACCCCGATTGCTCGCTCGAGCCTCTGCTTGCGAAGCTCGGTCGAGACCTGGTGATCGCCAGGAAATTCGAGCAGAAATGAAGGACACTTGGCCTGATGGAACAGCGCCTCGTAACTGTCCGGCAGCGCAGGCCGGACTTGCATCGTCTCAGGATCATCTCCCCAATCATGCGCTGCCGTTACCGTACCTGAATGAGTTGTAAAGCCCAGGGAAAATGAATCCCCTGGATAGCGTTCGCGAACTAACTGCCCGAGGTTCCATTCTCCACGTTTTCCCATCTGGGTCGCGCGTGCGTCGCCCAGGTGTGAGTTGTGAGCCCAGACAACTATCTTGCTCTGGCCGAATCGGCGATCCAGATGCGCCGAAAGCGCGTGTAACGTTTCCGCCATGTGGCGATCCCGTAAGTTCCACGTGCTTACCCGGCCTCGGAACATGGACCGGTAATACTCCTCAGCGTTCCTGACGAGCCGTGCGTTTTGCTCGGCTGAGAAGAACTCGTCTTCGGCAACCTGCCCATCGCGGTGCATGTATTCATAAGTGCGCCGCTGCAGATCGACGAGCCGCTGGACCACCTCCTGCTCGCAGGAATCCGAAACGCCAATTCCCGCCGCATAGCCGTAAGCCTGCTCGTCTTCACCGAAGTGATCGAAACAGGCATATCGCTCGCGCGCGCGTCTAGCAGCGGAAGGATCGACCCGTTCCAGATAGCGCACCACTTCGGCCCGGGACCGGCTCAGGCTATAGAGATCGAGCCCGTAGAATCCGGCTTGATCGACCTTACCAGGCGTTTGATTGAACGTCCGAAGCCAAGCGACGAACTCAGCTACTACCTCGTTCCGCCACATCCAGGCTGGGAAGCGAGCGAACCCGCTGAGCGCTTCACCGGAACTCCCGTCATCACCCGTGCCCCGAACATACCGGTTCACCCGGTGAGCATCCGGCCAATCGGCTTCGGCAGCTACGGCATGAAAGCCTTTTTCCTGGATAAGGCGTTTCGTGATCTCGGCGCGATGTTTATAGAACTCATGTGTCCCATGGGATGCTTCGTCGATGAGAACGAAATGAGCGCCTCCGATTCGCTGCACGAGAAGGTCGTAATCCGAGGGCACACCGGCCATAGAGTTCAAGGCGCTGTTGATACAATCGACGGCCTGTTTATCTCTGTTTCCCATATCGCTTTCCCGCACCACGGAAGAACTAGATCAGCTGCGACCCTTCGCGGAGCTTGTTACTTTTCCCCTCGTTCGCCGGCGGGCGGCGGCTTGTTTTGCATGTTTCGACAGAGCCGATTTGGAAGCTGCTGATCGCGGCTCTCGTTTCAAGACCGCAAGCGTCGCCTTCGAACGCCTGGCCGAAGGCTCCGTCTTTTTGCCGCTCTGGCCTTTCTTCAGGTCCTGCTCTGCGCGTTTGCGAGTAGCTTCAGAAGTCTTGCCCTTCTTCGGCGGGGGAAGGTCGACGCCGGCGCGCCGGGCTTTCGAGAGCCCAATGGCGATCGCCTGCTGTGGAGATCGTGCACCGTGTTTACCCTCTCGAATATGCTCCATCTCCTCGCGCACGAATTCTCCGGCCTGAGTTGTCGGGGCCTTCCCCTCGGCTTTGTCCCTTTTCGCTCGTTCAAGTGTTTCTTTTTCCGGCATTGCGCGCCTCCTAGCAGTTAGAATGACCGACGCCCTATTCGGTTGCTAGCGCAGTTCGCCGGTGTAGTTTTTCGGCAACCCTCAAAACCGGGATTCGCGCCGAAACAGCTTAAACGCGGCGAGCATCCACTCGGATGTAGGAGGCCGAGATGCCGCTGATGGGATGCGATGAAGAGGATTCGGGGAAAGTTCGTTATGCAATCGTTGGACTTGGTTGGATTGCACAAGAAGTCATCCTCCCCGCCTTCGAGCATGTAAAGAACTCGGAACTGACGGCGTTGGTCACCGATGACCCGAAAAAAGCCGAGGAGTTGGGCCAAAAATACGAGGTTCAGCAAACGCTGAGCTACGAAGGCTATGACGAGCTGCTGCGCAGCGGAGCGATAGATGCCGTCTACATCACTCTGCCGAACAACATGCACAAGGACTACAGCGTGCGGGCGGCGCACGCCGGCATCCACGTGCTCTGCGAGAAACCAATGGCCGATACAGTAGCGGAATGCGAGGAGATGATTCGCGCCGCGGAACAGAACGGCGTGAAGCTAATGATCGCGTATCGATTGCATTTTGAGCCGGCGAATTTGAAGGCAATTGAAGTCGTACAGAGCGGTGAGATCGGGGAGCCCCGAATCTTCAACTCCGTTTTCAGCCAGCAAGTAGCGGAAGGCAATATTCGCTTGAAAAAGAACCTGGGCGGCGGACCCTTAATGGATATGGGAGTCTATCAGGTTAACGCCGCGCGCTATCTGTTCCGGGACGAACCGGTCGAGGCGATTGGCGCTGGTGCAAACAGTGGTGATCCACGATTTACGGAAGTGCACGAGATGATGAGCGGTATTTTGCGATTCCCCGGTGAACGGATGGCCACCTTCACGTGCAGTTTCGGAGCGGCCACCGCGGATGCGTACCAGGTGGTAGGCACAAAGGGCGAGTTATGGCTACAACCGGCTTTCGACTATCATCGCGAATATAAGGTGTGGCTGAAGATAGAAGGAAAGGAATCGCAGAGTACGGTTCATAAGGTAGATCAGTTTGGCGGCGAGATCGAATACTTCTCTGGATGCGTATTGAATGACACAGAGCCTGAACCATCAGGGTATGAAGGGCTCGCGGACGTTCGGGTGATCGAGGCACTGCTGCAATCGGCGCGAACCGGCCGCCCAGTGAAATTGGAGCCATTCGAAAAGTCGAGCAGGCCCGGAGAATCACAGAAAATCAAGAAGTCGCCGATAAAACCGCAAAAGTTGGTTGACGCAAAATCCGCTTCGGGCGGCAACCGGTAGCGGTCTGACGTTGCCGGTTGCCGGTTGCCGGTTGCTGTCACTCAGTGCTTGAGTTCTGCCGTTCGCGTTAGGAGCATGCCGTGGCACGCCTTTGTGATCAACGAACTGCACGGCTTGTGAAAGGGTTCACAACTCGCACGCCTGAATACACCTGCCCGCCATTGAGATCCTCGGAGTAAACCGTGTGAGATCCCAAAGCTTGAGCCGTGGAAAGAATCGCCGCGTCCCAATGCTCGTCTTTACCTGTTCCGATAGCAGCATAAACCAGAACGTTTGTATCAAGAAAGACCTCAGCGGTCATAGAGATTGTCGCGCGTCCAGCTCTTTTTGCCAACCCGTCCCCGTGGCCGAGCGCTCAATTCGCGCAATCGCGTACGGGCGACGTTGGCCCGGTCCTCTTGTGTCGCGAGATTCGTCAAGTACTGACGCACTAAGGCGTTGACGCTGGAATTCTGCTCCGCGGCGCGCCGGCGGGCGACAGCCAAGACCTTTTTATCGACGCTCAGGTAATATTTCTCATGCACACAGTGTATGTGAGAGTGTGTGAGTCGTCCCTGCGAACTGTGTTCTACGAGCACGATTATGGCTTTGGCGGAAGCTAATGGGAGTCGAACCCACCCGTGACAACAAAAGTGCCGCACTCCGGTTTTGAAGACCGGGCCCTGCACCGGCAGAGTCTAGCTTCCGACCGAAATTGTATCCTGTTTCGGCTGGCTGAAAAGCTCAGAAGCTCATCGCGTATCGTAGCTCTTCGAGGCCGCTGCCCGTAACGCTCGAGATTTGCTAGAAAGGCAACCCACGCTCGGCGGCTTTCGCGCGCACTGCTTCGATACGCGACAGGTCCTGGCACGCATCGATCTTACTTGCCACAACGATCATCGGCTTCTTCGGGAGCTCTGCACTGAACTGCCCAAGCTCTTCGAGGATGATGTCGAAATCCTCCGCCGGATCGCGCCCGCTGAAATCCGAAACATCTACAAGGTGCACGAGCAACCGCGTGCGCTCCACGTGCCGCAGAAATTGCATCCCGAGGCCGTGCCCTTCGTGTGCGCCCGCAATCAACCCCGGTATATCAGCCAGCACGAACGTGCGATCGCCCGCCTCAACGACGCCAAGATTGGGTTCAAGCGTTGTAAAAGGATAGTCCGCGATCTTCGGCCGCGCGGCGGAAAGCCGCGAAATCAGCGTGGATTTTCCGGCGTTCGGGAATCCCACCAGCCCGGCATCAGCAAGCAGCTTCAATTCCAGGCGCAGCTTGAAAGACTCACCGGGGCGCCCTTCCTCGTGCTCGGTTGGGGCCTGATGAGTGGATGTTGCAAAACGAGCATTCCCGCGCCCTCCGCGTCCGCCTTGCGCGACCGTAAAACGCTGGCCAGGCGCAGTAAAGTCAAACAGCTCTGCACCGCTGTCGGCGTCGTAAACGGTCGTGCCTACCGGAACGGGCAGCTCGATGCTCGCTCCGTCATGTCCGGTTCGATTGCTGCCTTCGCCGTGCCGGCCGCGCTCGGCCGTATGTTCCGGGTTAAAACGGAAATGCAGCAGTGTGTTGTAGTGCTCGCTTGCAACTAAGACAACGTCGCCGCCGCGTCCGCCATCACCGCCGCTGGGGCCGCCGCGCGGAACGTACTTTTCGCGACGAAATGCGAGGCAGCCGTTACCGCCATCGCCCGCCTTTACGGAAATTGTGACTTCGTCGATGAAGTGCAGATCAGGTTAACTCTGCGCAGCGATGATGTTGACGAACTTACCCATGCGGCCGCGATCGCGAAACTCGACTGTTCCCGGCACAGTCGCAAACAGCGTATCGTCTTTTCCGAGGCCAACGTTCTTCCCGGGCTTATACCGCGTTCCGCGCTGGCGCACAATAATCGAGCCTCCGGTCACGAACTCACCCGAGAAAACCTTGATTCCCAGCCGCTGAGAATTCGAGTCGCGGCCGTTCTTTGAGCTGCCTAATCCTTTTTTATGTGCCATTCGAAATATTTCTCCAAGCGCCCTCGCGCCGCGCTCACGGCAAGATCTCCTGCACTTCGACACGCGTGTAGTTTTGGCGATGCCCGATGGTGCGCTTGTATTGCTTTTTGCGTTTGAATTTAAAAACCAGAATCTTGTCTCCGCGCCCGTGAGCGGCGATTTTAGCCCGCACGCGCGCATTCTTGAGAGCGTCACCCAGTACGAGTTCATTCGAATCGTTCGAGATCGCGAGGATGCGATCAAACTCGACATCTGCGCCGATGTCTCCGGCTAGCGTGCCGACCTCAATTGTCTGCCCGGGGCTTACCCGATACTGTTTGCCGCCGCTTTCTATTACTGCATACATAACTTAAGCTGAACCTTTTACGTTGGATTCTGGCGCTCGGAGCGGGCGCACCCACAGGTGATCTGCGGGGAACTCTCTTATCATACAAGAAGCGGCCCAGTGCCGCGATTATTTGGCGAAGTCTTCCAGCGGCCGGAGGTGATTCAGATCATGCCCTGCCATGGTCTCGACAAGCGTTTGAAACGTCATTTCTCCGCGTTCAGGATGTGTCACGCTTCGATAGCGCTTTGGGTGTCACTGCGCCGATGAATCCGAGATTCCATTCGCGAAGCGACGAAAAACGGCGAGCGCCGCACGGGCGTCATAGCCCATATACGTGCTCGCCCATTTATCCTGATCAAACGGCTGGATCACGTGGTGATCCTCGGCCAAAGCCTGACGCAGCCGGAAAGCAAATGCTATCTCGGCATCCGCCAAGTGGCAGAAAATTTGGCGTGGGCTCCACTTGCCGGAAGCAAGCGGCTGCTGAACACGTTCCGGGCCGAGTCTGTCAGACAAGCGTTCAAGCTGGCCTGCCGTGTGCGCGATCACCTCAAGCGGATCGCGGTTTCCTAAATGCGAAGCGTATGGATTCATAACCCTCAAAAATGAAAACGATATCGCACTTGCGCGTAGATCTCGCGCGGATTGAAGTAGTGTGTACCGCCGAATGTCAAGCTGTTGTCGAGGAGAAACCGCCGGTTCGCGACGTTGATCGCGTTGACCGAAAACGTCCAACTCTCTCCAAAATTCTTTCCCAATGCGAGGTCCACGGTCGTATGCTCTGACAATCGCGCCGGACCTCCGTTGTCCGGGAAGCCCGATCCATAGTAAAGGTTACCGCTGATCCAGTTTCGCCATGGCAGATTGACAAACCCGCCGCTATTCAGAGTGTGCTGCTGATCGTGGTCCAGCAAGAACAGACCGCCCACAGGTGGAGAAAAGTCCGTGAGTCCGCCCGTTACATTTCCCGCACCGACAGCCCGCTGGCTCGAATACGCAAGATGAAACTGTGCGCGCCGGATTAACATCGGCGAACGTAGAGTCACCTCCCAGGCGTCCACGATTGCCGCCGCGATAGTCAACGGAAGAAATATATTCGAGTTTCCGAGCGCGTCGTGATCGAAAACGTTCGTCCCGTGCATGTGCGAATGATTGCCATCCAGCACCCAGCCGCGCCATGGAATCGCAAGCCCAAATTGATACTCCTCATCGCGCTCTCCGCGTAGCGGCAAAAAGCCGAACCCTTGCTCGAGCGCGAATTCGAGCAGCGGGCCAGAGATCGTCGATAGGGGAGGCGGTTGATAATAGGCGCCGTAAAAACCGCGAAGAACCCAGCGCAAACCCGGGAGCTGAACCGCCATGCCCACGCGCGGATCGGCTGCATTTTCCGAAACCAAACCGTTGAAATGCGTCAGCCGGAGACCGCCTGAAAATGTCAGCCAGTCAGTCAACCTGAACTGATCATCCAGGAACGCTACGGTCAAAAAGCCGTGAGGAGAAATATGTTGCGCGAGCGATTGCCTGAGGCCCTCACCTCTCGATACGGCGAAGAAGCTCGAATCGCTTTGAGCGAATCCGTACACTCCCGCCCTCAGATCATGCCGCTTTAAAGAGGCGCTGTAACTGATCTGCGCTCCGGCATATTGAGACGTCTGCTCGTCCCGCGTGCCCAGGCCGGGATCATTCGGCCCTCCCGCGTAGTTCGCCCGTGTGAAGTGGTAAAACGGCGACACCGTCAGCAGCTTCCCGGTTCCGAGCGTGCGCACCCAGGAGACATTCAACAAAGCGTCTCGTTCGAATTCGTTGTCGCGTGTTCCGGCAATCTGTTGTTCAGGCGCATTCGGGACTTGATAATCATCGCGCCTCGCCGAAGCAACCACGCGGAGTTGATCCTGTGGCGTGAAGTTGTAGAACAGCGTGCCGAAACCACCCAGGCCGTCTTCTCGATCGTGAAGCACAGCAGGGCCGGGAGTCATCAAGCCCAGATCGCTTCGGTTCCCGTTGACGCTGCCGTACCAGGCGAATTTTTCAGTGTGATCACCCATACTGAAGGCATCATTCGTTTGGTTGAAATTGCCGTAACTGCTGACTAACTCCGCCTGCCGGTCGCGCTCAAATCCGCTGCGCGGGACGATGTTGAATGCGCCATAGGTGCGATCGCCAAATTCGGCGGTATAGCCGCCCCGTTGCACCTCCAAAGTATCGATATCTTCCGGATTGAACTGCGGTCCCACATTGGTTGCAATATTCGTATTCGGTACCGGCACACCATCCACCAGCCAATCGACTTGATGCCCTCCGCGGACATGCAATTGATCGTGCGCCAGATACGCCCCAGGCACATAATCCGTGATCATCGCCAAACTATTCGCTCGATCTGCTCCAGGCGTGCGATCGATATCCAAACGATCGATGGTGGTGGTCGGCGTCGTGGAAGCAGTGTTCACCGCATTGCCGCCTTCAGAAACTTCGAGACTCTCGGTCCGGTGCGCAATCGTGAGTGGAAAATGCAAGATCGGAGCCGATGAGCTGTTGACGATTACGCTCTTCCGGCTGGTTACGAAGCCCGGCCGCTCGACGGTGATCACGTACTCGCCGGCTGGAATGGCGGTAAATTGAAACTCTCCGCCCGATCCCGTTTGCGCCGTTAGCTTGTAATCGGAAGTAAGCGATTGTACAGTAACGGTGGCGTTCGGAATCGGGAGGTGGTCGGGGTCATGTACGATGCCGCGCAATGAGCCGAGTGCCGCGCCAAGAGCAACCGATGTGAGCAAAACCACAACAACGGAGAAGCAGAGGCAACGACGCGCGTGCGTCCGCCACAGTCCAGGCATAACAACCTTTCTTGAAAACCGGGAAGATCTGGGGGTTAGAGGCTAAGACTCGAGTGGCGGCGGGCGTTGGTGAAGGGAATGATCGTGATGAGCTCGTATGGCCCGGCTACTTCGGTAAAGCAAGATCTCGCAAGCGGGAACTTGAATTTTCAGCTGCTTCGGAGCAGAAACGATGGCCGGCCAATTCGCTGCTAGCTGCGCGCGTTGGCAGCAATTCCCGCAGCAGTTCCGAGCCGACCAGCCCGGCTCTTGTTGGGAAGAATGCCGGTGGCAAGAACAGGAGTGCTTCAGTCGGCAGCAAGCCGGGCGTGCGTCGCTCGACCGCAGCGAATCTGGGCCATACGTTCCAAGCCCGATCGAGAGAGCAATTAGAATCGCTGCTATGCGGTTCCCTGCCCTCCCCAACGCTGCTATAGCGCGATTCATTGCAAACCAGTCTCAGCGTACCAACTAGACCGGTGGCAGCGCTGCGACAACCTGGTCGATCTCCTCTGGACTGATATAGAAATGCGGTGACATGCGAATCCACCCCTGCCGGGGCGCGGCCAGGATTTGCTTTGCTTTGAGGCTGCTTACAATCGAGCGGCAATCGAGCGAAGGATGCCGAAAACTCACAATTCCTGAGCTGCTCTCCGGCATCCATTCAAGAATCGTCTCGTAACCTTTGGCGCGAACGTCCGCGTGTAGTTGCTTCGTGAGTGACTGGACCGTAGTGGCAATATTCTCTACTCCGATTTCGAGCAGAAATTCGATGGCGGCCCGCAACCCGAAGCAGCCGATCGTGTTCAGAGTTCCGCATTCATAGCGCCCGGCATCGGGACGCGGCGTCATGTCGCGCGAGCTGTAGTCCTCATAATGGACGGGATTCGTCCACCCGAACTCGACCGGATCAATGGCGTCGAGCCATTTGCGGCGGACGTACAGCACGCCATTGCCTTCCGGGCCCAGCATCCATTTATGTCCGTCAGCCGCGAGCGCATCAATGTGACTGGCGTCCACGTCTAGGTCAAACGCACCCAGGCCTTGAATGGCATCGACGAAGAAAAAACAACCGTTCGCGCGGCACACTTCGCCGATCCGCTGCAAGTCGACCCGAAATCCACTCAGATAATTGACATAGCTGATGGCGAGCAGCCGTGCGCCTGAGATCGCATCGGCGATTTTCTCGAGCGGATCGTAGATAGACAGCCGCGTCAATCTGACGCCTCTCCGTTCGAGTCGGAGCCACGGATAGTAGTTCGCCGGGAATTCCTCTTCAAAGATGATGGCCCGGTCTCCCGGTCTCCAATCCAGGCCCTCAGCGACGGTCGCGATGCCTTCGGACGTGTTCTTCACGATGGCAATTTCACCCGGGGATGCGTTAATCAGTCTGGCTGCGGCTTCTCGTAAAGCTGCATAGGCTTCCATCCATTTGTCGTAATGCAGCGACCCGTACCGGCAGACATCATCGGCTAATTCCTTCATGGCGGTTGCAGCCGGCCGGCAAAGCGGCGCCACAGCGGCATGATTCAGGTAGATCAGTTCGCGAGTAACCGGAAACTCATCGCGGTAGCAGGCATGGAGCGGTTCCGCGAAAATTCCCGCTACTTTCTCGTAACCCATGCCTTCGAGCATACGTTAACGGTTATGAATCTCTCCTGCTAGGGTGCGCACCCGGATCTCACGATTTGGCCTTATACTGGAGAGAGACGAAGAGTCTAGCTCGCGCCAGCCCCGCAGCATTCGTACGGTCGTAAAGGAGTTCCATGCGGCGATTCAGATGCCTCAATTCATGTACTAGTCTCGTTTTGGCCGTGTTGTTAGTGACGCCTTTCACGGCGTTTCCGAAAGACAACAAAGAGAAGGACCCGGATGCCATCGGCGACCGGAATGTCTCCGGCAAGGTAAACTTCTACTCGCTTGAAAAAGAGATTGCGATCGGCAAGCAACTGGCGCAGCAGGTAGAGCGGCAATCCAAAATCATCAATGACCCGGTCGTTTCGGAGTACGTTAACCGGATCGGCCAGAATCTCGTTCGGAACTCGGACGCCAAGGTGCCGTTCACGATTAAGGTCATCGAGGACCCGACCGTGAATGCTTTCGCGTTGCCGGGCGGCTTCTTCTTCGTCGATTCCGGCTTGATCATGAGAGCCGATACCGAAGCTGAATTGGCGGGCGTCATGGCGCACGAGATCGCGCATGTCGCGGCACGGCACGGAACGCGGCAGGCGACGCGTGGCGAGATCGCGCAGCTTGCGACGATTCCCCTCATCTTCATGGGCGGAGCCGCGGCGTATGGGATTTATGAAGCTTCGGGCCTGCTGATTCCCATGGGCTTTTTAAAGTTCCAACGCGGGTTTGAAGCCGAAGCCGATTACCTGGGTGTTCAGTACATGTACAAGGCAGGCTATGATCCAACCGCGTTTGTCGACTTCTTCGAGAAGATCCAAACCGACGAAAAGCGGAAGCCGGGCAGCGTTTCTAAGCTCTTTTCTACACACCCCATGACCGACGATCGAATCGTGAAATCGCAGAAAGAGATTTCCGACCTGAAAGCCAAGCCGGAGTATGTGGTCACCACTTCAGAATTCAACGATGTCAAAGCGCGTCTGGCCATGCTCGAGAACCAGCGCCGGCCCGATCAAGCCAGCCAGGATCCGAATAAGCCGACGTTGCGGCGCAACCCCAACTCCAATACGCCGATAGAGGACGAAACCGATCCTTCGAAGAAGTCTAAAGGTGATGACGAGGATCGTCCGAAGCTGAAGCGCCGGCCATCCGACACTGGCGACAACAATCCGACGGCAGACCCCGGGACGAGCACTCCGCAAATCAACTGATCGATTACGCTACTCTTCGCGTAAGGCGCGGGCGGGGTCGACGGCCAGCGCCCGCTGTAGGGGAATCACGCAGGCCAAGAACGTGATCGTGGCCATCAGCGCAATGGCTATGGCATAACTTAGCGCATCGTTCGGAGTGATTCCGTATAAAACGGCTCCAAAGAACCGGCCCGCTGCAAGTGCGGCTGCGGTCCCGCAGACGATTCCAACTCCAAGGACGCTAGCAGTTCTCTGTATGACGAGCGCGAAGACATGGCTCCTTGTCGCTCCAATGGCGACGCGAATCCCAATCTCTCGCGTTCTCCGCACGACCGCATAGGCCATAGCTCCATAAACCCCAATTGCTGCAAGTACAACTGCGAGAAACCCGAAACCGCCGAGTGCCGAGGCTGCAACACGAGCAGGCGTAAGCGGTAGTGCCAGGTGATGCTCGAGCGTGGCCACGTCGAAGAGCGGCATGGCCGGGTCCATGTCCCGAACAGCTTTGCGCAAGGCGCCGATTAACTGGTCCGCGGGTAAGTGGGACCGAGCGACTAGAGTGGTCGTGTTCTCATAACGCTGAAACATCGGCCAAAAAAGAGCCGGCTCGTTCTCATCATTGAGCGACTGATATTTGCCGTCTTCTACAACTCCGGCCACTGTGAGCCAAGCACAGTTCTCCGGACATTGGGCGATGCGTTTGCCGATGGCCCGCTCGTGCGGGAATAGCCGGCGGGCAAGAGCGTTGTTTATGACCACAACCTTCGGTGATGCCGCTGTATCCCTCCAGTCGAATTCACGGCCATCGAGCAGCTTGGTTTGTAGAGTGTGGAAAAAGCCCGGCCCAGCGTAGTAATAAATTACGTTCAGTTCCTCACCCGGCCTTGGCACCGGCTTGCCGTATGCCAGGACCGAAGTGTGCGAGACATCGAGGCTCAAAGGAATCGTGTTAGAAATACTCGCTGATTCAATTCCGGGCAGCGTCTGAACCTTTTGTAGGAGGCGCTTCTGAAACTCGAGGCCGCGCGGCTCGTTGTATCCCTCCATCCCCAAGTCAAACGAAACCGATGCCGCATTCTTTGGATTGAAACCGACGTTCACGGTTAAGGCGTTCCGAAGGCTCCGAACCACAAGCACTGATGCGACCAGCAACACAACCGAGAGCGCAATTTGGCCTGTAACCAGCACGTCTCGCAGTTCCCAGCGGCGGAAGCGCTGAGACCCGGACTCGTTCTTCAACCCGGGCACTAGATCAACGCGCGTGGCCTGCATCGCAGGCGCAAGCCCAAACAAGAGCACGGTGGATATCGAAGCAAACGAGGCGAACGCCAGCACGCGAATGTCGATAGGAAGCGCCGTATTGAACGGGAAATCGACTGGGAGTCTCGCACTCGTAATGAGGCTCGTCATCCACCGCGCGATCAGAAGCCCGCCAATACCTCCGGCAAGCGCCAGCAAAACGTTCTCGGCGAGAAATTGCCGTATGAGTCTAAATCTCCCGGCGCCCAGAGCGAGCCGGATTGCCGTTTCCCTCTTCCGATCAGTCGCTCGCGCGAGTAAGGAGCTGGCGAGGTTCGCGCACGCAATCAAAAGGACAAGACAGGCGAGCAGCATAATTACAGTCGCAAAGCCGAGGACTGGGCCGCGGAACAAATCACCCAAAAGCCCGGGCGTAGTGAAATGCACGCGCATTCCTCCATTCGCCTTCGGCCGCTCGCGGATCAACTGTGCCGTAATCGCGTTGATTTCGCTCTGCGCCTGTTCCCGCGACACCCCGCGCTTGATCCGTCCAAGCACCCAAATGTTCCAGTTATACGGGTTATTGAGCCAATCATTGCCGGGTTCAATCTGCGCCTCCATTGACATGGGAACCCAAAACTCCGGAGCGAAGAGAAGCTCCGTGCCAATGAAACCTTTCGGTGCAACACCAAGAACTGTGTAGTCAAGGCCATTTACTTTCACGGTTCGATTGACGACATTCGGGTCGCCTCCGAAGCGCTGCTTCCACGAAGCGTAGCTGAGCACAATGTAAGGATTGGCCAAGGGCTTGACATCTTCTGCGGGCGTGAAGAAACGGCCCAGCGTGGGGCGAATCCCGAGCACCTGAAAGTAATTGCCCGTCGCCTCATACCCCCAAACGCGCGCGCTTTCAGCACCATGACTTAAGCCCGCCATGGCGACCCGGAATGCGATCAAACCGGACAGTGTTCTAGTGCGATCCCGAAAATCGCGGTAGTTCGGGTAACTCTGGTTTTGAGAGCCTTTGGGCTGGGAAAAGAAGACCAACCCCTGCGGCTGCTCAACCGGCAGAGGCCGCAGGATCAACGCATTAATTGCGCTGAAGATAGTTGTGTTCGCGCCAATCGCGAGCGCGAGGGTAACGATCGCGAGAGTCGTAAAACCAGGACTCTGGCGCAATCGCCGTAGTGCGTAGACGAGATCTTGCAATACCTACCCGACGCTGGCGTGTTTGGTGCGGGCGACGATCTGGTTCATCTGATCTTTAAGGTGAAGTTTTAATTTCTTGAGACGTTGCTCTTCGAGCTCATCTGCCGGAGTAACGTGCGGCTTGGACTCGATTGCTTCAATTTGCTCTTTTAGATGCGCATGCTGCCCGGCGAGATTCCGGAATTGTTCGTTGGTTGCGAGCAGATGCGCTTTCAGTTCTTCCTCTTGTGTGTGATTCTCCATCCACGGATCCTCCTGGTCACGACTGGCCGACCGCACTCAGAAATTAGCATTTTTTCATCCGCATGACAATAGCGGCTTCTACGGGAAACTCATAGTATCCCGGACGGCGGCCGATCTCGATAAAACCGCATTTCCGATACAAAGCTTGGGCCGGACGGTTGGACTCGCGAACCTCGAGAAAATGGACCGCGTGCCGCTTCAATTCGTTTTCTAAGAGCGCGGTTGCTATGCCCAGGCGACGAAACTCCGGAGCGACGGCAAGGTTCAGGATTTCGCGTTCCGGCGGTGCATCGCCAGCAGCGGGGGCGGTCTCGTGTGAAACCAGGAAACCCGCTACGCGCCCGTCAACCTGCGCGACGATACATGTATACCTGAAAAAGCTGTCGAGATCCCAGCTCGGATTGGCGAAAGATTCACGCTCGATCTCAACCAGCACGGGACCATCTTCGGGAGTCGCGTTGCGAATCCTCAGAATCACTGAAACGTGATGCTCACGACATCGCCGGAAGTATGAAAGCCGTCGTCATCCCGCGGTGAATAGGCAATCAGGACGCGGCGGGGTTGCTGCTGCGAGCCGCAAGTTGCATCGATCTGATTCGGCTCCTTCAAAAACAACTGAAGGACTTTGCCGGTCTTGTCCTTTACCCACAGGCGGTCGGAATGACGCAGGCAATCCACGCGAATCAGCGTTCCATTGATTTTGCGCTGGCGAACCGTTTCTTCCCAAGGCACTACCTTCTCGGGCTTCGCGCCTCCCGCCGCGGTCTCTAATTTTTGATTAGCTTTCTCTTCAGCAGCCCGAATTCGGTCGGCTTCGGCCTGCTGCGCGCGCTCATCTTCGAGGCGTGCCGCATCCCGTTCTTTGCGCCGCGCCGCTTCAGCGGCGTCGAGCCGCTCCCGCTCAGAGCTGAGCCGAAGCTGGTGGATACGTTCGCGTTCCTCTGGAGTCCCTGCCGAGTCTTCGGCGCGAAGCCACGTGCCCTGGGCCACTTCAGCGTGCCCGTTTTCTGTCTGGATCTTCGCGAGCGCCAGCCAAGCCTGGGTATCGCGGGGATCGAGATGGACGGCTTTCTGTAAGAGAACTTCGCGTTGGCGCTAAATCGGATGTAAGCTGTGCTTCGAGAAAGATTGGCTCAGCCCACAGCGGATTCAACTGTTCGGCTCGCTTAAGCAGCGGGAGCGCTTGATTCGCGGGTAGACCGTCGGCAGCTTTGACGAAAACAGGCGCGCTCTTCGATCCAGCCTTGATGGCGTCTTCAAGAAACGGCCTCGGGTCTTCTTTGTCTCGTGCGGCGATTTCAGCCAACCCTCGCGTATCCGAGAGCGGCAGCGCCATCACCTGCCTCGATGCCGGACTTGTAGGCAGCCTCGGCTGCTTTTGTATCCGTCGCAAGCTCCGCGTCGGCCAGGTACATATTAGCTACGACGCCCTCGAGCGCGTGCTCGCCGAAATCGCGTTTGGGATCGAGTGGCCGGCCCGAAACGGGCACGGCTTGCCAGTCACGGCTGGCGAAATGCGCGTTTGCTTCGTCTTCAAGAACCTGCGCCTCTTTACCGAAGGCGTTGCGCTCGGCGACCCGCAAAGTACTGCCGCTGCGAAGAGCATTCAGGAAGATATGAAAGCTCAAGCTGTACTCGAACTTGGTGGCGAAGAGCTGCATGCGCGCCCAGTCCAGGTCCGGGTGAGGTGGCGGCGCGCCCCATGTTACGCGGCTGCCGTGCGCCTCGAGAGTCGAGAAGAGCTGGCGAAGACCGGATTCCACTTGATGCGGCAGCCGAGGCGTGTTGGCATCGAGCAGAATGCCCGCAACTTGGTCCAGGGGAACGCGGTTACGGGGTGAAGTGACCAGGAGGCACTGCCCATTTTGCCAAACGAACTCGTTTGGGTTCGTTTTTTCATTTCGGGTCAGCAGGACACGGATAGGCCAGACGCTCTGCAGATCTTTCGATTCGAGTAAGCCACCCAACACCCAGCGAAGTTGTTCGAGCTGGGTTAGGGTATCGCGGGCGGCGGCGGCATCGGTTTCCGCATCCACGTAGAAGGGACCGATGTTCAGTTCGGTCCAATCCTCTTTTGCGGAAGCTGTGCCGACAACATAAAAATACGATACGAAGCCAGCCAGGAAGACTACTGAGGCGAAGCGTTTCAAGCGTTCTTGAACGCTAGTTTATCCCGATCCGCTTGGCCTGGTTTGTTCGGCTAACGCTGCAGCCAGATTCGCCGGGTGGAAGCCGAAAGGTCCGGCTTCGCTCTTGAAGCGGACGGTGCCGTCTGTTCCGATGAGGTACAGGCGGTCCGGCCAACCTGTGTAAGCTTGTTCCACGCGGTTGTCAATCGAATCAATTAACGCAGGGAAAGCGATGTGAAGCTTGCGGACGCACGAGTTTGCTACTTGCTCCCGCTCAAGAATCGTGGTTGGATTACGGAACAAAACTCCATCGGCGACGTTGCTCTGCATTTGCCAGATGTCGGTCGGGTGCGCTTCGGCGATATAGACAACGTAAAAGGCCGCCCGGTCCTTGTATTGCGCGTATAGATTGTTGAGCGCGGGAACCTCCCGGCGAAAGGGCGGTCAAGTGTAGCTTCCAAAGACCAGCACGACCGGTTTGGCGCCGCGAAACTCGGAAAGCGTGACTTGAGCGGAATGGTCGAGCAGCGGCAGCGTGAAATCGGGAGCGGCATACCCGGCATGCAGACGTCCTTGCCTGGCGTTCTTCCACATGCTCTCGAACGGGAACAGGAGGAAAGGAGCCGGGCCGGTGTGCATCATCACGCGCGAGAAGGTCTGGGGAGGCTGGCGCATGGCATATGCAAACCCTGCCATCGCCACCACGTAGAGCACGACCATAGCAGCGGCAAGCTGTAGGAGGCGTCTTCTGAGTTTTGTGGGTTGTTTCACAAGCGAAATCTAAAGCTCTGATTGTAACAGCGAATGGGCCGTATATGCGTGACGCACCCTACCAAGCTGGGACTGCGCCAGAACGTTGAAGGCGTTTCTCCGAAGTGCAGGGTTGGAAAGAAATGGTAGGCTTGCCGCGAAACGAAATACGACTCGGAGGCTAAGACTTGGCTGGTAAACTTCTAAACTAGTCGTCGTTTACAGCAGTTCAGACGATAACGCAACCGGCGAGAGTAACAGAAGTACTAGAATTCAATGGAGCCACATTGATGCGCCAAATCCTATCGAGTTACACGACAATAGGATATTGCTGCGGCGTAAGTGGTGATCAAAACAAGAAAATGAAGGAAGCACTACTCCAGGATTACATCGACGATCGCGCTGACCGCACACCCGATGCCACTGCTCTTGTATACCGGTCGCAGTTATTCACTTACGGCGATCTCGCGGCACGATCAAATCAATTAGCACGGCTTCTCAGAGCAACCGGTTGCCGCAGACGGGATCGCGTCGGCATTTTGCTTCCCAAGTCTCCAGAGGCAGTGATCGGGATGCTTGGCATCCTCAAAGCGGATTGCATCTACGTGCCGATGGACATTGCAAATCCACCGAGCAGGTTGCAGATGGTTTTGGAATCCTCGGGCAGCAACTGTTTGCTGGCTTCATCGTCCTCCAGCAGAGTTCTGCGCGAGTTGATTTCGAACGAGGGCGGACATAACAATATCGCAATCGGATGGATGGATTCGCAGCCAGCCCCTCAAGAATGGAACATTGCATTCTGCGATAAGGACTTACGCTCGGTTTCGGCGGATCACGTCCTGTCGGAGAATCGCGACTCGGATGTAGCACATATACTCTTCACGTCGGGTTCTACCGGGCGCCCCAAAGGCGTTATGATCACCCACAGCAATGTCAGGCATTTCGTCGAGTGGGCGACGAAATATTTTGGCCATTCTTCCTCGGATCGCATCTCAGGCCATCCACCTTTGCATTTCGATCTGTCAACATTCGATATTTATGGTACCTTTGCCGCTGGTGCGCAGCTCCATCTAGTCCCGCCAGAACTTAGTCTGCTGCCTCATAAATTGGCTGACTTTATTCGAAGATCAGAATTAACTCAATGGTTCTCCGTACCTTCCCTACTCAGTTATATGGCCAAGTTCGATCTTGTGAACTGGAATGATTTTCCAAGCCTACGCCGCCTGCTGTGGTGCGGGGAAAGCTTTCCCACTCCTTCGCTTATGTATTGGATGAAGCGAGTGCCCCACGCCACTTTCACAAATCTATACGGACCCACGGAAGCGACAATAGCCAGCAGTTACTATCGCGTCCCCCGGTGTCCTGAAAACGAAGAAGTACCCATCCCGATAGGGGTTGCGTGTGACGGTGAAGAGCTTCTCGTGCTGGATGCAGATCTGCGACGCCTACCCCCTAAAGAGATCGGAGATCTTTATATCCGCGGAGTAGGGTTAAGCCCCGGATACTGGAATGATCCCGCAAAAACGGAAGCGGCATTTCTGCCCAACCCGTTTTCGAGCGCGCCGGACCGGATTTACAAGACGGGAGACCTGGCGAGTGTTGGTGAAGATGGACTCTTCTATCTGCACGGCCGATCGGATTCTCAGATAAAGAGCAGGGGATATCGCATCGAACTCGGCGAGATCGAAACGGCTCTTCATACGTTAGAAGGCATCCGCGACTGTGCCGTTGTGGCCATTAGCACCAGCGAATTCGAAGGCGCTACAATTTGCTGCGCGATCGTGCCGGCGAATGGAATGGAGATTCAGCCGCAGAATATTCGCCGGCAATTAGGCGAGCGACTGCCGCATTACATGATTCCATCCCGGTGGATGTTCACCGATGATTTGCCACTAAACGGAAACGGAAAAATCGACCGCCCCCGGATCAGAAAAGCCTTCCAGCTCAGCCGCGAAAGCTATCTTACCGCGGCAAGTTAGGATTGATGTCGAACCATGAATGTATTAGGAATTAGCGGTTTTGAACAGTCTGTACCGTTCAAAAAGGCGCAGTGGCCAGGATTGGATCCGCGCGAGTATCGGATCTCACAGGGTCATGACTCGGCAGCCGCTTTGTTGATCGATGGCAAGTGCGTTGCGGCCGCGGCTGAAGAACGTTTTAGCAGAAACAAGCACACGGGCGATTTCCCGATCGGTGCGATCAACTACTGTCTCAAAGAGGCGGCATTGGATCTCAGCGATCTTGACGAGATTGCGCATGGGTTCGACTATTCTCCTTATGAGAGGCTTTATTCTCTAGATCCGATTTCGGCAAAACAGTACCGCGAAGTGTATTCGAAGAAAACACTGCTCTCGAACGTCGAGCGATACCTTCCCGGGTATCCCGCCGATCGGGTAAAACAGGTAGACCATCACTTTTCTCACGCAGCTAGCGCCTACTACACTTCCGGATGGGATGAGTGTCTGGTTATGATCGCCGACGGCATGGGCGAAGTCCACGGTGTCTCTGTCTACATTGCACGGGATGGAAAGTTACAGCGAATTCATACGATTCCGGCTTCTGATTCAATCGGAATTCTTTATTCGCTGGTTACGCTGCATTTGGGATTCGACTTCAACTCCGACGAATACAAGATCATGGGCCTCGCTCCCTACGGAGATCCCAGTCGCTTTCGCGCGTTCTTCAAGGAAGCCGTGAAGTTTTGCGGCAACGGGTCGATATCGATTCCGATGTTAAAGCTTAGCCGCACTCGCGACGCGCGCGAGAATTATGCGGCTACTCGAGATTTTCTCGCGCAAAATCTAATCGCTGCGCGGCAGCCGGAGGAGGAAATCTTGGAGGTTCACCGCGACGTCGCCGGCGCGCTTCAGGAAATTCTGGACGAGACGATGTTGTACCTTTCCGGATATTTCGGATCCTCGACGAAAATGCGAAGGCTGGCTCTGGCCGGAGGCGTCGCCCTGAATTGTACGGCGAACGCCAAGATCATGCGAGCTGGCCATTTCGATGAAATTTATATTCAACCGGCTGCAGGCGATGACGGCGCGGCGTTAGGGGCGGCCCTCTATCGTTCGGCCCAGCACGGCTGTATTCATTCCGCAAGGCAGCCCACTCCGTTCTATGGACCCGCCTACACCGAAGCAGATATAGAATCCGCGCTCGACGCATTTGCGTCATCACTCGAAATCGTCCGCTTCCCGAATCTCGAAAGCGCGGCTCGCGAAGCAGCGCAACTCATTGCCGATGCGGCTGTGGTTGCCTGGTATCGCGGGCGTATGGAATTCGGTCCGCGCGCGCTTGGGCATCGCAGCATACTCGCCGATCCTGGAAATCCCGAAATGCGCGATCGTGTGAATGCCATGGTCAAGATGAGGGAGGCATTCCGGCCATTTGCGCCCGCCGTATCGATTGAGCAGGTTGACCGCTGGTTCGAGGTCGAAGCGGGCGACCAAACTTCCGTACATGATCATGAACGTCGACGTTAGAGAGGAGCACAGGGCAAACCTCCCCGCCATCACTCATGTGAATGGTTCAGCACGCGTGCAGACTGTGTCGAGCGAAGATAACTCAGAGTTCCACACACTCTTGCGCGCAGTGGGGCAGACGACCGGCCGTGAGATGGTGCTGAACACTAGCTTCAACGTGAAGGGACAGCCGATCGTAAATACGCCGAGCGATGCCATTGAAACCTTTCTGCGCACTGGCATCACCTGTCTCTTTTTGGAGAACACACTCGTGAGAAGGCGGCGTACGTGAAAGAAGGTGGGCCAGTGCAAGATCACGCCGATAAGAACTGGGTCCGTGAGATCACGGCGCTCTTTTCAGAGCACATGTTCCTAGAAGTGGACTCGCCGGATATGAACTTGCTCGAGGCAGGTATCCTCGATTCGATGCTGATTGTCGAACTCCTGGCGAACTTGGAGCAACGATTTGGGATAATCATCCCGATGGCAGAACTGGATATCCATGACTTCAGCTCGGTCGCGGCAATCGCAAGACTTCTTCGTTCCTGGAATTTCGTGCCGCCTTCCGATGCTGAACCTAGCACCAACTTGCGGAAGTCTTCCTCTACTGAACCTGGCATGAAGTCGCGGAAGTTGGCGTAGGCCAATCTCCGACGGATTGTAGAAAAAATCGGTCGAACCGGTCGCTTCACCCAGTGCTCCGAATAAAGGCTCACCACGGCGAATGTGTTTGCTACTTGCTAGGTAGTTCCATCTCTGCGAATAATTCGCGCAGGAACGCCGAAAATTGTGGTGTCCGGCCGGATGGCGCCCCGCGCTACCGAGTTTGCCCCTACAACTGAGCGGGCACCAATGGTTGTTCCGGGCATCAATGTCGCATTGGATCCGACCAGCGCATATTCTCCTACATGGCAGTTCCCGCTGATACGGGCTCCTGAGAACACCGCAGAAAAATCGCCTAGCTCGGCATCATGGCCAACAGACACTTGCATATCGATGAATACGTGGGCACCGATCTTCGCGTTTACGGCCACCACACATGCGGGTCCAATGTAGCTTCCCGCGCCGATTCGGGCGGTGTTAGCCACAATCGCCGAGGGGTGCACCAGCGTAGCGGCTTTCCAGTTGAATCCTTCCGCGAGGCGCATCATTCTTGCGCGCGCAGCGTTGTCGCCTATCGCGCAGATAAACCACAGCTCGCGTCCGTGGAAATTGTGAGCCACATCTTCGAGGGTGCCGTGTACTACGCGTCCGGCATGGCGGCTCCCGCGCTTCGCACCGTCTCCGTCGGCGTAGCCAATCACGTCCCACGAAGCTGTGCTATTTGGCCCTTTTGCAGCCGCATTGACATCGTCCGCCGTTGACGCCACAACTGGCCCTAGGCCGCCTGCCCCAATGATCAGAAGTTCGCGCATGCCTATAGCGGGGGCACCTTCATAAGCCGTGGTTTCTTATCGATTCGAGTTCTCTCTAAGCCAAGCATGCCAGGCTCCCACTCCTGCCGGGGTCCCGCTTGCTTTGCAAGAGGTGAGGACAGGTAGAAATCGTCTATTGTCTCTTACCGCACGCTTTCGTACTACCCAATTGCAAGGGAGCTAACCAGTTCGTACTAGTACTAGGATTACTAGGTCTTCCTATAACAACGCCCACCAAGCTATCGTTACATCAACCCAACGAGTGAGTGTTACTGGACTCGAAGTGCAACGTTTAAGGTGTCTTACAACTTTTTGTATGCTCGGCGCGGCTTTGTTTGGGGCCGCCTCGCCACAGCTACGGGCCCAGATAAACGTTTTAACTTACCACAACGACAACTCACGAACCGGACAGAACACTCACGAAACCATTCTTCGGCCTGAAAACGTAAATTCGAGCCAGTTCGGCAAGCTGTATTCGGTGCCCTTGGACGGGGCTGTAGTTGCGCAGCCTCTGGTCGCGTCGAATGTGAGAATAGGGGGCAACGTGGTGCCCCATGTCGTCTACGTTGCCACTGAGAACGCTGGCCTTTACGCCATTGATGGCGATCGGGGTTCGGTCTTGTGGAGGCTGAGTTTTATCGATCCGTCAGCCGGGATCACCGCTTTCGCAAATGGCTTCTGTGACGGCTCGCCGCCGCAATTCGGAATCACCGGAACGCCAGTCATCGACGCGAGCACCGGCACTATTTATCTGGTAGCCCAAACTGATGAGAATGGCCATGTCGTCCACCGGCTCCACGCAATTGATATGGCGACGCACGCTGAAAAGTTCGGCGGTCCGGTGGTGATCCGGGCTAATGTACCTGGAACCGGTATGGGCAGCCAGAATGGCACGGTGAGTTTTGATCCGGTGCATAGCCTTCAGCGTGCTGGTCTGCTTCTCGAAAATGGGCACGTCATCATTGCTTGGAGCTCGTACTGTGATTCCGCCTCTTTTTGGCATGGCTGGATCATGTCGTATAACGCGGCTACGTTGTCGCAGGAAGCAGTGCTCAACACGACTCCCAACGGGAACGCAGGCGGTGTGTGGGGGAGCGGCTCGAGTTTGGCCGCCGACGCCAACTTCAACATTTACTTCCCTACCGGCAACGGCGATTACGACGGGACCTCGAATTTCGGAGACAGCATCCTGAAACTCAGCGAGCCGGGACGCGGTTCTTTCCCGTTGCTGGATTGGTTCACGCCTTACAATCAGGCCACCTTGGACGCGAACGACTGGGATTTAGGTTCGGGGGGCTTACTGCTGCTGCCCAACCTGCCTGCCGGGTTCGCCCATCGGCAACTTCTAGTGCAAGCAGGCAAACAAGGAACAATATACCTGACAGATCGCAATAACCTCGGAAAATACTGCACGACATGCACAAGCCGTGACACGCAAATCGTTCAAGAACTGCCCGGGGCAGTTCCCGGAATATGGGGTATGCCGGCCTACTGGAATGACAACGTGTATTTTGGGGGCGCCAGCACGCTGAGGGCGTTTTCATTTAACGCCAACAACTCCGGACTTCTTTCGACTTCGCCGACGTCCCAATCTGTGGAAGCGTTCGGCTATCCGGGACCTACACCCACCGTTTCGGCCGACGGTAATGCAAATGGCATTGTCTGGACGCTAGACGCCGCTTCATACGGATCGAGTTGCTGTGGTGTGTTGCACGCGTACGATGCCACCGATCTCGGTAGCGAGCTGTATAACTCCAATCAGGCTGCAGGTAGTCGCGATGTTCCAGGAGGTGCAGTCAAGTTCAGCGTGCCGACGATTGCGAATGGAAAGGTATATGTCGGATCTCAGACCAGCTTGAATATCTATGGCTTGCCGGCAGTGGCTGCTACGCCGGTATTCACCCCGGGTGGCGGAACCTACAACTCGGCGCAATCAGTGAGTATTTCGGACAGCTCGGCGGAGGTCACCATCTACTACACGATGGACGGGAGCACGCCGACGACCTCTTCGAACGTGTACACTCAACGGATCGCGGTGAGTTCGACCACAACCATCCAGGCGATGGCGGAGGGGAGTGGATTCTCGGCCAGCCGGGTTGCGACTGCCACGTACCAGATTGAACAGCCGCAGGCCGCTACCCCCACGCTCAGTCTCAAGGGAGGAAGCTACACTTCGGCACAATTGCTTCGTATTTCGGACAGCTCGGAGGGCGTGACGATTTACTACACAACGGACGGGAGCACGCCGACGACCTCTTCAAGCGAGTACACTCAACCGATCACGGTGAGCTCGAGCACGACCATCAAAGCCATGGCGGCTGGAGACGGCTTTTCGGCCAGCTCGATAGCGGCGGCAACCTTCACAATAAGGTACGTGTCAACATTTAGTCCTGCTCCAGACGACATTCGAGTGCAAGGCGACTTTGACAGCGATGGAAAACTCGACTATGCAGTTTGGCGGCCTTCAAACGGGACTTGGTACATCTCTGAAACCAGCAGGCCCGGCTCCGTTGTTCAGCAACAATTTGGTCTTCCGGGTGATGTTCCGGTACCCGGTAACTATGACGAAGTTGGAAAGACCGAGTGCGCAGTCTGGCGTCCTTCAAACGGCACATGGTACATACTGTCCAGTAAGACAGGATCGCCCTATGCGGTGCAGTGGGGTCTGCCGGGCGATGTTCCGATTCCAGGAGATTTCGATGGTGACGGAAAGACCGACCTCGCCCTATGGCGGCCCTCGAATCAGACCTGGTACATGATCCTTAGCAGCAACCCGGCGAGTTCGTTTGTGTATCAATGGGGTCTACCAGGCGATATTCCTGTACCCGGTGATTTTGATCGTAGTGGAAGACAGGAGATGGCAGTATGGCGCCCCTCGAGCGGGGTTTGGTACGTTGTCTCGGGCATAAACGGTGTGCCATTTACCAGACAATGGGGCTTACCTGGCGACGTGCCCCTGCCGGCTGATTACGACGGCGATGGGATCACCGATTACGCAATTTGGCGGCCCTCGAACCAAAGTCTGTACATTGTTCCGAGTGCGAATCGGGGAGCGCCATACATTCGACAGCTAAGCTCACCAACGCGTCTTCTTGCCACCAAATTTGACGTAGGCGGCCTGGGAGCTGGCGTTTACGTGTATGTAAACGGAGATTTCGACGGTGATGGTCATCCAGATTTCGCCGTCTGGAGCCTCTCTACCGCGACGTGGTTTGTCGTTCCAAGCAGCGCGCCAACAGCTCCGATCATCCAGCAGTGGGGCCTGCCGGGTGATGTTCCAGTACCTGGGGCCTATACAGGCGGCGCAACGACCGATTTCGCGGTCTGGCGGCCATCGAACGGTACTTGGTATGTCAAAGCGGTTGATGGATCATCATCGACGATGCAGTGGGGCCTGCCGGGTGACATTCCTGTCCTGGGTGATTTCGACGGCGATGGCCTGGACGATTATGCCGTTTGGCGACCCTCTGAGGGCAACTGGTACATCAGACCCAACGAAAGTTCGAAACGCCCCTACGTACAGCAATGGGGTCTGCCCGGTGATATTCCGGTTCCGGGCAATTTCAGGGCCGCAAACGCGCCCATCGATTTGGCGGTGTGGAGACCGTCACAGGGTAATTGGTATGTCCTGCCAAGCGACAGCCCCTGGTACGTAACACAATGGGGATTACCAGGCGATATTCCTGCGCCGGGCGATTTTGAAGGCGAAGGGCTGACCGACTACGCAGTCTGGCGGCCATCAAATGGCAAGTGGTACATACTGCCGAGTGACACGCGCATCGCGCCTTATTCCCAGCAATTAGGTCTGACTCGGGACGTTCCGACGTCTAACCAACCTCATTGAGCGGCGCATCTCGCACAGATCTGCGAGTGATGTCCGGCACTCCGACTGCGACAACATCCCGCGGATCGCGATAGGATTGTGGCGATGTGCTGGAAGCTCTCATTCATTCAACTTGTTGTGGTGGCTGGCACGATATATGGCGCTCATGCATTCGCACAGGAAACGAACAGACACGCCAAGCCCGGGGATGCGCTCAGCGTCGATCCGCGCCACTACCGCCTGCAGTTCGAGAATGATCGAACACGCGTTTTGATGTTGACACTTAATGTGAATGAGGTTGTTCCCATGCACGATGATCCGGACACGCTGTTCGTATGCGTGAGTGAGTCGTGTCACATCCGTTTTACACAGCCAGACGGCTACGTGGCAGATTTCCATATGCAAGATTCCGGCCAGACACGATGGATTCGCGCCGAGACACGATCTGAGAGGAATGTCGGTATCGAGAAGCTTGAAATGATTGCTGTCGAATTTAAGCAGACTCCTATCTCAATTCCAAAGTAAGAGATTAAGCCAGTAGAATCATTGTTCCGAACTCGTCAAGAGCGTTAGCCACGATACAATTCGCGTCGCAAGCTGTGATGCGGGTAAGAAATGTACCTGTAGCGAAAAGAACCGTTCAGGGATTCAGAGCTCAAGATGTTCAATGCTGTGGACTGAGTAAAGTGGCCAACGCCGTTAATACCAGCGACGGCGGCATGATGAGAGCTCCCCATTTCAGGAATTTCCAGAACCCGATTTCTTCGCCCTCTCGGCGAATGGCGATCAGCCAAAGAATGGTCGCCAGCGATCCGGTTACAGAAAGGTTCGGCCCCAGATCGACTCCGATCAATACCGCATGGCGAAGTGGGCCAGTTGCTCCGGCTGCTTTCACCGCGGCACCGCTAATCAACCCGCTAGGAAGATTGTTCATAGCATTCGAGATGAATGCCACGCCAAACGCGGAACTGAGCGTCGCCCTCCAGGGGGCCCAGGTTTTCATCTCTTGTAAGGCATTGACTGCGGCGTTGAGCGCGCCAGCACCGTTCAAGCCCTCAACAATAACGAACAGGCCAGCAACGAGTGGAATCACGCTCCAGGAAATCTCGTTAGCGATATCTTTGGGGGTGCGATGATCGCGAACCGAAACGGCTCCGGCGACCAACAGGCCGGCAACGCATGCGGGCGCGCCAAGATCGAGGTTCAGCGCCGAGGCAGTCATAAGCGTAATGGCCAGAAAACCGATTCCATAGAGCGTCACCTTGCCAGTTCGCGATAAGGGCTGCCCGTCCACGCTGGTCCTGACGCCTCCCCCTAAACGGTTACGTGATAACCAGCGGAGCACAGTGAAGGTTACGAGAATCGACACGAGTGATGGAAACCCGAATGTCGCCAGCCAACGGCCCAGCGGAGGCATGCCCTGGCTATAAACCACGAGATTCGCGGGATTGGAAATAGGGAGCACGAAGCTCGCGGCGTTCGCAATAAACGCACAGATGAGCAAATAAGGAAGCGGCTCTGCTTCCGCCGCCTTCACGGCCGCGAGAACAGCAGGAGTCAGGACAACTGCCGTCGCATCATTCGATAGGAAGACCGTGACGAGAATACCGACGCAGTAAACGAGAACGAACAGGCGCTTTCGTGAGCCCTTCGAAGCCTGCACAGCATGTCCCGCGACCCAATCAAATACTCCTTCCCGCCGTGCGAGTTCCGACATGACCATCATGCCGATGAGAAAGAGGTAGACGTCGATTCCTTTCCTTACCGCTTGGAGAGCTGTGATGGGAGAAATAAGACCGCATAGTACGAGTAAGCAGGCTCCAAGCATGGCCCACCACGCTTCCGGCAACCCTTTAGGTCGAATAAGAACCAAGGCGATGGACGCCAATGAAACCAGCCAGACGATGGCGGAGTGCCAGTGCACGCCCGATAGAGCTTGGATCATTTATCGTCTTTTGGCCAGAATTCCAAATGCAAACGTCATCGCTGGCGCCTCCAGGAGGGCCAAGGACCTTTTGTTCCGTTTTCATTTGGGCCGAGTTGCGTCCCGAGAATGCACTTGCCTGGATAGGGACCCGTAATTCCAACTGCGGATTGTGCCCTTGCTGGAAAATGGCTGTTACGCATAGTTGGAGACGCCGCCGGGTTGCGGCGGGGCTGGTGGTCCTCCCGGCGGAGGTGCCGCTTGCCCGGCAGGTGGAGGTCCTCCGGGCGGCGGTGGCGGCTGCTGGCGCCAGGTAGAAAATGTCCCGACCGAAGCCAGCAGCAGCGCCCCACAAAGAACATGAAAATGCGTTCGCATAAGTTATCTCCTCACGCGGCTTGGATGCACTCAAACGGCCAGCCGCCAAGTGCTAATAATCAGGTGCCGCCTTCAATTCAGCTGTGCTAGCCATGCACAGGAATTGTACGGTTTTCGCACCCTGATCGGAAGTTCTGAGCCGTATGAGCCGTACGCCACAATGGAAAGTGCTTCCAATTAGATGAGAACCGACGGAAGATCAGCCGATCAACTACGTCCGACCCGGATCATAGCGGACTACTTACTCACAGCCGAAGGCTCGGCATTGATCGAGGCGGGCAATACTCGCGTTCTCTGCGCGGCGACGATCGAGGATAACGTTCCGGGATTTCTGCGGGGCACGGGAAAAGGCTGGGTCACTGCCGAATATTCCATGCTGCCGCGAGCGACAGTCACGCGCACGCCGCGCGAAATTACGAAGGGCAAACCTTCGGGCCGGACTCATGAAATACAGCGGCTGATTGGCCGCTCGCTTCGGTCGATCGTAGATCTCGCAGCGCTCGGCGAGCGCAGCATCATTATCGATTGTGATGTCTTTCAGGCGGACGGCGGCACTCGCACCGCAGCCATCACCGGCGCTTATGTGGCGCTCGCGATTGCGCTCGAGACTCTGGTTAAATTCAAAGTCATCGCGAAATCCCCGCTTCTCGATTCTGTTGCTGCCACCAGCGCCGGTGTTGTCGGCGGCACACCCATGCTCGATTTGTCCTACGAAGAGGATTCCCGTGCTGATGTTGACATGAATGTCGTCGTCACAGGTTCGGACAAGTTTGTTGAAATCCAGGCGACAGCCGAGCGCACTCCCTTTGATGATTCAAAAATGTCCGATCTTCTCGGGCTGGCACGTAGCGGCATCAGCGAATTGCGCGCGCTTCAGCACCACGTGCTTGCAAACCGAGCGGCGGCGTGACCGTTTACGCCTGTTCGAGCAATCCCTGCAAGCTGGGCGAGCTCATTCGCGGCGCGCGCCGCTCCGGCCTTCTTGAAGTCACAATTGAGGCGCTCCCCGGCATTCAGCAAATTCCGCCGCCGGATGAAACCGGTTCCAGCTTTGAAGAAAACGCTTCGAGCAAAGCGCTGTACTACTCGGGTTTCACCAATCAGCTCGTCGTAGCGGATGATTCAGGTCTCGAGGTGGCTGCACTGAACGGCGCTCCCGGTATCTATTCGGCGCGCTACGCCGGTCCCAATTCAACTGATGCCGCCAACAACGAACTGCTGTTACGCCGGCTTGAAAGCCAGAAAGATCGCGCGGCCCGCTTCGTCTGTTTCCTCGCCTTGGCGCGCGCAGGCAAGCTTATAATGACGATTCCCGGTATTGCGGAAGGTGAGATCCTCACCGAGCCACGCGGCAGCGAAGGGTTCGGCTACGATCCTCTATTTCTCTATCCGCCTCTGGCCCGGACCTTCGCGGAGCTCACTCCGGACGAAAAGCTGACCGTCAGTCACCGCGGCAAAGCTCTCCGCTCTCTGTTTAATTACCTGGCAGGCTCAAGCACGGGCCGCACCGCAATCTCCGATAAGATCGGATAGTGCATTCGCATCTACTGCATAATTCCGATATCCGGGAACTGGGCCAAGCTCTGATATGCCCCGGGCAGGTCGGATTTATGAACGGATGGGGCGTGTTCAGCACGCTTCGCGTTTACGAGGGAGTTCTGTTTGCCTTCGAGCGCCACTATGACCGAATCACTCGGGACGCCGCTCGCATGCATGTGCCCTTCGACATGCCGGCGCCTGACCTGGAACAGGCCCTCCTGGGTCTCGTTCGCGCAAACAACGCGTTCAACGCGACCCTGAGAGTCGCGATCATCCGCAACAAAGGCGGACCATTCGAAGATCCACACGTAAAGCGTGACTCGGAGGTAATTGCCTTCACCGCCGACCTCAGCGACTGGGGCGAAGGAGTGACACTCAGCTATGTGCCGCACGGCAGGCACGCTGCATCTCCTTTCGCCGGAACTAAATTCACTTCCTGGGCGCAAAACCTGACTTGGTACGAAGAAGCCCATCAGCGGGGATTCGACGAAGTCATATTGCTCAATGAGAACGGCCAAATCAGCGAGTGCACGTCTGCCAATATCTTCGCGATCCAAGGCGATCAAGTCTTCACGCCGCCGTTAGAGTCTTCGGGATGCCTGGCAGGCGTGACCCGGGCGATTCTGCTGGAACAGATGCACGTGCCAGGGCTCACTATTTCTGAACGCGAGCTGACTCCGTCCGAGCTCGAGGAAAGCGATCAAGTCTTTATCACTTCCACGACGCGCGACCTACTTCCGGTACTCGAGATAGATCATCACCCTCTCGCTCAAAGCCGTGATGCGCTCAGAGATCTGCAGAAAGCTTTCTCCAAATATCGCGATGAGTATGTCGAGACCCGCCGCGTTCGGCAACCGAAGAGTCAAGCCACCAGCGACCCACAGCCGCAACGCGAAGAAACGCCGGTGGGATTACAAGGTCATCGCTGATGCCGCCCGCCTCTGAGGCGAGAGCGCAAGCAGGCACCCGATTTGCTCTCCCAAGGTGCCCAGCATTTCGAGATCATTTCCGGAGTGAGTATACATATCGCGATGCTGCACGTTAATGACGCCTACGACCTTGTTCCGCGAAATGATCGGAACCGAAAGGAATGCTTCGAAGCGGTCTTGCGGTAGGTCTTTAAAGAACTTAAAGCGGGGATCGTTGTAAGCTTCCCGGGATATGGCAAGCAGCCGCCGCTCCCGCGCGACCCAACCTGTCAGGCCTTCATCCAACCGTAGGCGAACCTTGCCGATGTTTTTTCGACTCGGTTCGTTTGAGGCATGCAGCACCAACTCGCCATCCTCGACTAAGTACACCAGACACGAGTCGCATTGCAGGAATTCCTGAACCAGATCCGCGATCTCGTGCAGTACATCCTCAAACTCGGTATCCCGTGTCATCAGCCGGCTTACACGCTGGAATAAACGCAGTTGCTGTTCCGCTCTCTCCAACCGCGCCTCAAGCTCGCGAGTGCGTGACACCGCTCTCATTATCCCAGTACACTCAGCCATTTCCTAGCGCATGGAGAGTGGCAGTTTACGAAAAAGTTTCCCATCCGATTCCGCTCAATATCGCACGTAGTAGTAGTAGTACGATGAATGAAGCATTTTCGAGGAGACGCCCTTCGCATGTGGAGCAAACGTAAAGAAGACGAACTGCCGCTAAGACCGGAGAGGCCGGCTGCCACGCCAGGCGCGACTGGGTCCGGGGCGGAGCCACAGAGGAGAGAAATCAGTACGATGTCAACACCAACCAGAACTTTTGAGCCGGAGACCGGCGCCGTGCGGAGCGGTTCTGCCGCGCTCGGAAAAAACGTAACCGTAAAAGGACAGATCGTCGCCCGGGAGGATCTGACCATTGATGGAGAAGTCGAAGGGACCGTCGAGTGCCACGAGCATCGCCTCACCATCGGCCCCAATGCGCGCGTTCAAAGCAATCTGAAGGCTCGCGAGATCGTCATTCACGGCTCGATTCAGGGTAATGTCGAGGCAGCCGATAAGATCGACATCAAGAAAGAGGCTAAACTGGTCGGCGATATTAAAACCAGCCGCATTGTCATTGAAGATGGCGCCTACTTCAAAGGCAGCATCGACATATCGAAAGCGGCGCCGGTAAAGAGTCCTCAGCAGCCGCAATCGCCGCCGCCAACTCATCCCGTGACCCAGCCTGCGCCGACCCAAAGTACGTTAGCTGCGGGCCCGGCAACCACGGTGAAATAGACGTACTTCCGAAAGAAGCCGGCGGGCTCTCATGCGCGCCTCCGTATCTCTTTTCGAGCATGTTGTTCCGCTCTAGCCAGTTCTTCCTGCATGCACTATGAAATTTGGCGGCGTTGCTAAAGAAAGCTTGACGAAACCGGCGGGGAAAAACGCCCCCACCGCGATTAAGCGCCATAGCAGCGGCTTCGAGCAGTTTTCCGCGATGCTCCAGTCTTCCGGAAATCTCGCCATTCTCGACATGTCCGGTGCCAGCCAGGCGAATATCAGTTTTATTACCGGCTTTGGACACCGCATCTCAAGCGACGACATCCTCGGAACCATGGAGCAATGCTTCGGAGACGATTTTCTCGAAAACCAAAAGGTCGCCAGCAAGGCCCAGCGCTTTATGGATCAGACCCTTACGTTCCCGGACCAATCGTTCGATGGCGCGCTCGTTTGGGATACGCTCCAGTTTCTGGCCACGCCTCTGTTAGACCAAGTCGTCGCTCAGCTTCTTCGCGTAATGCGGCCCGGCGGCCTGATGTTGGTTTTCTTCAGAGCTGATGAGAGAACTAATCGTATCCCGACATACAACTATCGGATCGAGGATCACAGAACCTTGTTTGTTTCGCCGCGCGGTGGATATCAGACCGTGCAGTTCTTTCACAACCGTCTGCTCGAGCGGCTGTTTCAGAACGCCGGATCGGTGAAGTTTTTTCTCACGCGCGATCATCTGCGCGAGCTGATCGTCAGGCGCTAGCCATTGCCGGACTTCACGAAAGCTGCCTTGACAAGGAGTTTCATCGTTGGCATTGGAAGATGAGCTATTAGGCCAACGCCATCAGCGCGCGGCCCAGATCCGGCAACTCGGATACGAACCCTACGGCCATCCCTTTCAGCTACACGCACACGATCCCGCAGATTCTGGCTCAATTCGGGTCGAAGGCTTCCGAAGAATTGAACGACCGCGTTCAGGTTCGTATTGCCGGCCGCATCCAAACCATCCGGCGTATGGGCAAGGCAGGCTTTCTGAACCTAATCCAGGAAGGAAAGAAACTGCAAGTCTACATCAAGAAAGACGCGGTTTCGGACGCCAATTACAAACTTTACGACCTGCTTGATATCGGCGATATCATCGGCGTTGCCGGTTATCTCTTTCGAACCAAAACCGGCGAGCTTACGGTGCACGCCGAAGAACTCTTCTTCCTCTCGAAAGTGATGCTCGCCTTGCCCGAAAAATGGCATGGTCTCGAGGACGTGGAAATTCGTTATCGCCAGCGCTATCTCGATCTCATCGCCAATCCTGACGTGCGAAGCGTTTTCATCACTCGTTCCAAAATCATCGGCTCCTTGCGCCGGCAACTCGAAGAGCGCGGATTCCTCGAAGTCGAGACGCCCATGATGCAGCCACTCCACGGAGGGGCCGTCGCGCGTCCCTTCATCACGCACCACAATACGCTCGATATCAATCTGTATCTGCGAATCGCGCCGGAGCTGTATTTGAAACGGCTGCTCGTCGGCGGTATCGACCGGGTGTTTGAGATCAACCGCAATTTCCGGAACGAGGGCATATCCACTCAGCACAATCCCGAATTCACGATGCTCGAGTTCTATCAGGCTTACGCCGGCTATGGCGACCTGATGGACCTGTCAACGGAATTGCTGCGCGTAGCGGCGATTGATGCAGCAGGTTCCGCGCAGATCACCTATCAAGGCCGCACTCTCGATTTCACGAAATTCCGCCGCTTGTCGATGCGCGAAGCCTTGGTCGAGTTCTGGCCGGGCTCTGAAAAACCGACGCTTGATGAATGTAAAAGACTCCGCATGGCTGCGCCGCCATTCTAAAGGAACCACTCCGGGGCTTGCACTCGTCGATCTTTTTGAAACACACGTCGAAGCGCAGCTCTTCGAGCCGACGATCATTTACGACTATCCCGTGGAAGTATCGCCTCTGTCGAAGAACAAAGTGGACGAACCGGACTTCGTCGAGCGTTTTGAAATCTACATCGCCGGAATGGAGATCGGAAACGCATTCACCGAGCTGAACGATCCGCAAGAGCAACGCCGCCGCTTCGAGGCTCAATTGGCACGCAAGGAAAGCGGCGATCAGGAGGCCCACGTCATGGACCAGGATTATCTTCGCGCCCTCAGCTACGGTATGCCGCCCGCCGCCGGAGAGGGCATCGGCATTGATCGCCTGACCATGATTCTCACGGACTCGAAATCTATTCGCGATGTGATCCTGTTTCCGCTCCTCCGGCCGGAAGGTGAAATCGGCATTGTCGAGCGCTTACGCGAGCTGTCGGACTACGAGCGATTACGCGAGCTTTCGGACTGAATGTCCCGCTTTGAATGGATTGTCGCTCTTCGCTATTTGAGGGCCAAGAGAAAGCAAACCGTTATCTCCGTCATTACGATCATTTCCATTCTCGGCGTTGGGGCGGGTGTCACCGCGCTGATCATCGCGCTGGCCATTAATAACGGGTTCCAAAGCACGCTGCAATCAACTCTGCTGAGCGCAACAGCACACGTCAATATCCTCGAACGGAATCCTGAATTCGGCATCCAGAACTGGGAAGAATTAGTGCCCCGGCTGCGCCGAATACCACACGTCATCAGCGTGAGTCCCGGACTCTATGGACAGGTCGCACTAAAAGGCCCGCTGGTCGGCCGAGGCGCCACTCTGAAAGGAATTTCGCTTGCGAACGGAGTTCCCGACCTGCTTCATCACCTTAAAGCGGGCTCGCTGTCTGGATTCGATAGCCATACCAGTCCTTACGGCATCGTTCTTGGTTCGAAGCTAGCGCAGGAGACGGGCGTCGTGCTGCACAGCCCTGTTTCGGTGATCAGCTATCAAGGACAATTGACGCCACTCGGCGTTATGCCGAGCCTCTTCCGCTTCCGCGTCATCGGCATTTTCGAATCGGGCCTTTATGATTTGGATTCCGAGTGGGCCCTTACCTCCCTGAACTCCGCTCAACGCGTTCTCGATCTCAATGACGTCGTAAACACCATCGAGCTGCGTCTCGATGATATCTTCGAAGCGCCCACTGTGGCGCGCGAGGCCGAAAAGATCACGGGCATGAAGCTGATCGCAACCACCTGGATGGATCAGAACCGCTCACTGCTGAATGCCCTCCGCCTCGAGAAGCTGGTGAGCGTAATCACAGTAAGTCTCATTGAGCTGGTAGCTGCCGTGAACATTCTCATCGTCCTCGTCATGCTGGTCATGGAAAAACATCGCGATATAGCGATCCTGATCTCGATGGGCGCGCGCCACCGGCAAGTTCAGCGCATTTTTGTTCTGCAGGGGCTGATTATCGGCGCAATCGGCTGCATGCTCGGGCTCCTGACGGGCTACTCCGTCACCGCGCTGTTCAACCACTATCACTGGCTCAAATTGGATGAGCAAGTCTACGCGCTCAGCTATGTGCCTTTTCAGAGCCACTGGACCGATGGCGTCTGGGTCGCAGCGCTCGCGCTTCTCACCAGCTTTATTGCCACCCTGCACCCTTCGCGAAATGCCGCCCGTATCGCGCCGGCCGAAGCGCTCCGCTACGAGTAAGCATGGCCGTCGAGCCTTCATCGTTCCGCCGCCAAGAACTCATCGTCCTCTTAATCGCGTCCGTCATTTTCATCGGCTGCATTGTCAGCCCGCCGTTCTTGATGGACGATGTCGATGCAGCCCAAGCCTCTATTTCGAAGACCATGCTCGATAGCGGAGACTGGGTCACGCCACATCTCGACGGCGTGAAGTATCTCGAAAAACCGCCTCTCAAATACTGGATCATCGCCGTTTTTTTCAAGCTGTTTGGAGTCCACGATACCATCGCCCGGTTGCCGCTCGCCATCACGGCCGTCCTGCTGTGCTGGCTGACCTTCCGAATCGGCGTTTGGGCTTTCGGCACTGGCTCCGGCTTTTATGCCGGTCTCGTGCTTTCTACCTGTATCGGCCTGTTTCTCTTCACGCGAGTGCTGATTGCCGATGTGCAGCTAACCTTCACCATCACTCTTGCAATCTGGTCGTTCTTGCGCGCGCTCGACAAAGACGAAATCCGGCCACGATTCTGGGGCCTGCTCTTTTGGATCAGCATCGGAATCGGGCTGCTCTTAAAAGGCCTGATAGGAGCCGTGTTTCCTCTCGCGTCTGGGTTCCTATTTTTGCTTTTCACCAGGCAACTGCTGGCGCGCGACATTTGGCGTCGATTGACGCCGTTCTGGGGTATAGCTGCGCTGCTTCTCATCGCCGCTCCTTGGCACGTGCTCGCCACGCTTCGCAACCCGCCCTATTTCTACATCAGTTTTTATAGCGGCCCCGGACGCTATCACGGCTTCTTTTGGTTCTACTTTTTCAACGAGCACATTCTCCGTTTTCTGAACCGCCGGTATCCCCGCGACTACAACACCGTTCCGCGACTCTATTTCTGGTTGTTGCAATTGCTCTGGCTTTTCCCTTGGAGCGCCTACTTCCCTGCCCTCTTTAAGTTCGATTACCGCAGCCCGGACCGCGCCTCACGCACCCGCCTGATGGCGCTCTGCTGGATCGGCTTCTTGATGATCTTCTTTACTCTTTCTTCCACTCAGGAATACTATTCAATGCCGGCTTATCCTGCGATGGCTCTGGTTCTGGGCTGCGCTATGGGCTCACTCGCGCCCTCCGCGACTACATGGGTCAAGCGTGGCAACGCCATCCTACTTGTAATTTGCACTCTGGCTTCCGGCGCGATTCTCTTCATCCTCGCCCGCGTGTGGAGCACGCCGGCTTCCGGCGATATCTCTCAAGCGCTCACCGAAAGGCCCGCAGCCACCTACACACTTTCGATGGGGCACATGGGCGACCTCACGCTCGAATCGTTCGCGTATCTGCGCACGCCGCTCATGCTCGCTCTCGCCGCATTCCTTATTGGGTTGCTCGGCCTGGTATTTCTGAAACGCAGACAGTGCTTTCTCGCACTTGCCGTCATGATGGTTCTCTTTTTTCACGCGGCCCGCCTTGCCATGGTGACTTTCGACCCTTATCTGTCCTCGCGAGCTTTGGCGCAAGCGCTTCTGAAATCGCCGCCCGGCACATTGATTTCAGGCGATCAGTATTACGTCTTCTCGTCGGTTTTCTTTTACGCGGACACGAAAGCATTTCTGCTGAACGCAAGAGTCAACAATCTGGAATACGGGTCAAACGCGCCCGGTGCGCCGCATATCTTTATCGACAACACTGATCTGGCTCGAATGTGGAAAGAGCCTCAACGTTACTATCTCCTTGTCGAGCGCTTTTCGCTTCCGCAAATCAAGGACGCTGTTGGCCCCAACATCTTCACCGTAAAAGAGAGCGGCAGCAAATATCTTCTGACGAATCAGCCTATAGCGTATTCGGTTGAAGCTGCGCCCGTTCTCAGCCGCGCGCGATTATGATTCACGCCAATCTGCCGGTGCGCCTGTTTGCCGTCCTCTGCGCCGTTCTCCTATTCGGCATGGGACTGCGCCGCCGGCGGATTCTGAAGGCAAGCCTCTGGCACTCATCCCTTCTCACCCTCTTGGACGCCGCCAGCCCCGCCATTGCTCTGGGAGTAGGAATCGCGGGTCTGCTCGCCCTTGTCTCATCTCTACCGCTCCCCGCGGCCGCTGTGTTAGGCGAGTGCCGTCGCCTGGCTCGCCATCTCCTATTACCTATGGCGCGAAGGCACGCGCACGATTCAGTTCCAGCGGCCCTATGGCATCGCCTTCGGACAGCTATTGGTGCTCGCCGGCGCCGCCCATCTTCTTTTCCTGTTCCTGCAACGTGAGTCCGCAACAGGTTCAACCGGACACGTCGCGGCTTTAGTTTCGCTGGCGGCCGGCGCAGCGCTCCTGCTCTGGATCGTGCCGCGCTTTCTGCGCACGAAAGAGGAGCATCGCATTCTCGAGCAGACCGCCGAAGCCGCGCTTTCCACTCAGCCTGAATACCATCCCGCTACGCCCGAATGCCCGCACCCTGAGCGCTGGCGCATGTTCGACTCCATGGCGGCCGAAGTCGAAATCCTGGATTTCCTGGAGTGCCTTGTTACCACGCTCAAACCACGCCTGATTGTCGAAACCGGCACCTTCACGGGCCTCAGTACGCTCCGCATGGCCGCAGGTATGAAACAGAATGGGTTCGGCAAGATCATCTCTTGCGAGCTGGACGCGGCCATCTTTTCACGCGCCAAGCAGCGCATCGAAGCCTCCGGCCTCTCCACCTGGATCGAGATGCGAAACGAATCCAGCCTGGACACAAAAATCGAAGGCATAATCGACATCTTTTTCAGCGATAGCCATATCCCCATTCGGGAGCAGGAAGTGCGCCGCTTTCTGCCGCACATCAGCCCTTTCGGCCTCGTCCTGATGCACGACGCCAGTTCGCATGTGAAGATCGTTCGAGAAGCAGCGTTGCGCCTGGAACAGGAAGGATTGCTCTCGGTCGTGCTCTTTCCGACGCCGCGCGGCCTTGTCGTCGCCCAAAAAAGACAGGGGCCCAAATAACGGGCGCTGCGCTATCCCGCCCCACGCCGGTACGCGAAGTCCCAAATCAACAGTTGAATTTCACCCTGCGTATATTCAATGACCGCATACTCGCCCGGCGTCAGCGGTTTCTCCGGCCATACCTTATATAAGCCGCTCGCCACCTCCTGCTCGAACGTCTCCACCTGCTTTTGCTCTTCGATATTTTCCTTCGATACAGGAATGACGGCGATATTCTCAACCACGCGCACCGTCTTCTTCGGCGTAAGCCTCACGATGCCGAACCGTTCCTCTTTCGCCAATCTGAAAAAGAATTGCGGCCGGTCCTCGTTCACGACAAAATTTGAATGCGCGCCTTGAATCACCACAGACGCTTTCCCCGGAATCAGCGGCACCGGCGATAGCATCTTGATCGCCTGGCGCTTCTTATCCGTAATCACTTTGTAGTCCGCCATCGTGAGCGCTTTCACCTTGTCCCCCTGCTCGTAGTACGCCCCGGGGTCCATCGGAATCGATTCAATCTCGCGCCTCAGCGCGCGCTCGGCTTGCTCCTCTTCATCGGCCTGCTGAGCCTCCCGCTTCCCCTCGCCCTCTTTCGCGGCGCGTTCCTTCTCGGTCTTCTCCAAATCAACGAGCTGCGTTGGAATCTCTTCCCACTGGCTGCGCTCGGTGCTGTAATACCGGACGCGCTCGCCGACAACCTGGTACTCGCGAACCAGATGATAATCGCCATCCTTCAAGTAAAGCTTGAAGGTTGCGGAAAAGAGCAGGACTACTGCAAGGAAAAACAGAATTACTAACCGCACGACCGCCATTCTAACCGCACCCGCTCCGCTACTCTGAAGTTAAGTTGACGCTGGTTCCCGTTTGCGTCTTCGCAAAGCCGCTCATCCCTGGTCAGGTCAAAACGCGTCTGATCCCCTCTCTCGGCGTCGAGCGCGCCGCGACGCTTGCCACCGCTATGTTCCGCGATGTGTGGCAGACGGTCTCTTCCTGCCCTAGCGTCCGGCCTATTCTGGCAACTCTCGAACCTCAAGTCTTACATGATGGTGACGCGGCCTCGACATTCCCGGTTCAGATTCCTTCCGCTGACATTTGGCTGCAAGGTGATGGCGACCTCGGCGTTCGTCTCGAGCGCATCTTCCGGCAAGCGCTTTACACGGCTCCCGCAGCCATGGCGGTCGGCGCAGATTCGCCACTACTGACCAGCGCCCACCTTCAACACGCACTCGAAGCTTTGCAAACGCACGACGCCGTAATCGGGCCCTGCCACGATGGTGGCTTCTACCTGCTCGCGCTGCGATCCTGCCCGCATGGGCTGTTTTCCGATCTGCCGTGGAGCACGAGCCACGCTGCAAACGCAACCAAGCGCCGCCTCGAAGAGTGTGGATTCAGAGTACACGAACTTGAACCGCTCTTCGATATAGACACTCCAGACGATCTCGCCCAGGTTGCCACGGCCCTATCCCGCAACCCTTCCGCCGCTCCCGCGACTCGCGCCTGGCATCTCGATAACACCGCCTTGGAAACGGGCTGAAGTGCTGGTCAGCATCATCGTCCCAACGTTGAACGAAGAGGCGCACATCCCGGCGACGCTGATTGTGCTACAGCAACTCTCAGGCGACAAAGAAATCATTGTCGCCGATGGCGGCAGCACCGATCGCACCGTTTCATTGGCCCGATCGCACGGCGCAGCAATCGTCGAAGCTCCGAGGGGGCGTGGTTCGCAGATGCACGCCGCCGCGCTGCAGGCAACGGGAGACGTGCTCTGGTTCGTTCACGCCGACACGCTTGCTCCACCGAATGCCCTCAACGAAATCGCGAAAGCGCTTCAAGACGATTCGGTTGTGGGCGGCAACTTCGGCCTGCGATTCGATGGCACATCTCGCGCTTCGAGACAGCTTACGGCTATCTATCCTTGGCTTCGTTTGCTCGGCCTCTGCTACGGCGATTCCGGTATTTTTATTCGAGCCCGCGTCTATCGTGAAATCGGCGGCTTCCGCGCGCTCGCCCTTTTCGAAGACCTCGATCTGCTCCGCAGGTTGCGCCGTGCCGGACGATTTGCCCATCTGCCGTGTTCCATTACCACCTCATCTCGCCGTTTCGAGCAGCGGAACTTCGCTCTCATGTGGCTGCATTGGACCGCACTGCAATTGCTCTATTGGTGCGGCATTTCGCCCAATCGCTTGGCCCGCTGGTATCGTCACGCGCGCGCCCAAACATCCGACAAGCTGAGTTCACTCGAGAGCCGCTAAAGGCTGGCGCACCGCGTGGTCAGGCATCTCGAGGACCAGCCCGCCCTCTTCAAAGGGCAGCGCGAGAATCCTGGTCAATGCTTGATCGGCATCGCCGCGATACCCCGCCACTCCAATCACAATCGAATCCTGCCGCACCTGTGTCCGCAATGTCCCATGCAGCCAATCCCACACCGTCAGTCCGCTCGACCAGTTCGAGTTCACTTCCTGGGCAGCAATCGAATGATGGATGCCATGCAATCGCGGCGTCACAATCAGCCTCGCCAGCCGGCGCTCCCACTTTAGCGGCAGCCGTACATTCGAGTGATGAAACAGAATACACACGAATAGAAAAATCTGCCACGCGGCGATGGCCAACACTCCTGCGCCAATGAAAACTACCTGCGCAGCCCGGAACACGACTGAAATCGCAATCTCGCCAAAGTGAAACCGCAACGCCGTCGATGCATCCATCTCGCGATCCACGTGATGCACCTGGTGAAAGCGCCAGAGAAACGGGACGCGATGCGTAAGCACATGCCATAGGTAAAGCGTGTAGTCGAGCAACACTATGGCTAGAATCAAGCGCCCTGCCGCGGGTATAGGCAGCTGCTGGAGCAACCCCCACCGCCCCGCTTCGACCTGCTGAGCGATCCCGAATGCGACTGGCACTTCGAGAAACTGCATCACTCCGCCCGCCAAGACAGCCACAGTTAGATTGCGGCCATCACGCTCGAGCTTACTATCCACCATCCGTCGCAACGCGCGCCGCCGCTCCCAGAACACGAGCGCCGCAACCCAGCCGCCAATAATCAGCGCTCGCACCGGCCAGGGTATCGGGTTCGATATCGGGTTGCGAATCATCCGAACACTCCTCACCTCACCTTCCAATCCGCATGCACCAAGCTCGTCCAGTATCCTGAACCGATGGACGCTGCCCTCGATTGCGGACTTTGTCTCCTACGCCGCTGGCGCCCTTCCGACAAGTCGTCGCTCGTGCGTCATGCGAACAATCCCAAAGTATCGCGCAACCTTCGCGACCGCTTTCCGTACCCGTATACAGACGCCGACGCAGACAAGTTTCTCGCCACCGCGGCAGCCTCCGATTTGCGTGATTCTGTTTACGCGATTGACGTACAAAATGAAGCGATCGGAGGCATCGGCATTCATCCCCGAAAAGATATCGAGCGACATTCAGCCGAGATCGGCTATTGGCTCAGTGAGGCTTTCTGGGGTCGCGGCATTGCAACCGCCGCTGTCACAGCACTAGCCCAGCACGCGCTTTGCGAGCCGGACATCTTTCGCCTCTTCGCCACCGTGTTCGCCTCAAACCCAGCCTCTGCCCGCGTCCTTGAAAAAGCTGGTTTCCGCTGCGAAGGCGTCATGTCTCGCGCTGTAATGAAAAACGGCGTGCTCATGGACGCCGCCCTCTACGCCATTGCCCGCGATCCAGATCTGCCTCATCTCCGCTGGCCTAAGTCGCCGCAATGAGCCAATCTCTAGCGGTCTCATGCCCGCCGTCGGCAATGAGGCCGCGGCCGCCCTACGAGGACACCCAGCCGTGCTCTACCGCATACCGCACCAGTTCCGGCGTACTGTGCAGCTTCAGCTCACTCATCAATTGCTTTTTGTGGAATTCTACGGTTTTGATTGAAATCTGCAGCAGCGCTGCGATCTCTTTGGCCGCCTTGCCTTCGCCCACTAGCTGCAGCACTTCCCGTTGTCGCGAGGTCAACGAGTTAAATCTTTTCAACGGACCGTCGCCGTTGTTTGGCTCTGTGACGCCATAGCGTTCCGCAATACTCCGTGACAAGAAAACCCGCCCCTGCGTCACGTCCCGGATAGCCTTAATCAACTCCGCGGAAGCCGCGTGTTTTAGCACATAGCCGGATGCGCCGGCCTGAAATGCCGCCTGAATATACTCGCGATTCGCTTGCATCGTCACGAAAATGATCTTAATGCCAGGCCTTTCGCGCTTAATCTGGTGTGCTGCTTCGATCCCATTTAGCAGCGGCATCGTGATGTCCAGAAGAATGACATCGGGGTTGCGCTCTATAGCTGTCGCCACGGCCTCAATCCCGTCGTTAACCGTCCCGACTAGCTCGCATTCCGGTTCGATGATCCTCACCAGGCCTTCCGCCACCAATCGGTGGTCGTCGGCAATCAGCACTCGCGGCTTTACTGGGGGGATTTCTTGCATTTGCATTCCCATCCCGCAGCGTAATTGTACCAGCTAGGAATCCTACCGGCTTGCTCCAATTCGTTCTGGAATAATCTTCCTATGCCGGAAAAAATAAAATGCCAGCACGTGGTATGCAAATGCCAAGTCGCCCCCGATACCCTTTACTGCTGTGAATACTGCGAACAAGCGACTGCACACGCCCTCGAAAAAGACTTCTGCGAATGCGGCCACCCGGAGTGCGAAAGAAGCTCTCCTCGCTAGCGCTCGGCTGCCGCGGCATGAACGCTCGCGCCCTTTCGCTCACGCGCGGCAGTGGCTAGCGACCCGATTATCAGGATTTCCAACCATGCGAGCGTGGTTAGTCCACGCGAAGTCGCGTAGGGAGCCGGCAAAACCGTTTCAAATAAGAGAATCACCCCGCATATCGCGCAAACCACATGCACAGCTCGAATATGGCGCCACTTCACGGCCGCGTAGATCACAAAAAATACCGGCAGCGCCATTACAAGCCAGCACCAAATCGCAGAGTTTTGCTCCCATTGCTCCGTTAACGGCCGACCGCCCGGTTTTTCAACGTTGATCCCAAACGTGACCTTCACTGCTTGCGTTTCGCCGGGCAGAGCGTCTGCATAATGCGAGCCTTCAAGCTGCAGATTCCGCCTTAGCGCGTCGTAGTGAAAGTCTTCCACATATTTCGATGCGGCGAGCCGAAGGGTTTCCGTGGAACCACCTCCGCCCCCGGCAGCCCGATACGTATAAGCAGGCGGTCTATCCAACAGCTCGCCGTATAAATGGCGATAGGCAAACAGCAAAGCTTGGCTCAGAACCACCGACACCAGCAAAGGCAAGAGCACGAATCGCACTCCGTTCATCCAGTGGATCCGATGGCCGAGTGAAGACCTCCAAAACGAGACTGCCCGGCGTGAAAGCACCGGCAGCAGGAATGACAGGGTCAAGACTATCGGCAAGAACCGCAGGCCGGTACTCACCAACAGCACTCCGATAATCTGCACTAACGCCAGGGTGGACACGCTGCTCGTCTTGAGATAACTGAACGCGGTCAGTAGAAATACGGCGAAAATAAATGTCGCCACAGACTCGGTCAAAACACGCCGTTCCGCTGCGAGTTGCAAAGGCTCGATCGCACAGCCGAGGCTGCATACAGCGGCAATCGTGAATCCGGTTCCGAAGTAGCGAACCAGGCAAACGCCCACCAGCCAACTCGCGATAGCGGAAAGCGCAGCCTGCATAATCACCATCGGCATCAGCGTGCGCGGCCACACGGTCACGGGGCGCAGCAGCAAACCATAAACGAAGCTGCTATGTGGCGGAATCCATTTCCCGATTGCCGTTGCCAGATAGACGCCTGAATCGGCGAAGTGAAAGGACGGCTGCGCGTCAAGCTGCCAGGAAAATCGCTTTGACTGCCAGAACTGCAAGCAGCAGGAAAATGAGTCGGCGATTCACGGCAAGTCGCAGCTTAACAAACCTGCAACAACCGTAATCTAACCGCTCACTCATAACGCAAGGCGCTCAACGGATCCATTCCCGCGGCACGACGAGCAGGCACATACGCCGCAACCAGTGCCACCACCATCAACCCGATCGAGACCGCCGCTACCGTCCAAGGATCGCCCGGCTTGATCTCGTAGAGTAGTGATCGAAGCAGGCGCGTCATCGCAAACGATCCCAGAACGCCTAGCGCCACGCCCGGCAATACCAGTCGCAAAGCATCCCCAATCACATGCTGAATCAACTGCGCCGGCTCCGCTCCGAGCGCGACACGTATGCCGATCTCTTGACGCCGTTGTGTGACCGAGTACGCCAACACCCCGTACAAACCCACTGCCGCCAGAAGCAACGCCACACCCGCAAACACCGCCGAGCAACCAGGATTCGATCCGGGGCCGCGCCACTGAGTCCGATACCACCTGTTCCATGCTCTCGACCTTATAAATCGCCTGATCGGGATCCACGCTATGGATCGCGCGCTCGACCGATTTCGCGACGGCCTGGGGCGGCAGCGCCGTACGGATGACCAGGTTTGCAAAGAAAAATCGGCGCCTGCGCTTGATCCAGAAAGATCGTCGCCGCCGGATTTTCCGAAAGCTTCGCGTGCCGCGCATTTCCGACCACCCCGACAATCATGGCCGTCGGAATGGGACCAGCACACATCCACTCGTTTGCCGATCGGGTCCTCGCCCGGAAAGAATTGCGTTGCGAGCGCTTCATTGATTAACATCACCGGATTGCGCCCGAAAACGTCTCGCGCATCGAAGTCGCGTCCCGACAGCAGCGGAATCCCCATCACGGAAAAATATCCCGGACTCACAACCAGAAAATTCGCATCTGGAGCAAGTCCCGGCGCCGGCTTAGGCCGATCCATGCGCGTGAAGCACGATCCGGAAATCATGCCCGTCATCGGCAGAAAATGCGCCGAGCTCGCCGCCTCGCACTCCAGGCACTTCATGAACTCGATCCAGAATTCGTTGCACATACCGCGCCCGCACCGCGTCGTTGTCATACCGCCCCGGGCGAAAGAAACATCCGCATCGTCAGAATGTGATCGATCCGAAACCCCCGCTCAGCCCTGGTTAATCGCAGAAAGCTCTGCCCTAACAGGCCCGCGCCAACCAGCAGCACCAGAGACAACGCCACTTCTAACATCACAAGAGCTGCCCGCGCGGCGCGGTTCCGCTGCCCACCGCCGCGCGGCCCCTTGCTTCAATGCATCGTTCGGGTCTGTTCGCGAGCTCGTGAGCGCCGGCGTCAAGCCAAAAATGAATGTAATCGCTACGCACAGCGCCATGCTGAATACCAACACGCTCATGTTCAGGCCCACATGTGTCGCCCTCGGCAGGTCAAGGCTCTCTATCGAGCCCGCAATTGCATGCAGCCCAACATAAGCCAGGACCGTTCCCGCCAGCCCGCCCAAAATCGCGAGCAGAAAACTCTCGGCGAGTAGTTGGGATACAACGCGCCCGCGGCTCGCGCCCAAAGCTCTGCGGATCGCAATCTCAGGGCGCCGTTGCGTGCCGCGCATCAACAGCAAATTTGCGACGTTCGCAGCCGCGATGAGCAGCACCAGCACCACCGACCCGAATAATGCCAGCAGGGCCGTCCTGATAGCGCCCACCGTCTGCTCGTAAAGCGGTACCATCGTGATGCTCCAATCGCGATTCGTGAATGGCCGCTCCTGAGAAATGCGCCGTGCAATGCCTGCCATTTCTGCCCGGGCCTGTCCCAGCGATACGCCGGGTTTCAAACGTCCGATCACGGTCAGGTAGCGTCCTTCCAGACTTTCGATGTCGGTGCTCCGCGCGATGCCCGCAGGCGCCCATATCTCGGCATGCAGAAACGCTACATCGAATCCCTCCGGCATCACACCGATCACCGTATACGCCCGGTCCTGCAACCGGATCGAGCGCCCCAGGATCGACGAGTCACCGCCGAATTGCCCGCGCCACAACCCATAGCTCAGAACCGCGACATGTGGACCGTTCGGAATGTCTTCACTCGCGGTGAACGTTCGCCCCAGCATCGGTGTCACGCCAAGCGCTCGAAAAAAATCGGCCGTCACCAAAGCTCCGTCCAGCTCGCGTGGCTCCCCCTTGCCGCTCAAGTTCATCGGAAACGACCGCCGCAGCCGCGAGCGCGTCAAAGGAACGTGTGCGATCTCGCCAGTCCAGAAAATTCAGCGGACTGACAGAGTTCTGCTTATCTTCGTGCGGGGGCCGCTCCCAAACCGCTACAATCCGCCCCGCATCTGCAAACGGAAGCGGCCGCAGAAGTACCGCGTCAATCAAGCTGAACATGGCGCAGTTTGCGCCTATTCCGAGAGCCAGAATCGCTATCGCCGTGCTCGTGAACAGCGGCGCTTTCGCGAGTGACCGCATCCCCACCCGCAAGTCACGCATCAGATTCTCGAATACCGGGAATCTCCACACCTCGCGCCCCTGCTCCAAAAGAAGCGTCGCGTTTCCGAAGCGCCGCTTTGCCTCGAACACCGCTTGCTCGCGATCCATTCCGCCTTCGATCAGCTCATCCACTCTCTCTTCGAAATGGCTGTTGATCTCACGCGTTAGCTCGCCGTCGAGCTTCCGCCGCCGGAACAAATTCCGTATGCGCCTCATGTCTCGGACGGCCTCATCACTCGCGCAATCCCTTCGAGCATGCGTTCGAAGCTCGACATCTCGCGCTGCAACTGCTTGCGCCCACCCGCTGTGATCTTGTAGATTCGAACCCGGCGGTTGGTGCGCGAGACGCCCCACTCCGCTTCGACCCAGCCTTCCCGGAGCAATCGTTGAAGCGCCGGGTACAGCGTGCCCTCTTCGATCTGCAGCAGCTCGTCGGAAGTCTGTTGGATGTGTTGTGCGATCGCGTACCCGTGCAGCGGCCCGCTGCGAAGGGTTTGCAGCACCATCATCTCTAAAGCTCCGGGGAATAAGCCACGACGCTGTTCTGAAGGCATAGACATACTATGCCTAGGATCAATCACGTAGGCCTATTTGTCAAGCCTCGGCATCTGAATCGGAGCCGGAAACGGAGCGTTTTCCACATTTGCGATTCGCAGTCTTGTGATAAGGTGCGTTCCGTGATCACCTGGTTCATCGTCGCGGGTGCGCTTGCGCTGCTCATGGCCTACGCCAGCGGACAAGTCCGCCGCATGCCCCTCACCTCGGCGGTCGTTTACCTTGCGATCGGGTATCTACTCGGCCCGAATGTCTTCGGCCTGCTCAATGTCGACGCTCGAAGGCATTCGCACATCATCGGGGGCATCACGGAAATCGTGATCGTGGTTTCCATCTTCAGCAGCGCGCTCAAGCTCCGGGTACCCACATTCGATAGGCGCTGGTTCGATCCTCTGCGCCTGGCCTTCCTTTCGATGGTCATCGGAGTCGCGGGGGTCACCGCCGTCGCCCACCTTGCGCTCGGTTTGCCGTTCGGCGTGGCCCTGTTGCTCGGCGCCATTCTCGCGCCTACTGACCCGGTGCTCGCTTCCGACGTGCAGGTCGAGCGCCCCTTCGAATTCAATCGTCTGCGCTTCGCTCTAACCGGAGAAGCCGGAATGAACGATGGGTCCGCTCTTCCCCTCGTAACCCTTGGCTTGGCGCTCATGGGCGTCCACCCGATCACGTCCTCCGCATGGAGTTGGTTTCTATCGAATGTAGTTTGGGGGCTGCTCGGCGCCGTCGGGATCGGGGCTCTCCTGGGCCACTTCGGCGGACGCTACATGCTCCACCTCCGGCTCGCGCATCAAACAGAAACTCGAAACCGACAATTTCCTCGCGCTCGGTCTCATGGCCCTGTCATTCGGACTTGCAGAGGCGGCGCACGCCATCGGTTTCGTCGCCGTTTTCGCTGCCGGCGTCGCGGCCCGAGGAGTCGAGCGCCGCACGGACCGGGAACCGCCCGAAACGATCGAGGTCACCGTCGCAGACACTGCTGCCGAACAAGAGGTCGCGACCGACCCGGACAAGGCGCCCGTCTTCATGCTCTTGCGCTTGCAATCGTTCACGGAAAGCCTCGAGCGCATCGGCGAGGCCGTCGTGGTCGTTCTCTTGGGCTCGCTTCTCCGTAACAACATGCTCACCGGCGGCGCGCTGCTCTTCGGACCCTTGCTTTTTTTCCTTATTCGTCCGCTTAGCGTATTCATCAGCTCCATCGGCTCCGAAATGAATTGGACGGAACGAAGCATGGCCGCCTGGTTCGGCATTCGCGGAATGGCGTCTGTCTACTATCTCGCCTATGTCTACGCAAACGGCGCTGCCGAGGCCCTGGTCCATCAATTGGCCTCCGTCGCCATCGGAATCGTCACCTACTCAATCCTTTTGCATGGCATCACGGTCACGCCGATCATGCGATGGTTCGAAAAACGATCCCATGCCTCGACTCGGTGACAAATTTCCTCATCTTTATTTCTCGCGACCCTGCATCCACTTACAACGAATTTCCAAGCTTCAAAGTACGTTTTCGACCTCGCGCGTGCTACGTTTCGAGCGCATGACACCCCGACAACTCCGCCGCGCCGCCGAGCGCAAACAGCGGAAACAAGAACTCAAAGCCGCCCGCTCCGTCTCTGACGCGCAAGTTGCTGCCAATCAGGCCAACTCCCAGCTCAGTACCGGGCCCACCTCTCCCGAAGGGAAAGCCAAATCGTCTCTGAATGCGGTCAAGACCGGGCTCACCGGCCGCACTGTGGTCCTCCCCACAGACGACGCCGCAGTGTACGAAAACCACATCCGCGAATATTTCCACGAGCTCAAGCCCGTAGGCGTACGCGAATCCGAACTCGCTCAATCGCTCGCCGACACCGCTTGGCGTCTGGAGCGCATCCGCTCGATCGAAATGGCCATCTACGCCCAGGGCCACATCCAATTTGCCGATCTATTTGATGCCGAAGATCCTGCCATCCGCCGCCGGCTGATCGACCTCCACACCCATCTCACCTACGAAAAACAACTCCGCAATCTGCAGCTTCAGGAAGCCCGTCTCCGCCGTCACCGCGAAAAGGACACAGCCGAATTGCGCCAGCTCCAGGAACAGCGCATCGGCCAGGAAAAAGAAGACCTCGACACCGCGGCGAAACTCTACACCGCGGCCCAGCACGGCCAGACTTCCTTCGACCCGGCCGAATTTGGCTTTGATTTTTCAACCGGCGATATCGAAGCCTACCTCAAGACCGTTCGCCCCCAACCCGAATCCCGCGCCGCCGCCTAATATGACCAACTAACTTCACTTCCTAACCCGTCGGCGCCCGGCAGATGACGGCCGTTACTCGCAAATCGTAGGGGCCGGGCATGCCCGGCCATCACTGCGATCGCATTTCCTAGTGATACATGCCGCACACGCCCGGTTGACCTGTCGGGGCCACGCTATTCCCCTCGGTCGTAGATGCAAGGGTTTTCTTGCATTGACTCACGCCGGGACCTCTGGCACTTATAGAACCAGGCCCAATTTGAATTAAGTTTTTTAGAGCGGCAACGATATTGACGGGAGATCCGGGGAGATCCGAGATCCGGGAGATCCGGCGATTACAGCTGGCTCGAACGAATGTTATGGGTCCCAAAACCGGACTAAGATGCCCTCGCTATCGAGAGTAGGCCTCGTAGGACTAGCGCTCGTCGGCAGCGGCCTGTGCACAGGAGCTGAAATTACTGTTCGTGTGATAAATGCTGAAAACGGTCGGCCGTGGCCCAACGAGATCATCTGGCTGTATCTTGGGAAAACCCTAAATCCGGCCCAGCGTGGGACGACCGGACAGGATGGAACAGTGAGTTTTCATGTAGCAGATCCGCTGCCCATCACCTTTGCCGCTTACCCGTCCACGGCAATGCGTGGCGTATGTTCCAAAACTCAGTTCTCGACGAAGGAGGTTCTGCACCACGGGGTGGTGCAGGAAAATCTGCGTGACAAGAGGCATAGGCTGGAACTGAAAATCAGAGCGACGCCGGGCGAAGCGGTTATTTTTCGGAAATACCCACGCTGGTGGGATTACTGGTAGGATTCCGGAGATCGGAGACGAGACAAGATCCGGGGACGACATGGGTAGCTTACGTACACAGCTAGCTCTAATCGTCCTTGGTGCCACGATAACTCGCGCCGCTACCGTCCGCGCCTCTAAAGGAGATATTTTTTATATAAACGATATTGGCTCAGAAACACAGCTGACGTCGACCGGCGCTGATGCTGAACCAAGTCTATCGCCGGACGGCAGTACGGTGATTTTTGTCCGGGATATCGGCGACGTGGCTGACCCTAATTCGCCGTCAGGCAAGGAAATCACGAGCAAAACCCAGATCTGGACCATTACCCTTTCGACACGGGAGGCCCGTATGGTTGCCAATTCCCCGGTTACGATCGATAAGCGAAGCTTTTATCATTTTGTTAGCCCACAGCTTTCGCCAGATAACACGAAGGCATACTTCTCGGTGTACTTCGCGGCTACATCCGGTGCTGTTCTGCGCGTCGACATCCGCAGCGGCGATGTAAGTTTTTTTACGACCGCTACGGAATTCGCAGTGGTTCCCCGTGGCCGTTATAAAGGGGATCTTATCGTGCGACAGCGGCGGGCGATTTCGTCAGGCGGGTACTCCTATTGGTTCTGGCTTTTCGATGCCAACGGACGCGAAATTCGCTTCATCGGTAAGACGGAAGATGATGTTTCCATGTTTCTGAAGAGATATGAGGAATGAGCTGCGAAAACGCTTCGAATAACCGGATCTGTCACCTTTTAACAGGAGATCCGGTAGATCCGGAGATCCGGGACCGTCACCAGAACCCCTGAATTCCGAGACTCTACGGCTACGGCTCTCGCATCACTCCTAGCTCACACCTGGGTAGCGCTATACTTCCCTTTCCAAAGTGCCCGCTCCCTATCGCTGCGCTCGCTTCCTCGGACAAGCTCTTAAATCTCAGCTCCCGTCGACCTGCTCATCATCACTCTCTACTTCGTGATGGTGCTCGGAATCGGCTTCTACCTCAAGCGATTCACGAAAACCGGCGAAGACTTCTTCCTCGCCGGCCGCGACATGACCGCCTGGATCGCCGGACTCAGCTTCGTCGCCGCGAACCTCGGCGCTCTCGAGCTCATGGGCTGGGCCGCCTCCGCTTATCAGTACGGCATTCTCGCGACTCACTGGTATTGGATCGGCGCGATCCCCGCCATGCTGTTTCTCGGCCTTGTGATGATGCCGTTCTATTACATCTCGAAGACGCACTCCGTCCCCGGCTATCTCCAACTGCGCTTTGGCGAGCCCGCGCGCGCTCTCTCCGCCATCACCTTCGGCCTCATGACCGTCATGATGAGCGGCATCAATATGTACTCCATGGCGCTCGTCATGAAAATCATTCTCGGCTGGGACATCCACTTCAGCATCTGGATCTCATCGCTCACAGTCGCCGCTTATGTGTTTTTGGGCGGCCTCCTGTCCGCCATATTCAATGAGGTTCTCCAGTTCTTCTTGATCTGGCTCGGCGCCATTCTCATCCCGGTTCTCGGACTCATCGAAACCGGCGGCTGGACGGTATGGTGCACCGCATCGCAACGCGCTTCCCGGGTCAGGACTACACGCATCTCTGGACGGGACTCGGCTCGTTTCACCACCAATCCCATGGGCATCCACTGGACCGGCATCGTCCTCGGCCTGGGATTCGTCATCTCCTTCGGCTACTGGACCACCGATTTCCTCGTCGTGCAGCGCGTGCTCTCCGCCCACGATCTCCGCAGCGCCAAGATGGCGCCCGTCATCGGCTCGTTCTTCAAGATGGCGCTCCCGTTTATCGTCATCTTGCCGGGCCTGCTCGCGCTTGCCGTGCTGCCCGAAAAACTGGTCGGCGAATCGCAAGCCGGAAACGGAGCCCACACCTATAACGAAGTGCTGCCGCTGATGCTCGCGCGCTACTGCGGCCCCGGCTTGTTGGGCTTAGGCATCACGGCTCTCATCGCCGGATTCATGTCGGGCATGGCCGGCAATGTCAGCGCATTCGCAACCGTCTGGACCTACGACATCTACCGCGCCTTCATGCGCAAGAACGCCACCGATCAACACTACGTCGCGGTCGGCCGCTGGTGTACCATCCTCGGCGTGCTCGTGAGCATCGCAACCGCGTACCTCGTCATGCAGTTCCTCAGTATCATGGATTACGTCCAGGCGCTCTTCAGCTTCTTCGTCGCTCCCCTGTTTGGAACCGTGCTCCTCGGAATGCTGTGGAAACGCGCCACCCCGTCTGCCGGATTCTGGGGACTGCTCGCCGGAACGCTCTCCTCTATCGGCATGTTCGTCTGGGTACACCTCGACCCCGCCGCGCTGCGCTACATCGCTTTCTCCGATCAGGCCAAGCAAATGGCGGAAAACATGTACCGCGCCCTATGGTCCTGGCTGATTTGCGTCATTGTCACTGTTATCGTCAGCTACATGACGAAACCGAAACCCGTTTCCGAGCTTGCCGGGTTAGTCTACGGCGCGACCGAGATACCTTCTGAAGGCCATCTCGCCTCTCTACCAACGCCCGATCTTCTGGGCCGCCATTGTCATCGTCGTATTCTTCATCTTGAACATCATCTTCTGGTAGCTTGAGCGCATGCCCGGCAGTCACGGTTCTCTTTCCATCTGGTTCTTCATCGGCTTGTTACTAACCATCTATGGCGCGCTCATCACCGGCACAGGCCTTTACGAATTGACCTCCCCGCCGCAACACCCCGTCGTGCTCGCAAACCTTCACGCCCCCATCTGGTGGGGTGCAGTCCTGCTCGTCATCGGCCTCTTCTATTTCATTCGATTCTTCCCGAGGAAACAGTAATGCCCACAAACAATCGCCCGATCAAGCTCGGCCTCATCGTCGGCAATCGCGGCTTCTTCCCGGACCACCTCGCCGCAAGCGGACGCGAAGAGATGATCCGTGTCCTCGAACATGCCGGAGTCGAAGTGGTCGCGCCCACCCCCAAGGGCTCCAACACCGATCCCGCGCTCATCGCCAACGAATCCAAATTCGGGGCCGTCGAAACCTTTGAAGAAGCCAAGCGCTGCGCCGCTCTCTTCAAGCGCCATGCCGACAGCATCGACGGAGTCATCGTCTCATTGCCCAACTTCGGCGACGAACGCGCTATCGCCGATACCCTCCGCTTCTCCGGCCTGAATGTTCCTGTCTTGATTCAGGCCACCCCCGACGATCCCCGCCGCATGAGCATCCGCGACCGCCGCGACAGCTTCTGCGGAAAGATGTCGGTCTGCAATAACCTCATGCAGTACGGCATCCCGTACTCACTCACATCACTCCATACCGAAGCCCCGAATTCCGAAGAATTTCACAACGATCTCGACTGGTTCATCGCGATCTGCCACGTGGTTCGCGGTATGCGCAACCTGCGCGTCGGCGCAATCGGGGCTCGCCCGGCCGCCTTCAACACCGTCCGCTACAGCGAGAAGCTGCTCGAGGCGAATGGGATATCCGTCATCACGCTCGATCTCTCGGAAGTGCTGGGCCGCATCGCGCGCATGAATGACAAAGACCCAGCCGCGCAAGGCAAGCTCGCCGATATCAAAGCCTATGTCTCAACCAGCGATGTGCCTGCCGAATCGCTCATGAAAATGGCCAAGCTGGGCGCCGTGATCGATGGCTGGATGACCGAGCAGGAAGTCACCATCAGCGCCGTCCAATGCTGGACCTCTTTAGAAGAGAACTTCGGCGTAGTCCCCTGCTCCGTCATGAGCATGATGAGCGAGAATCTCATGTCGAGCGCTTGCGAAACCGATATCGCCGGCGTCCTCAGCATGCACGCTTTGCGTCTCGCCTCCGGAACTCCCAGCGCGCTGCTCGATTGGAACAACAACTACGGCGACGACCCGAATAAGGCCGTCTGCTTCCACTGCAGCAATCTTCCCAAGCACTTCTTCGCTGGCGTGAAAATGGAGTACCAGGAGATCATTGCTGGGACGGTCGGCAAGTTGAATACCTTCGGCACCCTCTACGGCCGCGTGAAAGCCGCGCCCATGAGTTACGCACGCTTCTCAACTCGCGATCGCGAAGGCAAGATCCGCGGCTACGTCGGCGATGGCCGGTTCACCGACGATTCACTCCAGACCTTCGGCGGTGCAGGCGTGGTCGAAATCCCGCGCCTGCAGGATTTGCTGCACTACATCTGCGAGCAAGGCTTCGAGCATCACACCGCCGCTAACCTGGCTCATACCTCGAACATCATTCACGAAGCCGCCACGAAGTACTTGGGTTGGGACATGTATTGGCACAAAGCATGAGCACCGTGGTCGCAGGGGTCGACTTCGGCACTCTCAGCGTTCGGGTATCGATTTTCGACGACCGCAAAGGACGGCTCGGCGCAGGAGTCGCCGAATATCCGCTGCACCGCACCAGAAGCGATCCCGATTACGCCACGCAAAGCCACGCCGACCACATGTCCGCTCTCGCCTGCGCAACCAAACAGGCGCTCGAGTCTGCCGGAGTCAATGGCGCCGCAGTCAAAGCGATGGCGCTCGATACGACCGGCTCGAGTGTACTCCCCGTAGGAAAAGATTTAGTGCCGCTCGACGAGTACTACTTGTGGTGCGACCACCGCGCCTCGCAAGAGGCCGCCGAGATCACCGAAAAGGCGCGCACGACAGGACTCAAAGCTATCGACTGGTGCGGCGGCGTCTACTCCTCTGAATGGGGCTTCTCAAAACTCCTGCATTGGCTCCGTCACAATCCCGAAAAGCGTCACAATTTCGTCTCCGCCTTCGAGCATTGCGATTACGTAGCCACCGTGCTCTGCGGCATCCGCGATCTCGATCAAGCTCCACGCAGCATCTGCGCGATGGGCCACAAGTGGATGTGGAACGAAGCGCTCGGAGGTCTGCCCAGCCAGGAGTTTCTGACCTCCGTCGATCCGCTCTTCGAAGGAATTCGCGCCAAGCTCGCTGGAAGATATCTCACTTCCGACTGCCTGGCGGGTACGCTCTGCAGCGAGTGGGCCGCGAATCTCGGATTACAGCCCGGCGTCTTGATCCCGGTAGGAGCTTTCGACGCGCACTGGGATGCGATTGGCGCAGGCGTCAAGCTCGGCGACGCCGTCAATGTCATCGGCACATCCACCTGCATCATTGGCCTCAGCGGTCGAACAACTCTGGTGCCCGGCGTCTGCGGTGTGGTGCCCGGTTCCGTTGATCCCCGCCTCACTGGCATCGAAGCCGGTCTTTCTGCCGTGGGCGATCTGTTCGATGCCATTGCCCGCCGCGCGACTTCTACAGCTGCCGTTTTGTCGCAGGACTTGGCTGGGTATCGCCCCGGTCAAACCGGATTGCTGCGCCTCACCTGGGACAATGGCGACCGAACCGTGCTCGTCAATCCGGAGTTGGGGGGTGTCACGTTCGGCTGGAATCTCCTGAGTACCGCCGCTGATGAGCTCTTTGCCGCGATTGAAGGCACCGCGTTTCATACCCGCGTCATCCTCGATCGCATGGAAGAGCATGGCGTTGCCGTAAACCGCCTCATCAACGGCGGCGGAATCCCCAAGCGCAATGACGTGCTGAACCAGGTATACGCAAACGTTCTGAACAAGCCGATTCTCGTGCCGCAAGGTGATGTGACCAGCCTCGGCTCCGCAATCTTTGCATTCCTCGCCGCAAAAGCCTTCCCGTCCATCGAACAAGCTCAGGACGCTCTCTGTCCCGGGTTTCGGATCTTCAACCCGGAACCTCAAAGCGTCTCGATTTACAACCAGCTCTATCCGCTTTACAAACGCCTCTATTTCGCCCTCGGGACGAAAGACTCGGCTCCCGCAGCAATCGGCTGCGTGCTTCCTGAACTACGCAGAATTGCTGCGCAAACCAGGCCTGTCCAATGACCCTCAGAACACTTCGCGAACAAGTATTTGAAGCCAATCAGGATTTAGTGCGGCATGGGTTGGTGATCTCGACATTCGGGAACGCCAGCGGATTTGATCGCTCATCCGGCATGGTCGCAATCAAACCCAGTGGCGTTCCGTACGCCGGCATGACGCCCGACGATCTGGTCGTAACAAACCTCGATGGCCGTATCATCGAAGGCACGTTTCGCCCCTCCTCCGATCTTCCGACCCACTTGGCCCTGTATCGTGCGTTCGAAGCTGTCAATGGAATCGCCCACACTCACTCGCGCTACGCGACAGCCTGGGCGCAAGCCGGCGTCGAGATTCCGTGCCTTGGCACGACTCATGCCGACTATTTCCGAGGCGCAATTCCGGTAACCGATGTCATGGCGCCGTGTGAAATTGAATCGGAATACGAGTTAAATACCGCAGCCGTGATCATCCGGCGCTTTGCCAGTCTCGATCCGCTCTCGACTGCCCGCAGTCCTGGTCTCAGGACACGGACCGTTCTCGTGGGGAACCTCCGCCGGCGATGCGGCGCACACAGCGGTGATTCTGGAAGAGCTCGCCCACCTGGCTTATCTCACCTTTCAAATCAGAGCTGATGTAGAAGGCATCTCAGAAGTCCTCCGCGATAAGCACTTCCTCCGCAAGCATGGCGCGGCTGCATACTACGGTCAGCCCTCCTGATTTTGATGCGCCCTGAATCTTGACGTTTCTGAAATCGGCTGTCTCGTCGAATGACCCGATTCCGATTTTTCCCCTGAGCAGGCTCAGATCGATCGCATGCAGCGCCGGTATCGGCTGCCCATCTACCGAAGCCTCCACGCTCCCCGATTGACCATTGTGCACGAGCCGCACGTGATACCACCGGTCCGTCTGCAGCGAAAGCGGCTCTCCCCTCTTCCGCGCTGATTCGTACGCGCTCACCCCCGTAGACATGGAAGATGCCGTTATGTACGTGCTCTTTCGTAGCAGGATCGATGGATAGGTGCGCGTAATCGAAATGCGCCGGATCGCGATAGCTGAACACAATCATGAGCGAATGACCAAGTGGCCGCGCGTCTAAATCCACTGCCACCGTTCCATAATCGGGCGTTTTAGCCAGCGCGAACTGAATCGGACGCCTCGGCCCGGGAAGCGGACCGCGATGCGTCACCAGATGCAATACCGTTCCCTCAGCGCCCTGCTCAACTTTCCAATCTGAAGCGATCGGGAACCGTCCAGTCATATCCGAACGCATGGATCACATCCGCTGCGATCAGCGCCGAGCAAGCGACAAAAAGAAGAATCAAGATCCTCATCCTGTTCATCCTATCTACAGCCGCCAGAGATCTGTGCTCAGGTATTTCAATCCGGAATCGTTGATCAAAGTCACGACGGTTCTCCCGCGCAAAAGCTTGAGCGCTGCCGCGACATTTGCTCCGGAAGAGAATCCCGCGAAAATGCCTTCTTCCCTGGCGAGGCGCCGCGCTGCTGTGATGGCCTCGTCATCGGTTACTGAAAGATAGCCATCGATATGCTCCCGCCGGATCATCGGCAGCTCGCGCATTGAGTAGCCGCCGCCCTGAATGCGATGCTGAGCGCTGCTTGGCTCGACAATGAAACACTGAATGCGCGCATCATGCTCCTTGAACCGCGCCGCGCAGCCTGCGAACGTTCCGCCGGATCCCACAAAGTCGCAAAAGGCATCGATTCGCCCCTCGGCCTGACGAAGAATCTCCGGCGCCGTATGCAAATAGTGCGCGCGAAAATTGCTGAGATTACGAAACTGGTCTGCGCGAAACGCTCCGCGCTCGGCCGCGATACGCCTGGTCTCTTGCTCGACGAGCTCGAGATCGCCGCCCGAAACGGACCCGGGCTGCGAATCCGGTAGTTGATCGACCAGCACCACTTCCGCGCCCAAAGCCCGCATCATTCGAGCGCGCTCTTCCGAATTTCCTTTCGACATGACCGCGACAAACGCGATAGCCCTTCACCGCACACACAATCGCGAGTCCGGTCCCGGTATTGCCGCTCGTCAGCTCGACGACTGTCTGGCCCGGCTGAAGGCTTCCATTCGCCTCCGCGTCTTCGATAATCTGGCGCGCAATGCGGTCCTTCTTCGATAACCCAGGATTGAAGTATTCTAGTTTCGCAAGCAGCCGGCCTTCGAAGCCCTTCGTCAGCCGCGATAACTCCACCAGCGGAGTTTCGCCGATCGCTTCAACCGCAGAGCCCAGCACCGACGCGCAACGATCAGCCAACGTGAGCGTTACTTCGGGCGCGGTTCAAGATCTCGCGCAACCGGCGTCCCACGATCAGATCCTCGCCGGTTTGCAAGGTCATCGATATAATCTCGAGCTGGTTCTTAGGCGGCTCTTGCTTGGGATCTTGACCCTCCCTCACGGCCGCCACCATGCTTGGATTACTGTTGGTCAACACTTCAATGCGCGGTTCACCGGCGCGGAGTTGTTCATCGCACTGAGCTACCGTTAACCCGAACTTTGGCTCATCCCACATCACGCGCAAAGTTGGATAGCTGTTCCCTTCCTCGGGAACATAAATCTTCGTCGTGACGCCCGGAACCGTCTCGACCAGCTTCGCGATTCGCTGCAACTTTGGCGTTCCATTCGCGAGTCAGCGCGTTCATGTCGATCTTCTCCCAGGTTTCGATGGCCGTCAGCATCCCGATGATTTCTTCCTTACCGGCTTTCATCGGCCTGCAAACCGCGCCTTCCCAAGGATTCGTATTCGCGAGTGCCGCATCGATCAGATCTTTTCTTCCGAGAAGCACGCCCGCGCACTGCGGGCCGCGCAGGCCCTTGCCGCCGCTGAAGCAATACAGGTCGACGCCCATTTTGGCGTAGCGCGAAAGATTGTCTATCGGAGGAATTCCAGCGGCATCGTCCAAGCAGCAGCGGCACTTTTGCCCGGCGTGTAATCTCGAGCGCCTGAGATAAGCGGTCATCGCGCCACGTCGTATAGACCATAGCGGTTTGGTCATTCATCGCGGCTGGCAACTCCTCGAGCGTTCGGGCGATCACCAATTTCCCTCCGGATAACCGCAGCGCACTATCGAAAGCGATTCGGCCGCCCAACATCACGATTTCGTGCTTTAAGCCCGTTGTATCGGGAAGCTGCCAGATCTTGGCTGGATCAGAACCAGCTATGCAGGCCGCTGCCGCCGACGCCATTGCCCCTGCCGCGCCGGACGTCACCATCGCGGATTCGGCTCCCGACAGAGCGGCCAGCCGTTTCCCGACCCCCCGTTGCAGCTCAAACATGTCGACGAACTGCAGCGATGCCGCTTCCATTGCGCGTCGAACTTCGGGCAGGATAAGCGAGCCGCTCAGATACGTCCAGGTTCCGCGAGCGTTGATGCAGGGCCGCACCCCGATACGCTCGTACACGTTCTCGGCGGTCCCAGTCGCCCCCAGCAATTTGTTGGCGAAACCCTGCCAAGCCACGGACCCCAGAACCGGGGCTGCCGCAACCCACTTCATGAACATTCGGCGCTCACTCGAGACTTGTGACATATAAGCTCTTAAATGTAATGAAAGTCCATCATTTCATAAGTGCCACCCTTGTTGCCGCCGCTTCGCTTTCGGCCGCTGATCGCCGCGTCGACCCGACCTTTCTGTACCGGAACCTTTCGACCGCCCAGGAGAAGAAGGCTGACCTCACCACCTCGACCTGCCACTACAAGCCGCTTTTCGGTGAAGGCGATCCGGATACCTCGGTCGTGGTCGGGATCGCCCGTTATGGAGAAGCCATTATTGACCCAAACGGCGCCTGCGCACCGACTCAGAATCCCGAAGAAGATCGGGTCTACGTGGTACTCGAAGGGAGCGGCTCCTTACAGTACGCAGGACAGGATGTCCGCCTCGTGAAGGAAGACTACATCTACGTCCCGGCGACTGTGCCGCACACGCTGAAGAATGCGTCCGCCGCCCAAATGAAAGTCATCGTGATGGGATTTCATACGAAAGGATTCGAAAAAGCGCCGCTCCCAAAACAGCCGCTGAAAGCCAATATCGAAGACGTTCGCACACAGCCTGTCAGTGGTCATCCCTCCTCCACGTTGTACCGGCTTCTCATGGGAGATGTCGATAGCAAACGTGATCGCATCGCAGCCGGCCGCGTTCTGACCAGTCTGTTCTTAATGGAAATCGCCCCGAGCGGTACCAACTTCCCGCACCACCACGAGCGGGAAGAGGAGATCTACCTGGTACTCGACGGGGACGGCGACATGATTGCAGGAGGAGGGATAGACGGAATAGAAGGACGGCATCCTGCCAAAGCCGGGGATGCGTATTTCTTCCGGCTCAACTGCACAGTGGGTTACTACAGCGCTCCCGGAGTGAAGTCGCGAGTCTTGGCGGTGCGCTCGTGGTATCCGGGCATGGTGCTGAAAGGCATGGAGCATTAGCGAACATGCTCCTCGAAGCCAGGAGAAAGGTTCTATTCTTGAGCGGAGATCTGCTGATCGGTGTCACGCCAGGCGCTGATCTTCAGACGCCGGCAAACCCAGCAGAGGTCTTCGTCGGAGCTTTGCGGACCGGTTAACCGGCTACAGGCAGCGCCGCAAACCGCGCAACGTGTTGTCGCTGCTGGCCTGTCTGTCTCGATCGACTTCTTGGCCAAATCGAGGATCTCGGGCGAGATGATCGATTCCTGCGGTACCTTCTTTTTCATGCTCGTCTTCACTATAGAACAGATCGGCGGTTTTCGGGCATCTCTGTACCGGAATCGAAAACTAGGCCGCCCTGTCGCGGCGCATCACATAACCGGCATCGAGCGGCGAATGGCAGTGCGAGCATTTCTGCCCGGGTTTGACGATGACTCGCTTAGCCCGCCAAACGACCTCAGCTTGCACCGTGTGGGTACAGATAGGACAATAGGCCAAATCGATGCGTGATATTGCCCGGCTCTCCGTGGAATTCGTGTTCACCATTTCAATCACCTCAAAGAAGATTTTGCGAAGCGTGCCCCGTACATGAGACGCGCGGACTCCTCGCAAGGGTTCGAAAATCCGAAGCTCGCTTTTGTGTTTCCCGGACAGGGTTCTCAGTACGCCGGCATGGGCAAACTACTCGCCGCCGAGTACCCGGAAGCGCGCCAGGTTTTCGAAAATGCCGATGCGGCGCTCGGCTTCTCTCTTTCCGAGCTCTGCTTCAACGGTCCGGAGGAGGATCTCAAGAAGACTGAGAACACTCAACCAGCACTGCTGGCAGTATCGATTGCCGCGTATCGAGCGTTGCAACGTTTTGGGTACTCACCGGATATCGTCGCTGGCCACAGTCTCGGCGAATATTCGGCTCTCGTCGCCGCCGAATCGCTCGATTTCGGTGATGCTCTACAGTTCGTCCGAAAGCGCGGCCGCTACATGCAAGAGGCCGTGCCCGAGGGCGTGGGTGCAATGGCCGCTCTACTCAAGCTGCCCCGGGTAAGCTCGACCAGATCTTGCAAGACGCAGCTCAGGGCGAAGTCGTTACCGCCGCGAACCTCAACTCACCCGACCAGGTGGTCATCGCCGGTCACGCCGGAGCCGTCGCGCGTGCGATGGAACTGGCCAAGGCTGCCGGAGCGAGGCGCGCCGTTCTCCTGCCCGTCAGCGCACCCTTTCATTGCCCTCTCATGCGTCCGGCTCAGGAAAAACTACGAGCGGATCTGCACGCCACCACCTTCAAAGATCTTGCGATTCCGCTGGTCAACAACTGGCAAGCCCGGGAAATCACTGCTGCTGAGGAGGCAAGACAGGGACTGTATGAGCAGATTCCGAATCCTGTGCGCTGGGCAGATAGCATCGGCCACATGGCTGCCCAGGGAATCAAAACTTTCGTCGAAGTAGGGCCCGGGTCGGTATTATCCGGGTTACTGCGCAACATCGATCCGGAGCTTCACGCGCTCAAATTTGGAGAACCTGCGGACCTTGAAAAGCTGCGACATGCGCTTGTCCGGTGAGAGTCATGATGCCATTTCGGAACAACCTAAGTTGATAACCATAGTTACAGCCTCGGGGCGCGGAGCGAACCGATGGCTGCTTCTCGCCTTTGTACTAAGCTACGGAGCAGCGCTTTCCGCGCAAGAGGCTCAGCAGCCGGTCGATACGCCGCCTCAGGTCGAGACGCCAGAGGACAGAACCAGTAATCCCGTCACCCTTGCCCAGCCGGCCGAGCCAAGCCTGCACAATTACCTGAACTTTTACGCCTTCGTAAATGGACTCTACGATTCGACGTTTCCTGTGTATGCAGGCGGCCAGTTCAATAGTCCTGCAGCCGATCAGGGCGCCTGGGGCTTCGAGGTGGGCGGCGGCCTCACGGCCTATCACGAGGTGAATCACGGCACTTTCGCGCTGAGCTATCGCGGCGGGTATCGCGATTACGGAGGCGTCTATCCGAGCGGGACCGACCAGAATCTCTCATTGGACTTTAGAAAGGCGCTTTCGAAAAGGTGGGGCATTTCGTTTTCGCAATCGGCCGGGATCTTTCTAAACGGGGGAGCTATTTCAGTCTCCAGCCCAGCCAATCCGGCTCCGTCGAGCTGAATCCGTATACCAACACGACCAAGTACCTTTCGAGTTCGCTCGGCTTTTCTTACCAGCAATCCATCCGGCTGAGTTACGAATTCGGAGGCAACTTTTTTCTCAGCCGGTATGGCGGCGCGGCCCCATTTGGAACCACCGGCGGCAGTGGATTCGGCTCGGTCCTCTATCGGTTTACCAGGCGAACAACCGGCAGCGCGACCTACAGCCGCGGTTACACTGCGTACCAGGGTGGCGGCGGGCAAGCCAGCTCTGATACCGGTTACGTGACTCTTTCTCATGATTTCTCCGCGCACTGGCAGGGCGGCATTTCAGGAGGCGTCAATAGAGTGCACTCGACAGGCACTGCATTCCTGCCCTTCATCTTCCAAATCAACTCGCAGATCATTCAATTTTACATTCCGGGAAAGTATGACCAAACGTCGCTGTTCCCCTATTTTCAAGCCAGTCTCAGCCACTCCTGGAGGCGCTCACGGTTCACTGTGAATGCAGGGCAGAATGTGAATTCCGGCAATGGCATCTTCCTTGCCTCGCGGAATGATTTCGCAAACGGCTTTTATTCTTACGGGAGCCGTAAATGGAACATCGGCTTCGGCGGCAACTACTCTCGCCTGTCCAGCGTCTCCAATTCTGTTTCAGCGCCCTACTCAAGTTTGTCGCTCAGCGGCTCGCTCGGATACTCCCTCATGCGTCACTTAGGAGCAAACCTTCGTTACGATTACGCCGATTACAGCAGCTTCGGAACTCTTGGCGGCCGCATTGACAATCGCGTGAGCTTTGGATTCACGATCAGCTCGAAAAATCTTCCTGCGACCCTCTTCTAGCTGATCGCGGTTATTGCAAACTGCCGGCGGGCTTTAAAGCGTTTTGCAGCCGCTCGGCGAAATTCTCGCCCGATTCGGTTTCTAACTGCCGTTTGATGACCGGCAAGGATGATTCAATCTCATGAACCAGCCGCAACAGGCTTTTTATGTTGGATTCTGTCAACCTGGCGCTGCCGGGCACGTCGAGGCGCGGCAGGTAATGGCTATCGACGCCGAAATCGATCCGAAGATCCTCTTGCTCTTGCGGCAGGTGTTCTGTACCGTTATCAAATTCCGCACCGAAACACGACAGTGTCACCGTCGCGGGGGCAAGTTCCCAGTCCTCGTCGAACTGCCATAGATCCCACCAACTTTCGACCTGATAAGCGATGTCCTCGCCCTGGTAGTCCCGAAAGATCGAAACGAGTTCAGCCACGTCAACGGGCCCATTCACGGCGCGCTCGAAGAGCGGAGGCTCAGTCGTATCAATCGCATGGACGGACACCACGGACTGCGGCCTCTCGCGTTGTGAGAACGGGAAAAGGTGCAGCAGCTCTTCAAAGTGGCGAAGGCGGCTCCCCCGGCTGGCAGGGTCAAGCCAGATCGACAGGAACAGTTGATCCGTCACACGACCATTATTATGCGGCGCTCCGTCGCGCATCCTTGATATATGATCTTGATCTATGTCCAATTACGGCATTAGCCGCAGAACCTGGCTCGCAACCATCCCCGGCACCGTTGCCCTCACCGCCGCGAGCCGCCGATCTTACGGCCAGCAATTTCACATCGCCGGAGCCGACCTCAAACTCGGCGTCGCATCCTATTCGTTTCGCCACTTTTCCCGCGCTCAGGCCATTCAAATGACCCAGCAGTTGGGCACTCCTTATCTCAACGTGAAGGACGTTCATCTGAAGTTGAATAGCACTCCTGCAGAAATCGATGCGGCCAAGCAGGAGTTTCATCGCGCCGGCATCATCCTGGTGGGATGCGGCAATGTGAGCTTTCAAAAAGACGACGAATCGGACATTCGCGCCAAATTCGAATACGCCAAACGCGCGGGCTTTCCGCTGATCGTCTGCGCGCCCACCGCTGTCACGCTTCCCAAGCTCGAGAAATTCGTCCAGCAGTACGACATCAAGATTGCCGTTCACAATCACGGCCCGGAAGACAAGAATTTCCCCACGCCCCAAAGCGTCTTGAAAATCGTGAAGAACATGGACCCTCGCTGCGGCTTGTGCATCGATATAGGCCATACTGCGCTCGCCGGGGTCGATGTTGTCGAGTCAATACGTGAAGCTGGAACGCGCCTGCTCGACATGCATGCGAAAGATTTGCGAGACACCAAAGTCGAAAGCAGCCAATGCCCCGTGGGCGAAGGCAAATTGCCGTTTCCTCAAATCTTTCTGCAGTTGATCAAGATGAAATACAAGGGCTGTGTGAACCTCGAATACGAAGCCGATCCCGAGAATCCGCTCCCCGGGATGCAAAAGAGCTTCGCCTACATGCGTGGCGTGTTAGCGGGAATTCAAGGTCGTTCTTCGGTATAGGCGTTGGAGCGAACCAAGCTGCTTTCAGAGGGTCTGATGAAGTGGCGCCGGACGCAGATAAGTAGTCGTCAATCCCCCAACAAAGAAATTTTGGCAAACACTAGACCGGACAGTGCGCCCCCGAGTAGAAGAAACAAGACTCCGGGGTCAAGAACCATGGCTGATAGTTTAAAATTCACCAGCAGCGTTGGATTGGTAATCACACCGAGGCAAAAGAAGAAAAGAGCGGTTGCAACAATTGCTGCTGCCATAAATACCCATACAAAGCGCATTCGCGTGTATCGCCTGCGAAGGAACCAGAGTGGCAGGCCGAAGATCAGTTCGATAATCACCGCGGCAGGGAGGCCCCACCACAACGCAAACAGAATTGACTGTAGTAGGTACTCGAAATACCGTGCGAGCGTGAGCCCTTTGATCCCATCGCTAAACCAGAACTGCCAAGCGACCCCATACACAAGTGGGATAACAAACGGCGTAACCAAGAATGCAGCCAGGATAGAACGGCCAGTGGCGCGTGCGTCCGCCACACTCGGACCTGTAGGTGTCATGAGCGCCTCGGGCCACCAGAAACTTGTACATCAACGATGTTCGGAGGTGGAGATAACTTAGAGACTGACATGTGGATCGCATGACTTTATCACGACGCTTACCGCAACGAAGCTACTGGCGACTTTTGCTGTTAGTAGCGCTTATTTCTCAATCCAGCCTTTGGGCTGCGGCAGCAATCTGCCCGATCATCTGATCCCGCGCCGCTCGATTCAAATCAAAGACGGCTTCGGAATCGATTCGGATCTTCCTCGCCAGCCTTACATTCCCTGGAATCGCTGGTGGTGGACTCGCATGTTCGACGCTGGAGTCAATTTCATCCGCATCGGCCAGTATGAGAACAGCTCCGACTACACGAGTTGGGACTGGGTTGAGCGCACTCGCGGTCATTATTCCGTCGTGCCTGAGCTCGACGACTACGTGAACTCGCTTCTTGAGAACGGGGTGCACATTGAGATTCAGTTGCTCTATGGGAATCCCCTTTACACCTCGCCTGCGGGTCGCCTTCCGAACATAATCACGCCGGAACCGAGCGGCTTCCATAATCCCGATCGAAGTTTGTATTCCGCCTTCTGGCCTCCCAAGACACACGACGCAAATCGAGGCGTTCACCAGATACGTCGCTTGGATGGTCAACCATTTTCGCGGACGCGTCGAATACTACGAGATTTGGAATGAGCCGAACATTGATTATTGGAACCCCGCACCGAGCCCCGAAGAGTACGGACGATTGTTCAAAGCTGCCGCCGCCGCAATTCACGCGACCGATCCAAACGCAAAGACCGTTTTCGGAGGCCTCTCCGGAGCGGATCGAAGCTACGCCAAGCGCGCGCTTGATGCCTGTGATTGCGCCGCCGCTATCGACGTCTTTGCCTATCACAATTACCCCGATTACGGCCACAATCTGAATCCCGAGGCGCTCGGCCACGACAACGATACAAACTCATCCTCAAAACCTTTGCGCGAAATGGTGCGGAACTATCCCGGAATCCGCACGGAGCTTGTGTTTTGGGACGACGAATTCAATGACGGAATTCCCACTTGGACCAACTCAGACGAATCCGTGCAAGCGAAGTACATTCCGCGTGGCTTGCTTTTGGATAAGGCCGAGGGCGTCCGCACTTTTGTTTGGCTGATCGTGGGCGCAACCGATGGAAACGAATTCGATGACTTCGGAATGCTGCATGGGCTGACGATATCAAGCCCGACGATTTCACGCCCCGCCCCGCTTTCACGGCTCTACAAAATACAAATACGCTTGTTCTCTGATACGGTCCCTGATCCATCCATAAAGATCCGAAGCTGGACATCGCTCGGCTCGATCTGATCAGCTACGGATTTCGGTCTCTCAGGCGCGGAAACGCGATCGTGGCCTACTGGCTCCCCGTGTTGAGCAAGCCCGGCGATCAATCTCCACCCAGAACCGTGAATCTCAAAATCGCGAACTCGGGCATTCGCAATCCCGTATTGGTCGACATCACCTCCGGAAAAATGACTCGGCTCACCTGGCGGGCACGGAACGAACGATACGCTCGACCGGCTCCCCTTACGCGACAGCGTCATGGCGATCGCTGACGAGACCTATTTCGATTGGCCGGAATTGCCGGAAGCCCCCAGCGACCTGAACGCGAGCATCAACGCAGCAGGCCTCCAGCTTACCTGGAAAATGCATGGCGGCCATCCGGAGTCCGATCACGCTCGAGCGCCGCACCGGGCGACAGGCGAAGTGGGAATCCATTGCGAAGCTTCCCGCGAACGCGACCTCCGCTTCAGACCATCAAGCTCTTCAAAAATGACAAGCGATTTCCTATCGGGTGCGCGCTTCCAATTCAGGCTGGGGCTTCCGCTTATTCTAATGTTGTGACGCTGCCCCAATAGATCGCGAGCCTGCCTCCGTCCCATTCATGCCAGAAGCCAAGATCACCCAAACCAGCGCCACGTCTCTGCGTCGCGCACTCACGGTCTGGGATCTCGTCTTCTACGGCCTGATCGTCATCCAACCGACTGCGCCAATGCCGCTCTTCGGCGTCGTTTCTCAAGAGGCGCGCGGGCACGTCGTTACCGCCATTCTGATTGCCATGATCGCGATGCTGCTTACGGCCGTGAGCTACGGCCGCATGGCGCGCGTCTATCCAAGCGCGGGATCGGCATACGCTTACGTGAGCGGCGAATTCGGCGGCTTTCTCGGCTACTTGACGGGTTGGGGCATCGTTCTGGACTATCTCTTGAATCCACTCATCTGCACGATCTGGTGCAGCAAGGCTGCCTCGAACGTCGTCCCCATTCCGTATCCGATTTGGGTCGTCTTTTTCGCCTTGCTCTTCACTCTGCTGAATCTGCGCGGCATCGAGGCCTCCGCGAGTACAAATCGATGGCTCACGATCGGCATGTCTGCCGTCGTGGTCTATATGCTCATCGTGATGGCCCGATACCTCTTGGGTGCGCCTCTCGGCCCCGGCGCCCTGACCAAACCTTTCTACGATCCTGCGAACTTCTCGTTGCACGCGGTCTTCACCGGAACCTCAATCGCCGCTCTCACCTACATCGGTTTCGATAGCATCTCAACGCTTTCCGAAGAGGTCGTTGATCCAAAGAAGAACATCCTGCGCGCGACTGTTCTCGTGTGCCTAGCGACCGGCGTGTTCTCGGCCGTCGAAGTGTATGCAGGTCAGCTCGTCTGGCCGGACTTCCATCACTATCCGGATCTCGATACCGCTTACAGCTTCGTAGCCGGCCGGGCCGGGGGCATCGTTTTATTCCATATCGTGAACGCCACTTTGCTCGTTGCGACCATCGGCTCCGGAATGGGATCGCAGCTCGGTGCAGCCCGCTTGCTTTATGGAATGGGCCGCGACAACGCGCTGCCCGCCGGTTTTTTTGGCCACGTAGACAGCAAAAAGAACATCCCTAACTATAACGTCATGTTCAGCGGAGCGATCGCGCTCATCGGCGCGCTTCTGATCAGCTATCAGCTCGGCGCGGAGCTGCTGAATTTCGGCGCATTTCTCGCCTTCACCGGAGTCAACGCCGCCACGTTCATGCACTACTTTGTCCGGGGACGCAATCGCAGCTGGAGTTACCTCGTGCTGCCTCTCGCCGGATGTGCCGTCTGCCTTTACATCTGGTCAAGCCTGCGCTGGCAAGCCCGTTTGGTCGGCTTCACGTGGCTCTGCTTGGGCGTGATCTACGTCTTCCTCCGCCGCCGATTCATGGGAACCAAAGCGGCCTGAATCAATCTGCTCCTATCGATCTTTGCTCGCAGCGGCTGCCAACGGAATCTTCTTCCCCACCACTGCCTCGAACGCTCCGAGATTCGCCGATACCCGGCCCGAATATAGCTGGAACCACGTCTCTCCTTCTTCGATTAAATTCTCGACCGAATAGTAATCCATCACCGGAAGGTCAAGCGTCACGTGAACTTGCCGGTTCGACAGATTTAGGATCACCAGTATCTCTTCCCCGCCCTTCCTCCGCAGAAAGCTCAACACGCTGTCCGGCTCCGTATTGTTCACCCAAATAACATCCCCCGAAGTAAGCGCAGCATACTTCGCGCGAATTCGAAACAGCGTCTTATACGCTTCGAGAGTTGCCCTGTATTGGTTCTTGTCGCTCGTAATTTCGAGTTCCTGCCATTGAATCGGCGCTCGCGTTCTCCACTCCGTAGGAGTCGGATCGCCCACCTCCTGCCCGTTGTAAATGAACGGAATGCCATCGAGCGTGAAATTCAAGATCGTCGCCGCCATCGCTCCTTCTCGCCAAACTGGAGAACCGCGCGCGGCCAATCATGGTTATCGCTGTAATGCAGCAGCCTCGCTCCACGCGGCATCGTGCGTTTCATCATTTCCCAGTTCTCACGCAGCTTGATCGCCGGAGCACCGTCCCGCAGCACCGACCGCAACGCCAGATAGTACTGAAAGTTGTAGTTGATATCGAACGCGTGTAGCTGATCGTCAGGCCGGTCGGATTCTGAAAGCAGAATCACGTCCGGATTCACGCGGTCAAGCGCCTTCCTCGCCTCCTCCCAGAACGAAATTGGCACTCCGCCGCCCACATCGCAGCGAAAGCCGTCTACTTTGAAGTCGCGCACCCAATGAACCAGGCTGTCGATCAGATACTTGCGCACTTGCGCGTTGCGGTAATCGGGAAGAGGCTGCGGCCAGAACCCGCGCGCGATCTTCCCGTCCGGAGTTTTCACGAACCAGTCAGGATGCTTCAGCATCACGGTATCCGGCGCCGCGTGGTAGTACACGATGTCCAGCATGACTTTGAGCTTCAGCTTGTGTGCCGCTGAAACAAAATCGTGCAGATCTTGTTCGTTCCCGTAATCGGGATCGATGGCGTTGTAATCAGCGATGCTGTACGGGGACGCGTGAGGAGCAGCCGAATGCTTCGCAATCGGGCCGAGATAGACCACCGATGCTCCTAAATCGGCTACGTACGGCAACCGCGGGATCGCCCCGTGTAGCGTGCCTTCTTTACTGAACGCGTTCAGCCAGATCTCATAGATGGTGGTGCGCGGCAGCCATTCCGGTACGGACCTCGCCTCGCGTGATCCAAAGGAAAGATTCTGCGCGCATGCCGATCCAATCTCCAGAGCGAGTAGAAGCCGCAGCGCCAGCAATCGCATCTGCGGCTATTCTACAGGCGGCTAGAAGGTAATCCGCAAACGCAACCGCACCGCCCGCCGGCTGTCGATCCCTTCCTGAGAAAAGCTATTAATCAACTGTCCAAAGGAAGGATTCAGGTTCACCTGAGTGATCGGCAACAACTGGCCCGTCGTTTGGTTGACCTGCAGATTGAAATCGCCGACTTCGGCAAACGGGCCGCCTCCGCCGCCGTAATTCAGATCCGGCGAAAGCAGCGGATGATTGAAGAGGTTATCGATGTCCGCGCCGAGTTCCGCTTTGATCCGCTCGCCAAAGCTGAAGTATTTGTGAACCCCGAGATTTACTCCCCACGTCCCAGGTCCCCACAGCATGTTGCGCTTGGCAATTCCAGGATTGCTGAACAGATCGGCGCCGATCGGCGGAGGGCCAAACGAGCTGGCGTTGAAAATGAAATCTCCGTTCCTCTGGTTGTAGTTATTGTTCAAAACCACCGGGCGGAAGCAGGGGCCGCAGCCAAAATCGCCAACCGCATCAACCGATCCCACCGCGACATTGCCTGGCTCAACCGGATCGCAGTCATCGCAAATCCAGAACGGGGTGAAACCGGTCCCGGATTTCGCAAACATGTTGAAGCTGGTTTGCCAACCACCGATGAACGCATCCAGCCATCCCGGTAAATTCGAACCAAACTGGCGATCCCGGCCCACCGGCAGATCGTAGATCCCATACCCCACGAAGCGGTGCTTCGAAACGAATCCTTCCGGGCCATAATCGCTATTCGGATCGAACACGTTATATGCGATGCCGCCCAGGCTGGAGTTGCCGGTATCAAGCCCGGTCGAGTTCTCGCTCATGTAGGTGTACGCGCCGCTGAACATCAGGTGATTCGTGAAACGATGCTCCACCTGGGTTTGGAAAGCATTCATGAGGCCGTGGCCGAAGTTGCCGTAACTCAGCACGTATTCAGCGAGCTGCGGATACGGCAGGCGCGCCATGTCCTGCGGCGACAGCGCGCACGTGCCCTGAGTCGGATCACAGATCGTTACGCCGTCGCCTTGCGTGGTCCCGAACGGGATGTTGTTCGGAGGAAGCTCGTCGAGATCTTTGCCCGCGATCAGGCCATGCATTGCCGTACCCAGATAGGAGAGCCGCAGCGCGGTATTCCATCCGAGATCACGCTCAAAGGTTATGTTGTACTGCTGCACTCGCGGCTGCTGCAAATTTAGCGGAACGAAATTCGCCGAAGGTGTGTTGCCGACTGCCGTTCATGACGCCGCCTGTCATGAAATTGCTGCCATCCGGTCCGCCCGGCCAACCCTGCAGGGTGGGAGCCGTGGGATCGGTTTTGCTGTTCCGGAATCTGACGCCCGCGTTAAACGGGTTTGTCGCGATCGGATCCCGAATGCCTTGCGCGGCCGACGTCGGATAGTAAACGCCCCAGCCGCCACGAAGTACATTCTTTTCGCCGATTCGCCATGCGAAACCGACGCGGGGCGCGAGATTGTTCAGATCGGGGTGAATCAAGCTGCGTCCCACTCCTGCTTGCGGCGCGTAAATGTATCCGTAACTGATGATGCGCGGATCCAGATACTGCAGCGTCCTCTGAGAAGGAATGATGAAGACGCCGGGCTGCCCTGTATTTGGGTTCTTCAGATCCGGATCGAAATTCGCGAGCAGATCGTTCTCTTCGATAAAAGGCGTGATCACCTCGTATCGCATCCCGAGATTCAGTGTGAAGTGCGATGTTACTTTCCAGTCGTCCTGGAAAAAGTAACCGGTTTCCCAGTTCGATACGTTCATCGGCGGCCGGGGCGACGCACGTACGAAACGCTTGTAGGCGCAAGCCCGAGAAGCCAGTCGGCCAAAGGGTCCGTTCCAGTTCCGCTGTAAGTCGCCAGCCCGCGCACATTCCCGCGATTCACCGCGAATCCGTCGACAGCTTGGTTGCGGACGAAATCCGCGCCCATTTTCAGATTGTGAGTTCCGACAACCCAGTTCAACGTATCCCCGAACGTCTGCAGGCTCTGATTCAGAGGCCGATCCGTATTTCGCCCGCCATTGGGAAATGTCGCGAACGTCCCGCCGAAGCTAATTGCCGGCTGACCGAACGTGCTGAGCTCTGCGGGCCCAACCGCCGAGCCGTACGCGTTAATCTCCGTCCTGAGTAAAACCGATGCTCGACAGGAATCCGCCCAAGTGTCGTGTTGCTGTGCACGAACAGATTCTGACGATTGAAACCGCCGCGAAGCTCATTCACGACATTGGGCTTGATCACGCGCGTGTAGGACACTGATACGGTGTTGTTCCGCCGGTCGGTCTGCGTCAAGCCCAAACCCGTATAAGGCTGCCCAACGAAACCAGTGTTCGGCGAAGTATCTTCGCTCGGGCTTCCGGAAGACGAGAGCGCCGAGGCGTTATAGGTGACGAAAACGTGATCGTTTTGCGAAAAATCATGATCCAGCCGCAGCGTCCCCATTTCCTGATATGCGGAGGCAGATACCAGGTTTTGATACCCCGGCACACGACCCGTTGTGGGATCGATAGGGGCGGACATGCCGATCGGCGTGAAATATTTGCTGATGAGGTTCTGAACGGTGGGATTGAGCAATCGCGGCGGTATCACGATGAACTGCTGGCCCAAACCGCCGACCGTATCCGTCGCAATTTCCTGAGGCGTTAAAGTAATTCCCGCTGGAACGGTGGGTTTTATGGAATCGTCCACCAGAGAAAAATTGCCCGCCAGCAGTGACGGATGCGGAAGTGTAGTCGACTGCACCGTATCCGGTTCGATCGTCGAATTATGCTCGTACGCCATGAAGAACCAGGTGTTCTTCTTCATCCCTGGTATCGGGCCGCCGAAGGAGGCCCCGACATCGTTGATATTGAAGAACGGCGTTGGATATTTGTTCTGAAACGCAGTGGGCGCGAAATTCGCGGCCGCGTCCTTGTCCTGAAGCGACCAGGCTGCCAGCGCCGAATTTCTGTTGTTGTAAAAAAGCGAGCCGTGATACTGGTCCGTCCCGCGCTTAGTGGTCACGCGAACCGTGGCGATGCCGGGGTACTCGGCACTAAAATCGTTCGACAGCACGTTTAACTCGCCGACTGCCTCGAGCGACGGCTCACTCGATGTGGGCTGACCGAAGATCCCGCCATTTGATCGCTGCCCGTCAAGCGAAAAACTAGCGCCGTAACTCTGAAATCCCAGAAATTTAAAGCTTCCGGGCTCGTCGGCTTGCGTAATGTTCGGATTCAAGTAGAGAAATTGATAGATGTCCCGGCTGTCCCGCGGCAGCTCGATCACATCTTGGTTGTTCAACGTGCTGCTGATCGTCTGGTCCTCTGTGTGGATGGGAGCATTATCGGCCGCAACCACGACAGTCTGTTGGGTTCTCGAAACTTGAAGCTTCGCGTCAGCGGTAAGAATCTCACTACCATGGACAGATAGGTTTGTGATCTCCTGAGATTCGAGGCCGGGCGACGACACCGTCACTTTGAATCTCCCGGCATTTAGACCGAATATCTGGTAATCGCCGTGAGCATTTGTCACAGTCTCGCGCGTCGAGTTGGTTGCAAGATCCGTAACCACGACTTTCGCGCCTGGGATCACGGCACCGCTCGCGTCCGTTACGTTCCCCCGAATGGTCCCGAGATCTGTGCCCTGAGCGAACGCAGTCGACAGCTGCCGCTCCGAGCATCAGCACAGAGAAAACTAAAAACCGCAAAAATTTTAAATCTCGCATTTAGGCCTCCTGCCGAGTGCTTAGGGTAGTTTGTATCATGAACCCAAACAAAACGCAAGCAAATGCAGAAATCGCAAATCAGAGGTGCAGACAACCAGTTCACGTGGATTTGACCCAGGCGAGTGATCCTGTCTACACTCGGACAAAGGCGAAATGCCCTACTCCATGAACTCGCGCCTGCTCGGAGAAGAGCGGCGCCGCAAGATATTACAAATCCTTGAAAAAGATGGCCAGGTAACGATTAGCGACCTCGCCAGGAGGTTCAAAGTTTCGGCAGTTACGATCCGTGCCGATCTGGACGGCCTGTCTGAAAACGGAAGCGTTCTGCGTTCCCACGGCGGGGCCGTGAAACGCAACGAAGCTCAAGATTATCCGTTGCGCCTGAAGGCGGCGCTTCATCGTCCGGAGAAGATCCGGATCGGGCAAGCTGCGGGCCAGCTCGTGCAGCCGAACGAAACCATCATCCTCGATTCCGGAACGACTACGGCAGAGATCGCAACCTACCTGAAAGAGAAGAACCTTCGGCCATTGACGGTCATTACCAACGCACTCAATATCTCGCTTGAGCTGGCGGACGCCCCGGGCATTTCGGTCCTCGTGGTTGGCGGCCTCCTGCGGCCGGTCTCTTACTCGCTGGTTGGCCCGCAAGCCGAAGCAATGCTCGGAGATCTGCATGCTGACAAGTTCTTCCTCGCCGTCGATGGATTCGATCTGGAAGGCGGCCCTTCCACGCCCGACGTTTTGGAAGCCCAATTGAACACCCGCATGGTTGAAGCCGCGAAAGAGACTATCGTGGTCGCGGACTCGAGTAAACTCGGCCGCCGAAGCGTCTCCCGCATTGCTGCCATGGAACGCATAGACAGGCTCATTACCGATCGCCGCGCGCCCGCGGATTTTGTTGACGCTCTCCGCAACCGTGGAGTTCAGGTCACTCTGGTCTAGATCGCGCCCAAGCCAGCCGGCTCAAGTGGTGCGCCATCATTAGATCGGGAAGAAGCAGTGCTTGTTCGAATGCCTCATCCGCTTGTGACTGCCGGCCTAGCTCGGCTTCAAGATCGCCGACCGTATAGGCCGAGAGACTTGAATCTCTGCTCTTCTCCGCTTGCGAGAGAGCCACTTCGACTTTCTGGGTCCAATCATCTGTTGAAGGGTTTCCCAACTTCTTAGCGGCCTCGTAAGCCCACGTGATCTGGCGTGCCTCCGTTTGTTTCTCTGCCCGCTCAAAATGCTGGCGGGCTTCTTGCTCTCGCCCGCAACCCGCAAGAAAATTGTCCCAAGCAGATACTGCATTCGCGCGGAATCGAGCATCGGCTCCAAGCCGTCATGGGTGAAAGCAAGCGCCGGGACCTGTGCTCCTAAATTTTGCGCGTCACTTACTGCAGCTCGCAATGCCCTGCCCGCTGCTCGGAGAGAGCCTGCTGCAACCGAGGACTTCAACCCACACCTCGCGCACGTTTGTGCCGCCTTCCTGGCGCGGGAAAAAGCGGTTATAAAACAGCCGCCTGGCGCCTTCGAAATCGCCAGCTTCGGCCCGGTTGAGAGCGAGCTCGTAGACCAGCTCCGACGGCATTTGCGCCAGATCAGGATAGCGCTCGATCGCCTGAACGCGCTGCTGTGGCGGGCGCCTCATGAGACTGAGCGCCTGATCCATGCCGCGGTAAAGTTCAGGATTTTTCGCATCGACCGCAACGCCGTCCTGAAAAGCGGAAAGCGCTGCCGGGTAATCTCTCTTTACGCGGAGCAGAGCGATTCCGATGTCCGCATGCAGAACCGGTGTGCGCGGCGCAAGCTTTCGCGCGTGATCCCATTGCGCAAGCGCTCGATCGGTCAGGCCCCGCGAAAAGAAGAACGTGCCCAGCAAGTAATGCGCGCTCCCGTCCGACGGTCTCGCGCGCAGAGCCGCGTTCAGCACCTGTACCGTTTCAACACGATTCGGAAACACGTACAGCGTCGAAAGTCTTCGAGGCGGCTGTATAGTCGTCCACTGCGGGCTGGCCTAACTTTTCTTTGCAGTAAGCGCGGTAGTACGCAACCAGCGGATGATCCTGCGGCAACACGCTACCCGGCTCGCTGCGGTCGGGCGGGGATGCCGGATACTTCCTCGATAGCACTCGCGAGGGCAGGCCGATACAATCCCAAGCGCATGTATTCCGCCGCAACGTTCAGAACGCGATACGGATCTGCACCGAGACCCGGCAGATCCGGAGTTCCCAGCTCCTCTCGAAGAAAATAGCTGAGCGGATATCGCAGCAGCCATTGCTGCGCCAGCTTGTGAGCCGCAGCTTCCTTCCCCAGAGCGTCGCGAATCGCGATCAGCTCCTCAGCGGTTCGCAGATCTTCGGGTTCCGCGCGTAAGCTTTCTTCGAGGTAATACTCGGCTTCTTCCATATGTCCTTCGCGCGCCCGCAACTCTGCCAGCCGAACCGCGCCAGCCGAGCGAAATTCAGGCATGCGATGCGCCGCTTCAAACGCGGTTTGCGCCTTCCGCTCATCGCCGATCTCGTCGTAGGCGACGCCGAGGTAATAGGAAATTTCAGGATCGGAAGTATCCCGGCGCTCGACGGGCTCCAGATAGCCGGACGGCATCTTCGGCGCGCAGAAGACAAGCCGCGACCCGGCCCGCCGCTTTATTCAAAACGAACGAGCTTGGAAATTTTGCGAGAGCTTGCTGGTACGTCGCAAGCGCAGCAAGCGTGCGCCCATTCAGCTCGTCATCTTTCCCGGCCTGAAGCCAGTCATCTTCGGATCGCTGTCCAACCGGCGGCATTTGCATGCGATGTTTGTGGACCCGTGCGAATCTGATCGATAGGCGTCCAGTCGTACTCGCCTTCCGTATGGCGGAGCAGAATCGTTCCGTTCGCGCTTTTTAATTCGAACGTGAATCGGTCGGCTGAATTCTGAATCCTGATTTCCCGTTTCCATGTGCGCTCGGGTGATAGATCCAAATGCTCCTGCGCAACTACCTGCATTCCATCCAGTACACGAACAGAAGCGCCTCGAATTTCTTGATTCGCATTGAACGCGGCATGCAGCACATCTCCGATGCGACTCAGGTTCACAACACCTGACAGATTCGCCCGTGAAGTTCCGCCGGTGTCGCGGACCGGCATCCAATATTCAGAAAACCGAATGCTCTGGCGCGGCTCGAGAAAAGCATAGGTCTCCTGATTGCGAAATAGGCCGGCTTGCACCTCTGCATACGCGCTGTTGTTATCGGAAAGCGCCTTCCGCCAATCGAGTCCGTCCGCATCCACGCCCCACGACCAAATCTTCTTTGCGGGAAGCTCGGCGTAGTCGGCGTAGTGTACGGTTCCCGTGTTCGTTCGCGGATTCCAGATCGCCATGAACGGCTCGCGGCTGCCGTGCACGAACAGCGATACGGGCCCTTTCGTCTGGTTCCTGATAACGCTGAGATCAGTTCCGTCGGGATCGATCGGCCAGGGCTGCACTTCCGTAAAGCCGTGACTCGCAGCGAAACGCATCGGGTACTCAATGTGCGAATCATCCCAGACCTGGACCGCGCCGTTGTTCCACCAATAAAATCGATGTCTCACATCGCTGCGATTAGTTAACGTGACGTGCTCTTCAAATACGGTCGAGCCGGGGCGCAGTACCAGCTCGACGGTCCACTCCATTCCGTAAACCCGGTCGATGTTGCCTACCGTAACGGACGCGCTGCCATCCTCATGCTTGCGGTATGCGAAGTTGACTGGCGACATTGAGACCCAGTTGTGCGAAACAGGAAAGTTGAATTCAACGCCGAAGGCGGCCCATGCGCCTCGGTACCCGATCTGCGCCTTTTTGATGGATGGGTTGGCATAGAACATGGGCTGGCCGCTCAGCTTGTCTACGCAGGTGTAAACATGGCCGCCAATGTCGGGAAGCACCGAGCACTTCAGGTACTCGTTTTCGAGATACACTGCGCGCCAGGCGTGATTCACTCGCTTGCCGGTCAGGTTCTCGCGAAGAGTATACGGATAATTGAAGCGATCAGTCGCGAACAGATCGAACGGGGGATTTGGATCGGGAGCGCCCTCTTCGTAAGTGGGCAAGCGTGAGCGTAGCTTCCCAAACTCTCACGTCTGCTTTCGCCAGAGGGAGAAATATTACCGGCACAAGCAGCAGCGGCCATCTCATCGAGTTTCCTACTGCCCCATTACCGCCGCAGCTCCGGCCATGAACTCGTAAGCCTGTGCCTCGGTAGGTTGGCTCGTCGTACCACCCAGACCCAGAGTGGACAGAGCGCCACAAGCAGCTCCAAGACGCATTGCCTCTTGGACGCCGACTCCCCCTAACCAGCCATGCAGGAAACCAGCGTTAAACGTATCGCCCGCGCCCGTCGTGTCTACTGGAGTGACTTGAAATCCAGGGACGCTGAGGATCTCGCCGCGATCCAAGCGCCATGCACCCGTCCGCGCCAAGTTTCGCGATGATCAGCGTTCGCCCGTTATCGAGCGATCGCAACGCCTCCGCCCGATTCTCCTTTCCAGTGACAGCCGCGAGCTCTACCTCATTTGGGAGAAATACGTCGACTTCATCCAGTGTTTCGATCAAGTCTCGCCCCCAGACTTCCTCAGGATCGAAACCCGGGTCGACCGAAGTGGTGAGCCCGTTTGCGTGCGCTCGCGCGAGTAAAGATTTCAACCCCGGCCGCAACGCCCGCTGCAGAAAGAAAGATGACACGTGCAAATGCCGGCACTCGCGCAAGCATCTATCAGAAATATCACTCGCGCGCAAGGCGGCAATCGAGCCAAGATACGTCAACATGGCACGATCTTTCGCCCAGGTGATCGAAACCGTGATCCCCGTCGTCAGCATTTCATCCCGAACGATAGAGGTGCACTCGATACCCAGGTCGCAAAGCGACTTAAGACAAAGATCGCCCCACGCGTCGTTGCCCAGCTTTCCGATAAAGCTGACTTGATCTCCCAACTTCGCCAAGGCTGCGGCGCAGATCGCCGATGAGCTGCCGACAGTCAGCGAAAGATCCTCAACCAGCGTCTCGTGCCCGAGCGCCGGAAAGGCTTTTGGGTTTTGGAGGACGAGATCGACATTGAGTTCTCCGGCAATCAGAATCTTCATAGCCCGTTTCCTGCCCGGGTGGTGTGTAAGGCGAAGCTTTCGACCACCCGCTGGATGACTCCGTTCTCCGATGGAGAATCAGGGCGCAAGCCTTCGTGCAAGCAACGGAAGAACGCCAATAGCTGTCCCGCCACGACGTGCACCAGGCAGGCATTCGCATCCTGAAGTTGTTCAAGTCCTGGACACTCGATGGCGATATCGTTTGACTCCAGCAAATCTTGCGGAATATTTTCGCCGACAATGAGCTTTGACGATCCAAGCTCCTTGCGATTGAGCTCGCGAATGAGATCGGCCTCGTAAACCCGAACGCCCGGCTCAGAGGAAAGAAAGCAGACCACCAGCGAGTCTCGATCGATATAACTCATCGGGCCATGCCGCAAACCGAGATAGGTCTCGGATAATGTGCTCACCCGGCCCGCGGTCATCTCTAGCATCTTGAGAGCCGCTTCGCGCGCTGCACCGAATGCCGAGCCGCTGCCAAGGAAAATCGCACGCCGAAAGTTCCTTGTCGCTGCGCTTGCCAGTGGCTCGAACTCTGCATCAATCACGTGCTGTACCGTACTGCTCAACCGGATGCACATTTCGCGGTAACTCTCTGGCGCGTGCAGGAACCCTAAGCTCCGCGCTGCCAGAGCGAGACTTGTGAAGCTGCTGGTCATTACCAGGCTTCGATCGTTTGTCCGATCGTCCAGTTCGACCACATCCACGCGTGAATCGTTCTCATAGCGCGTGGCCAGCTTTCCTTTCGAGTTGCACGTGAGTATCAGGTGCCGGATTTCCGGCTCCGTGTCCATCAGTAATTCCAAAACTCCGACACTCTCGGGACTGTCTCCCGACCTCGCAAGGGAGACGAGCAGCAAGGGCCGCAGCGGAGGCAACGCAATATTTCCGTGCGTGAGCAACATGCCGCTGGCGATGGCCTGACATGTCAGTTGCAAGTTTTCTTGCATCGCAAGCCGAACGCAGTCTCCGACGTACTCTGAGCTGCCCGACCCAGTGAACACGACCGCCTGCACGCCTTGCAGGCATCGCTCAAGATCCTTCGTTCGTATGAGCATACGCTCGCACGTGTCGACCAAGGTCGCAGGTTGTTGGCGGATCTCGCGTAAGGTATGCAGGTATCCTTCGCGTTCCTGTTCTGTAATGGACTTGCGTAACAGCTCTTTTGGAATAGAACTCGTCATTGCAGACCTCCGGGCGCGAGAATTGGGGTCACGATGTCGAAAGGTCGAGGAGACCCGTTCACCGCGCCGTGCCATACGCTGCCGCCAAACGTCGTCACGTACACGTTTCCTCTTTCAAAAGGATCGGGAATGACGCGATGACCCCACTTGAAGTTGAATCCGGGGATGCGAGCCCAGTGCTCGCCTCGATCGGTCGAGCGCCAAGCCGAGGACTCGAAACCCGCCGCATATAGCAGGTTCGGGTCGCGTGGATCGATTGTCACGTCGTAGACATGCTGGTCGCGATCGAGCACCTGTCTCCAGGTATCGCCGCTATCAGCCGACAAATAGATTCCGCCGCCCTCGCCGTGCATTCCGGTCTTCCGCGCCCAGGCAGCAAGATACAGCCGGCTCGGGGAATGGGGGTCGATCGCTAATCCGTTCGGCGCATTCACGCCCTCCGGAAGCGAAACCGGCGTCCAATGCTCTGCCGCGTCGGTCGACCGATAAATCGCTCCATCCCGATCGTTCCCTATGCTGCCGTCTTCCGAACGCCTCGCCAGAAGCACATAAAGCATTCCATCGCTGCCTTGCGAGAGACGCCACGCAAACGGCTCTTTTTGCGTCATACCGTTGGTTTTCAAAGCCCAAGTGTTGCCGCCGTTTGTGCTCTTATACACACCCCGCCCAAATGCGGCGACGTAGAGCGTTCGTGCCTGCGGGGAACTTCGCCGATCGAGCAGAATGTGGGTCGCGGCGGTCTCTTCCATTCCGTTGTTCGACTTCACCCACGTTTTTCCGCCATCCTCACTGCGGCACACGCCGCCTCGATAGCTCATCACCGAAGTTCGACGCCACATTTTTGGACGTGGGAGATCGTGCGTTCCACTGTTGACGCTCCACATGCGCCCATGAATCTCGGGATCGAACACGACCCAGTACGTTGTGTTGCGCCAAGCCTTAGGAACACCGGACGTGGAACTGTCCCAGGATTTGCCGGCATCCTCGCTTCTGAAAAGGCCGATATCCGTGTACGTGATGAATTGACGCTGCGGATCGAATGGATCGAAATGAATGCCGTACGATGTCGTGACGTCAAGTCCCGTGGTCGTCCATTCGCCTACCGGCACTTTGCGCGAATAAACGGCGCTCCACGTGGCCCCGCCATCCGAGGTCTTCATCGTGCGCCCGAGGTCGGTCACATAAGAAAGATTTGGATTGTCTATCGGCGACACCGATCATGAGCGGATTTTCACCCCAATCAGCGCCGAACCGCTCCGTGATCCAGGCATCGTGTACATTTGCCGCGGGCTGATCGTGGGCGTCCTTCCATGTCAATGTCCAAGTTCGTCCGGAATCGACAGTCTTCGCCACGCCTTCCCAGTTTTTGCCGCCGAGCTCGAGTTCGCTGTACGACAGATAAGCTGTACTCGGATGCTGCAGGCTTGTGCCGACGGCCCGTACGCGCGCTCTCGGGCCAGGCAAATCACACTTCTGCCACGTTGCCCCGCTGTCACTCGACACAAATGCATCTTGCCCGGTGACGCCGTAGATAGTTACTGCTCCATTCTCGAACCCGGCAGACAGCTCAGTAAACGAGGCGACTGGCGCGGAGTGGGCGCTCATTCCCGAACGGGTCTTCACCTGGATCGAATGCGCACAACCGATGACAAGCGTCGTGTCATCCTGGCCTGCATGTACCCAAATGTGAAGAGCGCGTTCCGGAAGGCCTATTTCGCGCTTCCAGGTCTCGCCCCGATCGCGTGACACAAATACCGCGTCTACAGATCCTTTGGATGCAGCGGCATACAGCGTGCGTGAGGAATCAGGGTCAATCGCCAATGCGGTGATTGAGCCCTAAAGGATCTGGATCGGCAACTATCGTTTCGTCGGCATGATCGGAATTCATCTGAATGCCTTTTACACAGGACGGCTTCGGGTACACGAGTCTCCACGTCTGTCCGCCATCCTGGGTGCGCCACAGACCTGTCGCTTGTGCGTAAATAATCTGCGGATTCTTTCGGATCGAACGCAAAGAAACTGACGGTTCCTCGCAGATTGAACATGCGCCACGACTGCCCGCCATCGTGCGTGATATACGATCCAGTCATGTCGCACGAAACCAGAACTGTGTTGGGATCATGCGGACTGATCGCCGGATTGAACATCGCCCCGCCGCCGCCTGGTCCGAGAACTGTAAACTGCCCGGGGCGCTGCGCGAAGCAGGCGAGCGCCAGCAGGAATGTCCCGCAGAACCGGATGGTTTGCAAAAGCATTTGATTCTTTGCTTCTCTTTCGATAACCTTCTTTTGTCTACCCCTTTGCATTGTAGACCTCTTCCATGAATGCACTCGTTGCCCACGGCGGCGGACCCACGTCAGTGATCAATGCAAGTCTCGCGGGGCTGGTTGAGGAAGCGCGTGCGCGGCACACTTTCGGCAAGTTATATGGGGCGCGCTTCGGAGTCTCGGGCCTTCTCGAAGAAAACCTGACAGACTTGCTTGAAGAACCATCGACACTGATACAGGCAATCGCGCAATCGCCGGGATCCGCACTCGGCTCGAGCCGTCTCAAGCTTTCCGATCGAGAGTACGACCGCATTCTCGATCTTTTAAGAAAAAGAGACATCCAGTGCTTTTTCTACACTGGCGGGAACGGCTCCATGCAGACGGCGCTCCAACTATCACAGCGCGCGCATCAATCTGGGCGCAACCTTCAAGTAATCGGCATTCCTAAAACGATTGACAACGATCTCGCGGTCACCGACCATACGCCGGGCTACGCCTCGACCGCACACTTTTTTGCGATTGCCGCGAGGGAAATCGGAGAAGACAATCGCTCGCTGCCGCCGCCGATTTCTGTCATCGAAGTGCTAGGCCGAAACGCAGGCTGGATCGTTGCAGCGACAGCGCTCGCTCGCACGCACGAGGACGACGCCCCGCATCTGATCTACTTCCCGGAAAAGCCAGTTACCCTGGACCAGATCGCTGCGCGATACACAGCGCATTTACCAGCGCTTGGGCCGCGTGGTGATTGCGGTCTGTGAAGGACAACTCGACGAGAAAGGCGCGCCATTTGAGGCGGATGTCGATAAAGCCGACAGCGCTGTGCATCGCCTCGCCTCAAACCTGGGCCACACGCTGGCGCGCCTGATCTCTGCGAAACTCGGACTCCGCGCACGAGCCGAGAAGCCAGGATTGTTCGGCCGATGCTGTGGTCCGCTCGCGAGTGAACTTGACCGTCAAGAAGCCTGGGAGTGTGGCCGGGCTGCCGCCTGTGCCGCTGCTGAAGGCCAATCAGGCATGATGGTTGCAATTCGCCGCGATTCGATAATGCCCTATCGCAGCAGTACATTTCTGACGCCCCTCGAAACCGTCGCTCGCAAAGAGCGCCTGTTGCCGCGCGAATGGATCAACACCGCGGGAAACAATGTCACGGACGACTTTATCGATTACGCGTCGCCGCTCATTCCGCGACTCGAAGGTTATGCGCGCTTGTAGAACTGGGTTGGCCGCCCTCTCGGCCTTCTGCTCTTTTAGCTTGTTCGCGCAGAGCTCGCCGGCGGACGCTGCAAAGCGCGGTCAAGCTCAGTTCGCGCAAAGCTGCGCATTTTGCCACGGGCCGGATGCGACCGGGGGAGCCGAAGGTCCGAACCTGATGCGCTCCGCGGTCGTGCGCCACGATGACAACGGCAATCTCATTGGCCCCGTGATCCGGGATGGCCGGCCGAAAAAGGGGATGCCTGCTATACGAATAAGCGAACCGCAGATCGCGGATGTCGTGGCATATCTGCATTCGCGGTTGAAGGAATCGGACCTGACCAGTCCGGCGAATCCTCGGCAGTATTCACTCAAGCTCCTTCTCACTGGAAACGCAAACACGGGCAAGGCGTTTTTCTATGGCGAAGGCCAATGCAGCCACTGTCATTCTCCGACGGGCGATTTAGCGGGAATCGCCAAGAAGTATCCGCCCGCTGATCTCCAGGCCCGTTTTCTCTACCCCGCAGACGTGCCGAAAACCGCGACGGTCACCACCAATTCTGGGCAACAGTTCAAAGGAGAGCTTGCGTATCATGACCTGTTCACGATTGCGATCAAGGACGAAGGCGGCTGGTATCACTCCTGGCCGGCGAACCAAGTTAGATTTCAAGTTCACGACCCGGTCGCGGCGCATCTCGACCTGCTCCACAAATACAAGAGGCGCCGACATCCACAATCTTTTCGCTTACCTGGAGACGCTGAAGTGAAGCTGCTCGCACTTTTTCTGCTGAGTTTCTTTTCTGCCGTTGCACAAGCGCTCGATCCTGCCGCTCTTCTGAAACCGCCGCGCGATACGTGGCCCACTTACAACGGAGATTATTCCGGACGCCGCTTCAGCACTCTCAGCCAGATCAATCAGAGCAATGTCGCGTCACTCGCTATGGCATGGGCGTTTCAAACGCATTCGGACACGTTGAAATCGACACCCCTCGAAGTGAACGGCGTGTTGTACTTCACGACTCCCGATAACGTGTGGGCCGTTGACGCCCGCACGGGCCATCGCATCTGGCATTACACCCGCCCTTCTCAAGGCGATCATGTGGGCCATCGCGGCGTGGCAATGTGGAAAGATCGACTTTATTTCGGCACGCCCGACGCCCATCTAATCTGCCTGAACGCGCGGGATGGGAAACCGATTTGGGACATTCAGATCGCTGACGTGCGATTCGGTTATTACGTCGCGATAGCCCCCTTGGTCGTCAAAGATGAGTTGATTCTTGGCACGTCCGGCGATTCGGCAGACGTTCCGCATTTCATAGAAGCGCTCGATCCGATCACAGGTAAAATTCTGTGGCGCTGGAATACACTGCCCGACCCGGGCGCACCGGGCTCCGAGACATGGCCCGACAAGGAGTCACTGCTCCATGGCGGCGGTCCAGCTTGGCTGACGGGCACATACGATCCGGACCTGAACCTGATTTATTGGGGAACAGGTAATCCGCATCCCGTGCTTGCAGGAGTGGCGCGCGCGGGAAGCAATCTATACACATGTTCTATCGTTGCGCTGAACGCGGATACAGGGAAGCTCGCGTGGTACTACCAGCCTTCGCCGCACGACACTCACGATTGGGATGCGGTTGAAACGCCTGTCCTGTTCGATGCCGAATTCGGCGGCAAGCCTCGCAAGTTGTTGGCGCAGGCCAGCCGCAATGGGTATTTCTTTTTGCTCGATCGAGCGACGGGCGAGCATTTACTCACCGCGCCCTTCGTACCACTCGATTGGGCTTCGGGGCTCGACTCCAAAGGACAGCCCATCTCGAACCCGGCTAAGGAGCCGCAACGCAGATGGCTCCTTAGTTGCGGCTTATGAAGAAGGCGCGACGAATTGGATGGCGCCGAGCTTCGATCCGCAGACGCAGCTCTTTTACGTGAATGCGGAGCGGGGTTTCACGATGTACTATTTGAGCCTGAACGAGAACAAGACACCGGAAGGGCATCAGGGTGGCGCGTCAAGTCCGTTATGGTCGAGGGCGCTGCTTGTCGCGATCGATTACAAGACAGGCCGCATTCGATGGACGAAAAACGAGGAAGAAGGCGAAGGGCATCCCGGCATTCTGACCACAGCTGGGCATCTGCTGTTCACAGGTGATGTTTCAGACAACTTGCTGGCGCTCGATCCCGCCGACGGCCGGATCTTGTGGCACGTGAATGCAGGCGGCACTCTCGGCAGCTCGCCGATGACATACGAGCTAGATGGGCGGCAATATATCGTTACGGGCGTAGATGGCGTGCTGTACGCGTGGGCTTTGCCGGATACGCACTAACGCGCGGTCAGTTCGATGCGCGTCACACTCTCATGCCGGAATGTATATTGCACAGTCGAATTTGCTACTGAAACGCTCGATGCGATGGGCGTGATAAATTCCGGCCGGGTTTCATCGTTGCCTTCGTAAATGCTGCCGAGCGCTGATGGATTGCACGGCGCCCGTTTCTTTCGCATCGAAGCCCCTCAAGGCAATCGTTACCGGGATGTCCTCATGAAGGTGCCGATTAACACAGAAAATCGTCAGCCGATTCCCTTGCTTGTTGAGCGCGGCTAGAGCGTCAATGTAGGGAACATCGGGAATTTCGGGCAAGCGGGTAATTCCGTGATGCACGTCATAATGTCCCGAATTAGTATCGAGCGCGACCGGGATCTCGGCATCCGCTGTCGAGTATAGGCGGAACGTGTAATAGGCCGGAGTCCCGTACACACGGCCGCGCTTTTTCCAAATGCCCGCGAATTCGATAATGCCCGTCATGTCCGATATCGGCACGATCTTCGCGTTCCGGATCAGCATATTGAAAAAGCTGCCCGCCATCACAGCGCCTCCCATATTGTCGTAACGCGGGGCATTCACAGGCCCGTGCTCGCAGCACACAAGCAGCCACTCAGTGAACGCGATATGCGCTCTGTTTCGAAAGCCGGTTTGATTGATCTGAGCCTGCATGCCCTGTAATCGCCGGCCCAATTCGACAGGCAGCGCGAACGTATCCTCCGCGAGTAAGTCCGGAGTCACATCCTGGGCCGTCACTTTGTCCGTTGCGACGACGAAGTGGGTGGACAGGAAATTAAACGTGCCCGGGGGATCCGTCAGTTGTGCGGCATTCCACTTTTGATAATCATCGGGGTCTTGCCCTGTCGCGATAAGACGCGCCTCAGGATCGACAGCCCGAATCGCCTTGCTGAACTCGAGCGTGCGCTTCGGAAGTTCTTCGAGTGTCGGATACCCGAGATTCCAATTCCCCCATAGCTCGTTTCCCATTTCCCAAAGAAGACCGCTGTGTTTGCTCCAATGCTGGTTCACATAGCGCACCCAGTCGGCTGCTTCGTGCGCCGTCCCGCTCCCAAGATTCAGGGCAATCTGTGGCTGCGCTCCGATCAGCTCGCAGAAGCGCAGAAATTCATCCGTTCCGAACTGGTTGTATTCCGGTATGCCCCACGCGATGTTCAGCATGCTGATGCGCTTATCGCGCGGGCCAATTCCATCGCGCCAGTGATAAGCAGACGTGAAATTCCCCCCAAATCTCACGAGCGGCGTGTGCATTGCTTTCGCCATTCCGACCATTTCCGGATCGAGGCCGTCTATCGCATCAGCGGGCATCAGCGACGCTTCATCCAACAGGGCGCGCTCGTCCCCTTCCACTGCTATGACGAAATCTGCCGGTTCGAGTGATCGCAGTTGTTGTTCAGGCACATTGAGCCTGAAGCTATACTTTCGCCATTCATGGGCGGCAGCGTTCACCTTCGCGCGGCTCAATACTTGCTCCGGATGATCCCGCCTCCGGATCGACACATCCAGGGCTGCCGGCCCGCTCAGGTGCTTGACATAGATGGTTCCGTTATATGTGAGTTCCCGATGAATCGGCAGAAAAACCTGTTGCTTAATTCCGGTTTCCTTCCCGGGCACTCCAAAGATCCCGAGCGATCGCCAGGAATTCGCGGCATCTCCCCAGCGCGGTTCGTACCGATTCCCTTCGCGCGGGTCAAGCGGCTCCCACGGCAGCGGCAAACCCAGTTCGGAAGCCTGCGCGAGAGACGGCTGGTCGTGGATCATGCGCGCAATCGCGGGAGCGCTCCACAAGTTCTCTTCGAAGCTCGGATTCTGAAGAATCTCCGCCCACAGCCCGTTGTACGTTGAATTGCCGATGGGCTCGAGAAAACTGCCGAAGATGGTCCGCGGTATGGCGTAATCTGCGCGCTTCGCCGCGTTCACTTCTATCCTGACCGGAGATTCCTTTGCCGCCGCCCCAAACCACAAGTGCAGCGAAAAAACAGTTGCTGAAAGGAATTTCGCTCTCATCGGCGCCTCTTGTAAGGTTACTGACCTACTGTCCGAAACCGCACAGCAAGATCCCAGTTGCGCGATTTGCCCATAGGTAAGAATCACCTGAAGTGCACTTGAATTTCAGAACCCTTATACGTGCAACACGGCACCAAAATTGCATTGACTCTCACTCGGACACCGCATGTGGAACGACATCAGAGTAGGATTCAGATCACTTGTTAAGGCGCGCGGCTTCAGTATCGCCGCGGTCACGGTCATGGCGCTTTGCATAGGGGCAAATACCGCGATTTTCAGCGTCGTGAATAGCGTTCTATGGAAGCCTCTGAGCTTCCCGCAAGCAAACCGCCTGGTCGCCATCAATGAGGTTCTCTCGCCCTTGAACTCCGATTGGGGATTCTCGGCGCCCGATTACCTCTTCCTCGCACAGCAGGTTGGGTCTTTCAGCTCTCTCGCCGCCTATACGGGCATGAACTGGGAAGTTTCGGGCATTGACCGGCCGATGCGCATTGATGGTGATCGAGTCACCCCTTCGCTGTTCAAAGTGCTTGGCGCAAAACCCCAAATCGGACGCGTGTTCAGCGACGAGGAAGATCAACTCGCGCGCCGGCTTGCAGTCATTAGCGATGGCTACTGGCGCGAGACGATGCACGGCCGAAAGGACGTGATCGGGCAGACAATTTACCTTGATCGGCAGCCCTACACGATCATCGGCGTGATGCCTCCATCCTTCGTGTTCCCGCTTCGCAAACCAGGATTCAACGGCACTCCTGGGGACGTATATGTCCCGATGTCGTTTACGCCGTTTGAACGAACAGGCTTCGGTTACATGTTCAATAAGAGTGTCATCGCACGCCTCAAGCCCGGAGTGGCACTCGCCACTGCGGCCGCCGAGGTCAAGGGAATTCTCAAGAGGTCCGAGCAACAATATCCTTCCGACTTCCGCTCCGATCCTTCATTTGGATTGTCGGCAAACTTGATCCGTTATCGCGACTCGGTCACCGGCAGCCTTCAGACCGGGTTGCTCGTTCTGCTGACCGCCATCGGCGTTGTGCTGCTGATCGGATGCGCGAATGTAGCCAATCTTCTCCTGGCAAGGTCGGTCGACCGCAGGCGCGAGTTCGCAGTGCGCTGCGCGCTCGGGGCAAGCCGCGCCGATGTTCTCCGCCAAGTGCTCACCGAAAGCGTTCTGCTTTCCTTGTGTGCTGGGCTGATCGGGTTCGCACTAGCCGCCTGGCTCACTCCGATTCTCGTGAAGATGACGCCGGTTGAAATTCCCCGCCTCGATGAAATCAGCATCGACCTTTCGGCATTGCTCTTCACATTCGGAATCTGCTGCTTGACGCCGCTCGTCTTCGCATTGGCTCCCGCATTTGAAATGTCACGGCTTGAAATTGCTAGGACGCTTCGCGAGGGCGGCCGGACCGGGACGCACAGCCAGCGGCAGCGCAAATGGATGTCGGCGGCAGTCATTGCGGAGTACGGCCTAACCGTCGTCCTGCTGGTGGGCGCGGGACTGCTGTTGCACAGCTTTCTCCGGCTTCGAAACGTCGATCCGGGCTTCCGGACGGAACACATCCTCAGCATGGCGGTCAATCTACCGAAAACTTCTTACCAGACAGCCCCAGAAATACACTCCTTTTATGACCGGCTCCTGCGGAGTGTCCAAGCCATTCCCGGTATCGAGGATGTGGGCGCAATTTCGGATCTTCCCCTCAAGGCGAGTGACGAATGGGGCCTCGCAATCGAAGGCAGGCCGCCGAACAGCGGAGCGCCGGCATCGGTGCTGCTGTCCTGGGTCACTGGTGACGCTATGAAGGCACTGGGCATGAAACTTGTCGCCGGGAGATTCATCTCCGAGCGCGATACGGCACAAGCCCCCAAAGCCATGGTCATCAACGAGGCGCTCGCTCGCCAGGCATGGCCTAACCAAAATGCAATCGGCAAGAGATTCAGCCCCGGAGGGCCGCCCGATTCAGATGCTGGATGGTACACGGTCGTCGGCGTAGTTCGCGACATTCGCCAGGGGCTTAGTAACGTGCATACTAAGCCCGAGGCGTTCGAGAGTCTGGATCAGGGGAATGCCGAGATGATGAAAAAATCTGCGGTCTTCGGTATCCGCGGGATGCACCTGGTGATCAAGTCTGCTCAGGATCCCACCCTCATCAGCTCTGTCGTGCGGCGGACGATTGCGCAACAAGATCCATCGTTGCCGGTTACGGAGATCCAGACGCTCGATCAATATGTAAGTGCATCTATCAAGCCGCAGCGATTCGACACGTATTTAGTCGGCCTGTTTGGCGGCCTCGCTTTGTTGCTCGCGGTAATCGGTATCGGCGGCGTCCTGTCGTATTCTGTCGCGCAACGCACGAACGAGCTGGGCGTGAGGATGGCACTCGGCGGAAATCAGGGCGACATCTTGCAGCTCGTGATGACGGATGGCCTGAAGCTTGCAGTTGTCGGAATCGCAGCCGGAATTGCTGGGGCATTCGCGGTATCGCGCTTCATCTCGAGCCTTCTCTATCAGACCAGCCCACAAGACGCTTGGACGTTTGTCTTGATTCCAGTTCTGCTGTTATTAACCACGGTTGCCGCGAGCCTCGTGCCTGCATGGCGCGCCACAAGGATCGACCCCATGGTCGCACTCAGAGCCGAATAGCGGCCCAGCGCAGCTCCTCCACTCTGCTACCCTGAGAATTCTACCGGCTGCAAACTGTTGGCACCGCGCGCGCCGATGGTGCCCCACATGCGCCGTCGTCTTCAAACATGCCGGCTCGGGTAAGTGAAACCTACGTCCTGCGAACCTATCCTTTTCGCGAGTCGGATTTGATCGTTAGCTTTTTCACGCGCGATCAAGGAAAGCTGCGAGGCGTCGCGCGGCGGGCGCGAAAACCCAAAAACACCTTCGGGTCGGGACTCGAACGCTTGTCGCTTGTCAATTTGTCGTACTCGCAAAAGGAAACACGAGAGCTGGTGAACTTGAACTCTTGCGATTTGTTGCAATCGCAATTCGATCTGCTCGATGATTTCGACGCAGGACTGGCGCTCGACTACGTGGCCGAAGTCAGCGACCATATGCTGCCGCCGAATGAACCGAACGAGCGCTTCTTCCGGCTGCTCACGACTGTTCTCGGCTACATGCATGCGCCGAACGCCGGGCGCCGTGTGGACCGCGATTACTTACTTCTCGCTATGGGCCACGCGGCTCTCGGGCTTTCTTCCCGATCTTTCGGGCCATCCCGATCGCGTGCTCTCGCTATCTTCGCGTGACCTGGCGGCAGCCATGCTGCGCAGCCATATTACTGAGCTTCCCTCTCGCGCATGGAACAAGGACACGGCTCTCGATCTGCGCCGTTTTCTCATTCGGCAGATGGAAGAGCATGCCGAAAGGCGGTTCCATACTCCGGCGCTCCTTGAAGCCTTGTGATGACCTTTCAAGATACGATCTTCAAGCTGAAACGCTACTGGGCCGACCGCGGCGCAATCATCCAGGAGCCGTACGACCTAGAAGTCGGCGCAGGCACCATGGCGCCCGAGACGTTCCTGCGTGTTCTAGGCCCCAAGCCCTACAAAGTGGCGTACGTGCAGCCCAGCCGCCGACCCGCGGATGGCCGCTACGGCGAGAATCCAAACCGCCTGTACAAGCACCAGCAACTACAGGTGATTCTCAAGCCCACGCCCGATGATGTGATCGAGCAATATCTCGGCAGCCTCGAAGCGATCGGCATTGATCTTCGAAAGCACGACATCAAGTTTGAGGAAGACAATTGGGAATCGCCGACGCTCGGCGCTTGGGGAATCGGCTGGCAGGTAATGCTCGATGGGCTCGAGATAACGCAATTCACGTATTTCCAGCAATGCGGCGGCATTGATCTTGATCTCGTTCCTGCCGAAATCACCTATGGCCTCGAGCGCATTGTTGCATTTCTGCAAAATGTCGAGAGCGTTTATGACATTGAGTGGGCTCCCGGAGTGAAGTACGGCGATGTGCGTCTGGCGGACGAGCAGCAGTTTTCGGTTTACAACTTCGAGCTTGCGAACGTTGATCGCCTGTGGCGTCTCTTTTCCGAGGCCGAAGCCGAATGCAGCGAGCTGCTTGCGAAAGCGAAATCCGATCATCGCCACGTCCCAGTGCTGCCTGCCTATGATCAGGTGCTCAAGTGCTCGCACCTGTTCAACTTGCTCGATGCGCGCGGCGCAATCAGTGTCACCGAACGCGCGGGGCTGATCGGGCGAGTTCGCAAGCTCGCAGTGGGTGTAGCCCAAGCCTGGATGCGGCAGCAATTCGGCGTCGAAGAGGCCGCGGCGTAATGCCCGATTTTCTTCTCGAGATCGGCACGGAAGAGATTCCGGATTGGATGATTGAGCCCGCGCTGGCGGACCTCCGGACCCGCTTCGAAGAGGCGTTTGGCGCGTTCGGCGGTTCGGCCTTGATTACGGAAGGAACACCGCGTCGGCTCGTACTGCTGGCGAAAGATCTCGCGGAGCAGGCGCCAGATGTGCAAGCCGTCATTCCCGGCCCCTATGTGTCCGCGGGAGAAAAAGCGGCACAAGGCTTTGCACGTAAACAAGGCACAACCCTAGAAGCACTCGACAAAATGCAAGATACAAAAGGCGAGCGCTACGTTTTTCATCAGCTCACAAAGGGGCAGCGGGCGGTTGACGCGCTCCGCGAGAAATTGCCCGAGATCATTTCTCATCTGCATTTCCCGAGGACCATGTACTGGACCGGTAAAGGCGGCACGCATTTCATCCGGCCCATTCGTTGGATTCTCGCTCTGCTCGATGAGGAGGTCGTCCCTTTCGAAATCGCCGGCGTAAAATCGGGCAACACGACTCGCGGCCATCGTATTCTCGGACCGAAACAGCCTTTTCCCGTTACCGTGCCCACTTACTTCGCTACGCTCAAGCGCAACTTCGTAATCGTCAAGGCGGAAGAGCGGAAGGAACGCATCGAGGCGGGTCTCGGACCGGATGTTCACAAAGATGATGACCTGGTCCGAACGCTGGTTTACCTTACCGAGTTCCCAACCGCAATTCGCGGCAGCTTCGATCCCGCTTATCTCGAATTGCCGAAAGAAATTCTTTCAACGGTAATGCGGCATCACCAGCGCTACTTTACTGTGCTGAATCCGGATGGCTCACTCGCGCCGGCGTTTGTCGCAGTAATCAACACCGATGGCGACCCCGACCGCCTCATCCGGCAAGGCAACGAGCGCGTGCTGCGGGCGCGCTTCAATGACGCCCGGTTTTTCTGGCAAGTCGATCAGCAGAAGAAGCTGTCCGATCGCATTTCCGATCTCGCCAAAGTGACATTTCAGGCCAAGCTCGGCACCTATAAGGATAAGACCGATCGCGTCACTAAACTAGCCGTGGAACTGGCCCGCGAAACTGGAGCTGACGAGAAGACCGCTTCTCGCGCGGCACTGCTTTCCAAATGCGATCTCACGACCGACATGGTCAAAGAGTTTCCTGAGCTGCAGGGCGTCGTAGGCGGCCTGTACGCCCGCGCGCAGGGCGAGAGTGAAGCCGTCGCAAACGCAATTTACGACCAGTACAAGCCCTTAAGCCTGGACGATTCCATCCCCCGCACACCCGAAGGCCAAGTAGTCGCCCTTGCAGATAAAATGGACACTCTCACCGAATGCTTCAAAATCGGGCTGGTTCCGACTGGCTCCAGAGATCCGCTCGGCTTGCGGAGAGCGGCGAACGGGGTCGTCAAGATCTTGTTTGAGGCGCGGCTTCAGATATCGCTTCCGTCCTCGCCGCCTGAGCTGAACGAGTTCTATCGGGATCGGATCTCGTTTTATCTGCGCGACGTACTCGGCTATGCATACGACGAAGTGAATGCCGTCATGGCGCCAATGACGACTCTGGCCGATCTCGCCGATCGCGCTGAAGGCGTTCGCAGCGTACGGGCAAGCGATAACTTCGAGCCTCTCGCGGCGAGCTTCAAGCGGATCAAGAATATTTTGAGGCAGTCAGGCGTTCAGCAAACAGGGCCGCCCGACGAAGCGCTTCTTACACCCGGTCCCGAACGAGACCTCTATGACGCGTTCTTGCGGGTTCGCGCAGAAGCGCAGGCACGTTCGTGCTACGCCGATAAGCTCGCGAGCATCGCCTCGCTTCGCCCTGACGTGGATCTCTTTTTCGATAAAGTTTTAGTGAACGATCCCGATCCGGCCATCCGGCAGAATCGCCTCGCGCTGCTCAATAGCTTGCTGGCTGAGTTTTCAACTATCGCGGACTTCTCTGAAATCGTGACGCAGGGCGTCGCAGCTTAAAACCAATCAGGAGATACGACTCTCAATGAACAAATACGTTTACTCATTTGGCGGAGGCCGGGCGGATGGCGACGGCAGCATGCGCGACATTCTCGGCGGAAAGGGCGCTGGCCTCGCCGAGATGAGCAAGGCCGGCGTGCCTGTCCCACCCGGATTCACCATCTCGACCGAAGTCTGCAATCTATTCTTCGAGCACGGGAACAAAGTCCCGAAAGAAGTAGACGACCAGATCGAAGGCGCGCTCGGGAAACTCGAGCAGGAAATGGGCAAGGAGCTCGGCGCTGGCCACGACCCTCTTTTAGTGAGCGTCCGCTCCGGCGCAAAGTTCTCGATGCCGGGCATGATGAATACGATTTTGAATCTCGGTTTGAACGACCAAAGCACGGAGGCTCTGGCGAGAAAGACCGGCAATCCCCGCTTCGCGTACGATTGCTATCGCCGCTTCATTCAGATGTTCGGCGAAGTCGCGCTGCACATCGACATGGCGAAATTCGACCACATCTTTGACACGCGTAAGGCCAAGATAAAGGCGAAGCTCGATACCGATCTAACGGCGGATGACTTGAAATTCATTATTGGCGAATACAAGAAACTGGTGAAGAAGGAAACCGGCAAGGAGTTTCCGCAGGATCCCCACAAGCAGCTCACGCTCGCCCGCGACGCTGTCTTCAATTCCTGGAACACGCCCAAGGCCGTCTATTACCGCCGCATGGAGAAGATTCCCGATTCGATCGGCACTGCTGCGAACGTCCAAGCCATGGTCTTCGGCAACATGGGCGAGCATTCAGGCACCGGCGTAGGTTTCACGCGCAATCCCTCCACCGGCGAGAAAGTCTTCTATGGCGAATTCCTGGTGAACGCACAGGGCGAAGACGTGGTTTCCGGAATCCGTACGCCGCAGCCCATCACGGAGCTCGAGCAGGTTATGCCGGAGGCCTACAAGCAGCTTCGCGAAATTACCGCGAATCTCGAAAAGCACTATCGCGACGTGCAGGATTTCGAGTTCACGATCGAAGAAGGCAAGCTCTACATGCTGCAAACTCGCAACGGCAAGCGGACCGGGCCCGCGGCCGTGCGCGTTGCTGTCGACATGGTCGAAGAAAAACTCATCTCGAAGAAAGAGGCCGTTCAGCGCGTCGCGCCCTCGCAGCTCGATCAACTCCTGCATCCGGTGCTTGATCCCAGCATGCGCAAATCGCTGCAGAAAATCGCGACGGGTCTTCCTGCCTCGCCCGGCGCTGCTGTGGGGCGCGCCGCGTTCACCTCTGAAGAGGCGGTCGAAATGGCCCCGAAGGGTCCCGTTCTTCTGGTGAGAAAAGAGACCACGCCGGATGACATTCACGGAATGGACATCTCGAAAGGTATTCTCACGGCTGTTGGCGGCCTCACCAGTCACGCGGCTGTGGTGGCGCGCGGGATGGGCCGTCCCTGCGTAGTAGGAGCATCCTCGGTCGCAGTTGACGAGGAGAAGAAACAAGCAAGCATTTTGTTCGAAGGCAAGCAGACGGTCGTCAACCAGGGCGATTGGATTTCGCTCGACGGCACTCTGGGCGAGGTCTACCTCGGGCAGTGCAAGACTAACGATCCGGATCCGAAATCGCACTACTTCGCAACTTTCATGGAATGGGCCGACGAATTCCGCGGCGATTTCGGCGTGCGCGCTAATGCCGACATTCCTCGGGACGCAAAGCAGGCTCGCTTATATGGCGCGGAAGGCATCGGGCTCTGCCGTACCGAGCACATGTTCTTTGCCGAAGACCGTATCAAACACATGCAGGCCATGATTCTCGCGCGCGACGAGAAGACGCGACGAAAAGCTCTCCAGAAGCTTCTCCCCATGCAGCGAAAGGATTTCGCGGGCCTGTTTGAAGTGATGGACGGCTTTCCGGTCGTGATTCGTACGCTCGACCCGCCGCTTCACGAATTCTTGCCGAAACGCGAAAACCTGATGGTCGATATAGCCAAGCTTCCGCACGCTTCCTCGAAAGAGAAGAAGGAGATGGCGGCGAACTATGGTGTCACCGTCGGCGAGCTGAAGAAGTCGCTTCCCGAATTATTGAGCCGCGTCGAAGAGCTGCACGAATTCAACCCCATGCTGGGGCATCGCGGCTGCCGGCTCGGCATAACATATCCCGAGATTACGGAAATGCAGGTCCGCGCGATCTTCGAAGCGGCCGTCCAGGTTGCGAAGAAGGGCATCAAAGTCATTCCAGAAGTCATGATTCCCCTGGTCGGTAGCGTGAAGGAACTCGAAAATCAGAAGGCGATTGTGGTCAAGGTGGCTGAAGAAGTTTTGGGGAGCGCAGGACTGAGCGATTTGAAATACTACGTCGGCACCATGATCGAGATCCCGCGCGCCGCAATGACGGCGGATGAGATCGCGAAAGAGGCCGAATTCTTCAGCTTTGGTACGAACGACCTTACGCAAACGACGATGGGCCTTTCACGCGACGACTACACGAAATTTTCGAAGCAGTACGAAGACCTGAAGATCTTTAAAGCAGACCCGTTCGCGGTGTTGGATCAGGACGGCGTCGGGAAAGTGATCGAAAATGCCGTGAAACTAGGCCGCAAGGCGCGCCCTGATCTCGAAGTCGGCATTTGCGGCGAGCACGGGGGCGAACCCAGTTCGGTTGAGTTCTGTTATCGCATTGGCCTGGATTACGTCTCCTGCTCACCGTATCGCGTGCCGATTGCCCGTCTTGCCGCCGCCCAAGCCGCAATCGCAGGGGACAGCAAAGCCGAAGTACAGCGTACGGCGTAGCAGTATCCCGCTGTCTCAAATTCTACGTTCCAGACCTGCAATGCACGGCCCTACACCGCCTATCCAATCCGCCGTCCAATCACTCGGGCTGATCGGCTTGCCTGCACCAATTGCAGAACTCGCTGCTCGCGCGTGGGATGCAGTAATCGTCGGTGCCGGGCACAATGGCCTCACCTGTGCCGCTTATCTCGCGCGAGCTGGCAAACGCGTTCTCGTAATCGAAAGCCGTGAGCGCATTGGCGGCGCATGCACCATCGAAGAGCCTTGGCCGGGTGTTCGCATGTCGCCCTGCGCGTATCTCGCCGGCCTGCTGCATCCGCTCGTCATCGAAGAGCTCAACTTGGCCCAACGCGGTTATTCATGGACTCCCGCCACCAACGGCCTCTTCGTTCCCTTTGAAGACCGCACCAGCATTCAGCTCTACGATGACGACGATCAGTGCGAGGCAGAGCTGACTCGCTTCTCACCCGCCGATCTCAGAGGATGGCGCGCCATGTCCGATGTGATTCGCCGTCTGCGTGACGCGCTCCGCCCGCCGAATGACAAGGACCTGTGGATCGGCGAGCCCCCCACTCGAGAGCAGCTCGAAGATCGCCTTGGCAACGATGATGAAGCTCGCGCTGTATTGTTCGAGTGGTCGATGGCGGAGTTCGTCGAGCACTATCTTTCAGACGAGCGCCTTCAAATCGCCTATCTCGGCCAAGGGGTTATCGGGACGAATGCCAGCCCGTTTCATCCAGGAACCGCCTTCATCCGCTTTCATCACTCGTCAGGTCGGCTCGGCGGCTTGCCCGGTACGTGGGGTTACGTGCAAGGCGGCATGGGCATGGTTTCGTTCCTCATCTGCGATGCGGCGCGGGAGGCTGGCGCGACTGTCGCCGCAGGTGTTCCGGTTTCGCAGATACTACCCGGCGAAGGCGTCGTGCTCGAAGGCGGCGAGCGCATTCAGGCGTCAGTTGTCATCTCAAACGCCGATCCACGCACCACCTTGCGCCTGCTCGGAAACGCGGCGGACCGCACCTGGCGTGAACAGGTCGAGTCCATTCCGATTCAAGGCTGCACCCTGAAGCTCAACGTGTGGCTGCGGGAGTTGCCCAACTTCAAAGCGCGGCCCGGCCGCTGCGAGCCGCACCACTTCGGCCAGATCAATACGCCGCTAACGAAACAGGAGTGGAAGGATGGATACGCTGCCGCTCGCGAGGGCCGATTGCCCGACCGCCTTTGGACGGAGCTCTACTTCCAGAGCGTGCACGATCCGACGCATTGCCCCGCCGGGCACGCACACCATGAGCGTCTTTTCGCAGTACGTGCCTTACGCGTTTTCAGAGGGCACCTGGGACGCGCATCGCGACGAAGCGAAACAGCATGCACTCGATGCTCTGGCGCGCTTCTGCAGTAACATTCCGGATGCCGTAATCGATGCCCAAGTGCTCGGCCCTCCTGATATCGAGAAAAAAGTCGGCCTGACCGGAGGCCACATCTTCCAGGGAGAGTGTTTGCCGCAGTATATGTGGAGCAATCGGCTTTCGAGCAGAACGCCCATGCCCGGTGTGTATCTCTGCGGCGCTTGCACGCACCCCGGCGGCAGCGTCATTGCGATGAATGGCCGCAATGCGGCTATGGCCGTACTCGCGGATTCGTAACATTGTGTCGCGCCTTCAACCACTGATTCAGCGCAAACAACGCCACCGCTGCCGGCAGCATCGCGAAATAAGGCCAATACCCAATCCAACTCGCCTCTTCCGGCAGCACCACGAGATCACCGGCCGCGCTTGCCGCACTCCCCCTTGCCTTGATCTTCACAGCGACATGCCACGTGCCGTCCGACGGAAAGACTACGCGCGCCGCATACAACAATTTGTTTGTCGCCTGTGCTCTGCGTCGCCGCTGCGCGAATCTGCGGCTCGCCCGATTTTGTTAGCTGGACAGCAACACCAGCGTCCAGCACCGCGCTTCGATCCTCGGCCTTCTGCAACATCACGCTGAGATCCGCGGCGCCCACTCTCAGCGGCACGGGCGTGCTGAATAGCGTGACGATAAAGGGTCCGGCGTGTTTTTGAAACTGAACCGTGCCGCCGTCCGCGAATAGCGCGCGCGATGCTAGGCATAACCCAGCCAGCAGGCCAATTCTGCTCAATGCAGCATGCCGCGCATCTGCATCGGCTGGAACAAAATCCACACTCCCGCAACATACAACCCACACGCAACCACCGCCCATGGCGCTACGAGGCCCAGTGCGGTTCGCACGCGCCCGGCATACTCGACCGCCACTCGCCAACCTATATATAAGGTGAGCAACAGCCCCGCGTCGAGCGTGACGATCTGCAGCGGCGTAAGCCAGCCCGGAACTGCGGACGCAGGAAAGGAAGACATTGCTCCCGTGATCGCAGTTTGTATCGCGGGCCACGCGGCTTTCCAGCTTGTGGCCAGGTGATACAGCAAATGCGCCACCCACATCGCAAACCCGATCGGCACCAGTGCAAACACAAATCGGCGGACTATCTGGAGCATCGGTGATGACGTCTCAACCCACCGGTTCAGCAGCCCGCAAATCGCGACCATCAGCAACGGTAAAACCACCGTCCCTGCAATCACGAACACTCCCACGATCACCGGCATCGCATGCGTACCCAGCCGGGCGTGCCAGCCGTGTTCCCACATCATCACCGGCGCGATCATTCCCGCTGCGTTGACGAACGCACCGAACACAATCAGCAATGCCAACGCCGCCAAATCGGTTCGTTTCGATAACTTCCCTAGCGAGGACCGATAAGGATCGCTCAGTAACGTGCTCGCGGGAAGCGACGGGCAGAAGCGCAACATTGTCGTGTGGACACGCCTTCACGCAATCCAGACAAAACGTGCAATCGATGCTTCCCGCCTTCTTCGGCTGAAACAAATACAACTCACATCCACGCGCATGATCGTTGCCGCGAATGCAATCGTGAGTTTGACAATTGTTGCAAACCGCGCGGCTTCGCACTCGTATCTCTCCCGGCGAAACAAGCGAGCTTACAAAATGAAACTGGCCGATGGGGCACACATATTTGCAGAAGCTCGCGCCGCGAAAGATCCCATCAATCACTAGAGCGGCCGTGAAATATGCCGCAATAATCCAGGCTGTCAGCCAGGGACTGTCCCATAAACTGAACGCCTCGTACGCCCAGAAATAGACGACGAGAAGCGCTGCAGGCAACCACTTCGTTCGCAACCAGCGAGGCCAGCGCAGCCTGGCCGGCAACACAATTCGACCGATATCGCGAACCAACGTAAACGGGCACGCCATGCAGAACAGATTTCCGATCATCAAAAGCGCCAGGACGGAGAACGCGCGCCAGTGAATCCAGGGCAGCACGCCCGCGAGGTTGAGCGGCGCTATTTGCGGCCCAAAAAATCCATCCGCCATCACGCCGATTGCGAGCAGCAGCATTGCAAACTGCGCGAGCCTCCGCAAGCCGTGCCAATTCAAGCGGTGGACCCATACCTCGCTCGGAACGTGTTTCACGACGCGGCTGGGACGCTTCACTGGCGTGCCCGAGAGTAACCGTACCGCAATCACGAACGCTGGTACCAGATAAATAATCGACCCCGGCACCCACATAATCAATCCGGCAAGTGTCTGGTCATCCTGCGCGCTCATCTGGCTTGTCCGGACCGTTTCATACGCCGGATAGAGCAGCCTGCCCGAAAAGACGAAGAAAGCCGAAAGCGCGGTGTTCACAACATCTCCAACCAGCAGCAACGGAATCGCCGTCCAGCGCGGCCAGCTTGCCTTCCCCGGCAACGGCTCGACCACGGGCCACCAAAACAGAATGCCCGTCCAGAAAAAGCACGCATGCTGCACGCCATGCCACGATGGCGATCGCAGCGCAAGCTCATACATCTGCGGCAGATGCCAAACGATCGTGCTTACGACAAATGCCAGCAGCGCTACCGGCGGCGAGGCAAGCCGTTTCAGAACGCGTTGCAATGCCGGCCATGCCAGAAACGGTCCCAGCCCTTCCTTCACGAATGCGCGAGGTAAACCGCGCAGCAACGGCAGCATCGGATGCCCGAGCAAGCAGCAAAGGCGGCGCGACCATCATCAGGAGCAAATGCTGCGCCATGTGCGCTGATAAAAACAGCGTGTCAAATGTATCGAGCGGCGATTCAGTGGCGAGAAATACGACGCCCAACCCGCCCAGAAACGCGCTCAGCCGGACGTAATCCTTCTCGCCGCGCAACAGCCGCCGTCCTCGCATCCAGCCGCGCACATAAATCGCGGCTGTCACCAGCAGCAGCGCGATCACGCGCGCATCCAGCGTCCAGGATGTCAGCGCGGCACTTGCAACAGGATTCACGGCCTTACCGGTTCACGCGACTCGCGGGCGGCCTCGCCATCGCAACATCGCGCGGCAGCTTGTTCTCAGGCCGGTTCGAATTGCGGACGGGCGGTATGCTCGGCGGCCGCAGCGTTTCCATGAACGAAACCAGCGCATCCACTTCCGCCGGAGTGAGTTTCTTCCCGTACGCCGGCATGTTGCCGCTGCCTTGAATCACCTGCCGGACCATCTCATCTCTCGTCAGCACCGTTGCGATCCCATCCAGCGCTGGACCCCGCTTGCCGCCTTCGCCTCCCAGCTCATGGCAATTCCGGCATTGCTTGTTCTGAAAGATGATCGCGCCGTGCAGCTCTAAAGGCGTGCGCCCTTTCACGTAATGCGACCGGAATCGGCGCGCCACTCCAATCCGACATATGCGGCGACCACGGTGACGTCTCGCCCATATACGTCAATACGCCGAGCACCAGCATGATGAGCACGACGCTCAACACCGCGACGGGCCGTCGTCGAGCGCTCTTCTCGCCCTGTCCCGAAATAAACGGCAGCGCAATCAAAAACGCGATCATCAGCAGCGGCGCGCCAAACAGTACCAGCACTTCCATCCAGTCCGGCACCAGCGCTAACGCGGCGAATACTGAAAGAAAGTAAAAATCCGGCCGCGGATTCGTATCCACAATCGTCGGGTTCGGAGGACCCGCCGGCCCTTTCGGCCCGAAGATGAGCGCGCATCCCAGAATCCCGACGATCACGATGGCCGCAAAAATCAAATCTTTCCCGATCGCGTACGGCACGAACGGCACGCCTTCCTTGCTCAAGATCGCCGCGTATTCGGCATCGTACGTCGCTTTGTGAACAGGGTGTCCAGGCTTCGGATACTCATTGATGCCCTTGCTGAGCACCAGCCGCAGGTGCATGCTGACGATCGCAATAATCATTCCCGGAATGATGAATACGTGCAGCGTAAAGAATCGCGAGAGCGTTTCGCCCGCAATGATCGGTCCGGCCAGCAGCAGATGCACGAGCTGCGAGCCAATGAGCGGCACGCGCCCCGTTACCGCTGCTCCAATGCTCAATCCCCAATAGGCATCCTGATCGAAGCGCATCACTTCGCCCGTGAACGCCATTCCGAGCGTCAGAAGCAGCAGAAACACTCCACTGATCCACGTCAGCTCGCGCGGGTATTTATAGGCGCCGAACAGAAACACCTGGATCATATGGAGCGTCATGATCATCACCATGAAATTCGCGCCCCAGTTGTGCACCGCTCTCAAATACCACCCGAGGAACTGCGCGTGATTCAGATACTCCAAGCTCGTCCACGCCTCATTTGTCGATGGAATGTAGACAAACGCGAGGCACGCGCCCGTGATCACCTGAATTACAAAGCACAGCAGCGTCGCGCTGCCGAAAACATAGAACCAGCTTCCCGCGCTCGCCGGCACTTCGTGACCCGCTGTCGACGCGAATAAGGCTGTGATGTGCAGCCTGTCGTCCAGCCAGACCGCGATCTTTCTAAGCGTGTGCATCCGACTCTTCCCTGCTCTAAGCCGGGTTGGCCAGCGTCGGCATCTCGCCGCCCTTAATCCAAAGATCGCCGTTCTCTACCTTGTAGGTGTACTGAAACAATCCACGCGGCGGCGGCCCCGAGGCGCGGGCGCCATCTTCGTAATAGATTCCGCCGTGGCAGGGGCACATGAACAAGCCCCGATTCCTCAAACCACCGCACCGGGCAACCCAGATGCGTGCAGTTAATCGCGAACACCTGAAACTGATTGCCCTGGACGTGCCTCACCCAACACGGGATGTTCGCCGTCTGTCCATCCCAGGGACGAGTGTAGGGATTCCGATACGTCGCAATCCGCGTTTTCCCTTCCGGAAAACCGTCGAGCGGCCCGAGCGAGATCCAACTCCGCGGGTCTTTTCGCTCCACAAAGCTTGAGAACACAAATCCGACCAGCGGTATCGCAAGCAGCACGCCTGCCGCGACATTGACTCCCATTCCCACCTTGAACAGCCAATCGCGCCGCGTGGGCGGATTATCTTGCTTTACCTGCTCGGCTTCATGGCTTGGTTCGTGCATTCCCGGCTCCCTTCCCTCCGCTGCCTTGATTTCCCGTCTGATTTTCCGGACTTCCCGGTCCGTTTCCGCTGCCTTCGTTCCCGCTTGTGGGTGCGCCACTCTGGCCGGTTCCGTTTTCAAGAACGTGCGCTCCAGGTTGCAAGTTCTGCGGGCGCAACGACGCCAGATACGCCACAAGATCGTCGATATCCTGATCGCTGAGCGCGCGGCCCAGATTCAGAAACCGCCAATCCGGCATCCCCAAGTCCGGTCTCCCAACAATGATCGAAGTGCGCAATCCTTGATTGCTGACCAGCGCCAAAAATGAGGGATCGGAAACCGGGCCTGCCTTCGCGCCTTTGCCGTGGCACATGAAGCAGTCCCTCACAAACAGTTTCTTCCCGCGGCCCGCATCGCCCGGATCATTCGCTGCGCTATAGGGCGGAAGCTTTGCGGCCCCTAGATTCACGTTCTTTGCCCAGTTCTGCTCGATTCCATTCACGAGCGCCGTCACCTGCTTCGGATAGAGCGGACCGCCTTGACTCCGCGCCCAGGCAGGCATCGCGGTTCCCGGAACGCCGTTTTCAATCGTCCTCTGCAGCGTCTCTTTGGGAATGAGCGCAAGATACAGCGGGTAATTCAACGGGCGCCCTGGGCCATTCTTGCCATCAACGCCGTGGCATCCTTCGCAGTTTTCACTGAACAGCGTCTGAAAATCCGTAATATCCGCCGGCATGACTGGCCGTTTGGTTGGCTTTCCGCAACCGGCGATACACAAAAAAAATATGCAGGCGCCGCCTATCAACAGCCCGGTTCTGCGCGGGCAACCGCCGGTTTCGCTCATTGGCCCTCATCGTTGCGCGGCGGCATCACGCCCGGGGTTTCGAGGAAGGCACGTTCGGCGAGATCCCACGATTGCATCGTATGAATTTTCGTGCTTCGCGCGATCACATATCCGCCCACCAGTCCGAAGCCCAACTGGCAAACCACGAACCACGGCCAGCTAATTCGCCCCACCATTACTGGATTGAGCATATTGAGCGCCGTCGCAACCAACCCTGTCCAAAACAGCGGAACCAAAATTCCGGCCCAGAACGGCGCGTATTTCGGGAACATCGGCAGCATTACCGCGTACACGACTCCGACCAGAATCGAGATCACGCCGTGCCCCACCAGCGCCGCGAAAAATGCCAATCCGTTGAATGCTCTCAGTTGTTGTACCGTCGCATTGCCCGAGGTCGGGAATCACGGCGCCGGCCAGCAGATTGATCGGATACCAGATACTGTGTTGCGCGATCAGCCCGTATAAGCACGCGAGGCCGGCCATCACCGCGCCTCCCGCCAAGCCGCCCCAAAGGCCTGCCGAATAAGGATGAATTTCTGCCGGAATGCGCACCCGGTGCTTGCCTTCGCCCGCTTTCAACCGCACGACCGAACGCGCTTCTACCAGAATCGGCGCGGGCCGCAGCAGCGGGTCAATCGGCACCTGTTCGTGTTCTTCAACCGGAATGACGTCGCGCCACCAACCCACGGCCGCACGCACCGCGATGATCGCGCCCACAATCCCCACCACGTACTGCGTCAGCAGTCCCGCAAACAAGAGCGTCACTCCGAAGGCAAACACCATTGGCCAGAAGGTCGGCCCAGGCATTTGGATATGCGTCCTTTCGGTCCGCTCTCCTGCTTCACCGTGACGAATTTCGTGCGCCATATACTATCTGCCGATGATGTACACCACTGTGAAGACGACCACCCACACCGCATCCACGAAATGCCAATACCACGACAAAAACAACACTCGCCTCAACTGGGTGTGAATCGGAAATCCCTTCAGCGTGACGCCGAACACGATCAACAGAAACGTCATGCCGACGATTACGTGACTCGCGTGCAATCCCACCAAGAGAGTAAAAAGTTGTCCCGAACAGATTCGTGCTGATGGTTAGATGATCGTGATAGATCAAGTGACGCCATTCAATTCCCGTATAGGTCAAGAAAACGAGACCCAGCAGGATCGTCGCAGCCCACCAGAGCTTAAACCGTCCCATCTCGGTTTTTTTCAGAGCATGTTCCGCAAAAACGATGGTTAAGCTGCTCGAGAGCAGGCAAATCGTCGCCACAATCGGAATATCGAGCACATCTTTCGGATATGGCCCATTCAGGCTCTTTCCGATGTAAATCAGATACACAGCGACAAACATCGTAAAAAGCGCTGTTTCCGTAAGGATCAGGAAAATGACACCGACGGCGCCCCGATCCGGCGTTTTCCACTCGCTCTCGAGCGATTCAGGGCTCCGCGGCAGTGCAGTTGAGGCGGCCATTCTCTTTACTCGAACTTCCAGTCAGGATCTTGCGGGTGCTTCAGATCCCATAAAGGCCGGCTGCTGCGCACCACCGGAAGCTTTTCGAAGTTATACTCCGGGGGTGGCGAGGTAGTCGCCCACTCGAGCGTCCAGGCATCCCACGGATCATCACCCGCCTCCTGACCCCATTTCGCAGATCGAATGACGTTCCACGCAAAGCAGAGCAGCCCCGCGGCCTGGAAGATTACGCCAATCGATGCGATCAGATTCCACAACTCCCACCCGCGCCCCGGAGCGTAGGTATAAATGCGGCGCGGCATGCCCAGCATCCCCGCGAAGTGCAGCGGAATAAACGTCATATTGAAGCCGATGCAAAACAGCCAGAAGTGCCACTTCCCGAGCGTTTCACTCAGCATCTTGCCCGTCGCCTTCGGGAACCAGTAATAAATGCCGGCGAACACCCCAAACACCAGGCCGCCGATCAAAGTGAAATGGAAATGCGCGACCACGAAATACGAATCGTGCAGCTGCCAATCGAAAGGTGTCACCGCCAGCATGATGCCGGTTAACCCGGCAACCAGAAACTGCAGCAGAAACGCGCAACAGAAGAGCATCGCAACCGCGAAGCGGATTTTTCCGCCGTACATGGTCGCGGTCCAGTTGAAAATCTTGATGCCCGTCGGCACGCCGACGAGCATGCTTGCGGCTGCAAAGAAAGTATTCGACCAGGACGTCATCCCAATCGCAAACATATGATGCGCCCAAACGCCGAGGCTGATGAAGCCGATCGCCACCACTGCCCCGACCATCGCCGGCCGGCCAAAAATCGGCTTTCGAGAAAAAATCGGGATTACCTCCGACAACGTGGCGAATGCCGGGAAGATCAAAATGTAAACTTCCGGGTGGCCAAAAATCCAAAACAGGTGCTGCCACAGCACCGCGGACCCGCCGAACTGAGTATCAAAGAAGTGTGCTCCCAGAAATCGGTCGAGCAGCAGCATGATCTGCGCTGCCGACAGCGGCGGCAGTGCGACCAGGATCAACCACGAATCGATGAGCATCACCCACACAAAGACGGGCATCCTGCTCAGCGTCATTCCCGGACACCGTAGAGACGCACACGTCGCGATCACATTGATTGCGCTCGCGATGCTTCCAATTCCGGAACACAGTATTCCGAGAGCCCAAAAATCCGTGCTCGCCCCGTGCGAGAAGGACTTCTCCGTGAGCGGCGCATACGCGAACCATCCCACGTCAGGAGCTGAGCCTGCGCCCGACAATCCGCTGCCGCCCAGATAGCTGTAATAGAGAAGCAGCCCGCCGAAAAGAAAAATCCAGAACCCAAACGCGTTCAGGCGAGGAAACGCCATGTCCCGCGCGCCAATCATCAGGGGAATCAGGTAATTCGACATCCCGGCAACAATCGGCATGCCCACCAGGAAAACCATCGTCGCCCCATGCATCGTGAAGAGGCGGTTGTAGGTTGCCGGTGATACTACATGGTTATTCGGGACCGCGAGTTGCAGCCGCATGACGGAGGCCATGATTCCTGCGATCACGAGAAACACCAGCGCCGAAACCATGTACATCAGGCCAAGTCGCTTGTGATCGACGGTTGCTACCCATGTGTAAAGGGTCTCCGAGAATGAGAACCCGGATGGCGCCGTCTGCGGCCGCTCGAGGGGATAATCTATCGTTGCCAATCCTGCCTCCACCTATCTCAGACTCTGCAAATAAGCAACCACACCATCCAGTTCTCCCCCGGTCAGCTTCATGCTCGGCATTAAGCAACCCGGTTTTGCCTGCTGCGGATCATTCACCCACGCTCGAAGGTTGGCCGCGTTGTTGGGCAGCACCCCCGCGCCAAGCGTATCCCGGCTCATCAAATGCGTCAGATCGGGCCCGAATTTTCCAATGGCCGGCGTGCCCTTCACCGTATGGCAATTCACGCATGCCAGCGATTCGAACTCGGCTCTCGGTTGCTCCAGACCCGCAGCAGTCTGCGGCGGCCGTTGCTGCTCGGCCGCCCATTTCTTGAAATCGCCGTCCTCCTGCGCAATCACTCGAAGCAGCATGTTGGCGTGCTGCGTACCGCAATATTCGGCGCAATTGCCGAGGTAAATCCCCGGCTCACGCGGATCAATCCAGAGAAAATTTTCGCGATTCGGAATCAGATCCGTCTTGCCTGAAAGTTGCGGTACCCAAAAACTGTGAATCACGTCCATGCTCTCGAGCCGCAGATACGTTTCCGTCCGCGTCCTGCCCCGTGATACGGGTACGTGAATCTCATTCGCGGTCACAATTCCAAAATCGGGGTAGCGCACCTCCCACCACCACTGATGCCCAATTAGCGTCACTTTCAACATCGACGGCGGCGGGCTCGCATTCTGCACGCTCGCAATCACCCGCGCCGTAACGCCGATCAGCACGAAGACGATCAATATCGGGATCACCGTCCAGGCGACCTCGATCTGATTGCTTCCGTACACCTGCGGCGGCTCCTGGCGGGTATTGTCGTCGGCCCGACGCCGGAATCGCACCATGGTGTAGATGATCAGGGTCGCAACCGCGACAAAGATTGCTCCCGTTACCGCGATCGTAAAGAGAGCAATGTTGTGTTCCGATTCGGCCGGCGTTGCCAGAGGCTTGAAGATATTGGCAATGCGGTGCTCAGGAAGCGCTGGCGTTGAGCCCTGGAGCAGCGCCAGGGCGGCGAACACTAATATCAAGTCCCCTCCGGACGAGTACTAACCACTTTACCCCCAAGCGTCAGAGCTTTCCCCACGAACTTTTACGATCTCTTTGCCGTGGCCGCGACACGTTATAGTTGAGATTCCATGGCGCTTGAGATTCAGCAACGGGAAGTGGAAGGGATTGTCATTCTCGCGCTCCGCGGCCGGTTGGTGGTCGGGCAGGAGTCAACCGATTTCCGCCGCAAGATCACGCAACTGCTTGAAGCCAAGCAGAACAGCATCATTCTCGACATGAAGCACGTCGATTTTATCGACAGCACGGGCTTAGGCACGCTCGTCATCGCTCACACGCAGTTGCAAAAAGCGGGCGGGGCCGTGAAACTCCTGAATGTCTCGAAGCGCAATCTTCAGTTGCTCATACTGACTAAGCTCTCTATCGTATTCGAGATGTTCGATGACGAACAGGCTGCGATCAACAGCTTTTTTCCGGATCGCGAGCAAAAGCCGTTCGACATTCTCCAATTCGTGAAGGAACAGGAAGCCGAGAAACCCGCCTTCGGCACAGAGCCCGGAAGCGAAGTAAAATCGCCGGCTTAGCCGCAAGCTAGCGCAATCAGGTAGTGCGCTAACCTGAGAGCAGAATGGCGAGAATCGGCGAAGTTCTCGGGTCGGCGGCCGCGATCGCCAAAGGCATGGGCATCACTTTCCGGGAGATGCTGTCGCCCGCGATCACCGAAGAGTATCCCGATGGGCCGGCTCAGCTCGAAGAGCGCTATCGGGGCGCTCACGTACTGCAGCGCGACGAGAACGGCCTCGAAAAGTGCGTCGCCTGCTTTCTTTGCGCCGCGGCTTGCCCGGCCAATTGCATCTATATCGAAGCCGCCGAAAACACGTCAGAGCAGCGCTTCAGCGGAGCCGAGCGATACGCCAAAGTTTATAACATCGACTATAACCGCTGTATCTTTTGCGGGTACTGTGTAGAAGCTTGCCCTACCGACGCTATCACGCACGGCCACGGCTTCGAGCTCGCGAGTTACGATACCTCAACGCTGATCTACCGCAAGGAGCAGATGCTCGTTCCGCTCCCGCAATCCGGCGAGCCGCCTTCGCAACACAATCCGCTGCCAGCGGGCGCACCGTAGCCGTATAACGTTAAAAAGCCTAATACGACAAGCGCCGTAAGCTCATCCCGAACTGGTCTAAATTGATCACCGGCAGCGGCACGGACTTATCGGCCCTGTTATCTTCAATGCTGAAATCCACATAGAATTTTCGCCTTCCCGCCTGTTCATCCGTCAAATGTCCCGACTCGACCAGTGCTCGCACGGCATGTTCAAATGCTGTCTTCTGCTCGAGCAAGAACGAATCGGTTTCGTGCGTGAACTCTTCCCCATTGGTAAATGAGATTTTCTTGTACGCCGATCGCTGCAAATCTGACGCTCCCAGTTGCTGTAGCAACTCAAAGCGGAAGCGCTCTATCTCGATTGGATCGAACAGACACGGGTCCTGATGCAAAATTCTTCCAAAATCTCGACTCTCTTCGACGTAATAGTAGACAGCGTTTCTTCCTGGGGCAAGCAGGCGCGAACCCTCGCCGGAGTTTACAGCGAGAATGTAATCCCGCATTTTCGGCCACCCTGCCCAGCCGTCGTAAACGCCTCCTCCTGCGCAACCACCGGATCTATCGGTTCCGTACACGGCGTCGCTTGTATCGATCACGCGTATTCTTATGGGCATTGTGAAGTCATTCAATAGAACGGGCGTAACGGATGCCGGATAACGCTCGGCGAGAAGGTCCGCCGCTGTGAGCCAGACCTGGAAGCGTTTGTCGGCGAGCATGTGCAGCAACGCCTCACGCTCCCCGGATCTATTGTTTGCAAGCAGAATCAGAGCCTGCACCGGGAAGTTTGGATATAGCTGCATAGCCGCATTGACTGGAACCTCGACATTCAACCGGATCAGTGCATCCGCAATGGCCGCTATGGCCTTTTCCCGGGCCATTGAATCGGCTGCCGGCATGGAGGTTGAGCTTTGCAGAGCACGGACGAGATCCGGAACGAGTTGAGTGTCACGATCTCGCGCGATCCAGTACGCGGCCCACGCGCGAAATCGCGGATTGGTAGAACCTATCCATGTGCTTGCTTCTGCGTGCGCCTGAGCTGAGCTGTATGCTTCCAGCTCTTTAGCATTCTGGTACGGCGTGGCGCTGATCGCTGCCGATGCAGCGGCGAATACCAGCAGCTTACTCAGGTTCACCTATCCTAACGGTACGACGAGAATGGGCTTGGTGGTCGGGGCGGCGGATCCTTGGCGCGGCTCTATGCTCACGGCCACGGCTGCCGTCGCTGCACTTACGGGCTGCGATGAAATATGCAGGGATTCGCCCGAAGTATTCGGCCGGAAGAGCCCAGCGGGTTGTGGGGCGCCTTTTGCCGGAACCAGCCATAACTCAAAAGTTTTGTCTCTGCTGAGCGCAGGCAATTGCGATCCAACGAACACCACGCCTCCCGTGCGGCTCACAAGCACGCGCCCGTGCGGATCTTCGGCACGCCCGAATTGCACAGTGCGCGTATCGGAGCGCGTCAGCAGTTCAATTGCCGAGCGCAACTGATCCCGCTCGCCGCTCACCACGCCCAATTGCCCGCGCATGCGATGCAGCTCGCTGGTTGACCATAGTGAAAAGACAAGCAGCGCCAGGCAGGCGGCGCTCAGGGCTGCTACAGCGAATATCCAACTTCGGGGCCGCGCAGGCGATTTCACCCGGCCGACAACTCTTTCGCGAAGTTCTTGGGGAGGCGTTACGGGTTCGGCGAGCGCGGCCAGACCGCTCGTCAGTTGAAGCGCTTCTCGAACGTGCTCGAGGCAATACGCGCACTCATCGCGCAGGTGCGCATCGATTTCATTCGCTGCGTCGCCCTCAAGCGCTCCGAGGGCGTACAGTTCGTAGAGCTCGTCCATCTCGGCGTGTGTCATTTCGCCCCGCCTTCCTGGATCACTCTGCGCATGCGGCTCAAGGCCGAGCGCGTCCAGCTCTTCACGGTTCCCAACGGCTCTTTTAAACGCTCGGCAATTTCGCTTTGTGAGAATCCTTCGAAATAGGCGAGCTCCAAAACTCGCCTCTCGTTGAAGGTCAGATCAGCGAATCCCGCGCTTACGGTTCGTGATCGGTCGATCGAAGACTCAGGCTGACTGGTATTCGCGGCCATGGACAAATGCTCGAGGTGCTCGATCGGGCGCAAGCGCGTCGCAAACCTAGCCTGGGCCGACCGCACATGATCGATGGCCATGTTGCGCGCGATCGAGAGAATCCAGACTCCCAGCGTGCCTCTGCTGGAGTCGAATTCCCGGCCTCGGTTCCATAAGCGAATGAACAATTCCTGCACCAGGTCCTCTGCCGCGCTCTGGTCGTGTGTGATGCGGACAAACAACGAGTACGCCGCGTGCCCGTACCGGTCGTACGCGGCCGCCAACCCTTGCGGATCCCGGTTACGCAGCCGACCGATCAGCTCACTGTCGGCATTCTCGTGCGAAGACATGCTCTCCAGAGCTAGACTACCAGCGGCGCAAAACTACGCGGATTCTCTCCCTCATCTGATCCGCCACACGACATGGCTCTGGTATAGGTACGAGACCCGTTACGCGTTCAGATGGCTGCCGCGCCCGTACTAAATGTTCTCCGGCTATGATCCAATCCGGGCGCTGACTCCGTACTAGCCAGTGGTACAGTCCTCATCCTCAATTGAAACGGAGTCATTCATGGCAAATAAAAGTATCATTCCAGGTGTAATCGCCGCGGCATCGAACCGGCGCAGTTTCGTTCGCAAGCTGGGCATTGCAAGCGCAACGGCCAGCGCTGCCTTCATGGTTGGGCCAGAGGCACTCGAAGCCGGTGCGGCGGGTCATCCCAATGATGTAGACATTCTGAATTTCGCTCTGAACCTCGAATACCTCGAAGCGGAGTTCTACACGGTTGCTACTTCGGGCAAGAACATCGGCGAAGCGCCATACAACATCGAGACTTATGGAACGGGCGATCACGATTTCGCATACAACGGAAGTCAAGTCAACTTCACGAATGCGTATGGGATCAATATCGGGGAGATCGCCAATCAAATCGCGCAAGATGAACGCGACCATGTCGTGTTACTTCGGTCTGCGTTGGGTAAGAACGCCGTAGCGCAGCCCAAAATCAACTTGAACGCCCTAGGTTTCGGGTTTGGCAATCAAAACGAGTTCCTGAAGCTCGCGAGAATGTTCGAAGACATTGGAGTGAGCGCATACGGAGGAGCAGCCCCGCTCATTAAGAGCAAGACGATCCTGGGGTACGCGGCGCGAATCCTGGCCGTCGAAGCCGAGCATACCGGAAACATCCGGCTGCAAGTCGCTACACTTGGAATCCCGACAACGAAGATGGACAGCGTGGATATCATTCCTCCGCCCTCGGGCAGTGACTACTTCTCGGTTCATCCAAACGAGGGCCTGACTGCCGTCCGCACCCCTGGCCAAGTCCTCTATCTGGCCTACGGCGGCTTAGGGAACGCTCGCTCGGGCGGCTTCTTCCCCAACGGCGCCAATGGCTACTTCGTCGAATCCAGTCCGTCAGCGGCGTAAAGCATCCTCCGGAGAAGAGTGACCGCGTGCAGTGCTCTTCTCCCCCTTTTTCCTCCAGTTAGCATTGATGAGGGATGAAGCGTTCCGGATTCGCCGATCTGCCGCTGCATGGGGGACGCGTGCCGCCATGGCTTTCGGAGCGGATGGAGAAGCTGGGGACGGTGATTGTTGAAAGCATCGTTCACGATTACGGCGCGGCGGAATTTCTTTCGCGATTGAGTGACCCGTTCTGGTTCCAAGCGCTCGGGTGCGTGATGGGAATGGACTGGCATTCGTCCGGAGTCACGACATCTGTGCTCAGTGCGCTGAAACGTGGGCTGAACCGGCGCGCGGATGAGCTTGGGATCTACGTCTGCGGCGGCCGGGGAAAGCAGTCGCGAGAGACACCCGCTGAGCTGCTGGCGCTCGCTGAACAGAAGAGTCTGGATGGCGACGCGCTGGTCAGAACCAGCCGCCTGACTGCGAAAGTGGATAACAATGCGATTGCGGATGGGTTCCAAATCTACCTTCACAGTTTCGTCGTGAGTGATACGGGAGATTGGGCGGTTGTCCAGCAAGGCATGAATGAGGGGACTGGTCTGGCACGGCGCTATCACTGGCATTCCGCATCGGTTCGCGATTTCACCTGCGAGCCTCACACGGGCATCGTGGGCGAAAACGAAGGCACGATTCTGAACCTGGTGGATCGCCGCGCGCAGCCGGCGCAAGGCGCGATGCTTCAGATTGCGGCCGAACACCCCGATCGAACCGTAGATGAGTTCCGCAAGCTGACGATGCCGACGCATCACGAGGTCAGGGCGGCGAACGTGGATTTGAAGCGGTTGGGTGCTGTGCTCGCGGTGAGCTATGAGCGGCAGTTGCGGGATTTCGCTTCCCTTCTGCTGGTCGAGAATCTGGGGCCGCGCACGCTGCAGTCCCTGGCGCTTATCGCCGAAGTAGTGCATGGGACGCCGACGCGGTTTTCGGATCCGGCGCGGTTTTCGTTTGCACACGGCGGGAAAGACAGGCACCCGTTTCCCGTGCCGTTGAAGACTTACGATGAGTCGCTCGTCGTACTTCGTGATTCGCTTGATCGAGCCAAGCTCGGCGATACCGAGAAGATTGACGGGTTCAAGCGGTTAAGCAGGTTTGTGGAAGCGGTTGAGGAGCGCTATCAGCCTGAGGCGGATTTCGAGCGCGTTGTGGAGCATGAGCAGAGGATTTCGGCATCGCTAGAGGGCCGAAGTGTGTTCGATAATCGAAGCAGAGGGTCACGCCACGACGGCATGCAGCTGCCGCTTTTTGGAACTAGCATCGATTGAAGAAGACGAGACGAACGCATGGATAACGAATACCTACCCAAAGTGGATTTGGAAACTGCTTCGGAGACCGCTGTTCAAGAGATCAAGTTGTGTATCGACAAGCACGCCGAAGAGATCATGCGATACATCGATAAGCGCTGGTCCGAAGCTGAAGCTCGGCTTATAACGGCGTTTTCAGATTGTGATCGTGAGTCAACCGTCCGTTTTGTTTTCTTGAGGCGAGAGGAGCGACCACAGCGTTAGGAGAGCCTCAGCGTTCGTGGATAGTGAGGATCTGATCGGCTTTGATGTTCTTCAAAATCTGCTTCGATCGAGTGGGCCAGCGAATTTCGAGATCGGCGGTGGCCGCAGTTCCCAGTCCGAAATGGAGGCGCGAATCGTTTGACGAATAGAAGCTCGATTGCGCGACGAGCTCCTGGGCCTGGCGCTTGCCTGCGTACGAGCAGATAACGCGCGTGCCGATCGCGCTGCGATTGGATTTCGTGCCGATCAGCTTCACCTTCAACCAATGATTGTTTCCACGAAGATCGTTCCGCAGGAGTGACGGAGGCTCGTTCAAATTGACGATCAGAATGTCGAGATCGCCGTCATTGTCGAAGTCGCCGAACGCGCATCCGCGACTGCAATGAACTTCGGAGATTGCAGGACCACCCTGATCCATCAGCTCTTCGAATCTGCCGCCGCCCAAGCTGCGGAAAATCACGCGAGGGGTCTTTAACGGGTTTTCCGGGCGCTTCTGCTCGACTTCCGGGTAGACGTTCCCGGTGACATAGAAAAGGTCCGGATTGCCGTCGTTATCGAGATCTACGATTCCAGCGCCCCAGCCTACGTAGCGCGTCTCGACGGCCAGTCCTGCGGCGATGGTTTCATCTTCAAAAAAGCCCTTCCCATCGTTCACATACAGGACGTTTGTATCGTCCATGAAATGCGTTTTGAAGATATCGAGGCTTCCGTCGAGATTGACGTCGCCGAGGCCGACGCCCATGCCGGCCTGCTCGACGCCATCGCCGCTGAGAGCGCAGCCGCTTGCCAGCCCAACTTCTTCAAAGGTGCCGTCGTGCTTGTTCCGGAAGAGAAGGCTGGGGCTAGTGTCACAAGCGACATAGATGTCGGGCCAGCCATCGTTATCGAAATCGGCGGCCACGACCGTCATGCCGTATCCGGGAGGAACGCTTGCGATACCTGCTTCTCTGCTGACGTCAGTGAAGACGCCGTGTCCGTTGTTCCGATAGAGAGAGTGGTGCGAATAGGGCAGCCCGCGCGGCCCGCAATTTACAGGGACGCCTTTCCACGTGCAATTCAAGCTCGATCCGGGCTTGGGCGCGTGAGCGAGGTCGAAATCGAGGTAGTTCGACACGAACAGATCGAGATGGCCATCGAGATTGTAATCGACGAAACAGCATCCGGCGCCCCAGCGTGTTTTCGCATCGAGGAGGCCGGCTTCTTTGGTGATATCGGTAAACGTCCCATCGCCGTTATTGCGGTAGAGCACGTTCTGGCCGTATGCGGTGATGAACAAGTCGTCGAATCCGTCGTTATTGTAATCGCCGATCGTCACGCCAGAGGCCCACAGGGTGCGCAACAGACCGGCTTTGGCAGTGACGTCGGTGAATGTGCTGTCGCGGTTATTGCGGTAAAGGCGGTTACTGGCACCCTCGGGAGCGCCTGAGACACGCGATCCGCTGAGGACTAACGCATCGATCCAGCCATCGTTGTCGTAGTCGAAGAAAGCACATCCGCAGCCGACGGTCTCGATGATGTAATCTTTGTGATCCGCCGGGCCGTAAATGGTTGGATGATGGAGCCCAGCCAGAGCCGCGATGTCTGTGAAATGCGCGAGGAACGGCAGGCCCGAAGGCTTGCCGCGCGGCATCGGCCGAACGTTGCGCGAGGCCACGCCCTGCCCGCGAAGGAAGGGGGCGGCCATCACGCCCAGGAAGTCGCGGCGGCGGAGTCTCACCGATTAGATGTTAAATCGAATCGAGTGACTGTTCCGGCAGACGACAGAAAGCGATCGTCTGCCCCACTTTAGAACAGGAACTTCATGCCGAGCTGCATAATGCGTGGATTGTGCGCGGCAGTTGGATGCAGGAAAGTTGCAGTTGCGACGCAACTCGGATCGCCAGCTGAATTGTTTGCCGGCCCATAGCAGGAAGCGCCGTTACTGATCCCGTTCCATTGCGTGTGATTCAGAATGTTGAATGCTTCCGCACGGAACTCGATCGCGCGTGTTTCCGACTTGATCGGGAAATGCTTGAACAATCCTGCATCCCAATTAGTGCGGGAAGGATTGTTGAGAATGTTTCTCCCAGCGTCGCCGAACGTCAGTCCAGTTGGAGCGGCGAACGCACCCGGATTGTAGAGCAAGGGACCGACGATGCCCGGCACCTCTGTGACCGGTGGTGCTGCGTGTGGGTTTCCAACAATGTCCACATAGGAGCCGGTTCCGATACCATTCCCCACGCCGGCGTTATCACCGAACGTCCCGTTAGTGACGCTAAAAGGCGTTCCGGTCTGGAATGTGATCAGGCCCGAGGTTTGCCAGCCGCCTAAGACAGTATGCAAGAAGCCGGAGTGCGTAAAGAACGGCAGATCGTACACATAGCTGATATTCAGCAAATGTCTCTGATCGAAGTTGGAGCTGGCGCGGCTGGCGCGCAAATCGTACGAATTGACAAAATTCGTATCGTAGCGGTCGGACGAGTCATCGATCGAGTGGCTCCACGTGTACGCGAGGCTCACGTTCAGGCGTCCGATGTAGTGACGGGCGGAGATCTGCATGGCATTATAGCTGGAGTTAGCTTGATCTTCGAGTCCGGTTATACTGCCGAAGCCGAGGAAGGGGCGGGCAGGATTTGGATCGGCTCCGCAAGCCACGTTTAGATTAGTCAACGCTTGCCCCGTTACGGGTGCCCCGTTCACGGTCAGAGTACTGCAATCATTACTGCTGATAGGCTGTCCCGCATGATATGGGTTTAGAGACGCTGGGACTGGAAAGAGCTGATTAATGTCTCTCTGATCCGTCAAGTGCGTTCCCTTGCTCCCCACATAGGAAAGCGTCATCACCGTACGCTCGCCGAGATCGCGTTGCACATCAAAATGCCACTGCTGCACATACGGCCAGATAGCTCTGGTAGGGATGGAAGTGGGGCCCAGCGGGAACAGGAGACCGGCTCCTCCGATTCCTGTGTAGCCGATGATATTGTACTGGGTGGAAGAGAGTGATAGCGGAGGGCTGCCTTCCAACGATTCAGTGTTTCCTTCGTTGCCATTTGTGTGCTCAAAGAAGATACCGTAGCCGCCGCGGATCGCCGTTTTGCCATCGCCGATCGGATCGTACGCGAAGCCAACCCGGGGAGCGGGATTAAACAGATGTCCGACAAGGCAACCGCGCGGAATACCGGGCGCTCCGCATTGCACAATACCGTCGAAGGGATTTCCAACGCCCGGCACTAATGCACCGGCTCCTGCGCCGGTGGTTAGAAGGGCTGGCGCGTTCGCCGGGTTGTAGGCACCGGGCTCCCAGTTATAAGCTTGCTTGTACTTCTCGCGATAGGTTCCAAAAAGGCTGATTCGAAGACCGAGGTTCAAAGTTAATTTCTTTGAGACGTGCCAATCATCCTGCAAATATGGCTCTACGATCTTGTACCGGTTATAGTATTTGATTTTGGCCTTGTCTTGCTCGTAGGACGCAATACGCCCGGTCAGAAAATCGGCAAATGCGTTCCCGGTGGTAACACCGGACGTGTTACTGAAGGTAAGGGTGCCCTGAAGATTGGGGCTGTTCTGCTCGTTCTTCTGCCCGGCTGCGAAGTAGGCGCCGAAGTAGAGGTTATGAGCGCCGATAATCTTGGTCACCTGGTCCTTATACGTGTAAGTGGGATTTGCATTGTTCCAGGGGAAATAACCGGAGCCCGCGGTGAAACCACCACCATACGGAGTCCCATTAGCAATATCCACTTGTGGCAGAATCCCTCCAAAACCGTTGTTGAAGAGGCTGCCGATGGCCAACCCTGTGGGCAGCGCATAATTACCCGTGGCGGTCAAGAAAATGTGATCGGTCGTATAGCTGAAAACAGTTTCATTCAGCAATGTAGGCGAAGCGCTTATGGCCAGATTCGCGACCATACTGACGCCGGGCCCGACAAAATTCGTCCCTACTGTCGGGAAGGCGCTTCCAGAACCCCAAAGCGGAATGGGTACGTGCGTGTTCCAGGAATCGTGGGTGAAGCGGTAGAAGAATCGTACTTTGTCGCTAAAATTCTCATCGACGCGCGCCAATTCTTCACGCCAGTTGGTCGGACTGACCGGCGCCGCATCGAAGAATGATTGCGCACCGCTTCCGGAATTTGGTGGAGGGATCAGGGTCAGTAAAGTTTGCGCCTGCGGAGTAATGGGGACCATGTTGCCGGGGAAGGGCGCGCCGGTAGCCGGATTCACAGGGCAATCCGGACCTGGGCAGACATCGGAGAAGTTGCCGCTTCGCTCTGCAAGCGAAGCGTCCTGCTGGTGAAAAGTCGTGCCACCACCCCCGTTGCTCGGAACCCGATCCCTGCGCCAGTCTTCCGAAAAAAAGAAAAACGTCTTTTGGCGGCTCGTGTTGTAGAGCTTGGGAATGAAAACAGGGCCACCGATCGTAAACCCGTAGTCATTCTTCTTGTATGCCGGGCGAGTGGTATCAAAAAAGTTGCGCGCGTTGAAATCTTCGTTGCGCACGAATTCGAACAGGTCGCCATGGAAATCGCGGGTTCCGGATTTCGTAACCGTTTCGATGGTGCCCGATCCATTCCGCCCGTACTGGGCGCCGTAATTGGAAGTGAGAACTTTGAACTCCGCGATCGAGTCGATGTTGGGATAGACGTTGAGAGTTGAGTTGCTGCCGTTATCCATATTGTCGCCGCCATCTAACTCCCAGTTGTTGTACTCAGTCCGGCCGCCATTGATGCTGTAGGCAACATTTCCGTACACACCCACTGTCCCCTCGTCCTGGCCGGTTTGGTTACTGACGCCCGGAACTAGAGTTACTAGCTGGGTGAAATTGCGGCCGTTCAGAACGGTTTGACTGATCTGTTTGCCCGTTACCACACCGGACAGCTCAGACGATTCGGTTTCGACCGGCGCTACGTTCGTCCCCGCGACCGTGACTTCCGTGCTGACGGCACCGACGGTAAGGGTGGCATCGGCGCGGGCCTTTTCGGCGACGCGCAGCACGAGATTCGTCACCTGGTACTTTTGAAAACCATTAGCGGTAATGGTGACGTTGTAAGTTCCTGGCGGCAGCCCTGCTACTAAATAGTCGCCAGACGCATTCGAGGTCGTATCGCGGCTGAACCCCTGCCCGACGCTTGAAACGCTCACGGCTGCGTTCGGGATCGCGCCCCCGCTGCTATCGCGGACGCTACCGGCAATTGAGCCGTCGCCAGCTTGGCCCCACATGAGCGCACAAGCGGAGAGAGCGAGTATCAGGAAACGGACGTGGTTGAATATAGATCTCATAAAAATTTCCCCTACTCCAGTGTTTAGAACTATATGCAAAGTGAGGTTGCCGTGTCAAGACAGAGTTTTGCGGGGATGTTCAGCCAATGAGGGACGGGCATGCCCGCCCCCTACGAGGTACGAGCGGTTCGGTTGTAGAGGAAGCTGTTAGCGGCGCAAACGGTACGAGCGCGGAGCGGTCTACGCGCGTGCTGCGCGTGGATGGGCCGCCGAGGACGAATCGGAGCGGAGTCGAGCGGGGCGGCGCACGCACACGCCGGGTGCGGGTCGTGAGCGGGAACAGAGGATTAGGCGGCGTTTTCGGCGAGTTGGGGCGGATTTTCGTCGAGAGAGGCGACCAGAATCGAGCGCCGGACGTTGCTTGTGAGGATTTGTTGGTGATCGAGCTTCGCTTCAGCGAGCAAAACGTTCCATTTGTGGAGGTCCTGCTTGCGGGCCTGGTCGGCCTCGCGGCGCGCGTGATCAGCCTGTTTACGGGATTGCGATTCGAACCCAATCTCGGCTTTGCGCTTTTCGGCTCTTAGCTTTAGGAGATCGTTCAGGCACTTGTGAAACGCCCGGTCGTTGGTGGTCTGGTAGCGCATGTAGAGCGCGAGCTGCTTCTGCTCGTCGCAGCCGGGCATGCGGTGATCGAAAGTGGTGTGCTGGAGGACAAGGGCGCGTTTCGAGAGCCAGGCGGCTTGCGCCATTTTGTCGATCAGCATGGTTTCGGTGAGGGTGGAGGGCTGGTGCTCCTCGCGCAGGCCGTTGAGCAGCTTGTCGAATTCGTCCTGCTGTTCCCAGGGGAGCACGCGGAACGCGCCGGTGAAGCCGTGACGAAAATTGTTCATCGCCGAAATGGCTTTGCCTTCCGGAGTACGAGGCCCAGGGGAGAGTTGAGCGTTAGCCTGATTGGCTGCAATTTGAGCTTGCGTGGACATGAAGAATTGAAGAACCTTTCTGCGCGAGTGATGCCGCGCGAGAGGAGAATAGCGTGGAGACGGAATGGCGAGGAGGGCGTATTGGGCGTGCCGCTAAGAAAACACTGAAAATAAGTTCCTGAATGGCGTTGTGAACAAAGATGCCGTCACGAATGGCGGCATAGCAGGTCTCGAGACCCGCTCCATGCACGGTACCCGAAGAGTTATCTTATTGGAAGTATCACGCCGAGGAGGTGTTATGAGGGGAGTTGCTTCAAGACGCGTACTGCCGCTCGCCATGCTATTTGGGATAGCGGCAATGGTTTATGGGCAGGGCTACTTCGGTACTGTGAGCGGGCAAATCACTGACCCAAGCCAAGCGGTCGTTCCGGGGGCTCAAGTGACACTCGTGGACCAGCAGAAGGGCTACCAGTTCACCACTACCTCGGACAACAGTGGACGGTATGTGTTCACGTCGATTCCGCCGGGCGTATATTCCGTCTCGGTGGACATGGCGGGGTTTGAAAAGTCCGTGCGCACCAATGTCAGAGTCAACGTCAGCGAGAACGCGACAGCAAACCTGGTTCTGAAGGTCGCCACTGCAAGGCAGGCCGTGGACGTCCAGTCCCAGGCGCAGCCCCTGTCAACCGAGGATGCGGTAACGGGTCAGGTGGTCAATCGGCGTTTCATCAACGATCTGCCTCTGGTTGACCGTTATGTGCTCGACTTAGTTACGCTCGGGCCGGGTATCAACAACATGAGCGACAGTAACTCGGTCGGTGACACGGGAACGAACTTTGTGTCGAACGGCAGCCGCGGCGCGAGTGCGGACATTCTGATGGATGGCGCGTCGATCACCAACTTCGAGCCCAATGGCGGCATTACCCAGGTGACCTATACGCCGTCGGCAGAAGCAGTAGAAGAATTCAAGGTGCAGCAGACGAACTTCAGCGCAGAATACGGATTTTCCGGCGCATCGGTCGTCAACATGATCACGCGCTCGGGCGGCAACGCCTTCCATGGCAGCGCGTACGATTTCATTCGCAACACGATCACCGACGCGAACAACTGGTTCAACAATGAAGGCGGCGCTCCAATTCCTCCGGTACACCGGAACAATTACGGCGGCACCATCGGCGGCCCGATCATCAAAGACAAAACCTTTTTCTTCTTCGATTGGGACGGCACGCGCGCTTCCAATCTGGGCACCTATCAGGCGGGTGTGCCGAGCGCAGCGGAACGCACCGGCAACTTTGGCGAATTGTGCGCGGCGAATGGCGGAACGTTCAATGCGGCCGGACTTTGCAGCACGATTGCCGGGCAACTCTACGATCCATATTCCGGCACGTTCCAAACCCCGGCAAATGGGCCGGCGGGCGCGTACCGCAGCGCCTTTATTCCATTCAACAATCTCGCTAGCTACACCAGCCCCGGAAATCCCAACCTGAACGGAACGCCCTACCAGTTGCCCCATGTGCCCGGGAAACCTGATTGATCCCGTTGCCCAGAAGTTGATGAACCTGTTCCCGGCTCCGAATATCGCAGGAGGCAGCATTTACGACAACTGGATCGGATCGGGAGCGACGCGCAACTCCGGCGACCAGTTCGATATCAGGATCGACCACCGCTTCAACGAGAAGAATCTGATAACGTTCAAGTACTCGCAAGGCTGGAATAACAATACTCCTTTCAACTGCTTCAAAAATTTTTCCGATCCCTGTGGCAGCGGCCCGAATAGCGGTTCAGCACATCTCTTCGCGATCAACGATACCCACACCTTCAGTCCCACGCTGATACTGACCAGCACGTTGGGGTTCACGCGAGGAGCGGAACACATCGACGCCTACAACCAGAGTCTGAACTCGAATCCGCTGGGCACGCTTGGCTTCCCGTCCTATCTGGAGGCCAACGGGTTTTTGGGCGTTCCTGCCATGTTCATCGGCGGCGGATACTATTCGGCCGGTTTCACAAGCATCGGGCAAGATCCGTATGGCAACTACAGGCAGGGCCAGGACACAGGCCAGCTTACGGAGCTGCTTACGAAGGTCCGAGGGAAACATGAGCTGAAGTTCGGTTTCGAGGGGCGACTGCACCAGCAGAACTACATTCAGACGAACGCTCCGCTCGGCTACTTCAATTTCGACACCCTGGGCAGTTCACAGTGCCCGGTTTCCGACATTACGCAATGCGGCGGCGACGCTATGGCGAGCTTCATGATGGGCCAGATGACGGGCAAGTTTCTACGAAATCCAGTTCGAGCCGGCGACAGAAAATTTCCAATACGCCGGATTTGTGCAAGACAACTGGAAGGTCCATCCCAAACTGACTTTGAATTTAGGACTGCGCTACGACGTTTCGCTGCCCAGAACGGAACGCCGCAACCGCATGAACTGGTTCGATCCGAACGTGGTGAGTCCGCTGAACGGCGGCAAGATTTCGTACGTAGATCCGCTGACGGGACAGAATGTGACTCGCCCGCTGCTGGGGGGCGAGATGTTTAATAGCGCCAGCGTGCGTACCAACTGGTTAACGGACTGGAAAGATTTCCAGCCACGGTTCGGCTTCGCTTATCTGTTCGATAAGAAAACGGTGATTCGCGGGGGTTACGGCATCTATTATGACCAGACACGCTCCGGCGCGAATGGCTTGTTGAGCTACGGCAGTCAAGGCTTCAACCAATATACGAGTGTGGTCAGCACCTATCAAAACGATGGCGCGACGCCCTACTTGCATCTGGGCAATCCATTTCCCAATGGGCTGATCCCGCCCTCAGGTAGCTCGCTGGGCTTGCTGAACGACGTCGGTTACGGCGCGATCGGACCGCTCCGCACGGCTGCGGCTGCGAGGACTCCCTATGAACAAAGCTGGAGTTTCGGCATCCAGCGCGAACTGGGAGCGAACATTGTGCTCGACCTGGAATACGTCGGGAAAAAGGGAACGCATCTGTATTTCGCGGGGAACAATAATCTCGACGTTTTGGGGCCGCAGATTGAGAATTTAACGCCGACTCAGATCGGCAATCTCGGCAACTATGTGGCAAATCCTTTCGCGCCGCTGCTGACGGCTCCCTACTATGCCAACAGCGTTCTTACGAGCCCGACCATACAGGCTTATCAATTGCTGTTGCCGTATCCGCAGTTCACGGGCGTGACGACGGATGAGCCGCCGACCGCCAACTCCATTTACAATGCGCTACAAATCACGGTGGAAAAGCGTTACTCGAACGGTTTGCAACTTTTGGCGAACTACACTTGGTCGAAATCCATCGACGATTCCTCGACGTACGACACCAATGTGGCCTGGCTGGCGAACGGTCCCAACTCGGGCTCGAATCTGCAGGATCCCAATCGAGCTTATCTCGAGCGCAGCCTCTCGACCTTCGACATTCCGTCGCAACTGAAACTGAGTTATAGCTACGATTTGCCGGTTGGGCGCGGAAGAGCTTTCTTAAGCAACATGCCTCGGCCGCTAGAGCTGCTATTTGGCGGGTGGAAAACCGCCGGGGTCTGGACCATCCATGACGGCTTCCCGCTACAGTTTACGGTTGCCAATGGAGGGAATCCGATATGGACTTACGGGCCGCAGCGTCCGAATCTGACCGGGACTCCGACGCGCAGTGGCGGGCCCGAATCGAACTGGATCAATAACTACTTTGCGGATCCGAATGTGTTCCAGATACCGGCTCCTTACACGTTGGGGAATGCGCCACGGGCGATCGGAAGCGTGCGCAGTCCATTCTTTTTCACGACGAACTTGTCGATCCTGAAGGAATTCGTGCTGTCCAGCAGCCACGAAGATCTGAAGCTGGAATTGCGGCTGGAGGCGGAGAATGCGTTTAATCATCCGGTGTTCGGTACGCCGGACACGTACGTTGGCGATCCTAACTTCGGGGTGATTAACTATACGACGGTTCAGGCGAGGCAGTGCCAACTGGCGTTGAAGTTTTCTTTCTAGGCCGGGCGGCTGTGTGCAAGCGCGTCGCGGGAATAGGAGACGCACGTATGAGCAAGTCAGGGAACAATCTCATTATCTCTCTGATCCTCAGCATTGCCGCGATTGCCGGCAGTGCGCAGCCTGCTGTCGTGAACGTCGATTGCAAGGACACGGTATCAGACGCCGCGAGGCTAAACGATGCTATCTCGGATAGCAAACCTGGAAGCTACATCAGCATTCATGGGCACTGTCTGGTGAATGAAACGATCGTGCTGTACGGGGATAGGACTTATGCCGGCGACTCCCGGACTGGAACGGTGATCAAACAAGCACGCGGCGCGAATCTGGCGGCATTGGTTGCCTCCGATAGCTGGAAATTTGACTCGAGCACGACCGGGCTGCCGGTTCGAATCGCGCATCTCACGTTGGACGGGGATGCTTCGAACAACATCGAGACAAATGTGCTGGTTATTCGCTCCTGGTTGACTGTTATCGAAGATGTGGTGGTTCAAAACGCGCCGGGAGACGGCATCCAAATCACTAATCTGAGTAAGAACGGGACGGCGCTCCAGAACACGCAGGTGAACGGCCGGATCAGCAACTGTTTCGTGACGAACTCCGGGGGCAACGGCATTCATGTGGTTGATACGGGCAACAGCGTCACCGATTGGGACCTTCTGGATTGTTGGATCGCGAGCTCGGGCCAGTCTGGGATCACAATGGATAACGCGGCAGGCTGGAAAATTCGCGGCAATCACCTGTATGGCGTACCGCAAAACGCCATTTATGCGAATCGCTGCTTCGGAACGGCGATCGAAGGAAACTATATCGAAGACTTCGGCGATTCGGGAGGCAGCGGCAACACCTGGTATGGAATTGCGTGTACGGCGCAAGGTGACGTCGCGAGCGTTATCAATGCGAACAAGATTTTCATGTTTAATACGGAGCCCTCCACGGGTAAATTCGTTTACATCGGCATACCGCAAGTGAATTACGACGTGGGGCAAGTCGGTGTGGTCGGAAATACGATACTCGGTAGCGGCAGCGCACGCGACATTGGATTGAGCTATCAATTGGGCGCGGGCAAGGGCCTGGAGATAGTTTCAGCCAGTAACAACGTTCGGTCCGTGGCTAAGGCACGCGTAGTGGGACCGGGAGTTACATTAGTTCCTGGTTATTAGAAGTGTTGGTTGAGGGCCGGGAATAGCTAACCGCTCGAGTTGACGTGTGCCCGGTAGAGTAAGATAACCACGAATCAAATGGCAAACACAGGAAAAGTAAAGGTCGGGATGATCGGGTCCCAATTTCAAGCAGACATTCTAGCGACGTCTTTCAAGATCATGCCGGAAGAAGCCGAAGTGGTGGCGGTGGCTTCGCCGAGCGCGGGGCATGCGGAAGAGTTCGCGAAGAAGTTTGGGATTCCGGGTGTGTTCCGCGATTACCGCGAGATGCTGAAGCAGCCCGAGATCGAGATGGTTACGATCGCTGCGCCGAATTACCTGCATGCGCAGATGTCGATTGATGCTGCGAAAGCGGGCAAGCACGTGATGTGCGAGAAGCCGCTGTGCGTGACGCTCGAAGAAGCCGACCAGATGATCGATACGTGCAAGAAGCAGGGCGTGCTGCTGATGTATGGCGAAGAATTATTTTTTACGCCGAAATATTTGAAGGCCAAAGAAATGGCCGATCAGGGAGGGCTGGGGAAGATCTACCTGGTCAAGCAAAGCGAGAAGCACTTCGGTCCGCATAGCGAGTGGTTTTGGGATGTGACGCGCGCGGGAGGCGGAGCGCTGATGGATCTGGGGTGCCACGGGATTGCGTTCTGCTACTGGTTTCTGGGGCGGCCGAAAGTGAAGACCGTGTATAGCCAGCTCGGGACTTATGTGCACGCGGATAAGACGAAAGGCGATGATGACGCACTGTGCATCATGGAGTTCGACAATGGCGCGGTCGGGTTGGTCGAGAACAGCTGGGCGAAGCGCGGGGGGATGTTCGATCGCGTAGAAGTATTTGGGGAAGGCGGAGTGACGTATGCGGACCTGCATATGGGAAACGCGCTCCCGACTTACAGTGAGTACGGGTTCGGGTACGCGGTAGAGAAAGCGCCGACGACCACGGGTTGGAGTTATCCGGTATTTGAAGAATTGTGGAATTACGGCACGCCGCAGGAGCTGCATCATTTTGCGCGGTGCGTGCGGGGGAAAGCAAAGCCGGAAGCTACGGGCGAGGATGGGCGCGTGGTTATGGAAGTGCTTTATGCGGCGTATGCGTCGGCGGGGTTAGGGCAGAAGGTGAAGATGCCGTACAAGCCGCAGGCGAAGACGCCGATACAGGAGTGGTTGGGCCGACGAGGGAAGTGAGCGGGGGGGAGATGATTACGCCGGCCAGGATGCCGGCGTGGCAGGCTAAAAGCCCGCTCCACGAATGACCGTTCCGCTGGTTGAAAATATTCTCGGACAGCCGGAGGCCATTCGGAGCGTCGCGGCGCATCAGTTTGGGGCAGGAAGAGACGTGCTGCTTGCGTGCGCTGATCGGCTGCGATTGAGCAAGCGGATCATCTTAAGCGGAATGGGCGCTTCGCTGAATGCTTGCATTCCGCTGAGCTATTGTCTGGCATCGAAAGGCGTGGTTGCGCCGGTTATCGAGACGTCGGAACTACTCTACTCACGGCTGCCCGCCGTTGATGAAGAGACTGCGGTCATTCTGGTTTCACGGTCGGGCGAGAGTGTGGAAGTGACGAAACTGCTTCCGCTGCTTGCAGAGCGCGCGGCGGCCGTGATCGGCGTCACGAACGTGGCGGGCAGCACTCTCGCGCTGAAGTCGGGACAATGCATCCTTATTAACAGCCCTCCCGATCAGTTCGCGGCGATTCAAACGTACACGGCGAGCATGATTGTGCTGCTGCTGCTCGGCGCGGCATTTGCGGATGAGCTCGACGCGAATTTGCGCGCGGTACTGGATGGCGCAGCCGACGTGCTTTCCGGTTGGATTCCGGAGTGCCTTGCCGCGAGTCGCGATTGGTTGCCGTTCTTCGATGCCGCCTCGCCGTTATATTTACTGGGGCGCGGCGCTTCTCTCGGATCGGTTCGGGCCGCGGCGCTTCTCATGCATGAGGTGGCGAAGGCGCCCGCAGTGGGCATGACCACGGCGGATTTCAGGCACGGGCCGGTAGAGGTGCTCGACGAACGGTTTCATGCCGTCATCTTCGGTTCGGAGCGCAGCACGGCGGATCTCGATGCGGCTCTGACGGAAGACCTGACGGCGATGAAGGGTAATGTGCGCTGGATCGGACCTGACGTGGCGGACCGGAAAGTTGTGCCGCTTTGCCCCTGGCCGTCGAACGTGCCGGATCGATTTGCTCCGGTGTTCGAGATTGTGCCGATGCAAATCGGCGCGTACCGGCTGGCGGAGGGGCGCGGGATTGTGCCTGGAGAGTTTCGGTATGCACCGCTGGTGACGCGGTCTGAAACGGGCTTCGCTATTCGAGAAACTCGTGACTCGGTTTCTGAGTTTCTGGGCGTGGACATCGGAGGAACCTCGACCAAGGCGGGCGTTGTCAGTCGAGCGGGCGAAGTGGGCCTTGTCGATTCGATTCCTACGAGCGGGCCGGATCCGGCGGCATTCGCAGACGAAGTCTGCGCGCTGATCGAACGGGTCCGTGAAAACCGTCAGCTTGGGGGACTCGGGCTTGCGGTTGCGGGCTTTGTCAATGCCGATCGAAGCCGCATGGTTTACAACCCCAATATTGCGTGGCTCGAAAACTATCCGATTCGGGATCACGTCGCCGGGCATTTCAACATGCCGGTGGCATTAGTGGCATTAGAGGTGGATTCAAATGCGGCTTGCATGGCTGAGTACCGCTTCGGAGCTGGTCGAGGCTCGCGGCGTTTCCTCTGTCTGGTCGCAGGGACGGGGCTGGGAGTCGGGATGGCGATTGACGGTACTCCGCTACGATTCGCGTACGAGTGCCTGGGTGATATCGGGCATATCATCATCCAGCCGGACGGTCCCCTTTGCGCGTGCGGCGGTCGAGGATGCGCGGAGGCGTTGATTTCTGCGCCTCGGCTGGCAGAAGAGTATCGAGAAGCGCGAGGGATCAGCTCAGAAATTTCGTTGCGCGATGTGATCTCGGCAGCGAAAGAGGGCGATGATGTTGCGAAGTCGATCCTTGGCCGGGCCGGCGAATGGATTGGAATCGCGGCAGCATCTATGGCGAATATCTTCTTCCCGGATCGAATCGCAATTACCGGAGGATTATCAGCGGCGGGCGATTTATTGCTGAAGCCCGCTAACGAGGCGTTCGAGCGCTCTGCAAGTGAATTTTCCCGATCACGGGCTGCGTTGTGTCGAGGCATTTTGGGGCCGATGGCGACGTTGGCCGGAGCGGCGTGGGTGGGCATACCGGCCCTATACGAGGTACAAAAGAGATAGATGTCATCAACTTTTCGACGGCGCGAGTTTCTCGCCATGTCTGTCGCGTTTGCAATGCCTGTCACGTTTGGAATGCCTGTCGGGGCGGCTGAGCCGGAAGGCAATTTTCCGACCGATCCGCGGCAGAGACTCGCAGTTTCGACTTATCCGTTCCGGGCCTTTATTGATTCGCCGCACAGCCGCGAGCGGGACCGCAGTAAGCCGGGCATGACGCTCGAGCAGTTTGCGGCAGGGATACAGAGTAAGTTTCAGGTCTCAGGAATCGAACCCTGGAGCCCGCACTTTAAATCGGTCGAGCCGGATTATGTGCGCGATCTCAACGGGGCCTTCAAGAAAGCCGGCTTGCGGGTAGTCAACATTCCGGTGGATGCGGCGAGAGTCGATTTATGCAGCACGGAGGCGAGTAAACGGGACGCGGGGCAAGCGCTTTACCGGAAATGGGTGGATGCGGCCGTGATTCTGGGAGCGCCGGGGATTCGAGTGCACACGCCTTCACGCGGGAAATCGCCGGATATCAATTGCGCGGTCGAGGGCTTGAGGACGCTCGCTCAGTATGGGGCGCAAAAGAACATTGTCATCAATTTGGAAAATGACGAGCCGGGGAGCGAGGATCCGTATCGGATTATCAAGGTGATTGAAGCGGTGAACAGCCCGTATCTGCGCTCGCTGCCGGATTTCTGCAACTCAATGGCGATCAAGAACGATCAACAGTATAACGAGACCGCGCTTAAGGCACTGTTCAAGCACGCGTTCAATATCAGCCACGTCAAAGACATGGAAACCGACGAGGGCAAAGTGTACCGCGTGGACGTCGACCGCATCTTCGCAATTGCAAAGGCCGCCGGGTATCGGGGCTACTTTTCCATCGAGTGGGAAGGGACCGGCGACCCCTATGCTGGAACGAAACGCCTGATAGAGCAATCCTTTAAGGACTTGAGCTAACCGCTGCGACTTGCCGGGCGCTCTTGTCATCGAATACCCAGCGCACAATGCAGAAACCGAAGTTAGGCAGCGCGGCAATCATTTGTTGTACCGGAATGGTGCTCGCCGCCGTAACTGGATGTACCAAGACGAGCTCCGCAGCCCGGCCTGCAAGCCCGCCGGTGGTCGAAGTTGCCGAAGTGGTTCAGAAGAACGTGCCGATTTATGGCGAATGGATCGGAACGTTAGACGGCATGGTGAATGCGGATATCAAGGCGCAGGTGTCAGGTTATTTGATGAAGCAGGACTACAAGGAAGGCTCGTTTGTCAAGAAGGGCCAGCTGCTTTTCGAGATTGATCCGCGACCGTTTCAGGCGGTGGTGGACCAGGCGAAAGGACAGCTTGCGCAGGCTACGGGGCAATTAGCACAAGCCAAGGCGCAGCTTTTACAGGCCGAGGCGCAGCTTGCGGTGGCGCAGGCGAATCAAGGCAGAACGCAGCTCGATGTGGACCGCTACTTTCCGCTCGCGAAGCAGCAGGCCATCACGCAGCAGGATCTCGATAACGCAACGCAAAACAACCTGGCATCGAAGGCCCAGGTGCAGGCGGCGAAGGCGGCGGTCGAAACCGCGAAAGCTCAAATTCAAGCGGCAAACGCGACGGTGCAAGGGGCGCGGGCGGCGCTCGAGACTGCGCAGTTGAATCTCGGGTTCACGCATCTCACTTCGTTGATCGATGGGATTGCCGGAATCGCGCAGCAACAGGTGGGGGCGTTGGTAAGCCCGAGCAGCGGTCCGGTAACGACGGTATCGACAGTGGACCCGATCAAAGTGTATTTCACGGTAAGCGATCAGGAATACCTGGCGTTTAACAGGCGGTTCCCGAGCGCTGCCAGCCGGACGGAGCATGAAGAGCAACTACAGCTCGATCTGATTCTCGCGGATGGCACTGTGTATCCACATAAAGGCAGGTTTTATTTTGCGGATCGTGAGATCGACCCAAGAACGGGGGCGATCCGGCTGGCTGCGCTGTTCGCGAACCCCGGGAACATCTTGCGGCCGGGAGAGTACGGACGAGTGCGTGCGATCACGCGAGTGCAGAATGACGCGCTGATGGTTCCGCAACGCGCGGTTACAGAGCTGCAAGGGAGTTACCAGGTGGCGGTCGTAGACGATCAGAATCGAGTGGCTATCCGGCCGGTCACGGTCGGTGACCGGGTGGGCGAAATGTGGATCATCAACGACGGCCTAAAACCGGGCGAGCGCGTCGTGGCCGAAGGCGTGCAGAAGGTTCGTCCCGGGACGCAAGTGAATCCGAAACCGTTTACGCCTGCATCTTCCGCCGCAACGGGAGCGTAGTTCATGTCGAAGTTTTTCATCAACCGGCCCATCGTGGCCATGGTCATCTCGATTCTTCTGGTGATTTTGGGAGCAATCACAATCGCGACTCTTCCTATATCGCAGTTCCCCAACATTGTTCCGCCGGAAACGAAGATCTCTGCGACCTATGTAGGCGCGGATGCGCAGACCATCGAGCAGTCGGTCGCTACTCCCATAGAGCAGCAGATGAGCGGCGTCGACAACATGAACTACATGTATTCGTTGAACGCCACGGCGAATGGGGGGATGACCATGGTCGTGGATTTCGATGTGAAGACGGATCCGAACACCGACCTGATCCTGACTCAGATGCGCGAGACGCAAGCGGCCTCGCAGCTTCCGGCCGACGTTACGAATTACGGCGTCACGGTACAGAAATCAACCTCGGCTCCGCTGATGCTGGTGGCGCTCTATTCGCCGCACAACACGTACGATGCGAAGTTTCTGGCGAACTACGCATACATCAATTTGAACGACCAGTTCACGCGTTCTTATGGAATCGCGAATGTGCAGGTATTCGGCGCAGGCCAGTACGCGATGCGACTGTGGGTAAAGCCGGATCAGTTGTCGAAGCTGGGGATTACGGTCCCCGAAATGGTCAGCGCGATTCAATCGCAGAACACGGTGAATCCGGCCGGGCAGGTGGGCAGCGAGCCCTCGCCGAAAGGCCAGGAATACACGTATTCGGTGCGCGCACAGGGCCGTTTGGTGTCGCCGGAGGAGTTCGGCCAGATCGTGGTACGAGAAACGCCGGATGGCGGCGTGGTGCGGGTAAAGGATATCGCTCGCGTGGAATTGGGCGCGCAAGATTACAGCATCGCGGGGCGGCTGAATGGGAAACCGAGCGCGATCATTGCGGCGTACCAATTGCCGGGTTCCAATGCGGTTCAGGCGGCGGCGGGTATAAGAAAGTTGATCGCGCAAGCCAAGACCCGTTTTCCGCCCGATATGGATTACGCGATTTCGCTTGATCAGACGAAGGCGGTCACCGAAGGCATGCGGGAGATCATCATCACTCTGGTGATCGCGATTCTGCTGGTCATCGTGGTCGTGTACATTTTTTTACAAGGCTGGCGCGCCACTCTGATTCCGCTGCTCGCTGTACCGGTGTCTCTGATCGGCACGTTCGTTTTTTTTCCGCTGTTCGGATTTTCGATCAACACGCTTTCTTTGTTCGGCTTGGTGCTGGCGATCGGCCTGGTAGTCGATGACGCGATTGTTGTGGTCGAAGCTGTTGAGCGGCATATCGAGGAAGGCATGGCTCCGAAGGATGCCGCGTTCAAAGCCATGGAAGAGATCTCCGGCCCGGTTATCGGTATTGCGCTGGTTCTCTCGGCTGTGTTCGTTCCGACCGCGTTCATTCCCGGCATCACCGGACGGCTGTATCAGCAGTTCGCGGTCACGATCGCGATCTCAGTGATTCTTTCGGCGTTCAACGCGCTTACGCTCAGCCCCGCTCTGTCGGCGCTTTTGTTGCGTCCTAAGCAGAAAAGCAGCGGCCTGCTTCGGCGATTTTTCAATTGGTTCAATCGTGTGTTCGGACAGGCAACAGAGGGTTATGTGAGGTGGTCCGGCGCTCTGATTCGAAAGAGCGGAATTGCTATTGCGATGCTGGTCATTTTCGGAATTGCGGCTGCATTTCTCGGGGACAGGCTGCCCTCGAGCTTTCTCCCTGATGAAGACCAGGGCTATGCGTTCGTGAATCTCCAGCTCCCGAACGCAGCGTCGTTTCAGCGCACGGATGAAGTCTGCAGAAGAATTGAGAAGGTGTTGGCCAGCACGCCGGGCGTCGAGTATACAACGAGCGTCATCGGCTTCAGCCTATTGAGCTATGTGCGGACTAGCTACAACGGATTCTTCTTCGTAACCTTAAAGCCCTGGGGCGAACGCAAGAAAAGAGAAGAACAATTTCAAGTGCTCAAGCATCGCTTGAACGAGGAATTGTCGAAGCTTCCGGAGGGAATCGCAGTGAGCTTCTCGCCACCGGCGATTCCGGGCGTGGGCACTTCGGGGGGATTCACCTTCGTGCTGGAAGACCGAAGTGGAAAAGATGTCCAGTTCCTGACGGACAACTTGAACAAGTTCATGGCGGCCGCGCGCAAGCGTCCGGAGATTGCGAACGTGAGCAGCACGTTCTTGCCGAGCGTGCCACAGGAGTTCATCGAGGTTGATCGCGATAAGGTGCTGAAACAGGGCGTGGCGATTAGCGACGTGTACCGGACAATTCAGGCTTTCATGGGCGGGCTGTTCGTGAACTATTTCAATCGCTTCGGCCGGCAGTGGCAGGTGTACATCGAAGCCGAAGGCGAATACCGGACCAACGTCGAGAATGTCGGGCAATTCTATGTACAGAACAGCGCCGGGGACATGGTGCCGCTCTCATCTTTGGTGAAGTTCGAGGCGCGCACGGGCCCTGAGTTCACGATGCGCTACAACGCATACCGTGCGACGCAAATTAATGGGAGCGCGGCCGCGGGCTACAGTTCCGATCAGGCGACCTCCGCGCTGGAGCAAGTCTTCGCACAAACCATGCCGCCCGAAATGGGTTTCGACTACATGGGCATGTCCTTTCAGGAGAAGAAAGCGAGGGAGGGCGTGCCCGCATGGGTGGTCTTCGGGTTCTCATTGCTGTTCGTTTTCCTGATTCTCGCAGCTCTGTACGAAAGCTGGTCGCTGCCTTTGAGCGTCCTGCTGAGTACACCTGTTGCCGTGTTCGGCGCCTTCGGGGTGCTTTGGCTGCGCCGAGGGTTGGGCAACATGTTCTTGCCGGCGTACATGGTGCAAATCGACAACGATGTCTACTCGCAGATCGGGTTGGTGATGCTGATCGGCCTGGCGGCCAAGAATGCGATTCTGATTGTCGAATTTGCGAAAGACGAATACGAGAAGGGCAAGCCGTTGGTCGACGCCGCTCTCGAAGGCGCGAGGCTCCGGCTCCGTCCGATTCTGATGACCTCATTCGCCTTTATCCTGGGTTGCGTACCGTTGTGGACGGCTTCGGGCGCCGGATCGGTGGCGCGCCGGATCATGGGCACTACGGTAATCGGAGGCATGCTCGCGGCGAGCGCAATCGGCATTTTTTTCATTCCCGCGATCTTTTACTTTGTTGAGAAGCTGTCGGGCGCAGGCAGGCAGCACGCGGCGGTGGCACTGCCGGATCGAGCGGTTCCGGTTGAGGGCGACTGAGTGAGAGTTCGCTTCGGTCTCGCGGTTGTTATCTCCTTCGGGCTGACGTTACTGACGAGCTGCACGGTCGGACCTAATTACAAGCGGCCAGCAGCTCAGATACCGGCTACGTTTCGAACGCCGCAGCCGGTTCCGGCACCGACTGCGACATCGCTCGGCGATCTGAAGTGGTGGGAGGTTTTCAACGACGCGAGATTGCAGGAGCTGATCCGCACCGCGCTCGTGCAAAATTACGATCTGCGCGAGGCTGTGGCGCGTGTTGAAGAGGCGCGCGCGAATCTCACGATTACGCGCTCGAACCAGTTTCCCCAGGTTGCAGCGACGGGAGATGTCACAGCAAGCCGCTTTTCGAGGAACGGATCGCTGGTTCTCCCGGCGTCGTTAGTGCCTTCGCAAACGCGTGCCTACGGCGAGGCGTCTGCGAATCTGCTCTCGTTCGAGTTAGACATTTGGGGCCGGTTGCGGAGGGCGACCGAAGCAGCGCGTGCGAATCTTTTGGGAGCGGAAGAAAACCGCAAGGCTGTGGTTACGACACTGGTCAGTGATGTCGCGACTTCCTACTTCAGCCTGCGCCAACTCGACGCGCAACTCGACATCTCGAAAGGCACGCTGACGACTCGCCGGGAATCGTTACGGCTAATCCGAATTAGACAGGCAGGCGGAGTCGCGACACTGCTCGATCTGCGGCAGGCCGAGGAACTGGTCGAGGAGGCGGCTGAGACGATCCCGACGCTGCAGCAAGAAGCGGAGCAGACTGAAAACCAGATCCGGATTCTACTCGGCGAAAATCCAGGCGCAGTTGAGCGGGGGCGGAGCCTGACGGAACAAGGGCTACCCGAAGTGCCCGCGGGCCTGCCTTCGGCGTTGCTGGAGCGGCGTCCGGATATCCGAGCCGCAGAGCAGAATCTAATCGCGGCGAACGCCCAGATTGGGGTTGCTAAAGCTGCGTATTTCCCGACCATCTCTCTGACCGGCTCGGTGGGCGGGCAAAGCACGCAACTCGCGACACTGCTCAGCGGGCCCAATGCGATTTGGACCCTGGTTCCCCAACTGGCGCAGCCGATCTTTACCGCCGGCCGGCTCAGAGGGAACGTACGGCTTACGGAAGCCCAGCGGCAACAGGCGCTGATTCAGTACGAGCGAGCCATTCAGACGGCTTTCGGCGAAGTCTCGAACGCGCTGATCGCGCACCAGCGTGTTCGGGAAAGCCGCATTGAGCAAGAGGCGCTCGTAGCGGCGCTTCAAGACCGCAAGCGCCTGGCGTATTTGCGATATCGGGGCGGCGTCGATACACTGCTGAACGCGCTGAATGCGGATCAGGATCTTTTTCAAGCGCAGTTGAACGTGTCGCAGATCAGATTAAACGAACTGCTCAGCGTGGTGCAGCTCTATAAGGCCTTAGGCGGCGGGTGGCAGACATAGGTTCGCGCGAGCGCCAGGCGCCCACAGTTGCGCTACTACGAGGCATCAACGTGGGCGGCAAGAATCTATTGCCGATGAAAGAGCTGAACGCGATTTTTGCGAAAACCGGCTGCGCTGACGTCAGGACGTATATTCAGAGCGGGAACGTGCTCTTCACTGCCCCGGAAGCGCTGCTGAAGGAGCTTCCTGAAGTTATTTCGCAGGAAATTCGAGAGCGCTTTGCGTACAGCGTGCCTGTGATCTTGCGGACTGTCCAGGAGATGGGAAAGGTCATAAGGGAGAACCCATTTCTGCGGATCGGCGATTCGGAAAAGATGCTGCATGTCTATTTTCTAGGAGACGAGCCGACCACAGCGGCTATCAAGAGCCTCGATCCCGACCGCTCGCCGCCCGATACGTTTCAAGTACGGAATCGGGAGATCTATTTGCGCCTTCCGAACGGGATGGGGCGCACCAAATTGACGAACGCATATTTTGATGCGAGGCTCTCGACAACGAGCACCGCGAGAAACTGGGCCACCATCTTGAAGCTGTTCGAGATGATGCAAATGTGAGCAGCGGTCCAAAATCGATCCGCGTAAGCAATAAGAGCGTAGAATTGCGGAAGGTTACAGGCCGGCAATGGTGACACGGCAGTTATTGGAAGAACTGCGCGATGCTCTTCAGAATCGCCGCATACAGCCGGGAATCCAGTTGCTCGAGGAGCACCGATCCGATTTTGCCGCGATCACGCCAGAGCAGTGCTGCAGCGGGGTCGCGATAGGCTGCCTGGCGCAGTGGCTGGACGTGGGTTTCGATTGTGAAGATCTGGTGTTACGTCTTCTCGAGCGATTTCCAAAGAATCTACGACACAGCCTTTCGCTGATGGATTACGTGCACGTGCGCCTGGCCGAAGCGGTGATCGCGATGCGCAGAGAAGATCTTCCCGAGGCGCTTGGTCATCTCGAGACGGCGCTGACGGTCAGCGAAGAGATTGATGAGCCGCGGACGGTGGCGATTGCAACGTTGTGGAAGGCACGGTGCTTGCGAAAGGCTGGCGAATACGAGCAGGCGCTGAAGCTCACGCAGCGCGGGAGGGATCTGGCGCGGAGCATCGGCCTGCTGTACGTAGCGGCGGTGATTCAAACTCTCGAGAGCTGGTTGTTATTTCAAAAGAGCGAAACGAAAGAGGCCGTCCGGATCTTGCAAGAGGCGGAAGCGGCACTGCGCGATACCGACGATTTCATTACCTTAGGCAATATCCAGTCGACTTACGGGCGCATCGCGCTGCGCGAAGGCCGCTACGATCATGCGATGCAGTATTTCGAAGCCTCGATCGATCTGTTTCAGCGGCGTCAATCATTGGACCGGTATCTAGCGCGATCGCTCACCAATATCGCGCAGGCGAAGCGGTTTCTGGCGTTACAGCTGCGGCGCAGCATCGAGGCAAATTGGGACCGGGAGCGGCGGTTGAAGCCGGCCGGGCGCGCTGAAACGCAACACAAAGCCGGGCAACTCGAACGCATGCACGAGCTGCTGAGGAACGCACAAGCAGATTTGGCCAAAGCCGATGCAATATATAAGCGCGCGCAGAACCACCACGGAGCCGGGAATGTGAATGTGAACCTCTCACAAGTATGTCTCGATCTCGGCGATCTCCATGAGGCGGAGGAGAAAGCCCAGGAAGCCTTTGATCTGGGAGCGAGCAAGACAGATTACTTGCTCATGTGCCGGGCCCGGATTATACAAGCGATGGTCGCGAATGCCCGGTTTGAAGAGCAGATAGGAGAGAGCGACGACCCCAGCCGGTTTGCGCAACTGGCGCACGATTGCGCGACGGAGGCGGTGGATCTGGCGCAGCACACGCAAAGCCGGAGGCTGACAGCTCAGGCGTATATTTGCCATGGAACGACGCTGGTGAATGGCTTTTTCAATGACACGGAATCGGCGCGAGCCTGCTGCGACCAAGCGGAGGCGTTCCTCGATTATGATCGCCGCGATGCGCTATGGGATGAGCTCGCGGCACTCAGGGCCAGGATTCTCCATTCCGGGATTGAAGAACCAAATCTGCGAGCGTGGTCGCAAGGAGTGGTGGGCGACAAGTCTCTCCAGAAGGTCGTGGGAGAGTTCGAAGAATTGCTGATTCGGAAGGTTTGGGAACGCGAAGATCGTAAGATCTCAAGAGTGGCGCATCGGCTTGCAGTTTCGCCCAAAAAAGTTCGACGCGTGCTGCGTCACCTAGGTTTACTAGAGGAACAATCTCGATGAAGACTGAGAAGAAATTCAATGTTGGCATGCTCGAGCAGGCGTCGAATCACTCCAATGAGACGAATATCGAAAGAGATCTTTCGTTTCACTTAGTGCGAGTGGTTGAAGAGGCGGCGATGGCGAGCGCCCGCACCATGGGTCAAGGGAACGCGAAGGATTCCGATCACGCGGCCGTGCAGGCCATGCGGCGGGCATTTGAAACCGTTCCTATTGCGGGCAACATTGTAATCGGAGAAGGTGAACGCGACGAAGCGCCGATGCTGTATATCGGCGAGCGGGTGGGCGCTCCCGAGCAGGCGGGCATTGAATACCCTGGGCTTGATATAGCGGTCGATCCGCTCGAAGGAACGAATCTGTGCTCGACCGGCGCGCCGAATGCGATTGCGGTGCTGGCGGCGTCGGAACCGGGCGGCTTGCTGCACGCGCCGGACTGCTATATGGAGAAGATTGTTGCCGGTCCGGCATGCCGGGGCGCGCTCGATCTGGATGCGCCGGTATCGCAAAATCTAAAGTCGATCGCGAGGCGGCTGGACCGCGATGTGAAAGACCTGACGATCATTGTGCTGGATCGGCCGCGGCATGCGGACCTGATCGCGGATATCCGGCGCTCAGGGGCGCGCATTCGCTTGATTGGAGACGGCGATCTGTCGGCGGCGATTGCCGTTGCGGTCCGCGGAAACGGCGTGCATGCGGTTATGGGGATCGGCGGTGCTCCTGAAGGAGTGCTTGCCGCGGCCGCAATGCGCTGCCTTCACGGGGAAATGGTGGGACGGCTTGTGATTAACACACCCGAGCTTGAAGAGCGCGTGGCCAGAATGGGAATCAAGAACCCGCACCGGATTTATACGGCGGGCGATTTGGCGATCGGGAGTCACATCATCTTCGCGGCGTGCGGTGTGACAGATGGAGCCCTGCTGCGAGGGGTGCGGTTTTTTGGCGAAGGATATCGCACGCACACCCTGGTCATGACTTCGAGTACGAATTGCGTGCGCTTTGTCGATGCGGTGCATATGCATCGGAAGCCGGGGCCGCGCGGTGTGCGGTTGTACTGATGCCACGTACTGAAACGGTTCGATCAAAGTCTACAAAAAGCCGGACCGCGGCCCCTCCTTTGAGTAGCAACAAGCATTTGCTCAGGTGGGTCGAGAAGATGGCTGAGCTGACGAAGCCTGCTGCGATTCACTGGGTGGATGGTTCTGAGGAAGAACGCGATGCAATCGCAGAGCAGATGGTCGCGAGCGGCACTTTTATAAAGCTAAATCAAGATTTGTGGCCGGGCTGCTACTACGCCCGATCCGATCCGAGCGATGTTGCGCGTGTTGAGGACCGCACATTTATCTGCTCGTTATCGAAAGATAGCGCCGGGCCCACTAACAACTGGGTGAATCCATTCGAGATGCGCCGCAAGTTGAAGACGCTGTTCAAAGGGGCGATGCGCGGGCGCACAATGTATGTGCTGCCGTTCAGCATGGGGCCCATCGGCTCGCCGATGTCACAGATCGGTGTTCAGCTTACAGATTCGCCTTACGTGGTCGTCAGCATGCGGATCATGGCGCGGATCGGCTTGCCCGTGTTCAAGCTGATTGATGAAGACTTCAAACGTGTAGTGCCGTGCATGCACAGCTTAGGCGCGCCGCTCGGCCGGGGCGAGAAAGACGTGCCGTGGCCGTGCAACCCGGAAAAATACATCGTTCATTTTCCGGAGACTCGCGAGATCTGGTCTTACGGCTCGGGGTATGGAGGCAATGCACTGCTCGGGAAGAAGTGTTTCGCATTGCGCATTGCATCGAACATAGCGCGGGATGAAGGTTGGATGGCCGAGCACATGATGATCGTCGGCATCGAAGATCCGACAGGCGAGAAGACCTACGTGGCCGGCGCATTTCCGAGCGCGTGCGGGAAAACCAATCTCTCGATGCTGATTCCGCCGAAGGGGTTTGAGGGTTGGAAGGTGTGGACAGTCGGCGATGACATTGCATGGATCAAGCCGGACGAAAATGGGCTGCTGCGGGCGATTAATCCAGAGGCAGGATTCTTCGGCGTCGCTCCGGGGACGTCGGTAAAAACCAACCCGAACGCGATGGCAACATTGTCTAAGAATTCCATTTTTACCAACGTCGCGCTTACGCGGCAGGGCGGAGTGTGGTGGGAAGGGATGACAGACGAGCCGCCAGCGGAGTGTCTGGACTGGCGGGGCAACAAATGGACTCCGGAGATTGCGAAGGAGACTGGGGCGAAAGCGGCTCATCCAAATGCGCGTTTCACGGCTCCGGCGTCACAATGCCCTAGCATCGACCCGGCCTGGGAAGACCCGAACGGCGTGCCGGTCAGCGCATTCATTTTTGGAGGGCGGCGCGCGACGACCATGCCGCTGGTTTATCAGGCCTTTAACTGGACGGATGGCGTGTACGTGGGCGCGACCATGGGATCTGAAACGACGGCGGCTGCGGCGGGGGCGATCGGAAAGGTGCGGCGCGACCCCATGGCGATGCTTCCCTTCTGCGGCTACAACATGGGGGACTACTTCCGCCATTGGATCAAAATGCAGCGGCTGTTGAAGAGCACGCCCAAAATCTTTCATGTGAACTGGTTTCGCAAGGATGCGGATGGTAAGTTTATTTGGCCTGGATACAGCGAGAACATGCGGGTGCTGAAGTGGATCGTGGACCGGTCGCTGAGCCGCGCGGTCGGTAAGGAGAGTGCGATCGGGTGGGTGCCGCGCTATGAAGATTTCGACTGGAGGGGGTTGGACTTCTCAAGGGAAAAGTTTGAGGAGCTGCAGTCCTTCGACGCTCGCGCATGGCGCGCGGAAGTCATTGGTCAGGAAGAACTTTTCATCGATCTGCACAACCATTTGCCACCCGAGATGATCTATGAGCGAGAACTGCTGATTTGCAGGATCTAACCCCATAGGGACTAGAGGAAAGGCACTAAGAAATCTTAATGTTGCTTTCAGGACTCTTTCACGAAGTTTCTGCGAGTATAGTCTCTGAGAGCACAGAGTGCTATCACTAAGCAGTTAATAAGGAGATACCCCTAAATGAAGAAGATCATGATCGCCGCCCTCGGACTTTCGCTGTTGCCTTGCACCGCGGTTTTCGCTCAGAACACCTCGAACAGCAGCAGCCAAAGCGGCCAGACCAGTCAGGACACAAGCGGCACAACCAGTACGAAGCATAAACACAAGAGCAAGCACAAGAAGAATGCGTCGGGCGACACGATGAGTTCCACGAACTCCACAACCGACACGACCAACAGCCCAAAGAAGTAGTTTCTGCCGTTTAACGGCGCGATTGAGGCGCGGTTCCCGAACCGGAAAGGGTTTGGGACCGCGCTTTTCTTTTGAGCGGGCTTGGATGGCGGGGGCTTACAGCGCGCCGGAACTCCAGAATAAGGCTCATGACGAGGTGCTCAATCTCGTCTCTTACCGCAATGTATACGTCTTCGCTTCGGCCTATGGGATCCTCGACATTCCATTCGCGGATTTCAAGCGGAGTGTTTACGGCGAGCTTTGACCCGCTCATATTAATAAGGAGGTCAAAACTCGAGGGATCGATTGAACTGAGAGGCTTCGGATATTGTTCGTCAATATTGATGTTTTTCGCGTGCATTACTTCTTTCGTAAGCGGCTGGACTATGGCAGCGGGCGATAAACCGGCGCTCACCGGCTCGAGGACATCGGACCCATAAGCGCGCGCGAATCCCTCCGCCATTTGGCTGCGGCAGGAATTCCCGATACACAGAAAGAGCACCTTCCGCACTTGCTCTTCAGTGTAGCTGAGGATTCGCTTTTCTCAATAGAATGAGACGTTAGCTCTGAATACGTCAATGCTCAGCGGGAAAATCAACAATGCTCTTTTTCTGGTTTTGCTATTGGGGCTCGCGAGCGCGGCGCTTTATGTTTGTCTTCTGCCCTTATGGGAGGGCTTCGACGAGCCGTTCCACTACGGCTATGTACAATTGCTCTCGGCCCGCCACCGTTTTCCTGTTCTGGGGAAGACCCGGCTCGAGGCGGGTATTCGACAATCGCTCACGCTAACACCGGTCAGCCCGATTCTCGAGCGAAGCCTTCCCAACAGCTTTTCGTTCGCTGAATGGTTCCGATTACCAAGGGAAGAACGGCTGGCCCGGAGAAAGGCGTTATCCGGCCTACCTTCGGAAATGGGGCCATCAGATTTGAATAACTATGAGGCGCAGCAAGCGCCGTTAGCTTATGTACTGCTCTCGCCGTTGAACGTGATGGTGGATTCGCGACCGCTCGCGCAGCGAATTCTCGTGCTCCGGCTGTTTGCCGCGATTTGTTGCACTCTTTTGCTGTTCGCCGCAAGCGTTCGGCTGGCGAGCGTGTTGGGACTGGGAGATCGATTCGGCGTGCCGGCGCTGGTCTGCATTTTCGAGACTCAGATGTTATGGGCAGCGGTTGCACACGTATCAAACGATTGGCTGGCTGTGCCAATCGCCACTGCCTTTCTGGGTATCCTAGGTGCGGCGGCGGGGCGTCGCAATCCCTCCGACCTGATCGTGGCAGGGATTCTGCTGGGATTGGGTTTGCTTACCAAAGGCTATTTCCTGGCCTTTGTTCCGGTGTTTCTCGCACTCGCGGTTTATGAGAAAGTCCGTTCGCGCATCCGCGGCCGCACACTGCTGGCCGGGATCGGTATACCGGTTCTCCTCGCCGGACCATGGTATGGGCGCAATGTGGTGCTGTACGGAAATCTTAGTGCGATGCAGGAAGCACAGCATGGGATCGGCGTGCATCAGGCGCTCGGTGCGCTGTTTCAGATCAACTGGGGGCAGAGCATGCTTGAGTTGGCGCGATCCAGCTTATGGACGGGCAATTGGTCTTTTACGGTCTTTTCTCGAAACACTCTGAACGCGGAACTGATCCTGCTTGCCGCGGGGTTTCTGCTTCTGGCCGTTTATTACAGGCAAATCACGAAGGCCGAGCTATGGATATTTGCGGCGCTCGTCAGCTTTCTGGCGGCGCTGGCCTATGATGCGTGCGTGACCTGGGCTGACACTCACGGCGCGGCTCTGCACGCCAGTCCGTGGTACACGCAATGTATCCTGCCAGCCATCTGGATGCTTGCCTTCTTAGGCTTCGAGCGCGGGGGAATCACGGGCCGCATCCTTGCCTGGCTCACAGCTTTGGTTGGGGCGTGGATCGCTGCTGTTACGTATGTAGCGAAGCTGTTTCCTCAATACGGCGGTTTTGAAGGACGCGCGAATGTTGCTGGTATCTGGGGGTGGTGGACGCATGATCCCAACGGACTGCTTTCGAACACTGCCTTACTCGCCGGGCCGCTGCTTTTCGGGGTGTTGATCGTGTTCCTGGCGCTGCTTGTTGCCGTGAACGCGAACCTTCTCAGGAGGTTTGCTTAACCTTTTCGAGGAAATGCTTATGGATGCGCTCGTCGGGCGTGAGCTCAGGATGGAATGTCGCGACCATGTGCCGGCCCTCTTCGACGAGCACGGGCGAGTCCAGATAGGTTGCGAGCACTTTGCCTTCGGGCCCGATGCGCCGGATGGCTGGCGCCCGGATGAATACCGCTTCGACCGGCTCGCCTCCGAGATCGATGGGTGCGATGCGGCTATCGATCTGCCGGCCATAGGCATTGCGCTCGATCGTCAGGTCCATGAGGCCGAGCGATTCCTGTGGCGGGTTTAGAACTTCAGAAGCCAGTAGAATAGCGCCCGCGCACGTACCGAAGATGGGCTTGCTCTCTCCGAAGGCGCGAAGCGGCTGGCTGAGGTTTTCGAGCGCGAGCACCTTGAGCATGGTCGTGCTCTCACCGCCTGGAATGACGAGGCCGTCAGCACGCTCGAGATCCTGGGCAGTGCGCACTTCGAAAGCATCGGCACCGGCGCGCTCGAGAGCGTTTCGATGCGCCTCGAAATCGCCTTGCAAAGCAAGGACGCCGATATTTGGTTTCATGGGCGGCTACCAGCCGCGGGTCTGCATCAGCTCGGATTCCTGCAGCTTTGAAACATCTAAACCGGGCATGGCGTCGCCGAGCTCTTCGCTGGCTTCGAGCAGCTTGACCGGATCGCGATAGTAGGTTGCGGCTTTTACGATGGCTTTGGCGCGCCTCTCGGGATCGGAAGACTTGAAGATACCGGATCCGACGAAGACGGCCTCCGCGCCAAGCTGCATGACGAGCGCTGCGTCAGCAGGCGTCGCGATTCCGCCAGCGGAGAAATTGGGAACAGGCAATTTTCCGTGCTGCGCGACGTACTCGACGAGCTCCAGGGGCGCTTGCAGGTTTTTCGCTTCATGCACCAACTCCTCTTTTCCGAGCACGGTGAGCTGCTTCATTTCTTTCACGATGGTGCGGATGTGGCGCACGGCTTCGACGATGTTACCGGAGCCCGCTTCGCCTTTGGTGCGAATCATGGCAGCGCCTTCGGCAATGCGGCGCAGAGCCTCGCCGAGATTCCTGGCACCGCAAACGAAGGGAACCTTGAAATCGCGCTTGTCGACGTGATGCTCCTCGTCGGCAGGCGTGAGCACTTCGCTTTCATCGATGTAATCCACGCCCAGCACTTCAAGAATGCGCGCTTCGGTGAAGTGTCCGATGCGAACCTTGGCCATTACAGGAATCGAGACAGCGCTCATGATTTCACGGATGATGCGAATCTGGGACATGCGCGCGACGCCGCCTTCTTTGCGGATATCGGCGGGAACGCGCTCGAGTGCCATGACGGCACAGGCCCCGGCGCGCTCGGCAATGACGGCGTGTTCAGCGTTGACCACGTCCATGATTACGCCGCCTTTCAGCATCTCGGCTAATCCCACCTTCAATCGGAACTGATCGTCTTCGAAATTCATTTGGTTCTCCTTCTGAGATATGTTTGGTTATACGAGCGCAGCAGCGGGTTCTAAATTCGACTGGAGAGCGATTGCGGCGAGTTGCTGGTGCGCCAGCTCCCCTATAGTTTGCATGCCGCGCGTGATTCGTTCCGGGGGGAGGCCGCCAAAGCTGATGCGCAGTCCCCGGGGATGGGCGCGCCGGGCGGAAAAATAGCGGCCGGGGAGGAAATTGACACCGTGCTCCTGAGCACGATTGAGCAGATTGTCGGCGCTCAAGGGCGGGGGCAGTTCGATCCACAGGCTCATCCCGCCGTCGGGGCGGGTAAACTTTGTTCCGGGCGGCAGATAGGCGGCACAAGCGCGCAAGACAGCGTTGAGGCGCTCCCGGCCAGCACGGCGGGTGCGTTCAATATGCTGTGCCAGCTCGCCGGATTCAGCAAAACGGAACAGCACCGCCTGTGAGAGCTGATCGGAGTGAAGGTCGCTGATCTGCTTGGCTTCGGCGAGGCGTCCGATGACGGCGCGAGGCGCGATCACCCAGCCAACTCTCAAGCCGGGGAAAGCGACTTTCGAATAGCTGCGCAACAGGATCGTGTTGCCAGTGTGGTCGAGCTCTTTCAGCGTGGGGAACGGCGTCCCCTGGTAGCGCAACTCGCTGTAAATATCGTTCTCGACCAGGATGACCCCGAAGCGCTGCGCAAGCTCAACAATGCGGGCGCGATGAACCAGGGGAATGGTGACGCCCGTCGGATTCTGAAAGCTGGGAGTCACGACCAGGAGCCGGGGACGATGTTGCAGAAGAGCTTCCTGCAAGCGGTCGAGGTCGACTCCTGAATCGCCGATGTCGATGGAAATGATGTTTGCGCCGGCGCGGGAAAAGACCCGCACTAACCCGTGATAAACCGGATCCTCGAGCACCACGCCCTCACCGTTCGGAGCGAATAAGCGCGCGAGCAAATCGAGCGCCTGCTGGCAACCGTTGGTGATGATGACATCGTCCGTGGGCCGGGCGATGCCCGCGGCCGCAGCTTCCTCGAGCAAGTAGCGGCGGAGAGGCGCGTAACCGTGGGGTGAGCCGAGCTGGAGAATTTCAGGCGCGTCCGCTCCGTCAATGACTTGCTTCGAGAGCCGGCGAAATTGAGAGATGGGGAAGCTGTCCTCGGCTGGCCGGGAATTCGCAAAGCTGATCTCTGCTTTGTGGATGGAGGAAGCGGCTGCCGATTCGATGGGCGGCAGAATCGCCTCCCAATCCGTGTCGGGAAACTCTGAACCGGTTTCACGCTTGACTACGAAACTTCCCCGCCCGACATGGCCTTCGATCAGGCCCGACTGCTCGAGTACGGCGTAGGCCGCGGAGACGGTGGTGCGATTCAGTCCAAGCCGACCAGCCAATTCACGAGTGGCGGGCAAACGATCGCCCGAATGGATGGAATCGCGAGAGATGAGTTCAGTGACCTTTTCGGCCAACTGTTTGTAGAGCGGTATGTCCGAAGAGGGATTCAGATCCAGCTGGAAAAGATCGGGCAACAGCTAAATGCATACCAAATTGGCTGGCTCACGCCATCCATTCGGGGAAGGGCGTGAGAACGTAGGCTACAGTTGAAGCGACTGTCATGCAGTGCCGGAAATGGCTCGGTATCGTAATCGCCGGGGTTTGTATTCTATTTTGCGTTTCGCCATCGGTCGCGCAGAGAAGAAAGAAGGAAGAGCCAAAAACGCAAGTGCTGCCGCTTCCGAAGGAACTGCCCATGGCGCTGGCTGCCGATACGGGCGCGCTCGATTTCCACATTTCTCCGCTGCTGAAAACCGGAGGACTTGGATCGCAGATTCGGCAGAGCCTGAACGATTTGATCCGCGATACGCGAGGCGAGACGATCATCAAGCTACGCGCATTCGTGGCGGGTGCAGGAGACGCGCGCCGTGTACAAGCGCTGGTAGGCGACATTTTCGCGGATAGGAAGCTGCCGCTTCCGGTGTTAAGCATTATTCAAGTCGGCGCGCTGGGGGACAGCTCTGCGGCGGTAGTGATCGAAGCCGTGGTTTCGACACGGAGAGTTGTGAATCCAAACGGTCTGGCGTTTCTGGCCGGGCAAACGGGGGGCTCGTTAGACGAGGCTTTGCAGCGTTTGCGAGAGAGCGTGCACGCGATACCGGTATCTCCGGACCGTGTTTTGACGTGCACTTGCTTCACCTCGCGCATCGCGGACTTTGGCTCGACGCGCGCGGCCATCCAAGCCGTATTTCCGAACACAGCGGTGAACGTGGTGCAAGCTCTACGCGAACCGCCGAACGATGAGAGCATGTGCGAGGCGGTCGCTCAACTGGCCGAGCCGCCGGCGCAGGGGCCCGTTGTGTGGCTGAAGAATGCGCGCGCGACGCTGGTCAACTCGCACCGGCTGATCTTTACGGGTATGCAACTCACATTTGGCACATATTTGGATGATGCACACGAGGCATTTGCGCGGCTGCAGCGGGCGGCGGCAGCGCTCGAGGGCGTGGAAGCGCCGGTGGAAGTGAACGCGTTTTCGCTCGATGCTTATGCGGGCTCGGCTTTGCGAAAAACAACGCCCGTGCCGGCGAGCACATTTACCATTCAACCGGTCGAGGGCCTGCCCGGAGCGGACGCGTCAGCCGGCATCGAAGCGGTATTGGCGCCGCATGTCTCCGCGCCTGTGACTGTAGTCCGGTGAGCGCCGGAAAGCTACAATTCGGCTGATGACTGCTGTCGTGGCTACGTTCGGAGAAGTGATGCTACGGCTCACGCCGCCAGGATTCGAGCGCTTTCTGCAGTCCCCACACTTCGTCGCGACGTTCGGTGGCGCGGAGGCGAATGTTGCCGTTTCGCTCGCGCAATTTGGAGCCAGCAGCCGGTTTATCACCGTGCTGCCAGAGCGCAATTCCATTGCCGACGCGTTGGTGAGCGAACTGCGCGGCTACGGGGTTGATACGAGTCAAATCGTTCGGGGCGCGGGGCGGATGGGCATTTATTTCGTGGAAGCGGGCGCGAATCAGCGTGCCTCGCGAGTGCTGTACGACCGGGAGGGAAGCGCGATTGCGCTTGCCAAGGCGGGGACCATTCCGTGGAGACGCGCGCTTCAGGATGCCACGTGGTTTCATACTACGGGGATCACGCCCGCTATCAGCGCATCAGCGGCTGAGCTCGCGCTCGAAGGACTGCATGCGGCGCGCGCGCTGGGGCTTCGCGTTTCCTGCGATCTGAACTACAGAAAGAATCTTTGGAAGTGGGGCAAGGCTGCCTGCGAGGTGATGCCCGAGATCGTAAAGCTCGCCGACGTCTGCATAGCGAACGAGGAGGACTGCCAAAAAGCGCTGAACGTGCACGTGGACATTGATGTGGAATCCGGGACTCTCGAGCGTGAGAAGTATTCGGAGCTCGGGGAGCGGGTGCTCGCCACGTATCCGAATTTGAAGATGCTCGCGATCACCTTGCGCGAGTCAAAGAGCGCGTCCCACAACCGCTGGTCGGCCTGTCTCCACACCGGGAGCCACTTCCTGCTCAGCCGGAAGTACGACATCACGCATATCGTGGACCGGGTCGGCGCCGGAGACAGTTTCGCCGCGGGCCTGATTTATGGGCTTTCCAATCTCGATTCGCCAGAGGAAGCTCTCGAGTTTGCGGTGGCGGCTTCTTGCCTGAAGCATTCCGTTCCGGGTGATTTCAACCGGTTTGCAGCCGAGGAAGTGTTGGCGTTAGCGACGGGCGGCGGATCGGGACGAGTCGAGCGATAAGGATCGTATAATTCAAAGCAGGCACCTCCTACATGCAGTTTTCTAAGCCGATGGCCGTTGTGGCGGCCTTCTCGGCCGGTATGTTCCTATCCGCTGCCCAGGCGCGGCAGCAGAGTTCTCCGAGCAACAGCAGTCAGACGACGGTAACTCTCCCGGCCCCCGATGCTTCGAAGGGCGCCGATACACCCGGCGAGCAGAAGGGGACCAGGGAGCCGATACGGGTCAGCGTGAATGAGGTAATTGTGCCGGTCACGGTAACGGACGACAAGGGGCGTTTTGTCTCGGACCTGGAGAAAAAAGACTTCCACGTTTTTGAAGAGAACAAGCCGCAAACGATTCGTTTCTTCACGCGTGAGCGAAACCAGCCGGTTGTGATCGGTTTCTTACTCGATCTTAGTGCGCAGAGCCGTATTCATTGGGCAAATTTTCAGAACGCCGCGGAGGAGCTGATTCAAAACCTGCTGACCGGCGATCCAAAATACAGCGGCTACCTGATCGGATACGCGCAAGATGCGGAATTAGCCGTCGATACGACGACAGATCCGGAGCCCTTGGTTGAAAAGGTTCGCAAGTTGAAGCCAGGCGGTGGCGCGGCGCTTTTCGATGCGATCTATCTGGCCTGCACAAGCCGAAAAGTCATTACAGGGGAGCCCATTGAGCCGAGGCGCGTGATTGTAATTATTGGCGATGGCCACGACAACGCGAGCAAGCACTCGCTCGGCCAGGTGATCGAGCTGGCGCAGCGGAACCTGGTGACCATTTACTGCATCAGCACCGAGGCGTTCGGATTTACAAACGCAAGCGACGACAACTTGGTTCGCCTAGCGACTGAAACGGGCGGGCGGGTGGTGTATCCGCTGGGAGATGTCTATAAAGACACTGACGGGTATCTCTCGAAACCTTCTGACGACGGCAACTATGCCCTGACGGTGGGCACAGGCGCGTACAAATCGGCAGTCGACAACAAAATGTACCGGGCGGTTGCAGACATTGTTGGAGAAGTCACGACGCAGTACATCATTCGATACGTTTCGGATAGCGAGTCGGCCAAGGCCTACCGGAATGTGAAGGTGGTGGTGGATCTCGCCAACGTACGGGTACGCGCGCGCAAGGGATATTACGCAGCGACACCGTAGCCGGTACGCGTGATGGCGGCCTATTCCGCTAAGAGGCGTGAAACGATAAGCTGAGTAAAGGATTAGCATGTCGGCCCGCGTGATCAGCTTCGGCGACTACCAACCGAAGCGGGCCTTGTACTCGCTGCTATTGGCAGATTTGCCGGGTCACAGCCCGGAAACGATTGGCGTGCTGCTGCTCGATCCGGCAACCGACAGTTTGCACGTGCGATTACGGCGAGATTGGAGCACGGTGGCGAGCGCGGAGGATGCCGAGGTGCTCGAAGAGCTCGAGGACGATTTGATGTCGCAGGCCCGCGAGCGAGGCGCAGCAGGGGTGCTTGATTTTCTGGAGAATACTGCTTCGCTGTCCCTCCGTGTCACGGATCGCGAGGCGATCACTGTCCGGGATTTCGATAAGACGCTTTCAGAGCTCTACCGGGAGCACGTCAGCTCCCGCGTATTGCGCTTTAAGACACATCTTCCCCGCTTTTCGCTAGCTGCAGCCGCGGGGCCATTTCTCACGAATCCTGCAGACATTCTCGAGAAAGAATGGATCGAAATGCCGCCAGATTTCAGGCTCGACGAGGACATGTTTGTCGCCGAAATCCGGGGGCATTCGATGGAGCCGAGGATTCCGAATGGGAGCTTGTGTGTGTTTCGGCGAGGCATTGTGGGGTCTCGCAACGGAAAGCTCGTGTTGGTACGCAACTCCGCGCTGACGAATGACGATCAGTACACGGTGAAGCGCTATAAGAGCGAGAAGGTTGTTACCGAGGACGGTTTCCGGCAGACACGCATACGGCTCGAGAGCTTGAATCCAGCATACCCGTCCTGGGACCTGGATGTGGACGAAGAAAAGTATGAGATCGTGGCTGAATTCGTACGGGTACTCGAGTAACGCCTCGGCTTACCTGGATCGTTTTCGTTTGCCGGCGCGGGCGCTCTCATCTAAGACCGCGAATTGAAGCTTGTGCTCGACGCTGTCGGCACGGTCGAGCCGCACGCGGAGCCGGTCGCCGATCGAATAGGTTTTGCGGCTGCGCTCACCGATAATTCTTCGGCCATTCTCGTGATAAAGGAAGCGATCCCCGGGCAGAATTTCGATGGGAACAAGGCCTTCGACAAACAGCTCCGTAAGCTCGACGAAGAAGCCGAATTTCGTCGTGCTGATGATCAAGGCGTCGAACTCATCGCCGACACGCTCCTCCATAAACTTTACTTTCTTCCACTCGATCAGCTCGCGCTCGGCTTCGGCTGCGCGGCGCTCCGTAAAAGAGGTATCGTTCCCCAGCTCGCGGAGGCCGGAATCGTCGAGAACCGGCGCGGCCCCGTCAAGATAGCGGGCCAGGATGCGATGCACGACGAGATCCGGATAGCGGCGGATGGGCGATGTGAAATGCGTGTAGGCGGAGGCGGCTAAGGCGAAGTGCCCCTCGTTGAGGTTGCTGTAACGCGCTTGTTTGAGCGAGCGCAGCATGAGATAACTCAAAATCCTCTCTTCAGGCTTTCCGGCGATCTTGGCGATCAGGCGCTGGTAGTTGCGGGAGGAAATCTGGAGATCATTGCGCGCGAGCACGATATCCTTGCGGGCCTTGCGGCCGTCGCGGCCCCGCTCGACGACCGGAAACCGGTTGACGGGAATAGCGCCGATTCCGAGGGAATAGCCGAAATGGGCAGCGATCTGTTCGAACTCCATGACCCGCTTGGGCTCGGGCCTTTCGTGAATGCGATAGAGGCTTGCGATACCGGCGGCCTGCAGATGCGCGGCAACCGCTTCGTTCGCGGCGAGCATAAACTCCTCGATGATGCGATGCGCGATATTCCGGTCCGCTCGCGTAACGCCTATCATCTGGCCGGACATATCGAGCTCGATATTCGTCTCCGGCATATCGAAATCGATGGAGCCGCGTTTGGTTCGCTTGCGATTCAGAATCAGCGCCAGCTCCCGCATGAGCTCAAAGCGGTCGGCCAGCTTGTGATAGCGCTCACGCAGGCCGGCATCGCCTTCGAGCACTCGAAACACGTTGGTATAGGTCATGCGCTCGGCACTGCGGATCACACCGCGAACGAACTCTTGTGCCAGGATGTCGCCCTGGCGGTCGATCTCGAGGAGAACTGACAGGACGAGCCGGTCTTCGTGCGGCCGCAGGGAGCAGACATCAGTCGAGAGCTCAACCGGCAGCATGGGCACGGCCCGGTCGGGGAAGTAAACACTGGTTCCGCGCAGCAGGGCCTCCGTGTCAATGGGTGTTCCGGGCCTGACGTAATGGCTTACGTCAGCGATATGGACCTGCAGGGCGAAATGGCTATTTGACAGTCTCTCTACCCAGACTGCGTCGTCAAAATCGCGCGCCGTTTCGCCATCGATGGTTACGATATCGACCTTGCGGAAATCCTGGCGGCGCGCGAGCTCGGCCGGCTCGATTGAGTGAGAAATACCCCGCGCTTGTTCGATTACTTGTGGCGGAAACTCGTGTGGCAAATGGTGCTTGCGAATGATGATTTCGACGTCTACTCCGAAGTCATCCGCGTGCCCAAGTACTTCGATGATCCGGCCTACGGCTTCCTGTCCGTGTTGAGGAAATTCGAGAAGCTCGAGATTCACGATCATGCCGTCGAGATCTTCAACGGATGAGACTGCTCGCGGTGTTGTGCCGACACGGTCGGGCGAGGTTCGTGGCGGCGGCAATTCCAGGCCTCCAGGAATCTTGATCCATTGCTGAATACGGTCATCAGAGGGAATGACATAGTTGCCGCGCTTTCGGATGCGGAACTCTCCGACCATCGTGACGTGTGCACGCCGCAAAATGCGAACAATTTCGCCTTCTCGACGGCCTCTCTCATCCATGCGCGTCACGTGCACGAGCGCGCGGTCCCCGCTCATTCCTTTTGCGGCTTCGTGGGGAGGCAGGAAGATGTCTGCCTTAGCCTCGGCGCCTCGCTCCTCGGGAATCAGAAAGCCAAACCCGTCGCGATGAATCGAAAGCCTTCCGGCAACATAGTCGCGGGTTCCGCTTAGGGCCGCGTAGTGTCCGGAGCGCAACTCGATGATCGCGCCTTTATCAGCCAATCGATCTAGCGCTTGTTCGAGCGATTCACGCTCCTCGCCGTGCAACCCAAGCTCACGAACCAATTGCTTGTAAGTGGCGCGGCTATGAGGCAGCTTCGCAATGTGTTCCAGCAGGCTGGAATCACTGAAGCGCTTCGGCACTATCGCAATTATAGGAGGCTATAGTGAGCAGCATGGAGCTGAAAGCCATTCGTCTCGCAGTACCTGAAAACGGCAATCATCATCGTCGGCCAGAGCCATTTCATCAAAACCGTCGAAGACCTCTACGAGGCGATGGTGAACACGTCTCCGCATCTCGAATTCGGCATCGCGTTCAATGAAGCTTCGGGCGATTGCCTGACGCGCTTCGATGGAAATAACGACGAGCTGAAGCAAAATGCGATTCAGAATGCGAGTGCGATTGCGGCCGGCCATGTCTTCGTCATCGCTCTTCTAAAAACATTTCCTATCTTTTAAAAACTCAAATAAATATAATTCATCTATACAACACTTTTACAATTCTAACACTAAACAACAATCATCTACATAATAAATAAACTCCTAAATTAAACCAATACATAAAATCCACCTACAATCCACTTAACAAACCTAAGAAACAAAAAATAACACTACTAACCCTAACACCTCAAATAATACAAAAAAAATAATAATCTATTATCCAACAACCTTATCAACTAAAATCTCTTCAAAAATCTTTAAAACCCAATTACCACTAAACTACTTAATCCTCTCTTTATAAACTCTATTTACCTCTATACATACTTACTCTTTTTATATAAACATCCACTATTTCTCTTAAATCACCTCTTACATTTCTCACCTATCAACTTTCCATTTCCATCACTTATCTTATCTATTAATTAAAACTATTTTCTTCAACTCATCTACTTCTACATATTAAACTCTTAAATAAAACCACCTATAATCAATTCAAAACTTAAACTAATCTAATCAAAATTCAAAACACAAATAACCAAACCAACTACCTATCCTAACAAACCTCCAACCCACACAATCCTACTTAAACCTTCTTTCCAATTCATTTCACAAATAATTATCTCCAAAATATCCTCTGACATACCCAAATAAGCAACATAAACCACTATTCATCTATTCTCTCCAAACCATAACATGTATATTAAACAACAACAACAATCTTCCACAATCAAAACAAAAAAAACTACCAACCGAAGATCCATACGAAATCAACACTCCTGAAATGCAGACTGCTCGTGCGCTCCTGCCAATAAGTCGAAGCGACCTTTACATTGAAGATTTATGTCCCAGAACAACGTGTACTTGAATACGGCTATGAGGCAGCTTCTCAATGTGTTCCAGCAGGCTGGAATCACTGAAGCGCTTCGGCACTATCGCAATTATAGGAGGCTATAGTGAGCAGCATGGAGCTGAAAGCCATTCGTCTCGCAGTACCCGAGAACGGCAATCATCATCGTCGGCCAGAGCCATTTCATCAAAACCGTCGAAGACCTCTACGAGGCGATGGTGAACACGTCTCCGCATCTCGAATTCGGCATCGCGTTCAATGAAGCTTCGGGCGATTGCCTGACGCGCTTCGATGGAAATAACGACGAGCTGAAGCAAAATGCGATTCAGAATGCGAGTGCGATTGCGGCCGGCCATGTATTCGTCATCGCTCTTCGAAAGGGATTTCCGATCAATGTCCTCGGGCGGATTCAGGCAGTTTCGGAAGTGGTGAACATCTACTGCGCGACGGCGAATCCGGTCGAGGTGATTGTTGTCGAGACAGAGCAAGGCCGCGGAGTTCTCGGAGTCATCGACGGCAGCTCTCCGAAGGGGGTCGAGACGGAGTCACACGCGCAGGCGCGTGTCGAGCTCCTACAGAAGTTCGGGTACAAGCGGTAATATTGGAGCCGCTGCATGTTTTCCAAAGGAACTGCGTATAACCGCTTTCTTCTGCTTGTGGCGGGACTGGGCGGCTTGCTGTATGGGGTCGATGTTGGGATCATCGGCGGCGCTCTACCTTACTTAGAGGCGACGTCCGGCCTGAATGCAGGACAGCTTTCCATCATTGTTGCGGCGGTGCTGCTGGGCAGCGTCATCTCGACTCTTTTTGCCGGGATTCTGTCCGATTGGATGGGACGCAAGCCTCTGATGGTGCTCAGCGGCATAACGTTTGTCGTGAGCATCCCGATGATTGCTCTCTCGCATGGCTACGGGCCACTGTTTTTCGGCAGGCTGCTGCAAGGCGTGAGCGGCGGGTTGATCGGCGTGGTGGTTCCGCTGTATCTCGCGGAGTGCCTCGCGGCCGCAAGCCGCGGCAAGGGAACCGGCATCTTTCAGTGGCTGCTCACGCTAGGGATCGTTGCGGCCGCGCTGATCGGGATCTATTTCAGTTACCGGGTTGCGGAAGTGACGAGAGTCGCGAATGCCGCTACGGTATTCGCTTTCAAGGATCAAGCCTGGCGCCGGATCTTCTGGGTTTCGCTTCCACCCGGCATTCTCTTCGTGATCGGCAGTTTTCTGGTTTCGGAATCTCCACGCTGGTTGTTTCGGCGCGGCAGGAAGCAGGCCGCTTATAACGCACTTCTCCGCTCTCGCAGCGTGGAACAGGCCGACGCCGAATTGCAGGAGATGGAAGAGACTGCGCGGCTCGAAAAGACCAAGGCGTTAGGCGAAAAAGTGAAGGACTCTCTCTTGCGCCGGAAATATGTAGTACCGTTCGTGCTCGCCTGCATCATCTTGTTCTGCAACACGGCTACGGGAATTAATTCTCTGATCGGTTATAACACCAATATTCTCTTGCAGAGCGGATTGTCCGATGTCGCGGCGCACTGGGGTTACGTGATCTTCACGGCGATCAATTTTCTCATGACGATCGGCGGCGTGCTTCTGGTCGATCGCAGAGGCCGGAAGTTTCTGCTAACGCTCGGCACGGCGGGTATTATTGTTTCGCTGATTACTGTCGGCGTGCTCTTCCGCCACACTGAACGGCTGCACGTGGATGCGCGTGATGCGGTGCAATCAATCGTTACGCCGGACCAGACTGCCACGCTGAAGTTCGATGAGGCAGAAGCAAAGCGGCTCTTAGGGACTGGCCCCAGCCATTCAGGCGGACCGCGCCGCTCTTACGATCATCTACTCGTATGGAGATTTCACGGCGGCGACGAACGTGGTGCGTTCCGATGATCCAGCTGCGCCGGCCGTCCAGATTACGCGCGCAAGCTGCGTGCCTGCAAATAAAATTGAAGCGTTTTTTAAGAATCCATTTGCAAACCTGGATGCCGCGCGCACGGCGCCTCTCAAGATTGATAAGGCCCTGATCAGTCCCGTTCCAGGCACGAAAAACGGTTGGGTGATCGCGATCGGGCTGTATACGTTCATGGCCTTCTACGCGATTGGCCCGGGCGTATGCGTGTGGCTGGCGCTTTCTGAGTTGATGCCCACGCGGATCCGGTCGAATGGGATGAGTATTGCGCTGGTGATCAACCAAGTCGTTTCGACTACGCTTGCGGCAATTTTCTTGCCGGTGGTCAGTGATTACGGATACTCGACGATGTTCTTCCTATTCGCCGGGTTCACAGTGATTTACTTTATTACGGCCGTGTTTTTCCTCCCGGAAACGAAGGGTAAGACCCTGGAAGAAATCGAAGAGTATTTTGAGCGCTCAGGAAGAAAGCTGGAGCCGACGCGCTAGGTTGAGCCATGCTGAATCGACTTTATTTCACAATCATCGTATTAGCAGTGTGCGTGGCAGCGCTCCGAGGCACACCGAACGCCCAAGAAGATGAACGGACGATACGAAAGCTAGTGGCTGAGGCGATCAACCGCATGAACAAGGGAGATCTGACTATCTTTCGAGAGCTTTGGAGCGAGGATGCCGACTACGTGAGTGTCGATGGCCAGCTGCTTAAAGGCAGAGCTCAGATTCAGGAGTTCTTTCGCCAGATGGCCGGACAGGGTGCAAGCCAGCCTCAACAGCGAGCGAAGGTTGAACAGATTCGTTTCATTACGCCCGAACTGGCAACCGTAGACGGCGCATGGACTGTGACGGGCGCCAGAGATGCTAACGGAAACGAGCTAGCACCGATTGAAGGCAGAGGCTTTGAACTTGTGCAGAAGAAAAATGGCCGGTGGAGTTTTATAGCAACGCGGGAAATGATCGTCTATAAAGCCCACTAGCGCGGTGGAGCTGAGAGAAGTCGAAGGGGAGCTAAGCATGCAAATGAAGCGGGTATTGCTGATGTCATTGGCGGCGTCGTGCTGTATATGCGCAGGTTTGATGGAATCGAGCGGGCCGGATGATCGTGCGCTGACCGACCCGCATTCAGTGGTCTCCGCATCCAATCCTGCGGCACGACCTGCGCCGATCGATGACCTGTTCTATACGCGAAGCGTATTGGGTCCTGCCTGGTCTCCGGACGGAAAGCAGATCGTATTCACGAGCGACATCTCGGGGCGATTGAATCTGTGGGAAGTGAGCGCTGCGGGAGGCTGGCCGATTCAGCTCACGCAATCCGATGACGTCCAATCAAATGCTGTCTGGTCACCTGACGGCAATTGGATCGTGTATCAACAGGATCACGCCGGAAACGAGCTCTACGATCTTTACGCGATACCGAGCGCGGGAGGCGAGCCGGTCAACTTGACCAACACGCCCGCAATTCGTGAACAGGACCCGCACTGGTCGCACGACGGTAAAGCGATCGCCTTCAACTACAAGCCGAAGGATGGCACGCAATATGACATCGCTGTGCTCGATTGGAACACCCGAAAAGTCCAAAAGCTAACGAACGAGCGGCAACCCGGCTACTCGTGGAACGTGGTCGCCTGGAGTAAAGACGATAAGACGCTTTATGCGAATCGCGTGAATCCCCCCTTCACTGACAGCGATGTGTACCAGATTGACGTAGCGGCCCGAACGTCGACAAATCTTACTCCGCATAAAGGAACAGTTCGCTATTTGGCCAGTTCCCTTTCGCCGGACGGCCATACGCTGCTGCTGGCCTCAGATGCAAAGGGCGGCTATATGAACATCGGCCTGCTGGATGTGGACACAAAGAAGATTGACTGGGTGACGGACCTGAAATGGGAAGCGTTCCCAGGCACTTTTTCACCGGACGGACAGAGGTACACATACGTAATCAATGCGGACGGGTTGACAGATGCGTATCTGGCAGACCGGTCGAGCAAGCAGGCGCAGAAGCTCGATCTGGCACAGGGGCTGAATACTGTGACGGGCAATCCGACTGAGTTTTCGCCGCAAGGCGACCGGCTGATCGTGTCGCACGAAGCTTCGAATCAGCCGGGAGACCTGTGGATCTACAACATTGGTGCGCATCACGCGGACCAGCTGACGTTCTCGACAATTGCGAGCTTGCGCGCGATCCCGTTGCCGAAGGCTCAGATCGTGCACTACAAGAGCTTCGACGGGAAGATCATTACAGCACTGCTCTGGGTTCCTTTCAATGTGAAGCGTGACGGAACCAATCCCGCACTGGTCATTCCGCATGGCGGACCGACCGGTCAACACGTGGATTATTGGAGCCCCGAGGTGCAGGCGCTCGTGTCGCGGGGCTACATCTGTATCGCTCCGAACCCGCGCGGATCGACCGGCTATGGGCTCGAATTTCAAAAAGCAAACTTTCAGGATTTGGGTGGAGGCGATCTGAAAGATGAGATTGCGGGAGTGGACTTTCTAAAAGCCACCGGCTACGTCGATCCTAAAAAGATCGGCATCACGGGCGGATCTTACGGCGGCTTCATGACATTGATGGCGATCGGCAAGACACCTGATATCTGGGCGGCGGCGGTCGAGATGTACGGGATCATTGACTGGTCGAGCATGCTCAAGAGCTCCGATCCGTCTCTGAATGAATATCTGAAGGCGCTTTTGGGAGATCCTAACGAGAACAGGAAGATCTATGCAGCCGACTCGCCGATCACCTACATTCGTAACGCGAAAGCACCATTGCTCGTGCTCCAGGGGGATAACGACCCGCGGGTGCCGAAGGAAGAGGCACAGCAGGTGGTCGAGATTCTGAAGAAAGAGGGCCGCGTGGTGGACGTTCACTACTATCCGAACGAGGGACATGGCTTCGCAAAACGTGAGAACCAGATCGACTCCATCCGCCGCACGGTCGAGTGGTTCGATAAGTATCTGAAAGCCGAGGGCGCGGCCGCGAACGCGCAAACGGCGCGTTTACTGAGATAGGAACTGTCGAACCGTTTGGCGCGCTTGCTGGACCGCGGCTAGATTCCAGGCGTCGTGTAGCCTCTTTTTATCGAGCGGCGTCAAGTGCCAGGAGAGAGGCTCTTCAACTGGCCTGCCATTCTCGGTAACCGCGTACCCAAATACGACTGAAGTAACAGGAACGCCGTATCCCGTGTATCGCTCGACAAATTGCAAATCGGTGGCAGCGCGCGATAGCTGGCCAGCACCGCGAACATTGTACAGAGTTGATAAGGGATTGGTGAGTTCAAACAGAAATCCTCTACTGCCGGGCGGGGGCGCTCCAGCGGTCTCGGGAAAGCTTCGGATCGCCAGGATCAAAATTTTGCTGGGTTTCGGTCCGGCGGCCAGGAGGCCGCGATCCAGCCAGTCGAGGAGTGTAGCGGTTCCGTAGTTGTCGTAATATCCGCCATCGACGACGTGATAGTCCTTCGTAAAAATTCCACCGCGCCAAATGCGGGATGCGGGCGAAACATAGGGGAAAGTGGCGGAGAGGCGAGCTGCGGTGACGATGGGAAGATCGGCACTCGGATACAGCTCTTGAAAGTAACGGCAACCAGGCGGGTGATCCGCCGCGTTGGCGGAGTTGTCGAGACTCGTAGTGCTCAGAGTGAGACGCTCACCGGTTTCGACCAGGGTCGCATTGAAGACCACGGCAGGGCGGCGGCCGGCTCTGGTATCGGAAGTCCAGCCGGCGAGCGTGGCGGTCTTTAACCCCTCGGTGCGCTTCCAAGCCCTTTCGAGAAGCGTGCCGCGATGCTTGAAGAGATTCGGACCATTGACGAGATAGAAGGGCTTCAGCCAAATACCTTTAAGAAAGGGAACGAAAGTCCAGACGAGGTCGGGATACGTGAGACCGTAGCTCACGGCTTCGAGACTCGAAGCCTCTGCCGCAGCGACGGGACCGTAGTAGTCCAATCGGTTCTCTGGCCGCTCCGTGGCAGGGATGGCGGGCAGGCGTCCATCCGGCTGGTACGCGTCGGCGTAGTACATGATTCCGACAGAGCCGCCCGATACACCGCTCAGCAGCGCTACCGATTGATCAAAGTCGCGATCCTGCAGATCCTGGTGAAGGCCCGACAGCACGCGAGCGGTCCACGCCGCGGCTTGAATCCCGCCGCCTGCGGCTGCCACAACGATGACCGGCTTACCGGCATGGAGACGCAACACGTCGGCTGGACCCAGCGGCGCGCCGCTTTGAGCCGGCTTTTCGATAGACGGATAAAAGCTGTCCGTCATAGGCAAAAACGACATTAGAGTGGTGTAGAGAATAATCAGTCCGAGCAGCGGGATTCGGAACCTATCAAAAAAGAATGTCAGCGCGGAAAAGATCCAGCACAGCATCATAATTACGATCAGCACTAGCGGGATAGTGGGCTGGCTTGGGCCCAAGAAAAACAGGAGACTGTAGAGCAGGAGTGAAAATACGACCTGCACCACCGCGTACTTGTGGCGTGGTTTGAGATCTTGGGTTCCGTTGACTAGAAAGCCCTGCGGACTGGCGCGGGCGAGCCGCGAACTCAGGAGAAGAAAAGGCTTTGCGATGAGAGAGATGAACAGTACTTGTGCTTCGGCTTTGGCCGGGAGTCCTCGAGGCAGCGCGTTACGATCGGCGAAGCTCAAGACGAGGGGGTGATAACCGACCATGATCATGTAGAAAAGAATGGCGCCGATAATGATGCCCAGCAGAATGGGTTTCCACGAGCTAAATGGCGCGGTCTGCATGACCATACCGGCAGTGAGCGAAAGAACCATGAGCAGCGCCATAACTCGGACCGTGACTTCAAGCGCGGGTCTCTGAGGAATCTGCGGGACGCCGCTGCGCTCGTGGCTATCGAGGAGAATTAACCGCGACGTGATCACCAGGCTGGCGGCAAGCATGCACGCTGAAAGCACGGCGAAGCAAAAGGCGAATCCAACTTCGGGAGGCGTGGCATACGAGAGGTCGAAAACGCCTCGTAGCAGAGGTGCGAAGCCTGACCCTGTGCGCAGGGCGAAGATGGGCAATAGCGTCAAAACCAGCCAGATTCCAAAAGGAACCCGGAGCAGATAGGCGTAAGCCACAAACAGCAGGACGCGGTCCATCATAACGGAAGGCACAGCGTATCAGAAAATGACAAAGGGCGACGTAGAATGGCTCTGCGCTTGTTCACAGAAAGGCTGATTCTGCGAGAGTGGCGCGAGCCGGACCGGGCTCGTTTCGCAGAGCTGAATGCAGATGCCAGAGTGATGGAGTATATGCCCGGCCTCCTCTCCCGAGAGGAAAGCGACGGGCTGGCCGATCGGATTGAGGCGCATTTTTCCAAATTCGGCTTTGGGCTGTATGCGGCTGAGCTGCGAGCGAGTCAAGCGTTTGCAGGATTCATAGGCATTGCTGTGCCAGCTTTCGAGGCGCCATTTATGCCGGCCGTTGAAATCGGCTGGCGACTGGCTGCGGACTACTGGGGCAACGGGCTAGCGACGGAAGGAGCTCGTGAAGTGGTGCGCCACGCGTTTGAAGATTTGGGGTTGGATGGCTTGGTTTCGTACACTGTACCGGCGAACCGTCGCTCTGTGCGCGTTATGGAAAAGATTGGAATGACGCATGACGTCTCCAATGACTTCGACAATCCGAGGCTGCCGGCCGGGCATCCGTTCCGGCGGCAGGTACTCTACCGCCTGTCGCGGGAATCGTGGCAGAAGAATAAAGGGAGTGTAAAAGGTGTCTAAGATCCGTTCAGGTCCAAAAGCCCTATGGAAAAGCGCTGCCGCGGGGGCTGTAGGTGGATTTGTTGCTTCGTTCGCGATGAATCAGTTTCAAGCGCTTCTGAGTGCGGCCTCTGAAGCTCGATCGAAGCAGCAGCACGAGCAACAGCCGAGCCGCCAAGGCGACGATGCGACCGTTAGAACCGCCGCCGCGATTTCACGGAACTTGCTTCATCATGAGCTGACGCAAGACGAGAAAAAATGGGCTGGCCCGGCGGTTCACTACACCTTCGGTACGGTTCTGGGCGCGTGCTACGGAGTATTAGCAGAAACTGTGCCGCTGGCGCACATAGGCGCGGGGACGGCGTTCGGCGCCGCCGTATGGCTGACCGCTGACGAGATTGCCGTGCCGGCGTTTGGGTTGTCGCAATCGGCTGCAAACGCTCCGTGGTCGTCGCATGCGAGCGCGCTAGCCGCACATCTGGTATTTGGCGTTACGACGTCAGTGACCAGGGAGCTGATCCTGCAGATCAGCTAGGCCTTGGAACTGGCTGATTTACCCGGGAGCATCGGCTTACCCTCGTGGGCGACCAAGAGATCCGCCATGTCGTTCGCGTGCTCCTCTTCATTCGTCAGGATGCCTTCCATCATCACGCGGGTGGTCGGGTCTTTGTCGGCGAAGTAACGGATCAGCTCGCGGTAGTGATCGCAGGCAATGCGCTCGGCGACCAGGTTCTCTTTGATCATTTCAACGAGATTTCCTTCGGCATATTGTGATGCGGAGCGCATGGCCAGCCCTTCCGGACTGAAGTTGGGAGTGCCGCCAAGCTGGTTGATACGCTCGGCGACCGACTTCATGTGTTGTTGCTCTTCGCTGGCATGTTCTTCGAATTCTTCCTTCACGCCCTCGCTTGAAATACCGGTGGCGGCGATAGCGTTTTGGGTATAACGCAGCACGCACACGATCTCGGTTGCGAGCACGGTTTGGAGGATGTCGATGGTCTGCTTTACGTCGCCTTGGTAGGTCGGAGTGACGGGTCCGTCTTGAAGGCACTTGCGCGCTTGAGTGCGGAGCTGCTGTACGTCGGTGAGAAATGGTTGATCAGTAGGCATACAGCTATTCTCGCTGAAGCGGGAAGAAAATTTGACTCACGGCACGATGATAAGCGTTCGATTCTGAACCATTCCGTCGAACGCGGCGGAAATCGCGATGGACGTTTGGGCGACAACCGGGTGAGTGGCGATAGGAAAGCTGGCCTTGCTTTGTCCCTTCAGAACTGCAATTTGTGAGGGGATGCTCGCGAGCGCCGGGTTGCCGGACTTCAAAGTCACGGTCGCGTCCTCGTCTGATACGGTTCGTCGAAAGAATACCGTAGCGAGCGCGGATGAACCTCCCTTGACCCTATCTGGGCTGATGTTTAGTGATGCCAAGAGGGGAACCAGCACGAGCGTGTTGGATATTTGCAGATCATGCCCAGTGACTTGGAGGCGGACCGTGCTTTCATTCGCAGAAACGCGAAGCGTGTGGATGGGGAATTTTATGCCATTCGCTCCTGCCTGGACTGTGATGTTTTGTGGCACGTTCACTAAATCCGGGCGTTCGCTTTTCACTGAGAAGGTCAAGGAAGCGGAAGCGGGCTTGCTCAACGCGATGACCGCGGCAGAAGTGCTGTCGGCGAGAGTGATTTTTGGGAGAAGCGCGAATAGGATGGGAGGCGTCACGCGGGCGGCAAGATCGCTGGTTTCCGAAAACGGCCGATACAAAGGATCTCCGATATTGATGATTCTCCACTTAAGGAGGCGCTCGCTGCGCAGAAGCGCGTCAGCGGCATTCGCGCCGTGGAACAGATACCAGAGCGCCTGGTCGGGATGCGGCAGATTATCGAGATAGGGCTCGGTGATCGCGCCCGCGGTGATCGTGATTCCGCGAGCTATGGCGTTCGCCGCCCAATTCGCGCCGCCTCTGGGATTCGTGGCGGAGGCACTGTCTAGGTGGATGCCGATTGCGCCCGGATTCCAGGTAAACGCATCGTTATAGTGATTGAGAGTGTACCAACCCGCGTAAAGTGCAGCATGATCGCAGCGCAGCGGCGCCGGAGCGGTTCCGAACTCTTCTGCATGCGCGTCCTCGATGACGGGAAATCCCGCCCGACGCGCCATTTCCGCAGCTTGATGAATGTCCCAATCGCCTGCTCCATAACCAAAGTCGGCCACTGAGTTAAGAGGATCGGTGCGGCAATCGAAACAGGCGTTTCCGGAGAGTCCGTGAGCTTCGGCAAACAGCGCTTTATCCACCAGAGCTTTTGCAACGGTAGGTGTTGCCGCATCCAGCCGCCACACGGAATAGATGCGGCGCGCGCCCGGCTGTTGGCGGTAGTCAGCTAACGAAACAAAGGGCTGATACACATCGCCTTCGCTTTGGGCCGCGCCGAAGTAAGGCTGGGCTTCACCCATATTGGCGGGGCGCTCGGGAAGAAACTCGTCCCATATGTCAGCGACGAACTGATCGAGCGCATAAGTCTGCGGGCCGACTTCAAGCAGCCAGGGGGTTTTGTAAGAAAAAACAATGTACAGAATGTTGTCTTTGCCGAGCTGATCAAGGCATTTTCGGACGGGACGCCTCACGCTCGAGTCGAACTCGTCTTGCTTGATCTGATCGGCCGAGGAGACGGCGATCCTGCATTTGTTGGCGGGTGGGATGGCGCGCTTAGCCATGTAGTAGGAGGCGACATCTTTTGAGTCGCGCTCATTAGCGTTGTAGACGACCAGAACGCGTTGGTTCAGTGGGACCTGCGCGCATGCAAGTGATGCAGGCAGGCCCACGACCAGGCACACCATCAGCGCCGTGCGGATTTCTTGCATTCGTCTACTATTTATTAGAACCGGCTGAGAATTGCAGCCCAAAGGAGAATGCCTGATCCATGACGGTAACCGCTGTGCTGTCGAGAATGGCGCTCACACTCGCATGCCTTGGATCGCTCGCGGGAGTACATGCGGCGATCACGGCCGCCAATTCGCGCAAACCAGCGCCGGATTTTGCTCTTACGGATTCCAAAGGGGCGCCTCTCCGATTGTCGGATTTCAAGGGAAAAGTGGTCCTTTTGGATTTCTGGGCCACGTGGTGCGGAGGATGCAAAGTTGAAATTCCCTGGTATGTGGAGTTCGATAAGAAATATAAAGGCCAAGGGCTCGCAGTTGTCGGTGTTTCGATGGACGATGGCGGTTGGAAAGTCGTGCAGCCATTTCTCCAGCAGAAAGGGATCAACTACCCCGTCGTGATTGGGAATGATGATTTGGCGAAGCGATACGATCTCACTTCCATGCCGATGACGTTGCTGATCGATCGTAACGGAAAAATTGCCGACTCGCATGTGGGTGTAGTGGACAAGGACGGGTTCGAGAGCGAGATTCGATCACTTCTTAAGGAAGCTGCTCACCACACGTAAGCAGCATTCGCGTGACGACGCTGATGGCGCATCACTTCAGGATGGGGTGCGCTTCAACCAATCTATGACTTGGTTGGCGCTCTGGTCCGGCGGGAACACGGGGTAGAAGACGTGCTCTATCCGCGCTTCACGAATGATCATTGTCAGGCGCTTCAGAAGGCGGGCGCCATTTACTTCGAAGGCCGGCAGGCGCAATGCGTTGCACAATTGAAAATCGGCATCGCTCAGCATCTCGAAAGGAAGATGCAGCCGGGTGACGGCCTCGCGTTGATATTCGGACGTTTGGGTACTGAGCCCGAATACCTCGGCATTTAGCTCCAATAGCTCGCGATGGTGATCCCGGAAGCTGCACGCCTGGGGAGTGCAGCCGCGCGCTCCGGGAATCTCATTCCATCCTTTGGGCAGAGCCTTTCCCGGCACTCCCGTCATCGGATAGCAGTAGAGAACGGTTCTCGGTGCGGTCAGCTTCGCGAGGTTCACCAGGCTCCCCGCTGTCGAGGGAAGAGAGACTGAGGGCATCGCCATTCCCACAAGATGATCCGCCGCTCCGTCGTCGACAGGCTGGGGCAAATCGGAGGGCAGAGGGAAGTCTGTTTGTTGCTGCATTGTCTTACTGTCTCGCATAGACATGCATCATTCATCCGGAAGGAAGCCATGCGGGCTCTGCGTTTGATGAATAAAAGCCTCTGCTTGCCGGTAACCGCTCTCTATTCCACGGAAGCGGGCGATCTCCGTTTCAAGAGCGTAATATCTGTCCGGTGTTTGAGAGGCGTGTGCAAAGCATGCTGCGCGCTTGCGAGCTTCGACTGCCGTGATGTCGACATAGTGCTTAGGCGAAAACATCTGGGTGTCCTCGCCGTCCGAGACCTCGTAGTAGTAGAAGGCGAATTTCTTTCCCATATGCAGCCAGGCATCATAGACGAGCATTGAGGTGGCACGGTGATCGGGATGGTTATCAATGGGCCACTGCGTGATTACGACATCGGGCCGCTCGGCTTCAAGGAGTTTTCGAAATTCCTGGTAATGAGCTTGATCGACGATTGCCTGCCCATCGATTTGGCCTGCGAACGCGGGCCGGGCTCTCAAGATTTCGCAGGCTTTCGCGGCTTCAGATGAACGCAAGGCGGCAAGCTCGCCAGCAGGCAACTTCGGCGATCCCGCGCCGCCTCGATTCAGATACAGCAAGACGACATCGTGGCCCAGATCGGTGTATCGAGCGATGGTGCCGCCGCACCCATATTCGGGATCGCCCGGGTGTCCGCCTGCCACAATGATTTTCAACTTTCGGAGCGATGCGGGAACCGGGGAATCCTCGCGAGCTCCGAGGGGTGGGCCGGCGAGAGCTGCGGCGGCGACCGTCCGCCCCACGTTGTTTAGCAATTTCCGGCGCGAAGAGAAGAGCATCTTTCCGGTTTAGCACTCCGCTTGCTAGCAATCGTCAGCATCGCGAGTTATGAGTTTGATAGCTTTCTGTTGAGGCCAACAATGAAGCGGCGACAATTTATTAGACAGGCGGGTGGCACGGTGATGGCTGCGGCGTTTAGTACGGAGCTGTGGGCAGACAGCTCGCCGTTTCGGCTGTCTGTTATTACCGATGAGGTCACACAGGACTTCGACCGGGCGTGCAGCATAGCAGCGAAGGATTTCGATCTGAAGTGGGTCGAAATACGCGAGCTGTGGAACAAGAATTCAGTAGCGCTCGATGAAGGCGAGGTGACAAGAGCGCGCCGGATTCTCGATCATTACGGATTGCGCGTGACCGACGTTGCGAGTCCGCTCTTTAAGGTGGATTGGAAGGGGGCGCCGCGCTCGAAGTTCAGCCCGAAGCACGACGAATTCAATGCAAGCTACACGTTTGAGCAGCAAGGAGAAGTATTGGAGCGATCCATCGCGCTCGCGAAGGCGTGGGGCACGGATCGTATCCGCTGCTTTGATTACTGGCGGCTCGATGATCAGGCGCCGTATCGAGAGGCGATCAATGCGAAATTGCGAGAAGCTGCCGAGACGGCGGGCAAGCATGGGCTGCTGGTGGTTTTAGAGAACGAGCCGTCCTGCAACACGGCGACCGGCGCGGAGGCGGCGAAAGTGTTGGCGGCGATTCCCTCGGCGCACTTCATGTTGAACTGGGACCCGGGAAATGCGGCGGCAGCGGGAGAAATCCCGTATCCAAACGGGTACGCGTTACTGCCGAAACATCGCATCGGGCATTGCCATTGCAAGGACACGATTCGCAAGGCCGACGGGACGTACGATTGGGCTCCTGTGGGAAAAGGGATGATCAATTGGGTGGGACAGTTTGAAGCCTTGAAGAAGGATGGGTATCACTGGGCGGTCAGTCTCGAGACTCACTGGAGTGGCGGTGGAAGCCCCGAGGCTTCTTCACGCATCAGTATGGCTGGAATGAAGGACTGCCTGCGAAAAGCGGGCGCGCTGGCCTAAATCAGGGTTTACTGGGACTGCCGACGGGTTTGATCGATTCAATATGAATCGCGCCGCCGAATAGTCCGCCCTTCACCTCAACATCTTCGGCGGCGAACTTAGCTGCGCGGTCTTGTGGCTTGAGCAAAAAGACGTGCTTGCCCGACCACAAGCCGTACTTGGAGCCCTTCTTCACGCAGAGGTCGATGCACTTGCGGTCCGGCCTCATGTCTGAAGTGCGCTGGCAATTCGTCCCGCAGTGAGTATCGGTTACATAGCCGGTCCACGTTCCTGGACGGCCGGTATCGCTGAAGCCGAGCCAAAACAACGTTGCACCCAGGACAAGGAGTCTGACGAGCACGCTTCTCATAAGAAAAATGGGTGTACCGTTAACGCCAGCCCTGTTCCTAAGACTGCGCCCGCAAGCACGTCGCTAAGGAAATGCATTCCGAGTAATATGCGAGACGCCGCTATGCTGAGCGCGCACAACAGAAGCGCGGGAAGCAGAGCGGGATAGAACTCGCTGAGTCCAACGGCAACCGCAAATGCGGTAATCGTATGGCCCGAAGGAAAAGAGAAGCGATCTGGGGGGAGGAGCTTCGCCCAGCAGTGTGGCTCGATTTCGAACGGGCGCGGCCGAACGGCGAATTTCTTGGTGAAGATAAAGAGTCCCGCTGCCGCTAAAGCCGCGACTCCGGCAGACGCCAGAGCGGCGAAACGATTCGGGCCGCCAAACAACAAAATAAAAGATCCGGCGAGGCCCCATACCCAGCCGTCGCCTGCGCGAGTTGCAACGACGGCCCACAATCGGATCCACCTGGGAGCAGGCCAGTTGTTCACCTTATGCATCAGTTTGTGATCACGCGTGGCAATAAACTGAAGCATCCTGAAATCCGCTGCAACCAGTCTACGAGAATTCTGGCCTCTTAGCAGGCCCATACCTTTGTTATCAGGGCGAAGTGGTTACAGTGAGGTGAGCGCTTTATGAAACTTCGGTGAAACATAGGCCAACGCTCGACTTTGTATATTTCAACGCTGGCGGCGGGCACCGGAACGCGGCGCTGGCGCTCGAAGCGGTGATCGCGTCAGGAGACTACGGCTGGAATATCAGGCTGGTGAATCTGCAGGAGGTGCTTGATCCACTAGACATTTTTCGAAAGATCACACGAATCCGGCTCGAAAACATTTACAACCTGCTATTGGCGAAAGGCTGGACGTTGGGATCGCCGCAGCTACTGCCGTTAATGCAAGGCGTTATCCGCATCTATCACCGGGCACAAGTGAAGCTGCTAACAAGCTACTGGCGTCAGCAGCGGCCGGATGTGGTGGTTTCGTTCGTGCCGAATTTCAATCGAGCCTTGTTTCAGAGCTTGCAGAGAGCGCTTCCTGGAGTCCCGATGGTTACGATACTGACCGATTTGGCCGATTATCCGCCGCACTTCTGGATCGAAAAGCAGCCGCAGTATTTCATTTGCGGCACTCAGCGCGCCGCCGACCAGGCGCGAGGCATGGGGCATGTAGACGCGCAAGTGTTTCAAGTAAGTGGAATGATTTTGCGGCCGCAGTTTTATGACCGCCAATTGATCGACCGGACAGAAGCGCGAGTCACTTTGGGACTCGATCCGTATTTGCCCACCGGACTGGTTCTGTTTGGCAGTGAGGGGTCGAACGCAATGTTTTCGATTGCCGAACGGCTTGGTAATTCCTCTGTTGATCTGCAATTAATCATGATCTGCGGACGGAATACGCGGCTGAGAGAGCGCCTTCACAAGTTAAAGACACGCAATAAAATCCTGATTGAAAGCTTCACAAAGGAGATTCCCTACTACATGCACCTTTCTGATTTCTTCATCGGCAAACCTGGGCCGGGAAGTATTTCGGAGTCGCTGAAAATGAACCTGCCGGTGATTGTGGAACGGAACGCCTGGACGCTTCCCCAGGAGCGCTACAACGCGGAGTGGATACGCGAACAAGGTGTGGGCGTAGTGCTGAAAAGTTTCCGGGACATCGAACGAGCCGTAAACGACTTACTGACGAGCGGCCGGCTGGAGATGCTGAAGCGGAAAATCTCGCGGATCGAGAATCGAGCGGTTTTCGAAATACCGGAAACGTTACGGCGCATACTCGAGAGTCCCGCACGATAATAGTGAGGACCCTTCTATGAACGAAATACCTGAACTGTTGGAACGATTCCGGCGCGGTGCAGAGCTTGTCGCGGTTGCGATTACGGGGGCGGCGGGTCCGGAGCTCGATTTCAAGCCGGCCCCCGACAAGTGGAGCGTGCGGCAGATTGTGGCACATCTTGCAGACGCCGAGGCGGCGAATGTCGTGCGGCTGCGGCAGGTGATTGCGGAAGATAATCCGACGCTGGCGCCATTCGACCAGAATGCTTGGGCCGAGAGAACCAACTACGATAAGCGGAAACCGTCTCAAGCTCTCGAAACGATGCGCCAACTTCGCGCTGATAACCATCAGCTGCTTCAGGATTTGCCGCCCGAGGCGTATTCGCGAACGGGGCACCATCTCAGGCGCGGAACGATGAGCCTTTTAGATCTTTTACGGCTTTTTGCCGAGCACGCCGAGAATCATGCTGCGCAGATCCGTGAAGTGCGCGGCGCATACAAGGCCTCGCGTGCCAAGACGGCTGTATAAAGCCATGGGTCGCGCCGTCCTTGCGGTTTTTCTCATAGGCATTCTGGGCACCGCTGCTGAGACCGACTGGGAAGCTGCGGGAAAGCAATGGTGGAAGCACGTCCAGTATCTTGCGAGCGATGAGCTCCAAGGACGCGAGCCGGGCACAGCGGGGTTCCGAAAGGCGGCCGATTACGTCGCATCTCAATTCGAGCAGGCGGGGCTTAAACCGGCCGGAACCGAAAGCCTACTTTCAGCCGGTCGAATTTACGGAAACATCGCTCGACGCCTCACAATCAAGTCTCGCGCTCATGCGTCAAGGTCACACGAGCGCCGTGCCTGTTCCCGCGGAAGCGTTGCTCGGTTATTCAGCGGATTCCGCCGCATCAATTGAAGCCCCTCTTGTATTTGCCGGGTACGGCTTAGTCATCCCCGAAGCGCAGCACGATGACCTTCACGGATTACCTGTCAAGGGAGCGGTCATCGCTTACCTGACCGGCGGCCCTGACAAAATCAACGGCAATCTTCGGTCGCATTATTCGTCGAGCGAAGAGCGTTGGAAGGCATTCCGCGCGGCCGGAGCTGTGGGCATGATTGCCATTCCGGATCCGAAGACCATGGAGATTCCGTGGCCTCGGTCAGCCGCGGCCTGGGGCAAGCCACACATGAGTCTCGCCGATCGAGCGCTAGTTGCCACACGCGGGCTGAAGTTCGGCGCGTATTGGAACCCGGACAAAGCGGATGATTTGCTCGCCGGGTCGGGACATACGTTCGCTGAGATCGTGCGCGCAGCTCACGAGCAGCAAGCACTCCCGCATTTCGCGCTGGCTTCATCGATCAAAGCGAGCCTATCTACGATGAATCGAAAGATTACTTCCAAGAACGTAGCGGGAGTGCGCTGGGGGCACGATGCGAAGTTGAAGGACGAGTACGTCGTGATTTCCGCGCATCTCGATCACCTCGGCGTTGGAAAACCGGTGAATGGAGACGTGATCTACAACGGTGCGATGGATGATGCTTCGGGAGTTGCGTCGCTCATTGAGATCGCTAAGGCGTTGCAAGAGCAAAAAGCCGAGACGCATCGCTCGTTATTGTTCTTGGCAGTTACCGGTGAAGAGAAGGGCGAACTCGGATCGCTTTTCTTCGCGAATCGGCCCACTGTTCAGGGCCGAATTGTGGCCGATTTAAATATGGATATGTTCCTTCCGCTTTTCCCACTCAAGTGGCTGGAAGTACAAGGTATTAATGAGTCTACGCTGGGCGATGATGTACGTGCTGTTTCGGAGGCGGCCGGCGTGAAAGTGCAGGCTGATAAGGAGCCCAACCGGAACCGCTTTATTCGCAGCGATCAGTACAGTTTCATCAAGAATGGCGTTCCGGCACTGGCTTTCAAATTTGGGTACCTTCCCGGCGGGCGTGAGGAGCAGATCTTCAAGGACTGGTATACAAATCGGTATCACGGCGTAACGGACGACGTGAAGCAGCCGGTGGATCTAGCGGGGGCCGCTCACTTCAACGCTATCTTGAAAGATCTCGCGCTCCGGGTCGCGAACGCTCCCGAGGCGCCAGCATGGAAGCCGGACAGCTTTTTTCGCCGTTTTGCGTCAGCCGGCAAGTAGTAGCTCAAAGTGTATTCGCTTCGGTTGACTTGCTCGGCCGAGGACGTGGATTGGCTTTCGGGCGAGTCGATGTAACTCGATGAGCCGGGCCAAGAAATAAAGGCAATAACATACTTGACTCAGTCTTCATTTTCGGGTACTATTGACTCATGATAGAAGCCGAAGAACCCAAGAGCCTTCAGGAAGCGATCCTGTTCTTTGCCGAGCCGGACAATTGTCTCAGGTACATCGTCGCCAGACGCTGGCCGAAAGGCGTGACCTGCCCGAAGTGCGGGAGCAAGGACGTGAGCTTCATTCCGACACGGCGGCTTTGGGAGTGCAGGGCGAAACATGCCAAACGGCAGTTTTCGGCCAAAGTCGGAACGATCATGGAAAACTCGGCCATCGGCCTGGACAAGTGGCTGTGCGCGATGTGGATGATCGGCAACTGCAAGAACGGCGTAAGCAGTTACGAGGTCTCGCGCGATTTGCGGGTTACGCAGAAATCGGCGTGGTTCATGCTGCACCGGATTCGAAAAGCCATGCAGGATGATCTTAGCGGCGGTATGCTGAACGGCGAAGTAGAAGTGGACGAGACCTTCATCGGCGGCAAAGCGCGCAACATGCACAAGAACCGCAAGCGCCGTTTGCAGATAGCGACTGGACGCGGCGCTGGCAAGACGGTCGTGCTTGGCATTCTGGAGCGCGCAACCGAAAGCAAACCGCAGCGCGTCCGGGCCGCTGTAATCGCAAATCTTAAGAAGAGTAGCATTGCGCCCCAAGTTGCCCGATCTGTGGAACCTGGATCGCAGATTCACTCGGATGAGCTCGGCAATGCTTGGCGCATGGATGATCGATACGTTCACAATATCGTTCAGCACCTTGAGACCTACGTCGAAGGGAATGTGCACACAAACACGGTCGAAAACTTCTGGTCTTTGCTGAAGCGTGGTCTCGGCGGCACCTACGTTTCGGTTGAGCCGTTTCACCTGTTCCGCTATGTGGATCAACAGGCGTTCCGGTACAACAACCGCAAGCACGCGGACGGGGAAGTGATAACGGATGCGGAGCGGTTCAGCGCAATCGTGAAGGGGATCGTCGGGCGTCGGTTGACCTACGAAGAGGTGACCGGAAAGCTCCAAGCCGAGTGAACACTGGGCAAGCAGGGACGACAAAAGCGCGGGCAACGACCTAGAGCAATCTGCGCCTGAGAACACTCTTAAGCTGAAACTTCGTAGTGAACGGCAACCGGAGTGGACTCATTATTGACGATCACTAAATACCACCATCCGCGACGAAATGGAAAACGCACCTCTTCGTCGTGGCGGTAACGGCGAGCAAAGCCGCCATAGTAAGAGCCAACCTCTCCGCCTTCGTCCATAAATTCTCGTAGACCTTCCTCGTCTACCACAAATGTGGTGACTGGACGTTCAGCTTCGACATGATACTCGACAACACCGCTCCGTGGAACTCGGTAGCGCAACTGGAGATGATGATCTGGCTGCACCGTGACTGTCGGCATTACTGCAACCCCGGACCGGGTGGCTCTGCCCTTGAACTCTCCTGCGGCGGAGGTATGGGCGGATTCTCGGACTGCCGGGTAGCATCGGGCGTCACGGGTTTTCTCTTCTTTACACCCCAAGCCTCCTCTGCCTGTTCGAGAAATGCTCGAATTGTCGCTGTAAAACAGGACGACCAACAGGATCAGGCAGGCTTTCCAGTTGCGCGCTCAATTCTTTCAATAACGTGATCAGCCGCTTCTGCTCTTCCGGTTGATCGGCTTTCAGTACCAGGAAGCATGCGACGTAACCAACCAACAACGCGATTCCTAATACGATTAGTGGTTCGACGACTGAAAGTAGCCAGTCTAACCATTCTGGAAGTTGGGCGAGTCTTCGTATCTTGAACCAAAACCCTGTGTCATCGTTACGATCTCGCATTCCGAGTATGTGCTGGCCGTTGCATTATATGAGAAGCGGATCGACGGTTAACTATTAGAGTACGCCCTAATCTCCATGATGATGAGCGTATCGCTCCAGCCTTTTTACTGCTTTCTGCGTTGAATTTCCAGTTGCTGCAACTCCCTCTTAAGCGCCGCCTCACCTTCCGCTTTCCGCTGTTTTGCGGCTTTAGCCTCGAAGAATCCCAAGCGTCGCTTAAAGATCATCTCGTAGCGAGCTGCCGGACTCTGTTCACTTGCATCGGAAGCGCGGCGCGCAAACACCAGCTCGTATCCATCCAACCCCAGTTGGGCTAATGTCGAGTCCAAATCTGAATCGACCGGACTGACCACGTCATACGTCCAGCTTTCCGTACGACCGAAAACGTCTACGGCCATGAGTGCTGCGATTATGATGATTAACGCAACGACGAGCTTGTTTGTCATGCGCGGCAGTTTAGCACCGTCGGCATGGCAAACTTCGAGCGGTGTCAGGGCGTCAGTTAACCTATGAGCAGGTGACCGGAAAGCTCCAAGCGCAGTGAACGCTCGGAGAACGCGGAAGGCAGCGGCGAGGACCGAGGAGTTTCCGAGCCTATCTACACATGGGGAAGTGGACGGACGAATTACACGCCAAGGAAAAGCATGACGCAGAAGCACGTGCCATTGAGCGCGCCGCTGAAATTCAGAGCGATCAACTCATATACCAGAAAGGCCCGGAGTTCTGGCGTGAAACGATTGCCTGGCTGAAACAAGAAACGGAGGCTCTTAAGCTCAAATATCCCAGTCACGCTAATCGTCATGTGAATGTCAGAGAGTTTTCCCAGCAGATCAACGTGGAGGCTGGAACGTTTCCCCAGACTCGCTTTGTCGCGCCTTTAGTTCCTACTGGCAAGTCTCTTTTGATTGACTTTTGGGAACACCAGAACCGACACGATTCGGGGCGGCTGGCAAGGACGGCTGTAGACATAAGCGTGGATGAAGGACAGCATGTCCACTTCGATTACGAAGGGACTTCGTATATCCGTCCAGAGGAGTTCGGCGGCTATTTGCTCAGCAAGGTTCTGAAACTCAATGCATAGTAACGCGGTGGATTTGCAGTTTTGTATCACTCAAGCCGGGCCGCAGCCGTCGCAATACAGTACTCCCCGCTCGATTCGGAACGCTTGACCAGCGTATCCCCATTCCAAATCTCGGCAACGACCGTTCCTTTGGTGCCGCCGTTCTGAGCCGTGACGTATGCCATATCACCCGGCCTAAGTGCAACCGTCTGTTTCCAACCGATGTTCAGGGTTTCAGGATCAAGGGTACTCTCAACGTTTGTCGTTCCATCCGTTTCGTTTGTGTAGCTGATCTTTGATTTGCTTACCGTGGCTCCGCGCAAACTTTGTGCTGAATGACTTTACGGCTCTGCTCATCACAGGGTCCGCCGATGCGATTTCAGACCGCAATTTAAACTTGAGTTCTTGCTTGCGCTGTTTGCGCTCGGCGGCGCGGCGGAGTTGTCGACGTGTCGTAGGTGGCAATAAGTAGCACGCCAAGAGGCAAAAACGTAGTATGAAGGTTTGAAAATCGATGTAACTCGATGAGCCGGGCCAAGAAATAAAATCGGGCTCATCTGTCACCGGGCCGGGCTGTACGCATCGGCAACCAGAGCAACCAAAACAGAATCAGCGCCAGTCCCGCGCCGGCGAACACGTACACCGGCCAAGGCCCCAAGACGTTCAGTAGCGAAGTGCTCGCCGGTTTTTGGCGCAAGTACATGTAATTGGTCTTGAAGATCGCGTCGAATGCCGCCACAAACGCTGCGTAGGCAAGGAGCAGGCCGAATGCGCGCCAAGGCGCACTCTCCCGCCAGCTCACGACTTTTCCAAATGCAAGCACGACCACCGCCACGACGACCATGCCATGGGCAATAAAGAAATACACCGCAGGGTACGAAGGCCACGGAGACCAGAGGTTCGGAGTCAGAATGGCCATCCCTGCTCCCGCGAGCCCCGCGAAATACGAGAACTCGATGAGAGCAGGTATCAACGTAAGGCAGGCGATGGCGGTACTCCAGACCGTGAGATCGCACAGTTGAAGGGGCAGATTGGCAGGAAAGCGAATGCCCTCGTGCGCGTAGCGGAACACCCACCAAATGATTTCGTTCACTACGAGTATGCAGCCGAGAGCGAGGCGTAGGAACCCAAATCGTATCTTGCGCCGACGGCAAAGCACTGTGAGGAATGCAGCGGTCCCTATAATGCCGAGCACCAGAAGGATGTGAGCGCGCCCGAAGAGTGGCACAGATCGAATCTACTCGGAGGCTTGGTCGATTCAGTCCAGAATCGCATTCACATGCATGCCGCTCTTCATCTCAATATTTCCACTCTGTTCCGCCACGCGATCTCCCAACCGCAGGCCCGAGACGATCTGCACGTTGTTCACATCGCTCACGCCCATCTGAACGGGCGTCCAAACTACGGATTTCCCGCGGAGCTTGTAGACCCCGCTTACCCCGCCAACCGCTCGCAGCGCTGCTTTGGGAATGGCAATGGCGTCCTTCACTACCGCTGACACGATCGTTGCATTCACGGTCACGCCCGGCAGCAAATCGCGGTTCGGATTCTCTACAATCGTCGTAACCTCGCCCACTGTGCGCGTACCCTGGGACACGACTTCGGTTGGCAGCCGGTCCACGCGGCCCCACCACTCGAGTCCCGGGCGCGCATCCCACGTAATTCTCACCGGCATCCCTTGCGCCACTCGTCCCAAGTCGGGCTCGTCCACATACACGATCACTTTCACCCGGTCCAGTCTGCCGACCAGCGCGACCAGATCTCCCGGTTGCATGTATGCGCCGACCTTCAAATCGAATTGATACACGGTCCCGGCGATCGGCGACTTCACATCGCCTAAAGTCACTCGATGCTGCGCCAGCGCCATCGCCGCTTTCGCGTCCGTCAGCTTCGCGGCAGCCACTTGCCTGTCGCTCGCCGTCACTGCCGTTTTTCGCTGATCTTCAAACGACGACAACTGCAGTCTGGCCCGATCCAGCGCGTCCTTCGCCTCCTGCACCTGCAGCTTCGTAGCCGCCTGCTGTGCCTCGAGGCGTTGAAGGGTTGCATAATTCCGTTGCGCCACATCCACGGCTGCCCGCGCGCTTCTTATCGAGTCGTTCAAGCTCGCAAGCGTTGCCGCCTTGCCGCCTTGGCTCAAGGTGGCGACTTCGGTACGCGCTTCCTGTTCCCTCGCCAAAGCCGCTGCCAGCTCAGATTGTGCTTGCGTGGTATCGAGCGTCAGCAAGGTCTGCCCCGCCTCCACTCTTTGTCCCCGCTGCACTTGGATCGTGCGCACAACCCCGCTTGTTTCGGCGCGCGCCGCCGCCCACTCCACCGGCTCCACTTTGCCGTTCGTCGAAACCGTGCTTTTGATTGTCAACTGCTGCACCTTGGCGAAATGGACGTCCGGCGTGGACTCCCGGCTGTCCAAGCCCCACCACAACAGCAGTAGCGCCGGGATAATCAGCAGAAGCCAGAGCCTTTTCATCGCCTAGGAGCAGTTAAAACTAACGTCCATTGTGACAGACATTTGAGAATTCAAACCTGCCGGTTTTTCGGTAGCTGGCATGGCAAAGACCGCGATAGGCTGTAACATTAGATTGTCGGGTTTATCCGCAGTATTGCACCGGCCCAACACCTTACCAAATGGCGCGTTACCGTATTCACCGCATCAAGGAGATTCCAAGAGAAAGCTTTCGATGGGCTGCGCACACGAGTGGCGCCGCGGCGCCGAAGCTCAAAGATTACGATGCAGACGAAGAAGTGGAAGCCCAAACCCCCTACGCCGTTTGGAAGAGCCTGCTGGCTGATGGCCGGCCGCTCCGCCCTGGCGATTTACTAGAAACCTGCCACGTTGATGGCGCTTCAGGAGAGTTGTACATTACGAAGTACATAGGGTTTGAACCTGCCGCTTGGCACGTATCCGAACCTCGGCCCGGCGTGGCCTCCAAATCTGAAGACTGTTGCGGCTCGCCGAGCGTACCGCTGCAATCCGATCCCGTATAGTTGCGGTGATCTGATCAAGGTGATCTGATCCAAATGAACGATATTTCGGAAGCTCCCCGGTGGGGCCTCTTCACTCTGGTTGCGTATATCCCGGATCCGCTGGGCTCGTTTCTCGAAGAGCTGAGAGATCCTCTTCCGGGCAGCGGGTGCTCGCAGGCGCATATTACACTGCTTCCCCCGCGCGCCCTCAAAGTACCCGTCGAAGCTGCGTCTACGCTCGCGCAAGGCATTCTGAGCCGCTTCCCTCAATTTGAAGTCGAGTTAGCGAAAGTTCGCCGGTTCGCCGAAACGAATTTTCTGTACCTGGACCTGAACGAAGGCGATTCGCTAGTGAAGGATCTGCATGCGGCGCTGAACACGGGTGACCTCGCGGCACCGGAGGAGTTTGAATTCCGCCCTCATCTCACTTTGGGCGGCCCTGTGTCGCCGGCCAAGCTCGATTCCGCGCAACAGCAAGCCGAGTTCACCTGGGCGGCGCCGCATTGCTCGCCGCGTTTCACCATCCGGGAAGTTGTCTGTTTATGGCTCAGCCCGGACAGCCCGCAAGGCGAGTGGCGGCGGTTATGGACGCTGCCCTTGGCCCAGGAATCGCGAGCCGCAGCGGCAGCGGTCACGAGTCGAACATCGTCAACTGCCCGCCGCGATCGCTAGCGCCCTTCTTCCAGCGCCGGCCCGAAGCTGCCAGCGAGCTCCCCACTACGCCTCGCAGCTCCGTTCCGATCAGCGCCGCTCGGGGAACAAAAACTCGCTGCCGCGTGGCGCCTGCCCGTGGCGGGGTTATGAAATATCCCGCTTCCGGCCAATCCAGCAAGTTGTGAGAAAGGATGCCGTCCAGCCGGTCCCCATCACGAAACGTGAATCGAGTCCACAGCCCGGGTACTTTCGGCCGCCGCTCGAAGAATTTGTGCTCGGTGAACAGGTCTGCTGCCCCGGCTTCCGAAACGAAGCACACCGCCTTCATTTCGGTGTACGCCACGGTCTGAAAGCTTCCTTCGAGCGTGATCAGCTCCATTGCGTTACCCGATAGATAAGTACCAGGATTCACAACCCCCTCCGTCGGCTGGCGGTCGAATCGATAGAGGACAACTCGTTTGCTGGTACTGGACGGCAAAGTCGGCTTGAAAATGCGGGTTGTTTAAAACAATTTCGCGAATATTGTATCATTGACAGAATGGCGCATTTGGCTCCATTCGAGCAATGGATGCGGTCTTACCTGCACTTTTGCCGGACAGAGAAGGGCTTGGCTGTCAATACCTTAGAGTCCTACCGGCGCGATCTCATGCGAGTGGCCGGTTTCCTCCGCGATTCCCCGCTCTCCTCCGTCACGCTCGACACTCTACGCTCCTATCTCGATGACCTGCGAAGGTCCGGGCTGTCCAATCGTTCCATCGCCCGGCAAGTCACAACTCTCCGCGGTTTTTTTGGCTTTTTGGCCGAAGAGGCTGACGGGTCTGCGAATCCAGCCGAGCTCCTCGCCGGCCCCAAGATCGGATCGTCTTTGCCGAAATATCTCAATTCCTCTCATATCGACGAACTTCTGGGCGCACCGAGGGAAGACTCCCCGACCGGGCTTCGGGATCGTGCGATGCTTAATTTGCTTTATGCCTCCGGGCTGCGTGTCAGCGAACTGATCGCGCTCCGTGTTTCCGATCTCGACGAAACTCAGGGCGTGGTGCGCGTGATTGGAAAGGGCAATAAACAGCGATTGGTGCCCGTGGGAAAACAAGCTTTGCAATCGGTCGAGCGTTATCGCGCCGAGCAACGGCCGCGGCTTTTGAAGGGACGCGTGAGTCCGTACCTGTTCGTTACCGCGCGCGGGACGCGGATCACGCGTCAGGGTTTCTGGAAGCTGCTCCGAGCACATGGCAAGTCGGCAGGCATTTTCCGGGGCCTCAGCCCGCACGTGCTTCGCCACACCTTTGCGACTCATCTGCTCGAAGGCGGCGCAGACCTTCGCAGCGTGCAAGCTATGCTCGGGCACGCCGATATCGGCACGACGCAAATTTATACGCATGTGATGCGCTCTCGCTTGCGGCAGACCATTGACCAGCACCACCCACGCGCCGCGCGGGCCCGCTCCGCAATCAGGCGCGTGAAGGCATCGTGAGGAGGTTGGGAAGACTATGAGCGACTACATGTTCATGCTTGACAGTCACCTCAGCGGTGAGCAGAGCAAAGTGCTGGCTGAAGTTCGCGAAGGGGCCGAGCACGCCAATCTGAACATCTTTCTGACCGGTGGGGCGATGCGCGACATGATGGGCGGCTTCCCGATCCGCGATCTGGACTTCACCATCGAAGGCGCCAGCACAAAGTTCGCGCGAGCTCTCGCCAAGAAAAACAAGGCTGAGATACTGGCTCTCGACGAAGCGAAAAAATGCGCTGAGTTGCGCTTTCCGGGCAACGTGACCGCCAGCATATCTTCCGCGCGCTACGAGAAATACGCCAAACCCGGAGTCAAGCCGCGCATTGAAATCGCCACGATTCACGAGGATCTGCGCGGGCGCGATTTCACTATTAACGCCATTGCACTCTCGTTGGGCAAAGCCTCTCGCGGCCTGCTTCTCGATCCTACGAACGGCCTCGGCGATCTCAGCCGCAAAGAGCTGCGCGCCGTCAGCAATTACGGGCTCTACGATGACCCATCCCGAATCCTGCGCATGCTCCGGCTGCGCGTGCGGCTCGGTTTTACGATCGAAGAGCGCACGCTTTCGCAATACCAAAATGTTCGCGAAGCGAAGCTCGAGACAAAGATTTCCACGACGGCGCTCGAACGGGAATTGGCGCAAATCGCTCTCGACCCTTTGGCCGGGGACATCCTGAAGGCGCTCGAGGACGAGAACCTTCTTTATCTGATTTCTCCTGCGCTGTCGGGGCCCAAGTTGAATCTGCAGGGCTTCCAAAAGCTGCAAAAAGCCCGCCAGTTGCTGCCATCGGGCATCGACATCCCGGTCGATAATTACTCGCTGTTCCTTTTCCTTCTTTTTGAAAAACTCAGCTCGCGGGAGCGTGGTCAGTTGATTACGACAGTGGGCCTGCCGCGGACGCGCGTGGATCGGGCGGCGAAACTCGAGCCACGAGCAGCCAAAATCGAGAAAGCCCTGGCCACGGCTAAGCTTCAAAGACCTTCTGCGCTGTATGCTCTCCTGGCGAATGTGCCCGGCGAGATTCTATTGTTTTTGTTGATGCGCTCGAGCCAGCGGTTGGTTCTCGACCGCGTCAAGAATTATCTACAGAAGTATCTCCCGGCGGCTCAGGAAGTGACCGAAAAGGACGTGATGGAGCGCGGCGCACAGCCCGGCACTCCTAAATTCGCCAGATTGCAACAGGAAATGATCGCAGCGCGCCTGGACGCACGGCCGAAAAAAGTTGTGGTTGAGGAACCACCTCCGCCGCCACCGCTCTCCGGACCGGGCCGGCGCTCTGCCAGTTTTGGCCGCTAATTTGTCCGGGATCGCAGACTAGTTGCGCACGTATGCGAATTCGTGCCGCCATCGCACTAGCGTACGAACTGGCTGTAGCCGCACGGCGGGGCTGATTCGGCTCATGACCGTCAGAACCGAGTCTGCGTAGGTTTCGTCGGGATTATACAGCCGTAGCTTGCCTAGCACGTCGCGGTTCTTGTACAGCGCGCTTTTTCCCAATTTAAAAGCTACTTCGTGGATGCCGGAGCGGATGGTGGGGAACGCTTCGAGACCTTGATTCCATCCGAAAATATTGTTGTTCCGGTAGGCCTTTCCTCCACCGGACTCTACAACGGAAATACTAGGCAGGAGGCGCCAATCCAGTTCATTGTCGTCCGCCGCTTGGACGAAGTCCTCGGCGAGATCGCGAACCGGGCAGTGCAATTTAGCAAAAAACTTCTTCAGCCGGACAATACGCGGGTCGGGGTTGACCGGCTCAGGCCGCTTCGCCTGAATGGGCTCGACAGGCGCTGGCCGCTTTTCCATTCGAATGGCCAGCGGCAAAGCCAGAAGCCCGGCCGCGATTATAAGCTGTTTTGAAAAGAATGAAACTCCTTTCACGAAGCAGCTATAACCAAGTCGCATAGCTTTATCGTATCAGACTTATGCAATAAGCAAGTTGGGGTATATAGAACCTTGAAGGTCGAATGTTCTTTATACCTCTCTCAGGTAAGACTTAGCTGTGCTGCGCTCGTTTCCAGGAATCTCCCTCCCAACCCCGAGATTGTACTAGGCTCAATATGAAAGTCGTTCTATCTGATACGGTGAAGCGAATGGCCATCGACCTGGAGAGTCTCCGGACGGAAATACAAGCTTATGTTCAGGAGGTTGGCATACCGGTTTTCTACGGCTATCCGCGCGACGCCGTTTCGCACGTTCCGGTTTACTGGGATACCGAGCGCTATCCTGATTTCCGCGAATTCATCGAGGCGGGACGCAGGGCTGGCATAAAGCTGATCGTATTCGCGTACGAGGCGTTTTCGCTCGACGAGATCGATGAAGCTCTCGACGAGCTCGAAGACAGCCAGCTCGCTTGGGAGGAAAAGCACACGTTCGAGACCCGCCTGCGTGAGTTGCAGGGCTACGAGGGATTCACCTGTTCGCTCGAGCTTTCATTCGACCTGGAAGGCCGCGTTTACTCCTATGAGGTTCGCACCGAGTGGTACCAGACGCTGCGAGATCTCCTTGCCGAATTAGACGTCACTGCCGAAGAGCAAGAAGACCACGATCAAGGCCCAATGCCTGGGTACTTTTCGAGAAACTGATGGCACAATTGGCTTCGACGCCCACTTGGGTGCGACCGGAAGCCCGATGGGTCCTGCCGGCGGTTTCTGCAGAAGCAGTTCGCTCGCTTCAAAACAGTCTCGATCTGGAACGAATGGCGGCGGCCGTGCTCGTGCATCGCGGGTTCACGGATGCCGCCGTGGCCCAGGAGTTTCTCAATCCCCGCCTGGCGTCGCTACACGACCCGCTATTGATGCGCGACATGGAAGCGGCAGCAGTACGCCTGTTTACTGCGATTAAAGAGCGCGAGCTGATCCTCATTTATGGCGACTACGACGTCGACGGCACGACTTCAATCGTGGTCCTGAAGAAAGCCATCGAGATTCTGGGGGGCCGGGTTGACTTTCACGTGCCCCACCGGTTAACAGAAGGCTACGGCATGCGGGCCGAAATCATCGAACGGGCTTCCGCCGACGGCGTTCGCCTGATTGTCAGCGTGGATACCGGTATTCGCGCGAACGATGTCGTGCGCCACGCGAATAGTCTCGGCATTGATGTGATCGTGACCGATCATCACTTGCCGCAAACCGAGCTGCCGCCTGCCGTGGCGATTCTGAATCCCAACCGGCCCGGCTGCAGTTATCCGAATAAACACCTGTGCGGCGCCGGTGTCACGCTCAAGCTGGTAGCAGCGTTGCTGGAGCTGAGCGGACTTCCGGAGACCCGGCAACTGGCGCTGCTCGATTCATTCTTGAAACCTGTCGCGATCGCTACGGTCGCCGATATCGTCCCGCTTACGGGCGAGAATCGCGTCATCGTGCAGCGTGGGCTCTCGGGCCTGCACGGCGTACGGAATCCGGGTCTAAGGGCGTTGCTTGAAGTCTCGGGATTCGAAGATGGCGAGGCGCCTTCCGCGCATCAGGTGGCCTTTCGTCTCGCGCCGCGGATTAACGCGGCGGGGCGCATGGCAACGGCCCAGGACATCATCGAGCTCTTCCTGACCGCCGATGCGACGCGCGCGCACCAACTCGCGGAACAGCTCGACGCGCTCAACCGCGAGCGGCAGCAAGTCGAGACCGAAATCATCGAGGCAATTCTGCAAGAGTGCGAAGACAAAGGGTTCGACAATGCCTGTCTTGCAACGGTCTTCGCGGCATCCGGCTGGCATCTCGGCGTGCTGGGGATCGTGGCGAGCCGGCTCGTCGAGCGCTTCAGCCGCCCCGTGTTCGTGCTCAGCGACGCGATCGAATCGGCTGGCCAGGAAGGCTGCCTTTCAGGTTCCGGCCGTAGCATTCCCGCGTTTCACCTGCTCGAGGCGCTCGAAAGCATGCCCGAGCTATTCACACGATTTGGCGGCCATCGGCAAGCGGCAGGATTGAGCCTGCATGCCACACAATTAGAAGAATTTAGGCGCCGCTTCGCTCAATTCGCCGCAACCAGATTGACACCTGAGGATTTGAGGCCTCAGTATACTGCCGATGCTGAGGCGGAATTTGTGGAGCTCAGTGACCGGTCCGTCCGGAACGTACTCATTCTGGGGCCGTTTGGATTCGGAAATCCGGCACCGATTTTTTATACGCGCCACGTCGAAGTAGCGGGACCGGTGAAGCCGTTCAAAGACGGAAAACATTTGAGCATCCCGCTTCGCCACGGGAAACGCATGCTCTTTTGTAAGGCCTGGAACTTCGGAGATCGCGCCGCGCTGTTTGCGCCAGGAGCGAAGCTCGATGTTCTGTTTCAAATTGAAGATGATCCAGCTTCGAGAAAGCGCGGTTATGGCTCCTGGTGCATTTCATTGAAAGACGCCAGGAAAAGCGCCGGTTAGGTCTTAGATGGATCACCTGATTGACTCGGCTCGCCAAGTCCGCGAGCGCGCGCACGCACCGTTTTCCGGTTTCAAGGTCGGCGCTGCGGTTGAAGACGAAAACGGACGAGTCTTCACCGGCTGCAATGTAGAGAACGCGACTTACGGGCTTTCTGTGTGCGCGGAGCGTTCGGCCGTGCTCAAGGCGATTTCCGAAGGCGCTGCGAAGTTGAAACGCGTTGCGGTTGTCGCTGACAGCGATACGCTTACACCGCCCTGCGGCGCTTGCCGCCAGATTTTATGGGAGTTTTGCGGCGATGCAGAGCTGATCCTGGCCAATCTCGCTGGCAAACAGGAAACCTTGTCGATGAAGCAAATTTTTCCGAGGCCCTTCGATGCGTCGTTTTTATAGCGCGCTGTTTCTGCTCGTCTGCCTGGCCACAAGCGACGCAGCGGCTGAGAGTGCGGATTGGGTGATCCGGGCGAAGCACGTCATCACGATGGACGCGCAGCATCGGGTTATCGACCAGGGCGCTGTCGCGATTCGCGGCACGAGCATAGTTGCCGTGGGCACTCAGGACGAGATTGCGCGGCGATTCGAAGCCAAACACATCTTGGACAAGCCGGACGCAGTGGCATTGCCGGGGCTCATCGACACGCACACGCATGCGCCGATGTCTCTCTTCCGCGCCATCGCCGATGATATGCGGTTGCAGGATTGGCTGACGAACTTTATCTTTCCTGCGGAGAAGAAGAACGTCTCGCCCGAGTTCGTGCGCTGGGGAACTCGTCTAGCATGCCTCGAAATGCTGCTCGCCGGAATTACGACTTACACGGACATGTACTATTTCGAAGACATCGAGGCCGAGGCTGCCAGAGATGCCGGCGTGCGCGGCGTGCTCGGCGAGACCGTGATCGGCTTCCCTTCCCCGGACCACAAAACGTGGAAGGAAACGGTTGCAGCTACGGAACGCTACATCGAGCGCTTTCGAGGCGACGACTTAATCACTCCCGCCGTCGCCCCTCATGCGATTTACACCACCCCCGATGATGCGCTAGTCGCCTCGCATAAACTGGCCGTCCAGTATGGCGTGCCATTACTGATTCACCTCTCGGAGACCAAAACGGAGCGGGACGATGCTCTCGCGAAACGCAAGCTGACGCCTACTCAGATACTCGAGAAGCTCGGCATTCTTGATGGACGCGTAGTGGCCGCACATTCGGTTTGGGAAGACGATAATGATCTCGAAATTCTGAAACGGCACGGCACGGGCGTGGCGCATTGTCCTTCCAGCAATATGAAGCTCGCGAGCGGAATCGCCCCGGTCACGAAGATGCTCAGGATGGGCTTGAACGTGGCATTGGGCAATGATGGCTTCGCGGGAAGCAACGATACGGCCGACCTGATTGCCGAGATGAGTTTGGCCGCCAAGCTTCAGAAGGTCACTGTGAGGGACCCTCGTGTTCTGCCAGCCGAACAGGTGCTTGAAATGGCGACAATAGACGGCGCGCGCGTGCTCGGTCTGGATAAAGAAATCGGATCCCTCGAAGAGGGCAAGCGCGCCGATCTCATCACGATTTCATTTCGCAAGCCTAACGCAGTTCCCGTTTACAACCTGTATTCGCAAATCGTCTACGCATCCAAAGCTGCGGATGTCGAAGACGTGTTCATCAACGGGCGCCAGATCGTCAGTGCGCGGCACGTTTTGACGCTGAATCAGGCCGAAATCTATCGCAAAGCTACGGAATACCAGCATCAAATCAGCGCCGGTTTGCAACACTAAACCCGTTCCGTAATGGTCAGATTTGTAAGGGCATATCTGGCTTAGACAGGGTTCTCTCCACTCGCACTCTCATTACACACAATCATTGCGGAGGGAAGCTTATGTACCGGCAGGTGCAGCGAGCGCTTATTGCGCTCGCAGCGGGACTGTTGTTCGCAAGCGGCGAGCTCGTCGCGACCACAATTACTTCAACCAGCTATACGGAATGGAAGCTCGGGCTGACAGGATCGCCCACCGAGCTCGATTTCAGTCCGATTACGAACGGCAAGAGCTACAGCACTGCCGTGGGCATCACGTTAAAAGCGCTTGGCAATTCATCCATCGGCTTCGGCTTTACTGGCCCGGACAATGGCAGCTATAAATTGACGGGCTACTTCTACGGAACCCGCAATATCCAAAGCCTGGAAGCCGGTTCGGACAGCACGGCTACAGTAAACGTCGCGACGCCCGCAGGCGGAGATAACGCACTATTCTTGAGCCTCGCAACTACAAACAGTACTCCCGTCAGCCTTACGCTTTCCGACGGTGAGTCCTTCTCCATAACGACCGCGTTTTTCGGATTATCCATTTCGCATCCGATCACTTGGCTGACTCTTACGACCACTTCCGGTTCCGCAGTTATCGTCGACGATTTCTACTACGGCGCAAGTGAGCTGTCCCAAGACTCGCCAGTCTCTGAAGGCGCGACGGGTGCCTTATGCGGCGGAGGGATGCTGGTACTGTTAGGATCGCTGCGCCGGAAGTATCCACGCCAACAGCCGTAACGCTTCTGAATCGCCACACAGCCGCTAGTTTTCCGTACGTGCTACGTTGGTTGCTGATTTCAAATGGCCTGGTTCACTCGGCAAAAGCCGTCGCTCGAAGGCGACCCGCCCTCCAATGAAGAGAAGAACGTCCGGACGGAAGGGCTGTGGCAGAAATGCGAGGCTTGCGGGCAAATCATCTGGCGTAAAGCCGTCGAAGACAACTTGCAGGTCTGTCCGAAATGCGGCCATCATTTTCGGATTGGCGCCGCCGACCGGGTGCATCATCTTCTAGACGACGGCAAGTACGAAGAGCACGATGCGAGCTTGTTCTCATCCGACCCTCTCAAGTTCGTCGATTCGAAACCCTACCCACAGCGTCTCGAGGAGATGCGTCAAGCAACGTCGTTACCCGACGCGGTGATCTCCGCGACGGGCTCGCTGAACGGCAGACGCGTCAACCTGTGCGCGCTCGAGCTGAAGTTCATCGCCGGGAGCATGGGCGCAGTCGTTGGAGAGAAGATCACGCGCGCCATCGAGCGCTCGGCCGCAGAGAAAACGCCGCTCATCATCGTTTCCGCATCGGGCGGCGCGCGCATGCAGGAAGGCGCCATCAGCCTCATGCAGTTGGCGAAGCTCTCAGCAGCCTTGATGAAATTAGATGAAGCGCGGGTTCCCTACATCAGCGTGCTGACCGATCCGACGACCGGCGGCGTGACGGCGAGCTTCGCCATGCTCGGAGATCTCAACATCGGCGAGCCCGGCGCGCTCATCGGCTTCGCGGGGCCGCGCGTGATCGAGCAGACCATCCGACAAAAGCTTCCGGAAGGCTTTCAGACCAGCGAGTTCCTGGTCGAGCACGGGTTCCTCGACGCGGTCGTGAAGCGCACGGAATTGAAGAGCTATATCGATAACAGCCTCAATTTTTTCCTCGCTTAGCGAAAATAGTGACGGATGCTGCAACTCGCCGGAGCCGGTAAGCGGTTCGGACACAAACTGCTGTTCGATAAGCTTGACTGGCTGATCACGCCGAAAGAGCGCGGGGGGCTCGTCGGCGCTAACGGCACGGGTAAATCAACTTTACTGAAGATCATCGCCGGTATCGAGCACCTCGATTACGGCACATTATCCGCGATGAAGGGCATCCGCATCGGATATCTTCCGCAGGACGGGTTACAGGTCAGTGGCCGCAGCGTATTTGCCGAAGCGATGACTGTGTTCGCGGATCTCAAAGATCTCGAAGAAGAGATTGAGGCGCTCACCGGCCGCATGAGCGAGATCGATCCCGCGAGTGAAGAATACAAGCAGGTAGCGGACCGCTTCGAGCGCGCCGACAGCGAATTGCGCGCGCGCGATGGGTACGCAGTCGAGGCTCAGGTAGGCGCCGTGCTCGCCGGGCTTGGGTTCCGCAAAGAAGATTGGCATCGCCGTACTGAAGAGTTTTCGGGCGGCTGGCAGATGCGCATCGCGCTCGCAAAGCTGCTTCTTGAAAAACCAAATCTTCTGTTGCTGGATGAGCCTACGAATCACCTGGATCTCGAAGCGCGAAACTGGCTCGAAGAGTATCTCACGAATTACCAGTTCGCCTACGTTCTGATTTCACACGACCGCTATTTCCTCGATGTAACCGTAAACAAAATCGCCGAGATCTGGAATAAAAAGGTCCAGTTCTATACAGGCGGCTATGAAAAATACAAGCTGCAGAAAGCGGAGCGATTGTCGCAACTTGAAGCTGCATACAAGAATCAACAGGAGAGGATCCAGCAGCTCGAAGCCTTTATCAACCGGTTTCGGTATCAGGCGACCAAGGCGAAACAAGTGCAGAGCCGAATTAAAGACTTGGATCGAATCGAGCGAATCGAGCTGCCCCCGGAAGAAAAGACAATTCACTTTTCCTTCCCGCAACCGAAGCCAAGCGGCCGCGTCGTCGCCCAGTTTAAAGATGTCGCTAAGAGCTATGGTCCAAAGGAAGTCTTTATCGGCGTCAACTTTACGATCGAGCGCGGCGATCGCATCGCCTTAGTGGGAGTGAACGGCGCAGGTAAATCGACTCTGATCAAGCTGCTCGCGGGAAGTGAACCGCTGACTGCAGGTGAATACATCCTCGGGCACAACGCCGAGCCGGACTATTTCGCGCAGGATCAATATAAAGAGCTCGATCCGAACGCCCGAGTGCTGGATGATTTGAGCGATGTGGCACCCCGCACGACTCAAACAGAGCTGCGTAACCTGCTCGGTTGTTTTCTGTTCAGCGAAGACGACGTGTTCAAGCGCATCGGCGTGCTGTCAGGGGGCGAACGGAACCGCTACGCTCTAGCGCGCATGCTGCTGCATCCTTCGAATTTTCTTTTGCTCGACGAGCCGACGAATCACCTGGATATCCGCGCGAAAGATGTGTTGCTGGAAGCGCTCGAGAAGTTCAGCGGAACGATTGTCTTCGTTTCGCACGACCGCTACTTCCTGGAGCATCTCGCAACGCGCGTGTTTGAAATTGCCAATGGGGAGGTTCGCGTGTATCCGGGCAACTTCGCCGATTACCTGTGGCGCAAGCAAGGCGGACCGCAAGCTCCCCCGACGCTTGGTGACGTGATGATCGGCGTTCCCGCAGCAGAGCCAATTCTGATGCCCGCTCGCCCAGCGGCAGCCAAACGAATCAACCCCATGAAGCTGAAGCAAATGCAAGACCACGCCCACCGACTCGAGCGGCGCATCGCCGACCTCGAATCACAGATCCAGCAATCGGAGCTGGCGCTCTCCGATTTCGTAAGCGCCGAAGATGCAGCCCGCCGCGCGAGCTCATTAGAAACACATCGCGCCGAACTGGAAGGAGCCATTAGCGAATGGGAAGAACTCAGCCAGGAGATCGAAGCAACCGCATGAACGCTCGGAGTCCCGGACCGAAGCAATCTTTGCCTTGTGGAATAATTTTTTGGGAAGGAAACGTTCGATGTGTCCCCCACAACTCGCGATAAATTGGAACCGCTGCCTGTTCTTACCTTAGGAATAATTCAACATTCGCATGAGCTTCCGGAAGCTGTTCCGCCTTTGCGTTGTGGGTGGGGCAAATGCACTAAATGCCACTGTACTGGGTTCGAAGGCAAGGAAGACACCTGTGCCAATTCAGGATGCGGCCACGCATGGTCCGACCACCTTATCTTCCGGCCGCGCGACTGACTACAAATTGGCAGACGCTCAGCCTCAGCGCGAATATAAAAATTCATTGATCGCCGGCAACTCGCAACTACTACCTGGCGGTACCTCTACGTCGTTAGTTCCCGTGCTGGCCCGCACCCAATCGGTGTGTTCCTTCCCATTCCGAGACGTACAGCGTAGCGGCACATCGGTCGTAAAATCTTCGTCGACTCCCGAGACGTCCAACTTCAGCTCGCGTCCGGCGCGTTGTAAGCGCAGCGCCGGAATGCCGGTTCCATAAACCCAGGTCTCGAAGAAGACACTTAGGTTCTTGTCACGTTGCCCGGCAGGCACGAATTTGCTCGCGGCTTCGCGGAACTCTTCGTTGCTAACCGGTTTCGTTGCGAAGTTCCGCAACAGGCTGACCTGCAACTTTGCGAATCCATCATCTCCCAGCCGATGGCGCAGCATGTTGAGAATCCACGTACCTTTCTCGTACACAATGATGTGCCAGGTCTGCAGGTCTGCCGACTGCTGCAATCGCACTCCGAAATCGACGGGCCCGGCGGCCTCTACGCGTTTCCCGTGTTGTTCGTTCATAAGATCCTCGCGATACGCCGCGAGGACATCACGCACGATTACGCCGCCTTTGGTCGGTTCCAGAAACTGAAGCGCGGAGTAATTTGCCATCGCTTCCATCAGCCAATCCGTCCGGTAATCAGCCGGGCTGACGATATTGCCCCACCATTGGTGCGCTACCTCGTGAGGCAACAGCATCTCCGAGAAGAACGTGTCCATGCGCTCGCCGCGCAATTGGCTTGGGCGGTCCTGCTCGCGAACGTAGGAGACCGTCGAGAGGTAAATCAGCCCCGGAAAGCCCTGCCCGAAATAGCCTGGAATCGGCGATACGGCGACATTCTGAATCCGCAGCGGCATCCAGCGCTCGGTGTAGCTATCGAGAATGCCTTCAGTCTCTTTGGGCAATTCCTCTAACATGGCGCTCGTGCCTGCGGCCGACCCGGCATTGGCGTAACACTCGACTCGATACCGGCCATGCTCGTCGAAGGCGCTCCTATAATCGCCCAGATTGAAACCCGCGAGGTGCTCTGGTACTCGCGTTTTGCGATGTACGACGCGTACTCCATTGATTACTTCATCGCTCACAGGTTCGCCTGTCGAGACCAGCCGTAAGCGTGCCGGGCAGCGAAACGTGAGATCGAAGTCTGCCAGCATTGGGCCGCTGTAGGGAAACCAGGCGTTTCGCTCATCAACAAAATACGATCCGTCGGGAGTCTGTCGAATGACTGAACCCTCGTACCTTACTTCGACGCTGTAGACCTTTCCCGGGACGAAAGGCGCGCTGGAAACGAGCAGGAAGGTTCCCGAACTCTTCACCTCCAGCATGTGAACCGAATTGCGCTGGAATATTTCTACGCGCTGCCCGTCAATGGTTGCCGACTGCACTTTCAGGCGCTCTGAAAGTCCAAGAGACAAGACGCGCCCTGCATCTGCATTGGGAACAGCCTTAAACCGGGCGGTCACGGACATGCTCAGATCTTCGTGGATGCCGCTCTCGATATGAAAATCGGCCAATTTCACGGGTGTTTCGTTATTCGCGGGAGCGTGACGCGGGCGGAACGTGGTCCAAAGCTGGAACTTCATATGTCCGTCACCCGCGGGAGCGGACCGCCCCACCGCGATGGGCTCGGGTTGTTCGGGCTCATATATGACATCGAAGCCTCCGAGTGTACGCCCGAAGATGGCTGAATAGAACAGGCCTTTATCCGGCTGGTGGTTATCGAGAAGCGATTCGACCAAACGAATCTCAATCCCCGAGATGAGCTGATGCATCAGAGGATTGAAGCGAACGGCTCTGTCTCTCGCGATTTCAGGTGCCTTGCGGAGAGGCGCTTCCCGAATTTGAGCGAGCAGCTCGTTCGCAGTGTCGTCCGTAAACAGAAATAGAGCGGAGAGAAAGTGTTCGTCGAGGTTCGGCGTGTTTGTGAACGACGCGAGCGAGGCGCGCTCGCTACGGTCGGGAGGCATCAAAATGATCTCGGCATCTCCGGCTTCCACGCCTTCCGATGTAAAGACTGCGGCAACGCATCGGCCGTCAACGGGAGTGAGAAAGGAAAGGACTCCTTCGGTCAAGAAAATCTTGATATCGCCGCGCGCCAAGCTAAGGTCGCGAACGCGATAGCTCTGTGCGGGATCCAGAGACATCTGCGCTAGGGCGCTGGCGATTGCGGTTGCGCTGGGCTGCTGTGCCGCGCGCACAATCGTGACCAGCGAGAGCGCGCAACAGCAGGCGAGTCTGAGCAAGGCTTACTACTTGCTGAGTTCCGCGCTTTGTTGGGTGGCTGGATCCTGGCCCCAATTCTCGCGGATAATGCCTGTCTGGTCGGAGTAGAACGTGCGCCGCCCAGTGCTGTTGAACGCCTTAGGAACTGCCGTTACAGCATACCCGGTCGGCGTTTGCACGACGTTGAAATTGTAACCGCTGCCCGAGCCGTTGGCGAGACTGGCGGGAATCAAGCCTGCCGCACCGGGTCCTTCCGCCGCGCCACTGGCGCTCGGCGGCCCAAGTTGGCTGAGGGAGGTCGCATACTGGCCGAATTGCGAGTAATATTGCACCTCAGCCTTTTGAATGGTTCCAATCTGCGCGATCGCCGCCATCTCCTGCGCATGCATCCGCGACTTGCTCATCTGCGGCAAGGCAATCGACAGAATGATGAGGATGATCGCGATGACGATTAAAAGTTCAATGAGCGAAAAGCCGCGCTGAGAGGCGCGCCGCTTGCGTAAAGACAACACCATACCGTTTACATGATACGACGTTCCAGGCGCCCCAAGCGTTGTCTCAGTTTTCACCGTACGATTCAATCCATGAAGCCCTTTACCAGAGAATCGATCCCGCGAAGCCTCTGCAGAAACGGTGGAAAGTGGTACAGATTTAGAGCGTTAGCTCCGTCGGATAGCGCGCGTTCGGGCGCATCGTGGATCTCGACGAATAAGCCGGCAATTCCGACGGCGACTGCTGCTCGGGCAAGAGGCTCGATGAATTGCGGCTGACCGCCTGAAGCGCTTCCCGCTGCTCCCGGAAGTTGTACGCTGTGCGTCGCGTCGAAAACCACCGGGTATCCCGTGCTCATCATAATCTTGAGACCCCGCATGTCAACGATCAGATTGTTGTAGCCAAACGATGAGCCACGCTCCGTAAGAATGATCCGCTCGTTTCCGGTGCTTGCAACCTTTTCGGCGGCGTGCGCCATCTCCGATGGCGAAAGGAACTGTCCTTTTTTGATATTGACCGCCCTCCCGGTCTTGCCGGCTTCCACCAGCAGGTCCGTTTGCCGGCAGAGGAATGCAGGTATCTGTAAGATGTCTGCTGATTCCGCTGCAATCTCGGCCTGAGCAGGTTCGTGGATGTCCGTGAGGACGGGCAGTCCGTACGCTTGGACCTTCTGCAGTATCCGAAGGCCTTCTCGCAAACCGGGCCCACGATAGGAGCCCAAACTACTCCGGTTAGCCTTGTCGAACGATGCTTTGAACACGTAGGCGCCTGAGACGGCCCATATCGCTTCTGCCAACCAAAGCACGTGCTGCTCGCTTTCAATCACGCAAGGACCTGCAATTAAGGCCAGAGGTCCGGAGTTCGAAAAGGCGACCTTAGTCTTGCCTTCGCCGACCGTGACCGCAGTCATCGCGCGTGCGAGTATTCGTGCTCTGCTGGAATTTCCGCCGCGGGCCGGAACCGTTTCCGTCTGTGCTCGAGTGCTGCGCCCAAAAATGCAGTGAACAACGGATGCGGCTCGAGCGGTTTCGATTTGAACTCGGGATGAAACTGGCACCCCAGGCACCACGGGTGGTCCGGCAATTCGCAGATCTCGACGTAAACACCGTCGGGGGTTTGCCCCGTGAAGCGCATTCCTGCTTCTGTCAAGGGTTGCTCGAAGTCGCGGTTGAACTCGTAGCGATGCCGGTGCCGCTCGCTGATTTCCGCCCGGCCATATGCCTGTCGCGCAAAGCTTCCTTCGGATAGTCGGCAATGGTAAGCGCCAAGCCGCATAGTGCCGCCCAGCTCATCCACGCCTTTCAATTCGCGCAGCTTGTAAATGACGCGGTCGGGCGTTGCCGGATTGAACTCAGTCGAATCGGCTTGATCGAGCCCGCATACATTCCGTGCAAACTCAATCACGAGCGTTTGCATTCCCAGGCAGATTCCAAAATAAGGAACTTTCTGTTCGCGCGCGAACCGGATTGCATTCAACATTCCAGGTATGCCGCGCTTGCCGAATCCGCCAGGCACGAGAATGCCATCGAACCTGTTCAGCAGGCTCCGGCAGTCGGGCCATTCCATGCTCTCGGATTCGATCCACTCGATGTTCACCCGCGCTGCATGCGCGATTCCCGCATGCAGCAGCGCCTCTTTCAGACTCTTATAGGAATCCTCATACCCGACGTATTTGCCGACGAGCCCGATGCTAACCTCGCGCTGCGGGTGTTTCATGCGATTAACCATCTCGATCCACGGCGTCATGTCGCGCGGCCCCGCTTCGATGTGCAGGAGGCGGAGAATGCTTTCGTCCACTTTTTGCTCCGCGAACACCATTGGGATCTCATACACCGAGCTGACATCTTTGGCCGTTATGACGCTGGTCACGTCCACGTCACAGAACAGCGCGATCTTTTCTTTCACTTCATCGGGAAGCTGGCGCTCCGACCGGCACAGCAGAATGTCCGGCTGAATACCAATCGCGCGCAGCTCTTTTACGCTGTGCTGCGTCGGCTTGGTTTTAAGCTCCTGCGCGGCAGCGATCCACGGGACCAGCGTGAGATGCACGAATAGCGTATTCTCCCTGCCCTCTTCATGGCGCATCTGGCGGATGGCTTCAATAAACGGAAGTGATTCGATGTCTCCAACAGTTCCGCCGATCTCAACGATCGCAATATCCATCCCTGTTGCGACTTTACGGCACGCGGCCTTAATCTCATTCGTTACGTGCGGAATCACCTGCACCGTTTTGCCGAGATAGTCGCCCCGGCGCTCGCGCGCAATGATGTTTTCATAGATGCGGCCAGAGGTCAGGTTATTGCTTTGCGTAAGCGGCGCATGCGTGAAGCGCTCGTAATGGCCAAGATCGAGATCCGTTTCCGCCCCATCGTCGGTCACAAACACTTCACCGTGCTGAAGCGGACTCATGGTTCCGGGATCCACGTTCAGATAAGGATCAAATTTTTGCAGAGTGACGCGCAACCCGCGGCTTTCAAGCAGGCATCCGATCGACGCTCCCGCAATGCCTTTCCCTAAGGATGAAACCACGCCGCCAGTCACAAAGATGTACTTAGCCATGACTTCCCCTCCCCCAAAGAAAGCTGTGGCTTCGAATCAGCCCGATCCAAACGAACTCGTTACTGCCGAAAACAATTGGTTTACACGTTCCAAATCTTCCGGCGTATCCACGCCCAAGGACTCATACTCGGTATCCACGACTCGAATGCGATAACCATTTTCGAGCGCGCGCAATTGTTCGAGGCGCTCCGCGCGTTCGAGCGGCCCAACCGTCAGTTCTGGATATGCCAACAAAAAGTCGCGGCGGTACACGTAAATCCCTACGTGTTTGGCGTAGAGCGATGTCCCGCTCCCATCACGCTCGTACGGAATCGGGCAGCGCGAAAAATAGATGGCGTCGTCCAGAAGATTGGTAACTACCTTGACGACATTCGCATTAACGATATCGGTCGGATCGACGATACGACGCTTCAGCGTCGCCATTGACACAGAATCATCGCCATGCGCCGAGAGAATTGCCGCGTCAATCGCCTCAGGATCGATCAGCGGTTCGTCGCCTTGAATGTTCACGTAGAGAGTGGCCGGCTCTGACGAAGCGATTTCGGCAATGCGATCGGTTCCGGAAGGGTGGTCAGCGCGCGTCATCCTCACGCGCCCGCCGAAACGGCGAACCGCTGCGGCGATACACTCGTCGTCGGTCGCAACCAGCACGTCAGTGAGATACCGCGACAATGCAGCGCGCTCGTACACGTGCTGCAGCATCGGTTTGCCAGCGATGCCGGCGAGGGCTTTCCCAGGAAAGCGGGAGGAGGCAAATCGGGCGGGGATTACACCCAAAATCCGCGTCCGCACATCTGAGTGTATCACTGGGTAGCAGGAATCCGAAAAATCAGAGCGGCGGCGGCGACGAATTAGTGTACTGGGTCAGAAAAATTTGCAACTCACGTAAGCAGCGATCGCAAGGTAGTGCTCAGAAACTAATCCGGTGCGTTCTGGGGTGTGAGGGCATCGCTCGTGTCGCGATGCTATGATCGTCTTCAGAAAGCATCCATCTCAATGCGGACGCGCGTCTTGTCTCGCATCTTCTTTCCAGGCGCAGGATCTTGGCGGAGGATCTGCCGCTCTTCCTTATTATTCAGCGGAATCGCGCTGGCGTGTGTCCTGAGGGCGGCCAGTGCTCCCGGACAGGCGCAAACCGGAACAGCCGGTGCATCGCAGCCTGCCACGCGCGGGCAGACTGCTACGCCGGTCGCGGTCGCTCCGGATGAACCGGTCGCGATCGAATCCCGAAAGCCCACCACCTCTGTACCGCCGGTTAGCTCACGCCCAGCGAACATTCGGATCAACAAGACCCTGGTCCTGATCAACGTGACTGTGACCGATCCTCTCAACCGCTTCGTTACCGGGCTCGAGAGGGAGCACTTCAGGCTCTACGAAGACAAAGTTCAACAAGAAATCACGCAGTTTTCCAGCGAAGATGCACCTATTTCTATAGGGCTCGTGTTCGACACGAGCGGAAGCATGGGATCCAAGCTGCAGAAATCGCGGCAAGCCGCAGCCGAATTCTTCAAAACCGCAAACCCGGGCGATGAGTTCTTTCTAGTGCAGTTCAACGATCGCCCGGAATTGGCTGTGCCGTTTACTACGGACACTGACAAAATCCAGAGCACGCTGACCTTCACTCAATCGAAAGGACGCACGGCTCTGCTCGATAGCGTTTACCTGGCAATGCACGAAATGAAGAGGGCCCACAATCCGAGAAAGGCGCTGCTGATCATTTCGGATGGCGGAGACAACAGCAGCCGCTACACCGAGACTGAGATCAAGAATGCGGTCCGGGAAGCTGATGTCCAGATTTTTGCGATTGGCATTTTTGAATCCATGGCAAATCGCGGCCGCACGCCGGAAGAAGCTGCGGGGCCAAGCCTGCTAAACGAGTTGGCCGAACAAACCGGCGGGCGGGAATATGCGGTTGAGAATGTGGCAGAGCTTCCAGACATTGCCGCAAAGATCGGCATCGAGCTTCGCAATGAATATATCCTCGGGTACACCCCCAAGAACCGGGAGCGTGACGGGAAATACCGGCGTGTTCAGGTGAAGCTGAACCAGCCGCGCGGATTGCCGCCGCTTCGGGCATATTTTCGTCTTGGCTATTATGCGCCTACTCAGTAGCCGCGCCATGTGTCGCGCTTTCAATCTGCGAATCGCGACTGCCGCACTGGCCGCGTCTGTTTTCGCAGTTTGTACATTCGCTCAGTTTCGCGCTGATACACGTCTTGTCGTGCTGCACGCCAGCGTGACCGACCGCAAGGGCAAGCTGATGACGAACCTGAATCGCGACGCTTTCAAAGTTTTCGAGAACGGACAGTTGCAGCAGGTGAAGATTTTCAGGCACGAGGACGTGCCCGTTTCGCTGGGGCTGGTAATCGACGACAGCGGCAGCATGATGAGTAAGAGGAGCCGTGTTGAAGCGGCATCCCTGGCTATGGTCCGCGCATCGAATCCTCAAGACGAAGTGTTCATCGTGAATTTCAATGATGACGCTTACCTCGACGTGCCGTTTACGAACGACATTCACAAGATGGAGCAAGGCCTGGCACGAATCGACTCGCGCGGCGGCACCGCGATGCGCGATGCGATCAATATGTCACTCGATTACATGAGATCCTCGGCCAAGAAAGATAAAAAAGTCCTGATGGTAATCACTGACGGGAATGACAACGCGAGCGGCGTATCTCTCGAAAAAGTAGTCGCGCGGTCGAATCAGGACGACACGCTGATTTACGCCATCGGACTCTTCACGGAAGAAGAGAGGCGGGAAGCGGCGAAGGCGCGGCGAGCGCTTCACGAGCTGACATCGGCAACGGGCGGCCTTGCGTTTTATCCGAAGGACGTGAACGATGTGCAATCTTTGGCGGTCGAGATCGCGCATGATATCCGCAGCCAGTACACAATTGCGTATTCGCCGAACATTCAGGCGCTCGACGGCAGCTACCGGCAGATCAAAGTGACAGTGGATGCGCCGGGCAAGCCGGTCGTGCGAACTCGCTCAGGATATTATGCAACCCCCGAGACCCAAGCTCCCAAGCGTGCCGCTGCGGCGGGGTTCACGATCGATTCCGCTTCGGCCGTGCACTGATGCGGCGGTTCCTCTGGACCGCGGCACGCGGTTACAGACTGCGCCCCTGGCGCTCTCCCTACTTGCGTTGGCGCATTGAAACCTACTCGGGCATACCCGCCGCATCCATAACCGCAGGTTCTTTTTTCCGCTTCTTATGGGCGGAGCGAACCGCGCTCTGGCGCTATTTCAGGTGGATGAGCCGTATGAGGCGGGCGCACTGAGTTATGCGTAGGATGAGATAGCTGCCTGATTCTTTCCGGCCCGTTCGCGTGAGATCTTGTCGACGTAGCCGCTGTCATAGAGCGCCGTCAAAGGATTCTCAGGCAAGCCCCTCGATTTGCGCCAGGTCTTTATGACTGCACGTACATCGGTTGCAAAGGCGTCTCGCAAGCATTCCTCGGCGCCCACGATATTCGAGCCTGCCTGCTCTCGCGCCAGCAACTCGTGATCGACCAACGCAGCTTTAGCAAAAAGCTCCTGGGCCGTCATGACGGTCTGGATCATGGCCTCCATCTTGGCCTTCATATTGTGGCTTTGATCGATCATATAGGCGACATCCGCTTTACCGCCCGCCTCCCATTCAAACAGCGCGATCTCGTGAAAGATTCGGAAGACCTGATAGGGATCGATAGAGCCGATCGTCAGATCGTCATCGGCATAGCGCCGGTCGTTGAAATGAAATCCTCCGAGCATGTTTTCGCTCAGCAGCCAGGCGACGATCTGCTCAATGTTTTGAGCCGCGTAGTGGTGGCCTGTATCGACGAGTACTCTGGCTTGCGAGCCGGTGGCGCGCGCCAGCAGCAGAGACATGCCCCAATCGGCTATGTCCGTGTGGTAGAAGCAAGGCTCAAACGGCTTGTATTCGAGAAGAAGCCGCTGCCCTGGACTCAGGTGCCGGTGCGTTTCGCGCAGGCCTTCCAGCAACCATGCCTTCCGTTGCCGGATGTTCGCGCTACCGGGATAATTTGAGCCGTCCGCGAACCACAGTGAGACATCACGGCTCCCGAGGCGGTTCGCGAGCTCGACGGATTCGATGAGGTGATCGAGAGCCCGCTTCCGTACCCGTTCGTCGGGATTGGCAAGCGAGCCGTGCTTATATTCCTGATCTTGAAACGTGTTCGGGTTGATCGAGCCAGGACGAATGCTGTTGGCGACCGCGAGCTCCTGGATATGAGAAATGCTGGCATCACCTTGTGGCAGATCCCACAATACGTGCAAGGCGATCGTCGGGCATGCGCCTGTTAACTGTTGGACCTTGCCTGCGTCCGCAAACTTTTCATCAATCGACGTTGCCGCAGCCGGTTGCAGAAACTTCCCGAAGCGCGTGCCTGTATTGGCGAAACCCCACGAGGGAAGCTCGATCTGAAAGCGTTCAAGCGCCCTGAAGATTCGATCTTCTCTTTCGCGTTCGTGCAAAAAAGATCCTCCTGAACACGACGGTCAGGAGGATCTTACTACACCCGAGTAGCCAAGTGGAATTTACTCAGGCGGACCAGGATGCCCATGCACGTTTGACGCGTCTTGGATTTTGTAATCCGAGGGCACCTGGAAGAGGGAAGCGTTAGGCTCACCGCGCTGCAGTTTTGTGATGGAGTACGTGGATTCCCCGGTTCGCGGATCACTGTGCTTCGCCAGGACGACAATCTGCAGATCGGGTGAATACCAGATTTCGCTCGTCGAAATGATCGGCTGCGCATTGCCGATTCGGCCAGCCGGAACCGTATGGGTCACGCTCTTGCCTTGCGCTATGCCAATGCCTGAAATATCCTTTGACCCCAGGTCGGTTTCAGTTGAGTCTTTCTGAACCGAAGCGCCGGAATGGGGCGGCTTATGATCGAAATCCGGGCCGGCACCCTGCGGTGATGGGTGGATCTGACGGCGTACCGCGACCTTGGTGTCAGGATGAAGCACGTACTGATATCCGCTAACCGGATCGTCAATGAAGATTATGTTTTTTGAATTGCCTTCTGACGCCCACGGGCCTGCGGTCAGAGTCTGTTGAGTATAGGTGCGACCCTGGCTGTCTCGCGCGATCTGCGCCGTGCTCGTGCGTTGGATCGTGTTGCCGTCGGCGAGCTTTTGTGAAAATTGGTCGACTGCGGTTGCAGAGTAAGGCGCTCCGGTGACTACCTTCCAATGCTGCATGAACGGTCCGGGTCCGGGACCGTGGTGTGGCGGCCCACCAGGGGGCGGCGGCCCATCCGGAGGCGGTGGCCCACCCACTTGTGCGTAGACTGAAACGGCTGCGATCAGCGCAGTCAGAATAGAAAGACTAGTTTTTCTCATTCGAATCTCCTGATAACAAGTCCCAGAATTCCTATTCCACCCCTTTTAGGTGCACTCCGAGCGGCTGGCCATCCATCCCGAGTAGAACATCAGCAAGCACGGAGCCGTCTGCTCGCGCGACTTCACTCGAGATCGGTTCAAAATTCACACCCGCCGCGACGAGCGAAGAAACAGGGACGCGCATCTGTACGATATGTGGCGCATTCACAGGCAAGCTCGAATTCGAGTACGGCACCGGAACGAATGCTTCGCCGTCGACCTCGATCGTTCCGATACTCTGCGAGACCGATACCGCGGCAGGATTGGAGCGAGTCATCTGTGCCGGGCGCTGCGTAAGCAGAACGGCAACTGCGAGAGCCGCCGCAGCGGCAACACCCAACCCAAAACGCCACAGCGCTCTTCCAAAACCGTGCGCGTTAGCCGGGCGCGGGCGTTGCAGCTCTAACTTCCTGTCGAGCGATTCCCTGGCTGCGTTGGATGTTGTAACCGGGATATCGCGAATGAGTGTTTCAAGCCGGCTTGAGAACAGCGCTAGCTTCTGATGCTTGTGCTTACATTCCAAGCACTGCGCCAAGTGCGATTCGACTGATGCAGTTTCAGATTCAAGCAATTCGTCGTCAATTACCCTTACAAGCACTTCGTCGGGCAGGTGAGTATGGCTTTTCATATCATTTCCTTCAACCTTTCCAGCCCGCGCTGCACGTTTTCTCCAACCGTCGATACGGAAATGTCGAGAATTTCCGAGATCTCACGGTACTTGAGTCCCTCCGCCCTTAACACGAGGCACTCCCTTTGAGCTTTGCTCAGCTCTTGCATGGCGCGCCGCAGCCGCCGGATGCGCTCTTCTGCCAATAACTCCTGCTCAGCAGAGGCCGCTTGTACGGGCAGGTCGCAGGTACCCGGATCAAGCGAATCGGTCCTGCTCGCGTTGAAAGCAGCCTGCGCGTTTCTGGCCAAATTGTGGGCCACGCGATAGAGCCAAGCGCGCAAATTTGAGCGGTCGCGGCCGGAACGAAGATGCTCGTGAAGTTTCAGAAAAGTCTCTTGCACGATCTCCTGGGCCGTCTCCGGATCCACACTCAAGAAAGACAGATAGCGACGCAAACTGACGTGTTCCTGGTCATAGTGTTCAAGAACACGGCGGCGAAGCGACGTGTCTTCCAAAAAGCTCGCCTCCCATGCTGTCGTAGGAAAGGCGAGTAGATTTACACGATCCATACGACTTAGCGAATCCTAACCAGCATGACGTGAGTGGGGGTCACAAGGAGGGTCAGGGGTATTGGGGATGGGGAAATCTCCTTGTGACCTCTCATTTCGCGCTCTGTGTACCTATGAAACAGATCAGGGCGCCATTTTTCCGGTTCTTAAGAGATTTTTTGAACCCGCGACTTCAGTGCGTCATCGCGTACACGACGTAATTGACTCCAATACGAATCCCTAAGTCAGAAAACTTCTCGGGGTACCGAGGATCGTCGGCCCACTCCCAGGAGTCGCCGATATCGGAGTTGAACGAAATCGCCACCATGATCCGTCCCTTATCGTCATAGATGCCGCGCCAGCGTGCCACATACCCGTCCTTCTTATACCCAAGTTGCAGGTGCTCCGCGCCAGGAATCTGGTAGCGATCATCCAGATCGTAGACGGCGTGAAAGATGGGATCGCTATTTGGAATATCGACAATAGGCCGATCCGGAAAAACCTTTTTCATGCTCTCTTGAAACACCTGCCATTCGACAGTGCCATGAAAATCGTCTGCCATAAAAAAGCCGCCGCGCAGTAAATAGTCGCGAAGTTTTGCCGCCTCCGGATCGGTCAAGCCCCATTCGCCTACTTGCACCGCATACAGCCACGGCCAGTTGTAAACCTGGTCTCCATCGTCGAGACTTACTGGTTGTTCGACCGAACGCACGTGCACGCGCGTGAGCCGCCGCAATGCCTCTGAAAAGTGACGGTCAGCGCGCGGAAAATCCTGTGTCCAGAGCGACAAACCCTGCCGCCAATCGCCATCAAACCGCCCCCGATAGCCGTCATTCCAACCCGGCGGAAACATTAACCGGGCAAATGCCCATTCCGTCTTCTCCTGCCAATCGGGCGGGAGCGGAATCTCGCCAACACTGTATTCAACGCCGGGATACTCGCGAAACGGCCGCGGCGCGGACCGGTCCACGGCATAGAGCGTACCAAGAAAAAGAAGTGCGCAAATGACTGCGAGCGCTGGATTACTTCTTCTCACTGAAGCCGACCGTCACGTTCGTCTTTCCATTCTCGAGCGCATATCCGATCATCACATTTCGCTGCTTCGCCGTGTCCGCAGCGACGAGGCCCCCACCCACTTTTCCGCTGGCCTCACTGCTGGTAATACTGTCAATCTTCAAGCCTGCCGATTTCAGTGCTGCCTTATAGAATGACGCAACCTTTTCGATCCCATCGTTGGTTAGGAAATGAAAGCTGCCGCTGGTTGTATCCCGGGTGGCAGCCCCGACTAGTCCTTCGGGTTGCGAACCCGGATAGGCGGGTAACCAACTGGGTGCGTTCGCCGCGCCAGTGCCAAACGTGGCGGTCCCATCGCTCGTCCTGATATCGACCCTACCGTTCTTCTCATCTGCGGATGCGTTCAGTGTCAGCGCATCCTTACCTTTACTCTGAACCACCACGTGCGCTTTCTGTCCATCACCGGTCGCGGTCACCGTAACGGCGTCCTTGCCATCTTCTTGAAACACCATTCTCCCGTGTTTCGCGTCTTCGAAATTCATGGTGAACGTTTTTCCCGTCTGCTTGTCGCGAACGTGAATGATACCCCGCGACTCGTCGACCCCCAGAACTTCCGTGTTGGGGTTTACGGTGCTGATGAGTTTTGTGACTGCGAGCGCCGGATTTCTTTTCATTAAGTCCGGGTCGAGGCCGCTCTGCTTCACCTTATGCATGATGAACAGGCCGCCCGCGAGAATTACCACGACAAAAACCGCGAACAGAGCTCCAAGCGTGACGAGGATCCAGCCTAACGGGCCAAGTCCCTTCTTCGCCGCCATGGGGGCGATCGGTGGCGCACTTCCGTGCATTTGCGGGTTTACATTCTGCGGATTTGTCGGAGGCTGAGTTCCCATATGGATCCTTATCTGACGCAAGCGGCCCAGTCCTGCTATCCGAGCCCCCGCGAGTACACCAAGAATAGCATCGAAATCGGGCTGGTCGATCCCGCCGTATTTGACACGGAAATGCCTGTTATGCTGCGTTTGTGGAGCGCTTCTGAAGGAGATTTGTGATGAACGTGCTGCGGGACTTTCTCTTTATCGTGCTGTTCTTTATCGTGCTAATTGTATGGCTGGTCGCCTGGGTCGCCTTCCACGTCGCGGGCGGTCTGATTCACCTGCTGCTCATCTTGGCTGTGATTTTCTTGATCCTGCACTTTATCCGCGGTGGCCGGCGCGCCGTTTGACGAGTTCTCGAACGACTCCGGCGCGAAGGTACGCGGTGCAGCAGCTAAAAAGTGTACGTGGGCGGAGTGATGTTTTTCAAGCGCAGATAAACTTCGCATTGCGCGCGATGATGGGCTGTATGAACGAACATGTTCATAATCATTGCGCGCCCGTCCGGGTCAGTGCGCCCTTTCCAATCGGGAATATGGAACGTGCGCTGAAGCTGCTCCGGCTTCATCTGCGGTAGCACCATGATCACGTAATCAAAGGATTGCTGAAGCGCCTTGATCACGGATTCTTTATCAGATGCGGGCATCTTCGAAGGATTTATCTCAAACGGCGGCTTTGCGCTCGTGATCTGATGAAACCGGTACACATTCGAATAGGCGATGTGTAGCATCTGCTGCCCGAAGCTCATTTCGGCGGGATTGGGCTTGAAGTTGTAAAACTCAGCCGGCATGGCATTGGCGACATCCACTGTGAACTGTTTCGATTGCGACCAATCTTTTACAAACTCGTCAATGTTGAGGAGGCAAGAGGGTTGCGCCGAAAGCATTGTAACGGCCATGAGATAGAAAATCGACATCGCCGCGAATCGGCGGATATAGAAAGCCATGGCCGAATTCTAGCGCGTAGTTCAATGCGAACCGAGTGAGAGAATACACGCCATGTATTGGCGCGGAAACGTCACGACGAAAGCGCTGTCATTCCCATCAACTTTAATTGCGAGATCGGTAGGGTAAAGTAGCGCAGCGGTTTGCCCTGCGATAGGGATTCGAACCGTTTCGGCGCCTCTGAGCCGCCACACGGCGATAAACGTCGCGTTCGGTCCTTTAATCCCCAGACAAACGGGCGCTTTTAAGTCAGCCATATCCGGCATTCCCAACGGATAGAACGGAATGCTGCTTGGGATGTGCGCCCGTATCAGGTCTTTATAGATTTGAATACCGGCCCTGACCTCCTCAAATGCGGGTGCGGTTACGCTTGCCAGATCTCCGCTTTGGTGAATCCGGCAAAGCATTGCGTTCACCATATTGAAACTCGCCTCATCGAGCGTCGAGCTCTTCTGCGGGTAAGACCAAATTCCCGATTGCTCGAGCAGCACACCCGCGGTTGGTCCTACCGTGATCGATGGATACTTTCGATAATCGCCCTGATCGCTCGATGAATTGATTTGCAATCGGGACAACATGGCGTAATCCATCCGACCCCCGCCGCTGGCGCAATTCTCGATTACGAGCTGCGGATAACGAGCCAGTATGCGATCCAGGCAACGAAGGAGCGCCCGATTGTGTTCGAGAAGGCCTTGGCCAGGGCTTTCAGTGCGCAGGTCCGTTCCTTCCAGACCATCAACGTTGTAGTCCCATTTGATGTATTCGACGCCATACTCGTCAACGAGCCGCGCGACGATGCTTTCGACGTAAGCCGTCACTGCTGGATTGCGGAAATCCAGCAGATACCGGTCGTGGTCGATAACGCGCCGGCCATGGCGCATAAAGAACCAATCGTCGGGCTTTCTCTTTAGCGGAGAATTGATGCCAATAACTTCCGGCTCGAGCCACATGCCGGGAGTCATCCCTTTCTGCCGTATTCGGTCGAGCACCGGCTTTATTCCGTCTGGCCAACGTGTCCGGGAAGGCTCCCATACTCCGACTGAACCCCACCAACTCTCATTCGCGGCTGCGTACCAGCCCGCATCGATAACGTAATACTCGCAACCGGCACGCGCAGCGGCATCGATGAGCGGCAGTTCCTTTTCTGTCGTGGGGTCGAGATTCAGCGCGATGGCGTCGTTGAAGATTACCGGGCAGTCCAGATTCCGCGCTTGGCGGATTTTTGTGAATGCTCTGCGCCGGTAACGCGTCAACTGCTCGACCGCTTCTCCAAAGCCGCCATGTACGCAACCGAGAGCGACCGGTACCGTTTCGTAAGTTTCGCCGGGCTGAAGATTCTTCCAGGCGTGAGAATGCTGTTCATCCGGACCACCAAGGTAAACGTAGGTTGCGCGCGCGGACGTGTTCGAGAGTTCCCAGTGCCACGAGCCGTTATGCTCAATTTGCCAGAACCAGGTAAGCCCGAGCGCTATGTTCTCAACCATGGCCATCGGCAGGAATCTCTCGGTCGACCACGTGCCCAAAGTCGAGGCGAAGACTCCAGACAAGCTGAACTCGCCATTGGGAACGAAGCCCAGCTCCGAAGGGCGAAAAATGTGCCATTGCCCTTCGGCTTGCCAACTGTTATATGGGAGATGGATTCTGAGCTCTTTTTCGAAATCGGGCGAGACGGTTAGGTTCGATAGCATTGCGGAGCTTAGATACTCGATTCCGACGGCTCGCTGACCCGCATTCCTGACGCGCGTGTACCTGCGAACTACCGAAAGGCCATCCAGATAGTCGTAATACGATTCCAGGCGGAGACTGAGAACCAGATCGTGCTGGACAAGCAGCAATCGCCTCCCGTCCGGGATCGGCTCCTCTCTTCGCTCCGAAAAGATTAAACGGCCGCCCGGCATTCCACCGGCGAATTTCATCCCGTGATGATCGGCAGCATCTTCGCCGGTACATTGGATCGCCACCTCGAGGCTCCAGGTATCGGAGCGGAGAACGCCCGGCTCTCCCAACCTGCGCACCACATCCGCTGGCACGATGTACTTTTGCCGAAGATGGTTGCCGAGGAAATCGAAAGAGAAGGTGAGGCCGGAGAATGTCCATGAAAAGGGCTGAGTGAGATTCTGCCGTACCTGAGCGGCTGCCTCCGTGGCGAACCCAGTGCCCGCAACGGCGCCGGTCAGCGCCAGGAAGTCTCGACGTTTTAGAACATTCATTCCCGCATCATGGCAGGCGAATGTTTCTGCCGGGTGCGTACGCTTTCGTGCTAATCGCTTGAGGCATCGTCCTTAGCGCCTTCTTCGGCATTTGCCAAGGCTCTCGTACAGACCTGGCATTCGCACACACCGTTTTCCGGCGGCCGCGGCAGATTTCCAACACCTGTCGGCCCGATGTGTCCTGTGCCTTCCGCACGTTCGCGCTCAATTACCTCGAGCCACGTTTCGACCCTCATTCTTTGAATACCTGTGCCGCCCCACTCCCGCGCTTGCGCGTTACTTGTCGCCCAGTGATATTCAGGTGGAACACTCGCCGGGAAGTTCAATCTGCGATAAACGAGGTCGGGCGGCGGAAGCATCGTCTTCCCTTCTTTAATCAACTTTTCATTCGAGGGATAAAGCCTCGTGACAGTCTGCCCTTTTTCTATCTCGATTTCAATCCACTGATTGAGAATTACCGGTTTGCGCTGTTTCTTCCGATGATTCTGCCCTTCGAATACACTTTCTCGCTTTGGCTCAGAAGCCTTCCGAGATTTCACAGGCCGCGACTTCGTTGGTTGCTGGGGCCCTCCTCGTTTGGCCGTGCGCGACTGCGGGCTCTTACCCCCTGTGGAGTTTTTCACATCGCATCCTCTTTGCCAAGTATCGCGGGTACGTTTCGGACAGCAGCGTGAGCTTCTTGTAAATAGCTGAAAACCAGCGAGTTCAGCTTATCGGTTCACTTGATACTGCTTCGAATACCCGAAATCGACTAGGGTTCGTTTCGTAAAAACCGGGGGACACATGACGGGGTTTTTCTGTCGGGTTAGAAGCGACCAGTTTTACGCTGGAACTTGAATCGAGCACTCTTCAAGCGCGGCCAACAATTCGCGGATCTGAATCGGCTTGCTTAAATACGCGTCCATGCCAGCTTGCAAACACTGCTCGCGATCGCTTTTGAAAGCGTTAGCAGTGAGCGCGACAATCCGCGGTCCCGAATCGCCCGGCCATTCTTTGCGGATCCGGCGCGTAGCTTGGAGCCCGTCCATTTCCGGCATCTGCACGTCCATCAGGACGATGTCATACGCCTGCCGCCGTAAAGCGTCGATCGCTTCAATGCCATTACCTGCTATATCGGGTCGATATCCCAAGCGCTCCAACAGTTTCACCGCCAGCTTTTGATTGATTAGATTGTCCTCCGCTATAAGAATTCGCAACGGAATCCGATTGGCGAGATTCCGATCGATTTGTGACGCTGCGGCCGAATCGCCCGTGATTTGAACGCTGAATACAGCCGCCATGGCGTCGAGCAATTTACGCGGTTTAATTGGTTTCGCGAGGTAGGCGGTGAACAACTTCCTGTCCCCATTGCAAGGCGTTCCGCCTATGCCGGAGCTAAGCATAATGAGCGGCAGGTCTTCACCCGCAGCCACCGCGCGAATTTCGGAAGCGAGGCGCACACCATCCATCTCGGGAAGATGAAAATCGAGAACGGCAAGATCGAAGTGTTCCCCTTCTTTGATCAGGTCGAGCGCTTGCTTGCCCGAGGCCACGGCCCGAGCAGCCATCCCGGATGTCTCAAGCTGTCTGGTCAAAATGAGACGGTTCGTAGCGTTGTCATCAACGACCAACACGCGCTTCCCAACGAGTGTGGCGAGCGGCGCCGTAGAACGGTCCGGTAAGCTCTTCTCGGCCGCGCAGGCTGGGATTACAAAATGGAATGTTGAACCCGCTCCTACCTCGCTTTCGACCCACATCATTCCACCCATCAGCTCGCAAAGGCGTTTGCTGATGGCCAGCCCTAACCCTGTTCCCCCGTATTGGCGCGTTGTCGAGGAATCCGCTTGGCTGAAGGACTTGAATAGAAGACTCTGCCGGTCCGGCGGAATGCCAATGCCCGTATCCCGAACCCGGAAGTGTAGCTGCGTAACGCCCTCGGACATAACGCGCGACACCAAGATCACTACTTCGCCCGCGCTCGTGAATTTAATCCCGTTACCGATTAGGTTCATCAGGATTTGCCGCACCCGTGTAACATCACCAACGACGGTAAGGGGCGCGTCTTCGTCTATCAGGTACGCAAGCTCCAGACCTTTTTCCGCAGCTTTGGGCGTTAATAAGTCAAGAACGTCCTCTACGCAATGATCCACCCGGAATGGAATGTGCTCTAAATCGAGCTTGCCCGAATCAATTTTCGAGAAATCGAGAATGTCGTTAATTACGGTTAACAGCGTCTCCCCGCTGCTTCGGATGATGCCCAAGAACTCGCGAGCCTCATTCGCGAGATCCATTTCAAGCAGCAGGCTGGTCATTCCAAATACCGCATTCATCGGTGTGCGGATCTCGTGACTCATGTTGGCGAGGAACTCGCTCTTGCTTCGGTTCGCGACCTCAGCGGCCTCCTTAGCTGCCTGCAACTCACCTGCTGCGCGTGTTCGCTCTGTAATGTCCCGAAAACTCCAGACTCGCCCCTCACTCTTCCCCTTCACTCGCTGCGGTTCCGAATGGCGCTCAATGATGCGCCCATCTTTGAATTCGAGGATGTCGTCCGTTACGTTCTCGTCGGCATAGGATTCTCGAATTTTGGAAACAAACAGGTCCGGATCGGTAACTAGGGTTTTCGCGAACTCGACAGCCGCGCTGTCATTTCCTGATCTCAAAATTTCGTCGGGAAGCCGGAAGATGTCTTGGAATTTCTGATTGAAAGTCCTGATCTTGCCCGTCGAGTTCACAACCAGAATGCCGTCCTGCGTTGCCTCGAGAGTTGCGCGAATGGTCTCGGTTTTCTCGTCTACCCGGCCCCGGAGAACGGCAATCCACGCGAGTGTCAGGAAGATGCCGAGCCCGAGAACGCCGAGCAAAATCATTACGCGGCCGACTGTCCACCAAGGCGCATTCTGAAGCACTCTTACGTCAGCCGCTGAGCGCAGAATGAGCCTGAAGTCAACCGCCTGTCCAGAGCTGTCAATCTGACTAATACAAATCCCGGTAACGCGAACGATGCTTCCTTCCCTGGGGAGTTTGCGTATGTCGCTCGACGCCTGCGAAGCTGGCCGGGAATATGGCATGGCCTTGCTCAATAACCAGGACCTGCTCGCCAGGGAGCATCGATTCCCGAACAATCCTGCCCTCGACGCTTACTACCGCAGAATCGTACTCACCCGTTAAGGCCTGCTTAGTCGTGATAGCTACCGGTTTCACCTGAGGGCCCGTGCCCAACCGGCGCACGATTGCGTTTTCGAGTCTGATATGCGACTCGAAGAATCCGGGAAAACCCAACACCTCAACTCGATCACCTGGCTTGAGCGCTGTCGGGCTACTCGTGTGAGCGTAAGTACTCCCTGTGTTGTCTTGAATGTAGATATCCCGGCTCGTAACCGCTGCGGTTACAACAGCCGCAACCCTAACCCTATGGCCCGCAGTGCCGCGAAATCCGAATCTTTGCAGATCGACAATTGAGGTAACCGGCATCTGGAACGAATCTGACCCTGGCGGCTGAAGCACGGACACGTTGTTCATGCTCGGGACATACAGGACAACTCCGATCATCTGGTCTTTTGGCGTGAATCGCGCGCCGCAGACCCCATCGATCCTAACCCGCGCGTCGACAAGCCCGGGTGGTGCAGCCGACCCGTCCCAGCCTATTTCGACGTCGATCTGCCCTGCCGGAAGCGCGAGCTTCATCAAGAGGATTCGCTCGCCGTCAGGGTGCTGAACAGATGTCACCTCGCGTGGTATGCCCTCCACCTCCACCCACTGAGCGTCTTCCGCAGTGCTGGCCATCTGTCCAAAGGACACACGCCGGGGCACTGGCATTGGCGACGGTCCGACTACTCTCCAATGTGGGTTCGCGATATCCGGCGCGAAGTCTATCTGTGTACTGACGCCATCGAGATCTATCAGATCGCCGACGGAGGGTTTGGGCAGCTTAGGCGACCAATCGATGAATATGCCGCCGGTGCTGTCCTGAATGAACATGCCGGGAGAAAATGGATCGAAAAATGTCACCACGCCGTGTAAATGAACCGGGTAGCCTAGCTGCGCTTGCTCTCGTGTCAGACGGTGGACCTGCGCCGTTGAGGTTAATGTTGGGAGCGGGGTATGAGACCGAGCACAGACTCCACGTCGCCAGTGCCAACGACAAGAGCACGCCAGAAATGAAGCGTGTGGACCGCGCTACTGGGCCTCGTGCCTCCGACGACGATGAATGATGCGCCATTTAGATCTACTGCCTGTCTTCTAAATCGGCACATATCGCTCGTTACCTTACGATTCAAAGCCGGTGAGCGCAGCAAAATGGGTAAGAATTACCATCGCGCGATCCCGGGCTCTTCTGACCAAGTCCGCTTGGACCGGCTTCCCATAACATACTTTCCCGATCAGCTTTGACGTGTTAAGGTGTCTCTATGGCAGATTACGCACATCCGGAAGTTCTTGTCACCACAGACTGGCTGGCAGGAAAGCTTTCGGATCCTTCTGTAAGGACCGTTGAAGTGGACGTAGATACGGCCGCTTATAACCTGGGCCACATCCCGGGAGCACTTGCATGGGCATGGAACACGCAGCTCTGCGATACGGTTCGCCGGGACATTTTGTCGAAGGAGCAACTCGAAGCGCTGGTATCGCAGTCCGGGATCGCTCCGGAAACGACAGTCGTGCTGTATGGCGATAGCAATAACTGGTTCGCGGCCTGGGCTTTTTGGCAGCTTAAGTTGTATGGCCATCGAGATGTTCGAATTTTGGACGGCGGACGCAAAAAGTGGATTGCAGAAGGCAGAGAACTGACGGATCAGGTACCGTCTTACATCCACACTCGGTACCAGGCCAAAGATCCGGACCTTTCGTTACGCGCCTTCCTGGCGCAAGTGCAACACGCTGTCAGCGCGGGCTCTTCGACGCTAATTGACGTGCGAAGCCCTCAGGAATTTACGGGCGAGATTCTCGCGCCGCCCGGCCTGCCCGAGACCTGCCAACGTGGAGGCCACATTCCCGGAGCCCGGAATGTCCCCTGGGGCAAGGCATGCAACGAGGATGGCACATTCAAGTCTTTTGACGAGCTGCAAGCGCTTTATCGCGCCGAGGGAGTCAGCGAGTCCCGGCCGACGATTGCCTACTGTCGCATCGGAGAGCGATCGAGCCACACGTGGTTTGTGCTCAAATACTTGCTCGGCCTGCCAAATGTGGTTAATTACGACGGGTCGTGGACGGAGTGGGGCAATTTGGTCGGCGCTCCTGTTGAGCGCGGCGCGACGCAATCCGCAAGAGCTTGAAACAGGAGAGCCGTGAAATCGGAAAACTTTCAGGAACGCGAGATCGAGATCGACGGATGGCCCGTGAAGCTCACGAGCTACCGCGTCGGAAATGAATATGTGTGCCAGGCGGACAATGTTTCGCCGGGCGCGTGCCTTGCCCGCTTCACGGCTGCTACTCCCGAAGAAGCCGAGGCCCAGGCTATTTCAAAGGCCAAGCATCTGCTCGGAAAGACTCAGCGGCGACCGATCTAACCGCGCCTCATTTCCTCGAGCAGCTTTTCTGGATAGAGCGATTTCAGCTCAGGATAAGCTCACGCCGCCGCGGGTGATGGATTCGTATGCCTCTGAAGCCGTCACACTTCAGAGTACGACGGCTACGCTGCCCGTGGGGATCCGTCTCACACCCACCACGCCGCTGCGGGTTGCTCGCGAATAACGATCTGATTCAGGAAATCCGCGGCTTTCGCGAGTCCCTCTCCTGGGGCCATCAGTGAGTCCTCGTGCTCGATCGAGAGCACGTAATCATAGCCGTACATGCGCAGCGTTGAAATGAATTCCTTCCACCAGCCGTAGGGATGGCCATAGCCGCAAGTCCGGAAAATCCAGCTGCGATTCTTTTCGTCTGTGTACTTTTTTGTATCGAGCACGCCGGTCTTGGGCAGATTGAAATCGTAAATCTGCGTGTCTTTGGCATGCACGTGAAAAATCGCATCACCCAGAATGCGAACCGCTTTGATCGGATCAATATTCTGCCAAAACATGTGACTCGGATCGTAGTTGCAGCCAACGCTATCCCCAGCAATAGAACGCAGCCTCAGCATCGTTTCGGGACTGTAAACGACAAAACCGGGGTGCATCTCGATCGCGATCTTCACCCCGTGATCCTTCGCGAACTTGCCGTGCTCAGTCCAATACGGAGCGACTTTTTTCTCCCATTGCCAGTCGAGGAGGTCGAGATATTCAGGCGGCCACGGACACGTCACCCAATTGGGAAATTTGGAGTTGTCGCTATCGCCCGGGCACCCGGAAAAATCAATGACGATGGGAACGCCGAGCTTCGCCGCGAGTTCGACAGTTCGCTTGCTGGTAGTGGCGAAATTTTTGGCAACCGCGGGATCGGGATGAAGCGCATTGCCATGGCAACTGAGCGCGCTGATCGTGAAACCTTGGTCGTCGAGTCTCTTCTTGAACTCTTTCAGCTCCCTTTCGTTTTCGAGCATCGACAGCTTACAGTGCGGATCTCCGGGATAATTGCCCGTGCCAAGCTCGACAGTCGCGATGTTCAAATTTTTCAAATTTTCGAAGACTTGCTCGAGCGGAAAGGAGGACAGCAGCGGCGTGAAACATCCAACTCTCATGAGCGAAAGCGTATCACAGCGCTTTACATTTCCAAACGAGCCAGCCCACAGCCAAAAGGAATCCGAGTAGCGCCTTGTACTCTTCGTTCCGGCAGTAGAGCTCGCCATGAGAACTTTGCTTGCATGCCGTTCCACTTGCGAAGTGGTAAAAAGCGATTCACGCGATCCGCATACGCAGCATAGACGGGAAAATGTCGCGTAAGTGCTGCTCTTCGAGCTCGATTGCCGGCAAATAGACCAGTGAGAAAGTGATTACGAAAACGATCGCAAGCCAAACATCACGAGCGGCAATGACAATGCCTGTAGCCACCGTAAGGGTGCCTATATAAAGAGGATTGCGGATATAGGCGTAGGGCCCGGTCGTGGCGAGTTGGCGATCTTTCGCGAGATGTCCCGTTGCCCAGGCTCTTAGGCCTAAACCGAGGACGCAGATAGGCAGCCCCATTAACAGAGACACACGGGAAGGCTTCGACAGCCACGCGAACGCGATCAGCAGAATGAACCCGATCAGAACACGTATACGCGCCACTAAATCGGAATATGGCTTTGGGAAGCGATAGCGGCGCGCTTTCTGCTGTATCGGTCCGCTCACGAGTGAGAAATTACAGGGCGGCTTTCTATTGCGCGCAGGAGAGCACGAGCGACTTGCTCAACCGTGATCGCCCTCATACTGGGGTGCATTTTGCCATGCCGGACATATGTGGTTGTCGCCTTGGCGTCGCGCAGAACGGCCATGCTGCCTCCATAGGGACCCGTACGTTCGGGATCTGTTGGACCGAATAAGGCGACCCCGCTTTTGCGGAGTGCTGCTGCCAAGTGCAGCGGACCGCTATCGACGCCGAGCACCGCGGCCGCCCGCCGTGTTGCGGCAATCAGACCGGCAATCGAGGACGTATGCACTCGCACATGCTTCAGCTTTAGCAATTCGCTGGCGCGCTCTTCAGAAACATTTGCGACCAACTGCAGACCTTCCGCACGCAGCCGTCTCCCTAATGACTCATAATTTTCGAGCGGCCACTGCTTGCTCATCCAGCCCGCAAATGGACTCGTGAGCACAAATGGGCGGGATGGGAGAGTGCCTTCATCTCGTCCCTCAGGTAACCAGGCATGCTGAGTCACTTCCGAAGCACCAGCGGCGGCGACAAGCTGCAGGTTCCTTTCGACGCGGTGCGGCCCGGTTACAGCAACCCGATGCGTATAGAAAACGGAAGCGAACGGTTCACGGGCAACTGAGGCATCGAAACCGTAGAACGCTTTCGGCCGGGCAGCGCGCCCCGCGAGAGCGGACTGTAGCAGCCCTTGAAAATCAACCGCCATTTCGGGCCTCATACTGCGAAGACGCGACCAAGATCTCTTCAGGGCACGCACGCCATTCCGATCGAAGAGGACCAGCTCGTCTATATAAGGATTGCCCTCGAGCAGCGGGATCCATTTCGGTGCAACGGCCAAGGCCAGTGAGCGGTCGGAAAGCTCTTTTTCAGACTGGCAACGGCCGGAAGCGCATGAATGATGTCGCCCATCGCGCTCATTCGGATGACCAGTATGTCTGTCCCGCTCATGACGGATCTTTTCTCAGGATCACTTCAGTAGTGTCAATGCGGTTTCAGCAACTCGCTCTGCACTCACGCGAACCATACAGCGATGATCGATCGGGCACTCACGCAGCAGGCACGGGCTGCACTCCACGGGCTCGCGTACAACGCGGCTTTGCGGACCGCTTGGACCTGTTGCCTCTTCGTCCGTTGCTCCGAAGACGGCGACCGTTGGAACGCCCATAGCCGAAGCGATGTGCATCGGTCCAGAATCGTTCGTAAGATAAACCTCGCAGGCTGCCGCGAGTTCGATGAACTGCGCGAGGTTCGTTTTACCCGCGAAATTCAGGCAATGGACTCCCGAGTCTCTAACCTGCTGATAAACACGCGTTCGCAGATGCCGGCCTCCTCTTTTGATCCGAAGACCGCAATCGAGGCATGGCGCGCAGCAGCAATCTCGAGAGCAGCTGCAGTGAAGCGATCAGGTAACCAGCGTTTTGCGCCTCCATAGGCCGCGCCCGGGCTCACGCCGATAACCGGGCCCATGACGCCTGCTTCGGCAAACCGAATGCGCCCCTGCTCCGCGGCAGCCGAAGCGCGCGAAAGCGATATTGGCGATTCAGAGGAATAATTCTCTATCAATTTTGCGCGCTTGAGCAGCTCGAGGTAATAAAAGCGCTGATGCCGCGGAATCTCGCCAGGCAAAGGAACCGGAACAGGATGAGTCAGAAGCCGACTCCTGCGCGTCCCGAGTGTAGCCAATCCGAACCGGAATTCGTGCCATCCAAGCGATTAGCGCCGATTCAAATGCATTCTGCAACAGAATCGCGCAGTCGAATCTGCGGCGCCGCAAATCGGAAGCTGCTGCCCATTTCTCGCCTAAGCCTTTCCAGCCCCTCGGAGCGTCATAAATTATCAGCTCGTCGCAAATTGGCTCGCGATCGTACAAGGCAGCGACGGAGGGCCGCGCGAGAATTGAAATCCGAGCCGCAGGGAACCCTTGACTCACAGCATGCAGAGCCGGCAGTGACATCACCGCATCTCCGACCCAGTTTGTTGCGCGAACGAGTATGTTTTGAAATTCCATCAATTCTCAAACATCGCAGCTTGCCCGCTCACGCCGCCCGAGCGGCTCTGAATCGTAAAATGAGAGCGGCTTTACTCCAGACTTGACTCACCCGGCAACACGAGAGCTTTTCCAATCCGCGGCGAAACAACCGGCTTTCCAATCGCTTGTGCAACGGTTGACCCGTGGCGACCCCGGCCCATTCTCCATCTCGGGTCTCGTCAACACAGCGAAAGCTCTTTACCTGGTTCTTCTTTACCAGCTTACAGAGAAGCCTTTATGCGTCCTGGTAGATGGAAACAAGCAGGCTGAAACGCTGCTCGAGTCGATCGAAACCTTCTTCGATTTGCTGCTCGAAGGCCGAAACCTGCCTCCGCCCCAGCTTGTTCCCGCTCTCGACGTTCTACCGCATCAACACCTGTCGCCCCACAATGAGATCGCAGAGAAACGCGCCGTCGCGTTATGGCGGCTGTCAACCCAAAGGATTCCGATCACGGTTGTGCCAATCGCCTCGGCAATGCTCCGCACGGAATCGGCAGAGTTTTACCGGCAGCTCGCTGTTGAGCTGCGTGTAGGCGAGGAGATTCCGCTCGAAGATCTCGCGCAGCATCTCGAGACAGTCGGTTACGAGCGGCGCGAGCCGGTCGAGATGGTGGGTGAGTATTCCATCCGCGGAGGCATTTTCGACGTTTTCCCGGCCGAAGCGTCGCATCCCGTTCGCGTCGAATTTTTCGGCGATGAGATCGAGTCGATTCGACGGTTTGATGTGGAATCACAGCGCTCGATTCTAAAGATCGCGTTCTGTCACCCTGCTGCCGCTTACCGAGTATCCGCGATCGCGTTCCCTGCTCCGGCAGCTCGCAGATCGAGCGCGAAGAAGCCGACCTGGATCTCACGAATCCAGGCGAGATCTTTCCGGGTTGGGAGTTCCTGGTTCCGCTCGTCCGTCCTCGCCGCGATAGCATTTTTTCTCTCATCGGGGATGTGGTGTTCATTTTGGATGAACCGCAAGCCATCGAGACTGCCGCGGACCGTTTCTGGCAACGTCTTCAGAATCCAGACCGCCGCGCCCCCATTGAGCCTGAGAAAAACTTCGCTACATGGCAGGAGTTGAGCGCAGCACTCGATGACCGCACACGTATCAGTTTGCAGGAGCTTGAAATCGTTTCTGAAACATCCAGAGAAGGCGGGGGCGAAAGCATTCACATTCCGACCCGCCCGTCTCTAACCTTTCAGGGCAACATGCCGGTAGCAGTCGCGGAAGCGCGCAATTTGATCGAAGCAGGTAATCGAGTCGCATTTTTCGCGACCTCCATCGGTGAACTCGAGCGCTTGGCCGACGTTCTCCAGGAATACGCAGTGCCGTACCAGCTTGGTCTCGAATCAACTTCAGGCGCGCGGCCATCGCTCGCCGAGCGCGCCTACCACGCTGGCGCGATTTCGAGCGCATACCTTATTAAAGGTTGCATCCGGCGTGGCGCTGTTTTATCAGACTCGAGTCTCGCGATCCTTGGCTCCGAGGATCTATTTGAATCGTCGGAGCTGATCGTGCGGCAGCCGTCGAAATCCCAATTGGCGGCCTTTACCGCCGATATCGCAGACCTCAAGCCTGGCGATTTCGTCGTTCACACTACACACGGAGTTGGCCAATTTCTGGGTATGCGCGAGATCGTACAGGGCGAGCAGAAAGGCGATTTTATGCTGATCGAGTATGCGGCCGAATCGAAGCTGTATGTGCCGCTCACACGGCTCGATCTTATCCAGAAATACAGAGGCGCCGGCGAGGCTCGCCCGCACTTAGACCGCCTGGGTGGCGTCACTTGGGAGAAGACAAAATCGCGCGTGAAAGCCAAGATGCGCGACATGGCGGATGAGCTCTTGAAGCTCTACGCGCAGCGGCGCATGGTCCAAGGCTTCACGTTTTCTCCGGACGGCAACTGGCAGCGCGAATTTGAAGACGCATTCGAATACGCGCCGACCAAAGACCAGCTGACTGCTATGTCGCAAATCAAAGCTGACATGGAGACGCCTCAGCCCATGGACCGGCTGCTCTGCGGCGATGTTGGTTTTGGAAAGACCGAAGTGGCAATGCGCGCGGCTTTCAAAGCTCTGGGCGACGGAAAGCAGGTCGCAGTGCTCGCGCCGACAACGGTCTTTCCTTCCAGCATTACGAGACCTTTAAGCGGCGCTTCGCCTCATTTCCTATCCGTGTCGAGCTCGTCAGCCGTTTTCGCTCGCCAAAGCAGATTAAGAGCGTACTGGAAGATCTCGCCGCCGGGAAAGTCGATGTGCTTATCGGTACTCACCGGCTTTTGTCGGCCGACGTGCAGTTTAATGATCTCGGGTTGCTGATTGTAGATGAAGAGCAGCGCTTTGGGGTCAAGCATAAAGAGCGTCTCAAGCAAATGCGACACAACGTCGACGTTCTGACAATGAGCGCTACGCCGATACCCCGCACGTTGCACATGTCTTTGTTGGGCCTGCGCGACATGTCTGTGATCGAGACTGCGCCGAAAGATCGCCTGTCCATCAATACGGTTGTTGCGCATTTCAATCCCGATCTCATTAAAGCGGCTATCGAACAAGAGCTGGCTCGGCAAGGGTCAAGTCTATTTCGTGCACAATCGCGTCGACACGATCTTCATGCGCGCGGCCTTCATTCAGGAGCTGATTCCAAACTGCCGCATCGGCGTGGGACACGGGCAGATGGGCGAGGCGGAGCTTGAGCGGGTGCTGCTCGGCTTTATGAAGCACGAATATGACGTGTTTGTCTCGACGACGATCATTGAAAACGGGCTTGATATTCCGCTCGCGAACACGATCATTGTCGAGAACGCAGAACGCTATGGCCTCAGTGAGCTGTATCAGTTGCGTGGCCGTGTGGGCCGCTCTAACCGCCGGGCTTACGCCTATCTTCTAGTGCCGGCCGATACGCAATTGAGCGAAGTCGCAAGAAAACGGCTGGCGGCTCTGAAGGAATTCAGCGATCTCGGCGCCGGGTTCAAAATCGCGGCGCTCGATCTGGAGCTGCGGGGAGCAGGCAACCTACTCGGCGGCGAGCAGCACGGGCATATCGAAGCCGTTGGATATGACACCTACATCCGCTTGCTCGAGGAGACCGTGCGGGAGCTAAAGGGCGAAGAAGTGCCGCTTGAGATTCACGCAACGCTCAATTTGGGCCTGGATATCCGGATACCTACCGGCTATATTGCCGATGAGGCGCAACGGCTGAGATGGTACAAGCGCGTCGCGGATCTGCAAGAAGAAGAGCAAGCGGCGCGGTTAACTGCGGAGCTCGGCGACCGCTATGGCCCAGTACCCGAGGAGGTCACCAATCTGGTTCACTTCTCGTTGCTGAAGCGATTTGCGGAGCGGATCGGCGTCGAATCCATAGACCGCAGGCAAGGCTTTGCGAATATCAAGTTCCATCAACAATCGAAGGTTGATCCGCTTAAGCTCATGGCGTTGGTTCGCAATACGCCGAATGCTCAATTTACCCCCGCTGGTGTTTTGAAGGTTCCGCTTCGTGCTTCGAGCAACCCGGCCGAACTCCTGAATGCAGCTGAAGGCAAGCTTAGAAGAGCTGAGTGCTGAGGAACCCGCGCCAGTTCGAAATTGAGATATGACGGAGCACCGCTGAATCCTCCGAGTCTTGGCATAATGAAGGGTGATGAGGCTGAAATACATTGCTGCTGTCTTTGCTTTCGCGGGTTTGTGCTTCGGCGCGAATGTCGCGATTGTAGATCAAATCGTCGCCCGCGTGAACGGCGACATTATCAGCCAGGACGAGCTGGAGCGCCTTACGCGAGAACTCGCGCAAGAGCTGAAAGCACAACAGGAAGTGGGCTCGCGGTTCGACGAGGATTTTCAAAGGCGGCAAAAGGACATCCTCCGGGATCGCATTGATGAGCTTCTGCTGATTCAGAAGGGCAAGGAGCTGAACATCAACGTCGATTCAGATGTCAGCAAGTACATGGCGAACCTGCAGCGTCAGGCGAAGATCACGGATCCGGACAAGTTTCACGAGTACGTGCATCAACAGGCCGGGATGAGCTATGAAGATTTTTTGGCCGAGACGCGGAACCAGTTTCTGACGCGGCAAGTGATCGGACAGGAAGTTGCCCGTCACATCAACATTACCGATCAGGAAATTCAGGATTACTACAACAAGCACAAGTCCGATTTCGTGCGCGAGGAAAAAGTGTTTCTGAGCGAGATACTGATCTCAACCGAAGGGAAAGATGCGAATGGGATCGCTGCGGCCGAAAAAAAGGCCAAGCAAGTTGCCGCAGATGCTGCAAGGGGACAGAGATTTGCAGACCTCGCTCGCGATAACTCTGACGCTGCAACGGCCAAGCAAGGCGGGGAGCTGGGAGGTTATAAAAAGGGCGACCTCACGAAGCAGATCGAGGACGCCGTTTGGAATTTACCAAAAGGCGCCGTAACGCAGCCCATCCGGATTCAAACCGGGTTCGAGATTTTGAAAGTAGACGATCACACCAAGACCGGGCTGGCACCCCTCGCCGATGTGAGGAGTGACATTGAAAACATTTTGTATGGGCCCAGGATGCAGCCCAAAGTGCGCGAGTACCTTACACAGTTGCGAAAGACTGCATTCTTGCAGATCAAGCCGGGCTACACGGATACGGGCGCGGCGCCGGGCCAGAATACGAAATGGCAGGATCCCGCCCAACTGAAGCCTGAGACTGTCACCAAGGCTGAAGTTCAGGAGAAAACCCGCCGCAAGCGGCTCTTCGGCATGCTGCCCATACCCGGAACGCAGACCACAGTGACAGGTAAGAGCAGCTCACGCTGAGTTTTTTATGAAATCGCCATACGTTGGCAACCTCGTCCCAAACGAGGTAGTCACGGCCCAGTTTCTTGTCTTATCGAAAGAGATCCGTCAGAAGAGAACCGGCGAGCCCTATCTCTCGCTCCACCTTGCAGACCGCACCGGCGAGATCGAAGCCAGGATGTGGGACAACGTTGCCGAAATCATGCACGCATTCGATCGTGACGATTTCATCAAGGTGAAGGGGCTGCTGCAGCAACATCAGAGCCGGTCGCAGTTTACGGTTCATAGGTTGCGCAGGCTCGAAGATCACGAAGTCGATTTCGCAGACTTCTTCCCCTGCTCGGAGCGCGATCCGGACGAGATGTTTGCGGAATTGCAATCGACCATCGCGAGCCTTCGAAACCACCACCTTCGTGCGCTGCTGGAAGCGGTTTTCAGCGATGCCCGCTTAACCACTCTGTACAAGATGGCGCCCGCGGCGAAGAACATCCATCATGCGTGCCGCGGGGGCTTGATCGAGCACGTTTTATCGCTGTGCAGTCTGTCCCGGCTCACCGCCGCGCATTACCGAAACATCGACCTTGACCTTCTTCTCACCGGCGCGATTCTCCACGACCTCGGGAAAATCGATGAGCTGGCGTATTCGCGCAGTTTTGGGTACAGCGCGGAAGGCCAACTGCTGGGCCATATCGTGATCGGACTCCGTATTCTGGCCGGCAAGTTCGAGCAGGTGCCCGGCTTTCCTCCTAAATTGCGAATGCTGGTCGAGCATATGATCATCAGCCATCATGGCGAGCTCGAGTTTGGCTCGCCGAAAATACCGGCATTTCCGGAAGCTTTGCTGTTGCATCATCTAGACAATCTCGACTCGAAAATGGAAGCCATGCGCATCGCTCTCAGCCGCGACCGCATCGATAGTGAATTTACAGGCTGGGTCTCAGCTCTCGAGCGCATCGTTCTGAAGAAAGATCGCTTTTTAGGTGGCCCGGAGGGTTCAGACAGCGAGCACGCCAGTTGCCGGCGCAACTGTGCCGGTCAGCGAATCCGGTCCGCAAACGCATCCCCAGCAACGCCCGGATAAACAGGAACAACAGTCTCCAGCCAACACGCTTTTTGGTGAAAAGCTACAGGCTGTCCTGCAGCCTCGGAAGTAGTCTGGATGCTACGATTGTGAGTTGTCAGGCTCCGGGCTTCGTGCAATGGGCGGTTGTAAACCCCGCCAGGTCCGGAAGGAAGCAACGGTAGCGATTCAGCCCGTGTGCCGCGGATCACCCGGGGTCTGGCATCTCTCCCATAGGGTCCGCGCGTCGAAGTTCATCCAGTGAACGTCTCCCCATGTATCAAGTGATCGCGAGAAAGTACCGTCCTCAGGCCTTCGACGAGCTGATGGGGCAAGAGCACGTTCAGAAGACGCTCACAAACGCGATTGAGAGCAATCGGTTAGCGCACGGATACATCTTTTCAGGCCAACGCGGCACGGGGAAGACCAGCGTTGCGCGGATTCTCGCGCGTTGCCTGAACTGCGTCAATGGACCGACAGCTACGCCGTGCGGCGTGTGTTCGAGCTGTATCGAAATCACCGAAGGCAATTCCGTCGACGTGATTGAGATCGATGCCGCTTCCAACCGGGGCATCAATGAAATGCGGGAAATCCGCGACAATGTACGCTATCGGCCCGCGCGCGACCGCTACAAGATCTTCATCATCGATGAGGCGCATCAAATCACCAAAGAAGCTTTCAACGCCTTGCTGAAGACCCTCGAGGAGCCGCCGGAGTGGGTGGTCTTCATTTTATGCACAACCGAGGCATACGAAATTCCCAATACGATTGCATCGCGCTGCCAGCATTTCAGTTTTCGTTCGATCGATTTTCCGGACCTGGTCGGCCGTATGAAGTTTATTGCCGAGCGGGAAGGCATTGATGCGAGCGACGAGGTTCTGTCGGTCCTCGCGCGCGCCGGCGAAGGTAGCGTTCGCGACTCGCTCTCCGCGCTGGACCAGGCGATCGCGTGCTGTGGAAAGGTATTGCGCGTTGAGGACGTGCGAGCTTTGCTCGGCATGTTCGGAATGGAATCCCTTCGCGCGGTTGCGGACGCGGTGCATCGCAAGGACGGCGGGCAGATGCTCGAGATTGTGCAGGAACTCGAGCGAAAAGGGCAAAGCCTACAACACTTCTGCCGCGAGCTATCCCGGTACTGGCGCAATCTGCTTGTTGCCAAGATCACAGGCAAACCCAGCCGCCTGATTCCAGGCTCTGATCAGGAGCAGCAAAGGCTTCTGGAAACGGCCGCAATGTTTAGCGAAGAGGACCTGACCCGTTATCTGAATCTCACGCTTGATCTTTACAAAGCGTTGCAGTCTTCCCTCCAGCCTCGTTTGCATCTCGAGCTCGGGTTGATCAAGCTGGTGCAGGCGGGCAGGCTTCAATCTATCGAGGAAGCGATCGCACAACTCGGCGCTTCAGAACCCAGTTCAGCTTTGTCCCCGGCAGGCGCCGGCTCAATCGTCGCATCCGCTCGGAAGGGAGCGCCGCGGCCACCGAGTCTTCAGGCATCCCCTAAAGCATCGCTCGTTACAGAAAAAAAAACCGCAAACACCGCGCGCGAAGCGACGAGCCTCGGTGAAAGCAGCACGGTCAAAACGGGTGATTTCGCAAAGGATTTATACGAGAGTCTCCGTAACGCCGGACTGCATACAAGCGCGGATGCCGTTCAACATTCCGAGCTGCGTTTGGAAAATGCTGATCTCGTCATTCGTGCGCCGAAATCGTTCTCCTTGGCATTGAAGGACGCGAGCGTAGAGCGAATGGCAGCCCAGGCAGCCGGCAGGCCCGTGCGCGTGCGTATTGAAATTGACGACAACGTTCAGCAGCAACCGCAGCCGGCTCCCGAGCAAGCGGCGGCAGCCGGCGACACCGCGTTAAGAGAACGCGCATTGTCTCATCCGGGAGTAAAGCGGTTTCAGGAGCTCTTTCCCGGCGCGCAGGTCCGCACCGTGCGAAATTTGAATGAGTAAAAGAGGAGCATTCTATTGGCCATGAAGATACCCGGCAACATGCAGACCATGATGAAGCAGGCGCAACAAATGCAGCAAAAGCTGCAGGAAGAGGTTGCGGCAATCCGCGTCGAAGCATCTGCGGGCGGCGGTATGGTGAGCGTAAAGATGGACGGCCACAAGAATGTGCTCGGAGTCAAGATTGATCCCGAAGTGGCGGGCGACGTCGAAATGCTCCAGGACATGATGACGGCTGCATTTAACGAAGCCGCGAAGAAGGTCGATGACGAGGCGCAGTCAAAAATGGGCGGAATGTTGGGAGGCCTCGGGCTACCACCGGGGATGTTTTAGGACCTCTGACGCATGCCGGACTTCGCTGAGCCGCTCGCCCGGCTGATTCAGGAATGTAAGCGGCTGCCGGGCATTGGACAAAAATCGGCTCAGCGTATCGCGTTCCATCTGCTCAGAGTTTCGCGCGACGATGCGGAAAACCTGGCCCAGGCGATTCTTGACATTAAGGACAAGTTGGGCGTGTGCGCGCAATGCAATAACATCAGCACGGACGAGCTCTGCCTGTATTGCCGCGACCCGCATCGTGAACACGCTCAGATTTGCGTTGTCGAAGAGCCTCACAATATTCTGCCTATCGAGACCACGCGTGCGTTTCGCGGCCTCTATCATGTGCTGCACGGCGCCATTTCACCGTTGCGGGGCATCGGGCCCGATCAACTGAAGATCAAGGGCCTGGTCAACCGCCTCCGCAATGGCGAAATTCAAGAGGTAATCCTCGCAACAAACCCCACCGTTGAAGGCGAAGCGACAGCCGTCTATCTCTCGCGTCTTCTAAAGCCGCTCGGCCCTCGCGTAACACGCATCGCCATGGGCATTCCGGTGGGAAGTGATTTGGAGTTTGCGGATGAAGTGACGATGTCACGTTCACTCGAAAACCGTAGAGAAATGTAATCGATGGACCCGCAGCTTGAGTTCTTTCTGGAGGACGCCTTCCGTGGTGTGCGGCCCACGTCTCCTGCGGTTGGCCGCGTCGTAGTGGAACCGGACTACGATACAAGCCCCAATCCTGAAGACCGCGACCGTCTCGCGAGCGATTTGGTTCGCTGCATTGAGGGACTATCCGTGAATGAGACTGAGCTGGCCGCGCCGGCTGGGTTTTCGATTGAAATCGGCGATGCGTATCCGGTGCTCGCAAAGTACGTTCGGAGAATTACTCTGCATCAAACACCGCCGGAACAGCCCTGGGTAGAGATTGCTCCGCCGGGGAATTGGATCTAGATCACCAGCGCGGCGCCTGTAAGCGTCAGGTGCCGATCTGTCGACCAGCACGTCCGAATAGACAACTGCCGAATAACCGTCAGTCCGTGAACATCCGCCAGTGTCAACCTCTGGTCGGAGAATTTTTTCAGCAAGGTGCCTACGCTACGAAGCTCGGTGTCATCGAATTCCCTGATCATGAGCGCGGGCAGCTCATCGATGAAATGCAAAAATTGAATCGCCTTTGCCGAGTCGTAACGCCGCAAGAACCAGCCGTGTCCCTCTGCTATAGCCAAGGCAGATGTTATTAGGGCAGGCGGCGAACTGAATAGACGGCGAAAAAGTGAATGATGCGAATCCGATTTGTCGAAAACACTTATGAACGCTGCTGTATCGACATATGCCTCAATCTTTGACCCCATAGACGATCTCATCAATGGATTGGCTTGAACTCGAATTCGGGTCTCCGGTTTCAACGCTGCCGACATAACGCATCCAGGGTTTCTCCGTCCTCATAGGAAGCTTTTCGCGAATAGCCCGCCTGACAAACTCGGCAACTGAAATCCCGAGTGCCTTGGCTTCCTGCTTCGCGAGTTTATATTCTTTCTCATCCAGCGTTACCAACGTACGCATCATGTTATCGCGTTCTCGCTACATGATAACACTGCAATGGCACATCGCATCTCCCGGTTACACTGAAATCAGTGCTGGTCACGATCTCTTCTCAACCCGAACGCCCTAAATGGCTTCGTGCTCCGGCCCCCGTAGGCGAGAACTACCGCGAGCTGAAAGAACTCGTCACCCGGCTTCAACTGCACACCGTTTGCGAAAGCGCGGCTTGCCCGAACGTGGGCGAGTGCTGGAACCGGCGCACAGCAACGTTCATGATTCTGGGGAACGTCTGCACCCGGCGCTGCGGATTCTGTGCGGTCCAGAAGGGTGCACCGCTTACCGTAGACTACGATGAGCCCCGGCGCGTAGCAGAAGCTTGCGCCACTTTGGGATTGCGCTACGCCGTGATCACCAGCGTGAACCGCGATGACAGAAAGGATGGCGGAGCAGAGTTGTTTGCACTTACGATTCAAGCTATCCGGCAAGCTATCCCGGATTGCCGCGTAGAAGTGCTGGTGCCCGATTTCCAGGGCTCACATTCCGCCGTGGACCTCGTCATGAATGCGCGTCCCGATGTCTTGAACCACAACACTGAAACGGTGCCGCGTCTGTATCGCCAAGTGCGTTTGGGCGCGCGGTACGAGCGATCGCTCGACGTCTTGCGGTATGCGAAGCAACTGCGCCCGCACATTCCCACTAAGTCAGGGCTGATGCTGGGACTTGGCGAGACACAGACAGAAGTACTGAAAGTGATGCGCGACCTGCGAGACCACCATGTGGATATTTTGACGCTGGGACAATACTTAAGGCCGTCGCAGAAACACTTGTCAATTCTCCGCTACATTCCGCAGCAGGAGTTCGACTCATACAAGCAGGCGGGTCATGAAATGGGTTTCGCTCATGTGGAGGCGGGGCCGCTGGTCCGTAGCTCGTATCACGCCGACAGCTCGCAAGAAAGCGCGGCAGTCATGCGCGCCTGCACTCACTAACCTGATCAGCAACAATTTACGAATCGTTTACGCGTGGAGTACAACTTCCGCCTGTAACTGCCGCACTCTGGAGGCGAGCGCAAAAGAAGATATGAAAACGCGCTCTAAGGAGACATACAAATATGAGTGCAGAGAAAGACAAGAACCGCCGTTCATTCTTGCGAGGTGGTCTCGCGACGGGAGCGGCAGCGATGGGCGCTGGACTTCTGAGCAACGGCTTATCGGCCTTCGCGCAAGAGGAAGGCAGCGGCTCCCTCAATAAGGGAGATGCGGCAATTTTGAGGTTTCTAGCCGCGGCGGAGATCATCGAAAGCGATTTGTGGGAGCAGTATTGGGAACTAGGAGGAACCCAGGACAACGAATTCGCCAAGAAAACCGGCGGGAACCCGTTGTACACCGACGCGCTTACGATTCTCGATGGGGACATGGCGCAGTACATCCATGACAACACCGATGATGAGTTCAGCCATGCGGCCTTCATCAACGCCTACCTGGCTTCGAAAGGCGCCGACAAAGTCGATCTCGACCGCTTCCGCACACTGAATGGCAGCACGGCGGAAGGATCGTCTGGAAAGATGCGGCTCACCAATCTGACAGAGCTCAGTGTCGATACCAGCTTCTGGACGCGCTATCGCAGCGCTCGCCACAATCCGGATCTCGATGCTGGCGTGTCGTTTCCCCAAGCAGTCAAAGGGTTGAATGTGGGACGGCATACGGCTATTCCCCGCACCGATGCCGATACAGCGGGCAGCGTTATTCACAACCCAACCGACCACCTGAAAGCCATCGCATTCACGGCGGGATTTCACTTTGCCTTCATCGAGCAGGGCGGCACCAGCCTTTACCCATCGCTGGCGCAGAGGGTGACAAGCCCGGAGGTTCTGCGGATCTTGCTGAGTATCGGCCCCACGGAGACCATGCACTTTCAGACTTGGCAGGACAAGGCCGGCAATGCAAAGCCAGTCACCGACACAGACCCCATCACGAAAGCAACTGTAACGTTTGTGGATCTCACGACGAATCAGCCGCCGTCCCTGCAGGCGAACCTGATCATGCCTGAGCCCACCCCGTTCCTCAGTCGAAAGTTCCCGCCATGTTCGATTATCCGGCCCACCGAAACGAAGGGAGCGGCTATGGGTGCTCTTAAGGCGCTTACTGCCGACGGACTCTTCATCGGCCAATCGAAAGAGTTCTTTGAACTCTTGCGGGACTTGGCAGAAGATGCTGACGAAGCTCAGCGCCAAGACGAGCGAAACTGATAAGGCTTCGCCAGAGTAGGTGCGGCGAACCGGGACTGGGTTTTCGCTTTCGGGACGCCGCGCAAGCCCCGCGGGTTGCGCTCACATCACAAATCGATAACCGACTCCGTGAATGGTTCGGAAATGGCGGGGCGCGCTTGGATGCACCTCGAATTTGTTTCGCAGCTTACTTACATGCGCGTCTACAGTCCGAGTATTAGGATATTGGTCGTAACCCCAAACCGAGTTCAATAGCGCATCGCGCGTAAGCGCCTGGTCCGCATTCTGAACGAAGAATAATAACAGGTTATATTCGCAAGGCGTCAAGGAGACCTCGTTACCCTGGCGTACGATGATCCGGCGTTCCGGGTCGATCTCCACATCCCCAAAGTGAATCGTCCTTCTTGTATTCGATGCAGTGCGGCGCAGAACGGCGCGTATACGAGCCAGCACCTCCCGCGAGCTGAACGGCTTCACGATAAAGTCATCTATGCCTGCCTCGAGGAGTAGGACATTGTTCATCCCTTCGCGGTTGTCGCCGAGAGCGATGATCGGCGTTTGTATGTTCGACCCTCGCAACTGAAGACAAAATTCTACGGCGCTGATCCCGGCTAGCGGAAGATCGATCAGTAGCAGTTGCGGTTTTTCCGCGCGAATTTCATCGAGCGCCTCTTCGACGCCAATCGCCCAAGTTGCAGCAAAGTCTTCCTGCTCGAGGAGCGTGCCAATCGTGGTGCGCACTGCTTTATTCCCGTGAAGAACCAGAACTTTTCTCATAAGGGTACAGACCGAAGTTGTATCTTTGCTCTGAATCCTTTGCGGCGCAATTCCCGGACTGTCCTTCGTATATGCGATCCAGGTACCCCCCTATCTACCTGAGGCTGCGTCGCTTTTCTCAAGTTCTCCCAAATCGGCTATACTCCTGGGGAAGTGTCAACGCCCCGGCATATACCGGAACGGTCGCGGGTCGTGCGCTTCGCCACCTTCGAGGTCGATCTTGGTTCTGGCGAGCTGCGCAAACAAGGTGTCAAAATTCGGCTCCCTGAGCAGCCGTTTCAGGTTCTATCGATGCTGCTTGACCATCCGGGCGAAATTGTCACGCGCCAGGACCTGCGAGATCGGCTTTGGTGCGGGCAGACTTTCGTGGATTTCGATCATGGCTTGAATAAGGCGATTAACCGCTTGCGCGAAGCATTAAGCGATTCGGCAGCGAATCCGCGCTTTGTCGAGACCATTTCCCGCCGCGGATACCGTCTCATCGTTCCCGTGACCAGAGAAGACCTTTCCCACGGTGCGTCAAACAGACCGCGTCTGGCGGTACTTCCATTTGAAAGTGTTCCTCCCGATTCAGTACAGGAGTTTTTCACCGACGGTCTGACGGAGGAAATGATTTCAGAGCTGGGCCGCTCCAATCCAAGCCGGCTTGGCGTGATCGCGCGCACTTCAGTCATGCAGTATAAGCGCACCAAAAGGCGAGTAGATGAGATTGGAAAAGAGCTGGATGTGGATTATATTTTGGAAGGCAGCGTTCGGCGCTCCGAGACCCGGGCGCGAATCACTGTACAGCTCATTCAGGTTCAAGATCAGACACACCTGTGGGCCGAAAGTTACAATCGCGAACTGGTCGACATTCTCCAGGTGCAACATGAAGTCGCTCAACGCGTCGCAGCCTCGCTCGCTCTCGAACTGTTGCCACAAAAGAGCACGGGCCGCAAACTCGTTTCCTCTGAAGCTTACGAATGCTATCTACTCGGCCGTTATTTTTGGAATAAGGAAACTGATCGCGATGCAAGAATCGCCATCGAACACTTTGAGAAAGCGCTGGAACACGATCCACAATACGCGCTTGCGCTATCCGGAATAGCAGATTGTTATCTTCGGCTCGGGCTGTATTTCTGTTTGCCTTCGATGCAGGCCGGGGCGAAAGCAAAGCACGCCGCGGCGCAAGCCCTTGCCATTGATCCTCATCTGGCCGAGGCGCATACTTCGATGGGATCGGTTCACTTCTGGTTTGACTGGAACTGGAATGGAGCCGAGGAAGACTTCCGGCGCGCGATCGAGCTCAACCCGAACTATGCCGCCGGGCATTTCCGCTACGCGGCGTATCTCAACGCTATGCAGCGGTTTGCCGAAGCTGGCGAAGAACAGCGGATGGCTGAAGAGCTCGATCCACTCTCGCTCATCATCACAATGAGCGCCGCGGATGCGTATTATTATTCCCGCCAATATTCTTCGGCCATTGACCACTTGCTACGCGTACTCAAGCGCGAGCCCAATTTTCCGCCCGCCCACGCCAACCTAGGCCGGGCGTATGCCCAGAGCGGAATGTACGAGGAAGCGATCTCCGCATTTGAAACGGCGGCACGCCTTTCAGGAGTCCCGCAAGCCGAGATCGCAGTTGCATATGCGTACGCGCGAGCAGGCAAGGCCGAGAAAGCAGAGACCATTCTGAAGCGTATGGACGAGCTTTCCATAACGCATCATGTTCCTCCAGCCTACATGGCTCCGGCTTATCTTGCACTCGATAACGTCCCAAGAGCGCTCGAGTTGCTTGAGCAGGGGTTCCGAGAGAAGTCTTACCTCATGATCTTTCTGAATGCAGATCCCGTTTACGACCCTCTACGAGCACATCCAGGCTTCGTCGATCTCCTCGCACGTATGAATTTCCCTCGACATTACGAATGAGACTCTTTCAAAAAAAGGGGCGCAGCCGGGAAAGACTGCGCCTGAGGAGGGAAGAAGGGCACGAACCCGGCATTGCGCCAATCCTTGCACATCTTCATGCAGTGGAGGTATGGGGTTGTCTGCCCCACATCCACAGTTTCATCCCGAGCGGAGCTGAAAGCGTCGCCGACCTGTAAATAGTTTGTAAACATCAGATCACCGTTGCGCGCAAGCCCGGAGCGGCTCGTGGCTGTAAAATTGTTGTAAAAATCAGCGCGGCCGACAGATTCGGTGAATATTGCGATCAATAATAGTCGTCATTAGTAAGCGGCAGTCCTGCGCCTGAACTATGGAAAAAATTCTGATTGTTGATGACGACGCGGAGTTACGGGAGACCGTCAGTATCTTGCTCGAGCGCGAGCGCTTCGTCCCGATTCAAGCCGTCGACGGGCAATCGGGACTCGAGAAGGCCTTTTCCACAAAACCGAACCTCCTGATAGTCGACCTCCGTCTGCCGGGACTGAGCGGGATCGAAGTTTGCAAGCAGCTTCGCGCGAACCGGGTCACCACGCCTATTATCGTCTTGAGCGCTGCCGCGGATGAAGTCGACAAGGTCTTATTGCTCGAGATGGGCGCCGACGATTACGTAGTAAAACCGTTCGGAACTCGCGAGTTGCTGGCCCGTATCCGCGCAGTATTGAGGCGTAGCGCGGGCGAGGGCTCGCGGGTTGTGCGCTTTAACAACGTCGAAGTAGATATCGAGCGGCGCATCATTACCCGCGCTGGAACCGACATTCGGGTTACACCCGCCGAATACAATCTTCTCCTCTTTTTCTTGCAGAACGCGGATCGCGTGTTAACTCGTGATTTGATCCTGAACTCAGTTTGGGGCTACGAATACTATCCCAACACGAGAACTGTCGACGCTCACGTTGTGAGGCTCCGCCAAAAATTCGAGGATGAGCCAGCCATGCCTAAACATTTCGTCACGGTCCATGGAGTCGGATATCGATTCCTGCCTTGATCGTGCGCTCATGCCCAAAACCGTCGTCATTGTGGAAGATACGGAAACCCTCGCCTCATCGCTCGCACTGGCTGTTGAAATGATTCCGGGCGTTGAAGCCATCGCGACCCGCGATCCGAGGGGGGCGCTTTCTCTCTTCCTTGCGCCTGGGTCCGCAATCGCGGCTTTAGTTACGGACTTGAACCTTCCTTACCTGGACGGCTTCGAATTGATCCGCCAGGTGCGAGGCGTTGACGGTTACCGCAACTTACCGGTGATTATGATCAGTGCCGACGAACGCGCCAGCTTCCTAAATGGATCGACACCAGATGGCGCAAACGCCCTATTCCGGAAGCCATTTTCACTGAAGGAGATTTGTCGTGTGCTGGAACAGTTACTGCAATAGCATTGCTTCCCTCGCCTGCCTGGTAGCCGTCAGCGGCGCGTCGGCCGCCGCCCAGCAACAATCCCCGGATGTGCTCCAGCACATTATGGAACGCCTCGACGCGCTCGAACGGCAGAATCAAACACTTCTGAATGAGGTGCACGCTCTTCGCGACGAAATCAAGGCTGAGCGAAGCTCGGCATCTCCTCAACACCCAAGCATCGAAGAACGGCAGGAGGTGGTCGAACAGCGCATCAACGAGCAAGCCCAAACCAAAGTAGAATCTTCGCAGCGCTTCCCAATTACTTTGAGCGGGATGCTTTTATTCAACGCCTTTCTCGGCTCAGGGCAGCCGCCAGCATACGGTCAAAGCGATGCCTACTCGGCTTACGGCAGCAATGCCGGCGCGACAGTACGGCAGTCGATTATCGGCTTGGAATTCCACGGTCCACAACTCCCTGGAGGCGGCCAGGTGCACGGATCGCTTTCGATGGATTTCTTCGCGCAAAACTCGACCAACGACAACGTATTCCGAATCAGAACGGGAATTCTATCGTTTGACTGGACGAGGCGGAGCCTGATTGTCGGGCAAGACAAATCGCTCATTGCTCCGCTGCAGCCGACGTCGTTCGCGCGCGTAGGCATTCCGCCATTGGCCGGCGCAGGCAACCTGTGGTTGTGGCGTCCGCAAGTACGCTATGAGGAGAGAATTCCTCTGGGCGCGAACACCCAGGCGGTGCTCCAGGCCGCCGTGTTGCAAACCGATGAATCCTATTCGATTGCCGCGCTTGAAAACGACATACCTCTCGAGCTGTCCCGTCCGGCGCTACAAGCTCGGGCGGAAGTCCGGCATCAGTGGCGCGAGGAATCGCGCATTGCGCTCGGTTTTGGCGCTCATTCGAGCGAGACTCACATTTTGGGAAGAACCCTGAAATCACGCGTGCTCAGCACTGATTTCCTATTCAAGCCTCTACCGAAACTTGAGTTGACCGGAACGTTATTCCGGGGCGAGAACTTCGCAAACATTGGTGGTGGACCCCCCGGGATCACAATCACCAATCAATACGTCCCCATTCCCATTCACGGCGCAGGGGGCTGGATGCAAGTCGCGCTTCCAGTTACGAACCGAGTGACTTTCGACCTGTATGCGGGGCGGCAACTGAATCGGGGGCGAGATCTCGTTTCGGGTGCGATTCTCAACACATTGACCTATGCGGGAAACGTGCTCTATCATGTAAGCCCAAACGTAGTCATCGGGCTCGAGGCATCTCAGGACCGGCTGGAATTTTTAGACCTGCATCAGCTTCTCACGAACCGATATGACGCCTCAATGGCCTACCTGTTTTAACTGGCCTCAAGTGCTGATCCTGGTGATTGCCTGTGCCCCTGCGTGGAGTCTGACTGTTGAGGGGAGGATCGATATTTCGCCTAAATCTGAAGCGCTGCACACTCATGAGCAAAATGTTCCGGACATTGTGGTTTGGCTCGAGCCCGTTCACCAGGACCGCGCAGTAATTGTGAAGCCGGAACGGGCGCAGTTATTGCAGAAGAATAAGATGTTCCACCCGCATATTCTTGTAGTAACGGCGGGGAGCACCGTCGATTTCCCAAACGCCGATCCCATCTTTCATAATGCGTTCTCGACTTTCGACGGACAGATCTTCGATGTGGGTTTGTATCCACCGGGCTCCAGCCGACCCGTACGTTTTCGGCGGCCGGGTATCGTGCGCGTGTTCTGTAACATCCACCCATCAATGTCGGCTATTATCGTCGTCTTGGATACGCCGTATTTTACGAAGGCCGATCCAAAGGGACACTACCGTCTGGAGAATGTTCCTCCAGGCGTATATGAGCTGCACGTGTTCGATGAGCGGGCGACAGCGGGACGAGAGCCGCAGATGCTGCTCACCGTTGATGGATCTCAGCCGGAGACCGTTGCCGCGCCTGTACATCTGTCAGAGGCAGGTTACGTGCATTTACCGCACAAGAACAAGTACGGTCTAGAGTATCCGCCCTCCAGTATGGATGAGGGCACCTATACTGGGCCACCGAAATGAAAAAGGGCCTCGCAAAGATTCCGCTTCGCTGGCGCGTTTTCCTCGCCACCTCTATTACGATCACCATTCTTTTTGCTGCCGCTGGATGGGGACTGCAGCGTTACGCTCTAACGGTCGCCGACCGGAGCGTGCGGCAGGAAATCCGCGGAAGTGTTCAGGCTTACGAAGCTGTGTGGAAAGCACGGACGCAGGTGCTTTCCGCTACTTCGGCGCTTATGAGCGTCATGTCAGACATGCGGCGCGCGTTGGGCACTCATGACCAGAGGACCATACGCGATTCGACCCAGGAGCTGTGGTCACGGGTTTCTAATGATCAGTCGGCCGTGTTCCTGGTCCTCGATGCAGAAGGCCGCCTCATATGCGCGTTGGGCAATAACGGCGGCCAACTGTCTCCGGCCGAGATCCCTCTCGAACGAGTTCGCTCACAGTTTCCTCGCCAAGTCGCCGGGTATGTGTACGAAGGGTCCCAGCTCTTCTACGTCGTTCTGACCCCGGTCTACGTGCAATCGAGCGGCGAGCCGATTTTGCTGAACGTGTTCTGTGCGGGTATCGTATCGACAATCGCGTTGGCCGCAGAGCTGAGGCAACTGCGCCCGGTAGCGATTTCGCGTTCTTCGGTGGGGGGCAGGTATTGGCTTCGACTCTGGGCAGAGATGCGAGAGGCGGTGTCTTACAGGAAGGGTCTCCATCACCGGCATCGGACGAGCCCATTCAGCAAGCTCAGTTCGTTGTGCTCCGGCACCCGCTTGACGACGTGACGGGCAGACCTATTGGTGAACTGCGAGTCCTGCGCTCGTACGCAAACGTCGAGCAATCGCTGGCCGGACTGCGCCGAAGCCTCGGACTGGCGTGGCTGGCGACGATTGCCTTGGCAGTGTTGCTCAGTTCATTCATGACCAGTCGTCTCCTCCAGCCGGTTTCACTGCTCGACCGTGCAGCCGCCGAGATTGCGGCACGGAACTATCGGTACCGCCTCCCTGTCGAAGGGACCGACGAATTATCAAGATTGGCACGGACCTTCAATCAGATGTGCGAATCGATCGAGCAGGCGCAGGCGGATCTCATTCACCGCGAGCAGATGCACACCATCGGCCGCCTTGCGAGCTCCCTTGTTCACGACTTGCGTAATCCCTTGGCTGCCATCTACGGAGGGGCGGAGATGCTGGTCGATGGCCAGCTTCCATCCGAGCACGCTAATCGAGTCGCTTCCAATATCTATCGCGCTTCCCGGCGCATACAGGAGCTTTTGCAAGACCTGGTCAACGTTTCGCGCGGTGAGCGCGGAGACATTGAGCGTTGCCTGCTGCACGATATTGTCGAAGCAGCCGCCGATTCGCTGCACGGAGTGAGCGATCACGTGCGAGTGAAAGCTGTTTTAGAGGACGGGACGGAAGTACTTGTCAACCGAACCCGAATCGAGCGCGTGTTTGAAAACCTCTTTTCGAATGCGGCTGAGGCCATGCCCGGCGGAGGCGACATTTTCGTTTACGCCACGCAGGAAGGAGACCGGCTCAAGGTTTTCATTGAGGACACCGGACCTGGAGTGCCGCCAGAGGTGCAAGCGCAGCTATTTCGGCCTTTCGTAACGGCCGGGAAGCGCTCTGGATTAGGTCTCGGTCTCACGCTATCGCGTCAGACCATGCTCGACCTCGGCGGAGATTTGGAGCTTGTCGCGCGACCCGGCCCCGGTGCGTGTTTTTGCCTTCATTTCCGCACGGCTCCGAATGTTCAGCGCAACTCGGTTGTGGATTCCCCTGCGTCCGTGAACACGTAAATCAAATCTTCATTGCACAGGCAAGGTCAATCGGGCTTCGCAGCCCGGCCCGGGGGAGGCATTTTGCAGGCTGAGAGATCCGTTGTGCGCCTCTGCGATCTGGCGGCTGAGGACGAGGCCGATGCCGGAGCCGCCGCGCTTGGTTGTGAAGAACGGCACAAACAGATTGGCGGTGTTCGACAGCCCGGGACCTTCATCCCGAACTAGAATCTGAACGGTAGTTGGAGTGCGGTCGTGCCGGACAAACACACGGCCTCCGGTTTCCTGTACTGCATCGACTGCGTTGCGAATCAGGTTGATCAAGATCTGCTCGAGCTGGTCCGCATCACCTTGAATGGTTAGCGGCGGGCACTCTTCGAAGAACACCTGGGTGCGTGTTTCGAGAGTTGTGACACGCCGCAGCAGCTCGTTGATTTCAACGGGCGCAAACTTGGGCGGCGGCAATTTGGCGAGGCGCGCATACGAACTCATGAAACGGCTGAGCGACTCAGAGCGCGTCGCGATTACGTTCAAACCCCGCGACATGTCTTCCTGCCAGTCTTCGGGCCGAGGTTCGGCGGTAATGAGCAGCTCGAGACTCTGCGCTATGGACTTGATGGGTGTAAGTGAATTGTTCAGCTCGTGCCCGATTACGCGAACCAGGCGTTGCCAGGCTTGCAGCTCTTCATCGCGCAGCGGCCGGGTCAGATCGGTCACGACGAGCAGTTGATGAGGCAGTCCACCTTCACGAAATTGACTGCGGCGGATGCCCCAACGGCCCGTGCCGCCTGGAAAGGAGCGTTGGATTGTCTGTTCAGGCTCACCGACGAGGTATTCAGCCAATCCCAGCGAGGTTGCATCTCGAGCTAGCAGCCGCTCGGCAGGCTGCGACAACAGCCGTTCACCCGCCCGATTCACTAAGCGAAGCGTCTGCTGCGGATCGAAGGCGAACGCGGCGACATCGATCTCTTCCATGACCTTTCGAAGCAGAGCTGTGGCTTCTAATGCGCCCAAGCGCTGCGCCCTCAAGGTGGCAGCCATCGCATTTACTTGCTGCATGACTTCGCCGAGCGCTTCTTTCGGATTATCAACCCGCGCGCGAATGGAATAATCTCCCTCGCGCATGGCTTCAAGAAGATTTGCCAAAGTGCGCAGCGGACTGGCAACGCGCTCGCGAGCCGCAAAACAGAAGCCCAGCCAACAAGCAATGATGAGCAGACCGACACTCCATTGCGTCCTGCCGGAATAGTTGCCCGTAAGCAGCACGATGAAACAGGCGACCACGGCGGGCAACCCGCCTGCGAGCGAAAGCAGCAGTACGCGGGCGTCGTGGCTTATGCGCGCGAGCTTCATGCAAGGTTAAGAGAGCCCTCGCAGACTACAGTCCGCGACACGCTGTGATCCTTTTAAAGCCCGAAGCGTTGCAGGCGCCGGTACAACGCGCTGCGGCTCAGGCCCAGAGCGCTCGCTGCGTGGCTCACGTTGCCACCATAGCGGGCCAAGGCTTTCTTGATAAGGAACTCTTCAACATCTTCGAGACTCATGTCTTCGAGTCTCGGACTGGCTGTGCTGTTGGCGCGGAGGGCGAGGTCGCTCGCCTTGATGCAATTGCCTTGCGTCATGAGAACGGCGCGCTCGACCACGTGATTTAATTCCCGAACGTTCCCCTGCCAGGGATGCTCGTGCATGGCCTGAAGAGCGTTGTGGTCGAAACCGGAGATGCTCTTGCGGTAGCGGCGCGCGTGGACTCCCAGGAAATGAGTTGCGAGCGCGGCAATATCCTCCTTGCGCTCTCTCAAGGGTGGAAGATGAATCTCGATGGTATTGAGTCGAAAGAGCAGATCCTGGCGAAAACGGCCGTTCTGCACTTCATCGGTCAAGTGAGCGTTTGTGGCCGAGATCACGCGGACGTCCACCCGTTTCGTCTTGGATGAGCCGACGCGTTCCATCTCACCGACCTCGAGAACCCTTAGCAATTTGGCTTGAAGATTCATGGGGACGTTCGCGATCTCGTCGAGAAACAAGGTACCCGTGTCGGCGAGCTCAAAGCGGCCGACGCGGTCCATTTTAGCGTCCGTGAACGCGCCTTTGATATGGCCGAATAACTCACTTTCAAATACGCCTTCCGCGAGGCCGCCGGCATTCAGGGTGACCATGGGCCTGTTCGATCGGCTGGAGATGGCGTGCAGAGTTCGCGCAACCACTTCCTTGCCGCTGCCCGGCTCCCCTGTGATCAGCACGTTCGCATCCGACGGGCCCACGCGAGAGATCATGTCGAGCACAGGTTGCATGGCGGGCGCCTGAGCAATCATGGTGGGCAGGTTGTCCCCGCGAAGAAGTTGGTTTTCCGCTTCGAGCCGCTGCCCGCGGCGGAGGGCCTCGCTCAGCTCGAGCTGGGTACGCACGATCGAAGAGAGGCGCTCGTTTTCCCATGGCTTCTGGACAAAGTCGCGTGCGCCACGGCGCATCGCTTCGACCGCCAACCCAACGCTACTCCAGGCTGTCATCACGATGACCGGCAGCATCGCGTCAATGCCCTGAATCTTTGCGAGCAGCTCTAGACCTTCTTCGCCGGATGTGGTATCGCGCGTGTAGTTCAGGTCGATGATTGCCGCATCGTAGTCCCGATGCTCAATCGCTTGTAGCACTTGCTGAGGGGATTCGACAGCCTCGATCTTGTACCCGTCACGCTTGAGCAGCAGCCGCAAGGCTTCGAGCACATCGGGCTGATCGTCCGAGATCAGAATCCGCATCTGGGATGGGACGATCTTCATGTTAGTTGCCTGCTCGTGCTGAGCGCGATGCGGCTCAGTTGCGGGTAATCCAGCCATCCTCGATGTAAATGATCCGGTTGCCATATTCGGCGTTCTTTTCGTTATGTGTCACTTGGACAATGGTCGTGCCCTCATCGTTCAGTTTCTTGAAGAGATCCATGATCTCTTTGCCCTGGCTCGAGTGCAGATTGCCCGTGGGCTCGTCGGCGAGGATCAGTTTCGGGTTCGCAATCATGGCTCGCGCGATCGCGACAAGCTGCTGTTGGCCTCCGGAGAGTTGATTCGGGAAGAGGTCTTTCTTGCCAACCATGTTGAAGCGGTCGAGCGTATCGCAGACGATGCTCTGCCGCTCGGACTTCTTGATATTGCGGTAGGAGAGCGGAATGTCGAGATTCTCATAGACGGTTAACGAATCGAGAAGGTGATAGCTCTGGAAGACGAAACCGATGTACTTCTTGTAAAGCTCCGAGCGGTCTTTTTTGGCGAGCTTGTGGATCGGGTGATCGAAGAAATTGTATTCACCGGTCCAGGCGCTATCATGCATGCCGAGCAAGTGAAGCAGAGTCGATTTCCCTGCCCCGGAGGGCCCCATTATGGAGATAAACTCGCCCTCTTTGATCTCGACATTGATGCGCCGCAAAACATAGGTCTTGGTCGGGCCATGCTCGAAAAATTTTTCGATATTGCGAAGGGTAATCATTACTGCACTTACTCATAGCGTAAAGCAGTCACCGGATCGACCCGCGCCGCGCGCACAGCCGGCACGAGCGACGCGGCGAGAGCCACGGCCAAGATCAGCGAGATTGCGGCGACATACGAGAGTGCGTCAGTGTTGGTTACGCCGAAGAGCATGGATCTCAGCACCGAAGAGGACCAGGTCGCGCCGAGGAGACCTGCCGCGATGCCGATGACCGCAACGGTTAAAGACTCACGAAAGATAATCCACAGGACGTCTGGATTGCTTGCGCCGAGCGCGACACGAATTCCGATCTCCTGCTTGCGCTGCTCGAAGGAAAAAGCGAGGAGAGCGTACAGCCCGATTCCGGCAAGCGCCGCTGCGAGCGCCGAAAACGTGATGAGCAAACCGAGTAGAAATCGGCGCGCAGCGAGCGAGTGGCCCACGTAATCGAGCATTGGCTTCACCTCTGACAGAGGTACGTCAGAGTCGATGCCGCGAACGACGGAGCGAAGCTCTCCGGCTATGGCCCTGGCGTTCTGAGCGGAACGCACGATCAGGCCCGTTGCGGTCACTCCGAACTGCGGATAGTTGAAATACATATCGAGCTCGGGCTTGTCGTCTAAACTGCCGTGTTTCACGTCTCCGACAACGCCGACTATCGTGATCCAACCATCGACAGAAGCGCCCTTGAAGCGCTTGCCAATCGGGTTCTGGCGTGGAAAAACGGTGTCGGCGAAGCGCTTGTTAATGACTGCAACCAGCAGAGCCTTTGCGGTATCGCGCTCACTTATGTTGCGGCCCTGAATGAGGGGGATATGCAAGGCCTCGAATGTGCCGGGACTGATGCCGAATTCGTTTACGTAGATGCCCGGCTGTTTTCCCTGAAGCGGGTGCCCTTCAATCTCGACATAGCTGCCCGCGTCTTGCCCTGTGAAGGGCATGTACGTCAGGAGGCCTACTGCCTCGACGCCGGGAAGTGCGTTCAACTTCGAAAGAAGGTTGTCCCAGTACGCAGTCGCCCGCACGGGAGAGTACTGATTTGCGGGAAGCGACAGGCGAGCGGTTAAGACGTTTTTAGGGTCAAAGCCGGGATCGACCGAGATCAGCTTTGAAAAGCTGCGAATCAATAGGCCAGCCGCGATGAGTAAGGTGACGGAGACGGCCGTTTCCGCGATCACGAGCGCCTGACGGAGGTGCCGCGTCCGATTCGAAACACTGCCTTTCGAGCCTTCCTTCAACGCATCATTGACATCGATTTGGGCAGAATGCAGCGCGGGCATAAGGCCGCTGATTAGAGCGGCGAGCAAACTGATTCCAACACAAAACGCAAGCACCGGGACGTTCAGCTCAGGGGCGAGCGCGGCAGGCAAATCGTAGGGCGAATGGCGGGCGATCACGCGCAAGCCAAGTTCGGCAAGCGCGATTCCGAAGCCGCCTCCGGCGCAGGCTAAAAGCAGGCTTTCGGTAAGCAATAAGCGGGTAATGCGCCAACGCGTGGCGCCCAAAGACACGCGCACCGCAAGCTCCCGTGTTCTTCCTGTTGCACGCGCGAGCAGCAATCCCGCCAGATTGGCGCAGGCGATCAGAAGAAGCAATATGACCGCGGCGAGCAAAACGAACAGGGCCGGACGCACATTGCGAACAATCGTATCCTGCAATGCGAAAAGAACAGCGTGATGATCCTTCTCGTCAGGGTGTTGGGCCGCAATACGCGCAGCGATGGTCCTCAATTCCACTCGCGCCTGTGATAAGGTGAAGCCCGGCCTTAACCGTCCCAAGCCGGCCAACCAATGATTCCCATACTGCTGAGCGATGTCGGTGGTTGCGGTAATTTGTCCTTCTTCGTATTCGGGCACGAGTAGGCGCGGGCTGATCCAGACCTGGGCGCTCCCCGGATACTCCTGTTTCGGCGCGAGCACGCCGACGACGCGAAAGCTATTGCCGTTAAGCAAAATATCGCTTCCGATGATGCGGGGATCGGAACCGAAGACCGAACGCCAGACGGCATCGCTTAAAACGGCAACACGGGTATCAGCGCCCGGTTTGTCGATGTTGGATGAGATTAAGCGTCCCTGCTCCGGGCGCGCTCCCAGCACTTCAAAATAGTTCGTGGTAACGGAAGTGGCTCGCAGCTTTTGGGCTTCGGATCGGCCTGTTAGCGTAACCTGCTGCCCGGCGAAAGCAGCGAGAGCTGAAAGTGCTTTGGTTTGCTTCTGATAATCGAGATACTCGCCGGGCGAGAGAGAAGCCATCTCGCAGCAGGGCTGATGATCCCGCACATAGACCAGTTGATCGGCTTCGCGAAAGGGCAATCCTCGCAGCAGCGCGGACTCGACGACGCTGAAGATTGCAGTATTCGCACCGATGCCCAGCGCCAATGACGCAATTGCGACGGCCGTGAAGACGGGTTTCGACCTCAGCGTTCGCGAGGCGAACTGCAGATCAGACCAGATTGCCGCCATAAATGCGCTACTGCGGCTTGATGAATTGAATCCGGCGCAGGTTGTGAAGCGCTCCAAAGGCTCGGCAGGCAGCGCCCTGAGAGATTGCGATTCGCTGCTTAGGGACGATCTCTAAAACGCGCGCTTGCCGTGCACGAGAATATAGCGCGATGCCAAACAACAACAGGAGGATCGCGATGACATCGACGTTTTTGCGGATCATACCGGCACCTCCATGTTTTCCTCGACGACCCGGCCGTCAAACAAGTGAATGGAGCGATCGGCGTAGCGGGCGTAGCGGGGATCGTGCGTCACCATGCAGATGGTCGCACCGCCGCGATGCAGCTCACGAAGGAGATCCATGACTTGCTCGCCATTCTGAGAATCGAGATTTCCGGTGGGCTCGTCGGCGAGTAGGATGGACGGATCTCCGGCCAATGCTCGCGCGACGGCGACACGCTGCTGTTGACCGCCAGAGAGCTGAGAAGGATAGTGCTTGATGCGGTGTGACATGCCGACGCGCTCGAGCGCCTCATGAACTTTTTTCTTGCGCTCGGCCGAACCCATGCCGCGGTAGGTGAGGGGCAGCTCGACATTCTCATAAACGTTAAGATCGCCGATAAGATTGAACGCCTGGAAAATGAAGCCGATTTCGCGATTCCGGATGCGTGCGCGCTCCGAGAGCTTGAGGCTTTGTACGGGCTTGCTGTTCAGGATGTAGGTTCCGGAGGTAGGCGAATCGAGCAGACCGAGGATGGCGAGCAGGGTCGATTTTCCGCACCCGGACGGCCCGGAGATCGAAACGTACTCCCCGCGCTGAATGTCAATGTGAATTCCCGACAGAGCGTGCGTTTCCACCTCATCGGTGACGAACACTTTGGTAACCCCATCCAAATGGATCAACGGCTCGGATGCGTTCATGTCTGCTTTAGGCCTCCTCTATTCCTGACTCTTACCTAATTACGCGCACTGCCCACTGCTAGTTCAACCGGATTCGCGGTTGCGAATCGTACTGCGATTCGTCCGAAAGTATTACCTGATCGCCGACCTTCAGCCCGTCGAGGACTTCGATGGTATTCACGGAAGCGCGCCCGAGCTTCACGTTGACGCGCTCGGCCCCCTTGCCATCGGGGTCAACCTTGAAGAGGCCAATCGTGGTTCCGGGTTCGCCCGAAACGGGGCGGCCCACGTATACGACGTCAAGCAAGCGCTCGATTTCGATGGTGCCATCGACGCTTAACTCAGGACGCGCTCCTTGGGGAAGCGGTCCTAACAGCGCCACATCCACAGTAACGGTGCCATTCTGGGCGGCCGGATCGATGCGAATAACGCGGCCTGGAATGATGCCGTTGCGCGTGTCGATGCTGGCGTCCAAACCGACGCGGACGTCCTTCATTTGGGTCTCAGCTATCTTCAGCTCAGCTTTCAGTTTCTTGGGATCGGCAACCTTGGCGAGGATAGTGCCGGCCGGGACGCGTTGCCCGACTTCGACGTCGACCTCTTGCAAGACGCCGTCAATCCCGGCGCGGATGGTCAGCTGATCTACCTGTTTCTTTTTGAGCTCGTAGGCGGCGCGGGAGCGTTCGAGCGCGACTTGTTCCGCCTCGATTTGCGCTTTGATCGAGTCGTCGCCTATCGCGAGGCGCTGTTTCTGGAGGGCGACACGGCGCTCCAGCTCATTGGCTTTATCGACAGAGAGCTTCGATTCGAGATCGCTCTTGAGATTCAGGCGCGTGAGTTCGAGGTCGCGATCGGCGGTTAGCTTGGCTTGGGTGTAATCGGATTCGAGCGCGGCAAGGCTGGCGCGCTGATCGAGCTTGTCGCTCTCGAGCTTTACTTTGAGGTTGGCCAACGCGGCCTCATCTTGCTTGACCTGCCAAGCGGAGTTTTCGGCTTCCAGCTCCATGTCGGGGTTGCTCAGGACCATCAGGACGTCGTTGGCCTTTACCGGATCGAGGCCGGCGCGGCGGACAATTTGAAGCACACGCGAGTCGACGGCGGCGGGAATCCAATATATTTCCTGGGGCGTGAGGCGCCCCAGACCGCGAACCTGGCGTTCCATAGGGCCGCGCTTGACGGTATCGATCCAGACGCTGCTACGGTCGACGGAGGGTGCTGCCGGCTTGAGATGCGCGACGGCAAACGACCCGCCGGCCACGACTGCTGCGACCACGGACCACAGCACGATTCGCCGGATCAGACGTTTGCGGGCGACTTCCTTGCCCCGAGGTACATCCATTGCCATTTGTCTTCACTATAAGGTGCATTTCAGCGGCCAAGGTTCTAGCATCATGTAAGTCTTTGATTTCATGGATATAAAAGAAATTTGCGAAACGAACTGGGTGTCCGGTTTTGGGAACGAAGCGTGCGCTTTGCGAAACGGGGCTGGTGCGAAACGAAGCCAAATTGGGGGCTGGGCGGGTTGTTTTACCAAACGAACTGGGCGGGGCGAGGGGCGGGAAGAAGGCGGATTTTGCGGAACGAAGCCACGTCGGTCGCGAGAGGCTTTTTGCGAAACGAACCCAGAGGGGTGTGCGGGAGCATTTAGTACTTTGATTCGGGCGTAACCGCGAAAGCTGCGGCCCGAGGTGCCACCAGAATGCGTGGCGGGCGGAGATGCGATTCTGCGGACGAAGCCATGCCGCAGCGTTTGCGAAACGAACCCAGTACGGGTGTGCAGGAGCATTGTACCTTGATTCGGGCGTAAGCAGTAAAGCTGCGAGGCTCCCGGTGATGACCAAACAATGCCGGAGGCCGCACCCGCGCCACGAATGCGGCATAGCAGGTCTGGAGACCCGCTCCACCACGGTTACGGCGGGCTAGAACGGATGGTAGGTGAAGGAAAGGCTCAGGTAAGAGGGTAGGCGTACGCCGACGACGCGGTCGAAAGGACTAGATTCGTTTTGTGGTGCGAGAACTTCGGTGGTCTGGCCGGTGAAGCCGGAGGCGAGCAGGAAATTCAGCCCCGAGATCGAAGCGCGGCCCGAAGGATCGGACGAGGGCGCCTCGAAATTCCTGGACCGGGACGCTGATGAATCCATCGCCGAGCGCTTTGCGGCCTACTTGCTCGTATTCAGCACGGGCCTGAAGACGGAATGGTAAGCGATCCGTTGTGCCGAGAACATCCATGATCGCGCGGGGCGCTTCGGGGGTGGGCAAACCCGTCGATAGATCGCGCGCATCTGCTTTCGAGACCGAAGCTTGCAACAGCCCGAACCTGAAATAACGCCGGGCGGCGATCGTGATGAACTTGTTTCTTCCCGGCCCCTCATCCTGCTGCAAGCCAGTGTCGGGATCGATTTTTGCCAACGAAGCCTCGGTGGTAACATGGCCGAGGGTCACGCGAAACTCGGTATCCGCAATTGTCTTTCTGATCACAAGCTGATAGGCGTGTTCGCGGCTAATGGGCGTTCCCCGCTCGACGCCGGTTCCAATCCTTGGATCATTTGTGTAGAACGCTTCGCCAAAGCTAAGAGCGACGGAGGGGAGCGCAGGGTGATCGATGGGCAGGAAGGAAATTGTAGCTTTGGGTGAATTGAATCCGACCAGGGTACTGTAAGAATTTGTTGCATGCAGGAGGTCAGTGTCGTCGAACTGAATTTCGTCGCGACGCCAGCCCAGATCATAGTGAATGTTCTTCAGCAACGAGCCGTCGAGAGAGATGTAAGGCGCCGTGTCTGTGAGGGTGACATTATTCGCGGTGACTTTTTGAAACGGACCGTAGAAAGACGGATCGGCCGATTCATAGTGATCGAGATCCAGCCGCCGCGGCGCATCGCGTTGGTAATCGAAACCAGCCATCAAGGAAAGCGATTTCGCGAGCTGGTTGATATATGTCCCGTTTCCTCCGGTAACCGTACGGAATTCGCTCTGGCGGATCAAGCCATCGCCGAAATTCGAGTATCAGGGACAGATTGTAGGTGCGGAAAAAGCTGGAGAGCTGCAGCTGTTGCGGTGCAGCGAAATGCCAGTTGTCGTTAGCAGCGATTTCACCAGTATGCGTTTGATCTTTCTGACGCGGATCGATGGTGTCCGCGAGGTGCGGCACGTTGATAGGAACAAGACCGGGAACGAAGGAAAATCCGTAATACCCGATGCCGAAGATTGTGAGCTGGTGTTGGCCAATGTCAAATTCACGAAAGCCGTTCAGCTTATATTGCTTGCGGTGTTCGGGGCGATCGAGAAAGCCATTTCCGTAAGCGGCTTCAATTGCGAACCAGGATTTCGTGCGGGGGCTCTCCGGACTCCACGCGGCTACGACATCGATGTCGCGGTAATCGCCCGTGATTGTGATCGACGGTTCCAAGCGTGAACGAAGCTCGTAGGCCGCCGACAGATTTTCCGAATGGTTGCCTTCCCGGACATTGAAGGCTCCGCCATCGGTTTGGACGGCTTCGATAATGGCGGGAATCAGAATATTCGGATCGGCGTAGCCGTTGCCGTGCGCGTTCGAGGAAAGATTGTTGGACACCAGATACGCTCCCACCTGAATGTATTCGGCGATGGGCTCGCCGTGGTCTCCGGCAACGCCGGGAGCGAAGTACTGAGGCGCCTTGATGCCGCCGGATGCGGTTTCGATCGGCAGTCCAGGAATGGAGATAGGCGCGCCAGGGCGGCCTGGATTGGCATCGAGCGTCTCTTGCCGCACATAGACCCGCTGAGCTGGGTCGGGAGACAGTACGCTCGTTTCGTTCGCGTCGGCCGTTACCGTGATCGCTTCGCGCCTAGCGGAGAGCGCCCCGAGTTGGAAATCGCCAGTAGCGGGGACGTTCGGCGCGACGCGGATGAAGCGCGTCAGCTGCTGGAATCCCGAGGCAGTAATTCTCAAGGTGTAGAGACCGGATGAGACGGTCGGGAATTCGAACTGGCCGTTATCGTGGGTTAACGTTTTGTTGGCCAGCTCGCCGTTGGGCCCGAGGAGCTGGACTCTTGCGGCTGGAATGGCACTTCCTTGCGGATCCGTGACGTGTCCGGAGATCGTTTCGGCTCCGACCCGCACGGTCAAGCAGATGATGACCGTCAAAAGCGCACGCATTGAGTTTGCTACGAAATGGAGTTTCGTGCTACTAGAATACGATTCTGATCGGGGTTTTGGATTTGTTTCGGGGTTTTAGGCGGATTTAGACAGAGCTGCCTTAACGGAGCTCATGACCAGGCGTCCATGATGGACGCCTTTCGTGCTAATCAAGAGATCCGCGAGTTTGCGCACCCGTCTGGACTCGCCCTTGACCACGACCACTTCCAAACAGGTGTGGTGATCGAGATGTGCATGTGTGGTCGCGATGATCAGGTCCTGATATTCATGCTGGAGATCCGTCAGCTTCTCCGGTAGAAGGCGGGAATGATGATCGTAGATAAGGGTGACGGTACCCACAACGGCAGCGCGTGGGGATTCGACGGCTGCATTAACGAGCCGGTCGCGGATCAGATCGCGGAAAGCCTCGGATCGATTTGTATAGCCCTGCTTTGCGATAAAGTCGTCGAAACGTTGCAGCAGATCGGAGTCAATCGCGACACCAATGCGGCTGAGGAGTTTCACGTGCGAGCAGAACGCCTCTACAACGTAGCATGAGAAATGGACTTATCGGAAGCGCGTGAGTCTTGGTTCCCGCCGCTGGCCAGCTTCAGGTGCGTGGTCATGGGCTTCAGAATATCGTCGAGGAATGCGGGCGTATTCGATACACGCGTTAAGTGGGGGTAGCGCTCGCCGCCGTGATAATCGATCTTTACGGTTTTGATGAAGCCGTCCTGGTCGATGATCATTTCGATGGATTGCGTGGCGTTTTTCGTGTCGCGGATCGCCTGATGCAGTAGTTCGTCGCTGGCGCGGCGGCCGTTGATCGCGACGAGCTTCATGCCGGGACCTAAGCCTGCTTTGTCGGCAGGGGAGCCGACTAGTACGTCGGCGATTGTGCTATCCGCTCCGACGAGAAGTCCGAGCGAGTACCACGCATCGACTCCGCGCATTTTTGATTCCGCAGCGCGGATAAATTCGTTCGGCTGATCGGTGTATTCGATGCGATAGCCGCCATTCGTAATACCGCCGAGCGGAGCATGCGGAGCTTTGATCGTAAGGCGCTCGTGTAGGAAGGCGGCCCAATCATAAGTCTGAATGGCGTTCAGATTCCTGACGATGTCTTCAAATGTGTAAGGGACGACTTTGGGAGGCGTGTTACCGCCGAGTCCTAAAAAGCGGGCGCAGAAATCGTTCAGGGATTTTTTCCCAGCGGAGAGCTTGCGGATGGTGGTATCGACATCGAGCCAGATCAACTCGCCTTCCGGGTAGTAGTCGACGGAGCGACGCCAATTGTCCCAGGCGGGGTTGGCCGCATACAGAATTTGTGCCGCGGTCGCGGTGTCTTGAAGATCGCGCCAGGTGCGGCCGGGGCGATGATCGAGCTCGGCGGCGGAGGCGGCGAGAAACGAGCGATATTGCTCGGGCGTCCAGATCGCGCTGCGGGCGGCGAGCACATCGCCGAGATACTCGGTGAGGCCTTCGTAGACCCAAAGCAGCTCGCCTTTCATGGGGTGTTGGAAATCGGAGGTGACCAGGCCGGCGGGACGGCGATACTTTCCGTTCCATGAGTGCGTGAATTCGTGTGGGAGGAGGCTGCCGGCGAGCAGGTTGAGATCGTCATCGAGAAAGGTTCGGGCGTCGACGCGATCATCGCTTGATTGGTGATGCTCGAGGCCGAAGTGCGCGACCTGATCGCTGAGGGTCATCAGGAAGTGATAGCTTTCGTAGTGGCGCGACTTATAGAGCGCGCCGGTTTCGCGGACCAAGTTGCTGAAGGCGGCGACCCGGTCGTTACTGATCTTCAAGTCCTCCGGGCCATCCGCAACGAGATCGAGGTAATGCTTGGGCGTGACGTTGTCGGCAAGCGGAATCTCTTTGAAAAACTTGCCTGCGAGCAGCGGCGAATCGACCAGCATGTCGAGTGGAACCGGCCGAAAGCGAGTTGTGGCGCCTTCGCTAGATGTCGTGGTCAGAGCGGTGGCGAACTTCCAGTCTTCGGGAATCTTGATCGAGGGCTCGAACGTGATTTCGGACGCGGGCCTGCCGGGCGGATAGAGCAGGAGTTCGTTCCAGCTCACCATGGCTAGGTTGGCGCTGGTCGAGGCGCCGGCGGAAAAGCCGCTGGGAGGGGCGGTCGCGAGGAAATCGAGCTTGCAATCGAGGGTGGAGGTTCCGCGCGGCGCGTTCAGATGGAACGCAAACATATCCACGTCGTCGCGCTGCCAGGCGAGAGTCTGGCCATTCGCGGTGCAGGCGAAGCCGGCCATGTCGTCGATAGGACCGGTGGGTCCATGCTCGCCAGGAATCCACTTCGGATAGACGAGCGTTACGGGGCCGGGCTGAACGGGAATGGACAGGCGCGCGTGCAGAATCTTTCGAGGCGCGTCCGTGATGTCAACTGAAAGAGTTATCGGTTTGGTGGTCTGAGCCAGAGCGTGGCTCATCGAGAGGAGGAGAAGAAATGAGGGAAACAGGATTTTGTTCGACAATTCTCCATGATAGAGGCGATGGTGGTGAGTGCGTCGTGCGATGGGGTACAACGGTGAGATGACGCGAATTATTTTGCTTCTCACACTTGCGGCGTTTTCGGTTTCGGCACAGGAGTGGGCGCGTCAGCGGCTCGAGAAATCGCCGCGGCATCGAGAGTGGGTGACTGCGAAGCATGACGGCCGCTCGGTGGAGACGTTCATTGTTTATCCCGAATCGAAGGGAAAGACGCCGGTTGTGCTCATCATCCATGAAATTTTTGGCCTGACCGACTGGGCGCAGGAGGTGGCGGATGAGGTTGCCGAGGCTGGTTACATCGCCGTAGTTCCCGATCTTTTGTCGGGCATGGGGCCGCATGGCGGGCGCACTTCTGATTTCCCGGAGGGCGGAGCGACGGAAGCCGTAAGCCATTTGAAGCCCGAGCAAGTGAGTGGAGATCTGAATGCTGCGGCCGATTACGGTTTAAAGCTGCCACCCTCGAACGGCAAGCTGTTCGTCGCTGGATTCTGCTGGGGAGGCGGCCAGAGTTTCCGGTTCGCGACGAATCGTCGGGATCTGTCGGCGGCGTTTGTGTTTTATGGACCGCCGCCGGACAAGGATGCGATGGCGCGAATTCAGGCTCCCGTGTATGGGTTTTACGGCGGCAACGATGCGCGAATCGATGCAACGATTCCGGCGACGAAAGAGCAGATGAAGGCAGCCGGGAAAACATACGAGCCGGTGATTTATGAAGGCGCCGGGCACGGGTTCATGCGGGCGGGCGAAGCGCCGGACGCCAGCGAGGCGAATGCCAAAGCACGAACGGAAGCGTGGGTGCGCTGGAAGAAGCTGATGAGTGAGAGCCGGTAAGCGGGCGAGGCATGCCTCGCCCCTACGCGTGCCAAGCCACTGTCAGGCGGCGCTCATTGTAGATTTCGTCGATTGCGCGGATGCGGCAGAGCGCGCGCCTTTCCTGGTTGCTTGTCGTTCTTCCTTTTGTTCCTGTTTCATGCTGTCCGGCTGCTGCTGCCAGGCGTCCCAAAGCTTTCCAATATTCTTCGTGAACTGGCGCGGCTTTTCTTCGTAAATGCGGCGGCCGAGCGAGAGGGCGTTTTCGCGGAGCTCTTTCTGAAATTGGTCCGCAAGCGTGAGGAATAGCTGGATGTCTTTTTGGTCTCCGTACGCGTCAGGTTGGCTCTGGAGCTTTTCGCGGAGCACGACAATGTTGTGATCGTCGCCGAGCCAGGTTTCGAGATCCTTCAGGCTGGCTTCATGGGCCTGCATGACGCCGGCCCAGAGATTCTCGAGCAAGCGCACGTGATACCAGAGGTCCTTCACGCGCTTGCGCCACTCGTGATAGTTTTGCGGGCGGGGATCCTTTTGCGCGAGCCTCATAACGTTCCGGCCGTTGCGGAAGGTAGCTTTGAGACCGGGTGCGATGGCTCGGAAGCCGTCGTAACGATCCAGCGGCCAGGACGCGACTCGCTTTTTGGCCGAACGTAAGCTTGCTGTGGCGAGCTTCACGACTTTATCGGAATCCGCAGTTTTCTCCGTCTCGTGCTTGTTGTTATCGAGACCAAGCCGGATGGAACTCAACGTGTTCTTTTGCAAGCTGTCTTTGTATTTTTCGACGACGGCGTCGAAGGTCTCGATGATTGCAGCTGCATCGCGCAATTCTGAGAGCTTTGTGCCGAGATCGCGAAACCGGCGATTCTCTTTGCGATATGTCGCGCCGAGTTCGGGCCGGACGAGGCGCAATACAGCCCGAACTTTCTTGACGCTCTTGCGCGCTTCGTGAATGGCTTCGTCGCGATTGTCGCGGCCGTTCTGGTTCAGTTGATCAGCAGCGGAATCGAGCTCTTCAATTACGATACGTTTCAGGTTTTCGGGAACGGATTCACCGGCTTTCAAGCGGTAAGCCACTGATGCCTCCTAGGAGTGCCCTTCGTGCGGAGCGGTTGCGGCAAATGCGGTTTCGCCGCCGAACTCCTTGTCGGCTTCCGCGTTCCTGCCGAACAGGCGGAGTGCGGCGGCAGTGACATGCTCGACGGTGAACCCGAAGTGCTTCATGACCTCTTCACCGGGAGCAGAGGCTCCGTAATGGTCGATACCGATGATTGTGCCTTCATCGCCGGCCCATCTACGCCAACCCATCGGCGAGGCTGCTTCAACGGTCACGCGTTTTTTGATTGCGGCCGGTAACACGCTTTCGCGGTAGCCTTCATCCTGGTCTTCGAAAAGGTTCCAGCTCGGCATGCTGACGACGCGGGCCTTGATGCCGTAGCCTTTCAGTTTCTCTTGTGCTGACATGCAAAGAGAAACTTCGGAACCGGTTCCGATCAGCAGGACTTCGGGGTTGCCGCCCTCTGCGTCAGACAGAATATACGCGCCTTTCGAGACGTCGGGATTTTTGGCTTTGCTGCGGTCGAGATGCGGAACATTTTGACGGGTGAGCGCGAACAGCGTCGGTGTTTCGCGCTGCATCGCGACACCCCAGGATTCGGCGGTCTCGGTAGCGTCCGCCGGACGCATGACGTTCAGACCCGGGATGGCGCGAAGAGCGGCAAGCTGCTCGATCGGCTCGTGCGTAGGCCCGTCTTCGCCGACGCCGATGCTGTCGTGAGTGAAAACGTAAAAGGCTTTCAGCTTGCTTAATGCGCCGAGGCGGATTGCCGGACGCATGTAATCGGAAAAGACAAGGAAGGTCGCGCTGAAAGGCAGCACGCCGCCGTGCGCCGCCATGCCGTTCACGGCCGCGCCCATGGCATGCTCGCGCACACCGAAGGCGACGTTGCGTCCGGCGTAGCCCCAGTCGCCTCCGACGGCGCCCAAGGTTCCGGGGCCTTCGAATTCACGCGGCTGGAAATCGCCCATGCCTTTGAGCGCGGTGTTGGTCGAAGGATTCAAGTCCGCTGAGCCGCCGATGATGTTGGGGATGTGCTTGGCCAAGGCGTTCAGCGCTTCCCCTCCCGCGACGCGCGTCGACATAGGCTTGTCGGCGGGCTTCCATTTTGGGAGGTCCGCGCCCCAGTTATCCGGAAGTTTGCCGCTAATTGCTTGCTCGAGCTCAGCGGCTTCCTTGGGGAAAGCCTTCTTATACGCGGCGAGTCTCTTCTCCCATTCCTGTTGCGCTTTGCCGCCTTTATCGATGGCTTCGCGGAAATGATTCACCGCATGCTCCGGCAAATAGAATTTGTCCATCGAAGGCCAGCCGAGCGCTTTCTTGGCGGCCTGCAGCTCTTCTTCACCGAGGGGATTGCCGTGCGCGGAAAAATTATCCTGCTTCTTGGGGCTTCCATAGCCGATGTGCGTGTGAACCAAAATCATCGAAGGGCGGCTGACTTCGGCGCGCGCTTCGGCGATAGCTCTTGCGACATCCTCGGTATCGTTGCCCTGCAAGACGGCTCGTGTGTGCCAGCCATAAGCGTTGAACCGGGTGGCGACGTCTTCGGTAAACGTTAGGTTCGTGCCGCCGGCGAGCGAAATATAGTTTTGATCGTAGAGGAAAATCAGCTTGCCGAGGCGGAGGTGACCCGCGAGCGACCCGGCTTCATGGCTGATGCCTTCCATGAGGTCTCCATCACTGCAGATGCCGTAGGTATAGTGATCGACGATTTTGTGGCCGAGACGGTTGTAGCGGGCGGCGAGCCAGGCTTCGGCAATCGCCATACCGACTGCATTCCCAAAACCTTGGCCAAGCGGGCCGGTGGATACTTCGACGCCGACCGTATGGCCGCGCTCGGGATGCCCTGGCGTTTTGCTCCCCCATTGCCGGAAACGCTTGATCTCATCAAGCGGCAGATCGTAACCGGTGAGATAGAGCAGGCTGTAGAGCAGCATGGAGCCGTGGCCGGCCGAGAGCACGAAGCGGTCGCGATCAAACCAGTTGGGGTCCTTGGGATTGTGTTTGAGGAAGCCATTCCAAAGCGTGTAGGCCATAGCGGCCGCGCCCATGGGCATGCCGGGGTGGCCTGAGTTCGCGTTCTGAACGGCGTCGGCCGAGAGGAAGCGAATGGTATTGATGCAGAGTTCTTCTAGAGTTTGGGTGTCGGTAGCAGGCAAGTGGTTCGTCCCTCCTGATTGGACAATCTGGCGGCGATGTTGTGACGCATAAACGAGTGTACGCGGTCGGGATGCGGGGTTTTTGCTCCGCTTACTTGCGATGCCGAATGTGATACCCTCTGACGATGCCAGAAGAACACTCCGGGCCATTTTTACAGATGGCGGTTCTTTGCCAGGCCGTGCTCCAAGAGGGCAACGGGCAATTGAGTCTGGTACGAATCACCGATTCTTTGGGCCTGGCTGGAGTGCAGAGAGAAATGCAGCCGCAACCTTTTACTCTGCACATGGTGGTTGCATTTCGGGCCGGATTCGCACATGGCAAGTACAGCGTTAAAGTCGTGGGGAATACGCCATCCAAACAGGAGTTCCCAGTGGGTGAGCAGTCACCCTACTTCGAGGGTGAAGATCGAGGAGTAAACCTGATTTTCTTGCTTAGCCTCGTGCTTCAGGAAGAGGGCGTATTCTGGTTCGACGTTTTGTTGCAGGATACATTTGTTACGCGGACACCGCTGCGGGTAACGTACCAACAACTGGCATTCCCGGCACAGTTCCAACCGCCTGAGTAACGTTGTCGGTTCCTGCGACGATGCTCGGAGTGGTTCCCACGATGACGGTAACGTTACGGTTCAGAACATCCCAGAAAGCAGATCGCAGTTCGTCTTCAGTGCGGTCACCATTTGAGAACTCAGCTAAGAACAGTTGTAAACGATGAGCAAATCGCTTGACGCCCTCGGGCTCAGCATCAATATCCCAGACGATTGGAATGTACCAATTGTGGAACTCTGCAAGAGTAGATTGCCCGGCCAGGTATTGCGAAAGCCGTTTCTCGATTTCAGTTCGAAGTGAGGAGTTCATTTGGGTCACCTATCAATCAGACCTGTACCGCATTCAGAAATCCGGAAAATCTTCAATGAGCGTCAGTATCACCACAGAATCGGGTGCGGGGAAATTTGGGAAGATCTCCTGGACAATCCGCATGCGGTTCCCGCTCGATCTGGACAGCCGTACTGCACTCGTAGCCAACTTATCGCATATCGGGAGCGAAAACACGAATAAGAAGGTAGCACTAGTCCACCAGTACCTTCGTCCTGACGGACGCATTGGGGCCAGCGGCATGCCGGATCCCAAGTGGCTCCTGGGTGAGGGCGAAATCCTTGTTCCTGAAGAACTTGCGCATAGGAAGTAGATGCGCAAGGGAGCTGGGCGGTTGCGATTCTGTGCATCAAGGGATAGAACTTGCCGGTTTGTGACCATTTCGTGCCGCTCGTGGAAATCATCGAGTCCAAGGCGGTGAGGGATTTAGGGCGATTGCAAGGCACATTGCCACGATATCCTGACTTATAGGATGGTCTTGCGCGGTGCGAGCCTTGCGCTCTTAGCACTGTTTCTGCTAAACGGACAGAGTAGAACGCCCCCGGCTGCGAGCGCGGAGAACGGGGTTCCGCCGGAAGCGCCACCGCCAATTACGTGCCCTGCCGGTGCGCCGATCGGGGCTGTTGATCTGCGGGTGCGGTCTGCGAAAGGCGGCGAACCGCTGCCCTTCCGCACTATTAATCACCTGAGCGAAGGCGATACCGTCTTATATTCGCCGATTTTGCGCGGGCGCGAGAAGCGGCCTGGCGAAGTGTCGCTGGTCATGGTTCCGGCGAAGCGCGAGCCCGGGAAGGATGCGCTGATCGTCACCGATCCGAAGCCCGCAGACAAGCCGCAGGAATGGAAGATCAGCCAGACGATTTCGCTGGGTGCGTTTGTCTATGGGCCGGAAGGACTGAGCAAGAAGAAGGTACGCGGATTCTTGTCGCAAGACGACCTGTTGATTGCGCAGCTTGCCGATTACGCAGAAAAGACGGCACAAACCGAGGCGCTGGTGCAAGCGCTCTCGTCCATCGATAGCTCGCCCGAAAGCGTGAATGCGGCCCTCAGCGGGTTTGCCTCGCAGTACGGGTTGTCGGTGCAACTGGACCGGACCGCGCCACCCCAGGTGCAGGCGCAGACTTTATTCGCGACGATGAATCCGCAACTCGCGGGATATGATCCGCTGACCCCTTCGACAGGCGCGCGCCTCGGGCAAACGGCGAGCGTCGCGACGGCTGCCGCGACTTTGTTTTTCGGGAGTCCCATCGGGTTGGCCGCAGGCGGGACAGCGATGCTGCTCGATTTGCGGGCCATCGCGTTTCCGGGCACGCAGTTTCGATCCTCGTTCGCGCAAACATTGCACACGAACGGCGGACTGAATTTGTGCGGACAGAGAAATCCAGCGCCTCCGCATACGAGGGTGGCTTATTTATGGGCGAATCGGATTCCGAATGTTCCGGCACCCTCGGTCCGTATCGGGAATGCTGATTACATTCCGATAGCGCAGAAGACGCCGGTTCCGGTGGATGTGCCCGACCCGCAGTGGAAGTATCTCGAGCGAGCGCGAGCGTGGGCCTTAGAAAACGAAAAGCAGCAGAAGTTTCCGGTCGACGTGCTCAAGCTCGCGAATCAGAAAGCGGTTGAGATCGATTTGACGAAGGCTAAGCTGGCGGCAGGCGATTATCATCTGACAGCTTATTGGGATTGGACACCGTTTCAAGCCACGGGCGCCGTGCATGTGCGGGCGCTGAGCGATTTCAAAGAAGCAAAATTGACGCCGTCTTCGCAAGACAAGTTGGTTGCGAGAACGGGAAAGATTCCGGTGACTGTGGAAGGCAATGATTTTGAATTCACGACCAAAATGGAGTTGAAAAAGGCGGCGGATGAGTTCGCGACCGCTCAGCCGGTGCGCTTCGTTCTGCCGAAAGGATTGCGCAAAGGCCCGCAGGACCGCATGGACGTGCAGATCGACACGGCTGAGCTCGATCCGGGCGAATATGCGTTGTTGGTTGAACAGCAAGACGGGAAGAGCCATGCGGTGGATATCAGAGTTCTGCCGCCGGCGTCGAAGATCGACAACCTTCCGATACTCGTGAATCAGGGAGTCGCGACGCAGCACTACGTTTTGAAAGGCGAGCGCCTGGATCTGCTCACGAAACTCGAGGCGCCGGGCGTTGCGTTCGATCTGGCTCCTGCGGCGTTGAATGCATCCGAGCGAAACGTGACGGTTCAGCTGAAATCGGATCCGCGGCCTGGAACCGTTTTGCCGGTGAAGCAATACCTGATGGATCGAAATGAGCCTGCTCACGCTGGCGGATGCGCTTCGGATCACGGGACCGCTGCCGGTCATCGCGAGCACTAAGCTTTCATTGCCGACCGAGATGGCGATGGCGATCAAGCCGGGCGAATTTCCGGCGGGCTACACGTTGAGCGCGATGCTGGATGTGAAAAATATCGAGCCGCGGAGTACGCTGCAGCTCGCGTGCTCAGACGACGCTGGACGCACGCTTATCGCTGCACGTAGGCGAGCAGACGGACACGGCGAGTCTGCAACAGTTATCACAGGATCAAGTGTTCGTGTCCTTCGACACGAGCGCCTGGCCGGCGGGCTGCTCGATCGAGGCGGTGATCGATAACGGGAGCGGCGGAAAATCGGAGCCGTTCCCGCTTGGCGAAATCGATCCGACTGCCTCAATCGACGATTTCAAGCTGACGCAAGAAGCAAGCGGCGCCGGGCACGCACGTCGGCATTCTTACGGGCCGGAATCTCGAGATGATCGAGAAAGTGGGATGGGATCAGATGAACGGCAGCGAAGTATCCGGGCTTCCCGCGCCGATCCCTGGCCAGGGACCAAAACAGTCGCTGACGCGTAGATCCTCCCGGACCCGCCGGGTCCGCAAGCGCCGATCTATATTCTGGCTGCGGGGAGAGAAGACGGGCCGCGCGACGACGATCACAAATAGCGCTCCGCCGATCCTGCCCCGGGAGCGGTAGTTCCGCGTGCCGCACCAATGCAGTCTGGACCCCGCCAGCGCATACGCAGCTCCTCCTTTGTGAAGCTTGATCGGGACGGCGCGCGATGTTCTATGATTTGGTAGCAGCCGATGAATGTTCCGAATCTGCTGACGCTGATCCGCATCTTCCTGGTTCCGCTGGTGGTGGCGGCGCTAGTTCAGCAAAACCTCGAGCTTCGAGTGGGGAAGCTGCTGGTTGCAAACGACCTTTTCGCACTGACGCTTTTTCTTGCGGCGGCTGTTACGGACCTGCTGGATGGCTATCTGGCGAGGCGGTGGAAGCAGGTGACCACGGTCGGGACATTGTTAGATCCGGTCGCGGATAAGCTGCTGATTTCGGCGGTGCTGATTTCGCTGGTCGAGATCCGGCTCTTGCCGGGGTGGCTGGTGATCCTGATCATCGGCCGTGAATTTGCGGTTTCCGGGCTGCGCAGTATCGCCGCTGCCGAGGGGTATACGATCAAGGCCGGCGAGCTTGGAAAATCGAAGATGCTGCTGCAGGTGGCCGGCGTGACATTGGTGATGTTGTCGATACGTTGGCCTGGCGTTCGTAATTCTGCGCTGGCGGCAATGTGGGCGGTGGTTGTTCTCGGCCTTGCCTCAGCGGTTGATTACTTCCGGAAATTCTGGCGTAAGGTCGACACGAGCATCAAGCTGCGGCGCAGGCGCGAGCTGATTGTGCTCGAGCGCCAGAAGCGGCGGTTGCAGCGGGCGGCGATGCATCAGAAAGCGGCTTCTATTCGCCGATCGGGTTAAGGGCGAAATCCCGGCTGGGCCTGCCCAGTTGGAACAGCGGCGGCGAAGGGAGGCGAGGGTATTTCGTCGAGCGCCGGCTTCTTCTCAGACGCGGGGGCGACGGGGGTTGCAACTCGCGCCGGTCGAGTTTGAGCGCGGTGCCGGGCCGTGGGCTTTGGAGTGCTTTCGTTCGAATTTGGAGCGAGAGACTTCACGAAACTACTCACGGAAGTTTGCAGATCGTAGCGGGAGTTTTCCCACATGGCGTACAAGCTGGAGCATCCGGTCAGGACGCCAATCAGCGCGATGCACGAGAACAGCCAGCGGAAATTCTTGGAGCGCATGGGCTGCAGTGGCGGCACTTTGGGCATCGAGGCCTGCAGTTGTCCGGGCATGGCGGGTTCGGGCAGGGTGCTCGCCCAGCTTTGGACCGCAGCAGCCAAGTCGTCGTAATTCAAGCCCAAACGCTGGGCAAACTGACGCACGAAACTGCGGTAGAAAAACGCTGAGCTTATACTCGAGACTTCGTCGTTTTCGATAGCCTGAAGATTCTTCAGTGAAATACAGGTGCTTGCGCTGACATCGTCCAGTGTAAGTCCCTGCTGCAGGCGTTGCTGGCGGAGTTTTTCTCCAACTGACTCCATATGTTCCCCGGGTGCGCGGGCGCTCGTTTTAGCTGGTTGCGAGCAATCGCTCTTTAATGTGTAAACGCTATAATACAACAGTCTTTTGCGAAGCAGTTTTTCTCAGGCCGGTTTACTCCGGAGCACCCTCGGCAACTCAGCCGGCTCCTAAACACATGCGTAAATCTAATCGGCTGCATTTGATTGCGGCTTTAGTTTATCTGAGTGTCTTTTCGGCGCAGCTGGCGCTCTCGGCGAGCATGCCAGCGCGCGCGGGCGTACCGGAAAAGTCTGTGTTCCGCGGCTCGGCGGCGCTCGCCGACACGCGCCGGGCAGTCTCATTCGGCGAACGACCGTCCGGATCGGAAGCCATTGTGCGATTGCACGATTGGATCGTTTCGCAATTGAAACCGCTGGGCGGCCAGTTGTCGCTGGATTCATTTACTGCCCAAACGCCGGTAGGTCCAGTGCCCATGGTGAATATCATTTTGAAATTTCCGGGGACGTCGGGAAAGGCGGTCGCGATCACGGGCCACTATGACACGAAGCGGATCGCGATGGTGCGTTTTGTGGGGGCGAATGATGCCGGCTCTTCCACCGGCTTTCTGATCGAGTTTGCGCGCGTGGTTTCGAGGATGAAGCATCCCGATGATATTTACATCGTGTTCTTCGATGGCGAGGAAGCGGTGCGGACGGAATGGACCGACACGGATAGCCGCTATGGAAGCCGCCATCTCGTTGCGAAATGGGGTGAAGACGGCACTCTGTCCCGCATCAAAGCGCTGATCAATATCGACATGATCGGCGATAAGGATCTCGATATTTCGAATGATGAGAACTCGTCACAATCGCTGCGGGCGACGGTTGCGCAGATTGCCGAGAAGCTTGGGTACAGCAAATATTTCCGGCGGGACGGCGGCGGGATCGATGACGATCACAAGCCGTTCGTGGATGCGGGCGTGAATGCCATCGATATTATTGATCTCGATTACGGGCCGAATGGCTCGTATTGGCACACCGCGGATGACACGATGGACAAGCTGAGCGCGCATAGTTTTCAGGTGGTTGGGGACGTGGTGGTTGAGCTGGTTAAGGAGCTGGAGCGGGAGTAGGAAAGTCTATTAGATCGCGCCTTTGGCTTCCAATTGATCGAGGCCGTCGAACAACGTAGAAAGCGAAATGATTTGATCTCTGAAAATAAATTGTTGAGTAACTTCCAGGGGAGCCTGGCCGTGTTGATAGACCCAAGCTTTTCTTCTTTTCGGCCAAATAATCCAGCACATTCGCGTTCCAGTGAGAACGAGCCGCTCACATTTTCCAAGCATGTCAAGAAACGTTTGACCCGGCGACATGATCTCGACTGCCAGATCTAGATTTTCTGACTTCATAGAGCCGTTTTCGAACGGTCCATTTGCGCTCGCAACAGTGACATCAGGAATCAATCGGTCCGGTCCACATAGAACATCCTGCTCCGAAGAGACGATCAGGTTCAATTGGCCTGTCCATCGTGAAAGCTCAACGATCAGTCTCGCTTGCACAATCCCGTGGAGAGTTTTCGGCAACGGCTTTTGAATTTCCTGGCCGTCAATCAGTTCTACCTGATAGTCGCACGCAGTTGGGGCAGTAGACATGCTTTGCAGCGGCCGTTTCTCTGCAGTTCATTGTAGCGTTTCGCTCAGTTTCCCGCGCACAGTCAGGCTATTTGATGGTCCGGGTAAGAATGCCCGGAGAAACCGGCAGAAACAAAACTTCTTACTTCGGCGCGGCGCCTTTCTGAAGTTGCTGATATTTGTCGAGCATTGCTTTCGCCAGCTCAGGCTGCCCTGTCTTTATACGCTCGCGCGAGCAGATAAGCAACCGAATGGGAGTAAGCGCAAGCGCATTCCGAAAAGGCGAGGCAATGCCTCGCCCCTACCTAGATATAGACCACTTGCTCTTGCATTCTGATGAGACGTTTTCGGTACGTTCTCGATCACGGCTGGCATTTGCAAAAGGTTCGACGCGCGCGCTTCCTTTAAGATTGCATCCCGACCGAGCACAGATTAGGACATGAAGCCAAATATTAATAGCACGAGCCGCTTCATGTTGTTGATCTTGCCGCTGGCAGGCGACAGAAAGCGCGATCTCCTGCCCCACGTGCCGTCAGAAGCTGAAGCGCACCTGCAATTCTACAGCTCGGCCGGAAAGTTCTTGAATCGGCTGTCCGAAAAGCGGGTTATCGACGAACGTGCTGGAATCGAAAAAGTTGAAGGATTGGAAGTTTTGCTGGTTGAAGGCGTTAAACAGGTTGAGGCGCAAATCAAGCTGACTTGCCTCGCCCAGCAACTTGTTTGGAAACTTCACAACTTTATCCACGCTGAAGTCCACGTCTTTGTACCACGGACCTCTAAACACATTTCGGCCGATGCCGGGGGGCAAAGTCGTCAAGCCGTCCGGATATGTGAAGAGGAAGTACTTCGAACCACCGCCGGGGAAATTGCCGTTCGGCCTGAGGAAGGCGTCGTTCGATTGGCCGTTCAGCGCTCCGCCTAAATACTCATACGGACGCGTGGGCGACAAAGCAGGGCCGCCTGGAGTGACCTCCGACTGACCTGTTTTGGGGGTCCAGGGGAAACCGGTATGGAAGGTGAAAATCGTATTGATTCGCCAGCCGCCCAGCACCTTGCCCGCAAAGCTTTTTTGATCGCGGAAGAAGGGAAGCTCGTAAAGGCCTGACAGGGTTTCCGTGTACTTGACATCAAAGTCGGAAGGTCCATATTCGCTGTGGAAGTCCTGCGGATAGGTGGGATTGGTAGCGCCACCCGGACCGGGATATGAATTCTCATCCAGACTCTTGGCCCAGCGGAAATTGTTCTGGAACTGCACGCCTTTGGCCAACCGTTTTGAAAAGGTGGTGTTCAACGCGTTGTAGTTGGAATTAACATCCGGCTCGATGTTGTAAATCGCGCCAAAGTTGGAAGCGGCCGCTCCACTGAAGGGGTACAAGAACTTTTGATTCACGATGTGCAGCAAATGATGATCGGCGCTGCCCTGATAGCCGACTGTAAACACGTAGTCCTTTGCAAATGAGAAATCAGTCTCAAACGAATAGATGTACGCGTAAGGGGTCGGAAAATTTCTGGGGTTGGCGAAGACATCAATCGAGGCACCGTTGGCGGTGTTGGTCGCAGGATTGATTCCAGTAGCGGTGGCAGGGTTGAACGGATAGGAGTAGATTGAATTGCTTGATCCAAGCCCGTACACGATTTTGCCGCCCGCGAACGGAGAGCTGGCGCTTCCGCAGCAGAAACTGAAGACCTGCGACGTAGGGTTGTCCTGGCGTGTCAACGCAGGCAACGCGTCCTCAACTCTGTCGTACATGATGCCGAATCCGCCACGCGCGACAAACCAGGGCTGCGGGCTGTAGGCGAATCCAAACCGTGGCGCAACATTATTGTGATTCCCGCTCCAGAGCTCGCTTACGTGCTGAATGCTGGAGCCGGTCAGATTTCCGAAGCCGGGACCCGGGATCCAATCGTAAAGATTGCCGGTTTTTTCAGTCAGCGGCTTGAAATATTCCCACCGAACCCCAACGTTCAAGGTCAGGCTCGGCGTGACTTTCCAATCATCTTGGAGATAGAGGGCGTACGTGCCGCTCCGGAAGTAATGCTGGGTCTGTGGAGGCGCGCCATTCGCCGGATTGGCCTCGACGCTCTCGAACACGGGCGCGTCATTCGCAAAATTCCAAAGATTCTGAACCGCGTAGACGGGGCGAGCGCCTCCGACAAGGTTGTTGTTGTCTTGTTCGCGCCGAAGCTCGAATCCCAGCTTCAGGGCATGGCTGCCGAGGACTTTGCTCAGAGAGTCGCGGAACTCATAGGTATTTTGCGCAAAGATGCCGGGAGTTGTGTCGCCCTGATTCGCTCCATATTGAATCTGAGAGAGCGACGGGAATTGAACGTTGACTTGAGGGATCTGGTAATTCGTGAGCCCTGGGGTTGCCAGTTGATTGAAGGCAAAACGCGTGAAATTGCCGCGCGCTTCATTGATCATCGTCGCCGATAGAGTGTGCGTCCAAATAGCGGTGATATCTGCGTTGGTGGGCTCTGTCAACTGGTCCTGATTCGGGCGGCTATCCGCTGTCGCTCCTTGTTGTTTCGAGTAAGTGACGTACGTGCTCCCGGCGATGAGATCATTGCCTCGAGTCCAATCGATGCGGCCGTTATATTGCTGGCCGGTGTTAAACACTGGAAGCGCGACGTTTGCATACTCCACGTCCGGGATGCCGTCTAACCCGCCGCCCGCGGAATTCTGAGGGAAATACGTTCCGGGGGCGCCCGCAATGGAGCCAAGATCCAGTTCGCCATTGATCACTTGACAGTCTGGAAGCTGTCCGGCAGGGCAAGCAGCGATCGGCAAAATTCCCGTAATGCGCGGTGTGGTTCCAGCGGTATTGATGATGCGCGCAGCGATGCTGTTGGGGCGAAGCGAGAGCACCGCCTGATCGTACTGTGGCGTCTCGATGTACTGGGGAGAGAAGGTTGTGGAGTGATCGTGAATGCCCTCCATCGAGAAAAAGAAAAACAGGCGATCTTTGAGGAGGGGGCCGCCGAGGCTGCCGGCATAGTTGCGGAAGTTGTTATCGACTCTCGTGACGGGGATGGATGGCAGCGACGGCTTATTGTAGGCGTTGAAATTCGGGTCCTGCATCAGAAAGACGGCAGTGCCATGGAACTGATTCGTGCCGTTCTGTGACACTGTCTCGATCTGCGCTCCCGAATTGCGGCCGTATTCGGATGAATAAGCATTAGCGTTCACGCGGATCTCCTTCACGGATTCCTGGTTCGGCGTCACCACGGCCGCGCCGCCCCATTGCAGACTATTCACGCTGACGCCATCCAGGAGGTAATTGTTGGAGGTGAGGCGCTGACCATCGGCCGATATGGGCACCTGGTTCTCCACCTGGAACAGCGAGAAATTCGAACCACCCGGTCCCGCAGCTCCGCTGGTTGGGCCTGAATTGGGAAACCCTGCCGACTGCCCCGAGCCGGTCCGCGCACCGTCGCCAAAGATGCCTGGCGTCAAACGGAGCAGTTCGTAAGGATCGCGGCCTACCTGCGGCAGTTGCCGGATCTCCGCAGTCGTAAGAGCGCGGGTAACATCACCGTTTGTGGTTTCGATGGCAGGCGAGGTCTCGGCAGTTACCGTTACTTCCTGAGAGACCTGTCCCGGCTGCATGGTAAGGTTCGCCGACTGGACGGCCTCCGCGTTCACGGTCACCATAAGTGCCGTTTCCTGAAAGCCCTTTTGCGTGGCATCGACGGTGTAGGTTCCGGGAGCCAGTTGCAGGCAATGATAGACGCCGCTGGAATCGGCAGTGACTTCGATCTTACGCTGGGTGTCTGTACTGGTGCAGGTGACGCTTGCTCCCGGGATGACCCCGCCGGTCGGGTCTGTGACGGTACCTTGGATCCCGCCGCGATACTGCGCGAATACGGAAGAAGCGGTCAGGCAGATGAATACTAGAACTGAAGCGAGGTTCTGAACGCGAGACATAGTACCTGATAGACCATTGCGGCAACAGAGCTGTAACAGAATTCTCGAAACTTTTTGGTAGGAAGGGGTAGTGTTAACGCAAGCTGTGCGGTGCTGGCTTTCGCCCGTCGTCACGCTCGAACAGCCAGCGCGCCTTGGGGACGTTCGCATTCCACGGCATTGGGTGGAACGGGCTTGGGGCCGCTGGGTTATCTAGTGATCTGGGCTTAGCTGCACAAACTTTTCTCTGGCTCGCGCAGCATCGCGGTCGCGATGTACTCGTTTGTATGCTTTCGCCAAAACGAAATAGACGCGGGAATCGTTGGGGTTGAGGTGCTCCGCCGTTTCCAATTCAGGCACAGACCGCTCTGGATGTCCCGTGTGCAAGGAGAGATGCGCCCAACAGGTAATGCGCCTCTTCCAGCTTTGGCGCTAAATTGACGGCTTCTTCTGCGTAGATTTGACTGGTTGCTGGATCCGCCACCAACAAAGCGCCAGCAATTCCCAGACGGGCGAGCAGATGCTGCGGGCTGTTAACTATCTCGCGCTTGAACGCAGCCGCGGCCTCATCCTCAAGATGGTTATTCAATAGAAAGCGGCCATAGGCGAATTCCACGTTGTGAACTTTAGGAAAACGTTTGACCAAGTCAGCATAGGCGGACAGCGCGGCGTCTGTTTCGCGGTTTGCAGCGAGCATTTCAGCCCGTCCCGCAGTTAAGATCAGATCCCGAGTCTCGGACGCGGTAATTGAGTTAACTGACTTCACTCCCAGGACGGATCTGCCAAGTGCAATGAGTAAATCATCGTTCGAGTTATTGCGCTCTTTTGCCAGTTGATCGAGGAGTTCTTGGGCACGGCCGAAAGCACCGGCATCCAGAAGCAGATTGGCCTGTGTAAAGAGCACAACGTGGCGCATATTTGCTTCGTCGCCCACGCCCAGAGTCAACGCCTGCGCCAAGTGAGTCAGCGCTCGTTGGTCCTGATTGAGCTTGGCTTCCGAAAGCCCGAGCATCGCGAAGGCGTTTGCGTCCCGCGGAGCTAGCGTTGTTGCTTTGCTGAGCGCGTCAACAGCCTGCTGAAATTGGCCGTGATCGTAAGCAATGGTGCCGAGATACCACCAGCCTTCCGCCCAGTCCGGGCGCAACTGAACTGCCTGACGGTACAGCTTGACAGCCTCATCCAGGTTTTCGGCATCGCGAGCCTGCGCCGCTTGCGCGGCTACAGAATCGAACTGTTGAGGAGGTTCGCAGAAGGCTACAAACGATGACAAAGAGAGACAGCAGAGAATCGTGCGAAAAGTGCCCAGTGCAGCAAACAACAGGATAAAAGACGTCTTCAAGGAATGTGGCATCCGGCAACGGAGACCGCACCGGATGCCAACGTAAGCGCTTTTTTGCTACAGGATCAGAAGCTGAAGCGCGCCTGCAGTTCGATGATGCGGCCCGCCAAGCCAGCTTGCGCCACACCGAACTGCGGTCCGCCGATGGTTACCAAGCCATCTTGACCGCCGAAGGGTCTGCAGGTTTTCTTTGTTGATCAGGTTATAAAAATTGGCCTGCAGATCGAGCCTGGCGTTTTCTCCCAGAACGGGCAACTTGGGAAGCCCAAACGCTTTTGGCGAGCTGGGCGTCGTTGCCGAAATACGTAGGACCACGAAACATATTGCGATGAATATTTGTGGGAGGAGGCGGGATACCGGCAGCCAGTTGTGCCGCGGTGTAATTAGTGAAGTAGGCCTCTCCTCCCGCGGCATTCTTCGGGAAATTGCCGAACGGCCTTTCGAACACATCGTTCGAAGTGGAGTCAGTGGCTCCGCCCACATAGCCGGCCGGGAAGAGGCATCCGATTCCGCTTTTCGGGTATTCGATCGTTCCGCCGGGGCAAGCTTGTGGACTCCAAGGAAAGCCCGAGTGTCCGTTGATAATGCCACTGATGGTCCAGCCGCCGAACACTTTGTCGATAAAGCCATGACCGCCTCTTGTGAACTTCGGTGTGAACAGGCCCCAGATCTTGTAATAGTGTGGAATGTCGAAGCCAGAGGGACCATAGGAGAAAGAACGGTTCCAGGGATATAAATCGTAGGTGTAATCCCGAGTGGCGTCATCGATCGATTTACTGTACCTGTATTGGACATCGAGCTCGAACATCGACGAGAAGCGGTGCTGAACTTCCGTTAGCAGCGCATTATAGTGGGAGTTCGCATCATTGGTGTAAAACTGCACCTGATTGACGACCGGGTTAATGGCGGGGTAGTAGATCCAGTTTAGATTTTCGTTATTGCGCGTCATATGACGGCTCTGGCTTCCTGAATAGCCAACGGAAGCCATCCAATTATGGCCAAGGTCAACCTGCGTATCCAGAGAATAGCGATAGGTGACGGCGGGAGGAAAATTCTGCGGGAAGCCAGTCAAATTAAGTCCGGTACCCGTGGTCGGGAGCCCGTTGGTGCCAAAGGTTTGAACAGCAGCCGGATTCGACGGGAAGCTGGATATATCGTGTTCGTTGGAACCCGGAGCGTAGACATGTTGCCGTCGTACAAAGTGAGATTCGTCTCGAACGGCGGATTGAAACGGCCGTTCGAGGTGTTGGCAAACTGCTCCAGGTTATAGCCCACGCCGAATCCGCCGCGAACAACGAATTTGTGCCCAAAGGCCGCGGTGGTGGGACTCCATGCGAAACCGAGTTGAGGTTCGAAGTTTGTGTAGGTGTTCTTGTAAAGGCTACCGCCCTTCTTGATAGAGAGTCCCGTCAGAACGTCCTGTCCAGGTCCCAGAACAACGTTGCTGATGTTGCCCTTCGTCTCGGTCGGAGGAACGAAGTCTTCCCAACGCAATCCCAGGTTCAGGGTCAGGTTTGAGCGACACCTTCCAGTCATCCTGAACGAAGAAAGCGATCGTGTCGTCACGTAAATTCTTCGTGGCTGAGGTAGGCGTGCCGGTTACGGGATTGAAGTTAACATTCTCCGAGAATGGCGCGTCATTGGCGAAATCCCAGATGTTATTGAATTGGTAGCTAGGGATCGCACCCCAGGGCGCGGTGTCAAGGAACTTGACATGCGTGAGATCAGCGCCAAATTTTATAGAGTGGCTGCCGCGAAGCCAGGTCAGAGTATCGCGATAAGAATAAGTGAATTGATTAAAGATGCTCGGTCCGGGAGGTCCAAAGCCCTGTATCTGCGCCGTTGCTCCCGAAGCCGTTGTAGTCCTTTGTTCCGTTCGGCTGAAAGTTGACGCTTGGGAGGCCAAACGGCTCCTGGGGATTCGAAGTCAGCTCATTCCATTTCCAGCCGCTGCCTCCGATGCGAAATTCGTTCAGCAGGTTCGGCGGAGAAATTGCGATCCCAAATTCCGCTCCAGGCCTGGGCCAATGAATAGTGTTTGTAGAGATTAGCTGGATAGGCCGGGCCGTTGTAGTCTCTCGTTATAGACCGGCGTCCAGTATATGCTGAATGCCACCAGGTCGAGTTGCGTCGGATGGTAATCAACTCTTCCGTTATATTGCTCGTTGGTATTGATGTTAGGCGCGTTCGTCTGCAGGAACTCGAGGTCGGGTACACCATCAAAGCCGCCGCCAATACCGTAAGGAGTGGCTGCTAACCCGAACGTTGGATCGGGGTTGCCGAGTCCGTTCTTGAGAGGCGAGCCTAGATCGAGACCGCCACTCGCGGTATTTCGGCATTGCGAAGGCGGAAAGACCGACACCGGCGCAGCTTTCCGGAATGATGAGATTGTAGACAGGAGCTGACGCCAGGGAAGCCAAGCAGCTTGGACGCAACGCTGTTCGGAGTAGCCGCGTTCTGGATGAATTGCGGGGTGGCATACCAACCCGTTGCGATGCTTTGAGAATTGTTGCGCTGCGTTTCGTACGCGAAGAAGGCGAACAACTTGTCATGGAGGATAGGACCGCCGACGCTGCCGCCATACTGATTGAAACGCTGCGTGTCCTTCGTTCGCGGGCTGTCCACCGGAAACCAATTACCACTCGGCATCCTGTAGGGCGGTCATGCCGTTCCAGCGGTTGAATGCATTTAACCCCGGGCGGTGCCATTTAAAAAATACGCTGCCATGAAACTCGTTCGTGCCAGATTGCGAGACAACTTGAACCTGCGCGCCACTGCCTCGTCCATTTTCAGCGGAGTAGTTATTTGCGATTATCTTTACTTCTTTGACGGTCTCTTCGCTGGGAGTGACCACGGGCGCGCCGCCCCATACGGCGCTATTGACCGGCACGCCATCTATCTGGAAGTTGTTTCCATTCTGGCGCGTTCCGTTGGCCGTGATTTGCACGCTATTTTCGACCGAAAAAGATACTACTGCCAGCGCCGAGGTCTGTTCCAGGAATCTGGGCGGCGCTGCCGTCGGAAGAGATGGCTCCGTCGCCGAATACGCCGGGCGCTAATCGCATCAATTGGTAAGGATCACGCCCAATTGACGGCAGATTCTCTACATCCTTTGATGTGATGTTGCCGGCGATTTCGGCTGACTCCGTATTGATGACGGGTACGACATCGCCCGCGACAGTAACGACGAGGCCGCAGTCTGACCGACCTCCAAAGACAGATTTAGACTTTGCACCTTCTCCGACTGCAATTCAACGGATTCGAGGACCTTCTTCGCGAAGCCGGTCTTTTCTACTGTCACGGTGTACGTCCCGCCCGCCAAAGCACTGAGCGTATACGCTCCGCTGCCGCTCGATGTCGCCGTCTGACTGAAGCCAGTTGCCTTGTTGGTAGCTGTGATGGTCGCATCTGGAATAACTGCTCCAGACGGGTCTGTCACTACACCTTGGAAGCCGCCGTGGTACTGCGCCCAACCGGAAACGGACGACAAAAGAAAAAAAGCAAGGATCGCCGATACTCGAACTGGTGGTCGCTGCATGGACCCTCCTGAAGAAAACTGGGAAAAGTTTACCACAGGCGTCTCGAATGTTAATTGACCAGCGCGGATCTGATGCTCGCCATCAATTCGCCGCTTCGGATTGCTGCCAGTGCAGCGGCTGCAGGATTTCGGTCCTGCACTTTACAAGCATCATCTTTGCAACTGGCGCGCTCGCGGGGCCACACTTCCACTTGCAGTGGGCTGGACAGTTTCAAAGCTAGGCGATCATAGGGCGGGACTTGCATTCGCGGTGTGCTCCATTTGTACAATGATTGCGCTCGAGATTGCGAAAATGATTCGAGCTAATGTGCGACGGAATCTGTATGCGCGGTGAACGCCGGCCTGCTCTGTGTGTGTCGTGGCGGCGCGGCGAACGGGCAATCGGACTACTTCAACGAAGTCTTCTTCGACAACAGCCTGACTCCGGACCGCTATTATCATTCGCGAGGCAAGGCCTTCGCGCCCAGCAGCCTTCAACTGATTAACGGCAAGCTGCCCGTTGACGCAAGTACGTTTCGTACGCCTCCCAATGCGCTGCGCCTGGCTTGGACATCGGTACCGAACGGGAGCTGGGAGGCGGAGGTCCGTCTGTATGAATGGCGAAATCGCGAGGTCTATTTTCCGGGCAACATGCTCTGTTTTTCGATTTATCCGGCGGCAGAGATTGGGACCCGCCGATTTGCCGCGCCTGGTGTTGAAAGATAAGGACGCCAACTTCACCGGTCCGCTCGATATCAGCGCCTTCGTGCGTGGCTTGCATGTGCGTCAATGGACCCAAATCAAAATTCCCCTCGAGCGGTTTGCGACTGCTTCGATCCACCCTTTCGATCCGCATCGTGTAAATAGCATCTTTTTCATCCAGGGCGCGGCGGACGGAAGAGATCATGTACTGATTCTCGACGAGATTTCAATAGTTAAAAAAGCGACTCGCTTACGGTCGCGCCTCAGAAAGCAGATTGCCGGGCCCGAAGAATGTTCGGGCGAAGGCGTACGAGCGTCACATCGATATCACCTGGGATCCAGTGGAATCGAAAAATCTCGGCCGGTACGTAATTTATCGATCCCTTGGGGATGGCCCGTTCCGACCGGTGGGGATTCAGATTCCCGGGATTGAGCGCTATTCGGACTTTGTGGGCCAGCCGGGCCGGAAAGCGACATACAAGATCACGGCAAGCGATGGGGAGTATCGGGAGTCCCGCGCCTCGGAAGCGGTGACTGCTTCCACGCACGCGATGAGCGACGAGGATCTATTGACGATGGTGCAGGAGGCTTGCTTCCGGTATTACTGGGAACGCGCGCACCCAGATGCGGGGATGACGCGTGAAAATTTTCCGGGCGATGATCGCATTGTTGCGACCGGGGCGAGCGGGTTCGGAATCATGGCGCTCATAGTTGGAGTCGAGCGAGGCTTCATCACCCAGGCACAGGGCCTCGGGCGGCTGCTCAAAATCGTAACCTTCCTCGAAAGGGCTGACCGCTATCACGGCGCTTGGCCGCATTTTCTGAACGGCGCTACGGGCCGCCGCATGCCGGTTTTCGATATGCACGATAACGGCGCGGATCTGGTCGAAACTTCTTTCTTGATGGAGGGGCTGCTTACGGCGCGCCAATACTTCAAGGGAACGAGCGCGGAGGAGAAACAGCTTTATCGACAGAATCACGGCTCTATGGAACGGGGTCGAGTGGGACTGGTTCCGCAGAGCGCCGGACAGCAATTTCTTGTACTGGCACTGGTCGCCGGAATACACGTGGCACATCAATCATCCGCTGAATGGATGGAACGAGGTGATGATTACTTACATACTGGCGATCGCGTCGCGGAATCACGGCGTACCGGCTGAGATGTACTATTCCGGATGGGCGGGCGTTCCGAAAGAGTTTGTGAACGGGCACACTTACTTTGGAATCAAGCTCGATTTGGGTGAGGGAACGGGCGGGCCGCTGTTCTTCACTCATTATTCCTATATGGGACTGGATCCGCATCTGCGGGATCGATTTACGGACTATTTCGAGAACAATCGCAATCAAGCCCGCATCAATCGCGCTTATTGCGCACGGAACCCGGAGCATTTCAGCGATTATGGCGCGCAGTGCTGGGGTCTCACGGCGGTCGATGGTCCGGAAGGATATGTGCCTTATGAGCCCAATCCGAAAGTAGATGACGGGACGATCGCGCCGACTGGGGCGATTGCGTCGTTTCCCTATACGCCCGAGGCCTCGATGGCGGCGTTGAAATATTTCTATCGGGAACGTGGGGACCGGCTGTGGGATATTTACGGTTTTCGAGACGCGTTCAACATGCAGGAGGATTGGGTTTCACGCATCTACATGGGACTGAACCAGGCGCCGATGGCCGCGATGATCGAGAATTACCGGAGCGGATTGCTGTGGAGGATGTTCATGGCGAATCCGGAGATAGGATCGGCGCTGGAGCGCATTGGCTTGAGGATGGATACGAATGGCCGTGAGGAGAAGCGCTGATAAATTGACAGGCGAAGTGTGATCCTGCAAAATGGTTGCGTTCACCCACGTGCGGATGTGGCGGAATTGGCAGACGCGCAGATTCAGGTTCATGTGTTCGAAAGGACGTGGAGGTTCAAGTCCTCTCATCCGCACCAACAATCGGCAAACTAGTAGGTCTGATCAAAAAGGTTCTATAGCGTTTTTGAGTGAGTATCTAGTCGAGTGCCGATGTCCCCTGCCGGAACCGAATACGATCGTGCTGCACGATCCATAACTCACGGTCGGGCCGTCTTCGCTGGAGGGCCGTTGCGATCCGCTTCATGCAATCGAGGACAGTCGGTTTATCCTGCGTTTTCAGCCTAAGCACGATAATTCCGACGTACTCTTCTGGCGGATAAGCGCGTATGTTGCTGAAGTCCAGATCGAGCGTGACCAGGATTCTGTCCTCGGCACGGACACGATTCGCAATCGCCTCGTCATCTGCTCCCGAGAGCGATTCATCACAGACGGTCTCGGCTTCGAAGCCTTGCTCGCGAAAGATTAAGGCGGCCTCGACAGGGAGATTCTCGTCAACCTTAAACTTCACGCACTGAGCTCGAGCGGAAGATCGGCTGTGCTCTCACGAGCCATTCGGCTGCATACGCTAAAGCTGCATCGAGATCGGGCATCTTTAATGAAGGATAGCTCGTAAGAATTTCAGAACGATCCACTCCTGCCGCGATGTTGTCGAGAATAACTGAGACCATCACTCTGGTTCCTCGAATGCACGCTTTCCCGTGGCAAACACGAGGATCGACGCTGATCCGCCCGCGCCAGTTCTCCATGACTTGATTCTACGCGCGTTGCAGCCCTGAGAACGGAAACGGGACCTTCGCCGTCTAAACGGGCATGAACCGCTCGGCAAGCTCGAAATACGCGCTGCACGCTTAAGAAGGTACGCTTCGAAGTCGCGACTGGGTTTACAATGAGCTTCGTTCAGTCGCCGTGCAATTGCTGCCAGCGGTGCACCAGATCCTGAGCCGCGCCGCGCCAGTTCGGGAAATGAAATTCGAAACCGGAGGTCAGAAGCCGCCTAGGAATCACGCGGCGGCTTTTCAAGATGAGCTCAGTTTCCGTGCCCAGCAGAATCGCGCCGATCTCGAGCATCCATTTCGACGCGGGGATTCCGATGTATTGCGTACACCAGGCGTGGCGCAGGCAGCGCATGAAATGGCGGTTCGGCACGGGGCGCGGAGAACAGATATTGACGACCCCGCTGAGTTCCTCGCGCGCGATCAGGAAATCAATAGCGCGTATGAAGTCGACATCGTGTATCCAGGAAACGAACTGCTGTCCAGAAGCAGCGGAGCCTCCCAAGCCGTAGCGAACCAGACGCAGCAGAGTGTCGAAGACGCCGCCCGAATCGGGGCTCATGATCATGCCGCTGCGCATGGCGACTCTGCGCGTGCGCGGGGTCTCAGCGGCGAACAGAGCCCGCTCCCAACTGGCCGCGACATCGACGCTGAAGCTCCACTTGGATGAGACGGAAGGCTCGTTTCCACCGAGCTCGCCCGTGGCTTCGTCCATGGCGTGGTCGAGCGTGTGCCGGTAGATGGTGGCCGTGCTGGCGTTGAGCCACAGAGGCGGGGGGTGCGCGGCTTGCGCGATGGCTTGGCCCACCAAGCCTGTCGTGATTGTGCGCGAGTTTTTGATCGCGCGCCGATTCGCCGCGTTGTAGCGACAGTTTACGCTGCGGCCCGCTAGATTGATGACGACATCGGCACCGTCAATGGTCTCGGCCCAATAGCCAAGCTCGCAGGCATCCCACAACACGCTCTTCCACTCGGCCGGCTTAGGATGCCGGGAGAGAACCGTGACGCAATGGCCCTGCTCGTGAAAATGCCGCGCGAGAATCTGACCAACTTGGCCCGTTCCACCCGGAATGACGATCCGCAAATGGCCGGATGACGGCATGTAGCCGCCATTCTAGCCGATGAAGAGGATCGGACATAAGGCGGATCCGTATCGACGACCCGCCTTGCAGAGGAAGCTAGCGCTCGCCGAAGCTGTAGCCTAGTGATGCGCTGTATTCGGGCACCCAACTGCTGCCGAATTGGAAGAAGTTATTCACCCAGCGCACGTCGTATTGCGGCCGGATAAAAACGTGGTTCGTGACATAGAAGCGCACTGCCGCGGATAGATGCGTTTGGAAATGATTTGAGCTCTCGAGAAACGTGTTCGAGCTGTTGCAGCCCGCGAAAATATCGCAATAGGACTGGGGATAGAAGAATTTCAGATTGACCGCGCCGATTCCGGCTTGGAACTCGGGAACCACGCGGACGGCTCGCGCGATGGGGTGCCAAATGCCGTTAATGTCATAAAAACTGGGCCGATAATTCAGGCCGGCATAGGCGCCCTGCTTAAAGCGAAAGTCGGCTTCGCCTCCGATGCCGAAATGGGGCGTGAACATCAGGTCGGCACCGGCTTTCCCGAAGGCACCGGCCATCTTAGGCGTGAAGAAGATGTCGCCGTTTCCGAAAGTATCGGTCGGGGTTCCGCTGGAGTCGGCCCTCGCCGTACCGACTCCAAAATAAACGTCAAGCCCGCTCTGCGCGCGCGCAGGAGTCATCGTGAGGGCGAGGAAGCCAAGCAATGGTATGGCAGTTTGAATCAGTTTCACAACCGGAAATCTCCTCTTTTTTAACGCACGCGAGAACTTAGGCCATGCCAATTGAAGGCGCACTCGAAGTGTCCCGCCTCTCAAGATGGCCGTGCGTGCTTTACAAAAGTGGAGACGCGGTTCCCTGCCGGTCGGGTTACAACAGAGAATACCGTAGAAACACCGATGCCTGCGCCGCCGAATCTAGGCCGTGGCCGGATCACCGCGTTCGGGATCGACGCCAAGCTCCCGTATGGCGGCGGCAGCGCGATTCGCATCATAGCGGCCCCACCGTGCGAGACGGGAAAGAGCTGCGGCCGCGATGGATTGCGAATCGACCTCAAAGAAACGTCTCAAGTGTTCGCGGTTGTCGCTACGGCCGAACCCGTCGGTGCCGAGTGCAGTCAGGCGGCCAGGTAGCCACGGCGAGATCTGATCAGCAACTACTTTCATGTAATCGGTGGCGGCGATAATCGGCATATCAATATTGCCGAGCGCCTGTAATAGATAAGGCTTTCTCTCCGGCTCGGCGGGATGCAAACGGTTCCAGCGCTCGGTTGCGAGGGCATCGCGGCGCAGTTCGTTGTAGCTCGTGACACTCCAAACATCGGCCTGAACTCCGTAGTTTTCGGCCAGGAGCTTCTGTGCCTTCAGCGCCTCATTCAAAATGGGACCGCTGCCGAAAAGCGTGACTTGAGCCGGCCCGGTCTCGGAGGCTTTGTAAAGGTATAAGCCGCGCAGGATGCCTTCGCGAATCCCTTCGCGTTCGGGCATCGGCGGTTGGACGTAGTTTTCGTTACAGACCGTCAGGTAGTAGAAGCGGTCCTCGTTGTTCTCGTACATGCGGCGAATGCCGTCTTGTACGATCACTGCGATTTCGTAGGCGAATGCAGGATCGTAGCTAATGCAGGTAGGAACGACGCTGAAGAGCACGTGACTGTGGCCATCTTCATGCTGCAGGCCTTCGCCGAGCAACGTTGTGCGGCCGGCCGTGCCCCCCACAAGAAAACCTTTACCGCGCGCATCGGCAAAAGCCCAGATCAGGTCACCGATACGCTGGAAACCAAACATTGAATAGTAAATGAAGAATGGGATGGTGGGCACGCCAACGTTGGCGTAGGCGGTACCGGCGGCGGTGAATGATGCCATCGCACCAGCCTCTGTGATGCCCTCTTCGAGAATCTGCCCGTCCTTGGCTTCCTTGTAGTACATGAGCACGTCGCTGTCGACGGGCTGATAGAGCTGGCCGCCGCTGGCGTAGATGCCGCGCTCGCGGAACATCGACTCCATGCCGAAGGTGCGCGCTTCATCCGGAATGATGGGAACGATATACTTGCTGAGCTCCGGAATTTTGAGCAGCGTTTTAAGTATCGCGACAAAGGCGCCCGTCGTAGACACTTCACGGCCACGCGAGCCAGCGAAGGCGTCATGAAATGTTTCGAGCGGCGGCGCCTTTAATTCGATCTTCTTGGGCGCCCTTGCTGGGAGATAGCCGCCCAGCGCTTCGCGACACTGTTTCAGATACTGAATCTCTGGACTGTCCTCTGCAGGGCGGACGAAAGAAATGGAGTGGACGACTTCTTTCGGCAAGTTGAGATTGAAGCGCTCGGAGAGATAGGCGAGCTCCTCTTCATTGAGCTTTTTCTGCTGGTGAGTGATGTTCTTGCCTTCACCGGCTTCACCCAAACCGTAGCCTTTTACAGTCAGGGCCAGAATCACGGTGGGCTGCCCTTTGTGCTCGGAGGCGCGCTTGTAGGCGTTATAAACCTTTACCGGATCGTGACCGCCACGCCGGAAGCGCGCAATCTGGTCGTCTGTTTTGTCCTCGACGAGCTTGAGCAATTCAGGATATTTTCCGAAAAATTCTTTACGCGTGTACGCACCGCCGCGGGCTTTATAATTCTGGTACTCGCCGTCGACGCATTCACCCATGCGTTTGACTAACAATCCTGTCGTGTCGCGGTTGAACAACTCGTCCCAATCGCGACCCCAAATCACTTTGATGACATTCCAGCCAGCGCCGCGGAAAACGCCCTCGAGCTCCTGAATGATGCTGCCGTTCCCGCGGACGGGCCCATCGAGCCGCTGCAAATTGCAGTTGACGACGAAGATCAAGTTATCGAGTTTCTCGCGCACTGCGACATGCAAAGCGCCGGTGGATTCCGGCTCGTCCATTTCGCCATCACCCAGGAAGGCCCAGACCTTGCGATCGCTCTCGGGAAGAATGCCGCGATGCTCGAGATATCGCAAAAACCGCGCGTTGTAGATCGCATTGATCGGGCCCAGGCCCATCGAAACCGTAGGAAACTGCCAGAAGTCCGGCATCAGCCAGGGGTGGGGATATGAGGAAAGACCGGGCGTATCACGCAACTCATGGCGGAAGTTCACCAGATGCTCTTCGCTCAGGCGTCCCTCAAGAAAGGCGCGCGCGTACATGCCGGGCGAAGCATGCCCTTGGTAATAGATCAGGTCGCCGGGTGCTCCATCATAGCTGCCACGGAAAAAATGATTAAATCCTACTTCGCTGAGCGTGGCGAGCGACGCATATGTCGATAAGTGACCGCCGATATTCGGGTCGTACTTGTTGGCGCGGACCACCATGGCTGATGCGTTCCAGCGGATCAGACTCTTGATACGGCGCTCGAGCTCGCCATTTCCCGGAAACGGGACTTCTTCATGCGCAGGAATGGTATTTACGAAGGGCGTATTGATGGTTTGCGGCGCCGCTACGCCGAAATCGGCAGCACGCTCGATGACTTTTTCGATCAGATAAGCAGCGCGATCCGGCCCGGTCTCATCGACCACTTGATCTAACGCTTCCAGCCATTCCGAAGTTTCTTGCGGATTCAGGTCTGCCTGACGTTGTTCCTTGGTTTGAAGCATGTTCGAGCTGGTTAGGGAGGATTACTCCATTAATTATCACTTATCGCTTGCATTTCCCCGGCTGGTAAGGCAATCTAAAAGGTTTTCGGACAACAACATTCCTGATGAAGGTTCGCGTTCTCTATCACGACCACTGCTTCGATGGGGCGGCCTCAGCAGCGTTTATCACGCGCTTCCTTGAAAGCAAATGCTATCCAGGCGCAGAGTTCCTATACACAGGACTGGCGCACCGCGCCGATCAGTTGTTCGAGCCGAGTGTGTTTGATGGCGACGCGAACGTAATCGTGGATTTCAAGTACTCGGCGGACCCGAGGGTTACCTGGTGGTTTGATCACCATCAAAGCGCGTTTCTGAGTCCCGAAGATGCGGAACATTTTCGCCACGACACTTCGGGACGCAAGCTGCTCGATCCGAGCTACCGTTCTTGCACCAAATTTATTTCGACTGTAGTGAAGGAGCAGTGCGGATTTGAGGCGCCGGATTTAGAGGAGCTGATTACGTGGGCAGATATTGTCGATGGCGCTTTGTTCGAGAGCGCTCAGACGGCGGTCGAAATGAATGCGCCAGCGCTGAAGCTGACGCTCGTGATTGAAGGCAGTAAGGGATCGCGATTGGTGCAGAAGATCATCGGAAAAATGCAGCACGAATCGTTGGCGCACATCATCGAGGATCCCGAGATAAGGGCGGCTTACGACAAGCTGCACGAGAAGCATCTGCGCACCATGGATATCATTCGCAGCTCGGGATCGTGTGATCGCGGAGTGATCTATTTCGATCTCATCGGGTCCGGCATTGAAGGGTACAACAAATTCATTCCGTATTATCTGTTTCCGGATTCGGCTTACACGGTATCCGTTTCGACGTCCAGCTTTCGAACTAAGGTGTCTGTGGGTTCGAATCCGTGGGTGGGGGAGCCGTTGCGGCACAATCTCGCGACCATCTGCGAACGTTACGGCGGCGGCGGGCATCCGAAGGTCGGGGCAATTAGCTTTCCGATTGGGGCGGTTGGGGAAGCGCGCAAAGCGGCGGCCGAAATACGAGAAGAACTGAAGAACTGAGTTTACATGCAAGTTCAGTGTTGTATTGCAGGCGGAGGACCCGCCGGGATGATGCTGGGCTATCTTCTCGCCCGCGCCGGTGTGGAGGTGGTCGTTCTCGAGAAGCACAAGGATTTTTTCCGAGATTTTCGGGGAGACACGATTCATCCTTCGACCCTGGAGCTGATGCACGAGCTAGGAATCATCGACGAATTCTTGAAGCTGCCTCACCGGGAATTTCGGCAGGCAGAAGCACAAATCGGCCATACGAGGGTGATGATTGCCGATCTGTCACACCTACCGACGCGCTCGAAGTTCGTGGCGCTGATGCCGCAATGGGATTTTTTGAATTTCATAGTTGGGCAGGCGCAGCGTTATTCAACTTTTCGATTAAGAATGCAGGCGGAGGTTGTTGGCCTCATCGAGGAGAGCGGGTACGTAGTGGGCGTGCGGGCCAATACGTCTGAGGGCCCGTTAGAAGTGCGGGCGAACCTCATCGTCGGAGCGGATGGGCGGCATTCCACAGTTCGCGAAAAGGCCGATCTCGACATCGTGAATCTTGGAGCTCCAATAGATGTGCTGTGGATGCGTCTTTCGCGGGAGGCGGGTGACGGGCAAGGGGGCTTCGGCCGCGTCGACGCCGGTAAGCTTTTCGTGATGATCGATCGCGACGACTACTGGCAGTGCGCTTACGTGATCCCCAAAGGAAGTTTCGAGGAGATCCGTGCAAAGGGTTTACCAGCCTTCCGGGACAGCATCGTGCAGCTCGCACCTTTCCTGGGCGATCGGGTGGAAGAGTTAAGGGATTGGAGCGAAATCAAGCTGTTGACTGTCATCGTCGATCGTTTGGTGCGTTGGTATCGGCCCGGGCTGTTGTGTATTGGGGACGCGGCTCACGCCATGTCTCCGATCGGAGGCGTAGGGATCAATCTCGCGATCCAGGATGCAGTTGCGGCGGCGAACATATTGGCTGCTCCACTAAGGCGAGGGAATCTTAGAACGAAAGACCTGGAAAAAGTGCAGCGACGCCGGGAGTTACCGACCCGCATTACACAGGGATTACAAGTCTTTGTTCAGAACAAAATCATCAAACGAGTTCTGGGAAGCACTAAGCGCCCGTCCCTTCCCTTTCCGATGAAGCTGCTGCGCCGATGGCCAATGCTGCGCAGAATTCCTGCGTACATGATCGGGGTAGGCTTTCGGCCGGAGCATGTGGGGACTCCGGATGTGCATGCGTAATTTGCGGGCCGCTTGCCTCTTACAGGCGTCTACCCGCTAGCGGGAAGTTCGATTTCAATCTCCCGAACCAGCGAAGTTGGCGACCTATCAATGTGGACATTCTCCCAGTAGACTCGAATCGCTTCGCTTGCGCGCGAAAGTAACTCTTCCATTGAGGCCCCGGTGATGAGGATAGAAGGAAGCTCGGGCACATAGGCGCTATATCCATTCGAATCGCCTTCGATCACTAGAGAGTATTTGCGAATCATGGATGCAGCTTCTCTAAACCAATTTGCCTCAAGATGGGCTGACTTAAAATGATGTCCACATTGATACGCCTGACATGCGCTGCAATTGTCTTCGCCTCCGGTGCAATTGGGTTGACGTTGAGCTGCGCGGCATCTAGCGGCAGCGGCAAGGAACCTTCTCACGGCTTTCTGGAGAATCCTGCAGCTCTGGGCGAAACAGTTGAGTATTTTTGGGAGAAACCGCCGGGGGAAGGGCCATTCCCCGCCTTACTTTTTCTGCATGGATATCAACAGCGCGGGCCGGGGCGAATCGGTGCGCGTGCTTTCGTAAACTGGGGTGTTCTCGAAGAATACGCGCGGAAGGGTATTATTGCTATCGCCGTTTCACAGCCAGGCTTTGGGCAGTCTACTGGAGATCCTGATTTTTGTGGTCCAAGAACTCAGGCGGCGGTGAAAGCAGTCATAGACCGGTTTCAGCAAATGAAGTTCGTGGACTCTGACCGAGTCGGCATAGAGGGAATCAGCCGCGGCGCTGTCGTGGCGGCGATGGTTGCCACTCAACAAAGGCTCTCCGCTTTGGTCTTGATCTCTGGTGTTTATAGTTTCGATCGGTTGTCCGGTAACCCGCGCTGGCCCTTAGCGACCGACTTTCGTCAGGAGACGCATCAATCAATTTCGGCCTCGATTGATCGTTCAGCTATCGACCATGTGAAAGAGATTAGAACGCCGACCCTGATCCTAGCTGGCGCAAACGATCCATACGCGCCCGTCGAACAGGCAAAGCAGTTTGCGACCGCGCTTCGATTGTTGAATGTACCCGTACGACTGACGATTTTTCCTGAAGCGGGGCACAATATCCCGTTGGCAGCAAGAGAGCCGTTGGTCAATGCCTTCTTACGAAAGTATCTGGATTTCTGAGCGCGGAACGCTCGATATCATGGAAACTTGAACGAGATTCAGGCATTTACGGATTTCCTCGCTGGATCATTCTATTCAGAGGTCACTGTGAATTGGACAGTAAGATCTACAACGCATGCTGTCGCGAGATTCATGGTGAAGAGCATTGTGGTTGAGGTGGACTTCGAACAGCGCGAACGGAACGGTCCATGGCACGTATCGTTCAACGCGCTTCACGGCGATTTGCCGGACCTGAAGAACGAAATGCTGGCGATCCGCAGATTGAACGGGGTCTTTCAAGCTGTCCGTGAATTTATCGAAACCAGAGCGCCGGAAGCGGTGGTGTTTATCGCGAAGGATGACGACATGCTGGCGTGTACTCCGCATATCTGCGCCGGGAAGAGCCCAATATTGCAGGTCTGAGATATAAGCTCGAGGGTCCGGACGCCGTGGAACCATACATGGAATGGACACTGCGCAGGATGAAGCCTTGAACTTGGCGGGAGTAGAGGCTCTTACAAGGACCGGCGTCATAGTGGTACCAAAGAGTACCCTTGGGACTCCCGGAAACAGAAGACTGGCGATGAGTGAAGTATGAAAGTTATCTACTCCTTGCTAAACGGACTCTGGAAAGAAGAAGACGGCCAGGACCTGGTCGAGTACTCACTGCTCCTCGCGTTCATCGCTCTGGGAAGCATTGGTCTTTTATCAGGCACCAAAACAAGCATCAACGGAATCTGGACGCACATCAATACGAGCTTGACGAGCGCGGCAGCATCTTAGGCCAGCGCGCGAACGGCCTAAATTAGACAGCTTACTAGCGGGGTGCAATCAGCTTTTCGATGTGCTTGGCAAGAATGTCCACTTCGAGGTTCACGCGCGAACCCGGGCCATATGTCTGCAAGCGTGGTGTGCTCGAACGTATGCGGAATGATGGTGAATCCGGCGAGATTGTCTTCGATCTCGGCCACGGTGAGACTGATGCCGTCTACTGCAAGCGAGCCCTTGTGGACGATGTAGCGAGTCAGTTCAGGAGGCACGCGAATTCGTAGCCACCAGTTGTCATTGCCGAGCGCCGCGATGGACGCGATCTCAGCAGTGCCGTCAACATGGCCGAGGACGAAGTGCCCGTCCAGACGACTGTTAGCGCGTAGCGGCCGCTCCAGGTTCACGCGCGAACCGGGCTTCAAATCACCGAGATTGGTCCGCTTTAGAGTTTCAGGCGCGAGATCGGCCGAAAAGCTCTGACCGGTTAGGGCAACCGCCGTCACACATGCGCCATTTACTGCGATGCTTGCGCCTATGCCGGCGTCCTGCAAAACAGCCGCGCACTCAATGATCAGCCGCGCGCCGGTTATTTTACTCTCAACGGCAACCACCCGGCCCAGCCCCTCGACGATACCCGTGAACATTAGACCTTCACCAGGTAAGCTTCTACCGCAAACTCGTTCTCTGAGATCGGATGGAGCTTCACTCGTTCGAGCAGAATCGCGTCCGCGCGGCGTAGCCGTCCTTGGCCGCCGGCCACCGGCAAACTGTGTAGCCCACCCAAAATCTTGGGAGCGTAGTAGAACAGGATCTTGTCCGCAAGCTCCGCTTCGAGCATCGTCCAATTCACTTTGCTTCCGGCCTCGATCATCAGCGAGAGATATTGCTGTTTGGCTAAGTACTCAATCACCTTGCGCGGATCGGTGCGGCCGCCCGACCCATCCGCGATGAGCACCTGGATACCCAACGCTTCGAGAGCCCTTCGGCGGCCGGCAGGCGCGGCCGAAGTTCCGACAACTAAAAGATCGCCATTTGCGCTCGTCACCATTTTTGACTGAAGCGGAATGCGCAACTGCGAATCGAGAACAATGCGAAGAAGAGGGCGGCTACGCTCGCGTCCGGAGCGATCGGTCAGCAGGCAATCGTCTTCGAGGACAGTTCCGATGCCTGTAAGAATCGCGTCGGACAGATGCCGCAGCTGTTGAACATTCGCGCGAGCCACTTCGCTGGTAATCCAGCCGACGTTATCCTGAGGCGCGGCAATCTTGCCATCGAGCGTCAGGGCCGCTTTCATCGTGACGAGTGGCCGGCCGGTTTTCATGAAATGAACGAACGGTTCATTCAAGCGCTCGGCCCGGAGGCTGTTGGCTTCATCAAGCACAACCTCGATTCCGGCGTCGCGAAGCTTTGCAAATCCTTGACCACGCACTTGCGGGTTCGGATCTTCGAGCGCGGCGACCACGCGGCGGACTCCGCTCTGGATGATGGCGGCAACACACGGTTTTGTGCGGCCATGGTGCGAACACGGCTCCAAGGTCACGTACAGCGTCGAGCCGCGTGCCGCTGGGCCCGCCTCGCGGAGAGCAATTACTTCGGCATGCTCGACACCTGCCCAGGTGTGGAAGCCGCGGCCGGCGACACTACCCTGAGATTCGATTACCGCGCCCACCGCAGGATTCGGGCTTGTCAAACCGCGACTCTCTTCAGCAAGCTGGAACGCTTCCTCCATGAAGTCGGTCATGTGCGCCCGAATTGATCAATCAAACAGAGAGGCTACAAATTTGTCAGCCTCGAAGGGCAGCAGGTCATCGATTTTCTCGCCGACGCCAATGAAGCGAATGGGCAAATTCAGCTCGCGCGCGATCGCAACCACGATGCCGCCTTTCGCGGTTCCGTCGAGTTTCGTCAAGATGATGCCGGTCACCCCCGCCGATTCCGTGAACTTGCGGGCCTGCTCCAATCCGTTCTGCCCGGTGGTTGCATCGAGAACCAGCCAGACTTCGTGCGGCGAGCCCGGCACGAGACGCTGCGCAGTTCGACGCATCTTTTCAAGCTCGGCCATCAGGTTTTCTTTCGTATGCAGGCGGCCGGCCGTGTCGACGATCACGTAATCGACGCGGCGCGCTTTCGCTGCCTGCAACGCGTCGAAAACAACTGCGCTAGGATCCGCTCCCGTCTTTTGCCGGATCATCTCAACTCCCGCCCTTTGCGCCCACACTTCAAGCTGTTCAATAGCAGCAGCGCGGAACGTGTCTGCGGCGCACAGCAAAACCTTTCGGCCCTCTCCGAGGAAGCGATTTGCGAGTTTGCCAATGCTGGTCGTCTTGCCCGACCCGTTGACTCCCACAATCATGACGACGGCCGGCGGTTCGCTAACGATCCTGATGGGGGTATCGGAGGCGCTGAGAACCTCGAGTAATTGTTCGCGAATAAGCTCGCGAATTTGCGCGGCATCGCTAGTCATCTTGCGATCAACGCGCTGGCGGATGCGCTCCAGGATATCTTCGACCGTGCGCACACCCAAGTCGGCGGTAATGAGCGTGTACTCGAGCTCTTCGAGAAGCTCGGCATCAATTTCTTTCTTGCCGGAAAGCACATCCTCAAGCCGGTCTACCAAGCCTGAGCGCGTTTTCTGAATGCCGGCCTTCAGTCGATCGAGCAGATTAGGCTCGGTAGGTACGGAGCCAAAAAGCGTCTGAATGGCCATTGGAAGCTGTGAGTTGGCCTTAGTTTAGCAAGCGAACCACGGTTTTTGGCCGGTCAGAACGACCTATTCATTCCCGCGGCATCCGACGATAGAGATGATATGGAAGCCACTGCCGGGAACCGTGTCGATCCGCCGCTTCCAGTTCTGCCCTCACGCCTCGAAAGGCCTCGGGCGAAATCGAAATTCTCGTGGGAGCTGATGCTCGTGGCGATACTGCTTGGCGCCTCAGCGATTGCGTTCGGCCCGCCCTGGACACGCATCATCTTTCAGCGCGTTAGGCTTGAAACCTTTTCAGCGCTGAGCGCATTCCTGGCCGCTTTAGGCATCGCCATCATTCTGCATGAAGCGGGACACTTAATCGCCGCACTGCTGGTTGATTTCGAAATACTTGGGGGTGCGCTAGGCCCCATTCGGGCGACGCACTTGCACGGCCGCTGGACATTTCAGCTTTCGGGGAAACGGCTTTCGGCGTCGATCTCCGCCATTCCCCGGCAGAATCACTCGTGGCGCAAACGCATGCTGCTGGTGGTGGCTGCTGGCCCAGGCGCCACGTTGCTTACCGGAGCAATCGCTGCATTCGTTTCCTTTAGCGGCGACTATGGCGCGTGGAGCAATGCGTTTCTGGCCTCGGTAAGCGAGCTGAGCTTTTTTCTGTTCGTCTTAGGTCTGATTCCAAATGCAGCAAAGGCACAGGCACGAAACGACGCAAGACTGTGTTACGACCTGTTTCACAATACGCCGGAAGCTCAAGAAATTCTTTTGTATCACTTGGTCGCACAGATCGGAGTGGCCGGCATGCGGCCGCGCGATTACCCGGAGCGCTTGATTCGCAAGCTGGCGGCCGCTCGAAGCAGGCCGGATATGGCTTTGATCTTCGCGCACACGATTGTGATTTGGGCGATTGACCGGGGCGACATCCAGACCGCGGGGGCGTGGGAACAACGCGCGGTGGAGCTAAGCGACCTTTGCGATCTCCGCTTACAGAATTTAACCCTCGCCAGGTCGGCCTTTTTCGACGTGTTGTTCCGTGATAATTTGGCTAGCGCACAATCGAAATTCAGGGACGTCTCTCTAGAGCTCCTTACGCCTGCCTACTTCATGCACCGCGCTAAAGCGGCTTATCAAATCGTGGCCGGTGATATCGACGACGCATTAGCCGAGGTCCATCGGGCTACTTTTTCCTTTCCGACGAAGCTTCCCTACTATGAATTTGAGAGAGACTTACTTCGCGGACTGCATGAGAAGGCTATAAGAGTCGCCGAGCAACGAAAGGCCGCTCGGCTGGCGTTAATGCTGGGGCCTCGGTTCCGTTCAAACGGCGATGAAGAGGTAATCTAATCCGGCTCGGAACGTCGACGGCGGGCAAGGCTTTGAAACGTATACGGTAGACCCGAAGTCCAAGCTATGGAGCAGTCCGGCAACAGAAGCGTATGCAAATGACTTTAGACGCGAAGACGCGGCGGCTTCTCGCTCTTCTTCTGACAGTCCCGCTCGCTTTCAGTGTTCTGTTCTTCATCGCAAATCAGATCGGTGAACACATCGACATCAGGTTTCTTCAATTGGAAAACCTGGCCTCCAGCGTCAATCGCATTCTTTCGCTGTGCAAGGATGCAGAGACCGGTGAGCGCGGATTCCTCCTGACGGGCGACTCCAGCTCTCTCGCTCCCTTGGAACAGGCGAACGCATGGTTTCCGGGTGAAAGTAATCTGTGCCGGGCATATGCGAAGGACCGGCCTGCCTTACAGCGAAAAGTCGAGCACGCAATCACGCTCGCGAAAAAGCGCATTCAAGAAGCCAACCAAGCCGTGGAGATGCAGCGGACGAAAGGTTCCGAAGCCGCTCTGGGAGTCATCCGATCCGGCGACGCCCAAGGCACGATGGATCTGGTTCGAAGCAGCGTGAGCGATATTCAAGGCGACATAAGCCGCGCCCAAACCTCGTATCTCGATCATGAGCGCACGCTGAACCATTGGGCGTTTATCCTTTTCATTACTGGGACCGCGGTGATGATCCTGGTATTGGCCGCGCTGTATCACGCGCTCCTTCATTTCATACAGGCACGCGATACAGCCCAGGAACAGTTGCGGGCGCTCAATGCGGAGCTCGAGGCATCGCATCGTCGAAAGAACCCATGAGCTGACGGAGATTAACGAGGAGTTACAGCAATTTGCTTACGCGGCTAGCCACGATCTTCAGGAGCCGCTGCGAACCATAACGAGCTTTACCCAACTGCTCGCGAATCGCTATCGGAGCGCGCTCGACGCCGATGCCGACGAGTTCATTGGCTATATCGTGAGCTCTTCGCGCCGCATGACTGATCTGATTGACGGGCTATTAGCGCTGGTGCGCCTGCGCAAGTCCGGCCAGTCGACGATGCCGGTCGGTTTCGAAGAGCTGCTTGAAGAGGCGCAAGACAATCTGCAAGCAGCCATCCGGGAATCTCAGGCAGATATCCAGCATGGGCCGCTTCCTGCGCTGTGCGTGGACCGCGTACAATTCTCTCAGCTCTTCCAGAACCTGATTTCGAATGCCATCAAATACCGGCGTGACGACCGGCCGCGCATCCAAGTGGATGCCAAGAAGGACAGCGGCGCCTGGATCTTTTCAATTTCAGATAACGGACAAGGATTCGATCAGCAATATGCCGAACGGATTTTTGCGCTGTTCCAGCGCCTGCATAGCCGTGAGGTGGAGGGCACCGGCATGGGTCTTTCGATATCGCGAAAGATCGTGGAGCGGCACGGCGGCCGCATCTGGGCCGAATCACAGCCCGGTGTTGGATCAACGTTCCATTTCAGTCTTCCTGTAACCCTGGAAGTATCGCGCGCAACTGGCCATCTCACCAATTCGCCGCGCGGTGGGACAAGCCCAATAGCGGCTCGCGGCTTTCTACTGCAACGGCAATTCCCCGTTTCTGCTGGTCTCTTCGTCTGAGTCCGGTATCACGGATGCGGCCGCGACCTGATCGCCTTCTTCCATACGAACCAGACGCACGCCTTGCGTCGACCGGCCCGCTTGCCGGATCTCTCCGGATTCAAGCCGGATGATCTTGCCATCTTTCGTGATGATCATCAAATCAGTGCTCTCTTTGACAGAAAGCACCGCGATCACTTTGCCGACCTTGGGCGTGGTCTTCATATTGATGACCCCCTTGCGTCCGCGACCGGTTAGCCGATAGTCCTCAAGCGGCGTTCGTTTCCCAAAGCCGTTCTCGGAAATGGAAAGGATTAGGCCCTCTTTCTCGACGACCAAAAGGCCGATCAGGTAGTCCTCGTCTTCCAAATCCATGGCGCGGACGCCGCGTGCTTGACGGCCCATAGCACGAACTTCATCTTCGTTGAAGCGAATGGCCATGCCCCGATGTGAGCCGAGGAAGATGAAGTTGTCACCGCCCGTGATCGCAGCGCCTAACAGCTCGTCGCCTTCATCCAAGGCCAGTGCAATGATGCCGCGCGAGAGTGGATTATCGAATTCTGTGAGCTCACATTTTTTGATTACGCCCTGGCGCGTGACCATCACGATGAACTTGCCCGGGACGAACTCTTTTACCGGCAAAAATGCCTTCACGGCTTCGTCCGGTTGCAAGCTGATCAGGCCCGATACGTGTTTCCCGCGACCGGTTGTTCCCGCATCGGGTATCTCGTAAATTTTCAGCCAGTACACCCGCCCCTTATTTGTGAAGATCAACAGATAGGCGTGCGTGGATGCGATGACTAAATGCTCGACTACATCTTCCGAGCGCGTGCCCATGCCGATGCGGCCCTTGCCGCCGCGCGATTGCCGCCGATACGTGTCGACGGAAGTGCGTTTCAGATAGCCGCCGCGCGAAACCGTCACGGCGACATCTTCCATTTGCACCAGGTCTTCCAGCCGGATCTCGCCCGTGTCTTCTATGATCTGCGTGCGCCGGTCGTCGCCAAAATCCTTCTGCACCTCTTTCAGTTCTTTGATAATGACGCTCTTCAGGACCTTTTCGGACCCAAGTATTTCGAGATATCCGGCGATGGCGCGCTGAATGTCTGCCAGCTCATCGAGAATTTTCTGCTGCTCCATGCCGGTCAGGCGCTGCAGTTGCAGCTCAATGATGGCCTGCGCTTGCCGCTCGGTAAATTCGAAACGAGTAATCAATCCTTCGCGAGCTTCTTTGGGAGTCTTAGCCGCCCGGATCAGAGCAATAACTGCATCCAGAGTTTCGAGCGCCTTCTTGAATCCGAGCAACAGGTGCTCGCGTTCTCTGGCCTTCCGCAGGAGATAATCCGTGCGGCGTCGGACCACATCCGTCCGGTGTTCGATGAAGCGCTTGATAACGCCGATCAATCCGAGCTCGCGCGGTTGTCCGTTTACGATAGACAGCATGATGACGCCGAAGTTCACCTGAAGCTGCGTTTGTTTATACAAATTGTTCAGCACCACTTCGGCATTCTCGCCGCGCTTCAGCGGGAACACGATGCGCATCCCGTGACGGTCACTCTCATCGCGCGGCTCGCCCATTCCCTCGAGTTTCTTCTCCGAAATCAGTGACGCTACGTGCTCAATCAGCCGCGCCTTGTTCACCTGGAAAGGAAGTTCGGTGATGATGATGGCTTCGTTCTCTTTGCCGAACTTCTCGGTCGCCGCCTTCGCGCGCAGCTTCAGGCTCCCGCGGCCTCTGACGTAGTAGTCGAGGATTCCCTGCCGGCCCAAAATGAATCCACCGGTCGGAAAGTCTGGCCCAGGCACAATTTCCGCAAGCTTTGCGAGCGGGGTGTTCGGATCGTTGATCAACGCAATCGTCGCGTCGATAACTTCTTTGAGGTTATGTGGCGGGATATTGGTCGCCATGCCCACTGCGATCCCCGAGGACCCGTTAATGAGCAGGTTCGGAACACGCGTGGGCAGGACCTCCGGCTCGACTTCGCTGTCGTCATAGTTCGGGCGGAAGTCGACGGTTTCCTTGTCGATGTCCTCGAGCAGAGTGCCGGCGATTTTGGATAAGCGCGCTTCCGTATACCGCATCGCCGCGGGCGGATCGCCATCGACCGATCCGAAGTTGCCTTGCCCATCGATCAGCGGATAACGCATGGAAAATGCCTGCGCCATGCGGACGAGTGAATCGTAAACGGGCGCATCGCCGTGCGGATGGTACTTCCCCAGCACTTCCCCGACGATCTTGGCGCACTTACGGGTGGGGCGGTTAAAATGCAGCCCCATCTCGTGAAGCCCATACAGAATGCGCCGGTGCACCGGCTTCAACCCATCGCGAATATCCGGTAGAGCCCGGCCCACAATTACGCTCATCGCGTAATCGAGATACGAGCGCTTCATCTCGTCTTCGATGTTGATCGGGATCAGGTTTTGCTTATCGCCCGGCGGAAACAGACCACCGGCGCTCGATCCATCTTGATCGGCCAAATTTGAACTCCTAAAAGGGGGCAGAGATTACCGCAAACCATTGCAAACAAGATAGCTTACGGCGAATACGCTTTACTTATATTGTAGCAGCTAGTCGATTGGCTTGAATGGCTATTCGACCGCCAGGATCTCAAGACATCTAGGCGGGCCATGGGGCGCGTAGCAGACCAGATGCTCACTGCGGCTATTAAACATACGAGTGATGTTGTCACGCTGAAGGCCAGAACATCGATCGGCTGAGTGCCGGTGATCAGAGTCGCGATGCGCAAGTCTCGTACAACTTCTTCTCAGTCCTTGGAGCGACCCCAATCTTGGGCAGGGGATTGAGCGCAGAGAATGCAACGCCGGGGCCTACGCTGTATGCCACGCACGCTTGGCCGAAAGTCGAAGCGTGTGCTTCGCATCCTGCGTGCCTCACACACAATCTCCGGGCATACTGATGAACCCAATGAGCCAGCAGTTTGACCCAAAGCACCGCTCGCACCTATCTCGCTACCGCATGCAAGCGCGGCACATACGCGCAACTCACGCTATGGACCAGAAGTTATTGTGACCGGCTCTGAGAGTGTTTTTGTGAGGAGGTCCAGAATTCCTCACTTCGGTCCAATTTTAGGTCAAGCCCTATTTGACCTTGTGCATAAACACACGCGTGTTGAACAGTTCGCTCGGTATTGCCAAAATGGAGGAGGATGTCCGCCAAGGCCAATAATATCCGCCTCGATGCAACCTCATTCGCTGCCTTGGAGGAAGCAGCCGCGCGCCACCATAAGACTCTCGATGAAATGGCGAGCGAGGCCGTAATGGAAGGCCTCAGAGCCGAACGGCTGAAACGGCTTCGGGAACTGCTCACTAAAGGACACCGACATGGAAGAGTCAGCAATATCCCAGAGGATAGCGTTCTGGATGTAATCCACGCCGACCGGAAGGAACGTCGCCGCACTCGGTAATGGTGCGCGTGACCTTTGATTCTAATGTGTTCAGTGGACTGAGCTATCAGGGCCCACCTTCACGTCTTCTGGAACTGGCTGCAGTGGATGCGTTCCGCCTGCAGCTTTCGGAGGAAATTTTGGAAGAGACCACGCGCATTCTTGCAAACAAATTCCATTGGCCTGCTCAGGATATCGCCCAAGCGCGTGATGTGCTCTCCTTAGTGAGCGAGCGCGTCATTCCGCATGTGCAGCTTGATGTAGTAAAGCGCGATCCAGACGACAATCATGTATTGGAATGTGCCCAAAGCTCCGGCTCCGACTACATCGCCACCGGTGACAAGGACTTGCTAGATCTCGGGCAATATGCCGGTGCCCGAATTCTGAAGGCTACTGAGTTTCTTTCTGTTCTGCAAGCGCACAGGACTTGGTAGAGCGCCGAGTTTTGGGCCAACTACATCCCAAAAATTCGGACAATTGGTCCGGCAAGCCGCAATTGCGGAAACGCAGGATCGGGTGCTCTTCCCGGTTTACCAAGGATTAATGACTTACGCCCAAAATTTTGGTACGCCCGGTAGGATTCGAACCTACGGCCTTTTGCTCCGGAGGCAAACGCTCTATCCAGGCTGAGCTACGGGCGCGTGAAGGGAGGAGTCTAACGACCTTTTCTGGCGACCGCCACCTTTGTGTTTCTGGAGCTGTGCCCCGCAGCCGAGTTGCCTTCGGCCAGCAACTCTTCGATGTGCTGTCGAATCGCATCTTCCGCCATCATCTTCAAGTAAGCTTCGTCGCCGAGCGGCGGCGTCTGGTAATGAATCATTCCTTTGCGGTCTATCAACACAAGCTGGGGAACTACGAACCGCTCCGCCATGCTGAATCCCATGAAGGTTAACATCTGATCTCTCGTCGTCCAGCCAACCGGGAATCCGACCTGATAATCCTTGACAAAGTTGTCTACCGCTAAATCCGCATTATCGTTAATAGCGACGTCGAGAGCCTGAAATCCCCGGCTCCCAAATTCCTGCTGATACTTTGTCATCACTCGCGAGGCAGCCTGACAATGCGGACACGTGGTGAAGATGAACTCGAGCGCAACCACTTTGCCGCGATACTGACTCAATAGCTTTTGCCCCTGCCCAGGGACATTGAAAGCCAATTCCGGCGCCTTCCGAGGCGTATTCGTCTCTGCTGCGAACAGAATTGCGGCGAAAACTGCGAGACCGGCAAGCGATGTCAGGATGTTCTTCACGGCTGAAACTCCACACATCAGTGTACCGTAGCGGTAAGCTTCCCGGGCGCCGCCTGCAGGTGTTCCCAGTCCCTTACATCAGGTAAGCCTTCGATGCTTAGCACGGTCCTGCCCGATAAGCGCACTACGAAGTAACCGTTGTCACCCTGGCCTGCAAACGTGGCGTCGTCGGATCGCGAAACTTCGCAGTGCTTCCATTTGGCGTTTAAAATATTCCGGTAAGAGGAGAAGAAGGTTGCAGCGCTTTCTTGCGAGTCCCACTCGGACACATATTCAAGCAGTGGTGTGCGATTTTTCCCGAGTTCGGCAATTTTGAAGCGTCCGCCGCGCAAATGCGGAGGCAGCGTCTTCGATGCGGCTTCACCCGCGTACTGCCGTAGCACCATCTCGTGATCGAATTCGCCGACCGAACCTTCGGTGAGGTCGACGCTCTTCTCGCTCAGTGATAAATGTGGCAACTCCGGCTTGAGCGCCTTCAGGTGGCCGAAGTAGCGGTCCGGGTGAATAATTTCTGCCGAGTCCTCCGGCGGATCCCGGAACACCGCAGTGAACGCTTCCATTCCCATCCTCCTGTAAACGGCATCGAAAAAGAGAATGCCCTCGGTGTAAGGAAACAGTAGTAATTGTTGGATGTAAAGCGGCGAGTCCTTCAGCACTGGGTATTCCGACATAGAATCTTCGCTCGAACTTCCGACCGTCTTCAGCATTTCCGGGCTCGGCTTTGCGGGCCGTCCGGCCTGCTTCAGATCGTAGGCAATCATCAGCCAAGAGGCCTGGCCCTCGACAACCGCTGTGCGAGCCAGATTCTCGTCATCATTAGACGGGGTGTCCTCGACGAACTTCCGCAGATTGAAATGCTGATCAGCCAACGCGTGGGAGAGTTCATGAGCAAGAGTCGTGGTCTCCTCGGTCGCGGGCGAGCCGGCCAGGAGGAATAATTTCTTTTTGTCGTAGTCATAGAAAGCCGCGGCCTGCTCGGTGAGCAACTCCACCGTCGATTTGCGCAAATCAAAATCTTGGGGTACTAACCCGAACATCTTGAGCGATAGCTCGTCAGCATAAATTTCCTCAGGCTTAACCGTCTTCTTAATGCGTTTGCTGAGAAACTGCCGCAACTGCCGTTTCGACATTTGCCCATGCCGGACGGGATGCCTTTCCGAAAGCCCTGTGATTCCCGACAGTGACCTGACAATGGAATCGATCTCATTGGATATCTGCTGATCGCTTTCCCGAGCGGCTGCCAGGCACACCAACGCGATACCGGACAAAATCGATATGATGCTTCGGCGGAATACGGTGCGAGTACAGTGAAGCAATCTCTAGGCTACTGAACCGGTACTGAAGCGAGTTGGTTGAGCGGCTTCCGATGCTATTCTGAAAACGCCTCCCATAACATCCAGTACTCATGGATTTTCTCGACGGTCTAAATCCGCAACAACGCGAAGCTGTCGCACACGTTGAGGGCCCGCTGTTGCTGCTTGCGGGAGCTGGGAGCGGTAAAACGCGCGCGATCACTCACCGCATCGCGCACTTGATTGAAGCCCACCATGTCCCTGGCCCGGCTATTCTTGCTGTGACATTCACAAATAAGGCGGCGGATGAGATGCGCCACCGCGTCACAAGTCTGTTAGGAAGTACGGATAGGGCGAGAACGCCGATTCTCTCGACCTTTCACTCGTTCTGTGTGCGCGTATTACGCCGCGACGGTGAATCGCTGGCAGACATCAGAGATGGGTTCACGCGCCGGTTCACTATCTACGACGACGATGATCAAGTCTCGCTTCTGAAATCGATATATAAGCGGCTTGGTTTGGATGAGAAGTTCATGCAGTATCGCGCAACGCTGGCCAACATCAGCCATGCCAAAAATCATCAGCAAGCGCCGCAAGATTGGTATAAAGCGGCAACCGACCCCAAGCTGACGCGTCTAGCGAAGATCTACGAAGAATACGAGGATCGGCTGAGGCAGGCAAACGCGCTTGATTTCGACGACCTGCTGCTCGAGTGCGTGCGCCTGCTGCGCCACGATGACGCTCTGCGCCAGCTTTACAACCGGCGCTACGAATTCGTGATGATCGACGAGTACCAGGATACCAACCGAACGCAATACGAGCTGATGCGCCTGTTAACCCAAACCCGGCATAACGTATGCGTCGTCGGCGATGAGGATCAATCGATTTATGGGTGGCGCGGCGCGGATATCCGTAACATTCTGGATTTCGAGCGGGACTATCCAGACGCGAAAGTAATCCGATTGGAACAGAACTATCGATCTACCAAAAACATCCTCGAAGCGGCGAGCGCGGTGGTGGCGAATAACAAAGAACGAAAAGGCAAATGGCTTTGGACCAACTCCGAGGCGGGCGCGCACATCGGCTACTACGAAGCGCCTGATGGAGAGAATGAAGCACTGTTCATCGCCGATGTGATTGAACGCCTTCTCGCGAAAAATCCGGAGGATCGAGTCGCAGTTCTGTATCGAACCAACTTTCAATCGCGGCAGATCGAAGAAGCTCTCCGGCGTTACGGCCGCAAGTATCTTGTAGTGGGCGGATTCAGCTTTTATCAGCGCGCCGAAGTGAAGGATCTTCTCGCGTACCTCAAGGTGCTGCTCAGCCCCCAAGACTCGATCAGCCTACTTCGCATCATCAACACGCCTGCGAGAGGCATCGGTAAAAGCACCATCGAGCAGATCGAGCAATACGCACTTCAGCGCGGCATGAGTTTGTGGAACGCGCTTTCCCACATGATCGAGGAGCGAGTGCTCCCGGCACGCGCGGAAGCTGCAGTCAAATCGTTTCTCAAGCTGATCAACCAACTCACTGACGCGCTCCCGACAAGTACGCTAGATCAACTGCTGCGCGACATTCTTGAAAAGAGCGGGTACGCCGCGATGCTGAAGAACGATATGTCACCGGAATCGGAGTCTCGCCTGGGCAACCTCGAGGAGCTCGTGACGGCGGGCGCCGAAGCAGCGCAACGGGGTGAGACAGCGGCCGATTTTCTGGACCATGCGGCCCTGGTCTCTGAAACCGATGCACTGGACGAACAGGCAGCCGTATTATTACTCACCATGCATAATGCCAAGGGCCTGGAGTTTCCGAACGTCTTCATCGCAGGTCTTGAGGAAGGAATATTTCCGCACAGCCGCTCCTTTAATTCGGAAGCAGCGATGGAAGAGGAGCGGCGGCTGTGCTATGTCGCGATGACCCGTGCACAGAAGCGGCTTTATCTGACTTGGGCGCGCTATCGCCGGAGGTTTGGGGGCGCTCAGCCGGAGATCTGCCTGCCTTCGCGTTTCCTAAATGAGGTCCCACCCAGCTTGCGCGAGAACCTTTCTGGTTCTCGGCAGCCTCATACCGAGCACGTAGAGCTGTTTGCGGAACAGCACGATGTTCGGGAGGCGGTGAAGCGCAATCTCTATACAGGTCGCACCTACAATTCAGTCGAGAACATCGCTCAATTCTTTGCCGAGCGCGGCATGGCTCCCCCGTCCGGCTTCACGCGTGCAACTCAACTAGCGCAGCCCGCTCCAGGCGCTCGCGAGCCAGCCGGGTCCCAGAGGCCATCCGCGCCTAGCGCCCCGTCAGTCCGGTCCTCCTTAGCACCCCGTTCCGCCGGCACTCGGCACGGCTCTGGTTTTCGAGCGGGTGTAACCGTCCGGCACCCGAAGTATGGGCGGGGCACAGTGTTGCGGCGCGAGGGCGATGGTGAAGATGCGAAACTAACCATAAGCTTCCCTGGGTACGGGCTCAGGAAGATTGTAGAAAAGTACGCAGAAATAAAAATCGAAGAATGAATACCAAGCACGTAGAAGACCCTACAGAACGCAAGCGCCTGAAACGCGCGGCTCGCAAGAAGGCGGCTCCTAAGGCAAAGCGAGGCTCGGGGGTAGCGCGTGGATCAAATAAGCGAAAAGTGAAGAAGCTCGTAAAGGGCCAGCGTAAACGGTAGATCGCGCTTCAGGAGCGGTATGAGTTCCATACCGGCTCACTCGGCTCGCAAAGCGTTCATTGGATCTATCCGTACTGCTCGGCGCGCCGGAATCACCGCCGCAACGAGTGCAACCACAACCAGGATCGCTGCGGCCGCCAGTTCAACGCGTGGATCGTTCACCCCGATTCCGAATACGAGGCTGCGCACCAATTTCGTTAGCAGCATTGCCGCAACTCCACCAAGCGCCAAGCCGAACGAAGTAATCACGAGGACTTCTGCCATGACAAGCTTCATGATGTCGGTCCGGAACGCTCCCAGAGCCGTACGAATTCCGATCTCTCCAGTGCGTCGGGTGACATCGTATGAAAGCAAGCCATAAATACCTGCGGACGCCAAAATCAGTGCCAAAATCCCAAACGCCCATCCCAGTCTGGCCATCAAGCGGTCCGTGCCAAGTGTCCGGTCGAGCAGGCGATCTGCAGTCTCGAATTTATCGATGCGGAGTCTCGAATCTTCAGCATGCACGGCTGCCCTTAAATCGGAAAAAGTGGCAGTACGCCGGTTTGTGGTCCTGATTAGGAACCTCGTCGTGAATACATGCATGTCATGCTGTAGCGCGGGCAAATACCACATTAACCGCGCCTCCCTGATGTCCGTCCTCACATCACGAACCACTCCAATGATTCGATGCGCCTTCTTTCCCGTTTGGTCCGCGAAGTAAACGTTCCTGCCAACTGCGTCCTGATTCGGAAACACGCGGTCTGCGAATGCCCGGTTAACGATGATCACTTTCGGGGCAGCGGCATTGTCGCGCTCGCTGAAATCTCGTCCTGCGAGGATTGTCGTACCGAGCGTTGTAAAGAAATTCGGCCCGACATAGTCGTAGATCCCATGATTGGCATCGCGGTCCGCGGGATGAAATCCGTCCGCTTCGAAGCCGCCTTCGAAGTTTCGTCCGGAATAGATCCCGTTTTGCGAAAAGGTCACGTGCTCAATCGCGGACATCGCGGCGAAACGATCTCTGAGTCTCTCATCCAGCAGAACTGCTCGCAGGTCCTGGTATCCGGCTCTCATCGGATCGATCTCGATCTCGAGTAGTCCGTCTCGCCTGACCCCCGCGTCAAAATGTTGCAGTTCGTGAAGGCTAAAAACAAACAGGCATGTCCCCGTGATCATCACAAGCGATACGGCAAGCTGGACGATTCCGACCGCGCGAACCACACCCCTGTGATGCCGAGGCGCGGCTGCCGCCAGAGGCCCTCTCTGTAGCCCCGGCTGGATCTCTTTTCGACCGGAATAGATGGCCGGCAGCAGTCCAGAGATGAGTGCCACGGCAAGACACAGGAGAATCACGAACGCAAGCATTTCAGCATGTAGCGTCAGATTCAGCCTGGCTGGTTCACCGCCCCACATCGTCATCAATGACACGACTGCGCTCGCAGCGGGCCGGAACAGAAGAGAACCCATCAGAGCGCTAACGGCGGCAAGCAGCAGAGTTTCCACAAAACATTGCCGCACAATCCGGAACCGGCTAGCACCAATCGCCAGACGTACGGCGAACTCCTTTTGGCGCTCATCCGCGCGTGCAATTTGCAGGCTCACTACATTGATGCACGCGAGAAAGAGGCCGACGACGAGCATTCCGAAAACGACGTGCAACGGCCTGGAAAATCTGTCTCGCAGGTCCGAGATTCCTCTGGCGGCGGGCTCCAGTCTGATCGGGTCTTGCAACATCTGTTTGCGCTCAGCCGGAGTGGGTACGTGCCCGTTCCGTTCAATATCGATCTCAAGGCTTACCGGCGTAAGAATCGATTGGGCTCGCCGAATTGTCATATCGCGGCGAAGCCGTCCAAAAATGTTGAGCCAGTTTGTGTTTCGTCCGGAAAGCCAGTTATTACCGGAGAAGACAGCGGGCTGCGCTGCGATCGGTAGAAATACATCGGGAGCTTCACCCACCGAGAGCCCAAAGAACTCCTTGGGTGCAATCCCAATAATTTCAAAATGGCCCTCCCCAAGATGGAATGACCGTCCGATAACGGAAGGGTCTCCGTTGAATGCCTTGCGCCAGTAACCGTAACTGAGCGTCACGACTTGGGCAGGATGTTGCGGATCATCGTTCGAGGTCAAGATCAAGCGGCCGTAAACTGGTGTTACGCCAAGCGCGCCGAAGTAATTTCCACTTACAAACTGGATTTCAGCGTGAGCAGGCCCAGAGCCTAAATCGATAGAGGCATCGAGCGTAGCCGACTGCGCCATCACCTCCTGTAAGGCATCTCCAGAATGCTTAGCAAACTCGGAGTACCCGAAATAGGACTTTGACGTATTCCTGAAACTGACAAGCTGGTCCGGGTCACGAACGGGGAGCTCTCGCCAGAGCAGAGTATCCATCAGTCCAAAAACACTCACATTTGCGGCGATGCCTAGACTCAGCGACGTAACCGCAACCAACGTAAACCCGCGATCTCTGCGCAGCGCTCGAAGCCCATACCGAATGTCCGTCCCCGCTCCGTGGAGAATCGGAAATCCGAGAACAGCGCGCGCATCCTCCGCCGCAGCTGTGAGATTGCCCAACTCACGACGGCTCGCGATCTGCTCCAGAGCAGCGAGTTCCTCCTGCATATCGCGCTCCTGGGCACGTCGATAGCGCGGAAGCAGGTATTTGAGGCGGCTGAAGAACATCACCTTCCTCCTTTCGGCAGCGGCTCCATGATCGCGGCGACTGCCTCCACGAAGCCGGTCCATTTGGAATGCTCCTTATAGAGCTGGCGGCGTCCGCCCGGCGTGAGCCGATAATACTTTGCCCGGCGATTATGTTCTGATGTCTCCCAAGACGAGGTCACCCAACCTTTTAGCTCGAGCCGCTTCAAAGCAGGGTAAAGCGACCCAAACTCGATTTCTAAAAGCCCCTTCGACGCGATCTGGATGGCCTTTGCAATGCCGTAGCCGTGCAGCGGTCCCAGAATCAAAGTCCTGAGTACGAGCATTTCGAGTGTACCCTGTAGAAGATCCATATAGAGGTATTCTATATGAAGACAGTCTATGGTTACACCGGTCGGAGCGCAACTACGATTTCAGAATGTGATCGGCGCTGTCGCTAAGCGCGTCTTGCGCCGGTCTTTGCCTCGCGCATGTGAATACCGGGGGTTGCGAAGCTGAAGCCAGTGCGCTCCATACCCGCCTGAATATAACGGTTCCGCATGAACCAGCGCCATACGTTTCCGGTGAGAAGATTTTCTATACTCAGAAGTGAGATACCGACGTCGATACCGATCACGTCCGGATTGACCCAGAGCTTTTTATCCTCCCAATTCGGGTTAAATGCGTCGGTGAATCCGTAGCGCTGGTAAACTTTATCGCCATACACATTGCGCATTTCGCGCAATACGGGAAAACAAATCTCGTGAGCGAACATTAACGATCCCGCCGCGGCACACGGCACGAGAGTCCCGTTAATGGGTCCGAAGAACGGCGGTCCACCCCAGATGACGTAACCGCCAGGGCTATCGGAAACCGTGATTCCCCACATGTTCGGCCCGTAGTCGGCATATTTGCCTTGCAGGCTGATGCAAAAATCGCGGTGGGCATAGGTCGCGAACACGGAATTCTGAAAATAATTCAGGTACGAAGGGTCGCCATCCACCTGATGCCGGAAGTCCACCCACGCGTGAGAGAACTGATGCGTGAACAACGGCCCCCCACTGATGAACGTCCAATTCTCATATTTAACTTTTGGCCGCTGCCAAGCGTACCAGCTTTCGGCTGGAATCGGCCGGTGCGGTGATCCGATTGCAAGCAGATACAGCATCGATGCTTCGCTGTAGGCGAACCACCGGAAATCCAAGAATCCCGATCCGGGATTCACGCCGTGCGAGAGGAGATACGGATCTCCGTTAAGCATCCAAACGAAGTCCACCCGCTCGAAGATTTGCTTAGCTAGCGCCTTAATCTCGCGATCGGCGGAGAAATACTCACCAGCAGTCAAGACTCCCGCGAGCAGTAGCGAAGTATCTACACTCGATATCTCGGAATTCAGCTTGCGCGCACCCGTGCCGGCATCCATGAAGTGGTAGTACCACCCATGGTCATGGAAGGCATGCGACCAAAGGAATCGAAGGGTCGTAAGGACTCGAGCTCGAGCCTGTGCTCTCGAGATCCAACCACGGTCGGCTGCTATGCAAATCGCAGTCAGTGCAAAACCGGTTGCCGCAGAGCTGCCCACATTACCGCCCGCGGGAGTGCCGTCCATTCTCGCTCGATCGAGCGATAGCCCGGTGTGCTCATTGGTCTGCTCCCAAAAATAACGGAAGCAGCGCTTGGCGTAATCCTCGAGGAACTGCCGCTCCTCCGGCTTAAGCGAACTTGGAGCTTTGGGAGTCGTCGTGTTGCCGAGCGCGCTTTGCGCCACAAGAGCCGCCCCGGCACCCGCAAACAAAAATTCGCGGCGCGAAAACCCCTTCTCTATGCTTCTTAGAGCGCTAAACCGTCTCACAAACAGCGGAATCCCTTTAATTTTAGATGAGACCTATCATCACGTGGTTGCGGCGAAGCACCTTTCTCTACCTATCGGTAATAGTTGCGAGATACTATACGGCACATCGAGCGCATCAGGCCTTTTTTCCCTCCCACATCTCAACCGGCAGCGTTTCTAAAAAGGCTCGCGCGATTGGCGTTGTCACAGCGAAGAACTCATCTGGGGTCGCAACAATCTCCAACTTGCCCGCGTCGAGCACCGCGATCCGAGTGGCTATCGAGAGTGCCTCAACCAAATCATGCGTGACAAACACGGAAGCCACTTCATAGCGCCTTTGCAGATCCATGAACTGCTGCTGCATCTCATGGCGTGTCACAGGATCAAGCGCGCCGAAGGGCTCATCGAAGAGCAGGATTTTCGGTTCTGCCGCAAGTGCCCGCGCCACTGCTACTCTCTGCCGCTGCCCTCCGGAAAGCTCGTTAGGAAACCTCGCGCTGAAGTCGTCCGCTTTCAATCCGACTTGTTCGAGCAGCTCTTGCGCGCGCTTAAGTTGCGTTCCCTCCGGCCAACCAAGCAGTCGCGGAACGAGGGAGACATTTTGCTGGACAGTCCAATGCGGGAGCAACCCGAATTCCTGAATCACGTACCCGATGCGGCGGCGTAGCTCGATCGGATCCACATTTTTCGCGTCGTGCCCGGCGATCAAGACGCTCCCTTCAGTAGGCGTAATCAGCCGGTTGATTAATCGGAGTGCCGTCGTCTTTCCCGATCCGCTACGCCCGAGCAAGACCAGAGTCTCGCCACGTTCCACATCAAAGCTGAGGCGATCGAGTATTTTACGCCCGTTCAAGCTGTAGCTGACGTCACGAAAAGAAAGGTACGGCAGGCCGGCGGTTACCTCCTGTCCATTATGGGCATGTGAAAATAGAGTGTAGGCCATTGATCCCGCTGTAGTTCCTTGAAAGCGGGGAGCTCCGAGATTCTGCTATATCTTTAGAAGCGTTCTCCCACTACTTCTATTAGCCTCGAATGCCGTATCAGATTCAGCCGTTACAAGAGTTCCTGGTCCGCCCGGCCCTTCCGCCCGCGCTTAGCCGCCTCTCCGAGCTCGCTTATAATTTGCTGTGGAGTTGGGACCACCTGGTACGGTCGCTGTTCCGGCGTCTCGAGCCCACTCTATGGAAGGAATGCAACCACAACCCCATCCAGTTACTGGGACGCATTTCGCAGGCGGCGCTCGATAAAGCCGCCGCGGACCCTAGATTCCTGCTCCTGTACCGGCGCGCGTGCGAGCGGCACGATAGTTATTTGCAAGCGGCGAAACCGGTTGAGGCTACTCCAGCGATCGCTTATTTCTCGATGGAGTACGGTTTGCTCGATTGCATGCAAATCTACTCAGGAGGCTTGGGGTTGCTCTCGGGCGATCACCTCAAGGCAGCAAGCGATTCGGATTTCCCATTAACTGGCGTCGGGCTGCTCTACCAACGCGGCTACTTGAAGCAATTTCTAAATCCCGATGGCTGGCAACAGGAAAGCACGCCGCTGAATGACTTTTATACGCTGCCAGTGCGCCCCTCAACTGACGAGAACGGGCATGAGCTGATCGTCAGCGTCACACTGCCAAACGGAGAAGTATTTTTGAAGATTTGGCATATCGATGTGGGACGTGTGAAGCTGTTTCTACTCGACAGTAACATCCCCCAAAACCACCTAACCGAATACCGCGAAATCACCGATCAGCTCTACGGCGGTGACGTGGGCAAGCGCATCTGCCAAGAGATCGTGCTGGGCATCGGCGGCCTTCGAGCACTAAGAAAACTCGGCATCCAGCCCACCGTTCACCACATGAACGAAGGGCACTCGGCGTTTCTTGCAATCGAGCGCATCCGCGTTTTGATGCAGGAGCATAATCTCAGCTTTGAGCAGGCGCTCGAGGCCACGCGCGTCAGTAACGTATTCACCACTCACACCTCCGTTCCGGCCGGGATTGATCTGTTCGAGTCCAGCCTCATGCACAGCTACTTCGGACGGTACTGTGAAGAGGCCGGGCTCCCGTTTGAGAAGCTTCTGGCTTTAGGACGCCGGAATTTGCAAGACCCGGCGGAGCGCTTCTCGATGGCGGTGCTGGCCCTGAAAACCTCTGCGTTCCGCAATGCAGTGAGCGCCCTGCATCGTTCGGTCTCGAGGGAAATGTTCCAGGATCTCTGGCCTCGCTTGCCGGTTGATGAGGTTCCCATTCTGTCCATCACCAACGGGGTTCACGCGCCCACGTGGATTAATGGCGACCTGGCGGCGCTTTACGATCAGTACCTTCAGCCGGATTGGCGCGAGCGTCTCGAAGACAGCAAGATGTGGGAGCTGGTTCAGGAGATTCCCAACCAGGAATTATGGGAGATGCATCGCAAGCGAAAGCGGCGGATGGTCACTTTCGTTCGCGAGCGCGCAGTCGATTCGGCGCATCGCCGAAAGGCCTCTGGATTCGAGGTTCGGCGGCTCGCGGAAGTTCTCGATCCGGACGTTTTCACGATCGGTTTCGCACGCCGTTTTGCAACCTATAAACGCGCCACTCTGCTGCTTCGCGATGTCGACCGCTTAAAGAAGATTCTCAACCATCCAACCCGACCCGTTCAGATCGTCATCGCGGGCAAAGCGCACCCGAAGGATCATCCGGGTAAGACGCTGATTCGCGAGATCGTCGGCCTCTCGCGTGATCCCGAAATTTCGAAGCGTCTGATTTTTGTTGAAGACTATAGTATCCAAGTCGCGCGCGAGATGGTCCAAGGCGTCGATTTATGGCTGAACAATCCCCGCCGCGGCGAGGAAGCCTGCGGAACCAGCGGCATGAAGGCGTCTATGAATGGCGTGTTGAATCTCAGCGTGCTCGACGGATGGTTCGATGAAGCGTATGAGCAATCCGGAGGCTGGGCGATTGGCGATCGCATTCCGTATCACGAAGATCAGGACGACATTCACGCCAGCGCCATCTATTCGCTGCTTGAAAACGATATCGTGCCGTTGTTTTATCGCGATTCTGACCAGGAGATTCCCGTCGAGTGGGTTCGCCGCATGAAAAGCTGCATTGCGCACATCACGCCGCAATTCAGCTGCGGGCGAATGGTGGCCGAGTACATGTCTGAGCTGTATCGGCCCGCGCACGATCTGCTGGACCAGCATCTCGAGCAACGACTTCGAGCCTGCACGTCAGAAGACGCTGTGGGAGAATCGCATGGCCCAGGCTTGGCATCAGATTAGGTTCGTTGATACAGGCAACGGCCCGGGCGACCACGTCATCAGCGGCTCAGCCGTTCCGCTCCGTGCGACCGTAGACTTGGCAGGTCTTAGGCCCTCCGAGGTGCGTGTCGAAGCTGTTATCGGACACGTCGGAGCCAATGGGCAGCTCCAAGGCACCTACACGCTACCGCTTGCGCCTGTTGAAGAACGCGGCGGCGCTGTCGTGTTTGCAAGTGAATTTACCGTTCAGGAGACGGGGCGTGTCGGCTATTCCGTGCGTATTAGCCCAAACCACTTCGACAACCCTGTAACACGGCCTTGCAACGCTTTACTGAAATGGGTTTCCGACTGACAGATTAGCTCGCTTAGAACAGGTTTTTTGAAGGGCCACTAGCATCTTGGCGCGATTCGTGGTACATACTAGATCAGGTGCAGGCGGGTTCTGTCACCATGTCCTTCCGATTCAGGCCCGCAATCTCAATCGAGAGTTCCAGCGTCACCGGGGAGTTTCTTTTCTAAGTACTGGAATCTGTACCCGACTTACATCCAGGCGAGCGAGATTTGCAGCTCCCTTTCACCGGCTCGGCCGGGGCAAACTTTGTGCTCTGATTTCCTGACTGGATGTCCCAAGGAGCCCGTCGACCACTATGGACGGAGATCGTAAATATCGGCAACGCGGTTATCAGGATTCGGCCCGCGGGTCTGCGCCTCATAACTCAGAACGGCAGCGGCAACCAGGACCCAAGCCTCCGCTTGACATTACAGGCCCGAAGCTGCCCCGCCTTGTCGAGAATTTGGTTGCCACTAGATGTTTTAGCTGTGGTATCACCTTAGCTGCAGATTTCGACTTTACAGGCGAGTGTCCCAAATGTCACGCCGCTCTGCACTGTTGCAAGCAATGCGTGAACTTCGATTCGTCCACGCGATTTCAGTGCGTGAAGCCGATTCCCGTGCGCATTCCTCTCAAAGACCAAGCCAACACTTGCACGCTGTTCTCTCCGCGCGTAACAGTTGCTCGCGACGCGCTGCCTTCCGGGCGCATCGGCAACGGCGCCGAAAATGGCGCTATTCCGGCGCCGCGGAACGCGAACGATGCGCGTGCGGCTTTTGATAGCCTCTTCAAGAAATAGGCGTGACGAAGTCCGATCCGGGCGACGGCTAGATCGCTCCGCTGAATGGCTGCTCCCAAAATCAAGAAGAAATCTACGGATACCAAGGCTTCCGCCGTGCCGCGGCAAGGCGCTATTCCCTGCTTGATTTTGCTGGTTATCGCGTTGGCAATCGCCGGGTTTTTCTTTTTTGCTTCGCTGCGCACAGCCGGATAATCAGCTGTCGCGGCTTCGCCCAGCGGCTACTGCATCAGCGGTAGTGTGACGGTCTGCCCCGATCGGGCCGACCGGCGCGCAGCTTCGAGAATTTCGCTGACGGTCAAGTTAGTGCTTAACGAAGATAGGCTGTCCTCGTGAGCTTTTCCGTTGATCAGGGCGGCAAAATAGTGCAGCGGGTCGTCGTAGGGCGGCAGTAAGGCTCGTGCGGGCGCAACCGTGGGGTCCCTTTGGCCTTCGCGGCGGAACTCGATCTTATCGCGAACGATAGTCTTTACGTATCCGGTGCGGCCGTAGACCTCCATATCTTTCCGATCGAAGGGCCAGTTCCATGAAGCTTGCAAGATGGCGACCGCAGATGGATAGGTCAGGATGACATCCGCTTCATCTTCGACTTTCGGATAGATGTCCGGCTTGATGTGAAGCGTGACCGCAGTCACAGTTTTGGGCGGCAGACCCTTCATAAGCCAGGTCACAAGATCCGCGCCATAGCAGCCGAAATCGTAGAGAGCGCCCGCGCCGTTGAGTTTTGGATCGGTGAGCCAGGCAAAGAATTCGGGCCGCACGTGGATCTCTTTCGGCCCCGGATGGCCATCATGCGCGAGCACGCGGCGGATGTCTCCCAGGTCGCCCTGTTGCAGCATCTCGAACGCAGCCTCGTTGCTCGCGTACCATGTGGTCTCATAATTCACAATCACGTGGATTTTCGCTTGTTGGGCCGCTTGGGCTATAGCGCGAGCATCCTCGTAGCTGACCGCCAGCGGTTTTTCCATCATGACGTGGATACCGCGGCGGGCGCATTGCTCGACCACCTCGCGATGGTCGAAGGTATTCGTATAGACGACGACAGCTTGCGGGTGAGCGCGAGAGATCATGCCATCAAGTGATGCGAAGTACAGACCGGGATCGAGCCGGTATTCCTGAGCGTAGCGGTTGAAGAGCTGATGATCGGGCTCGGCCACGCCGACGATCTGTACATCCGGCCGATCCGTCGTTGAGCTAAAGAATCCGGCGACATGCCCGTGCACGAGACCCACGACGCCCAGCCGAAGCGGGATGCTCGGGGCGGATTGCGCGCTGTTCGCACCAGGAATCGCGAGTAGCGCGAGCACGCAGAATCGCGAGAGTCGCATCAGGTTCCATTATCCGAGGTCAGAGCGCTCGTATTCCATGAAACCCGAAGTTGGCGCGCACTCTAAGGGGCGTTACGCGACATGAGAAGCGGCGAGCGGTTTGCGACGTTGGCTATTGCTGCTCTTGCGAAGAATGTGCCTCGCATCCGAACTGTTCGGCTGGGGAGCGGAGATCACATCTTGAATAAACACAAAGAAGAATTGTCCTTCAAAGCAAACCTTCAGGGTGCTCTCGTTGAAACCGTCGCCGCAGAAGGTTAATTCCGCGCCTCCGGGCAGATGAGAGATGGCTGCCAGCTCCAAGCCTCCGTTCTGGCCGCGGAGCGCCTGGATGGCTGGGATTTCGTGTGGCAAGCGATAGCTACACGAGAGGACGGCACTAAACAGTGCTTCTTGATCCGCCATAGGTGTACTCCTTTTTCCTAAATGGCACGTTTAGCGCTTATGTAATTGACGCTACAGTGAATGTGTATTCGCGTGGGATAATTCTAACCGGAATTCCTGTGAAAATCACGAGGATTTTCTGAGAAGCGGGAGAGCAATCTATCTCGAAGCCGCATTCCCGCTGCGGGAATATCGAGCGCATACTGGAAGTGATGCGGAGATCCCTCTTGTCTAACGGCCAGGAAGTCATCCGGTGAGGCGGCACGCGCCACGGCTTTGGGTAATTTGCTTGCTGACCGCGGCTTTCGCTCTCGCGCCGCAGCGAAGCGATGCGGCGGACACCTTGTTGGACCAGGGATACAAGGACATGTACAACCTAGAGTTCACGGACGCCCATCGCTGCTTTCAAGCCTGGGAGCGGAGTCATTCTGAGGACCCGATGGGACCGGTTTCAGACGCGGCGGCATATCTGTATGGAGAGTTTCACCGGCTGAGAGTCTTGCAGTCGGAGTTGTTTGTGAACGACCGCACATTTTTCCACAGGCGCACGGAAACACCGGATCCGGCGGTGAAACGTGAATTCGAGGGGGCTCTGGAACGGAGCCGGGAACTCGCCGCGCCTATTCTGCAGCGCTCCCCGGGAAATGAAAGTGCGTTGCTTGCCACAGTTTTGCGACTCGGTCTCCAGGCCGACTATACAGCGCTGATCGAGAAACGGTATTGGGCGTCGTTGGACGACGTCAAGCAGGCGCGCGGCGAAGCCGAACAGTTGCTTTCGAAGCACCCCGATTGTTATGACGCGTATCTCGCGATTGGATTTGAGAACTACATCTTCTCTATAAAACCGGCGCCTCTCAGATGGCTTTTGAGGATGGACGGGGCGCAAACGGATCGGCAAGCGGGTCTCGCGCAGCTACGGCTCACAGCGGCGAAGGGTCGCTACTTGGAGCCTTTTGCGGAGCTGCTGCTTGCTGTAGCAGCGCTGCGCGATAAGAATGAGCGGGAAGCCAAACGGCTGCTTTCTGATTTGATGAGGCGCTTTCCAGAAAATCAGTTGTATCGGGAAGAATTCAACAAGGTAAGCGTCGGCACGTGAGCCGCGCAGACAACGTTTGGGTCGTAGGTGGCGGCCCTGCTGGCCTTGCGGCAGCAATTGGGCTGCGTCTGCAAGGCTTCGGCGTCACTTTGACGGATTGCGCCGTCCCTCCGATCGATAAAGCGTGCGGGGAGGGCTTAATGCCCGGCAGTATTGCAGCCTTGCGTGAGCTGGGAGTAACGATATCTGCAGGTGATGGTTTCCCATTCAGAGGAATCCGGTTCGCGGATGCACATTGTTCGGTACTCGGCGATTTTCAGAATGGAACCGGAATCGGCGTGCGCAGGACGGCGCTTCATGCTCTGCTGCTTGAACGCGCGCCGGGAAGTGGGCGTTTCGCTGCTCTGGGGAGTAAAAGGAACGCGCTTGGCGGGAGAACGGCTCGCCATCGCCGGCGAGGAGATTACGCCGCGATTGATCGTGGGCGCGGACGGACTGGGCTCGCGAATCAGAGAAGCCGCGCGGCTCGGCAGAACCGCTCACGAGATGCGCCGCTTTGGATTCAGACGGCACTATCGCATGCGGCCCTGGTCGCCGTACGTCGAGGTGCATTGGGGCAAGCGGTGCCAGATCTATATCACGCCGGTTTCAGAAAACGAGGTCTGTGTGGCGCTGCTGGCTGACGATGCGAAGCTGCGATTAGATAAAGCGGTGACGGAGTTTCCGGAGATCGAGACCCGCCTCTCCTCCGCGCCTCAGTCGTCAAATGAGCGCGGCGGCATGACGCTGTCACGAAGCTTCGAGCAGGTGTGCCGTCCCGGATTGGCGCTGATCGGAGACGCTTCGGGGTCGATTGATGCGATCACGGGCGAAGGACTCGGATTGGCGTTTCAGGAGGCGCTGGCATTGGCACGCGCGTGGAAGGCTGAAAACCTGCCGGCGTATGGAAGAACCCATCGAGCGTTGAGCCGGAGACCGCGGCTTATGGGGTCACTGCTGCTGAAGCTCGCAAAGCACGAGCGCGTGCGGAGGCGAGTTCTCGTGCAGTTAGGAAAAAATCCGGAGATGTTTCGGAGTTTATTGGCACTGCACGTCGGAGAATCTTCGTTTTCAGAGCTTCGATCATGGCGGCTGTTGCATTTAGGATTGCCCAATCGCACTTCGCGCTAAGTGTCTTGCGGATGAAAATCGCAACCGGGGCAATGCTTCTTGCACTTGCACCCGTGAGTGGAGCAGCACAGCAGCAACCCACACTGCAAGCTGAGGTAGCTACACCGGCCAAGCCCGACTCCCAGAAAGCGGAGATCATCCGTCAGATTGTAAAGGCGAGTGACATACCCGAGCTGCGCGAGCGAATGGCGGATTTGCTCATGCCGGCTCAGAACGCGCGAGTGCGTCTCGACCCTGTTTTTCCTGCTGCCTACGTCGTCGAGCTTCGGGCGAAGCTCCAAGAAAGCGTCGCTCGTTTCGATGTTGCGCAAGTCCTCACCGCGTTTTATGAGCGGAACTTTTCAATAAGTGAACTGAAAGACATCCTGGCGTTCCGAACGTCTCCAACGGGTAGGAGATTTGCAGGCGTCGAATGGGAACTCTACGGCGATATGAATGCCGCTATTTCGCAGTGGGCACGGGATACGGCGCCCGTGCTAAACCAGGAGATTCTTGCCGAGCATCCGGAATACGCAAAGCAGATCGAGGAGAACAAACGCAGTCTGAGGGCTGGGGGAGGCGCAGACGTGCAGCCGCAGGGGCAGAGCCGGTATTCGGGAGCTGTGGAACACGCCGGCGATGCCGTGAGCGCACCGCATCTGGTGAGCAACGCCGAGCCACACTACTCGAAGGAGGCGCGAGCTGCCGGATTGCAGGGCACGGTGGGTCTTTCGGTCGTCATTGACGAGAAGGGCGTCCCGCGCGACATTCGCGTCGTCCGGTCTCTTGGAAAAGGCTTGGATGAGAAGGCGATTGAAGCGGTCGAGCAGTGGCGGTTCAGGCCCGGAATGAAAAACGGAGCACCGGTTGCGGTGCGCACCAGGATAGAGATAAATTTCCGCCTGCCTCAATTTACTGCACAGTAGAGAAGAAGCTTTAGCTCCCAGGCTTGACGGCGATTTGCTAGATGTGTCCGTATGGCATCACGCGTAAACCGGCGAACTGTAGATTTGAGCGCCTATCCCGATCTGGTGGTTATTTATCTCGGCATGCGAGTGCGAAAGCTGGCCGGCATGAAACGGCTGCTCGGCCTCGGGCCTCAAATCGTGAAGGCGGGGGCGGCGAAGCCCGAAGGGCTGCTGCATTACGAGAACAACATCATCTACAGTCTTTTTCCGCTGCATGTGGGAATGCGGTGGTACTGGAAAGATTTTGAATCGATGGAGCGTTGGGCTCGCTCGGAGCCGCACCGGGTGTGGTGGCAAGAGTTCCTTCGCGACTCCGGCGGGACCGGGTTTTGGCATGAGACGTACTTCATGCGCGGAGGGATGGAAGGTATTTACGACGACGTGAACTTGCCACCGATTGGATTCCAAGGCTTTGCGCCGAGCGTTCCAGCGAAAGGCGGGATGTTCTCTTCGCGGGCGAGGCTGCGGCTGGCGGGCGAGGCACCTGAGCAACCGGCAGGGGTGAGTGAAGCTGATTTGCACTGAAATTACGGCAGACTTGCATCGCGGGCAGCAACCGGGATCACGTCTGGTCCGGAAACCTGCCCGAAACGATAGAAGAGGATTGCGTAGAGGCGGCCGATGTAGGTTCTCTCGACCAGAAAGCTCAGAACCGATGTGAAGACGATGCTGAGGAAGACGACGATATAGGTGATGTCCCGCAGCATCGCTCCACCGGGCAAGGCTTGTTCGAGAGGCATGGACGCGAGGACGACGGCTGCCAATCCTTTCGGGCTCATGATGGCGACCAGAGAGGCATCGCGAACGGGAGTGGTGCGCTCGAGCCCGATCCAGGCCGCTGGAATTCTGATGATGAAGATCAAGGCGGTGAGCGCAAGACCGATGTAGACCAGGCGCAGATCGGCGAATCTGATCGAGACGCCGACGTAAATGAAGAAGAACGTTTTCAGCAGAAAGACTACTTCGGCGAGAAAGACACGCTCGGTATCGTTCAGCGAAATCGCTTCGCTCGGCAGATAACGGCGCATCCAGGCCATGCCGTGAAAGACCTCGATGTTACCGAGAACCGCTCCGAAGACGACGGCGGCAACATAGCCGCTGAAGCCGAGCAGCTCGACAAGACCGAACAGCACGAAGACAAAGGCCGGGGTGGTAAAGATGGAGTTTTCGAGTCCGCGAATACGGCGCAGCAGGACCGACCAGAGAAACGCGCTTGCGGCTCCGGCCATGCCGGCGAGGAGCAGCGTGGCTACGATCTGTCCAAGCATTTGGCCGAGACGCAGCGTGCCGAAACGGTAGCTATCCATGAAGCCGATGGCGACTACGATGCTAAGTACATCGCTCACGGCAGATTCGAGAAAGAGAATCGTTTTCGTGGACTGCGCCATATTGAGGCGTTTCGTGAGCGGAACGATGACGGCGGGCGATGTGGAGCCGATAATCGCGCCGAGCATGAGGCTGAGCTGCGGACCGAGGCCGGTGAAGAAGTGAGCGGCAATCGCGACTCCGCCCATGGTGAGCACGAAGTTCGTGATGGTGAGGGAGAGGGTAGCTCGAATCGCTCCGCGCAGAATGTCCAGGTCGAGGCTGAGCCCGGCCTCGAACAGAAGAATGATGAGCGTAACGGTCGCGAACACGGGCCCGACGGAGCCGAAGTTCTCAGGCTTGACGACATGAAAGAGCGGTCCGAGCAGGATGCCGATGACGGTCAGAAGGAGAACATCGGGCAATCGGGTGCGGCTGAAAATACCAGTGAACGCATGCGCGACGAACACCAGGAAGCCGACGACGAGGATGTTAGTCGCAACGTGCATAGGATGTTCAACCCGTCAGTGCGTTCCGGGCCGCCGAGCAAACCTTGCGGTCAGCGTCGACGCATTCGGCGGCGGTGCGCGCGAGCGGCGTATCGCTTGAGGACGCCGTGCAGCTCGCTTGCTTCTTGCGGCCAAGCGACGCGGCCATAGATGATTTCTTTGTTCCTGAGAGGGCGTCCATAGATGTCCTGATTGTCATTGACATCCTGGCGCAAGGTGGCCCCTTGCAACGAAACCCCCGCGAACGCGCCGCGCGAGCGCGACCAGGAAAGCATTTCGGCTCTGAGCGAGATGTCGGTTTGCGCAGTAGTCGTGCGCCCGACCGGGCCGCCAGCGACTTCACCTTGACCACCCAACGTAAATTTGTCGGTGAGCAAGCGGTGCGCCCCTTTGCGGTTCATGATGAGCATCACGAGATCGGTTTCAATCAGCCCAATCTGAAAACCGATGTTTCCGGCTTCAATGCGCACGGATGCGGGCGCAGACCAATCGTCGCCTTTGCGGCACGAGAAGAAGCCTTTTCCATACTTGGCTCCCACGCCGAATGCGCCGCCTTTCAGGCCGGGCACGATGACGATGCATTGCGCGCGCGCCAACAGATCCAGCGGAATGCCTTTATCGGGCGCCGACATGACCTCCGATAGAACTTCCGCGGCGGAGTTCAGGCGCTTTGCCGGGACCTCGGCATTTGCGATGAAAGGAAGCGATAGCAGCAAAGCCGCACAAAGTTTTCAAGTCGTCCTTCCTTTCGTTAACACGAAACCGCTTGCTGACGCGCGCGGCTCAGTTTGAACGGCGATACATTAGATGCTTCGGACGGGCATGCTAACGATGTCGTCCACTTGAATACATTCCTTCACGACGAAAGGTTCCCCGTATTTTACGCCAATCAGGTTGCCGTAGAAACGCGCGACGGCGGCCAGGCGCTCTCGTATTTCGTCATGCGAAGGAAAGAGATCAGATGCGGTTGCGCTCTCGCTGTACTGAGAGGCGTAGCTGAGGAGCGCGAGCATGCGGCGGTCGAACTGGCGGGAGATGTCGACGACAAAAGACGGCCTGACGTTTGCGTACAGTGACGAATACAAAATCTTGAAGGGGCGGTGCGGCGGAGTGTCTTCTTCGAGGCGGCGCAGACCCGCGAGAAAGCATGCCTCATAGCCGATTTCAGACGCACGGTAATGATCGGGATGGCGGCCTTTCCAATAGGGCAGGATGACTACGCGGGGCCGAATGCGGCGGATCACACCCGCGAGGGTCATGCGGGCGGTGATGGTGTTCTCAAGGCGCGCATCAGGCCAGCGCAGGTTCTGACGCCAGGCAAGCAACAGATGCCGCGCGGCGATTTCCGATTCCTGAATGCGGAGATCGGGGATGCCGCGGCTGCCCATGTCGCCTGCTGTGAGATCGAGCACGCCGGTGCGGTAGCCAAGCTCGGCCATGGCGAGCAGCGTGCCGCCGCAGGTTTGCTCGACATCATCAGGATGCGCGGCGAGGGCTAAGACGTCCAACGGTCGCAAAGTTTCAAGCGGCTCATTGGCATCGTGCATGAAAGAGGTCAGTACGAATAGCGCGGACGATTAGTCGCAAAAATGCGAACCAGTAAGATGCCGGCGACAAATCCGCCGACGTGGGCGAACCAGGCGATGCCTTGCGCTTGCGAGACGCTGCTGAGCGAGCCGAGGCCGCTGAGGACCTGTATGGCGAACCAATAGATGAGCATGAACGCGGCGGGAAGCTCGAAGGTGGTGATGAAGAAGACGATGAACACGAGTGTTACGACGCGGGCGCGCGGGTAGAGGATGAGGAATGCGCCCATGACGCCGGCGATTGCGCCGCTGGCGCCGATGGTGGGAATGGGGCTGCCGATATTGGCAACGAATTGAACGATGGCTGATGCGATGCCGCTGATGAGATAGAAGATCAGAAATTTGGCTGAGCCCATCGCGTCCTCGATGTGCGATCCGAACACCCATAAGAACCACATGTTGCCAAGCAGGTGAAGCCAGCCGCCGTGCAGGAACATGGAGGTGACAAATGCGGTCAAGTGCAGACGATCGGGAATAAGGGCGTAGTGCTCGATAAAACGATCCCGCAGAAAAATAGGGTGCGCCATTTCGAAGAGGAAGAAGTAGACGTTCGCGGCGATGATGATGAGGGTCATCGCGGGCGTGGATTTTCGAAACAGCAACGCACGGAGAGGAATCATGAGCTCGCAGGGTTCGCAGCAACTCGCTGAGCTATGCCGGCATCCTGATGACGGCGAACTTTGCCGGAACACGCGCTTGCCATGAGCGACTCCACTTCCGGGCGGGCCGGAATGTGGCCGCGCGCCCCAATGGCGGTGCAATTGAGTGCGGCGGCGGCGTTCGAGAAGTCGAGCGTGGCCTGCATATCCATCTGCGAGAGCATGCCGTAACAGAACGCGCCATGAAAGACATCGCCGGCTCCGGTTGTATCGGCGCAGGATACCTCGAAAGCGGGGGAGTAGGTCCAGCGGCCGTCACAGAGCGCGAGCGAACCTCGATCACCGAGCGTCATGGCGGCTACGGGAAGAGCGTATTCGCGCTGAAGGCGGTCGAGCGCGACCAACGGATCGCTTTCACCGGTCCACTTGCCAGGCCAAGAGGAACTCGCGACCAAGTAATCGGTATTTTTCAGCACGCGGTCAAAACCAGGATAGACGGTGTCTACGTCTAGCGAAACTGGAATGCCCTGCTGCCGAGCTAAAGAGGCGGCGTGTGCGGCGGCATCCACATCGTATCCATCGATGTGCAGCAATTTGGCGTTCGCAATATCTTCGGGGCGAATCTCGGAAGCGGCGAGGCGCAGGCACTTGGCACGGTGCCACAGCACAGTACGCTCGCCGGTGCGCTGATCGATTAGGATGAATGCCGTTTGGTTGGGACACTCAGGGCGTAGAATCAGGCCGCTGATATCCACGCCTGTTTCCTGGAGGCTCTGACGCTGAACATTGCCACGAAAATCGTCGCCGACCGTACCAATGTATTTGGTCTGGAGCCCTAGTTTGGCGCAGGCGACGATCGCGGTCGCGACTTGGCCGCCTGGGCTGAGCAGCTCTTGGTCGTAGGCAACTTTACCGGCATAGGCGGGAAATTCCGGAAGAAGCAACAGGCTGTCGGTCGCATTGAGACCGATGCCCAGAACATCGAATTCCGGAGTAGGCACGATAGGGATTCGATTCACAGATCGTGAATCGCGCCTACTTTTTCACAATCGAGTTCGGAACCTCATAGAGGTAGATGGTATGACTGGCCCCGTGATGCCCCTCGGATTCGGATGTGTCCACCGGTTTCCAGCCCGGGATAGGGTAGTCGTAGGAGACGACGCGGGTATTGGGGCGCAAGTAGCGCTCGAGGTTGGGCCGCAAGCTTTCGTTGGCTGTGGTTGCAAGATAGAGAGTGACGACGTCAGCCCGGCTCAGGTCTGTATGCATGAAATCGCCATGCACGACTTTTACCTGCTCTTCGAGTCCGGCTTTTTTGACGCGCTCGGCCGCGGTTTTGGCCAAGCGCTCTGAAATTTCGATCCCGACGGCCTTCACCTTATACTGCTGGGCGGCAGCGATGAGAATGCGCCCGTCTCCGCAGCCTAGATCATACAGTGTTTCGCCGGCTCTAAGATTCGCCATCTGCAGCATCTTGTCCACCGCATGCTCAGGCGAGGTGACGTACGGAGCGAGGTTGTCCTTGTAATCGGATAGGTTGCGGTGCTGCGCGTAGGCACAGATGCAGCAACTGAAAAATACCGCGGACACGACAATGCTAGAACGAAGCACCCGGAACGTCATCGCCGACTCTCCCCTGATTCCACCAGCTTAGCGCGAGTAGCCGGGCCAAAACGAAGGAGATTCTCGGCGCAGGAAACTACTTCGCGATAGCAGCCGTTTTGGAATCGCGCGGCAAGGGGCCACTCACTACGGATGCGACGGAGTGTTGGCGTTTCGAGCGCAAGATCCGCGAGACCATTTCCGTGGTTGAGAACCAGAGGTCGCGAGGCCGCGAAATCGTGAATTCGGTGCCCTTGAATACGCGTATGGCGTGGCTGATGGAATCCTTCCACGGAACCGCCTGGGGATTCAGGTTGTAATTCAGATAGAAAACAGGACACTCAATGTCTCCGATGCGCCGCAGATCGTCTTGGGGTACATCGGCGTCGAGCATGGCCTTCGGTCCGGCGAAGACTACGGCATCGGGATGGCTGGCGCTTGAAACTTCATTTTGAATAAGAGTTTCGAGGAAGTCCGTTTCGCCGTGTTTTTGGCCGAGCTGCTGCAGCTTGACGGTGCCGAGCTTCATGGTCTCGAGCGCTTTTCCAAGCGCGGGAAAATCGATCTGCTCGGCGGCGTCCTGACGGTAGAGAACGCGCCCTTCCTCCATATTGAAGGCGACGAGCGAGAGACGGCCGATGTGCGGATCTCTTTCAATGGCTTTGAGAATGCTGACGAGCGGATCGACGTCAATTCTTTGTAGGGACGAGGCTACTTGGGCTTGCGGCGCAAAGTTAACGAGAAGCTTTAGATTTAGCTCGTCTGCGCGTGTTCGGGGTGAATGCACGACAGGCTCGTTAACGAACGGTTCGGGCACGGTTTCCGTGATCTGATTGGGGCCGATAAACAGGTTCATCGGCTTATCTTTGGGCGCGAGAGCCGCCTCGACATCCCAACTCGAGGAACACGCGCGTTCGGCGCGGTCGCGCATCAGCCAATCAACGTGATATTTACCCTCGCCGACATCGACGATGCCCTGCAGGGAAGCATCTCCTTTTGCGTCGTCGGGGATGACCGGCACTCGAAAGTGTTGCACGAAGTAAGCCGGATGGAGCTTATCGTCTATGGGGTAAACCCGGAAGACCACGGTGAGCAGTTGCTCGTCGCCTTCGAGCGCGTTCAGCGGAACAGACGCCTCATAACCGGAATGAAAGCGGAGATCGAATCCCAGATCGGGCTTGCGAGGCGTGACGGTGCAGGCCAAATCCTTGCGCGCTTCAGGCGATTCGAAAATTGCAATGTCGGACGGTAGAAGACTGACCGGCTCGCCGGGCTGTGGCGGCTTAAGCAGGAACTGGGGGCGAAGGGACGGAGCGAGCGCGAAATACGCCAAGATGTAGAGCAAGGATGCAGACGCGCGCGACACAGCCGACAGGACGAAAGATCGGCGACAGGCTGTCGCACGAGGCGAACACGATCCAAGAAATCGCGATGCCATAATCCCCCAAACGACCGATCTCTGGAAAGGACAGCGGGTGATGACCCGGTTCCAATATTATCCTCCAACGCGCGCCGATTCCAACCGGAAATTTCACGGGCAAGATGCAGTTAGAGTTTGACCAAGTGGTGCTAAGCGCTCCGGCAAATTCTCACGGTACCGGTACGGGAGCGAATTGTTGTGTTACAGTGCGAGTGATTATGGCTTCCCGAAGCGTTAATAAAGTGATTTTGGTTGGAAATTTGGGCCGTGACGCGGAGACGAAATTCACGCCCTCAGGAGCCGCCGTCACGCGGTTCGCGATTGCGACGACGCGTAGCTGGAAAGATCAGCAGAGTAATGAGTGGAAAGAGGAAACGAACTGGACCAACGTAGTGCTGTGGCGGCAGGAGAACCTCGCAAATTATCTGACCAAGGGCAAGCAGGTGTATGTCGAGGGGCGCTTGCAGACACGCAGCTATGACGATAAGGACGGGAAAAAGGTCTACGCGACTGAGGTGGTGGCGGAAGAAGTGATTCTTCTCGGAGGGCGCGGCGAGAGTACTGGCGGATTTGAGGGTGGCGCTCAAGCGGGAGCGCGAACTGGAGCGCCCGGCCGCGGAAAGGGAGCCGGAGCTGCGGGCGCGCCAGGAGAAGACGAGTTTGAGGGCTTGGGCGTCACCGATGATGACGTGCCGTTCTGACGGGAGCTGACGGGCGTTAGCGCGCCGATCGCGCGAGCAGAACGACCGCGGGCTCTTCCTCGGATGCTGGCCAAGCTCAGGCCAGTTCCGGCGAGCGGCTGCTCGAGGAGACCGAAGGCTGCGGTTATGCGGCTCTCGGGAGAAGACCGGGCGATGCGCTCGTTTTCGAGCTGGGTTGACAGAAAAGGATAATCGGGATCGGACCGGGGTGTCGTTTGGATAATGCGCTCGGCCTGATGAAGCGCGCCGGGAGAGCGGTCGGATGCCAGAAGAAAATCAAACAGCTCGCGACGATACTCACGGTTTGCGGGCGCTAGTTCCACCGCTTTCGTCAGAGACAGGCGTGCCTTGGAGGAAGTGCGGCCGCCCAGGACAGGGCCGTCGATATCGGCTAGCATTTCGTATGACTTACCGAGCCAAAAATAAGAAGCGGCGTCGATTGGATCGGTGCTGACCGCTTTCTTGAAATGCGAGATGGCAGTTTTGAATTTGCCTGCATCGTAGCAGCGGCGGCCTGTATCGAACTCATTTCGCGACTCGATTGGCCAAGCCGACGAAGCGAAGAGTAAGAGAAGTAAGGGGGTACAGAGCAGTCTCGTGGTTCGTTCCATGCGGATTATAATGCACGAAGGGTTCCAATCTGGCGCTTACTCTTCGCGCAGCAGTGTCGAGGGATCGAGCGAAAGCGCGCGTTGCGCCGGAATCCACGTGGCCAGCAAGCCCACTAACGCCATTGCCAGGACAACACCGGCCAATACCAGGGGATCGCGGGGAGTTGCCTGGTACACGATGTGAGCCAGGACGCGGCTCGCCAGAATTCCCAGGAATAGTCCTGCGGCGGAGCCCAAGGCAAGTAACTTGAAAGCGCGCCCCAACGCTGCCTGTAATACTTCCTTACGCTGCGCGCCGAGGGCCATACGAATCCCCAGTTCCTTCAGCCGCTTGCTGACGGAGTACGCAGCCATCCCAAAGATGCCGGTGATCGACAACATCGCGCCCATGAGGCCGAGCACACCCAGCGAGATCGTCGCCACATGCGAAGGAAATAGAGCGAAGTCGTCCAGTTGTTGGCTCCATGTTCCGATGTAGTAAGGCAGCGCGGGATCGAGGTCCCGCAGTGTATTCTTTACGGCGCCCGCCACTTGTCGCGGATCGCGGCTCGAACGGATCACCAGATTTGTCGCCAGAGTTGGCGATTGCAGGATGGGAAGAAACATTGCCGGCGCCGAATCGTCGGTGAGGCCTTTATATTTCCCGCTTTCCACAAGGCCCACCACTTGGATGCGCGTTCCATCGCGGAGCCTGTAGAAATGGCCCAGGGGGTTTACTGCGGAACCGAACACTTTAACGGCGAACTCCCGATTTACGACTGCCACGCGCGGCCTGCTCTTGTCGTCATGCCAGGAGAAGGTCCTGCCCGCTAACAAGGCGGTCCCCGCCGCCTGGAAGTATTCGGGCGAGATTCGAAACAAGAAGGGTGAAGCCACGGCATTCGATGGACTCAGATCTGTGGCCTGGTCTGTAAAGACATTCGCATCGCCGTAAGCGCCACTGATTAATGGCGGCCAATCGATCAATCCCACAGATTCTACTCCAGGAATTGTCCGCATCGCATCCAGCATGCGCTTTTGCATTTCTGCTACTCTTTCGCCGCTGTAATCCGCCATACTGAGGTCGGTGTTGACGATCGTCACATTCCGTGGATCGAAACCGAAATTGCTGTCGAGGGAACGGACTAGACCTCGCACGGCGACCATCGATGACGTAACCAGCACTGCACAGATCGCAATTTGCACCAGTAGCAGCAGGTCTCGGACTGTAATCCGCCGAGTAAATTTGCCCCCGAGCGCGCCGGTGGATCCCGATTTGACGATCTGGTATGGATCGGTCCTGAGCACCTGGCGCACCGGAACCGACCCGAACAGTATTCCGCTCACCAGTGCCAACAGCAGAGCGACTCCGTACACACTTGCGTCCGGGCTCACGGGCACAGATATCGGATATCGCGGTACTGGCTGCCATACACTCAGGCCACGCAAAAGCGCTACACTGCCCCATAATCCGATGGCGCCTCCGGCAAGCGAAATCAGCAAGGCTTCGGTAAATAGCGTCCGCAGAATGCGCCTGCGTTTCGCTCCCAACGCGAGCCGCAGAGCAACTTCACGGCTTCGATCGGCGGCGCGTGCGGCAAACAGACTACCCAGGTTGGCGCAGGCGGCCAGCAGAATCAATCCCGCCAGCAGCATCAATCCCGTAAGGAACATCTGTACGCGGCGGCCAAGGAAATTGCCATAAAGACTGGGACGGGACAATGAATAGCTTATTTGCCCATGTTCCTTGGGATAGGTCCTTTCCAGATAGGAGCCAATCGAGTTCAGGTCGGCAATCGCCTGAGCCGGAGTGACTCCCGCCTTCAGATGTCCCAACGCCAGATAGATCCAAGCAGTTCCCCGCGCGTTCAACACGTTCACTCCCTCGACCTGCTCCTCGTTAACCATCGGCAAAAAGAAATCGGGATAGGCAAATAACAACGTCCCGTGAAACCCGGGCGGGGCCACGCCAATAATCGTGAAAGGATGCTTGTTGACCTGAACAACACGGCCCACCACGCCACGGTCATCCTGGAAATGGGTGTGCCAATACGTATAACTGAGCACGATATACGGAGCGCTGTTCGGGCCACGCTCATCGGATGCATGGAAGAAACGGCCAAAATACGGCTGAATACGTAATGCGTCGAAGTAGTTGCCGCTCACTTCAAATAGGAAAACGCGGGATGGATTTTGGCCCGTATCCAGCCCTGCCTCAGTGATTTTATAGGCTGCCAGAGTATCGAAGCTGCGGTTGCGGTCGCGCAGGTCGAGATAGTCGGGATACGATTGCACAGGATCATCGTTGTCCGAGCGCTCGATTCCGTAGAGGCTTTCCGACTGAGGCACATCCACCGGGCGAAGGATGAGCCCGTTCAGCATACCGAAAACCACGGCGTTTGCGCCGATTGCCAATGCCAGCGTCAAAACTGCAGTGATGGTGAATCCGCGAGACTTGCGCAGTATGCGCAGACTGTAGCGCAGATCTTGTATAACGGTCTCTATAAAAATGCCGCCCAGCGCTTCACGGGATTCCTCTTTGAACCGCACCCGGCCGCCGAACTCAATGCGAGCGCGGCGTTCCGCCTCGGCACGATTCAGACCGGAACGTTCGAGGTCATCCGCCCGGTGCTGAAGGTGTGAGCGAAGCTCCTCGTTGATGTCATCGTCGATCTCGGAAGGATTGAGAAACCTAGAGGCGAGAGACCGAAAGTAGGCGACGAAATTCATGATTTTTTAGGTTGAGGCATGCCTCGGCCCTACTCCTCGCGCAACAGTGCCGCAGGATCGAGCGACAGGGCGCGCTGCGCTGGAATCCATGTAGCAAATACGCCGAGCAGCGCCATCGCGAGGACAACGCCGGCCAGTACGAGCGGATCGCGCGGAGTTGCTTGATACACGATCGATGCCAGCACCCGGGTCGCCAGTATTCCGAGCAGCAGTCCTGCTGCCGAGCCAAAAGCAAGCAGTTTGACAGCCCGTCCCAACGCCGCCTCCAACACCTCCTTGCGCCGCGCGCCGAGCGCCATACGAATTCCCAATTCCTTCAGGCGCTTGCTGACCGAGTACGCCGCCATCCCAAAGATGCCGGTAATCGAGAGCATTGCGCCCATCGCGCCCAGCACACCTAGCGAGATCGTCGCCATGCGCGAGGCAAACAGGGCCGCGTCGTTCACTTCCTGGTTCCACGTCTGAATCTGAAAAGGTAACGCCGGATCCAGGCTCCGCACGCTAGTCTTTATGGCTGCCCCCAGTTGCTCCGGATCGCGCGTCGAGCGTATCACCAGGCATGCCAGGCTCGATGGTGATTGCTGGAACGGCAGAAATATTGCCGGCCGTGTATCTTCGGTGAGGCTTGCGTATTTTCCGTTTTCCACAGCCCCTACCACTTGAATGCGCGTTCCGCCCGGCATCTTGTAATAACCGCCAATCGCTTTTGTTACCGAACCGAAGATCTTGCTAGCAAACTCCCGATTCACCACCGCAACGCGCGGCGCATTGTGATCGTCATGCCAGGTGAAAATCCTGCCCGCCAGCAAAGTCGTGCCCGCTGCCTGGAAGTATTCGGGAGATATGCGGTACATCGCGGGCTCAGCCGCGGCATTCGATGGTCGAAGATCTGTGGTTTGGTCGGAAAACACAATCGAGGTGTTCGCGCCGTAATACAACGGCAGCCGATCCACCACTCCCACGGACTTTACGCCAGGAATCCCCGCTAGGGAATCAATCAAACGCTTTTGCATAATGGGCACCGCCGCGCCCCGGTAGCCTGCCATATTCAAATCTGTACTCATCAACATCGCGTGGCGTGGCTCGAAACCGAAATTGCTGTCGAGAGAACGCACCAATCCGCGAACAGCAACCATGGAGGAAGTGACGAGGACTGCACAGATCGCAATTTGCGCCACAAGCAACAGGTCTCGGACTGTAATCCGGCGGCCAACTCTTCCCATTGATCCCGTCTTAACGATTTGATACGGATCGGTTCTGAGTACCTGGCGTACCGGAACAATGCCGAAGACGAGCCCGCTAATCAGCGCCAGCACCAACGCGACTGCATAGACCTTTGCGTCCGGATCGACAGGCACATGGAAGGTGGGGGCTGTTGAAAGCGGCGCCCATGCGCTCAGCCCGCGCAAGAGTGCTACGCTGCCCCATAATCCGACCGCGCCTCCGGCGAGTGAAATCAGCAAGGCTTCCGTGAGTAATCCACGCAGAATGCGCTTGCGGCTCGATCCAAGCGCGAGCCGCAGGGCAACTTCGCGAGATCGATCAGCGGCGCGCGCCGCAAACAGGCCGCCCAGGTTGGCACATGCGGCCAAAAGAATCAATCCTGCGAGCAACATCAATCCAGTGAGGAATTCCCGAAGGGGACCGCCGAACCAGTCCCCGGCAAGACTTGGACGCGTCAGGAAGAATGTCATACGAGTATCGTCTTTGGGATAAGTTTTTTCTAGATAAGCGCCGGTCGAGTTCAGATCGGCAACTGCTTGCGCCGGCGTGACCCCCGCCTTCAAATGTCCCATCATCATCAAAATGCCGCGGTTGTCCCGCTGGTTGAGGACATTCGTGCCCGCCACCTGCTCCTGGTTCACCATCGGCACCCAAAAATCCGGAAAGATAAATAACAAAGTGCCTTTGAACTCAGGTGGTGCTACACCAAGGATCGTGAAAGGATGCTTGTTCAGCCGAACAACACGGCCCACCACGCCGCGATCATCCTGAAAGTGGCTGTGCCAATACGCGTAAGGGAGCACGATATATGGAGCGCTGTTGGGGCCATGCTCATCGGAGCGGTGAAAGAAGCGGCCAAGATACGGCTGAATGCGTAGAACGTCGAAGTAGTTCCCAGTCACTTCCTCAACCCAAGCGGGCACTGGATGATTGCCCGTATCCAGCCCTGCATAGGCCAGGTCATAAGCTGCCAGCCCATCAAAGCTGCGATTGCGATCGCGCAGGTCGAGATAGTCGGGATACGACTGGCTCACGTCTTTTTCGCTTCCCCGCTCGATTGCATAGAGGCTCTGGGCCTCAGGCACATTCAAGGGGCGCAGGATAAGCGCATTCAAAACGCCAAACACGACGGCGTTTGCGCCAATCGCCAGTGCCAGCGTCAAAACGGCGATAGCGGTGAATCCGGGAGATTTGCGCAACACGCGAAGGCTGAAGTGGACATCGAGAATGAGAGTCTCAACAAAATTGCCGCCGAGCGCTTCACGGGATTCCTCTTTGAATCGGACATGGCCCCCGAACTCAATGCGGGCGCGGCGTTCTGCGTCGTTGCGAGACAGGCCGGAACGTTCGAGATCATCTGCGCGGTGCTCGATATGCGATCGAAGCTCCTCTTCCAGGTCCTCACCGACCTGAGAACCATGGAAAAATTTAGCGGCAAGAGAACGAAAATACGCCAGGAGTTTCATACTTCCTCGGCTTGAGCAGCGAGAGCAGAACCAATGGCGGCCGCAAGACGGTTCCACCCGTCCGTTTCCTCTCGAAAACGCTTGCGTCCCAGAGCCGTAAGTTCGTAGAACTTGGCACGACGATTGTTCTCAGATGTGCCCCAGGTGGCCTTGAGAAACCCCTGACGCACCAAACGGAACAGTGCGGGATAAAGCGCACCCTGCTCGATGAGCAGCGATTGTCGGGAGATTTGCCCGATGCGCAAGAGAACTCCGTAGCCATGAAGAGGGCCGAGCGACACTGCTTTGAGAATCAGCAGATCGAGAGTACCTGGAAGAAGCTGGGCTTGGGCGGACATTTTACTCCTAACGTAATTAGGAGTATAGTGGAAGCTCCCCTAAGCAGTCAAGGAGAAAAACAAGACGAGCTGTCTCAGAGTGCCATGAGCGCGCGAACGTGTGCTTCGGAGGCGAGCGCCAAACCTTGAAGCCTATACCCGCCCTCCAAAACGGAGACCAGGCGATTGCCGCAGCACTCGGCCGCCAAGCTCGTCATCAGACGGGTCAAATCGGCGAAATCTTCATCCGCCAATGTGAACAGGCCGAGCGGATCGTTTCTGTGTGAATCGAAACCTGCGGAAATGAGAATCAAGTCAGGCCGAAAGTCTTTCGCGGCGGGTAGAAGGCGGCGCTCGAAGGCGGTCAGAATCTGTTCTCGGCCGGAGCCCGCGGGGAAGGGGCAGTTGATAGTGGTTCCCGTTCCCGGCCCTTCACCTGTTTCGGAAGCATCCCCAGTGCCCGGATACCAGGGTGATTGATGCGTGCTGAAAAACAGCACTGATCCGTCGTTGTAGAAAATATCCTGTGTTCCATTGCCGTGATGGACATCCCAATCGGCGATGAGCACTCGTTCCGCTCCGTACTTCCGTTGCGCGTATTTGGCCGCGAGGGCCACGTTATTGAACAGACAAAATCCCATGCCACGATCCGCGCTCGCATGATGCCCGGGCGGCCGCACCACGCAAAACGCGTTGGTTACCGTATCTGAAAGCACGGCATCGACAGCGGAGAGCGCACATCCTGCAGCCGCTCTCGCCGATTCAAGCGAATGCGGCGCTGATCGCAGTGTCTCCGGTACTCAGTTGACGCCGATTCTGCGCGACCTCGCGCTCAACAAGCTCGATGTATCTTCCGGTGTGTACCAACGAGAGCTCGTCGTCATTCGCGCTGCGCAACGGGAGATGCGTGACCTTCCCAAGCAAGCCGCCCGATTCCAGACGATCCATGACCGCCGTGTAACGGGAGGGTTGTTCAGGATACCCGGGTCCGGGATCGTGCTTTCTCACGGCGGGATCGGCCGCAATGCCGGTCTGCATGCTCGCGCATGCGCCTACGCGCCCGCTGCCTTAATAGAGATGAGCTGCTCCTGAGGAACAGGTTCTACTGTGCGGGTTTGCTCGCCTCGAAAGAAGTCAAAATATGAAATTTGATGAACGCAGGAGATGGTGCAAAACGGCGCGCACGATTTCTGGGTGACGTACTCGCGCCGGATGTCGTCGATCGTGTAATGCTCGAGCGGCTTGGCCGGGAAGCCGCGCTGCTGGGAGCAATAGTGCACGAGCCCGTCCTCGCAGATATACAAGTAGCGCGATCCCGCCCGGCACCGCCAATTGCTCGGCTGGCCATTGGCAATATTCTCCTGGAAGTAATTGATGCGCGAAAAATGCCTTTTCTCGAACTTCTTCATCTCGAGAAACACTTCACGCTCACGATTTGCCAGGGGCCGCAGCTGTCCATCGCCGTCGTGGATAATGCCGACGGTCGATGTGAAGCCTAGCTCCATGGCGCGCTTACCCACCACAAGCGCATCTTCGGGATTGCGGATGCCACCGCCCAGAACCGAGTTGATATTTACGTGAAAATGCGCGTGCTCGGCCAAGATTTGCAGCTTTTTATCCAAAACCTTCAGGCTCTTTTTCGATACGTCGTCGGGCATCACGTTATCAATGCTGATCTGCAGGTAATCCAGACCTGCGTCGTTCAGGCGGCGAACGCGATCGGTAGTGAGCAGATATCCATTTGTGATCAAGCCCGCGAGTGCTCCATTGGCTCGAATGCCGCGAATGATGTCGTCGAGCTCAGGATGGAGAAGCGGTTCGCCACCGCTGAGCGTAATCACGCCCGTCTTCAGGTTTCCAAGCAGCTCCAGGCGGTGGAGCATTGTCCCGAGCGGCACGGGCTTCGAGTGGTCGTCGTACTCGTTGCAGTAGGCACAGGACAAATTGCAGCGGCGGATGGGAATAATGTGCGCCATGATCGGATGGTCCGTATCCAGCGCGCCACCCAGCAGCAGCCTTGCCTCCCGGAGCCGCCGGTTCAGCAAGCGGCCGCGTCTTTCACGATGCAGGTTCCAGACGGACATTCAGCGAGACTTTTCTATTTAAACATAACGGCGCAATTTTTTAGCGGCGAATACAGCTAAAAAGCAGCAATAAGTATCTGAATGCGCGGACTTTACGGTTGAGCGGCGTCCCGGATCAATCGGCTATTTGCTGGCAGCGCTCAACGTGTTGCCGGCCGGGGGCGTGAAATCAAGGATAAACGTGCGCATGCCGCGCTCTGTGAAGCTCATGCCGTGTTTTCTGGCCTCTGCGAGCGCGGTGCGCTTGTCCCAATGATCGTGCTCCATCCGATAACACGCGATCACGGTGCCCGTGCGGTCTTTTCCACGCCGGCAGTGCACAAAAATGGGGCCGCCATCGTTATGCATCAACAAAGAGAGTACCTTCTCGATTTGTTCCTGGCTGGGCGCTGAGAACGGCCTCATCGGGATGTTCACATACTTCATTCCCAACATTGTGACGGCCTGCTTTTCAAAGCCGGTGCCTTCGCCAGGCTCGCGGAGATCGATAATCGTCGAGACGTGGATCGCGGCTAGCTCCTCGAGACCGAGATTCGAGGGCGCGCCGCCGCGGTACAAGTGGTCATTCACTTCGACGAAATTCCGAACGTGCAGCGGCTTGACATCCGTCGCGGTACACAGCCCGGCCAAACAGATGGCGAAAATCAGCCGCTGCGAGAAGATCTTGAAAGCCGCGGACCGCACGTTCGTTTTATTATCTGTTCTGCGGAGCAGTGGGCGGCGGCGCGGGTGGATTCGCCGGAGGCGCGGACGTCCCATTGGAACTCACATCGCCGTACGTGATGGTACTAGCCGTCGAAAACTTTTTGTAGTGATCGTACTTGATGATCTCTTTAATGCGCACGGCCGGGCCGTCCTTGAAATTCAACGTGTCATCGGCGTACGTGTACGTCGGGAACCAGTACTTACCGTCAATCTGCTCGCGATATGTCTGGAATTTCGGAAACTGTTGATCTTCGTGCTTCCGCAAATGGCCCGTTGACCGGCCATACGTCTTTACGATCTGAAGGTCTCGATCGTCCACCCAGATCTGGCCTTCGAAGTAGCGTTTGCGGTCCTTCGTCAGCTCCTTCGGCCTAACGGCGAAGACGTAGCACGGGATTTCGTCCACCTGCTCGCGACCTACATAATTGATGATGTATTCATCGCGCGTGGCGTTAGTCATCACGAAAGGCATGACATTGCGCATGTCCTGCTCGTCTTCGGGCGTCATCAAAATGTTCTGCAGCGTGGCCACGGGCGCACGCACGACGTGCTCCACCCGCCGGTTGTGTTCATCGAAAGTGACGTCTTCGACCATTTCGTAGCTTCCGCCGGGAGGGTCCACCTCGATGATTTTGTTCGTCTGCTGGTAAATATAGTTTTCCCGCGCCGCTGCAAACTCGGTCTCCTTCTGCACGAACTTCTGAATGATGCTCTGGATCTGCTCTGGGGTGGGATCGGCCTTCGGCTCGATTGCGGTGAGCAGAGGAACCGAAGCGAACAAGCTAAGGATAATTGCGCAACTAGGGTGGGACATCGCTAATACTATTCTCCATTGTGACGTGTGCTCGTGGGCCGTACGTTACGGTTCACTTCCCGGAATCAAGGAGAGCCTTCGCGATAGTCAGGCGCTGCATATTGCTGGTACCCTCGTAGATGCGGCCTATCTTGGCATCGCGGTAGAGCTTCTCGACGGGGTAATCTTTCGTAAACCCAACGCCGCCAAAGATCTCGATCGCCTTTGAGGCGATCTCTTCGGCGAAGGACGAGCAGAAGAACTTAGCCATAGCGGCTGGCGTGACAAACGGCTGTCCGGCATCACAGAGCCGAGCCGCGTTGTAGACCATTAGGCGTCCGGCTTCGATGCTGGTCGCCATTTCGGCCAAATCGAATTGCACCCCTTGAAATTCGCCGATCGGCTTGCCGAACTGCTTGCGTTCCTTGGCGTACTTCAGCGCATGCTCGAGCGCTCCTTCAGCAAGGCCAAGCATTTGGGCCGCGATGCCGATCCGGCCTTCATTCAGGGTCTCGATCGCGATCTTATAGCCTTTGCCGGGCTCGCCCATGACCTGCTCGCGCCCGAGGGCGACATCATCTAGAATCAACTCGCAGGTCGAGGACGCCCGGATTCCCAGCTTGTCTTCTTTTTTGCCGACCTCGAAACCCGGCATTCCTCTCTCCACGAGAAAACACGTGATTCCCCGGTATCCGGCGGTTGGGTCGATAGTCGCGAAAACCAGGAAAACATCGGCTTCCGCGGCATTCGTGATCCACAATTTTCGTCCTGAGAGCCGGTACCCGTCCCCGTCGGGAACGGCCCGCGTGCTCAGGGCGAATGCGTCGGAACCGGACTGTGCTTCGGAGAGCGCGTACGCGCCAACGCTCTGGGTTGCCAGACGAGATAGATATCTTTGCTTCTGCTCAGCATTCGCCCAACGCTCGATGGCGTTCGTGACGAGCGTATTCTGGACATCCACGATGACCGAAGCGGAAGGATCGACTTTGGCCAATTCCTCGATGGCCAGAACGGATTGGAAGAAGGTTCCACCCTGGCCGCCATACTCTTCCTTCACGTCGATGCCCATTAGGCCCATCTCGAATAGCTCACGCAGCAGATCGGGTCGGAACTTGCCCTCTTCATCCATGGCGCGAACGTGGGGGGAGAGGCGCTCCTTTGCGAATTGCCGGACCGACGCTTGGAACAGTTGCTCTTCTTCTTGCAGAATTGTCAGCGGTGCGGCGGGCGAAAGTTCGGCAATTGGCGGCATGACGCGACCATCATAGCTCGGATGCGGACCCAACCGGCTGAACGGAGAATTGCGGCCAGCTCGCCTCGGTAGTGTCACCGATCTCGTGTTCAAAATAACTCTTGCCGAAGTGCCAGGCGAGTCTAAGGGCGAACGCCAGGCCAATTATCAACAACGGCAGTACGAGCACGGGATTGACGCCACCGTTGGCCTGCACATTTAAGCCGCTCGGCGGGCTCAATATCCACATCAGAAACAGACTGAAGACTTGCAAGACAAACAATAGAACGACAACGATCGGGGGAAGAACCAGCAGGAAACCGCACAGCCCGACAAACAGCAGAATGATATCGGCGAAAGAACTGGTCGCAACGATGGTTTGGAAAGGTAGGAACATAACCAGCGACCAAAGGAGGAAGTTCACCACCGAAGCCGCGAGAATGAACCCGGTATAGGGCAGCGCTCGTTGCTTTTTTCTTCTCAGTAGCAACCACAGGGCTGCCAGCCAACCGGCGTTGACAATACCGATTGAGTTCCAGATATAGGTCTGCTGTATCAGGCGCGCGTGTTCCAGGTCTTGACGATCAAGCTGCACGCCGCCGCTGACGTGAATGGAAGCGAATCCGAAGGGCTCGAGAGGCTCAGGCCCTATCAGATTCGTGATATTTGCCCGCTTGAATTGATAGTAGGTTTTGAAACTGATCGATGTGTAAGCGTCCCTGAGCGCCTGCCAGGTGGATCGTGAATCGAGACCGTGTACTCCTGCCAAATGCATTTTCAGAAGACGGTTTCCGGGCGGATCATAAAACTTCTGATACGCGGTCCAGGGCGCAACGAACAAAACAAGCACGGCTGCGCCAAACGCGCATTGCCGGAGTCTGAGCAACCGCCGCTTCGGTATCAGAATCAGAAAAAATGCGGGTAAGCTGAAGGCGCTCCCGGGATGCGCCATTAGCGCGAGAGAAAAGCTCATGCTCGCGAGCAGCATCTGAAATGCGGTGATCGGCCGATCATCACGCAAGACCTCGAACAAAATCGTAAGAACAAACAGGATAAAGGTAGCTGCCAGGAGCTTTGGCCAGACATACAGGCTGTTCTCAAAGAAAAATCCAGAAAAGAGCAGAAAGCCAAGCACCTGTTTGATTCGGTGCGGTGGGGTGCGGAGTGCCGCAAGAAGACACCACACTCCGCACAATGACAAACATTGAAGCGCTGTGCCGAGAGCCTGATAGTTCAGGCCCGGATCACCGAAAAAATCTAGCGGCCTTTGTAACAGGAAAATTCCCGCCTGAAGCGGCGGACGGTCACTACTCAGCCAAGTGCCGCAGCAAAACGGTTCCACGGGCTGCCGGTAAAAGATCTTGTCCGCGAAGATCAGCGGGATGATGTTGTCTCCCGCCCGAAGAGTGCTGAAGAAACGCACATCGCCCAGCGCAGCTGCGGACAGGAACGGGTTACCAAACACAAACAATAAAGACAGGTAACAGATCCCGGCCGCCAACACGTACAGAAAAGGAACAGCCAGGTTCCTAGCCGCATGTCTCAGCCGCGTGCTGGTCGCCAGCATGATCGTCACAGTTACTGCAGAGAGGAGAATTACGGCGAACGAAAACACCTCGCCCAAAAGGGTGCCCGCGAAGTACGCCCAGAAAGCGATATATCCGAGAGCGCTGCTTACAACGGCTGTCAGGATCACAAGCGAAACAGTGCCGGTTTCCCGCTGGCGCGCCACGGCCAAGGCGACCGCGAGCCCGGGAAGAAGAAAAAAAACGAGGTCAAGCGGATAAACGAATAGCACGGAAGCGGCGGGCAGCTGTTTCCTGATCAGCGCGGAAAGATTCATTGCGCGAGGGCTGCTGACGCCTAACCAGCCCGTCAGTCGAGTTTCATGATCGATGGCGATTAGACGGACGGGTTTCCTCCACCAATCGGACGGAAGCATCCACTGCATCTGTTGCCAGTGCTCACGCGGCTCGAATTGCTCCGGAACGCGAAGCTGAATCCGGGCGTGCGTATCCTGGCGTTCGATGAAAATGCCGTTCGCTGCCATGGCCGGATAACCGGCGATAAACAGGCTCAGAATCCAGGGAGCGCGGAATACGGGCGAAGCAACTTTACCCGTATTCCGGTCATCTCCGAGCCAGGATCCCCAGAACGCCAGATCGTTTACGTCAGATGCGCTTACGCCCGGTGCGAATTTTGTTGGGGGATAGACGCCACGGATCGCAAATTTGCCCGTAACTTCCCAGTGCGCTTGTTTGGGTATCAAGGTTCGGACGCGGGGGCTGAAGTAGAAGATTCTCAAGCCCGCCACCAGCAGAATGGCGGCAATACACCACTTCGCAATTCCGGGGCGCGTGCTTGGGAGCCCTCTTCTTAGTCTCATGCGATCAGCTTCAATGTTATGCTTCAGAACTGCCGAGGCGATGAAATATGCCCGATACGAGAGACGATCAACAGAACGCCGACAAAAACCAGTCGATTATCGACAGGCTTCGCGCGGAGTTTGTGGTTATGACACAGCATCTGGGTCCGGATCTAGAGCCTGCCACAATCTATTTCGCGCGTGAGGATTCGACGGAAGATCCAGAATGACGGTTCGCGAAATCGGCGGGCTGTTTCGAGCTCACAAGCTCTCCTGCGTTGAGCTGATCGAGCAAACGCTTTCTGATATCAAACAGCGAGATGTGTTTCGAAGCTTGATCATTACGACGGCTGAGCAGGCTCTGGAGGAAGCTGCGGAGCGTGACAGGGAGTTAGCGGCTGGAATCGACCGGGGACCGCTTCACGGCGTTCCGACCGCGCATAAAGATCTGTTTTATACACGTGGCGTGCGTACGACGGGCGGTTCACTGTTGTTCCGCGACTTCGTTCCCGATTACGATGCGACGGTCGTCGAGAGGCTGAAAAAGGCTGGCGCAATCTCGATCGGCAAGACGAACCTTCACGAGCTGGCTTACGGCACTACATCCAAGAATCCGCATTACGGGTTTGTGTTGAACCCGCGCGATACCGCCCGCATCCCAGGCGGGTCGAGCGGCGGATCTGCGGCTCTCGTGAGTGCGTCGCTGCTGCCTTTTTCTTTGGGCACGGACACCGGAGGTTCCATTCGTATTCCCGCATCCTTTTGCGGAATTACGGGCCTGAAGCCGACGTATGGACGCGTTAGCCGTTACGGGGTTTTGCCGCTCGCTTTCAGTCTCGACCATGTCGGCCCGCTCGGATCGTGTGTCGAAGACTGTGCACTGGTGATGAACGCAATCGCCGGTCCCGACCGGATGGATGCAAGTTGCGCGTCCGTTCCCGCGGTGGACTTCAACTTGCAACCGCTGCACGATTTCAAGGGAGTGCGCGCAGGCGTCCCAAAAAACTTCTATTTCGATTGCGTAGACGATGCGGTTGCAACTGCTGTTCGAAAAAGCATTTCTGAAATCGAGCGCCTCGGCGCATCGGTGCACGAGGTCCAACTTCCCGATATGCATGCCGCCAATCTAGCGGCGCGATTCGTGCAGCTGTCTGAGACCGCTTCGCTGTACGCCCATTACGAGAATGCGGCACTCTTCGGAGAAGACGTGTGGAACCTCATTCAACAGGGAAAATTGATTGCCGCTCACGAATACGTGAACGCGCAACGCGTGCGTACTCTGCTCCGGCGCGACTTCGACGCGCTCTGGCGGAACATTGACATACTGGTCACTCCAACTACCCCCATCACCGCGCCTCTTCTGACGGACACGAAGGTGCAAATTGGCTCTGAAACAGAAGACACTCGTATTGCCTCAACTCGTCTCGTGCGTGCAATCAACTTTCTTGGGGAGCCCGCGTTATCTATGCCGTGCGGCCAAACAAGCGCCGGCTTACCGATCGGATTGCAATTGATGAGCGCACCGTTTACCGAGCCGAAGCTGTTACAGATCGCGACGTCACTCGAATCGGCGGTGGGCAGTCATTAGGCAGACCGTAGGCCGCGGAACTTACCGCGCGAAGTTAGATAGCCGCTTCTGTACGCGTTCCGACCGGCTCTGGAGGCACGACGCGAGATGTTGGAGCGTCACGCGAAACAGCTCGGATCAGATCTCGAAGCTCCGGCGTATCTCGAAGTATGCTAAGCCGTAAATCCGTATTTAGAAACTGGTGGTCGCGCCAACCGCATGCAATCGCTTTTGTCAGAAACGTGAGCGCCTCTTCAGATTTGCCCAAGAGCGCCTGGCAAATCGCGAGGTCGTAATAGCTTTGTGCATCCCACGCCTCCCACATAAAGCCGAAGTCGAATCCTTGTTTGTGCGCCAGCAAGTCGCGCGCCCGGTCAAGGCGCCCATGCGCACTTTCGATCTGGTCGAGCGCAATGCAAACTTGACACTGCCTCAGCAGAGCTTGAATTAGAAGATGTCCCCCGCCTAGATGCGTTGGGCTCGAGAGCAAGTCTTCTGCCATTCGGAATTGCTGCAATGCTTCCTCATAAAGAGCATTTTGGAATGCGACATCGCCGAGCCCGCAATACGAGATGGCCATCAATACCTCGCGGTATACGTGATCGGATTGGCTAAGCTCGGCGAGTGAGTGGCGATGAAGTTCCTCGGCACCTGATGCGTGCCCCTGCCGAAACCGCAGCAGGCCAAGAAGCGTGCGCGCTCCATAAAATCTAGGCCCTGTCTTCAGCGCGCCTGCGGAGTCCTGGACGGCAATGGCATCCTGGAAAAACTTCTCCGCTGAAGCGTAGTCGCCGCGCTGCATGCTCATCCAGCCCAGGTGCAAATGAGTCCATGGATAATGCGGTTCAGCCGCGATGCTCTTCTGAAATTCGGTGAAAGCATCGCTAAACAAACTGGACCTGTACTCGAGAGCGGCACGGAACCAGTACACACACCCGAGCATGTAATGAGCCATATAATTTCGGGGATCAAGCTCAGTAGCGCGTTTTCCTGTCTCTAGCGCATCATCGTAGCGCCGGCTTCGGGCGTACGCATACGTGAGCCAAGCGTAGGCCTCGGCCATCTCAGCATCCTCCTTTATGGCCTTTTGCAAGTAACCAATTCCAATTTCCAACTCACGCGGATCGACGGAAGCAATATAACGGAACATGTAGGCGCTCCCGAGACCGGAGTTTGCCAGGGCATAGTGGGGGTGAATCGCAAGAGCCTTTTCGAATAACTCTTTCGCTCTCTCGAGACTTGCTTTACCAAATTCATTTAACTGTTGACGTCCTCTTACGTAGTATTCGTAGGCCTGAACACTGGTTGTTTCGGGCTTTTCAATCTTCCGCTTCTCCGCGTCGGAGAGACTGATCGAAAGCACGTCCAGCAACCCAGCGACGATCTGGTCCTCGAGATAGAAAATGTCCTCCAGTGTCCCGTCCGCCTTGATCGAGCCCATCGAGTCGCCTGTCGCGGTCCGGCTAAAATGCGCCGTAATCCTGATGCGAAGACCGACCTTTTGATACCCACCCCAAACAATCCACGTGGCCGGCAATGCACCCTTCAGTAAAGGAATCTCCTTCTCTGAGATTTTGTCCAGACCTAATCTCGAGATCGCAAGTAAGGTCTTCTCGGCGCTGAGGACTCGAAGCCGAGTCAGCTTCTGCAGGTCAACGGTTACAGTCTGCGCGATCGCCCAGCCGAGCCAAGCGGTATCAGGATCTCCCGTAAGGTTCTTGAACTCCGTGATCGCCACCGAATTTGCGTCATCTTCGCTTGTAGACGGCTGGCAATTCTTGTCGACCAGTGCAATGAAACGGTATCCGCGGCGCGGCACGGTTTCAAGAAAGCGCGGGCTCTGTCGATCATCGCCCAGGGCTGCGCGTATCTGGTTAATGCAAAAATTTATGCTGGATTCGAAATCGACATATGTGTCGTTGCCCCAGAGCGCCTTTCGGATCTCATCGCGGCTGACGAGTTCCCCATGGCGTTCGGCCAGCAGCACGAGTAATTTGAAAGGCTGCTCTTGGATTTTCAGGAGTGTTCCGGCCTTCCGCAGTTCGTGCTGCTGAGGCTCAAGCTCAAAGCTGCCAAACCGAAGAATGCCAGCGCCCCCGTTTCGTAGCTATATCATCTCAGAAATTGAAATTCAAAGAGTGGACGGGAGCTGCGCCCATTAGGAGAGCACCGCAACTTGTAGGGTGTGGGCGGCTTGCGGCCTAAGTTATACCTCATGCGCAACTAAGAACTTAGTTGATCGATTCGACCGTAAGATGCTGTTGTGCAGTTTGCAAATTGAAAGGAAGTGAAAACATGCGGAAGCTCTGCATTCTGACTCTCATGATCACTCCGTGTCTGTTCGCTCAGGACAGCGCCTCAGGGCGTCACTGTAAAGCAGTCGGCGGCGGGATTGTGACGAACTTTATCGACCCAAGCGACACGCTCGGTACTGCAACTGGTGACTTCAAAGGAGGGCTCGGCGTGCACGTCAATAGCGTTACGGCGGGGCCGAACGGCACTACGATCTTGCATAACCACCATCATTGGGTGACCGAGGCCGGCGATACGATCCTATTCGATGACGCTGACGCTACGCTGTTTCCAACACCTATCTCGGGCTTGTATGCGGGCAGCTACATCAACGGAGTCAAGATCATCGGTGGAACGGGGCGCTTCGAAAATGCCACTGGGAATCTGACGTCAACTTACGGCGCGGTGGATCTTCCCAAAGGCCAGGTTGTGCTTCGGTATGAAGGACACGTCTGCCTCAGCGGAAACGCTGAAACATCTAGTAATTGACATACAGAAAAACGATATAGAGGACGGATATGAAAAGAACCATCTTTGCGATATCACTCAGCGGCCTAATCGTTTCAATGCTCGCGTTTCTACCCGGTCGAACGACTGTTGCTTACGCCGCGAAGGCTTGCTCGGCAGTGCCCAAACCATCCGGCATCTACGGACTCGCGGTTGAAGGTTTCAATGACGGTGGACAACCAGGTTCACTCACGACCGATAACTTCTACCCGCTCTCGGGGGCCGGGACTTTCGCCTTTACGCCAAGCAGCCCGGAAGCTTCCTCGGGCACCGTGGTCAGGCATCTCTTCGTGAACTTCGGCGGCGCTGTTGTTACACCGCCCATAAGCGACAGCGGACCTTATTCCCAGAACCCGGACTGCACATTCTCCGCAACATTCACAGATGTTGGCGAGGTCTGGAATCTGATAACCGTCGAAGACGGGAAACAGGTCAAGTTTTTTGTTAATGCACCCGGAAGTGTCGTTGCAGGGACCATGGTTCGTCAACGGACCCTCAGCGTTCGGGAAGAAGATGCCCCTGATCGGTAGGACAGCCCATGTTACTGACTCTCAGGTAACCTCCCGCGGCTTGCGCCGTTCGCATACGGAGTGGAAGCTGAATCGTGAACACTGTGAATTATCCGTTCGCTCCAGCGAGAGTACAGGGTGGATGAGATCCGCGGCTCATCCGGATCCGAGCTCGTCTGTTTTCTTCGACTTGAGACGTGGCACGCCGCTTGCGACATGGACGAGGAAAGCTGCGTCCAGGGTGCCCGTCCAGATATTTCGCACTAACTAGATCGCATCACATAAACAAAAATTGGAGACATAAATTGAAATCAACTTTTTTGGCTTCCGGCGTCTTCGAGACACCTAAACCATTTCGCACGATGACGCTCGCATTCGCAACGCTCGCGCTTGCCATGGCTGCCGCAACTACGGCGGATGCCCAGACTTATTCCGTGCTCTACAACTTCGGCTATCCGACTGGCCCTGTCTATACGGGCCTTTTGGCGCAGGGGCGCGACGGCAACCTATACAGCACGACTCCCAACGGCGGCAGCGGCACCAGTCCTGCAGGCACTGTGTTCAAGATCACGCCCGCGGGCGCGCTCACAGTGCTCTACAGTTTCAGCTACACATCAGGAGGCAACCAACCTGAGAGTGGCCTGACGCTGGGAACGGACGGCGACTTCTATGGCACAGCTTATGGCGGTGGCACCGTCCCCGGTGGGAGGCCCGGTGGGACGGTGTTCAAGATTACATCGAGCGGAGCCCTGACGACTCTGTACAACTTTGGAACGTGCAAATACCCATGCGTGGATGGGTTCTATCCGAAAGCGCCTCCAGTGGAAGGCAGGGACGGAAATTTTTACGGAACGACCGCTTTCAGCAACGATGGAACCAACGACGGCGTGGTGTACAAGGTCACGCCGGCCGGCGCGTACACCATACTTCATAGATTTGTGTATACTGCCGGCGGCTTCAACCCGCAGGCTCCCCTCATTTTAGGATCCGATGGCAACTTCTACGGAACCACATACGTCGGTGGCAAGACCCTGTCGAGCACCTGCGTCGGAGGTTATTACACTTGCGGCACCGTCTTCAAAATGACGCCCTCCGGTACCGTCACATTCCTGTACGAGTTTGACAAGACTCACGGGGCGGCGCCCCTGGCGCCTGTGGTTCAAGGCAGCGATGGCAATTTTTATGGAACCACCTCCCAAGGCGGCGATGCCAATGGCGATGGCGTTATTTTCAAGCTCACTCCCCAGGGCCAACTCACGGTTCTGCACACGTTTAACGGAACGACCGATGGAAAACAGCCCTCTGCCGGCCTAGTCCAGGCGACGGACGGCAACTTCTATGGCGCGACGACACTGGGAGGGAGCAAGAATTACGGAACGCTTTACAAGATCACACCCTCGGGCACGTTCTCCGTTCTCTACAACTTTGACAGCACCACCGGCGCTGATCCGCAAGTCACCTTGTTCCAGCACACGAACGGTGACCTGTACAGTGATACCTTAACCGGGGGCAAATACAATGGCGGCGCCTTCTACACCCTGGACACAGAGTTCCAACCGTTTGTTAGCTTGGTGCCCACTTGGGGCACGGTGGGCGCGTCGATCGGCATCCTGGGGCAAGGGTTTACCAGCGCAACGGCAGTTTCTTTCAACGGAGCTTCGGCCAGCTTTACGGTTGATTCCGACACCTACCTGACCGCCACCGTTCCCAGCACAGCAACCGCGGGCGTTGTGAGCGTTACGACTGGGCTTGGGAATTCTGCAGAGCAACCAGGCGTTTGCCGTCTTGCCGAGCATCACCAGTTTCACTCCGACGAGCGGTGATGCGGGTGACTCCGTTGTCATCACAGGCGGCGGCTTCACCAAGGCATCGCAAGTGACGTTCGGCGGTGTCAAGGCAACCGCCTTCACCGTGAATTCCAGCTCTAAGATTACGGCCACCGTTCCGACGGGCGTCAAGACCGGAAAGATCACGGTCACTACCCCGGCAGGAACGGCCACAAGCTCCGGAACGTTCACGGTAGTGCCGTAGAGTTCAGCGCCTGAGGCGGACAAACATGAGAAAAATAATTTATGCGTTGGTCCTGACGATCGGCCCGATCGCCTTCATCGCGGCTTTTTTGCCCGCTCGGGTGGCAGTAGCCCACGCCGAGAACGCTTGCTCCGGAGTCCCGAGACCTTCGGGCGTTTACGGGCTCGCGGTCGAAGGTTTTAACGACGTGGGGCAATTGGGTTCGCTCACGACTAACAACTTCTACCCGCTCTCCGGTACCGGCACCTTCGCCTTTACGCCGAGCAGTCCGGAAGCTTCCTCGGGTACGGTCGCGAGACATCTGTTCGTGAACTTCGGCGGTGCTGTTGTTTCACCGCCAATAAGCGACAGCGGGCCCTATACCCAAAACCCGGACTGCTCATTCTCGGCAACCTTCACCGACGTTGGTGAGATCTGGAATCTGATCACCGTCGACGACGGGAAGCAAGTGAAGTTCTTTGTGAATGCGCCGGGGAGTGTGGTTGCAGGCACTATGATCCGTCAACGAAGCCTCGGACGGCGGGGAGAAGACTAAGAACCTCAGATTGCATGGCGCGAGCGTGCGTGCATCGGAACCGGCGAGTAGCGCAAAAAGAATATGACACTAAACAAATTACTGAATCAGATCACGACGTCAAAGCGCATCACCCACAATTGAGAAATCATGAACAAATTGATGTATCTCTAGCGGCCGTATCAACGGTCATCTTAAGTGGATCCGATTCCCCGGCCCAAGGAATCAACAACCCGCTTGATGATGTTCACAACCCGATTGGAGCTCTCAAGAGGGGGATGGAGAGGCGTCGCTTGATGCAGTACGCCGGCATTGCTGAGGAAGAGAACGAGCGGCTTCGGGCGGCGGGGCAGGCGCGAATTAATGCCGGGCAGGCGAGCACCACTTTCCAGCGCACGATTGGCCACCGCTGGCGGCCGCCCGGTATGGCGCACAAGGCCCCAATCCCGCCGATCGGCAATCGTGGACGGACGCATATGCCGTGGGCCTTACCGTTTTCGAGCGTCTCGCGGCGGCAAACAAGGTCAACCGCAACGATGTTGCCGACGGTATGGGTCTGGCCCTTGCCGTCGCCCCGGAAGTGTCCTTTCAGGGACCATGATCCGTCAACGCAGCCACATCTGGGGAGAAGAATAGGAAAGGGAGTCCGCAGGCGCGTGGATGAACCAACGGGTTCCGGAGCTGGCGCTCGGGGCTTAGCCCTTCTCCAACGGCAAGCCCGAAGCTTCAATCGCCCGCCATCCGCCGTCGAGCGAAATCACGTTCGTATAGCCCATTTTTTGCAGATTATCCGTCGCCAGCGCGGAACGGAATCCGCCGCCGCAGTACAGCACGAGCTTGGCGTTCTTATCCGGAATCGTCTTCTCGATATCGCGTTCAATGACGCCTTTACTCAGATGAATCGCGCCCGCCGCGTGCGCCTTCTGCCACTCGCTGTCTTCGCGAACATCGATGAGCTGGCCCGCTTCGCCGGCTTCTCGCAGCCGCTTGTATTCTTCGATATCGATTTCGCGGATGCGCTTGTTTCGCATCGTTCACGAGCGCCAGAAATCCTTCGCTGTGATGTTTCGCTGGTGTGCTCATCGCCTACTCTATCCGTTCAATTTTCGCTCCAACAGCCGCAAGCTTCTCGTGCATGCGCTCATAGCCGCGGTCCATGTGATAGACCCTGTCTATCGTCGATTCGCCTCGCGCAACCAGCGCAGCCAGCACGAGCGCGGCGCTTCCGCGCAAATCGGACGCAATTACCTGCGTTCCGGTCAGCTGTTCTTCGCCGGTCACGATCGCCTGCCGGCCTTCGATCCGAATGTTCGCGCCCATGCGCGCCAACTCGAGCGCATGCATGAACCGGTTCTCAAAAATGGTTTCGCTCATGACGCTGGTGCCTCTTGCGATGGCCATTAACGCCATGTACTGGGCTTGAAGATCGGTGGCAAACCCGGGATACTCTTCGGTCGTTACATCGGTCGCCTTCGGCCTTCGCGAGCATCGTACACGCACCGCCTCGGGCGTCTCATCTACTTCAGCCCCGGCCTGCCTCAACTTGATCGTGAGCGCCGCGAAGTGCTCGGGTACGCAACCGCTGACCAGCACATCTCCTTTTGAAATCCGCCGCAGCGATTAAAAAAGTCCCGGCTTCAATCCGGTCCGCGATGATCGTGTGCTCAGCGCCGTGCAGGCGCTCGACCCCTGTCACTTTGATGATCGATGTGCCCGCCCCTTCGATCTTCGCCCCCATCTTGGTCAGCAACTCTGCCAAATCCTTCACCTCGGGCTCACGCGCGGCATTTCGGATAACGGTTTCGCCCGCGCGCGAGCACCGCGGCCATCAGCACGTCTTCGGTACCGGTAACGGTGATGCGGTCGAAATGAATCTGTCCTCCCCGCAACCCGCCAGGCGCTTGGGCCTCCACATATCCATGCGCCTGATCAATGGAGGCGCCTAGCTGCTCTAATGCCGAAACGTGCAAATTAATCGGACGTGCGCCTATGGCGCAGCCCCCCGGCATCGAGACCCGCGCCCTTCCAGTTCGCGCCACGAGCGGGCCCAAAACCAAACTGGACGCACGCATGGTCTTGACCACGTCGTAAGGCGCCTCCGGGCGCTCCAAGCGGCATGCATCCACGCACACGCTTCCGTCGTGATCTGAGAGCCGCGCTCCCGTATGAGACAACAGCTTCTGCATTGTGAAGATGTCTTTTACTTGCGGAATACGGTGCAGCGTAACCGGCTCATTCGGTCAATAAGCAAGCGGCGAGCGCCGGCAACGCAGAGTTCTTTGAACCGCTCACGGCAATCTCTCCGCTCAAAGGCGTTCCGCCGATGATCTTAAATTTATCCATTACTCGTTTTCGGCGTGCTGCCGTTCCGCTTCGGTTCATTCTTCAAGCGCACTCCGCAGACGGCCCTTCGCCGCGGCCAATTTCCTCTCGGCTTCCGCGCGCGACATTTGCGCTTTTGCATTACGATAGCCGTACGCACCGAGCCGGCCTCACGGAGCAGCCGCGCGGCTTCGTCATAACTCACGCCCGTTATAGCTGAAATAATACGTCGCGCGCGGTCAGTTAGTTTCTCGTTCGTCGGCTGAACGTTCACCATCAGATTGCCGTATACATAGCCCAAACGAATCATGACACCGGTGCTTAGCATATTCAGCACCAATTTCGTAGCCGTCCCCGCGCGCAATCTGGTCGAGCCGGCAATCATTTCGGGACCGGTGAGGGGACGGATCGCAATCTCTGATATCCTGCGCCACCTCGAGAATCCGGCGTGCAGCTTAGGCCAATGGTCAGCGCCCCGAGCGACCGCGCATGCTTCAAACCGCCAATAACGTATGGCGTTCGCCCGCTTGCTGCTATTCCTACCAACGCATCGCTGGGACTGAATCCTCTTTCCTCTAAATCTCGCTTCCCTTGCTCCGGATCGTCTTCGGCTTTTTCAATCGGAATGCCGCAACGCGCGCTCGCCACCCGCAATGACTCCCTGCACCAGTTCGGGAGGCGTGTTGAAGGTCGGGGGACACTCCGATGCGTCCAGCACGCCCAGCCGGCCTGAAGTGCCCGCTCCGAGATAAAACAGCCGACCACCGCTCTCGATCCGCTCGACGACCCCATCTACCGCTTCAGCGATGTGAGGTATCTCGCGCGCAACGGCTCGCGCAACCTCCTGATCCGCTTCACTGATGACCTGCAGCATCTCTACCGTCGATAGCGTGTCGATTCGAGCGGATGCGGGATTAGAAGCTTCTGTCAGTAAATCAGAACGCATGCCGTGTAAAGAAGAAAGGCCGAAGGAGCGCTTGGCCTCCCTCGGCCTTTTCGAGAAAGTATAGCTGTGCGCGGCGTTACGCGCTAAAAGAACTGCCGCAACCGCAGGTCGATTTCACCTGCGGGTTGTTGAACTTAAAACCCGAACCTTCGAGCGTCTCGACATAATCGACTTCGGCTCCGTCCAGATACAGCAGGCTCGCCTGGTCGACGAAGACCTTCAAATCGCCAAAATTGTAGGTCTTGTCCAGCATGTTCGGCTGGTTCTCGAAGGCCATCGAATAGCTGAATCCCGAGCAACCGCCGCCCACCACGGCAATCCGCAGCCCGGCCGGTTTCGGATCCTGCATCTGCAAGATCTCGCTTACCTTATTGACGGCCGTTTCTGTTAGCTGAATCATTCCAAATTTCTCCTTAGAAGCTGTGGCTTAAATTCTAGTGTACAACCAAATCCTAGGTTGCGGCATAATAGACGCTGTTGCTGCGTAGTAGGCCACCCAAGATTCTGTAACCGCTTCAAACTGCAGCACGTCGGGACGATTGTATGAACGGGCTGAGCGCTACTCTTCCCTTCCCGGTGGCCACGGGTGAAGCAACCCGAGCGAAGACCAAATTGGATCATCGAACCACCGAAGAGGCGGCGCTAGTCCGGAGAATACAGGCGCAAGACGAGCTGGCGTTCCGTGAAATCGTCGAGCGCTATCAGGCGAAGGTGTTCTCGATCATTTACGGCATTCTGCGCAACCGTAATGACGCCGAAGACATCGCGCAGCAGGTCTTTGCAAAGATTTATTTCTCTATCAAAAATTTTGATTTCCGCAGTTCGCTTCTGACCTGGATTTATAAGATCACGGTCAACGAATGCTACGACTACCTGCGGAAAAAGAGGGTTCGGAAACTGGTGTATGAGAGCGATTTTTCGGCGGACGAATCGCTGCGGATGGAGAATTCAGAGCCCGCAACGGACCACGCCCCGGCCGTTGACCGGCGGCTTGCGCAGCATGATCTGGCCGTGAAGCTGCTCTCTAAAATCTCGGAAGAAGACCGGTCGCTCATTTTATTGAAAGAGGTCGAGGGCCACTCTGTAGAGGAGTTATCGCAAATGACCGGGATGAACGAAAACACGATCAAAGTGAAGCTCTTTCGGGCGCGCCAAAAATTGATCAAGGCTGCGCGGAGGCTGGAAAAGGCGCCGCTAGCGCCGCCAAGTCCGTGAGGCGACCGGCGCTTTCGGGCTGGTCGGCCGGGAGCGAAAGATGTGATTCCGGCCGCGCGAACCGGGTGTAGAGTTGAGTAGAAGCGGGCGATAAGATCCGCGACACTGTTCGGATGTCTTTTGAGGGAAAACATGCACGAGTTTATTCGGGATCAATTGGAAGATCTACTGACTGCGGATGCGCGTGCGACGCGCGTGCCTGCGCGAAAAAAATGATCGTCAGTGGAATAGCAAAACACTTGGAGTCTTGCGCGGAGTGTTCCTCGGAAATCGCCTTGATTAAGGCGCAATCGACGCTCTTCCGCTCCCTACGAGCGTCTCAGCCGGACATCGAGCCTGCTGCGGGCTTCTACGCGCGCGTGATGCAGCGGATTGAAGAATGCACGAAGGATTCCATCTGGTCGGTTTTTATCTACTCTCCATTCGGCAAGCGGCTTGCTTACACCTCGCTCGCGATCGCCGCGCTGCTGGGTTCCTATGTTGTCACTTTGGAAGCGCGCGATGGACACCTGGGCGGGACAAATATCATCGCTCAGCAAACGACTGGTGACGCGCCGTGCTTCGGCAACCAGGATCAACAGCGGGATGCTGTCCTGGTCAATTTCGCCTCTTCACAAGGATCTTCACAATAGCTACACCTGCAACATCAGGGCGACGGTCCATGATTCGGCATAACGACGCGGGATGGTCCAATCCGAAAGTCCTCGCCATCGTCGCGGTCATTTTTCTGTGCGGCGCGGCGGTCGGCTCAGCCGTAACCCGGGGCTATCTGCACTCGAAGTTGTTTCCGCCCCCGCAACAGCAGCCGATCGAGGCGGCCCGGCATCTCGGGCTGACGCGCTTAAAAGCCGAGCTGAACCTCACGCCCGAACAGGAAAAGACCGTCACAAAAGAGCTGGACGACTACGCCAAGTACTACCAGAACATCGAAGAACAGCGCGAAGACGTCGCCGAACACGGCAAGCAGCGTATTCTCGACGTTCTGACTGATCAGCAGAAAAAACGCTTTAACGAGATCTTCAACCGCAGCCCGCAGCCTTAAGCGTCGGCCTTTTTCACGCTCCGCATGCTTTAGCCTGCATTTTCCTTTCAAGTGCTTCGAGGAGCCTCGCGTGTATCTCAGGCGGCACCTGCTGCGGCTCCATTCCCTTGAAAACTTTCAGCGTCTTCTCGGTTGTGTCGCACAGCACCCAGCAGTTGGGGCACTCGCTCACGTGTCTTTCGAGCTCTTTCCGAAGATTCGGGTCGAGCCTTTCATCGAGGAAGTCGTTCAGCTCCTGCAGAAAATCCTTACAGGTAACCAAATGCGTCATCCCCCTTTCGTTTGAATAGCCTTGTAAGTTTCTCGCGAAGCTGTAATCTGGCGCGCAATAACCGGCTCTTCACCGCCGAAATCGACAAATTCAGCGCCTCAGCCGTCTCCTCAATCGACAGTTCTTCGATGTCTCTCAAAACGAAAACGGTGCGATAAGCTGGCTTTAAACTTTCAACCGCTTCATCCAACAGTTGCCCGAGCTCCTCGCGTGAATACTTCTGCTCCGGGTTTTCCTCCCAGACAGCGATCTCGCGCACCAGCTCGTCTTCGCCGGTATCGACCGGTTCGTCGAGCGGCACGGTGCGGTCCGAACGCCGCCTCCGCAGCTTCATTAAAGCTTCGTTAACAGCGATCCTGACCAACCAGGTATAAAACTTGGAATTACCTTGGAAATCAGCAAGATGCGAGTACGCTTTGAGAAATGTCTCTTGCAGCACATCCTCGGCATCCTCGTCATTTTGCGTGATCTGCTTCGCCATGCGAAAGATACGCCGGTCGTACTGTTTGACCAGCTCCGAAAAGGCCGCAGCATCCCCCGCTTTGGCCCTGGCGAGCAGAGCAGGTTCATCAAAGCCAGAGGTTACCGTGGAAGTGCTCACGCAGAAAAGTATCTCCAGTCTAACAACCGCAGGAGGTCAGCTACAGGCCAGCCTTCCGCACGACATCTTCGAACTCGCTCGCTGAGATGAGCGGAACTTCGGTCGTAAGCGTTTGGCCTTCTCCTAACTGCACCGCCACCGCTTTCGGAGCAAGAATGCGCCTCAATTCGGGATCATTCCATGCTTCGATATCAAAGTCTTCGAAGGCATACAGACGGTACTTACCCGGGGCCAGCGACTTCCATCCGAACTCGCCGTTCGGCCCGGCGACTTGCGATTTGGACTCGCTCGGATCTGTTTCAGACTCGAGCAGGATCGTGACTCCGGTATGTAACTGGCCGTTAACCGATACACGGCCCTGAATTGCTGCTACCCGAGGACTCAGAATCACCTCAAACCTCTTAGCCTTGCGATTCCTGAGATCGAGCGTCGTTCCCGCCTGCGCCTCTCCATCAATGAGGATGCGCTTCACGTAATAGGGCGCCTCTGGATCGATGGCGACTGAATAAGTATCTGGACGGATTCCTTCGAATTTGCACCTTCCAGCGCGATCAAGTTCACCCGTATCGCCCCGATTCATTCCTCGGCTGAACAGAAACAATCGACGGACGATGCCACGCTTTGAAATTGCGCTCGTCCCCTCAACTCGTAGTTCTGCATCGAGCGTAAGCAACTCGACCGGCTCGAGAACCACGCCATCTACGTCGCCCTGAGTAAGATCGACCTCCTTCCGGATCTCAGTTGAGTTCTCAAACGGTGCAACTATGAGTAAATACCGCGCCGGGGGCAGGCTTACAGCCCGGAAGGTGCCGTCTTTATCGATCGGCTCATCCGCCGCAGCCCGCCTGGTCCCGCTCAGATCCAGGATCAACACCGAATGTGCTCCTCCGCGGAGTAGCGCAGGAGCGACAGTCCCGCTCAGGTGGTGGACCCCCGCCTTTTCGAGCGTAAGAGTCAGACCGTCGATCTCCTGCCCCGCTTTCAAGGCAATGGGAGTCGCTCCTTCGAACCAGAGCGATTGCCTGTAATATGTCTCGACCGTTTGCTCCTGGAGTGGGCGTCCTTTCTCGTCCAGGAAATCCCTCCGCATCGGGTGCCCTTCAGCATACGCTTCGGCGCTCATATAATACGTGCCTGGAGCTATCTGAGACAACCGAAATCGACCCTCCTCGTCGCTTCGCGTCTGATTCACTTGCGACGGTTGAACCTTGCCGTCGGCCCAACTGCGCCTGAGCAGCTTCACCTGGCCACGGTCGATCGGATCTCCCTCGCCGTCCAACAATTTGCCGGTGATAACGGATTGCGGCGTCATCTTCAGTGTCAAAGGATTTTGGGACTGTTCCGCGCTCAATCGCAAGATCAACCCTGCGCCGTCGGGCCGTTTCTCCCCATATCTCGCGTCGAGATAACCGACGCCCTTCGCTGTGATTCCATAGTCGCCCGGCATCAAACGTTCAAAGCAAAACATTCCTGCCGCATTCGACATACGGCGTACCGGAACGGCCGAATTTTCCGTATGAGCGAATACCTGGATCCCAGCTAACGCTCGACCACTCAGACCATCCAAAACCGTGCCTCGAAGAGCGCAGTTTTCCTGCTCAACTCCGAAAAGAACTGCCGGAAAAACCAGAAGCAAAACGCGCGAGTATGCCGGCAGTCTCATAACCCAAGGCTGTTCATTGCTTGGCGAACATCTTCGGCCGCCAACACTGGAATTTGAACCTGCACGTTGCCGTTCTCGGGCACGATCACTTCCACTCCCTTGTCTTGAAGCTTCGCGATGAAATCTCTGTTTTCCCAAAGCCCCCCTTCCACGTTCTCTGCCGCGAATCCGTAGTACTTGCCAGGCGGCACGCTCTTGAACGAGAACTGGCCGTCTTGGTCGATTGAGGCAAACTGCACGGCCCAGCCGTCCAACCGGACGCGTTCTGAAACCAGCACCACATCCGCGCCGCGCCTCAGCTCCTGCTGTGAACCCGGCTCACCTTGGCCTGGCCATCGTACGCTTCCTCCTACCTGCCCTGCGCCTTTACTAATTGAGATTATGAGGTCTCCAGCAACTCCTCCTGAGAGATCGATCGGTACTCCAAGAACCTCCTCTTGCGCATACTGAACGGATTTCACGTACTCTGTTTGATCCTCACCAAATACGCCCACGACGTACTGGCCCGGCGGTACATCTCGAATCGTGAACGCCCCGTCCCGACTCACCGTCCCGAAATAGGCGCGATGATGCAAATCCCCTCCAGGTTCTCCCAAGCTGATGCTCATTGAAGAAGCGTCCCCGGTATCCCGCCCTGCAAACTGAATCTTCCCCTTTACCTCCGATCCCCTCAGCACAACAATGACAACTCCATTCACATCATTCGCGCGGACCTCCAGATGCACCGTTCCGAGCTGATGACTAACGCGGTTTGAAATCCCTACCTCGTAATCGCCAGGCGGAACGCCGGTTATGTCGAAAGACCCGTCTAGCTTGATGTCGCCCTCCATATCTGCGAGTTCAGGTGGCATCCCGGGTTTTCTGGCATTAACCATCAGATCTTCGGGCTTATCTGCGCTCGCGCTGAAATCAACTCGGCCCCGTATATGGAACACAGCCGCTGCCCGAAGCCGAAAATCGATTCCAGCTAAATCCTCAGCCGCATGCAGCTCAAACGGCGTTGCGTCTTCAAGCGTTTGCAAACCGGGATAAAACACAGGCAGCATGCGTTTCTCAGGTTTGCCCTGCTCCTCTACAAACCCCTCGTCGGGACCCGAAGCGTACAGGTAATAGCGGCCCGGCTCCAAACCGCTCATCCGGTATTCCCCCATATCGTTGGTTGAAGCTTGCGAGGGCGTAAAGTATGCCTTGTGTCCGCGAAACCACTGCTGCCTGACCGCCTGGACAAGCACTCCCAAGAGCGGCTGCCCGTTTTCATCCAGAACCTTGCCGCTCACGCTCGAATGGCGGAACAGCTTCAGTTCTAGAGCCGCTAGCTGAATCCCCGCGACTAAGTGCAAAATAACGCCTGACCCGCCGGGTTCGCCAGCCCCCAAGATTCCCTCCGAATAACCGGGGTGTTGACCCGTCAATTCGTAGTCATCCGCTCGAACGCCTTCGAAGTGAAACCGGCCCGATACATCGGACGTGTCCTGGTATCCGGCCTCCGACCTCGATCGCGGCGTCAAGCGAACAGTCACTTTCCGCAGCCCTTCGCCCGTGCTCGCGTCCTTGACGATCCCGTCGAGCACACAACTCGCCTGCTGACCCGCGTTCAGACTTGCCGCTTGTGGCGTACCGGTTAGGGCTATCACCGCAAGCCAGCTCACAACGATTACGGCACGCAGCATCCGCACATTCTTAAAACGCTCTCGAAGGCGGTTCCGTTGCGCTCCTTTCTTAGCTTCACCGGCCGAGAGTTTGCCCCTGTTATCTTAGTCAGAATTGATGAGGATTACAGGTTAACCTCTTCGCTCTTCTGTCGTTGGCTGGTTTCACTTTGGGCCTCGCCGCTCAGGATCCAACCGGCATTATCGAAGGACAAATCACCGACCCGTCGGGGGCCAGCGTTCCCAATGCCCAAGTCTCCCCGCGAAATCTCCACACCGGGCTCATTGCCAGCCAGCACTCGGAACGAGACGGAAGCTTTCATTTTGGCTATCTGCCTGTAGGTGACTACGACCTGCATATCAACGCTCCAGGGTTCGGCACCTATGATTCGTCTGGTTCCGCGTCGACGTGAATCGAACCGTCAACTTCCCCGTCACGCTCCAAGTCGCCTCCCGCAGCACCCAGCTAAATGTTGGGGCCAGCATCGCGACGGTCGACCTCAGCTCCACTCTCGGCAACGTAGTCTCTTCGAGAGAAGCCACAAATCTGCCATTGAACGACCGTGATTTGATGCAGCTTGGTCTGTTGCAGCCCGGAGTAGCACCGATGACTTTCGGACTGTCCGAAGCAGGCGGTATTCTGCGCAGCGGACAGGCTTATACCGTCAACGGAGAACGTCCCGAATCGAACAATTATCTGCTGGACGGCGCAATTAACGTTGACAGCGTGAATAGCGGCTTCGTCTTGCGCATCCCGGTCGATGCTGTCAGTGAGTTTAGAATTTTGACCTCGAACGCTCCTGCGGAATGTGGGAGGAGGAGATTTCAATCGAGGGTTGCGCAGATGGATAGTCGCGGGATACGAGCAAGAGGAATTCGGTGCCACTCCGCGCCTGACGCTCAACTACGGCCTGCGGTATGAGGTCAACACCCATACACCGACGTTCGGAATCGCATGAACGCGTGGGCGCCGGGACAGCAATCGATGGTGATGCCTGATGCTCCCCGTGGTCTGCCGTTCCCGGGTGATCCCGGCGTGCCGCCTGGAATCGCGCATATCGAATATCACGAATTCATGCCCGTGTAGGCTTGGCGTGGGATTCGACAGGAAGGGGCAAGACAACTCTACGTGCTGGTTACGGCATCTTCTATGAGGGCTACACAAACGGTACTGGCAACCGCCCTCAGTGCGCTGCCGTGGCCGGATCTCAATTTCGCAAACCCGTACAACGGCCAGACTCCTCCCTTTGTTACCGAAAATTTTGTCCAGCCCCGCAACGATCCTGACTGTGCAATCCGGTATGCTGCCCGCCTATTCACAAAACTGGATTTTTCGATCGAGCGAGTGTTCGGCGGCAGCTATTTGCTTGACGCGCCCTGCTTTAGCGCGTTTGTTACCCTCAAAGTAACCCCTAGGCGTGAGCACCTTATCCATCACTCTGCCCAGTGGCAGTGAACAAACCGTCCCGACAGCCACCCGGCCCATCGACATCGCCGCTTCGATTAGCCCCCGGCTCGCAGCGGATGCGATCGTGGCGCGGGTGAACGGCGAGTTGTTCGATCTCACCCGCCCCCTCGAAAACGATGCCCAAGTGCAAATCTTGACCCCAAAGAATCCGGAGGCGCTCCAGGTTTATCGCCACTCAACCGCCCACCTCTTAGCCGCGGCTGTGCTCGAGCTTTTTCCGGAAACCAAGCTTGGCATCGGCCCTCCAACGGACACCGGCTTCTATTACGATTTTCAACGCGAGACCAAGTTCACGCCCGACGATCTCGAGAAGATCGAAGCGCGCATGCGTGAGCTGCAAGCGAAAAATCTGCCGTTCGAGCGCAAGCTCACCCGTAAGCAGGACGGTCTCGAAAAGTACCGAGACGATTGGATGAAGCGCGAATTGATCGAGGAGCGCGCCGGCGACATCTTCACGGAGTACACGCTCGGACCCAATTTCATCGATTTCTGCCGCGGTCCCCACGTCCCGTCTACGGAAAAACTGAAAGCGTTCAAGCTGCTGTCCGTCTCAGGCGCGTACTGGAAAGGGGACGAAAAGAATCCGCAGCTCCAGCGCATCTACGGCACAGCCTTCTTCACGCAAAAAGAACTCGATGCCTACCTGCATCAGCTCGAAGAGGCCAAGAAACGCGATCACCGCAAGTTGGGTCAGGAGCTCGATCTGTTCAGCATTCAGGAGCTTGCTGGCCCGGGTCTCATCTTCTTTCATCCCAAAGGCGGCGCCATCCGAAAGATCATCGAAGACTGGATGCGCGATGAGTACCTGAAGCGCGGTTACTCGCTCGTCTACACGCCGCATGTTGCGCGCAGCGATCTCTGGAAGACCTCGGGGCATTACAACTTTTACTCCGAAAACATGTTTAAGCGCATGGAGCTGGAGGACGCCGAATACCAACTCAAGCCCATGAACTGCCCGTTTCATATCCTCATCTATCGCGATCGCCTACACAGCTACCGTGATCTGCCTGTACGCCTGGGCGAGCTCGGCACCGTCTACCGTTATGAGCGGTCCGGCGTCATGCATGGGCTGTTTCGGGTTCGCGGGTTTACCCAAGATGACGCGCATATCTTCTGCACTCCCGAGCAAATCGAAGATGAGGTCGTGAGCTGTTTGCAATTCGCCATCGATACTCTCCAAACTTTTGGGTTTACCGAGTATGAAGCGGAGCTTTCGACTTGGGACGGTGGAGCGAGCGGTAAGTACGACGGCTCGCGTGAAGAGTGGGAGCTTGGCGAAAACGCGCTGAAGCGTGCCGCCGAGCGCCTCAACCTAAAAGTGAAAATATCGCCTGACGAAGCAGCGTTCTACGGTCCAAAAATCGATGTGAAACTGGTCGACGCAATCGGACGTTTGTGGCAGCTCTCTACCGTACAGTTTGATTTCACATTACCGCGCCGTTTCGGTCTCGAATACATCGCCGAAGATGGCAAATCGCATCAGCCGTTGATGGTACACCGCGCGCTGTACGGCTCCATCGAGCGTTTTTTCGGCATCTTGATCGAGCACTACGCAGGCGCATTTCCCGTCTGGCTCGCCCCAGTGCAAGCCATTTTGCTGCCCATCACTGACCGGCAGATTCCGTATGCGAGACAAGTGCAGGAAAAACTCGCCGGAGCCGGTATCCGCGTCCACCTCGACGACCGCAACGAAAAGGTGAATCTCAAGATTCGGGAAGCTCAGCTCCAAAAGATCCCCTTTATGTTGGTCATCGGCGATCGCGAGGCTCAATCCGGTCACGTTTCCGTTCGCAACCGCAAACATGGTGATGAAGGAGCTAAGTCTATCGACGACTTTCTCGCAAGCATCCAGCAGCTGATCGCAACCAAAGCGGTGAGCGAGTGATGCTCATCGCCGTTCTGACTGTCCTGGTTTGTGGATCATTGGTCTATTGCCTGCTCGTGATCGTTGCGGCTCTAATCCACGTTCGCAACACCCGCAAGCCCTCCCCAGATGAATCCCTGCCCATGAGCATTCTGAAGCCTCTGGCCGGGTGTGATGACGGGCTCGAAGCTAATCTGCGAAGCTTCTTTGAACAGGACTATTCGAAGTACGAACTGTTATTTGCCGTTCGGCACGCGTCCGATCCGGCGGCCGTTATCGTGCGCCGGATTGCGCCTGAGTATCCCAACGTCGACTCGAAATTGGTGATCACGGGCGAGCCGCTCTATCCACATGCCAAAGTCTTCAGCCTCCAGTGCATGTTCAACCAGGCCAAGTATGACGTAATCGTGATGAGCGACAGCGACATTCGGGTCGGAAATGACTTCTGCCGCGCGATTGCCGCTGAATTTCACAGCCAGCGCGCCGGGCTTGTGACCTATCCCTATCGCGCAATCGCCGGCAACAGCCTCTGGTCGCGCCTTGAAGCGGTGGGCATGAACTCGGATTTTCACGCAGGTGTGCTGACCGCTGTGATGATTGAGGGCATGAATTTCGCCGTGGGGCCCACAATCGTCGCCCGAAAAGACGTTCTGCTCGCGATAGGCGGCCTCGAGCGGGTAAAAGATTACCTTAGCTCGGAAGACTTCATGCTAGGGAGGCTTGCCGCACAGCTAGGGCACGCGGTTAGCCTCTCCTCTTATGTCGTCGAGCATCGCATCGGCAGCGAAACCCGCCGTCAGAACTTTTCCCACCGCTTGCGTTGGGTCAGAACCACCCGCCGCTCACGTCCCTGGGCATACGTGGGGCAGGTCTTCACTCATCCGCTTCCGTTAGCGGCGCTGGCGTGCCTCGCACACCCCAGAGTCTGGCCCCTGCTTCCCATCACGCTTCTCTTTCGCTCCACTGCGGCATGGGCTGTTTCTAAACGCGTGCTCCGCGCCTGTGTGCCCTGGCATCTACTTCCGCTGCAGGATTTCCTGGCGTTCGGGTTTTGGATCGCCGGGTTCTTCGGCAACTCAATTGAGTGGCGCGGAAACCGTTATCTGCTGAACCGGGACGGAACCGTCGAGCCCAGCACAGCCGGCTACTCCTTTTTCACGCGCTCGTGATCGACTTGCTCCCGCACTTCTTCGGGCGGCGGCGTTTCGTTAATCGAGTAGTAACCCTCTAAGGTCGCGTTCGAATCCGCGGCATCTTCCAAAGTTCTCGCGGTGCGCTCGGCCTCACCCGGGCTCTCGACCAGATTCTCTGGCTTATCGTGTTCTTCTTGTTTTGGCATTTCGCTTTTTTCCTTCTTTCACAAATCACGGCAGCACGTCGGCAAGCTCGATCTCTACAGCGAGTGACTGAGCCGTTAGTTTTCCGTCCTGTACTTCCATCGGCCCCTTTTCCGATTCGAAGATCCAGGCCTTCATTCCGTATGGATCGATCACCCATATACACGGGACGCCCATCGACTGATAATCGCTAAGCGAAGCGATTACCCTGCTCCAACGGTCGTCAGGCGAAAGAACTTCAACGCAGAGCAGCGGCGGCTTGCTGATTACTTCTTCGAGTTCTGCCACGACACAAACATCAGGGATGCGCACGCGCGTCGGCGAAACCTTCGTGCGTTGCTCCACCAGGACAATAAGCCCCTTGCCCCCATTTTGGGCTGTAAGCTTTACAAGTAACTTGCTCTGTGTATACGCGTGCTTCCCTTTTCCCACATTCCGCTCCACTACCTCGCCATCGATATATTCGCAATCGGGCGAGTAGGAAGTACTCATGTACTCCTCGAGCGTTATGGGGACCGCCGTCGTCGCCATATGTCCTAGCGCCCTCCCGCCGCCGCGCTTTTCGCCTGATAACCGGAGAGAAATTTTGCGATCTGCTCCTCAGCGCCCGGTTTCGCCGCTGTGCAGAGATGAATCTGCTCTAAGGCGTTCTCGAGGTTGCGCGGTCCACCAATCACGTCCTTCATCCGCGCCTCGAAGAACGTCCTCACCTCGCTTTGTGCCGAGTCGCTGCAAGCCGAAGCCGCCGCTATCATCGGTAAATACGCAGCGTAGTCCGTGTTTACCGCCCGAGGCAGCTTTGCTTTGATTTCGTCATAGTGTTCCCTGACGTAGGCGTACGCCAGCTTCGCGCCACTGGGCGTGTTTGCAATTCCGAAAATCATGCGCCCCGAAAGCCGAATATCGAATGTCCCATTGAAAGCCATCGCCAGACTCCGCTTCAACAGTTCGGGATTTGAGAAATCTCCCAGTGCCCCAATCAGCATCGGTTTGAAGTACGGATCCTGCGCTGATTTGGCGGCTGTCACTACCTTTTCGTAAAATGTGGAGTCGCCGTTCCTCGCCGCGATAGCCAAAACGCTCCCGGCAACATCCGGCGTCGCGGCCTTGTGATTCTCGAGCCACGCATTGGCAATGCGTGTTGCTTCCGCAATGAGCTGCGGATCTTTTCCCCATCGCGCCACGAACCCAACCAGCTCGGGGCGCAATAGCCGTTGATCGGGCGTGTCGCCTGGCTTATCCTCCCACCCAAGCTCACGTGCTTGTTCGCCAAAAGTGTCCTCGACATAACTGGCATACTTGTCCATCAGACTTGCATCCAGGTACTCCTGAGGAACGCGCGCCAAATCGAGCGCAGCACGCGTGATTTGCGGCCGCTTGTCGTTTTTCAGCTTCGGGGGGACCGCAAGCACCTGATCCCACGGCATCTGGCTGGTGTTGGCTAGAGTGTGCAAATCGCCAAGCACCCCTACTTCCTCCGCCAGCGTCAAATCCTCGCTATGATCTAGCAGCTTACTCACCGATTCCCGCTCATACTGAACCGTGTAGTAACCGATTTCGTTCGCGTTCGCCAAGTACCAAGCCGGGCAGCCGTTATCCGGTAGCGTGACAGTGCCCGTTTGCTGGGTCACGAGTTGGCAGGTCTGTTTTCGTCCGTTCTCCTCCGAATACGAAACGCAGATCGGAACGCCCCACGTGCGATTTACATCACCGCTCGATCCCGTCGGCAAAAGACGCTGCTGCTCTACTTCGATCGTGGCTTTGCCTCCCTGCGCGCACTGGACGCGCGCCTTCACTTCCGGCACACCGGTCTGATTCAAAAATGTGGCAAAGGCGGTCGCGTATTCGGGCTTGGTGGTCCGCCCAAGTTGCGATAAAAAGTCCTCAGCGGTGGCGTTGCCGAACATGTGTGCCTGCAAATAGTCGTGCATGACGCGCTGGAAATTCCGCGGTCCCACGGCGTTCTCAAACATCGCTAGAACCGCGCCGCCCTTCTGGTACGTAATCCCGTCGAAAGCATTGCCGATATCGCTCTTGCTTTCGACCGGCTGATTAATTCGCCGCGCGGTCGTCTTCGTATCCGCATTGATCGCAAATAGGCGCGCACCTTGGTCCTCTGCCCGCGTGTGCCATTCCGGTTTCCATTCGGCGATCAGCTTGGCCGACATCCACGTCGCGAACGACTCGTTCAGCCACACGTCGTTCCACCATTTCATCGTCACCATGTCTCCGGTCCACTGATGCGCAAGCTCGTGCGCCGCGATCGACGCGTACTGGCGCTGATGCCTCACCGTATCTTCGCCGGGCGGCGACAAAATAATATCCGCGTCGTATGTCACCAGGCCCGGGTTCTCCATCGCCCCGCCGAACGACAGCGGTATCGCAAGCTGGTCCGCCTTGTCGTACGGATACGGAATCCCGAAATACTTTTCCTCGCGCGTTAGAATCTCAGCCGAGACGCTCGCTGCATACTTCGCGCGCGCCTTATCTCCGCGCGGTACCACAATCCTCACGGGTACGTGCCTGCTCCCAGCGGTTCCGGCGTCCACGAACTCGAGGGGCCCGACCCCGAAAGCGATCAAATAACTCGGCAGCGGCTTAGTCTCGGTAAATCGCACCGCCTTCATCCCGCCCGATTCCGGCGTCTCTTTTTCAACCTTAGTGTTCGCTACCGCTACCTCGTTCTGCGGCACGTGCAGCGTCAATTGCCACGGAATTTTGAAATCCGGCTCATCGAAGCAAGGGAACGCACGCCGAGCGCTGATCGCTTCAAACTGGGTGAAAAGATAAGTGTCCTGATCCCGCTTGCTTTGGAAAACGCCTTCGCTCGAACGCAAATTCACCTTTCCGGTGAACGTTACGCTCAGCCGCGCCTTACCGGGCTGCAAGGTCGAAGGGAACTGAAACCCGACGAAATCTTCGCCTCCGGGAAGAATTTGCGCTTGTAAAGTCTTTCCATTCTCGACAAGCTTTGCTTCACTGACGGTTAGCTCCGAGGCATTTAACCAGAAGTGATCGACCGCGTTGTTGATTCGCAGGTCCGCCTCAACCTTCCCGGAAAAATCGGTCTTCTCCGGCGAAAGGGTCAGATCGAGCCACATGTGCTCGGGCTGAACATCATTTCCGAGCCGCAGCGTTGGCGGCGTCGGTGCCGCGATTGCCAATGCGCCGGTAAGCGCGAGTACCGCAGACAAGTAATGCTTGAACTCTCATATCCACCTATTTCATCACTCTGCTTTCGGGTAAGTCACCCTCAGGCCATCCACGCGCGCCCAAGCCGTTAAGCGATGAGGTTTACTGCTCTTTTCCGACATAATGTCCTCGACTTCGATTCCTCGCACCACGAGAGCATCGCCTACCAAGTGACCGGTGGCAGCGCCAGGGAACCGCTTCCGCGCACATGATGGCTGTCCGATTCCCGGCCGCGCGCGAAATCAGATCGTCAATCGCTCCCGCGAATTCCGGCGTCTGCATGTAATCCGCGTACCCGCGAAACGACTCGTTCACCCACCCCATATTTTGCGAATCCTTCCTGGGCCGCCGCAAGCCTCCCAGCTCGCGCAAATGAACGTAGCCGATGCTATGATCCGCCAGGAAACGCTTCAGCGCTTCCTGCTCGTATTGCGGATTGCGGCGCGAGCGCGGAACAGTTCTGATATCGGCTACCTGCTCAATCGCAAACGCCTTAAGAATGGCAAGAAATTCACCAGGCGAGCGGGTCGAATGCCCAATTGTATAGATCGCGCTCACTTCTCCGGTTTAACCCGCAATGCCTGCTTCGCATCCACATGCTCATACTGCATTGGAAAACTTTTTCCAATGTAGTAAGCGCGCCACTGGTCCTTATAATGCGCCGACGCCACCCCGCCCGATTCGCCGGCCATCAGATTCTGCACGGATTTGTCCAGATAGCCCAGATCGACCACCATGCGCTCGGACGGGCCGAGAACCGCTGTCGTCTGCTTCACGGTTGTCCCTGAGCCGCTCATCTCAACCGGGCCGATATCGAAAAATCGGTCCAGAAGCGGCAACTGCCGGCCGATGGGATGCTCGATCTTCCAGCGCAGCATTTTTCCCCACCGCCATTTCGAAACCAGACTCCCCTGCTCCCTTCGCCCCGCCTGTAGAGCGCGTGCGAATGCATCAACGAGCAGCCCGTCCCAATCATCATTCGCGGCCCATCCTTTCGGTCGGTCGCGCAATAGTTTTTCGATTATCTCCGGCCGGGGTCGCGGGCCGATCTCTGCTACGTTCATTCGGAAAGGTTGTTTCAAAATCAGCCGAACCAATTCGCGACCTAACTCGCGGCTCAGTAACTCCGTGATCCTCGGTGCGGCCTGGTACTTGTCCATCTGCCCGTTCCAGCGCGCTAGAACGTCCACCGCCTCGCGCACGATCTGCTCCGTTCCGTGGCCTTCTCCGCGACGCCTGCAGCACCTGCTGCGCCAGGAAGAAATCGTAAGCCGAGTACACGTCCTTCTGAACGGCAAGCATGTCGTTCACGGCCAGTTTCGGCTTCGCGCTCAGCAATGCGCGAATCTGCTGCACGCGATAGCGATCCGCGAAATTCCCATCGACGTGATAAGCAAAATCCGGCGGAAACGGATTCTGATTCGCCGTCGCAATGATTCCCGAACGGCCGGGTTGTACTCCCTCGGCATCTGTTCAAACGGAATATAGCCGTCCCATTCAAATGCCCCCGAGGCCCCATCGAGCGGCACGTCTCCATCGAAGCCGCGCCTGACCGGCACGCGCCCGCCAACCTGATACCCGATGTTCCCAGCTCTATCCGCATACACGAAATTCTGCGGCGGCCCCCAGTAGCTGCTAACCGCTTTTCGAAACTGCTTCCAGTTCTGAGCGCGGTCAACATCGAAAAGCCCGAACCCGAAGCCATCCGCGGCGCTCCATCGCGCCGTAAAACTCTTCCCCCCTTGCGTCCCCAGTGCCGGACCATGTCGCGTCACCCAGATGTTCACCTGAACCGGCTTGCCTCCCTTGACGCGAATTGTTTCGCGGTCAAGCTGCGCCTGTTCCGTTCTCCCGCGAAACAAGTAGCGACCGGTTCCCTCATCCATTTGCTCCGCGTATAGATCCATAACGTCAGCTTCCAGGTTCGTCACGCCCCATGCGATTTGCTCGTTATGGCCCGTAATCACGCCAGGTACGCCCGGCACAGCCGCGCCCGAAACATTCAAACCCGGAGCTTTCAAGTGCACCAAATGCCACGTTCCCGGAATCGAGTACACCAGGTGCGGATCGTTGGCCAGCATCGGTTTCCCATCCGCCGTGTGCGCGCCCGAAACGACCCAGGCGTTCGATCCCACGCTCACGAACTCGCCTGCGACCGGCGGGAAAAGGAGCCGCACACGCGCGGGATCGGCTTCCGCTATGAGCCGGCCTTTCGCGAATTCGAATTTAGAAAGGTCGGTCAAATCGCGAAACATTGCGAGTCCTACGAGTATTGAATCTGTAACCGTCCACAGCCGCGGGTCATAGGCTCGCCCCGGCAACGAAAACTCGAGCGAGTAATCTCCGCGATGCGTTTCAATAAACCAGTTCACGCCCCGGGCATACTCGAACAGGAGCGTGCGGTCTTCGGCGTTGAGGCGTTGCGCATCCGCTTCTGCGATCGCCTTTATGCGCATCCTTCGCGATCGCTCGTCAGCCGGCAGCATAGCCGGTCCGAAAACCTCCGCCAGCTCGCCCGCGCTGTAACGGCGCAGCCCATCCATCTGCCACAATCGATCTTGAGCCGTCACATAGCCCTGCAGAAAAATGGCATCCTGCCATGACGTCGCTTCGATGTGCGCAACTCCTCTGGCATCGCGCTTTACGATTGCAGGCGCGCCTATGGGAGCCGTAATTTCACCCGAGGTCTTCGGCAGGGGCCGGATCGCGTACCAGTACACCGCCAGCACAATCAGCAATGCGAGCGCCGCTATGCTCACGTTGACGACGCGCACCAGCCGGTTTAACAAGCACCGATTTTACTCTGCCTTATGGCATTACGTTTTCTCATTCTGGTTTTAATCCTCGCCATGAACGGCTTCTTCGCCGCAGCCGAGGTCTCACTCGTCTCCGTGCGCCAATCCCGCCTGCGCGAACTGGCCGAGCAGGGCCAAACCGGCGCACAAGTTGCCCTCACTCTGCTCGCCAATCCAGGCCGCCTCCTCTCGGTAACGCAAGTCGGTATCACGCTTGCCAGCTTGGGTTTGGGTTGGGCTGGTGAAGACACTCTCTACGTCCTGCTGCGGAGCGCGTTGCAGCCCGCCCACGTTTATGCGTCGCCTGCCCTGCTTCACGCCGTCGGGTTCGCTGTCGCATTCCTCCTCATCAGTTACGCGCACGTCATTATCGGTGAAGTCGTTCCTAAAAATCTTGCCATCACGCGGGCGGATCGCCTGGCTGTGCTCGTCGCCCCCGCATTGCTCGTGTTCTATCGCCTCTCGCAGCCGTTCGTCGTTATCATCGAGCGCTCATCCGCCTTAATACTCCGTCTGCTCGGTCGCACTGGCGCACATGAGCGCGGAGGCCACACCCCGGAAGAGCTCAAATACATCATTCAATCCAGCCGCCACGAAGGTCACCTGCAACAGTTCGAGCAGCACGCAATCCAACGTCTGATCGAGCTCTCCGGTTACTCCGCGCGCGAAATCATGACGCCCCGCCACAACATCGTCTCGCTCTCCGTCGATGCCGACCTCGACACCGTACTCAACCTCATGGCCGAGCACAAATATACTCGCGTCCCCGTTTATGAAGACCGCGCCGAACAAGTCATCGGCATCGTCCATTACAAAGATCTCATGCGCGTTTGGGAGGAGCGCCGTTTCGCTCATGAGGGCCGCCGCGCCGCACGCCCCTTCCGTTTGAGGCGCTTTCTTCGCAAGCCCTTGGTGGTTCCCGAAACCAAGCCTCTCAATCAGCTCATAGATGAGTTCCGCACGAATCACGCCCACATGGCGCTCGTCGTCGATGAGTTCGGAACCGTGACCGGCTTGGTCACGCTCGAAGACGTGCTCGAACAGATTTTCGGCGATATCGGCGACGAGCACGACATCGTCCGTCCCGCTCCCCGCGAAGAAGAGAAGCTGCTCGAGCTCGAAGGCAGCACGACCATTCGCGACATCGAGACGCGCTACAAAATCGCGTTGCCCGCCGAGGCCGGGTTTGAAACGCTAGCCGGCTTTTTACTATTTCGATTCGGCTTTATTCCGAAAGTGAACGACTCGCTCGAGTACGGGGGGCGCCGCTTCACCGTCACGAAAATGGAGCGCAACCGCATCGCTTCCGTGCTGATCGAAAAGCTCGATCAAAATTAAAGCTTCCGCACCTTTTGACTCCTGCACCTTCTTCAAATACTTCCGCAGCGGCTCTCTCGATCCCGGATGCCTCAGCTCTGGGACAATTCGAGTAGCGGCTCTAGCACGAATCGGCGCTCAAGCATGCGCTCATGTGGAATCGTGAGCTGTGGCGTAATTATTACAGCCTCGCCGTACAGCAGAATGTCGATATCAATCGGCCGCGGCCCGCGCCGGATCGTCGCCGCGCCTCGTTCACGGCCCAGCTCACGCTCAATCCGCTCAACCACGCCGAGCAGTTGCAACGGAAACAAGCGCGTCTCGCACTCCACGCATAGATTCAGAAACCACCGCTGCTCAACCACATCTTGCGGCTCCGTCTCGTAGATCGAGGATTGCGTGATAACGTGAATATGCTCCCGCTCGAGCGCCTCGAGCGCTCGCCTCAAGTTCTCCTCTCGCTCCCCCACGTTGGATCCAAGCGAGAGATAGGCGCGCTTCAGCGGCATCAAAACAGCGCGGATTGCCCTCCCAGGCGTAGCCCTCGCGAAACCTGAAAATATTCAAACGCCCGGTCAGTCGCCATGCGCCCGCGCGGCGTGCGATCCAGAAAACCCAATTGCATCAGGTACGGCTCATACACTTCTTCAATCGTGTCCGGCTGCTCATCAATTGACGCCGCAATCGTATTCAATCCCACGGGGCCGCCACCGTACTTCATCAAAACCGTCGTCATAATCTTCTGATCGGTCTCGTCGAGCCCGTACCGGTCCACCTTCAGCAAATCGAGCGCCGCTTGCGCGACCCCGTGATCGATATGACCGTCCGCCCGCACTTGCGCATAATCGCGCACTCTGCGCAGCAGCCGGTTCGCCACTCGCGGTGTTCCGCGCCCTCGCTTCGCGATCTCATGCGCCGCTTCGGGCGTGATCTCAATTTCTAGCAATCTCGCCGACCGCTCGACAATCTGTGCCAACGTGTTTTCGTCATAAGGGTCGAGCCGCAGCACAATCCCAAACCGTCCCCGCAGCGGCGCGCTCAGGAGGCTCAATTGCGTCGTCGCTCCGACGGCCGTGAACTGCGGCACCGAGATCGAATGGATTCGCGCACCGGGCCCGGCCCCCACTAAAAGATCTACGCGGAAATCCTCGAGCACTGAATACAGCAACTCCTCGATATCCGGCAGCAGCCTATGTATCTCATCTACAAAAAACACCTGACGAGCCTTGATATTTGTGACAATGCCCGTCAAATCCACTTTCTTTTGCAGCACGGGCCCCGCCGTCTGATCGAGCGGCACCGACAACTCATGTGCGATGATTCCCGCGAGAGTGGTCTTCCCCAATCCCGGCGGCCCACACAGCAGCACATGGTCCATCGCCTCGCCGCGCCGTTTCGCCGCTTCAATCGCGATGGCAAGCTGCTCGCGCGCATGCGGCTGCCCGGCAAAGTCCGCAAGCCGCGTAGGACGCAGCGCCGCCTCGAACTGCCGCTCCTCCTCGCGCGCCGCCCGCGAAACCATCCCCTCCCCGCGTGTCATAACCAGTCCACCGCTACGCTCCGCCCCACGTTAGCGCACCATCGCCAATGCCGCCCGGAAGAACGGCTCGAACGATTCCTCTACGCCGCGCTCTTTCGCTTTGCGGACCGCCTCTTCCGCCGACGGGGTAGAGCACCCCAGATTCTGCAGCGCCGAAAGCACATCCCTCTCCAATCCACTCAGGGATGCTCCCGCTCCGGCCGCCATCGCCATCTTGCCTTCCGCTTCGACTCCCGGCAGCTTGTCTTTCAGCTCGAGCACCATACGTTCCGCCGTCTTCTTCCCCACGCCCGGAATGCGAACCAGCTGCTGCACGTCGCCATTCCGAATCGCCGCGATCAGGTTCGCCGTCGCCAGACCGGATAAAACCGTATTCGCGAGCTTCGGCCCGATGCCGCTGACGGAAATCAGCCGCTCGAAAACCAGCTTCTCTTCCTCGCTCGCAAACCCGAAAAGCGAGAGCGTATCTTCTCTCACATGCGTGTAGATCCGGAGAGCGACGGGCGACCCGGCCTCGGGCAGCGAAGTGTACGTCGAAATCGGGATCTGCACGTCATACCCGACCCCCCCCGCCTCGACAATCACTTGGTTTGGATGCTTTTCAATCAGCGTTCCCCGCAGGTGCGCAATCATATCGCCGGATCATCCATTATCGGACGAACTGTAATATCATCGCTGGATATGATCGCGAACGTCCTCGCCTGTTTCTTGGCTCTGTCTCAAGCCGTCACCGCCCCGAAAACGCAAGACGCCACCCCAGCGCCCGATCCCGCCAAGCTGGCTGCAATCGAAGAGATCTTTCAGCTCACCAAGCCCGATCAGATGATGCAGCAGATGTTTTCACAAATGAAAGCCGCTGTGGCCGAGCAGGCGCAGAAATCATTAGCCGCACAGGTTCAGGCATCCAATGATCCGTCCAAGTATTCACAGGAGGTTCAGAAATTTACCGATCAACTCTTGGCGTTGATGAGCGACCGCCTCAGTTGGGACAAAGTGAAACCGCAGTACGTCCATCTTTACGACGAGACATTTTCACTGATTGAGCTGCAAGGAATCCTCGAGTTCTACAAATCTCCCGCGGGACAGGCGATGCTTCAAAAGATGCCGATGCTTCTTGCAAACGCAAGCAAAATTGGCCAGCAGCAAATGAGCGACATCATGCCGGAAGTCCAAAAGATGATGGCGGACTTCACAGCGAATCTGAAAAAATCCCGTGAGGCGAACGGCTCAACGCCAGTTCCCCAACGGTAATCTGAAGCAAGCCGCGTGGGCGTATCCGGCGTACGCCGCCCCATTAATTCCGCAATCATTCTGATCGCGGCTACTTCCTACATCCGTTTCGCATGCAAAAGAAACTCACGATTGCCTTCCGCCCCGCGAATCGGGCTGTCCATTATCGCCGTTTGAAAACCTCTCGCCTCGAGTGCGCTGCTTACTCTTTCGCAAGCCAATCGATGCGCATCCGCATCACGCACAATTCCACCCTTCCCGACCAATTCGCGCCCAACTTCAAACTGCGGCTTCACCAGAATCACCCAGTCTCCATCCGCGGCCAGCAACTTATCCAACGCCGGAATCAGCAGTGTCACTGAAATGAAGCTCACATCACACGCGATCACGTCCGCCGTCTCGCCGATATCTTCAAACGTCAAATAACGCGCATTCACGTTCTCGTGCAGAACGACCCGCTCATCCTTTCTCAGGCTCCAATCGATCTGCCCCGCGCCCGTATCTACGGCATGCACGCGCCTGGCCCCTTCCTGAAGCAAGCAGTCCGTGAACCCGCCGGTTGACGTTCCCACGTCGAGGCAAACCCGGCCGCTCACCTCTATGCGGAATCCTCTCAGAGCCGCTTCCAGCTTGAAACCACCCCGGCTCACATACTTCAGCGGCTGCTCTACCTCAATCCGCGTTTCGCCCCTCACCATCCGTCCAGGTTTCTCCGCCCTCTGCCCATCCGCCCTCACTTTCCCCGAAAGAATCAGCGCCTGAGCCTTCTCGCGCGTTTCGACCAGCTTTCGTTCCACCAGCGCGGTATCCAAACGCTGTTTCACTTCAGGCCTTGCGCTGTACAACGAAATCCGCAATTTGCCGCAGCCGTTCGGCCCGATCGCCAAATCTCCGGAGCGCAACGTGAGCCTGCAATCGCTCTTCTTCCGCCATGTCCCGCGACCGCTCCAGCCCGTACACTGCCGGAAATGTGATCTTCTGCTGCGCCTCATCCTTCCCTGCGGTTTTACCGAGCGCCTCTGAGGATTCTTCTACATCCAAAAGGTCATCCACGATTTGAAACGCCAACCCGACACGGTCGCCATAGTCCGAGAGCGCTGCTAACTGCATCTCGCTGGCCCCAGCATAGATCGCGCCCATGCGCACGCTCGCGCGCAGCAATGCGCCAGTCTTCGCGCGGTGAATGGATTCAAGCAACAGCGCAGTCGGGCTCTTTCTCTCACCCTCGATATCGTTCACCTGCCCGCCAATCATCCCGCCTACCGTACCTGCCGCGCGCGACAACTCTTCCACAAGTCGAATCTTCCGTTCCGCTCCTGCGCCCTCGATCCGGCTTAGCACTTCAAACGCGAGCGTCAGCAACGCATCCCCGGCCAGAATCGCCATCGCCTCGCCAAAAACTTTATGGCACGTTGGCCGACCTCGCCGCAGATCGTCATTGTCGAGCGCCGGCAAATCATCATGAATCAGCGAGTAAGTATGCACCAGCTCGAGTGTCGCTGCGGCGTGCTCCACGCCCTCTACCCCTTCTGATATGGCGCCTGCTGACGCGATTGCCAGAATCGGTCGAATGCGCTTCCCGCCGGCGAACAGGCTGTACCGCATCGCCCTGTGAATCGAAACAGGATCGACACCCTCCTCCGGCACCCACTGGTCCAAAACAGAATCGACGATGTGTACCTGCTCGGCAAGGTACTCGCGCAAACTCGCCCGGTCTGCGCTCGTCATTTCGGAGGTTTTTCGGGTTCGAAGGGAACCGGAATCACGTCCGCGCCTCTTTTGATCAGAATCTCGACGCGCGATTCGGCCTCTTCCAGTTGCCGTTTGCATTCCCCGCTCAAGCGCATCCCGGTCTCAAACAGTGAAAGACTCTGCTCCAGCGGCAGATCGCCTTTTTCAAGCTCCTTCACAATGCGCTCGAGCTCTTCAAGGCTCGCTTCAAAAGTAAGTGAGGATGTTTTTTCCTCAGGCATCGCCCCATTGTAACGATGCCTAGGGCGGATCGGTTTCGAGTTGCGCCGCAGCCAAGACTCAGCCGCCCGCGGTAGCCGCCGCTCCGCTCCGGACTATCTGCCCCACCGCCCGCCGCGCCTCCAGAATCGAGGTGCGATGATCCATAATCCCCGCCAGATCCGAATTCGCGAAGGCGATGCGGCCATAAGGTGTATTCCGAAGAATGTCGCCCGGCCCCGGCTTCCCATGTGTGCCGAAGAAGAAACCGGGCTGAGGGCTCAAGTACGCGTGGCCCCAGCGGTTCAGAATAACTCCAGCAATGTCACGATTCGCATTGAATCCCGAGCGCGCGAACATCGCCGTGAATTGCTCGCGTATTTGCCGCTCGTACGTGCGGAATGGTGTCGATAACAACTCAGTGCGGCCCCGCATCGTTTGCGCTTCTATAGGCAGCCCCGGATACGAAAACAGAATCTTCAATGTCAACACCGTGGGGGTTTCGGGATTGATTGTCGCCGGATCCGTTCCGAGCGTAGCCATCTTGCGCACCACAACGTAATTGCCGATTCCCTCGAACCATTGGCACTCCGTGAGCCCAAGCTTGTAAAGAAATTTCCAGTTGCGAACCGCCACGTTCGCCATCAGGCAGGCTGAGCGATGGAACTGCGCATACGCATCGCGGCAAACCGCGGGCAAGTCCCGCACGATGTGCTTTGTCGTCCAGCTTCCACCCGCCATCACGACGCTCTTCGCCCTCACTCGATAGAGCTTGCCCTGTTTCGTGTACAGAATTTGAACGGCTTCGGAACGCTCCGGTTCTCCCTCATGCTTGACCGAAACGACAGTCGAGCCTAACCGGATGCGCGTGGGCTGATTCTTGCGGTCGAGTGCCTGGAACTGCACGCGGCTGCGGCAAATCGCAGTCATGCTCGCGGGCCCTGGAATCGCGTCTGGAATGAGCGTCTTCAGCATCTGGCGCGCCATGCCCGCATTTCCGCCAGGAAACATTTGCGCACCCTCTTTGTAATCCCACGGCAGCAACACGTCCGCCGCGTAATCCGCATAACCGGACAACACGTCCGCTCCCAGGCCCGATCCCCCGCCCGTGACCGGAGACAAAAACGTGCGGATCGTATCCGCGCTCAATCCATACGTCTCCATCAAGTGCTGCTCGAGCGTGATGCTGTCGAGATGACGGGACGCCGCATCTCCGTGCTCTTTCGGCTGATATCTGTGCGTCGAGAACGGCTTTCGATCGACATCCCGCATATTGAGCAGTTCGCCGGTTCGCCTGCTCGGATATGGGCGCGCCTTGGAGCTTTTTCCCCCAGGGATCGGTCAGCCAGAGACCATCCGGATGCCCAAACTTTGCGCCAAAGAAAAAGCCCGAAGTTTTGCCTCCCGTAGGATAAGGCGCAGTCTCGAGCTGCATTGCCGGTTGCGGTCCCGTCCAGCTCTGATACTTAAACTCGCGCCAATCCACGCCAATCGAGTCGTAGAAGTTTTGAAGAAATGTCCCCGAAAGCGGCGGAAAGCACGCAGCCGATCCCTGGTGAGCCATCAGTCGCTGCCCATCCACGTTAAATTCATTGCGCTTCGCCTCACCCCCGAAGATGGGATGATTCTCGAGCACCAGGCAGCTTCGATTTCGCCCGCCTTCCCGTTGAAAGAAGAGCGCAGCCGCGAGCCCGCTGATGCCGCCGCCGACCACCACGCAGTCAAATACCTCTCCTGTATCGATCGGATCCTCGGGCGCTTACCATCAAAAACGTGATCGCGAATCTTGTGCCCGTCCGTCATCACCTCATACGTGTTGCCGTTCGAGCGCGCGTAATCGCCGACGCCGCCGTATCCTGTCCAGTCTTCTTCCGCTATGAGCTGGAAGGGCGCTATGGAACCGAGCAACACGCTACCCGCTGCGAGCAGCGTTGAATTCAAGAGATCGCGCCGGTCAATGGGCGCATTTAGCCCAAGCGCGTCGTCGCCGGGCTGCTTCGGTTTCGAATCGGACATGCCAACTCAGCTCAATTTGACAGCAGGTATTCTGGCCGCCGGTTCAGGCAGAACAGGAAACGCAGTGTACGGCTCAGACTGATACCAATATCCGACTGAGTAGAAGCAATCGGCGCGATCATCGGCGTGGCCATGTTCGATGGTATGCCTGATATAGTTTTGAAACGCAATCGGATTATCGGCATGCCAGCGATACAGGCAATAACGCCCACCCGTATGCTCTGGGTTCGCGATGTAAGGCGCACCGTTATAAAGATGATGAAACGGAACCGCGCCGTTGACGCCACCAAAATCCCAAGCGCCGCAAAAATAGTCTTCCGTTCCGGTTCCCGTAATGATAGGTTTCGTTTGATTGTCGATGAAAACCATCTCATCGCCTTCCCCAAACCAGCCTTCGCTGTTTTGCACCACTCCCAGTGTTACGCCCATCACCTGCCCCGCTCCACGCGCCTCTAAGAACACGTAATTGTGCGCGCCGTTAAGATTCAGCTCACGCTGACCGGGAGCGAATGCAACCGCCTTGTTGGGCGTCGCCTGACGGTATTGCGCGTGAAAATAGAGCACGTCATCAGTAAGCGCCGGAACCAGTTGGAAATCGATGTTCGAATAGAATGCGTCGACGGGCAACGTGCCTTCGTTCGTCACTGTGATGAGAGCCGAGCGCCGGAATGGCATTGCGAAATAACAGTTCAAGGCCTTGATCGAGGAACAATTAAGAAAAGCAGATTGATAAGCGAAATACTGTCCCAGGTTCAGGCCAAAGAAATCGCCGATCGGTGCCTCGACGCTCGGTTTCTCATTGCCTTCCCAATGCATCCGAAGTACCAGCTCCTTCAGATGATTCGGGCTGTCGGTCGCGATTGTGAACCAGATATGAGTGATAACGGCCGGTCCTGTCGCGCGGAAGGCTTCAAAGGTTGCGCCGGGTGCAATCTTTCGGAAATCCTCATTACCCCCGGTTCGGTCGTAGGTTGACTGCTTCAGGGTCTGGTACTGTTGCGCGCGCGCATAGTTCGGAATCGAAAGAGTACTCGGGTGTGCGGATGCCTGACCGTCTCCCGCGAATGCGCGGCGGTCGCTTAGCACAGCCGTGGCGCCGCCTAGTAAGGCCAAAAAACGTCTTCGTCGAGATGGCTTGTTCATATGCTTAACGCGCGCCTGCAATAGCGTCCGCGCGCTTCGAGCATTGCTGGAACTCCTCGACTTCGGCTCGGCTTCCGAACACGAGCGGCGTGCGCTGATGTATCTCGCGAGGTTGAATCTCGAGAATCCGTTGCGTCCCGTCGATAGCCAGTCCCCCCGCCTGCTCCGCAATGAACGCAAGTGGATTCGCCTCGTACAACAGCCTCAGCTTGCCACTCGGATACGTCTTCGTAGGCGGATACAGGAACACGCCGCCCTTGAGCAGCGTGCGGTGAAAATCAGCTACCAGCGATCCCACGTAGCGCGAACTATATTCACGGCCCAAAGCGCCCGTCCGTAAGAGCTCGAGATATTCTTGATACTCGCGAGGGAAGGCATGAATCTGTGAGTCATTCACCGAATACGTTGAGCCATGATTGGGCATTCGGAGGTTCTCGTGACTCAACACGTAAGCGCCGACACCCGGGTCCAAAGTAAAGCCGAACACGCCTTTGCCCGTCGTGTACACCAGCATGGTAGACGAGCCATAAACCACATATCCTGCCGCGACCTGATGTACGCCTGCCTGCAAAACGGCGTCGCTCACATCACCGCCGCCCTTAGCGGGCCGTCGAAACACAGAGAAAATCGTCCCCACGCTGACGTTCACATCGATATTCGATGAGCCATCGAGCGGATCGAAAAAAACCACGTACTTGCCACTCTCGGGCGCACGGTCAAAGGTTACCGGCTCTTCGTTTTCTTCAGACACGAGAATGGCCACCGTGTCCCGGAGGCCCAGACAGTGCAGTAGAGCCTGATTCGCATACACGTCCAGCTTCTGCTGCACTTCGCCCTGCACGTTTTTTTCGCCTGCGCTGCCGATGATATCGAGCAGCCCCGCGCTCCTGACTTTCGCCTGGATCATCTTAGTGGCAAGCGTGATTCCGGCCAAGAGCGAAGAAAACGTTCCGCCCGCCTCGGGAAAGTGCTTTTGCTGCTGGCTGAGAAAGTGTTGCTCAGCGGTAACGATCAGCGCTCTCCCGTTTTCTCCTGATTGACTATCCCTGGGCATCATATTTTCGCCGCTCCTGCGAGCGTGGCGTCAGTATAACAATCGGATCTATGCTGTCTCGGGTAGGCTGAAAGTTGCTCAAGGACACTACGCAGGAGAGTCCAGCTTTTCTTGCCCGTCGCGGCCAAGTAGCGCTGTTCGGAACCACAATATTTCTCAGCGCATTCCTCCTATTCTCAGTTGAACCGCTGGTGGCCAAGAGAATCCTGCCTTGGTTTGGCGGCTCGGCAGCAGTCTGGTCGACATGTCTTGTTTTCTATCAAACCGCCCTGCTGCTTGGATACTTTTATGCGCGATGCTTAACGCGCTACTTCGAATCGCGCACGCAATCGGCAATTCACACCTTGCTTCTGCTTGCTTCGCTCACTCTGTTGCCCATCGGGCCAGGCGAGCGCTGGCGCCCGGGCGCTTTGCAGGATCCCACATGGGTCATTTTGAGTATGCTCACGGTCACGATTGGCTTGCCGTTCATTGTGCTCTCCTCGACGACGCCATTACTGCAGGATTGGCTTGCCCGCGCGGGACATACAAATCCCTACCGTTTGTTTGCGCTATCAAACCTCGCGTCCTTCGCCGCGCTGCTCGGGTATCCCGTCGCCATCGAACCCATTTTGGACACGCACTCCCAACGCCTGTGGTGGTCGGGCGCATACGTGATCTTTGCCTCGCTCTGCGGTGTAGCTGCGTGGTGTAGTCGGAACCGTACCGCCCAATCTCGTGCCGAAGCGGTCGGTACAGAAATCGCCCGCGCTCAGAAAGCGTACTGGTTCGCGCTCGCCGCCTGCGGCTCGATGCTGTTATTGTCCGTTACAAATCACATCACCGAGAACGTAGCAGCCGTGCCGCTCTTATGGGTGCTGCCGCTTGCCATTTACCTGCTCACGTTTGTTTTGAGTTTCGGCCCGAAGAGCGCCTATAAGCGTGCGATGTGGCTGCGCCTCCTCGCGGTTGCTTTAGGAACGCTCGGATATGCGATTTACGACATCCGCGTGACCCTGTCGATCCAGATCAGCTTACCGATCGCGCTGCTGACCCTATTTGTCTGCTGCATGTTTTGTCACGGCGAGCTCAGCCGCCTCCGGCCCGCCACGCAGAATCTCACCGATTTCTACTTGATGATTTCGCTCGGAGGCGCAGCCGGCGCCATTTTTGTCGGACTGATTGCGCCACGTATATTCAGCGGCATTTATGAGCTGCCGGTAACACTAGTATTCACAGCAATTCTGGCGCTGCTCATAACCTGGCACGAAGCCAAATGGCCCTTGCGTCTGTTATGGCTGGGCGTTACGAGCGCCATGATCATCGTCTTAGGCGCAAACGTGAAGGGCTATCACGAGAATTCGTTATCCATACGGCGGAGCTTCTACGGATCGCTGCGCGTCGTCCAGTCGCCCCATGCAGGCGAAGAACAGACGAGAACGCTGTACCATGGCGCCATCGAGCACGGCGCACAATTCCTCTGGCCGCCACGCCGGTTCCAGCCGACAACTTATTACGGACCGGATTCAGGAATCGGCTTCGTGTTGCGCGAATGCTTTAGCAGTCCGAGGCGCGTCGGCATTGTCGGATTGGGAGTAGGCACGATTGCCGCTTACGGTAAGCCGGGAGATATGTTCCGGTTCTACGAAATCAATCGCCAGGTTACAGACATGGCTGAATCGCTGTTCTTCTACTTACGAGAAACGCATGCACGCACAAACGTGGTTGAGGGCGATGCGCGGCTCTCACTCGAGCACGAAACCGCGCCGCCGTATGACATCTTGGCGCTGGATGCTTTCTCCGGCGACGCGATTCCCGTGCATCTGATCACTCAGGAAGCCCTTGCGCTCTACCTGAAACACCTGAAACCGCAGGGTGTGCTGGCCTTCCACGTATCGAATCAGTATCTCGACCTTGCGCCAGTCGTTCGCCAGCTTGCCGAACGTGCCGCATATCGAGCAGTCCTCGTGAAAGCCCGGGGTAATGAAGATCAACTCACCCTGCCGGCGGATTGGATCCTCGTCACAAGGAATGCCGCCGTGCTAAAAAACGCGGACATAGTTTTGCATTCAGGATTTATAGCTCCGCGAACCGCCCGCGCGTGGACCGACACTTACAACAACTTGTTCCAGATCCTGAGAACCCCGCGCTGGAAATGGCAATAACGTTAAATCACTTCGCCGCCGCCGCCCGAAACATCTCGTTGCTCAACTCCAAATGCAGCCGGAGACTCCACACCCAGACCGGGCCGCGATCCTGGTTGAAGGCCGGATTCGCAATGTATTGAGCATCCAGCGTTGTGAAGAAGCCTGAAAACAGCCGCGCCGAATAGTAGCTTTCCCAACCGTATTCCGGGGCATAATTCAGCCGCCCATCGCCGATCAAAAAATCCAGGCCGCCATGCGCGAGATAGGACGCGTGTACGCCTGACAAACCGCTAGCGATGAAAGCAGTCGCGAGCACGTCGTTTTTGCGCTTCCATGAGCGCCCGCCCAGCGAGACGCCGCCGCTCGCCATGCGGTCGATCGCTGTAAACACGAAACTCTCAGTCTTGCCGTCATTCCAGCCGAGCCGCGAAAACACGCCTATGTCTTGCGTCAACTCCTGATCGATGCTCACTCCGGCGCCGTATTTCAGCGTGCCCACACGTCGCGTAGCCGTCACGTCCGGGGTCGTGCCCGTTTGCTCACTGAGCAGCAATGCCTTCGCATAGCTGCCCGAATTGGAATGCAGCGCAAAACCCAGGACCCGTATCGCGCCCGGATGCTTCCGGATTTCGTACCGCCTCTCAACCTCGAACATGTCACCGCGATCGCGCAGCACACGCCTGTCAAATCGCAATCCATTCGCCACCTTCGGTTCTGCCGCGCTGCCGTATCGCAGCGACCAGTTCTGTGTGTGAAACTCGTGTACCCAGCCCCACGTGTACCCGCGTGTGTCGGCCGGGTAGTCCCACGCGCCGTTATACATCATGCTCCAGCCCATGAACTGTGTCCGGGGGTCGTGCGTATAGCGGTTATTGTCGAAAAAATCCGTTACTGTAAATCGGCCTACTACGATCGTGTAGCGCACCATTGGCCGGTTGCCCGCAAGCTGATTCTCGTCGCTTTCAAAGTGCTCCGTCTCATCACCGAATCCAAAATCATGCGACACGTACAACCGCGCTATATATGGCTTCGGTGTAGCGCTCGCCACACGAGGAAGCTCGCCATTCGGGAAGTTAGCAATCCCATCCACATTGCTGAAACCCCTTCCACCTGCGATCTCGGGATCGAAATAGAACTGAGTATTTTGACTCAGACGCAACCCTAAAAAAAGAGTCGTTGTCAGAGACACGTCGCGTTCTGGAACATCGGCGAGGCTCAACCGCCCCTGGTAAGGCGAATTGAAGGTTCCATGATATTGACCTATGGAAGTGGCCTGATAAAAGAGATTCCAATTTTCGATTGCAGGCTGATCTCCGGATGCAGCGGTCGCCGGTGCAGTCGCGCTTTGCGGTTTGTGATCGTCAGGCGCTGGCTGCTGCTGAGCTCGCAACAGCCAGGCGGCACTGCATACTAACACCCAGCTTGTCCGCATTCCGCGCCCCTGGCCCGCGCGCACAGGGCGCGCCAAAACATGCGCGAAAGACATTCGTATTCAGTGTCGCCTAGCTCCGTTGCAATCTCATATCGAATTGAAAGCGTTGCGGCTCGCCGATCTGAATGTCCTTCACGTTGGCGTGGGCGGGGTTCAGCAAATAGTTTTTTTCGATGGGAATCACTGCAGAAGGCACGGCCAGCACGAGTATTTCGCCTCTAGCCAGCCAATCGTCCCCCAGATCGCGTAAACGCTGCGTAGCCGGAAAGCGCCGCCAACCGCGAGACAGTTGTTCCGGTTTCAGCTCCTGGATCTTGATATGGGGCGGGATCTCAGCCGGAATAGCGCACAAATCCTGTGGCCAGTCCTCTTCCGTTACATGCACCAGCACTTCAAGGCTGGCGAGCGATACGGTGGCCGAAGTGTAGACGACAGGTTTTCCAGGCGAATGCCAGCGCCCTCCATACAGCCGTGCGCCATCTCCTGAAAAGCCGCGGCGCGCATGGCGGCGCGAGCAAACTCTCCAAACCGTCACTTAACTGTAGATGCCGTATTCGATCCGACCCAGGACTTCGCTCACCTGCTGCGCTCCGATGTCTGTGTCGAGCAACGATAACGGCGCACCGCCGTCCAGTGCACGGTTAGGCGTACGCAACCAGTGGGCAGCCTTATCGCGCGAGCCGAGCACCTGTATGGCGTGGGCCATCACGCGCGCCGCGCGGATCAGGCGGTCGGATTCTTCGGCCGTCAGCCGCGCCTGTTTTTGGCGCCGGGCAAGCGTGCGCTCCGGCATGGATAGCATATGTGACAGGCCCTCGCGGCTAAGCTGCAGACTCTGCTGCAAGGAGTGCAATGCGACCAGCGGCAATCCCGCGCGCACAGCCTCGCGCAGATCCTCAGCTTTATTCAGGTGTCCGAGTACCGCCGTGCCGCCCAGAACTTCCGCAATTCCCGACCAAGGTGCCATTTGTCTTCCATTATACTGCCAAAAGGCGGCCAAGCCAAACAGCTAGCTCATGGCGGAACAATATCGCGTCTCTCTTGTTGTGCCTTGCTTCAATGAAGCGGCACGCCTGAATGTTCCTCTATTCCGGCGATACGTGGCCGATCATCGCAACCAAATTCATCTTTTGTTTGTCGACGATGGGAGTACCGATGGCACGCTCCGGGTCCTCGAGCAACTGCGCAGTGGTTATGAAGATTCCGCCGGGATCTTGCGGTGCAGCAGCAATCGGGGCAAGGCGGAAGCAGTTCGGCTGGGCGTGCTGCACGCTCTCGACAACTTGCAGCAAAACATGATTGGGTACTGGGACGCTGATCTCGCAACTCCGCTGGATTCCGTCGGCCGCTTTCTAGCGATTCTGGACAGCCGGCCGGATATCGAGATGGTGTTCGGGTCACGCGTTAAGCTTTTAGGGCGCTATGTCGTACGCCGGCCCGCGCGCCACTATCTCGGCCGTGTATTCGCGACCGTCGTATCGCAAATCCTGCGCCTCCCCATCTACGATACGCAGTGCGGAGCGAAACTCTTTCGAATCACACCGCGCACCCGCCAGATTTTCGCCGAGCCGTTCCTATCGAAGTGGGTCTTTGACGTCGAGATTATTGCCCGCTATCTGAGGCTTTACGGAAACGACCCAAAGCAGTTGGAGCAAATCATCTATGAATATCCGCTCGAAGCCTGGGTCGATATTCCGGGCTCGAAAGTCGGTCCGAAAGACTTTCTGAAGGCGTTTCAAGACCTGGTGAGAATAAAGCGCAAGTACCTGTCCTGACCTGGCATGCGGATCTTTTTCACTCTCGTCTTGTTGGCTTTAGGCGGCCTGGCCGCTTTCACGGCGTCTCGCGATGAATTTCATTTTGTGATTCTGGGTGATCGCACCGGCGGCGCAGTTCCCGGCGTATATGAAGAAGCCTGGCGCGAAGCCGGCAGAGATCATCCCGATTTCGTCATTACCGTAGGAGACACAATCGAGGGCGGTAATGATCGGACAGTCGATAGCGAATGGCAGCAGATCATGCAAACCTTAGCACCCTACCGCGGCTACCGGCTTTTTCTAACGCCGGGCAATCACGACGTGTGGTCGGCGGCATCCGCGCAAGCGTTCGAGAAATACGCCAAGCACCCGCTTCATTACAGCTTTGATTACAAGCAAGCGCATTTCACGATTCTCGATAACAGCCGCAGCGACAATATGCCGGTCGAAGAGTTAGCATACTTGCAAAAGGATCTGGAGGCGCATCAAAAACAGCCGGTAAAGTTTGTGTTTTCGCACCGTCCGTCCTGGATATTGCAGGTGGTTCTTGACAATCCCAGCTTTCCACTTCAGCAGCTGGCGAAGCGCTACGGGGTCAAATACGTCATCGCAGGGCACCTGCACGAGATGCTGCATTTTGAGGTGGACGGCGTGACCTATCTGTCGATCGCCAGCTCAGGCGGACATCTGCGCGCCAGCAAGCGTTATGAGGATGGTTGGTTTTTTCAACACACGCTGGTAACGGTCCGAGGCGCGTCCGCGAATTTCGAGATCAAAGAGTTGGGCCCGCCGTTTGGCCGCTCACGCATCACTACGGCCGCCGATTGGGGTGTAGCAGGGTTGGTGAAGGCTACTCGTAGCGCAAAGCTTCCGTAGGGTTCAGCTGGGAAGCGCGCCGGGCTGGGAGAAGTCCAAACCCAACCCCAACGATGAAGGAAACTGCGAAAGCAACGATAACCGAAACAGGCGAAATAGGCACGCGTATTTGATCCGTGATCAACCGTACGCTCATCGGGAAAGCGAGCCCGATCAGAATGCCGACTGTTCCTCCCGCCAAGCTGATCAGCACCGACTCAACTAGAAATTGCAGCATCACTTCACGCCGTGAGGCGCCGACCGCCATACGCACCCCAATCTCACGGGTCCGTTCCGTCACCGTTACAAGCATGATGTTCATAATGCCGATCCCGGAAATCACCAATGCGATCGCCGAAATGATAATCAGCACAATCGTCAGAACATTAGCGATTGTGTTCGCGGCATCAAGGTACGCCTGAAGGTCCTGGACGTTGTATTGCGCGCCTTGCCTGTGGCGTCTCGCAAGAATGCTCGCGACTTCTTGTCTGACCGCCGGAACCTCCGCCGCATTCCGCACTTCTATGTAAACAGGCTCGATGCGCTCGTACTGCACGAAGTACCGCATTACCGTGATCGGTATCAGGATGGTGTCTTCGGTGATTTCTCCCTGCCCCTGCGTGTTCGTCTTTTCACGAAAAGTTCCAATTACCGTAAACTGAAGCTGGCTGATTTTGATGGTTTCCCCGATCGCCGCTTCCTGGCTCCCGAAGATCCGCACGGCGAGTTTTTCGGTCAGCATAGCCACGTGCTCGCGCAATGTCATATCGCTTTGATCGAATTTGCGTCCGCGCACGATGACTAAATTCCGGACTTGGGCGTAGCCCTCATCGACACCGTCGATCGTGACCTCGCGCACTTTCCCGTTCACGACGATCTGATCGTTGTTTTGCATCACGGCAGTGGCTGCGACGATACGATTGCCAAGCGCGTCCCGGATCGCCTGTACGTCTGAAAGCTTCACGAAGTCAGCTTCCACTTTGGCGACGTTTTGACCTCCCGTGACGTAGTTTGCATACACGAGATTGGACCCAATCCCGCGAATTTCATCCAGGATCAGATCTTTACTGGCGAGCGAGATCGTGACGACCAGAATCACCGAAGCATTGCCGATGATCATTCCGAGCGCCGTGAGAAACGTTCGCAGCCGGTTCGCTCGAAGAGCCTGAAAGCTGAAGCTGACGGCCTCAGAGAAATTCATTTTAAGGAATCGAAACTGAGCCGCGACTGTGAAGGAGCGGTTTGCACCAGGCTAACGAATTCGCCGCGGCACGCCACTAGTTTTATGCGCCACCTGCTTCTTTCAATAGCTGCAGCGCATCCCCTTTGGGCGGGTCGTCGACGGTGATCGAGGCGCGCATATACTTTTCCAGAAGGCTTCTTGCTTCGCCCAAATTGCGGTTCTGCTTGATCAACGAGTCGGCTCTGGCAAACCATACTTTCGGAGCGTTCGGTTCCAGTTTTTGGGCTTCATTGAAAACTGCGTCACTTTCTCGAAGCCGTCCTTGCTCGGCTAGAAATTTTGCCAAGTCAATCCGGCGTCCAACCTGATCCGGCGCGAGCGCCACAGCCTGCCGCAGGCGCTCTTCTGCGCGACCGAATTGGCGGCGCTTCCGGGCCAATTGCGCTTTCTCGAAAGATCCCTCGGCTGGATCAACGGCGGAGATCCGATCCGCCACACCTGACGCTTTGTCGTACCCGCCGCCCAGAAAACCAGGCGCTTCCAAATAGTATTCGAACAGATCGCTCAGAGCTTCAGAATTCCTTGCATCTAGCGCTACAGAACGCTCAAACGCCTGCCGAGCCTTCACCGCCAAAACGGGCGCTAAGACCGGATTTGCCGCCTCGGCGCGGCGGCCGTACGCCCGTCCCAGCCAGTCCATGTACTCGCTGCTATCCGGTTTCGCATCTACAGCTTTGCCCAGATACTCTGCCGATTTCTTGAAGTCTCCCAGCATGTAATAATCGCGTCCGATGAGGAACGCGGTTGGCGCGTCATCACGGCCCAAATCGAGAAGCGCCAGCGACGCTTCGTAATTTGTGTGCTTATAAAGTGTTTCCGCCTTGGCCAGATTTTGACTGTACCCAGGGAAAGAGCAGGCCAGAAGCACGCCCCCATAGATCAAACCTGCGAACCCGACGCGCAAGGATAGTAGTCCCCCGGAAAACGTAATTTTATCGTGTAGCAAGCAATCTACTAACCAGATGCGTTGTGCAGCCCGAAGGTTGCTTCCCCACAGGCGTGATTCAGCCCACAATTCCTGTTGCACCTGGCTGTGCTCGAATGCCAACTTGGCTGTGAATCCGGGCTGTTACACGCAGAATGGTTATAGTAATGGTTAGGCTGAAATCTCGGAATAGAGAGGTAAAAATCTATGCTCGCGCAACTGCGGCGTTTGATGCTTCTGAGCGGGTTCGTTCTCCTCGTAAGCAGCTCCGTGTGGGCTCAAGTTACTACGCTCGAAGGAGACGTAAAGGACGAAAACGGTAAGCCTGTGCCGAATGCGGTGGTCAAGCTCGAACGCACTGACATCAAAGGGCACTATCAAGTTAAATCAAACAAAAAAGGGCACTGGTTCTATACCGGCCTGCCATTGGGTACCTACAATCTCGCCTGTGAAGTGAACGGGCAAGTTGTCGACAAGGTGGAGGGAGTGAAATCGAAATACGGCGACACCACGACTGTCGATTTCAATACCGGCCGGGGCAAGCAGGCTCAGGCCGAAGCCCAACACGCCGCCACCACCGGCGAGTTGACGAAAGAACAAGCGCGCGGCATGACGCCAGAGCAAAAGAAACAGTTCGAAGAAGCTGCGAAGAAGCAGGCCGAGCAGATGAAGAAGAACAAGGCTCTGAACGATGCCTTCAACGCCGGCCAGGACGCAAAGAAAATGGCCGAAGCTGACACCGACCCCGCGAAGAAAGCCACCGATTACCAAACCGCCATCGACAACTTCAATAAGGCTGGCCAACTCGATCCCTCACAAATTGCGGTTTGGAACAGCCTCGGTGAAACCTATACTGCTTTGGCAGCCACGCAAAAAGGGGATGACAAAAATAAGTCGTACGATGCTGCGGTCGCCGCCTATAACAAATCGCTCGCGCTGAAACCAGACGACGCCAGCATCTATAACCAGCTCGGAATCATCTATGGGGCCGAGAAGAAGATACCCGAAGCCTCGGCGGCTCTGGCGAAAGCCGCCCAACTCGATCCCACAATGGCAGGCAAGGCCTATTACAACGCAGGCGCAATCATGGTGAATAGCGGGCAATCGGATCAGGCGGTCGATTTCTTCCAGAAGGCGATTCAGGCAGACCCGAACTACGCCGATGCGCACTATCAGCTCGGCATCTGTTTAATGGGCAAGGCGCAGGTTGACAACAAGACCGGCAAGATTTCGCCGCCCGAGGGCACGGCCGAACAATTCCAGAAATACCTCGAGCTGAAGCCCGATGGACCGTACGCGCAATCTTCCAAAGACATGTTGGCATCGCTCGGGCAGACTGTGCAGACGAACGTGAGAGCACCCGGCGCAAAGAAAAAGAAGAGTCAATAGGAGATAGCAACACACTCCCTACGGCGAGTGCGCTTTCAGAATCATCGCTACATGTTGTTCTTTCGCATCATTGAATTCCTATTCATTATTCTTATCGCCATGCTTGCCCGCGCCCTGCTGAGCAGCCTGGTCAAGGGCATGAGGAGAGCTTCGTCGACGTCTTTTCAAAATCGCGCAACGAATCCGCGCGAGGCGACCGGAAGCGCTACCAGTGCAGGTCCACAACTCGGAGGCGAGTTGCACAAGGACCCCGTGTGCGGAACCTACGTTGCCGAATCCACCCCGTTTCGCAGCCAAATTGGCGGACAGACCTTCTATTTCTGCTCGTCAGATTGCCGCGAAAAATATGCGCTGGTCGCCCGCTAGTAGCACTAGCGACCTGTCACGGTAACACAGACCGAAACAGAGCCGCGACTGTGAAGGAGCGGTTTGCACTCAGCAGCCTCATCTTATGCGGTCGCCCGCTAGTAGCGCTAGCGATCTGTCACCGTAACACAGACCGAAACAGAGCCGCAACGGTGAAGGAGCGGTTTGCACTCAGCAGCGTCATCCCATCCATTCCGGGTTCTGAATGGTGCCGTCATATTCTGTGCTGGTCTTGAAGCGCTCGTACTTGCCGCTCATTGCCACTTGGCGCGTCTTGTCGAGAATGGCTGCAACCTGAGCCTCCGTCATCGGCCTGAATGTTCGCGCGGCTTCAAACGCCTGGTCGAGGATCTTCATGCTGTCGCATCCCGTAATGACGACGGACGTCGGCAAGTTCAGCGCGTAATGCAGACACTCCATCGGGGTCACAGTCTTGCTTTTCAAAATATCGCCGCTCCCCATGCTCTTCATGCCGAGCACGGCGATCCCTTGCTCCACGCATTTTGGAACGACATCCTTCGCAAAACTGCGGAAGTGCGCGTCCAACGGATTCAGGGGCATTTGGCAGGAATCAAAGTGAAAGTTGTGTTGCTTTGCAACTTCAAGCATGCGCTCATGCACTAGCGGGTCCTTGTGCCCGGTAAACCCGATATACCGGATCTTGCCGGCTTGCTTGGCTGCCTGAACCGCTTCAACAGCGCCGCCTTCGGCGAAGAAGCGGTCGGGGTCGTCCAACCGGATATTCTCGTGAAATTGAATCAGATCAATGTGGCCGCTTTGCAGGCGCTTTAGCGATTCGTCAATCTGCTGAGCCGCAGCTTTTTTCGTACGCCCATCGAATTTCGTCATCAGAAACGCTTTCTGCCGGTACCCGTCGCGAAGCGCCATTCCCATCCGCTTCTCGCAGAGGCCGTCGGAGTAGTCCCAGCAATTATCGAGAAACGTAATCCCGCGATCGAGCGCTGAACGCACGATGCGAATGGCTTCCTGCTCATCCGGGTGTGCGAGATGCGCCCCGCCTATGCCAATCGCAGATACGCTTTGGCCAGTCCGGCCGAGCTTGCGATAGATCATCCCGCTCGATGTAGTGGATTTTCCGGACGCGAAAGCTGCCAATCCGGCCCCGGCGATTACGTTCAAAGCTCGTCTTCGATCCATATAGGCAATTCTAGCCAGGAACGCCCCGCGTATACGCTGCTGATACAACCAATAGTGATGAACTGGATTGCGACCGGTGGCATTCTCATGGCGCTGGCTGTCGGGATGGGCGCGTTCGGAGCGCACGGGCTAAAAAATCGCCTGGACGCCTATTCGATGTCCGTCTACGAGAAGGCCGTGTTCTATCACTTCCTCCACGCGCTCGGCATTCTGCTGGTTGCGCTGCTCACTCGCACGAACGCGATCACAATAGCGGGACAGTCGCGCGTCGCCTGGCTTTTGCTGATCGGCATCGTGATCTTTTCCGGTAGCCTGTACGCCTTGGCGGTTTCAGGCGCGCGAGTGCTGGGCGCAATTACGCCGATTGGCGGAATCGCGTTTATCGCGGGTTGGTTGCTCCTAGCCTATGAGGCTCTTCGGGCAAGAAGCTGACCACTGTATTTGAACCAGCGTCCGAGTCCCTAAGCCGTCCGGCAGCTCGTAGCGGCAGAGCACTTCTGCCGCGATACGCCGCTTTTTAGCCTCCAAGAGATCAGCCTCAACATCCGGGCCTTTATAGAGCAGGAGCCGTGCCCCGTTTTTGAGTGCGGTATTGAACAGGTCAAGAATCCGGTTCATCGGCGCCACTGCACGGGCCGTAATGATATCCGGGTTGCGGCTGGCCGCTCCTTTCTTCAGCCCGCTGTGCAATCACGTGCACATTTGCGAGCTCGAGAGACTCCACTACTGAATCGACAAACCGCGCCTTTTTTTGAACCGACTCAGACAAAGTGAATCGCATGTTCGGCAGCACGACCGAAAGCGGAATTCCGGGAAAGCCCGCGCCCGTACCGGCATCGAGAACTTCTCTTCACTCTCGCGAAATGACGCCACGGTGCAACCGAATCATACACGTGTTTGATAGCAGCTTCCCGCGGATCTGTGATGCGACTCAGGTTCATGTACTCATTGGCGAAGGCCACGAGACTAAGGTGCCGGGCTGCCTTCTCGATCAGGCGCTCGCGATGCGGAATATCAGGCGGAAGTACGCGCGCAATTTCCTCTTCGAACTGCACATGATCATGATGGCATTCAAAAGGAAAGCCGCGGCTTGTACGCGAAGATAGGGTGGAATGCTGAGAGCCGGGATTGTGGGGCTTCCCAATGTGGGGAAAAGTGCGCTATTCAATGCAGCGACGCAGACGCGAAAGGCGGCCACTGCGAACTACCGCTTTTCCACGCGTGAGCCAAATACAGGGATCGTTTCCGTGCCGGACGGCCGTTTAGAAGTGCTCGCGAAAATGAGCAAATCGCAAAAGATTGTGCCCGCGACTTTCGAATTCGTGGACATTGCAGGCCTGGCAAAAGGCGCAAATAAAGGTGAGGGGTTGGGCAATCAGTTCCTCGGCTACATTCGGGAAGTCGACGCGATCATTCAGGTAGTCAGATGCTTCGAAAGCTCAAAAATCGAGCACGTGATGGATACAATCGACCCGGTCCGAGATATCGAAATCATCAATACGGAGCTGGTGCTGGCGGACTTGGAATCGCTTGAGAAGCGCAAGCCGAAGCAGGAGAAGGCCGCCAAAAGCGGCGATAAGAAGGCGATCGCCGAGCTGGAGCTGATCAAGAAACTCGAAGCTCACTTGAACACAGGCAAGACCGTCATCACGCTCGACCTCACGCCGGAGGAGCGCGCCATCGTCAAAGGTTTTTTTCTACTCACCTCGAAGCCGACGTTGTTTGCCTGCAACATAGCCGAAGAAGACCTGGCCGCACCCGATCACAACCAGTACGTCCAGCAGGTTCGCGCGTATGTCGAAGAGCACCACGAGACCGGCGCAATCGTGGTTTCGGCTGATATTGAATCGGAGCTCGTTACGCTTCCACCGGAGGAACGCGCCGAATATTTAGCGGGATTGGGGGTAACTGTAACCGGAACCGGCAACCTGATCCGCGAAGCGTACCATCTCCTCGGTCTACGTACTTACTTGACCACTGGCGAGAAAGAGACGCGCGCCTGGACGATTCACGCGGGCGACAAAGCGCCGCAAGCGGCTCGGGTGATTCACTCTGATTTCGAAAAAAGTTTTATCTCAGCGGAGTGCGTGTCCTATGACGACCTGGTCCAGGCGGGCTCTTTCGCGCGCGCTCGCGAGTTAGGAAAACTTCGAACGGAAGGCAAAGAGTACGTCGTACAAGATGGGGATGTGATCGAGTTTAAGACGTACGTGTGACGATCAGCCCGCCTTCGTTTACGCAGCGGCTTTTGCGCGACGGCTCTTGCGGACCCAGTTAGTGATCGAGATTGCGCTGCCCGCGATGCAAATCGCGATAAAGCCGGCCATGGACCATTTAAACGCGGGTGAGTTGGCGATGCGCAAAATCGCAGAGCCGAACTTAACAGCCAGGAGCCCTATTACTGTGAACCGCGCAGCACGTGTGAGCCACACGATCCAGAGTAAACGAGCCCTCGGATAACCCAGAGCGCTGTTGGTCGCGACAACCATCGTGAACGGAAACGGCGGCGGCGCGAGACAGCCTAATACAATCGTCCTTCCGCCTTTTTCACCGATTTTGCGCTTCAGGTATTCGAAGCGCTTCGGGCCGGCAATCTTCTGAATGCCTTCTTCGCCGGCTTTGCGCGCCACCAGGTCGAGCAACAAGACACCGAGAGTCGAGCCGCAAGCCGCAGCAAGCACATAAATAATGAAACCCTGGTGGTTGCGGGCAATAAGTCCGACCACCAGAAGGTCATTACCGAAAGGCAAAAACAGAAAGGAAGAGTCGAGCGCCCCCATCAGCACAGGGCCGAAATAGCCCAGCCGAAACAAGAAGTGCAGAAGGTGGCTGAAGAATGTTGCCAAGCGTCAACCGGCAGGTTGCTTCGTCTCCGGTTGAAATAGCGCGAGCACGGCGCCCTGCGGATCCTTGATGATTGCGAAGCGGCCGACGTCGGCCAGGCTGGTTGCGGAAACCAGTATTTCAGCGCCCTGCTCTTTCGCTTTCGCCTCCGACGCGTCGCAATCCGCCACCATGAAGTAAAGCAGCCAGTGCGGTGGCATATTCGGATCGCGCTGAGAGGCCGACGGCACGCCGCCGATGAACTGCTCATGGTTCTTGATGTGCAGGTACCCGGACGTATCCTTTTCTCCTTCGACGAAACTCCAATCGAAGAGCTCGTGATAGAAGCGTCTGGCCCCCGAAGGATCGGGCGTATTCAGATCAGCCCAGCAGACTGTGCCATTCTCGCCAGTGATGCCAACCCCACTGTGCTTCTTGGCTTGCCATACCGCGAAAACTGCTCCGGTTGGATCGGCGATAACGGCCATACGGCCGATGTCCATGACGTCAAAAGCCGGCGCATAGAGCTTGCCCCCGATTTCGGCCGCGTGGGCCCCTGTTGCGTCTGCATTCTCGACCGCGATATACGGCATCCAATGCGGTGGAATCCCTTGAGACTGCTGTTCGCGCCTCAGAGTGTATGCCGCGCCTGTGTCCTGCCCTTCCATCTGAAACATCGTGTAGACGCCATCCGGTCCTATTGGAGAATCATTGGCGCTCCAACCAAATAGAGATGTGTAGAATTTCTTGGCCGACGCTTGGTCTGTGGTCGCGAGCTCGAACCAGCAGAATGCACCAGAAGTTTGCTTTTCGATAACGGGCATGCAGGGAGTATATCAGCGTGTTTTTCACGGCCCATTCAGTTGGTTGCAATCAGAAATAGGCGGCGGAACGGGAACAGTACGCGCCCGTCAGTGCGCACTGTGTATGCCTCGCGCAGCGCCGCTTCGTAATCCTGCATGAACTGATCGCGGCACTCATCCCCAGACAGCGCATCGAGAAAAGGGCGCAGCCCGGTGCCCTTGTACCATTCCGCGATCGCCCGCGTGTCAGGCATGACATGCATGTACTCCGTTTCCCAAATATCAAGATTTCTTGCAGCCGGGGAAAGCACGTCGTAATAGAATCCGGCATCGTGCACGTGCCATTCGCGAACGTTTCCGTGTCCGAAGTGGTCCTTCCATTTAGGAGATGCCGCGAGGTCACGCATAATCTTGTGGGCCGGTGCATTCATGTTCGCGGGCGATTGAACAGCCAGCACTCCGCCGCTTCTGACATGCGCCAGCAGTCGAGGATAGAGAGTTTGGTGCCCCGCCACCCACTGAAGAGCGGCGTTCGAGAAGACGATATCGTAATCGGCATCTGTGCTCGCGGCCCACTCGCCTATATCGCCCGAAATCCATTCGTGCTGCGGAAAGTGCTGGCGTGCTCGCTCGAGCATCGCAGCAGAGTTGTCGAGTCCGGTAATCTTCGCGAGAGGCCATCGCTCAGCGAGCACGGCCGTGCTGTTGCCTGGTCCGCACCCAAGGTCAATCACGGCGCGCGCGTGATCGACAGATATGCGGGCCACGAGATCTCGCGAGGGCCGGGTCCGTTCGTTTTCGAACTGCAGATATTCCTGCGGCGCCCAGCTTGGCATACAGGCCCGAGAGGACCCTACTGCTTGTAATTCTGCAAATAGGAATCTCGGGGCAACCCCAATCGCAGCGCCCTTTGCCGAACCGCGGCTGCCGTCTCCCGATTCAGTTGTCCGCCAACCACCACCAGATACGGACCCGCATTGCCGTTCGGCGAAAAGACCTCCGCTTTCAAATCCGGATGCTTTTCGTTAATCGCGCGCGCCCTATTCTCTGCATCCGCGGCACGGTCGTACGTGTATGTAACCACTCGCCACACCGGGCCATTCAAATATTGCGTCTGGCCGCCCCCTCTCGGTGAATTCCGCTCTGCGTGCGCACGCACGCTTGCGAGAGGAGCAACTCTCACCGCGGCTGGCGCGATCGTAGACGCCGCCCCCCGCGCTCGCGCTGATGGTTGCGCAGCCGATCGCCGTGCTGCGGATAGCTGTGGCGGTGCCTTCGTAACCGCCGTTGCCACAGCCCCGCCCTGGGTTGCCCTTCTTGGCCGAGCTAGCCAAATCATCGCCGCCGCAATTAGTACTAACAGTGCAACCAGCGCCCACGTTCGCCAGTTCGGGTGCCTTGCCGCTTCGGACTCCGAAACGATCGCGCGGCTCGGCCGTGTTTCTACCTCCTCGGAATAGGGCACAAAATAATCGGTGTCCGCGCTTTCACGCCGCACGCTCCCCAAGCCCGCAGAGGCCCCCACCGCCGCACCTGCTCCCGCGCCCGCCGCCGCACTGAACGCCCGCGGCCGGTTCTCGTGAAGCTGCGCCACATCCGCCAATGAGCACCGCGCTTCTGGACTGCTGTACAGACACCGGTGCACGATCGTCCCAAACGGCGCCGGTAGTTTCGCCGCCTCCGCCCGGCAATCCGACCCGCACTTCTTCTGCGTCATCGCCTCAAACAGCGTCGCTCCCAAACACCACACATCTGCTTCACGTGTCACATTGCCGCTTACGCTTTCAGGTGCGCGATACTTTATATCTCGAACTTCAATCCCGCCTCCAGGCCCTGCTCTGTGAGCCCCGTCGGTTGAGATCTTGATCGCATCCCCCACGCCCACCACTTGCTCGGGCGAAAGCGATCCATGTACGAATCCCGCCGCATGCAGTGCTTCCAGCCCCCCGCTCAGACTCGTAACCAGTTCTCCCGCCTCTTCCGTGTCGAGCGGCCGCTCCTGTAATATCTTGTCTAATTGTTCATCCGGCGGCTCTAGCGCTACATAGATCAGATCCTCATCTTCGACGCTCGTCCGCCCCGCGCCCAAAATCGCCCGCAGATTTGGGTGCTTCACTTCCTGAATCGCTTTCCAAAGTGCGACCTGCTCCTCCGAGCTGCTTCCTCCCGCCTTGAACACTTTCACGATGGCCGCGGCTGGACTCCCGCTCTTCACCTGGGCTTTGAACACTACGTGCCTGTCGTCCGCCTCCAGGAATTTGCCCAGCACATACTTCTCATCAAGCGTCTTGCCTTCAAGGCTCATCCAGTTCAGGTCCTTCGTCCTTTTTTGGATCGGCGTCATGAGCGGACTATACCATTTTTTCAGTCACAAGCAATTCGCTCAATGGCTTCAATAACTTAGCTCAAAACACCTGTTTTGCCGTGTTACTGTGCTTGCGGAGGTCTCTTTCTGACCATGTCTTCCGATGCACACCGTAACGCGAAGCCGCCGAATTTGGCTTCGAATTTTCAATTCCGCAAATCGAGCAGCACCTGGCCGACGTCATGAAGCGCATCCACATCCGCCAGCGCACCTATTTCTCCCGAAAGGACGCCGCCTAACCGCGAATCAAATCACGAGCCCATGGGCACGCGTGGGGCAGGCGATCGTTTTGTGTCGCCTGCCGCTCATAAGGGCCGGGCACATCCCCGGCTACTCCTCACCTATAATCATTCCCGATATGCTAGCTTTTTTGCGGATCAGTTGGAGGGGTATGAAAAGCTCAATCACGCTGTGTGCTCTCGCGGTTCTGGTTGCTATCACAAATTTACTAGGCACTTCAATGCTGGCGCGGACCGAGAACTCCGCCGCTCCTGCGCCGTTTTCGGACGCTGAGTTGGGAGCGTTCACGGCCGTTGAACCGATTGACACGCATACCCACGCCTATCAGCCAGATCCAAACTTCTACCGCATGATGGAGCATCTGCATCTGCACACTGTGGACATCTGCGTGGCCGAACGAAATAATCCGCACTTCGCGAGCCTGTCCGCCCAGATCAAGGCTGCCAAATCCTTTGTGAGCGGAAGCAACGGCCGCGCGGTACTGTGCACTACCTTCGATCCTTTTAAGTTTTCGGAACCCGCATTCCCGAAAGAGGCCGTTGAGCAACTCAACAACGACTTTGCCTGGGGCGCCGTGGCAGTCAAAATTTGGAAAAACGTCGGCATGGAGCTGAAGAACTCAAAAGGCACGTTCGTCATGCCCGATGACCCTCGCTTCGAACCCATCTATCAAGACATCGCCAGGCGCGGTAAAACCCTGATCGCTCACTTGGCCGAACCGGATTCGTGCTGGCAGTCACCCAACAAGAATTCACCGGATTATAGCTACTATCAGGAACACCCCGAATGGTACATGTACACGAAGCCCGATCATCCCTCAAAACAGGCCATTCTCAAGGCTCGCGATCACATACTCGAAACAAACCCACAGCTTCGCGTCGTCGGCGCTCACCTTGGAAGCATGGAGAGCAATCTGGATGAGCTCAAACGGCATCTAGATCGCTATCCGAATTTTGCCGTAGATACTGCAGGCCGTGTGATCTATTTCGCTTTGCAACCTCGAGACAAAGCGCGGAAGTTCTTAATTGATCACCAGGACCGGATTCTGTATGCCACCGACCTGCAATTCTATGGCGGTCAGAACACCGGGCGCGATATCGCAGAGTGGCAGAACACCTATCTCGCCGACTGGAGATTTTTTGCGACGGATGCCATGGTCACTATTGAAGGGCATCAAGCCAGGGGACTCCAACTGCCCACAGGTGTCCTTCGGAAGCTCTATCACGACAACGCCCAGCGTTGGATTCCTGGCGTAATACCCGTCAAACACTAGTTGGTGCAGGTCGGACGGATCTATGGCCGAAAATGCGGCAAAGTACCTGCTCTTCGAGCGGCCGGTGATATCAGAATTCAGGCCACCTTATCTGCGACACTAAGCTCTAGCACGCATTCGGCCGGTTGGGGGCCGGTTCCAAAAACACACATGACGTTTGTCGAGCGATTCCCTCGATTCCGTTCTACTCAAGTTCAATACTTGCTCCCCGTCTGCTTTGTCGCCGCATCTACGTTGGCGGTTTTCTACTCCTCGCACCTCCTCAGCTCTCCTTTTCTTGTGTCCTTCATGGGCGCCGTCGCCATATCAGCCTTCTTCGGCATTGTCCCGGGCCTCATAGCCTCGGTCTTGGCTACTCTCGCGAGTGATTTCTTTTTCATCCCGCCCATCTTGCAGTTGAATCTCGATCGCGCCACGTGGCTCGCGGGAGCAAATTATGGCTTGGCGCTGATTGCCGCGCGCGCAGGGGCGCACGCTCTGAGCAGCACCGGTCGGGACCAGAAGATAAAACTGGCCCTCTATCAACTTTTCGAGAATCTCGCCAACGCACGCAACGGAGCCCGGCGAGTGCTCGGCCGCCTCGATGGAGAAACTGCGGGCGAGATCGAGGGTTGGGCTTTCGATCGAAATGATCCTTCGAAACCTCCCAAGATCACCATCTACGTAAATGACCGGCCGCGCGGCGAAGTGCTTCCCGTTTGGCATCGCGAAGATGTCGGGCCGCACTGTTTCTATTTCGATCTGTCGGCCTGCTGCCCGCCCGGTCCAGCGCGCGTCGAGGCTGAATTGCCGGACGGCGCGCGGTTGTCCAATTCTCCTTTGCTGATCAACATCCCTCCTCAAACCGCCGTTCCCCGCCCCGAGACCGTCATCTTTATGCACATCCCCAAGACCGCTGGCACCGCGTTTCGCGAGGCCATTGTCGGAAATTACAAACGTTCCCAAGTGGCCTATCTATATCCCGACCCTCCTGGTTTCCTGCCCTGCGATCTCGGATCGCTGCCTCTCGAACAGCGCGCGAACTTCCGGTTGGTCCTGGGCCACTTTCATTTCGGTGTCCATCATTTCTTGCCGCAGCCCGCCACCTACATCACCATCGTTCGAGATCCGGTCAGGCGCGTGATTTCGCATTTCCGCTATCTCATCAAAGACGAAAAGGGCGGCATGAGCGCTTCGCCTGCCTTATTGGCGGAGTTGCTCGAGCGCCGCGCCACAATCAACCTCGATAACCTCATGGTGCGCTGCTTCAGCGGAGCCCCCAAAGCAGAGGTTCCGCCCGGTCATGTAAATCGAGAAGTGTACGAACAGGCGCTGCACAATCTACGCACCAGCTTCAGGTTTGTCGGTTATCAGGAATGCTCCGACGAGGCGTATGCGCGGTTGCAAGCTGAATTCGCATGGAACGATCGAGCCGCGCTCGAAATCGTGAACCGGGGCAGCGGCGAAGATACCCGGTTCGAGGAAGTTCGCAAGACCATCGAGCACTTCAATTCCTGGGACTGCGAGCTGTATGCTGACATTCGCCGGCTCTTCCCACCCTCCGGAGTTCGCGCCCCCGGATGAAGCAGCTCGCCGAAATAGTCCGCGAATATGACGACCGCGCGCCGTTAGAAGAAGCGTCGACGATCCCCGGCTCCTGGTATACGAATCCGGAATTGCTGCAGCTCGAGAAAGAGGCTGTGTTCGCACGGACGTGGCAGGTCATCGGACGAACGGACCAGCTCGCCACACCGGGCGATTACATTACAGCCGAAGTAGGCGGCGAACCGATACTCGCTGTCCGCGGCGCCGACAGTACGCTTCACGCGTTCTTTAATGTGTGCCGTCACCATGCGGCCGCCGTCGCAACCCAGCCCTGCGGTAGAGCCCAATTGTTCCGCTGCCCCTATCACGGCTGGACCTATGGCTTGGACGGCAGCTTGAAAGGTGCGCCTGAATTCAATGACGTGCGTAACTTTGACCGCGCAAAGAATGGCTTGGTGCCCGTCCAGGTCGACACCTGGGAACAGTTTGTGTTCGTTACGCTCGACCCCGGTGCGCTATCCCTGAAAGAATTTGTTGGCGGACTCTCAAGTGTCGTGCACCCTCTCAATCTCGGCAGCCTGAAATTCTATACGCGAAAGGTGTACACGCTGAACTGCAACTGGAAGGTGTTCGTAGACAACTATCTCGACGGCGGCTATCATGTGCCGCATTTGCATAAGGGACTGAACAGCGCGCTCGATTACAAGCACTACACGATTGAAAACGGCGAACGCTACTCGGTGCAATCCAGTCCTCTGGTGCGCTCGGAAGAGGACGACGCAGTAGCTGCAACTCGGCAAGGCGAGCGCGCATCCTATTTATGGCTGTATCCGAATTTCATGATCAACGTGTATCAGGGAGTGATGGACACCAATTTAGTGCTGCCCATCGGTTTGGATAAAGCGCAGGTGATTTTCGATTTTTTCTTTGACGATGTAAGCCCGGAACACGAGGCGAAGAACGCCGGGAGCGTAACCGTCAGCGACAGGATTCAAGATGAAGATGTGGCCATCTGCGAATCGGTACAGCGGGGCGTAAGCTCCCGGGCCTACGGCGTCGGAAGGCTCTCGGTGAGAAGAGAAGCCGGTGAGCACCTATTTCATCGCTTGCTGGCAAGAGACCTGAAACAGTCGCAGAACTAGCTCGGCCCTTTGCCTTGTTCGGAAGGTTCGTGGTCACCAAGATTTTCAAGAAAAGTCGCTGATGGAGCGAAAAACAGACTACCAGTTGCCGCTCGGCTAGAAATCCAGCAGCCGGTCATAGTTGCCCGGCGGTCGGCCGACAAACATGTTCTCAAGCATCTGTTCAATGGTCCGTGGAGATCGACTATATCCGATAAAGTAGGTTCCGAATTCTCCGTGACCGGGTTGGCCAAACGGCATGTTGTCCCGCAGTATCTTAACCTCATCTTCCATTCTCGACAATGGTCGTCAGGGCGTTGTGGGCGAAGACTGGTTTCACCGCCTCGCTCAGCTCAATATCGGAAAGCTTTTTGCGCCCTATGATGCGCTCTTGCTCCTCTGTTGAAAGGGCGTTCCACTTTCTAATGTCGTGGAGGTATTTCTGAATAATGACGTAGCTTCCGCCTGCAAACTGAGGGTCTTCTCCAGCAACGAGCGCGGCATCAAGAGCGGCCTCGCCATGTGGATTTTCTGTCCCGTCAACAAATCCGAGTAAGGTCACGATCGTCGAAGTAGCGGAAGCCGTGTGTCTCGTCAACAGCAGATACTGCCCCTCCAATCCGCTCCATGATTTGGCTAACCATCTCGAAACACATATCCATGCGCTTGGCGCGAACGTGAAACAACACATCAGCAGGAGTAGAGACCGCATGCCGTTCCCCCGATCGAATCTCCCGAAACACATGGAGTTCGGGAGGCCGAGGTTTTCCGAAGAGTTTGTCCCAGGCATCCGATCCGAATCCCACGACACACGACAGCCCTCCGTCTATGCGACGGAAATTGACTGCGCGGAAAATTCCTGGAAGATCAGCGCAGAGCGAGCGCACGGTTGCGTAGCTCTCGCGGTCCGGCTTAATGCAGACTACCAGGAATATCGCTGCGCGGTGAGTGGCGCAACAACGGGCTGAGGAAGTGGAACATTGGGCATGCATCTGATCTTCCCATTGCCTTACTTCATCTTGAAGCTATCATCAAAGGAAAATTCAACGCTCGCGGTTTTCCCGGACTCGATGCGGACAGGTTCGGGTTTCCCAGGCTCTTTGCTGTACATACCAAGCGATGATCCAGCCGGAGGCGGCCCCGACATCGCATCCCATTTGCCGCTTGGATCATAGGCCGCGCTGACGTATACCGGGGAAGTGCTCACGCCGGAGAAGGTCACCGAGCCATCCTTAGTCTTCGCAACTTTCACCGCGATCGGCATCGCATCGCTTCCTGAAATGAAAGAGGGCGAGCTCCAGAGCGCAACGCCTATCGGATGACTTGAGTCCACAGTTCCGGATCCGGTGTACTTCGCCATGACGTGCAAGGTTCGTGAGCCGCCGTCTTGTGCCGCTACCGTCATCACGGCTGCCAGAAACAATCCGAGTGCCGCATATAGGTACTTCGTCATTTGTAAATTCCTCCCCAATATTTGTTCAGAACGAATTCGAGCATATCACGCCCACCGATTAGCGCCGGGCAAGTGTGGCGCGGGCACTTTGCCTGCCGTGTCGCGACTCATCGCGACACTTGTGCTAGTCGCTATCGAGATCGTTGGGACGCTTTACTGTTAACTCAGAACCCTTCCCAAACCAGAGCCGGAAAACTCGCCTGTGAGTGGAAGCCCATCGATTCGTACAGCCGAATCGCCTCAATATTCGAGCACGTAACAGTCAGACTCATCGACGTGCATCCGAGCCCCTGCAGCCTCACCAGCGTTTGCCGAAGCAACTCGTACCCCAGGTGAGCGCCCCGAAGTGCCGGCAATACGCACAACTGAGTGACGTGACCCGAAACAGGCGAGATCAAGCTCGCCAGGCACACTCCGCAAACTCGCCCCGTGCTTTCGTCGATAGCGACGACCGAGGCAGCCGGTGAGAAGCGTCCGCAGCCTGGGAATTTGACGATATTCGTCAGGAAATGTCGCGCGCCCGAAATCGTCCGGTATTGGTCATTAATGTCGCTATCGACATGACCTTTGTACGAAGCCGCGACCAGCCGCGCAATTTCCTCATGCAGGCGTTCCGTCCAACCGCGAAAGCTGGCCTGAAACGCAGGTGGCCGGGCCTGCAGATTCAATGCCGATGCACGATCGATCTGCATGAAATAGCGATCGTGGCGGATGACCTGTTTCTGAAAGGGCGGATGAGGGAGCGGAGTCTGCAGCAGCATAAGCTGCGATTCGATTCGCCGCACCCCGGACGTTAGCATCAGCCCCTGAATGATCGCGCCCAGCAGAAGCATTTCGTTCGACGGGCTCGCGTGAGCCGAACGCACATAAAAGTCACCGATAAGCCCCTTGCGTCCTTCGCAGATGTGATACCCGTAGCCGATGATCTCGCGGCGCGAGCGCAGAGCACATCCATTCAAGGATTGGATCTGGAGGAACCGGCGGAGCAGATCCGCGGACGGTCGAAAATCCCATGCGAAGCGTGTATCCCAGACACGGATTTCTTCATCGAATAGAGGCTCGAGAGCATCCGGCGTGAGCTGAGAGAGCTCGATGAGCTCCGGCAGAGGTGCTTCAGAGAGCGCTGCCATTCTCCTGAATTATACGTGCAGGAGCGCTCTATCGGAGATCTTTGCGGCGCCCGGGTTCGTTTTCAGAAATTCGCCGATTTGCTTAGTCGCTTTTCGAATGCGGTCGTGATCCTCGATCAGGCTGAAGCGGACGAAGCCTTCGCCCATTGGCCCAAACCCGATGCCTGGCGAGACTGCCACGTGGGCTTCGCTCATCAGGCGCTTCGCGAAACTCGAGTGAGCCCATCTCGCGCACACGGTTCCGGGATCGGAGCCCATACGAACATGGAGCCTTTCGGCGGCTCAACGTGCCAGCCGATTTCGGCGAGACCTGCAATCAGCGTGTCGCGGCGCGATTGATACAGCCCGCAGATCGCAGCCGGGGCCGATTCGCATTCCCTCAGAGCCGTGACGGCGGCAAGCTGGATGGGTTGGAAAATCCCGTAATCGAGATAGCTCTTGATGCGCGCCAAAGCGGCAATCAAGTTCCGATTTCCCAGGCAGAAACCGACCCGCCAGCCCGCCATGTTGTAACTCTTCGTCATCGAGTAGATCTCGACTGCATGCTCGGAAGCGCCATCCACTTCGAGAATGCTGGGAGGCCGGTATCCGTCGAATCCAAGCTCCGCGTACGCGAAATCGTGGATGATGTACGACCCGTATTGGCGCGCCAGTTGGACGATTTCACGCATGAACGCGAGATCGACGCACACCGTCGTCGGATTGTGAGGGAACGAAATCAGGATCACCTTGGGCGGTTTCGTAGCCGCCCGGTAGAGCGACCGCAGGCCGTCGAGAAACGTCGCAGCATCGGGCATCGGCAGCAAATGACCTTCGCCTTCGGCCATCACAACGCCGTATTGATGAATGGGGTACGCCGGGTTGGGCGCGGCCACTGAATCGCCCGGACCGATGATCGCGAACAGCAAATGGGCCAGCGCGTCCTTCGCGCCGATCGTGACAATGGCCTCCGCTTCAGGATCGAGAGTGACGCCGTACTGCTTTCGATAGCGCGTCCACAATGGCTTCGCGCAGCGGCGAAATGCCGCGCGAAACCGAGTACCGGTGATTGCGCGGATCACGCGCGGCTTCTATGAGCTTTTCAACCACGGGCTCCGGCGTGGCGCCGTCGGGATTGCCCATGCCCATATCGACGATGTCGAGATTGGCGGCTCGAGCTTTGTCTTTCAGCTCGTTGATCACGGCGAAGACGTAGGGTGGCAGCTTGTGAATGCGATAAAAGTTGTCGCTCGGGAGCGGCATAGCTTTCAGTGTAAGTTGCCGCGCTTGTTTGCGGGCGCTTTAATCGCTGGGATTCTTGAAGCGATACCCGGGTTTCAGCTCGCACCGGATCAGCTTCGACTGATCGGCGTCCACTTTGAGGCTGCACACGCCCCACGAAAGAATGAGATCGGGCCCAAGAGGAAACACAATATCGTCCCCGTTCACGTCCGCTTCAATACTGGGGCCCTCCGCAGTGGGCGGAACCGTGAAATTCATCGCCCCGCCGAAGATGACGGGATAGGAACGCCGGATCACATCCGTAACGCTGGTGTGAACCACTTGCGCCTCGGCTAAAAACGTTGCGGTTGCTGACCAATTGAGCGCCGACACTTTCACGAAACGAGAATGGACAGGTGAGTTCCCGGACTCGATTCTTGTGAAAGGACACGGCCCGGCGATGCAAGACACCCGGAGTTCGCGAAACTCGTTGCCTTCTCGCGCATCCAGAGTTATCGAGCCGATCGCAGCTTTCCATTTCCCGTCAGGCGAACACGGCAATCGCCCCAGGCACGGGACCGCGTTCGTGTTCTGCACCTCAAACGGCTGTGCAAGACTTCCTATGTCTGCTGTCGTGATCGTCTTGACGGAGTATCTGGCGCGAACGTTCGCGATCGTAATTTCCGGACCGCGTGTCTTCGCGCGCGTCTCGGCAGTGAGCGGCTTCAGGCGCGGCGATGTAGATCTGGTCTCCGGCGCTTTCAGTCATCTGCAACGGCTGATAATCGGCGTGCGAGACATTGAGCGTTACCGCTTGCCCTGGCTTTACGCCGGGATGCAGATACCAGGCGAAAGTAACCCGTCGAGTCTGATTTCGACTGGCCATACGCCAGCGCCGCTCCGCGCCACCACGACCGCGTCCGGTATGGGCATCTGCTTTCTCGGATCGGTATCGCGAGCCAGGACCGCACCCGTTAAATAAACAGTCACGGCAGGAGGCGAGCGAAACGTGATCCATACGCCAGCTACAATGCCGAGAAGGATGACGATCCCCGTGACAAGGGCCGCCCCCTGCGCTCTACTCATGAATGCCTCCGGTCAAATTCTATAGCTGAGGCTTATCTCGCCGGCTAGTGCTGCGGCGAATCATGGCAGCCATCGCTTGCGCGCGGTCCGGAGAAGCCTGGCAGAACAGCGCTGCCACGGAGGGCATTTCAGAAGAGGATGACCGTTTTCTCGAGGATCTCGAGAAAACAAACTTCGCCTTTTTCCTGGAACAGACGCAGCCCGAAACCGGGCTGGTGAAAGACCGCTGCAACGTTCGCGCGACCGACAACGGCATCGTCGCGAGCATTGCAGCCACCGGCTTCGGCCTGACTGCGTTGTGCATCGGACATCAGCGGGGATATCTTTCCATCGCAGAAGCGCATAAGCGCGTATTCACCGCTTTGCACTTCTTAGGCGAGAAAATGCCCACGCATCGCGGCTTTTTCTTCCACTTTGCAAACGCGAAAACGGGCGAAAGAATTTGGGATGCAGAGGTTTCGTCGATAGACACGGCGATTCTGTTATGCGGCGTCCTGACGTGCCGCGAGCACTTCCGGCATTCAGAGATCACGCGCTTGGCGCATGACATCCTCAGCCGCGTGGAGTGGACCTGGCTTTCTGAAGATACATCGCTGCTCACTCACGGGTGGTCGCCGCAAACCGGATTTTTGCCGACCCAGTGGGACTACTACAGCGAGCTCATGATGATGTACCTGTTCGCGCTTGGATCGTCAACACACCCGCTATCGGCCGATGCATGGACAGCTTGGAAGCGAACCACTTTTGAATATGACGGGCTGCGTTACATAGGCTCCTACGCGCCCTTGTTCGTGCATCAGTACTCGCAGGCTTGGTTTGATTTTCGCGGCAAGCGGGACCGCTACGCGGATTACTTCATGAACTCGATCATCGCGACGGAAGTGCACCGCCTGTTCTGCATCCAGCTGGGAAAACAGTTCCCGGATTACAGCAACGATTTATGGGGCATCACCGCGTCGGATTCTGAAAAGGGGTATGTCGTGTGGGGCGGGCCGCCGGCCATTGGACCCATCGATGGCACCGTTGTGCCGAGCGCGGCGGGCGGCTCCTTGGCGTTTCTTCCCCAGTCCACCCTGCGCGTTTTGAAGACCATCAAGAACCAGTACGGACCGCGCGCCTGGAGCCGTTACGGATTCGTCAACGCATTCAACCCACTCAAGAATTGGTATGACACGGATGTGATTGGCATCGATACCGGAATCACCATGCTGATGGCCGAGAATTTGCGCACCGGCTTTGTGTGGAACACCTTCATGAAGAGTCCCGAAGCTCGGCGCGCCTTTGCACGGGCTGGGTTTACAGATTACGAAGTATCGTATACGGCCAAGCAGAATGAGCTAGAGGCCCGCACCCGCTGAAATGCAACTGTTCGCAAAGAGCCACATGCGAGAATGGCCGTACATTGCTCCCGTGAAGAAGAATGTGCGTAGAATCCTGCAACTGTTTTGCCTTCTTTTCATGGCTTCTGACCTTCTGCCCGCAGTCGAGTTGCAAGGCGTTGTCATCGACCGGAACTGCGCTCAGGACATTTTGAAGCATGGGCGGCGTGTCGTCTTGAATCGGAACCGCGACTGCTCTCTGATGCGGCACTATCTCAGGTCCGGTTACGGCATCCTGACCGACGACAAAAAATTCTTCAAATTCGACGACGCGGGTAATCAGCAGGCGATTCGATTGTTAAAAAATACGCCGGGATAAAGACAATCTGAAGGTCGTTGTCAGCGGTGATGTCCAGGGTGACACCCTTAAAGGTCAGTGTCATGAGCCTGCTGTAAGGGTTTATCCGACAGCGTCGCCGTGAATCTCGACAAGCTGATCGTCTGTAGTCATCACGGCGGGCTCGGGTAGCTTACCGGTCCAATTTGCCCAACCCCAGAAGATGGCCGTCGACGAGCTGAGCAGGCCCGAAGCCGCCCCAATCATGCGTACGCTGAAATATTGCGACGCAGCGCCCGCGGCGAGCATCGAAAGCATCATGGTTGACCAACTCATGGTTTCGATCGTCGAGAACACTCGGCCTCGATACCGGTCATCCACGTGCTTCAACAGGTTCGACCAATTTAATACGGAGCTGACAGCAACGCTCGCGCGCGACAAGCCCATGAACAAGAGCGCCCAGCCCCAGCCTCGCATCTGGCTGAAAATGATGTACGCCCCGCCGTGCAGAAGATAACAGAAGAATACGGTCTTCTTGTAATTCTCGAACCCGATCCTCTTGCCGAGTCGGTTCCCTACGAAGCCGCCGATCAACAGCCCCACGCCTGCCGTCGCCCATAGCTGTCCGAGACCCGTCGCTCCGCGTTGAAACACCAACTCACTGAAAAGCGTGAACAGCACCTGCGCCGCACCGCCGCCGCTTGCCCACCCGACCGCGATCAGCCCGATACCCAAAATCAGAGGTGTCGCGACCATGTACCGCAAGCCCTCCCTGTATTCGTGCCACGGCCGGGCGATGTTGGTTTCGTTCAAGCTGTGCCGCTCCGCCCGGAAGTGGCCTCGCACCGAGCGAAGCTGCGCGATACAAATTGCCGAGAAGAAGAAAGAAACCGAATTAAAAATGAACGCAAGCTGATACCCGAATCTGGCAACGCTCGTACCGCCGAGAAATGCTCCGAGCGCAAGCGTCAGCCACCCGGTGGTTTGCGTCAGCGAGTTTGCGGTATGCAGCTCCTCTTCGGTGGTTATCGCGGGAAGAACCGCTGAGCGTCCGCTCGTGAAAAAGGGCGAGGCGAGCATCAGCAGCGCGCTCAAAACATAAAGCAGCCAAGTCTGCCGGTATCCAATCGCGAGTATGAAGCCGAGCGCGATCACTCCGCGAACCAGGTCGCTCGCAATCATGATCCGCTGGCGGTCGAAGCGGTCCAACAGGACGCCGGCTAGCGGTCCTGCCATCACCGCTGGAATAGCTCGCGAGAGCATCAAGGCCGCGATCACCGCACCGTTATGCGTCTCTTCGACCGCAAGACTCAATACCGCGACGTTATTGAAGTGATCGCCCGCCTCGCTGACGATCTGCCCCATCCACGTAAATCGATAGTTGCGGTTGCGCCGGAGTAGCTGGGCAAAGTCGGACATCAACTCGTGTTGCGCAGCATCTTGATCGTGGTCATCGCCTGCCCCAAGTGCCGCTGCGTGTGCTCAGATAGATGAACGATTAGCCCGAGCACCGTCGTAGGCAGCGCCTTGCGCCCGACCGCGCGCGTTTCGTATAAAGTGGCTGGATCGATCTGCCGCAGCCGCTCTTCTGAGCCCTGCAAAACTGTATCCAGCAACTGCAGCAACTCGGAAACCTCGGCTCCGTCCTCGCCTTCTGCCCTGAGAAACTGCATCTGCTTCTCGTCGAGTTGGCCGCCTAGCGCATACGTGGTCAGCCGGTCAACACTTCCAGCAATATGTTTGATGTGGAATCCGAGCGACGCCGCCCCGTTCACCTTCTGCCAGATCTGTTCTCGTGTCAGGCCTTGCGTGTGTTTCGCAAGATCCTCGCGTACCTGGGTAAAGGTGTAAAAAATTGGTGCAATCAGAGGCTGGACGCCTTCGATCGGACCACGCAGCCACGGCTCTGCTTTGGTTTCCGCCACTTCGTTCGCGCCCCTTCAACTACCGTATGTTGCCCGTGTGCCCGAGCGAGTACCGTCCCGGCTGTGGATATACGCAGAGGCCGTGTGGCCCCTCGCCAACCTTAATGCGCGCGCGAAGAGTGCCATTACTGAGTATCGAACGCGTACACTTCGCTGTTATAGCGGCCCGACAGCCAGAGAGTCTTCCCATCCGCCGAAACGCCGCCCATATCCGGGCTTCCACCGCCTGGAATGATCCACTTTGTCGCAACACGCCGGGTTTGAAGATCGATCAGTGATACCGATCCTTCGCCGCGATTCGTGACGTACATATACTTCGCATCGCGAGTGAAGTACAACCCGTGCGCCCCCTTGCCCGTCTTTACGAAGCCGATCTGCCGGAACGCATCGCCGTCGATCAGGTGCACTCCGTCTGCCTCCATGTTCGCTACATAAAAGACCTTTCCGTCAGGCGAAACCCGGCAGTCTTGCGGCATGCCCTTGGGCGTGAGCTTCAAGTGCGCCAACAACTTCTGATTGGCGACATCTATCTTGATCAACTCACTCGAAAACTCGCAGGTCGCGATCATGTAGCGGCCATCAATCGAAAAGTCCGCGTGATTCACGCCTTCGCAGCCTACCGGGACGCGGTTCACGACCTTCATGCTTTGCGCGTCCCGGAAATCGATTCGCTTCTCGCGCTCCGCCATCACAATCGCGTACTTGCCATCGGGAGTGTAGTACATGTTGTACGGATCGTCGACATGAATCGTCTCTCCCTCCGTTGCAGTCGCGGGATCGATGAGCGTCAATTGATCACCGAGGTCCTGCGCCACCCACAACTTCTTCAGATCCCAGGAGGGAACCACATGCTGCGGCTCCAGAGCATGTCTGGGATGCTTGGGATCTTTTGGAAGCGCGAAGTGCGCCACGATCTTGTAAGTTGACGGGTCGATGACATCGACTGAATCGCTCTTCGAGTTTGGAACGTACACGCGAGACGGAAAATTCTTCACGACAGGGCTCAGCAGACCCACGCGATCGGCTGAATACATGTTATTTACGTCCAATACCGCCGGCATGCCCGGTAAAACATTCAATCTCACCGCAGGATTGGCGTCGGCGTACCTGGCCCGAACACCCTCGGGTCCCGCAACCTGGACCAGAATCCACCCGGCGGCAAAAGCCCAGACCGCCGTTTGCGACAAATGCAATCGAAAACGCATCTTATCTGTAAGGGTAACTTGCAAGAAAAAACAGAAGTGTAATTTTAATCCGATCAAATCTCAAGTACAATTTTAAATAGAAATGTTGCGAACTAGCGACCGCGAAACCGAGATTCTGCTCAGCAACACGCAGATCCTGGGCATTTTCTTCGTGCTTGCGATCCTGCTCGGAATCGCGTTTACCGGAGGCTATATGGTGGGCCGCGGTTCTGTCTGACCGGAAGCCGGCCGCAAACACGGCGAACCCGCCTGCAACCAGCACCACTGCGGCCGAGACGCATGCGGTCGCCTGACCCGAATAGTTCCACCGACGGCGAGTCCCAAAAAAATGCGTCAACAAACGCCGGGTCCGCGCCGCTCGGATCGGAACACGCCAGAAAAGAAGTGACCCTTCCACCAGCGGAAGCAACCGATGGCTTTAAGCCCGAGAGCGGGCAGACCTTCCTGCAAGTCGCCGCAGTTAGCCGCGATGAAGCTGTGGCGATTGCCGACGTGTTGCACAAGAAGGGATTTCGTGCGCACGCGGTTCCGAAACCCGGCAGTCCGAAGCTCTACCGCGTGCTCATCGGACCCATTCGGGACACAGCGGATCTTTCTTCAACGCGTGATTCACTCCGCAAGACTGGCTTCCGTGAAGTGATTACTCAGAAGTATTGATGAGCGGAGCGGCTCACCACTGAACAGGCTGGCCCTGTTGCAAGGTCCAGACATCAATCGAATCCTTCTTGAGGCAGCCCGCCAAATCCTCCGGCCGTCCTGTGAGCGCAGGAAAGGTCCCGTAGTGCATTGGGATGACTTTCTTCACCTTCAGCATGCGCGCCGCGTGCGCCGCTTCGTGCGGACCCATCGTGAAGTGATCGCCAATGGGCAGAAACGCCAGCTCAGGCTGATAGAGCTGTTGAATCAGCGCCATGTCCGAAAATACCGCTGTGTCTCCGGCAAAATAAGCGCGCCGGCCGTCTTTCTGGGTAAGCACGTACCCCGCGGCCTCGCCGCCATAGAGCAGATCCGACCCCTCCTTAATGGCGCAGCTATGAATGGCGTGGGTCATCGTGAGCTTCACGAAGCCAAGATCGACCGTGCCGCCCTTGTTAATTCCGATTGTGTTCTTGATGCCCTTTTTTTCAAACCAGGCGGCAGTCTCGAAAATAGCGATCACCTTCGGATCGAACCTCTTGGCCAGGGGCATGACGTCATTGATGTGATCGAAGTGCGCGTGTGAGACTGCAATCGCATCAAGCTGCTTAACTTTGTAGCCTTGCGGGTAAGTGGGATTGCCATCTATCCAGGGGTCGAGGATCAGGACCTCGCCAGAATCGAAGCGAAGCTGAAAAGTAGCGTGTCCAAGCCACGTAATCTCTGTCATTTCGCTCCGTTAGATGCTGCCATCGTCCGAGCTGGTACATCGAGACCATCACCCATCTTCGCCAGGCCGGGAATGGATACCGGCATTCTTCCGTGTATCGGAATCTCGCCCAGGATCGCCTTGGCGGCGGCCATCTCCGAAGTGATCGAAGTGCTGAACGTAGCGGCATAGGCGGACACGTCCGGAAAATCACGAAGCAAATACGGATTTCCGAGCGAAATCAATGCGACCGGCGCCGGGCCGTGGGCGAGGGCGGCCATAAAGGAGTTCAATCCGCCCTGAAGCGCCACGCTGCCGCGGTATGCAGCGACCGTAACGAACGCGGCAACATAGATCCCTTTGCAGGTCGAAGAGTCGCTCGCCATGGCTGCCAATACGGGGTCCGGCGTGTCTGAGTTCGCGGTGTAGATCCTTAGCCCGGACGCCCGGCTTCGCAGCTCCGTTGCCAGCGTCTGGCCGCGTTCCGAAAATTCTCTCTCACTCATGACAACCAGACACGCTCCCGTCGGATCGGCCAGTGGGAACAGATGTTTCCCGTCTTTTACCAGAGTGAACGCACGCTCGGCTACATTTTCTGCCAGGCTTTCAAATGCAGGGTCTTCGAGGGTATTGCTGATCGCATCCAGACTCACGAAACGGCTTCGGAACAGGCCGACCTCTTGCTTTGCCGCCATGAGCTTCGCGGCACTCGCATCAATGCGCTGCCGCGAGATTCGCCCGCTCTTTACCGCATTCACGAGAGCCCGAATGCAGGCTTCGGGATCCGAAGGCATCAGCAGAGCATCCGCTCCCGCTTCAATCGCGCGCACCGCCGCTTCGCCCTGCGAGAACAGAGCGCTGAGCCCCTGCATATCCATCGCATCGGTGACGATCAGGCCTCGGAAGCCCATCTCGTTTCGCAGCAGACCGGTCAGAACGCTTTCGGACACGGTGGCCGGTATCTGCTGCGGCTCAAACGCCGGTACCGCCATATGCGCGGTCATAATGGCATCCACTCCATTTACAATCGCCGCGCGAAACGGAACCAGCTCCACAGACTCAATTCGTTGCCTGGGCTGATCGAGTTTGGCGAGTTGCATGTGGCTGTCTTGGGCGGTATCGCCGTGGCCGGGAAAATGCTTAGCGGTTACCAGGACATAATTGAGCGGATTCGAATGTGCGCCTTCAATAAAGGCCGACACGCCCGCGGCAACCGCCTGCGGATCCTCGCCATACGAACGCACATTAATGATCGGATTGTCCGGATTATTATTTACATCGGCGTCGGGCGCGAACACCCACCTGATCCCAACCGAGCGGGCCTCTCGCGCGGTGTCTGCACCCAACTGCTTCGTCGCCTCGAGATCATGCGCCGCGCCATAGGCCATGAAGTATGGAAATTTCGCCGTCTCTGCAACACGCATCGAAGCCCCTCGTTCAAAATCCGCAGCGACCAGCAGCGGCGTCCTCGCTAGGCGCTGCATGTGATTAATGAATGCTGCCATCTCGAAGGGCTGCGCATTCACGACCGCTCCATCGTGAATGCGATTCGCGACAATAAAGCCGCCGATGCGATCCTCCCGTACCAATCGCACGAGGGTTTTGTATTCCGGATCATCCGCGCGCGGATAATTGCCGTAAGCGCGCACGATGATCAATTGAGCGATTCGGTCGTGTAACGCGAGCGAACGCAGAAGCGCCGAACGGCCTACCGCGACGGGTTTCGCCGAGCTCGTGTGCTTATTCTTGGCGTGAATCGTCGTCGGCTTAGCTTGCGCCGCGCTCAACAGCGATGCGCAAATACAGGAAAAACATAACGCCCTAACGGCAGCCATTCTCCTCACTATAGTGGGAGAGAGCGCACGACTTCTCGAGCGGTAGCCTTAAGAGCCTGTACCCCGCGCATGCCTGCTCGATGCGTGCGATCCGGCGGGCTTTTTCGGCACCGTCAAAAGGCGCTTCGTCGATCGTAGCAGTTGTGAAATTTCGTTGGCGCTCTTCTGAATGACAACGTCAGCGCCGCTACTCTCCTGATTGAACCCGAGACTGTCGGCGAAACCACTTAGCAGAATCACGGGAACAGTGAATCCGCGCTTGCGCAGTGCGGCAATCAACTCCAGGCCGTTTATAGGCGCCATTTTGTAATCCGTAATAACGAGATCGAATTTCTGCTCTTCGATAGTTTGCAACGCGTCATAGCCCGAACTCGCCGGCACGACCGTATATCCAAGCTCCTCGAGCACCGAGCGGCGAGCAACGACGCCGTCCAGGTTATCGTCCACCAGAAGAATTCGGGCCGGAGTCGGCGCACGATCGGAAGAAACAGCTCTCATTCGACGATGTGAAGTTACCAGAGGATCAAGAAAACTGTCAATGACTCTCTATCGAATTCAAATTGCGCAAGATCGAGTCCTTGACACGCGAACCGCAGCTAAGAGTCAAAGCCGAACGAGCAAGCTTGCCCTCCATCGAAGCTAAAATGAGGCGTGGACGACAGTACACTCAAGTGCCGCATCAAAACGGAGCCCGGCGTTCGATCGGGCCAGCCTATCATTGCCGGCACGAGAACCACGGTTGCAGACATTCTCGGCCTGCTCGCAGCCGGCGCGTCTCAGACGGAGATCCTGAATGATTTCCCCTGGCTAAAACCCGAGGATATACAAGCTGCTCTTCAATACGCCGTAGACGAATTCCGCAGGCAAGCAGCTCAGTGAATCTGCTTATTGATGCCAACCTCTCGCCGAAACTGATTTCTGCTCTGAGCGACCTATTCGTAACCATCAGACACGTTCATAACCTAACGTCCTTTGGCCTGTCAATGAAGCCGAGGATTTGCGGATCTGGGACTTTGCGCGTCTCCATAGCTGCGCGATCCTAACGGCTGACCGCGACTTCCTCGATCTCGCAAATCGTTTCGGTCACCCGCCCAAAGTCATCATGCTTGAGAGCATGAACTATCGAACACAAATCGCAGCAGACCTGATCCGAAGGAATTCGGTACGAATTGCGGCGTTCGAGGCCGACAATCAGCCCGTACTAAGTATTGGGGAACCAGTAAGGAACTACTTCTTAATCCACTTCGCGAGGAGCTTTGTATCCGGCTTTCGCGAGAATCTGGTACTTAACTGTCTTGCCGTTCTCAACAATACGCAGCGGCTCGTTCGTGGATGGATTCACCAGCTCCACTTTGATATGCCGAAATTTTCCGTCTTTTGCGGTGTTGGTCGGATGGTAAGCCAGTGAATACTGATTTCTGAGTGAATCTTCAATGGCCCGGAACACACCCGGATACTCGCCCATAAAGCGCGGAAAAAACGCCTGCCCGCCGGTCTCTTTCGCGAAGGTTCTCATCTCGTTATCGGCTTGCAAGAAGTCCATTTCCTGAATGGGACCCATCCCGTTCGCTTCAGCCATGATGCGTGCAATCTGCAGAATGCTAATCGAATAGATGGGCACTCCCGATTCCTGCAGCGATTTCCGGCATTGGTCGAATGTAATCTTGCTGAACGTATCCAGCCCGGTCGCAATCACAACTATCGCTTTCCGGCCTTCAATATTAGACATGCGATCTGCCATATCCGTCATGGCATCGAAAATATTCGATTCGCTAAACCCCGGAATGCGCAGCCTCGCCATGGCCTCCTCAGCCTTTCGCTTGTCGGGCGAGAAATCGGCGAGAATCGTGGGTCGCATATCGAAAGCCACCACCGCCACGTTGTCGTCGGGCTTCAAGGTTTCGAGGAAGCCATAAGACGCCTGCAGCGTTTCGTACCAGCCATAGCTCCAGAAAGCTTGAAAGCGGCCACTAAACTCAATCAGCATACAAATAGTCATCGGCGCTTCACTGTGACCGAATTGCGTGATCTGTTGCGGCACTCCGTCTTCGAGTACGCGGAACTTCTCCTGGGGAATATTGGGGATGAAGCGGCCTTTGTTATCGAGAACCGAGACATCCACTGACACGGTGGTCGCATTCGCCTGAAAGGTCGGCGTGTTCTGGGGAATCTCTTTCTGCTTCTTGTACTCTGACGGAATCTGCTGCTGGTCGGGCGGTGGCGTATCGCTCGGCTTCTTTTTCGGCTTCGCGACCGAATCGTCGTTTTGAGTTTGAGGAGTCTCCTGGGCGCGCATCTGGATGGGCGCCATGCCCGCCAGAATCAAACCTAAGCCGGCGAGACCGGCGGAAAGAAAACGGAACTTCATAACTATCTACCTTGTCTTGCGATTATCCGAAAAACTAATGAACCCAACGATCTCGATTCGAGTCTTGCTTTCTGAGGTACACCTCAAATTTTCTCTTGGCGCGGCGCAGCTTCCATTGCTTGTACCCGGCAGTAACGGGCCGAATGACTTGAGAACGTAGCCTCATCCCGCGCAGCAGAAGGTATCCGGCGACCAAACCTCCCAGGTGAGCCACCACGGCAACGCTGCTTCCCCGCCCTCCGACCGTCGCCATGTATGACTGCAGAAAAACGATTCCGCCGATAATCATGACGAAATACTTAGATTTAATCGGAATCAGAAAACCGAACAGAATCGTCTGGTCCGGGAACATGAGTCCGTACGCGACCAATATGCCGTAGATCGCACCCGAGGATCCAACCGTGCTTACGTTCGTGCCGCCGAAGATATAAGCGCAGACAACCACCGTAAGCGCCGCGAAAATCCCGCAGGCAAAATAATAACGCAGAAACTTCGGCGTTCCCCACAAGCGCTCGAGTTGTGCACCGAACATCCAAAGCGCGAGCATATTCCACAAAATATGCCCGAAGCCCGCATGGATGAACATGTAGGTGACCAGCTGCCACACGGCGAAAGTCTTGACGACCTGTGCCGGTACCAGCGCGAAATTGTCCAAGAGCGGGCTGACCTGCCGGCTGGCCAGCACGGAGATCACAAAAATGGCAGTGTTTACAATCAGCAGCCATTTCAGGCCGACCGGAAAGCGGTTGGACGGAATATACCTATTCACGTACGATCGCGAACTGAAGGGCATGTAACGGGGAGGGCGTTCCCAATTTGAGAATAACAGAGAACGCAGACTTGAAACGGCGCCGCTATTGTGAACCGGTAAACGGCTCCGGGCCTATTTCTCCGACTGCGTACGGCGTGTGAGGATTCCCGCCGCAAGATGCACCAGGATCGCAATTGCGAGCCACACTAACCAATTGGATAACGGCCCGGTGGAAAAGACGAAGGTATCGGTCCAACCGAGATTCGAAGCCAGACTCCATACCGCCAACGCGTATACGGATACGACGGCGGGACCCATTAGCGCGGAAACCAGCGCCCCAAATCTCTGGGCAGTATCGCCTGCCCAGGTGATGCCGTGTGATAGCGTAGCTCCAGCCACTTGGAATGCGCTTAAGGTCCAGGCGCGGGCTGGTTCAGTCCATACTGCAATTGCTGTAGTTCGGGATTCAGGCATTTCGTTTAGCCTTTGCTGCCATTCTTGATGCACGTGAAGTGCCGAAAGTTTCCGCATCGGCCAAGGTTGGTGCACACCCCTAATCATCGACGGAATGTGTGTGGACCTTCACGCCGCCAATGCAATATATATTGCTTTCAGTAGTAGACGCTCTTGCGGTATGGAAATCAGAACAACGGCATTCGCCATTTTCGAAACTCGGTCGGTAGCTTCTTCCTATCACTTGCCAGGCATCGGTTATACTTGGCCCGGTGCGGATATACTGCGATCCGTCTAGTTTTTTAGGAAATCTTTGACGCCAAAGGGGCGACAAACGTTCGATGCAAATGATCAAGGCCGCTATCGCCGGAACAGGTTTCATGGGCAAGGTGCACACCGAGAACGTGCGCCGGTTGGGAAACGTGGAAGTCGTCGCGGTGGTCGGCAGCCGGCCGGAAACGGCTGAAAAGTTTGCCGAGGCCGCCAGTATTCCCTTCGCAACAAGCAATCTCAAAGATGTTTTGGATAAAAAAGAGATCGCAGCGGTTCACATCTGTACACCTAATGTCGACCACTTCCCAATGTCGCTTGCAGCGATTGAAGCGGGCAAGGCGGTGTTGTGTGAGAAGCCTCTCACAATGACGACGGAACAGGCCCAGCGCCTGGTTGAAGCGGCAAAGGCTAAAAACGCGGTAAATTGCGTCCAGCATAATCTGCGCTACTACCCGGCGGTGCAGCAAATCCGGCAGATGATCTTGGCCGGTGATCTCGGCGAGATTCTCATTGTGCAGGGCACCTACTCGCAAGACTGGCTGCTCTACGACACGGATTGGAATTGGCGCATCGATTCGAAATCCAATGGCAAGCTGCGCGTCATGGGCGACATTGGATCGCACTGGATGGACATGATCCAGTACCTGACGGGACTGCCGATCACCGCTGTATGCGCGGACCTTGCTACGTTCCACAAAACACGCAAGCGTCCCAAGAGATCGGTCGAGACATTCTCGGGCAAGAAGCTACAACCCGCCGATTATGAAGAAGTGCCCATCGACACAGATGACTTCGCGGTGGTCATGCTGCGTTTGGGCGAAAGAGCGCGTGGCGCATTCACCGTCAGCCAAATGTCGGCGGGGCGCAAGAATCGTTTCGCTTTCGAAATCTTCGGCAGCAAGGCCGGTGTTGCGTGGAACCAAGAGCAGCCCGATACGCTGTGGATCGGGCATCGAAACGAACCGAACCAGATCATCGTGAAGGACGGCTCTTTGTTCTATCCGGCGGCAGCCAGCTTCGCCGATTTGCCGGGCGGCCACAGCGAAGGGTACGACGATTCACACAAACAGCTATTCAGGCGCTTTTACACGAGAGTGGCCGATCCATCCGCTCCGATCGACTATCCCACTTTTGAGGACGGCTTGCGCGGCATGATTCTTCTCGACAAAGTGGCGGAGAGCTCGGCGAAGCGGGCGTGGATTGAGACCGCGTAGCTACCGCGCACCGGTTGGGTATCGCGCCACGCATTTGATCTTCGGCCAGTCTCGTGCTGAAATGTGTCGAGGATTCGGGAAATGCCGGGGCAAGCCTCTACTCTCGCTCTAATCCCGCGCATTTATGATGCGGCGGAGAGACCTGAAGCTTGGCCCGAAATACTCGATAGCGCTAAGAGCGTGTTCCGAGCCTCATCGGCGGCCTACACATTGGAGCAACTTCTCGGAAAACAATCGCTGATCGCCGCCGGCTCAGGAGTTGACCCAAATCTTCAGCCTGAATACGAAAACTACTACTGTTCTGTTGACCCAGTGATGGAGCGCGCCCGAAGATCCTTGGCTCCGGGCCGCGTTTTTACAAGCAATGAGATCTGTCCCGACCACGTATTAAGCACGTCTGAGTACCATTGCGATTTCCTGCGGCGGTATGACGTGTTTTATGTTTTGACCGGGGTTGTCGAGATGAGCTCCGAGCGGGCAGGGCTCATCCATTTCATCCGTCCGTCCCGAATGGGGCCTTTTGAGAATGAGGAACGCAGCGCACTCGAGTTCCTGATTCCGCATTTAAATCGAGCCGCCCGGCTCCAGAATATGTTAAGCGCTACCTCGCACTTGCGCGAATGTTTGGATTCCATCCCGGTGGGCGTGCTTCTGCTAACGAATGATGCGAGCGTTGTTCAGTCTAATGAAATGGCCGCACGAATCATTAAAGACAATGATGGTATTTCGGTAATTCATGGCCGGCTTACACTCGCGGTGCACCCGGAGCAGAGGCGGTTCGAGAGCATGCTTTCAAGTGAGGCCGCAAGTCCGCACCGCGAAATCGACAACGACGGAACAACAATCTTGATTACTCGACCTTCTGCGAAGAGATCCTATTTTGCGCTGCTCACGCGGGCTCCTGCTCCTCGCGTGAACCTGCTCGGGGCGTCCGCGCTCGCTACTCTCTGCATCACGGATCCAGAGGCGCTTCCCGCCTGCAGTTCTGACGTGCTTCGGCAGGCATTTGGGTTAACACCCTGCGAGGCGGAGCTGGCAATGGGCGTAATGAAAGGTAAGAACCTGACGCAATTGTGCGAGGAATTCAAGATTAGCCGGAATACAGCCCGCGCTCACCTGCGAAGCATATTCGCGGGGGTAGGAGTGAAGAGGCAAGCCGAGCTCGTTTCAGTCTTGATGCGGACCTTGGCATTCTCCCCGATGGCGCGCCCGGGTAATCCTCAATAGCGGCTGCGAATCTAGTCCGTTTGGACGATGCAGCGCGCCAGGAAAGCCTGTAAGCTGCACAGGAGAATCGACGTGTGCCGCGCAGCGACGGCGCTTACGGTTCTGGATGAACCTTGCCAAAACAGATGGACTGCCACTATGCCCAGCGACAGCCCCATTGAAGTCTTACTCATCGAGGACAACACGATTGATGTGGCGCTTGCCCGCAAGCTGCTTGACGGCACCGGCCTGCAGTACAAGTTAAATGTTGCGCGCGATGGTGACGAGGGCATGATGTTTCTCAACCGCGACGGACCGTTTTGGAACGCCGAAACACCTGATCTCGTGCTCATCGATTTGAAGCTGCCCAAACTAAGCGGCTTGGCCCTACTCGAAGACGTCAGGCGCTTGCGCTCCATGGGGCGGCGAATTGGAACGGTTGCGGTTCTGTCCCAATCAACGGACGCGAAGGACCAATCCGCCGCAGCGACGTTAGGTGCGGACGCGTATTTCGTAAAACCTACGGATCCGTCGGAGTACCAGACGCTGACGCGCGCGATACGCGAGCTGTTGGAAGAAGCGATCGGGCCGATAAACTAATTGGTACCGCCGGGCGGACACAACTTCGCAGAACCGGAGAAGGTTCCGTGGTTCGAATACTTGCCGCCGGTTCCCAGCGAGGTTCCACCGTAGAACCAGGAAAAATACGCCAATTCCTGAAGATGATACGCAAAGCCGTTCGACATGGTAACGGTCGGGATCAACGTCCCGCTCAACGGATCGCCCACTTCGAAATTACTTTGGCACCCGCTTACTTGCCCGATATTGCCCCAACTCGGCGTCGGGTTTGAGCCATTCGGATCGTTCACCCATTCATTCACTTCGTGCGAAGCAGCCGAAACATCTGAGACGCCGCTGAATACGGTCTGGTCGCGTCCTTCAAACTCCGCGATCCCGTAAGTCTGCCCAGGGTTGCCGAGGGAATTGTGATATCCCAAAACACAGCAGTCATTCAAATTGTTCGCTGCCCCTTCCGACATAACCGAGTTGTAGAGGACAAAGAAAGGAAACTGTCCCGCATTCAGCCCGTTCGCAGAAATGTAATTTTGCAGCAGACTGTCGATCGTATTGATATTGATGACACCAAGTTTGCCCTTCGGATTTGTGTTGCCGGTGTTCGTTCCACATTGCGAGCCGCTCAAGTTATAGACCTCGGCTGTGCTGTTTCCTGAGGTCCCGGCATTGACACTAATAGTCAGAGCCGTGCTTGTGGTTGAACTCAATAGCAAGTGATACGAGCTCGATTTGACATAGCTCCAGAATTCGCCTCGCAAGAACGCGTCCGCATATTGCGTATCGCCGACGTTCACTCCATTAAACGTGAAATTCGCGTTTTGAAATAAGGGCGATTCCCGCATCAAGCTGAAAGCGTTTAGCGAGCCCAGGCATCCGGAATCGCCGGAAGCCGGACTGAACGTATAAGTAATGCCGCCCTGCTTGATTTTCAGAATGACGGGAACCAGCACAGCCGGAACAGTAGTCGTCACCTTGCTGCCGGTAGGGCTCGTACCGACAATCATTCCGGTATATGTGCTTTCCATTTTGCGCCGCCTTCACCTGGTAGGTCCACAGCGGGAGAGTGCCGCTCGACGCCGCGCCTCGGATCTCCCCATCGCCCAGTTTCGCTCTGACCGCGATGGCTTCCCTTGCCGACTCGTCACTCAAGACGTGAAGTTGCTCGGGATCGATGGTTCTGATCGATGATTCTTGCTGACCGGATAGCACCGGCACGGCCACATATGTCATCAGCGCGGAGAGAACCACGCCCGAAAATTTAGCTGTATTCAAAAATCCTCCAAAAGGGCATTTGCTCAATATGTCAAGCGACGAACAGCACTGTAACATGGGCAGGGCCTGACCGCAATCGGCCCAAGGCTTTTCGCAGACCTTAGAGCCGGTTTTGGAAGCGCGGATGATTCAGCCAATCACGCACGAGTTGGGTTTTTCCGAGCGCCCCAAATTCGGTGGCCGGCTGGGCTTCAGCGCGTGTTGACGGCTCCGCCCTGGCTGCGGCTGCGGGCTGTAGAAAACATGGGCGACCCGCGACTGTCGAGGGCTGCGGCAGTTCCGGCACGCTCGCGTCGGGCGATGTGAAATTGAAGCCGGCGGCCGGATTTCCAATCTGCGGCGAGGCGTCGCGCAGAGTCAATGGCGCTAGCTCCCAACGCCATTCGATGAGCTTCAAAATGGCAGTGTGGTCGTAAGTCGTCGAATCGACCTTGTTTGCGCTATGCGTGAAGGGTGAAGCGATGATCGCCGGCACGCGGAACCCGAGGAGCGCCTCACCGTTCACCAGGTTGGTATCGATCTTATTCGGCGCCACCACACGCGGGGGCGCGACATGCTCGAAGAAGCCTCCCCATTCGTCGAAGATGACAATCAGCACCGTGCTTCCCCACTTTGGGCCGGTTGAAACCGCATGAAAGACCTGCGACAGGAAGGCGTCACCGTTGCGAATATCGGAATGCGGGTGATCGTCATTGCCCAAGCCATCGTCCAGCTCTGTGAACTTGGGATCGACAAAAGACACCGCGGGCAAACTCCCAGAGGCGGCGTCGTGTAGGAAATCCGAGAAGGTGGACGAGACCAACAGATACTTCAAACCCCACAATGCCAGAAACGGGATGTTGCCGAAATAGTACTGGTGCGAGATGCCGGCCTTCGCCAGACGATCGAAGATAGTCGCCAACCTGGTCAGAGAAAGACTGTTTGACAGGCGGTCGGTTTGCGCGGCCCACAAGAACATTCGGTTCGGAAACGTTTCCGCGAGAATCGGCGCGAACCAGTGATCGCACGTCATATAGGCTTGCGCAAAGCCTGCCAGAAACGGATTGTCGGCGGCTTGATAATACCCGATGCTGTAGATATCGTTTCCGGGCACACGCAGGAATCCGTCCATTTTTCCGTCGTCGTAAGCGGTCAGATTTGGATTCCCATACGAGTTGTTCGGAACCGGATGGCCACAGCCCGTGTAATTTCCACTCAGCGCGTAGACGGGGTGAACCGTGCCAGATGTGTCTTTATAGCTCAGGCCAGGCGGCATGCCATCCGCATGCGGAAGCCAACCCAAGAAGTGATCGAAGCTGCGATTTTCCATAGTGACCACGACAACGTGGTCGATCCCCGAGTTTTTCGGCAGTGGGAGTGCGGGGTTTGGAACCGGCGCGGGAAGCGGCCCGGGAGGGACGGCAGGTAACGGTCGAGAACAAGCGGTTGTAGCTCCCATCGCAGTGACAGAAGCGCCGACCAGGCCTTGCATAAACGTCCGGCGTCGCATCAGTATGAGTCTCCTTTATCCGAGTTTCAATGCAGAGTCAGCTCACTCGCAGTGTGTATACTCTGCGCAAAGTCGCGAGTGATCGCAACGCTTCCTATTATGGACACGTGCGTGGCGGGATCTGCGGCATGTTCGTTTCGCCTCCAGTTGCTCGAAGCGCGCTGCGGCGTGTCAGATTTTGTACTTGTCACGGCACTGCGGATCGACGTACTGGTTCGCCTTCTCGAAGCTCGTGATGCGCATCTTTTCCGTGTCCCATTCGAGCATCTCGCCCGGAAAGCGCTGCGCCAGGCATCCTAATAAGAACGCCTCCGTCACCGGGCTCTGAATCTCGAAATTCGCGAGAGGCGGCGGCCCTCCTTTGCAAGCCGCAATCCACTGGTCAATCGCGGGATTATGCCCGAACTCGCTGATCTCTTTCTTCGGAGGCGTTTTGTACTTCTGCGATTCGGGATACACGCGCGGCTTCCCGCCATCGAAATCCGCCAGCAAGAATCCTTTATCGCCGACGTACATAATGCCTTCTCCCTCCTCTCCACCCAGAAAGAGGCGTTCATCTTCCTGCTTCAATCCCGCCGGACGCGCTGGCCGCAAGCCGCCGTCATACCACGACATTCGCACAGCTCCCCGGCTTCCCACAGCCGGAAAATTCAAGTGCACAATCGACGCCAGCGGAAACGTTTCAATGTAAGAATCGCTCGAGCTCGCCTCGACGGAAACAGGGGGCGTGAGCCCGAGAATCTTGAACACACCCGCGAAGCTGTAACACCCCATATCGCCGAACGAGCCGCACCCGAAGTCGTACCAACCGCGCCACACAAATGGAAGATACGCGTTATTAAACGGGCGCTCCGGCGCAGGCCCCAACCAGAGATCCCAATCCAAACCGTCGGGAACCGGCTGAGCCTCTTTGGGCCGTTCCACGCCTTGCGGCCAAAACGGCCGGCTCGACCAGTTGTGCACTTCGCTTACGTGTCCAATTGCCCCGTCGCCGATCCATTCCGCAATGGTTTGCGTCTCTGGCGTCGACGGATTGTTCACCGGGAGAGACGTAGCGACTTTCATCTCTCGCGCCGTCTGCGCCATGCGCCGCGCATCCGCAATCGAGTGCGCCATCGGCTTCTGGCCGAGTACGTGCTTGTGCTTCCGCATCGCTGCCAAGGCGATCGGCGCGTGCCAGTGATCCGGCGTCGCAATATACACCGCGTCCAGATCTTTTTCTTTATCGAGTAACTCGCGAAAGTCGATATACGCCGTGCATCCCTTGTAACCACTCGAACGCGAATCGTTGCGGGAACCGTAATAGGCCTCGACCAGCCGCTTTGCCGGCTCGCGCCCGCCCATTCCGAGGCTGGTGCGAAAACCGTGCTTCAGTTCCACTTCGCCCGGAGAGGAAAACTCCTCGCCCCAGTACTCATGACCCGGACCCAACAGTTTGTGTGCCGCCTTCAGCAGCGCGTTTGTATCGTATTCGACATAGTTCCTGGCCTCGCGATTGCAATCGCACACTGCCACGACCTGAATCTCGGGCCGCGCCAGCAGATTCATCGTGACCACCTGGCCCTGGCGTCCCAGCCCAATGCTCGCGACCGTGATCCGATCGCTCGGAGGAACATATCCTCTACCGCCCAGAACGTATCGCGGAACAATCAGAAACGCCGCTACTCCGGCGAATTCGCGTCTCGATAGCAAACTACTTTTCGTTTTGTCCACCCGGAAGATCTCCTAATGACTGTTATCTCGCACCAGCTTCGCGCACAAACACCAACCCCGCTACCCCCGCAGCATAGAGCAGAAGAACCACCCACGAGTCCACGCCCATTCGCGCGAATCGCTTTCCCGGCCGCAAGATCAGCCCGAAGATGTACACGCTCGTCAGCACCGCGCCCAGGCTAGCCAGGTATACATCCGTGTTCTGCGCTTGCGGCAGTACAGCCTCGCCCGAAAGCACACTCGCGAGCAGAAACAGAACCGGCAAAAATGCGTTGCCTCCGAAAATATCACTCATCGCGAGGTGGTAATCGCCCATCCGCACCGACGTCAAGCCCGTTGACAGCTCGGGCAGCGAGGTCGCCGCTGCTAACACGGTCGCGCCGAAAAGCACCCCGCTCAGTCCCGACGTGTTTTGCCGCCGCATCTCCGCTTTCCTCGAGCGCAACTCCAGCCGCCAGCGTCGCTACGCACCCAACCAGAAATTTCATCATCACGATGCTTGTCCTGCCGCCACGCTCAGCCTTTTCAGTCTGCGAGTGACCCGCTGCCTTCTGCTGCGAATCGGGTGCTTTCCCCTCCGCCTGCCAGGGCATGTGCTGGCTGGCTCTCTTCAAAATCCAGAGGCCCAACAACCACGCAACCAAAATCGCGGCGTTTTGAGGTGTCACCCGCAAAAACAACAGAGAGGCGGAAAGACGCGTGCCGAGAATCGCGATCGTCAGCACCACAACCACCAGCACAGCTTCGAGCACCAAGACCAGTGACGCCGCCCGATACGTCAATGGATGATCGCCGCCGCGCATCCCCAAATCAAGCAGCGCCAGCACCACTGTCTGCATCGCGATCCCTCCCAGTAGGTTCCCAATCGCCACGTCCAGATGCTGATTCAGGGCAGCGCTCGCCGTAATCGCGATCTCGGGAAGATTCGTGCTGATCGCAAGCAAGATAATGCCGCCCAGCGCCTGGCCGAGTCCAAAGCGTGACGCCAGAATATCGGTACTATCTGACAGCCATATTCCCGCGAGCCAAACCACCACGGCCGCCCCTGCAAAGATCGCGAGCAGCCCTGGAAGCGTCAAGCTGGCCACTCTTCAATCCAGATGAAAAACTTCTTCCAGCCGAATCATCGCCTCATCCGGCCGGACGGGCAAGTCAGCGAAAAACGGCTCCATCTCTCTCTGCCAGCGCTCATTAACCGCAAGCGCGGCCATCCCCTCCCGCGCCCGCTCGAAACTAGGCGTCTCCACATACCCGACTAACAACCCGTCCCCACGCAAAAACAGCGAGTAGTTGTGCCAACCGGTTGCCGAAAGTGCGTCGCGCATCTCCGGCCAGACACGGCGGTGCCGCTCTTTGTATTCTTCGAGCCTCTCTGGCCGCACCTGCAATAGAAAACAGACTCGTTCCACGCTGAGCGCGCCCTCACTTCTTCGGAGTTCCCAGTGGGCTCGGCGCGCAGCCCGACTTCTCCGTCGTGTACGCGATCCCGGAGATCTTCCATTCCCCGGAAGCCTTCACCAACGTGACTGAATCCACTCCGCAATGGCTGAAATTTCCGTTCAGGTGGAAATCATAATCCGCCCACACGACCGCCAGTCTGCCGCTTATCAGCACCTTTGGATTCCACATTCGCTCGACCCAGGCATCTTTCGCGGCGCCCACGTGTGACGCGAACTCCTCGCCTGTGCTTTTCGAAATTTGACCGTTTGCCCGGACCGCTAATAACTCCGCACCGGGCGTAAATACAGCTCGCGCAGCATCAGCGTTGTGCGCGGCCATGGCGTCGAATAGCCGCTGCACGGTTGCCGTCGCATCATTCTCGTCTGACGCCGCGCCGCCGAACGCCAACAGACAACTCGCAACCGACAGAAGCAGAAATCGCCGCATCCGGCCAGTCTATCGCGAGTGCAGAACCCTGCGTGAGATCCGCCCAGCGGATGGCTCGCTATGTGGGCCGCGATAATTGCCAGCACCACCACGACCCCAACAACCACGCCTATAATGATCCATTTCTTGTGCGAATGCCCGGGTTTTACTTGCGACACGGAGGCAACCTGACTATAGGCTACGGTTTGCGTTCCCGCCCCTTTGTCGCGTTCGAGTGAAAAATCCGCGTCGCCGCGATTCACGATACGCCCACGCAGCTCGCTCGCCGCTTTGCATCCTGATCTCGACCAGGGAATCCGGCGGAATCGCAGCGATTTGCTGTCTAATCGCAGAACCCGCCGTCGCTTCCTGAGCTGCAAGCCGCTCCCCTGCTAAAAGCACAATCAGAATCACCGTTACTATCGACCGCACCGTTCCTACTCCTACGACTCCGAATCGAGTCCGGCCTTCGCCACCAGGCGCCGCAGTGCGCCTTCGCCCGCTGCCCCATGCTGTGTTCCGGCAATATTACCGTCGCGGTCAATCAATATGTACAGCGGATACGTCTTGGCTTCGCAGATCGCGGCCAGATTCGTATCTTGGGCCAGCACAATTTTGCAGGATCGCGGCGAGGCCTCGAGATATTTCTTTACCTTGCGCCGTGGCTCGCCCATATCGACCGCCAGCACAAGCAAACCGTCCTTCTCAAAATCCTTGATCACGCTCTCGAGCGCCGGCTCATCCCTCTTGCAGTACGGGCACCACGTCGCCCAGAACTCAATCAGAACAACCTTTCCCTTCAGCGACTCGTTCGTATACTTCTCGCCATCCATGCTCCTCGCGACGAAATGCGGCGCAGGCTCGCGCGTGTCGAGTGAAGCGAGCTTACGGATTCCCAGCCAAATAGGAACTGACCAAACCACAGCACGGCGGGAAAAGAGCATGGCCGATAATAAGCGAAATGCGCTATCGAAAGCAAGGTAGCGGACGTCCTCGTCCGTAGCCGCCCGCCCGGTTCATCTGCGCCCCCAAAAACCCTAATACCACCTCAGCGCAGATCTCCGGCTGATCCGTAATCAGAATGTGTCCCGCCTCACGCACCAGCCGAAATTGCGCGCCGGGAATCCGAGCCGCCAGCGCTCTCCCATTCTCCGCAGGCACGATACGATCCTGATCCCCGTGAACCACCAGTGTCCGAACCTGAATCCGCGAGAGCCTTCGGCGAGAACTCCACCTAATAACCGCCCGCTATCTGCCCCATCACTCCTCGCCTGCAACACCGGCACCCATACCGCGCCTCAAGATCCTCATCAATGCGCACGCGCGGAGTCGCATCTGCGTAAAGAAACGGAATCAGCCGGCCCGCTCCCGGCCCGCGCAAGCTCCAAGGCCGGCGCACGAACTCAGGCCATTTTGAAAAGACGCCGCCGTGTGTTGTGCAAGCCAGCACCAGACTCCGCACCCGCCGCGGAAAACTCAGAGCGAGTTCTTGCGCAATCATGCCGCCCATCGACGCACCGACCACATGCGCCGCCTCGATGCCCGCCGCATCCAGCACCACCCTCGCGTCACTCGCCATCTGGCGAATCGTATACGGCCCGCGCGGAGCATCGCTGCGGCCCGTCCCCCGATTGTCGAACGCAATCACCCGGTAACGCGGCGCCAGCCACGGGAGCGCCCGGAACCACATCTCATGCGTGAAACTCAGCCCCATGATCAGCAGTACCGGAGGCCCGCTGCCGTACTCCTCCCAAAACAGGTGGGTTGATCCATTTCGCGCGTATGGCATGTGGACCGGAAGCGCCTACCTACATATTGGGGTACTTAGCGTGGTACACACTCAATATCGTGATGTCTCTGCCTTTACTTACCCCAGCGCTCACCTATAATATAGGAGACACCCCGAGAATAGACTGCCTGGAAGGGGATCATCTTTCTTGCTGAAACTCAAGCGCGTCGAGCTCCAAGGCTTCAAATCGTTTTACGACCGAACGGAAATGAAATTCAGCGGCGCGGGCATTACGGCCGTTGTCGGCCCCAACGGCTGCGGCAAGTCGAATCTTAGCGACGCCATCAGCTGGGTGCTCGGCGAACAGTCCGCCAAAACTTTGCGCGGAGCGCGTATGGAGGATGTCATTTTCGCAGGCACCCGCGACAAGAAGCCGCTGGGCATGGCCTCCGTTACGATGACGCTGATACCCGATGAGCCGGCCGCGCTTGCGCGATCGACAGACCAGCCCCAACTCGCTAACGGCAATGGGCTGCATAGACGCCCCAAGTCAGAAGCCTCCGAAACCGCCGAGCGTGAAGGCGAGATCACCATTACCCGCCGCCTCTATCGCTCCGGAGAGAGCGAATATCTCATGAACGGCAAGCTGGCTCGTTTGCGGGACATTCAGGACCTCTTTCTCGGAACCGGATTGGGCCCCGAAAGCTACGCGATCATCGAGCAGGGCCGCATCGGCCAAATTCTCAGCACGCGCCCGCAGGATCGCCGCAACGTCATCGAAGAAGCCGCCGGCATCACCAAATTCAAAACGCGAAAACGCTTGGCCGAAAGCAAACTCGAGAGCGCCAAGCAAAACCTCTCGAGAGTCTTCGACATCTTAGAGGAAGTCACGCGCCAGGTAAATTCGCTCAAACGCCAGGCCGCAAAGACCAAGCGCTACTCCGAGCTGAAGACGGAAGCCACCGCCTATTTGCGCCAGGTGCTCGCCGCAAAATTCCGCATGCTCGAGCGTGAGGCCGCGAAAGTCGCCATCGAGCTCAATCTCGCTTCTTCCGAGTTGCAGAAGCTGCAGGCCGAAATCGCCAAGCGCGAACAGCATCACGCAGCTACCATCGACGCCTCCTATCTGAATGAGCAGGATCTGACGCAAGCGCGTAAGCTGTTATCCGATCTCCACCTCGAAGCGGAGCGTGCCCGCGGACGGCTCGAGCACCAAACCAAAGAAATTGAGCAGATCGACCAGCGTTTGCAATCCGGCCGCCACGATACAGAGACTGTGGACCGGCAACAACAGGAGAGCGCCGCCGACCTCGCGCAGCAAACCGCGGAGTTGGCCGCCATCGAGGCGCACTGCGATCGTGCGCGGCTGCTCCTCGAGGCGAAATCGGCTGAGCGCCACGAACAGCAACGCAAATTCTCGGAAGGCGAGCAGGCTCGCGAAGCCGCCCGGCAAAGTCTGCTTAACTTACTGAGCGAGACCGCTGCATTGCAGAACCGCATGACGCAAGCTGAAGCGCAAATAGCATCTGCCGATCGCGAAGCGGCTCGCGCTCGCGCCGAACAGCAGGAATCCGAAACCAATCTTTCCCGCATACAGCAGCTCAATGCTGGGCTCTCGGAGCGTCTCGCCGCGCAGCAGAATGAATTCGCTTCCGTTACGAGTCGCCGCCAAGCTCTTGAACAAGAGCTGCAGCAAAAACGTAAAGAGCTGGCCGAAGCCGCACACCTCCTCGATCGTCTCCGTACCGAATTCTCACGCGTAAGGGCCCGCCGCGATTCGCTCGAAGAGGTTCTCGAGCATCGCACATACACGACCGAAACGGTCAAGCGCTTCTTCTCGGCTCTCGAGCGCGACCATCCTCCGGGTCTCGAGCCCGTAGGCGTCCTCGCCGACTTTCTCGATGTCGATCCGCAGCTCGAAAAAGCTGCTGAGGAGTTCCTACACGACGAGCTCGAATATGTCATCGTGCGCGACTGGGCGGAAGCCGAGCGTGGCATCGAGGTCATGCGTGGCGATCTGAACGGACATGCCACGTTTCTCGTCGAAGCAGCGACTCAGCCAGACGCCCCGCCAGAAAGCTTGCCGAAGCCGAGCGGCCACCCCGGAATTCTCACAACCTTAACCAGCACAGTGCGGTTGACGAACGGCCTCTCGAATGCTCCCCTGAGTCTCTTGCCCCGCATCGCGAACTGCTTCGTGGTCGCCGACCATGCCCTTGGCCAGCAGCTTGCGGCCGAATATCCGCATTGCTGGTTTCTGGCCACTGATGGTGTCAGCTATCACGGCCAAGCGGTCACGGGCGGAAAAAAAACCGGCGCCGGACCTCTCGCACTCAAGCGCGAGCTGCGCGAAGTCTCGCAGCTCGAGGAAGTCAAAAGCAACGAAGTCGCTGCAGCAGAAGCGGACGTTGTCCAGTTTGAAACCGCCATCGCGCGCATCTCCGAGTCTCTGGAGCAGGTCCGCAACCAGCAGCAGGCCCATGAAAAAGAGCTGCTCGCGATGGATCACGAAACCCGCAAGTTAGCCGAAGAGGCCGGCCGCGCCAGGTCCACTCTCGCCCGCGCTCGTACCGAGCTTGAGCAGCTTTCCGTTCACCGAGCCGATCTCGAACGGAATCTGGCGCATGATCTCGACGCCCTCGCGAACGCTGAATCTTTGAAAACGCAACAGGAGCAAGCCGTCGAAGCGGCACGCGAACAACTGGCTGTTTTGCAAACCGAAGTGGCGCGGGTCACGGAAGAGCACTCGAGCCTGCGCGCCAATCTCGCCAGCATCGAAGAGCGCCAGCGTGCACTAGCCGCGAATCGCACTCGTCTTCTCTCTCAGGCTGACGATTTGCAAGAGCGGCGTGAACACATCGCGCGCGAAACGGAGCGCTCGATAGCGGAGCGCACGCACTTTCTTACGAGTAATGAGGAGCTCGAGCGAAAGCGCGCAGAATTAGACGGCTCGATCTCCGCTGCCGAGGCGAAGGTTCAAGAGCTCGCCGAGCGCGAGTCCCAATTCCGGCGCCAGCTCGCCGCCGCAGACGAAGAGCTGAAGTCTCTCCGAGCCCAGGCGCAAGCCGCCCAGGAACAGCGCTCCGATCTGCAAGTTGCGCTCGCGCGCGCCGAGTCTGATTTGAAGTATCTCGAAGAAACCTGCCGCCGCGAGCTCGACACCGATTTGGCGCAGCTCACGCAAGGCATCGAAACGGTTCCGGACGGACCCGCGCTCGAGGAGATCGAGACCAAATACGCCGAAGCCCAGCGAAAAATCGAGGCGCTCGGCCCCGTCAATCCCGAAGCCCTCTCCGAGTTCGAAGAAGCCCAGCAGCGGCAGGAGTTTTTGAACGCGCAAAGGCAAGACCTGCTCGATTCCATCCGAGACACCGAAAAGGCGATTCACCAGATCGACGATGAATCGCGCAAGCGTTTCTCCGAAGCCTTCCACGCCATCAACGCCAATTTCCGTGAAATGTTCAGCACGCTCTTCGGAGGCGGCATCGGTGAAATGCGGCTCACCGATGAAGACAATATCGCCGAATCCGGCATCGATATCGTCGCCTCGCCTCCCGGCAAAAAGCTGCAGAGCGTACTGCTGCTATCGGGCGGCGAGAAATCGCTCACCGCCATGGCGCTCTTAATGGCCATCTTCCAGTACACGCCCAGCCCCTTCTGCGTTCTCGATGAGGTGGACGCGCCGCTCGACGAGCCCAACATCGAGCGCCTCACCCGTCTCCTCAACGACATGTCCGACCAAACGCAATTCATCGTCATCACGCATGCCAAGCGCACCATGGAAGCGGCCCAATCCCTCTACGGAGTGACCATGCAGGAACCCGGCATCTCGAAGCTGGTCTCAGTAAAGTTCGACCGCTCCCGCCGACGCACGCACGCCCAAAGACCGCTCGCGCCAGGCGGCCGAGAAAGCACTCGAGACAATCTCCCGGTGAATCGACGCACGCAGCCCTTAACCGGCTAAATGCCGACTTGTCGGCACGAATCTATTGTCGGTCCAAGTTCTGTCCGCGCGTTTACCTACGGCTCTTATCAAGATGAGTGGCGTTGAAGCTGCGTCAGATAAGATCAGAGTACGAGGTTGAGGAATCCATTGGGTCAAGATCGGGGTAAGCCGATCCCAACCGACCCGCGCACGTTGGCTGCGATGAACTAACACATTTCGCCACAACCAGGCGACACGCCGGCTGAAGACGCGTAGCTGAGTCGTGTTGCCCGGGACAGCGTGGTATTGGTAGTAGCCCAGCACAACCTGTCGGAGCCACGCACCAACTTTGGATGTACGGTGATGCTTGCGGCGTTGAAGTTCAGCCTTAATAGCTTTTAGCTTCGCGACCATTCGCTTCTGAGCCGTGATCCGCCAGACGGTGAATGTTCCGGTAGTGAGCTGCCCACAGAAATGGGTGAAGCCAAGAAAGGTGAAGGTTTCCGGCTTTCCCTCGCCACGCTGCTTTCGGTGTCGAACGGCGAACCGCCCGAACTCGATCAGCCTTGTCTTGTCCGAATGTAACTCCAAACCGAACTTTACCAGTCGGTCCTGAAACTCACTCAGAAACCGCTCAGCGTCAGCCCGGTGCTGAAAGCCCATCACAAGATCGTCAGCGTAGCGGACGACAATCACATCGCCACTCGCCACTTTCTTGCGCCAGGCTTCCACCCACAGATCGAAAACATAGTGCAGGTACACATTCGCAAGCAGCGGCGAAATCACCGCTCCCTGTGGCGTGCCTACATTCGTTTCCGCCCATTGACCGTCTTCCGACACTCCAGCTTTCAACCATTTCTGGATCAGGCCGAGCATGCGGCGATCAGTCACGCGATGCTCGATGAACTTCATCGTCCATTCGTGGCTCATATTGTCAAAGAACCCGCGAATGTCCGCATCGAGCACCCAGTTCACGCGCTTTCGGAAGATGCCCACATTCAGCGCGTCGAGCGCTTGGTGCGGGCTGCGACCGGGACGGAATCCATAAGAGAAGCCCTTGAAATCGATCTCATAGAGTTGATTGAGGATCATCACCACGGCCTGTTGAACAATCTTGTCCTCCAGCGCCGCAACGCCTAACGGACGTTGCCGCCCATCAGCTTTCGGAATGTAGACTCGCCTTAATGGCTGCGCCCGATACGCTCTCCGGTGAACCCGATTGTGCAGATCAGCAAGCCGATCTTCCAATCCGGTCTCATACTCTCGCCACGTCACGCCGTCTACTCCAGGTGCAGCTCGCCGCTGTAGCGCGAAGAAGCTGTCCCGCAGCAGATCGACAGTGAGATGGTGGAGCAGAGCGGTGAACCTTTCCTGCTTCCTTTCTGTTGCTGCTTTTCGCACACCGCGCAATCCCTGGGACATGCGTTTCCCGCTCTGTGTCGGGGACATGTAAGACCGTGCGATGTTCTCCTCAACCAATGCCCTTCCCTCCCCAACCTCCGCCGAGGCTTGCGCCTCTTTGTTCGGCTGGTTCACAGGTACTACGGCACAGTCCGACTTCTCCTGTACGTTCACGCCCGCCGTTCGGTTCTTGGCCTTCGCGGACCGGTCTTGATCATCCGACCAAGACGTACAGGAGGTCTCCCGGTTCTCGTGCATGTTGTTTCTCAGCGTGCGCAGGTTCTTAGACTACGTAGGACCGAACAACCGCTCGCGATAACGCGGTTGCCGTGTTGCCTTCCTCCTCTACGGAACGGAGTCGGCATCCTAATACATCGGCTTTTCGAAGCTCAATAGCCCGGCCCACCGATACCTCTGTCTACGCTTCGACCAGCACCTCGCGACGCTCGCCGCAAGACTCGAGGCCAAGATGGAGTCGCTCTCTCCTTTCTTGTAGGACTCTTTCATTCCCAACAACATGCCGGTTTATCCCGGCACTCCGGATGGCCGACGATCCAGGAACCAGCTTCGATTCAGCGGCTTGGGCGTCAGATGGACAAGTGGATTCGCCGCCCAGGCCGGTTCGCCTTTGCAGTGTTTGGACCGAACGAGACGAGAAACAGCCAAGTGCTTTCGGAATTTCTAGGGCTCCGAGATGTGATGTCTCGCATGCCGAAACTAGCGGGGCGAGTTGAATCCGAACGCCCACTTCCATGCGCCGCCATGCTTTACATAGACGCTGACACCGTACACCGGTGGGGGTTTCTGGCCGCCGCAATCGCCCTCTACCGAGCCCGTTACCGTCAGGATTCCGATCATTGGTGAAACGAGAGTTCCGACACCATCGGTCAGCGAAAAGCTTTTGACATGACACGTTGCTCCCGTCCAATCTTTGATCACGTCAGCCTTGTTTGCGAAATAAGTACCAAAGATATTCACGAAGGTAATATCTGCGGCAGTCAGGTCTTCGAGCTTTTTCGCGTTCTTTTCCTTCCATGCTCCCCAAATGGCTCTTTCCGCCGTCATCAAACCTTCACTGCCCGAACCGTCAATCCGTTTGGCAGGACCAGGGACAGCAGCTGTGTCCTTCTTAAGATCGCCTTTCTCCGATTCTTCCTTTTTATAGGTTTCCGACAGAGTTTTAGGATCGACGATCAGGTTCTCGCCATGAAACGCCGCCTGCCATTTTTCGCCGTTTCTTATCCAGACCGTGGCCGCACGGACCGGGCTCGGCGGTTGATCAGTCTTGCCATTGGAGGTGCAGGTGCCATCCATGGTCGCCTTGTAGCTGAGGACATAGGTGTCATCATTGATCCTTTCCATATGCGGCTCGGTAAGGGACCAGTCTTTGATGTTGCACTTGACTGCACTGATCATCTTGATCACGTCGGCTTTGCCCATCCGGTGGCCGTCGTTGGTCATAACGATCTTTTCGCTTAAGAGGCCTTCAAAGAATTGGCCGTTGCCATTGATGTAGGCTTCCGTAGCCTTTTTGTCCAAAGCGAGCAACTCGTCGGCAGTTGGCGCCACAGCCGCCGGCTTCGCCGCATTTGCGTTTGAGTTGCTAGCAAGCGCGCCGCAGAGAAACGCTATTGAGACCGCAGCCACTACGATGGATTTCAACATGCTGCTCATAACTACCCTCCTATAGGGTCGGGTTCGGCTGAATTGACCGCGAGGGCGATCATACCAGTCAACCGGCCTCCGTGCAAAGGGTGCGAAGAACGGCTTCGAATGGCGTTAATTCACTTCTTGGTGCAGGCTTGAGCTTCCTGTTTCATTCGGGAATTTCCCTTTCAATGAGGCTTTAGAGACCGGCAGCATATACGCGTGGCGCGTGGCCGCCTGGGAAGCCCGTACCAGTACGGCTGCCCAGTACGGCTGGGCGGAGAAAACAAGGCTGGAAGAGGTATATACTTATACGCGCCCTCGTAAAAATTCGCGCTCTTGAAGGAGCAAATAAATTATGCGTCTCACGTTCGCTGTCGCCCTGGCCCTTACCACAGTCCCTGCTTTCGCGCAGGACGTGGTTCAGTTAGCGCCCGATCGAGTGAAAGTGGTCTTTGAAAACGATCGTGTGCGCGTCCTTCGCTTCACTGAGCCGCCACACAGTAAGCTTGCCATGCATTCGCATCCCGCCTACGTGGCGGTGGGGTTTACGACTGACGATTTCAAATACACGTTTCCCGATGGGAAGACCGGTAACGACCGCCCCAAAGCGGGCGAAGTGGCTTACTCCAAGGCCGTCACACATGCGTCTGAGAATCTTTCCGACGCGGAGTCGGAAGCCGTTATGGTGGAGTTGAAGGAGCCGGGCACCGGCATGGCGGCGAACACAACGTTAGACGCTGCCAAAGTGGATCCCAAACACTACACCGTCGTCGTCGATAATGACCAGGTTCGCGTGCTACGAGCCAGGTACGGCCCGCATGAGAAATCGGTGATGCACGAACATCCTGCCGCGGTGGCCGTGTTCATGACCGACGGCCAGATCAAGTTTACGATGGCGGACGGCACGTCGCGGGATGCCAGCATGAAGGCCCATGACGCGATCTGGGAGGATGCCACCAAGCACCTGCCGGAGAATACCGGCGATAAACCCGTCGAGGTGATCGTGATCGAACTTAAGAAGTAGCCCGCAACCCGGGTAGTCAAGGAGACATGTTTATGAAGAGAACCGTAATGTGTTGTTTGATTGGTTTGGTTTCACTGGTGAGTACCGTACGGTCGCAAGCTCAATCGACCAGCGGGACTGAGAAGGCCGTAGCTGCTCTGGAAGAACAATGGACTCAGTCTCAAAAAACAAACAATCCTGATTTGGTGGCTCCGCTGCTGGCCGACAAATTCGTGGAGACGTCGAGCGACGGCAAAGTTACTGAGGGTAAAGCCGAGTTCTTAAGAACCCTGAAATCGATCAAATGGAGTAATGCTGAAATCAGCGACGTGAAAGTTACCGTCTTTGGCAACACGGCGATAGCAACGGGCAGCGGGAGACAAAAGGGGACCGATGCGTCGGGTCAGCCTCTCTACGAAAATGAGCGTTGGACCGATACGTGGGTGAAGATGCCGAGTGGGAAATGGCAGTGCGTTGCGAGTCATCAGTCGCCAAACAAAATGTAAGGAAGCGTGATCCGAGGTCGAGAACAGGGATGTCCAAACAAAGAAAGGGAGGAACTGAGATGAATCGGAAAATCATGGTCACTTTGGTAGCGGTGTGCTGGCTGGCGGTGGGGGTCGCGCTGGTCGCGCAGGAAGGCGGAGACGCATCCTCTAAGGTAGAGCAACTGGAAAAAGAAATGCACCACGCCCAGATGAATAGCGATGCCTCTTGGTATGAGCAGCATCTGGCCGACGGCTATGTGGAGGGGTACAGCTGGGGCGAATGGGCGACCAGGGCAGAGGCGGTCAAGGCTATGCAGGACAAGTCCATCAAATTCAACAAAGCCGAACTCAGCGACTTGAAGGTGGCGACCTTCGGTCCCAACACCGCGGTCGCACACTACAAATTTACCTACGATGGGACCCTCAACGGGACGCATCGCACGCGTGCGGTGATTTGCAGCGACACTTGGATCAGCGAGTCAGGCCAGTGGAAGATCGCCTCGAACCATTGCTCCCACGTGGAGGGGAAATAGAGCGACTCGCGAGTGTGGAATGAGCGATTTGCGTACGCCTGAAGGCCCTGTCGGTCGCTGATCTCATCTCGAGCGTGGAACAAACTTCTGAGTCGCTGCGCGAGTGGCCGGCAGTCGCCCAATCCAGTTCGCTGCCAATAGAGAGTCCTGCGCGTTCAGGTCGGGTAGACTGAGGTTCTACGCCTTTGCCGCCCACGACATCGACATTCGGATCCAACAGAATGCTTATGTCGTTGTCATTCGGCGTGGTGGCATTCGTATCCTTGTGGATAATTCCGGGCTCACGGGCTGTGCAGGCGGCCAGCCCGGGTCACTATCTTTTCGCATGGGCCGGTGATCGGGCTGGTGAGGGTGAAAATTTCATCGCTGTAATCGATGCAGACCCAGCGTCAGCGAATTACGGTCGACTGGTGGCCTCGGCAGCCTCCGGCATTCGCACCCAGCAGGTTCACCATACTGAATACTGGATGCCCGAGAGCGGCCTGCTCTTCGCTAACGACCATATGGCTGGCCGCACGGTGGTAATGGACGTGCGCGATCCGCTCCATCCACAGGTCCACGCCACCTTCGGCGATATCGGCGGCTTCAGCCACCCGCACTCGTTTCTTCGTCTTCCTGACGGCCACGTGCTTGCGAGCTTTCAGGTGGAGGGCCACATGGTCCATAGCATGGGGGCCACCACCGAGGCGGCAATGGTCGCGGCGAACACCGACATCGAGGCGGTCAAGAGCGTGCATGGCGGCATTGTTGAGATGGATGAGGAAGGACATTTGATTCGCGCTGCTTCCACTGCCGATGCAAATCGTCCTGATGACCTGCTCATGGCCTACAGCCTGCTGCCGATGCCAGATATTGACCGGGTGATAGTCACCAACTCCTCCATGCGCGACGAAGACCCGATCGGCCACACCTACCAGATCTTTCGATTGTCGGATTTGAAATTGCTGTCAACCAACAACTTGGATGCCGGGAACGGGCGCTATGGCGAAATCAATCCGGAAGAGGCGCGACGCGGGCCGGATGGATCGGTCTATGTGCAGACCACGGGTTGCGGGATCGAGCGGATCACCGGAATCGCGAGCAACCACCCCCGTTCCGAGCTGGTCTATCAGTTTCCGGGCTCATTTTGCGGCGTACCCAGTATCGTCTCGCACTACCTGATCCAAACCGTCCGCCTCACACATGGGGTCGTGGTCCTCGACCTCACGAAGCCTGACCGTCCGGTCGAGGTCTCGCGCGTAGTGTTGGACGGTGTGATCGCGCCGCACTGGACTGGGTATGACGCGAAGACCCACCGGGTAGCCGTCACCGGCTATGGAGAGAATCGCCTATTCATGCTGAGCTTCGATCCCGCTACGGGCGCGATCGCCGTGGACAAACGCTTTCACGATCAGGTCGGACGCCCAGGCTTCGATTTCAACGACCGCTCCTGGCCGCACGGCTGGAGCGGCTCGGCCGCAGCACACGGCGTGGTGTTCTCACGCTAGCTAGACCCGGAACAATCAAAACAATGGCCAAGTGCCCTCGACACAAGCCGTTTCTTCATGCAACGCGGCGCCTATGCCGCCACACGAACTGTGTTCAACTCCAAATCGCTTGGATCGTGCAAACAAGGCTTCAGCAGGGGTAATGACCTACTCTGCATTCAGCCGCACAACCGCGGAATATCAGGCCGCAGCCGCAGTCACACACTACAAATTTAACTACGATGGGACCCTCAGGCGCGGTACGTCTGAGACCGTATAGGTCGAAGGGGGTATTCAACATTGCGAGGCAGAGTTACGCGCCCTAAGTTCGTCGTGATTTCCGCTGTTTTGATGTTTGTGGGTTGCAATTCCGGGAATGGACCTGTGACCCGAGCCGAAGATCAGGCGGCGATTCGAAAACTCGATGCCGCCTGGGTCAAGGCCGCCCAATCGAAACGAGTGGATGCATGGATGGCATTTTATTCCGGCAATGCTGTGGTCCTGCCGCCGAATGACAAGCTCGCTACGACAAGAGATGCTATCCGGAAACTTGTGGGTGAGTTATTAGGACCGCCTGGCCTCGCAATCACTTGGCAACCAGCGAAAATCGAGGTGGCCCGATCGGGAGATCTCGCGTATCTTTACGGCACGTATGAATACAGCTTTAACGAATCCGTCGACAGACGGACAACAGATGTCGGCAAAATTCTAGAGATCTGGAAAAAGCAGGCAGACGGTAGCTGGAGGTGTATCGTCGATACCTGGAACTCCGACTTCCCGCTGTTCCGTTAACGGCGTCGAAAATGACAGTAGTTGGCTTTATCGTTCGAGGGTCCGAGGCAGTTCCTTTGCGCCGTCCCCGGGCGGGGCCAGATCCAGAATCGTGAAAATCGGATAGCATCACGAAAAGGAGATTTTATGACCGCAGAGACACAACGGATAATTGATCTTCAACTCGAACTTTGGAACACCGGTAGCCGCGAGATCGCGAAGCAGCTCTACAGCGAACACGCGGAACGAACCGATCCTAACGGACGCGACCCGATTCGGCATCGTGGTGTGCATCAGATCGCGAGCTTCGTCGCTGAGGTGCGCGCACCGCCTTTCCAGATTTCAAACTTCAGCTCAAAGAGAGTGTCGGGGAAGGCGATCATATCGCCTTCCATTGGACAGTCACGGGAACACAGAAAGGCGAGTTTCAAGGCATTCCCGCCAGCGGCCAGCGTATCGAAGTCAGCGGGATGAGCTTGGACCGCCTCAGGGACGGCAAGATAGTAAGCGAGCACGTCTACTTCGACCGGCTCGCATTGCTGGAACAGCTCGGCGCAGCTCCGGCCAGCGCGGCTGCAAGCGGAGCACGGTAATCATTCTGCCGATCGCGATGACCAAAGATATTTTGACCGCGGACGCCGATCACGGTGGCGATGGTTCTCGATCACGGCCTGCAATTTGGCGACGACAATCGGCCTCATCGAATCGGCCCTGGGACGACGCAATGAGCCCCTTTGGCTCCGATCACGCTCCATTGTTAGCTCCTGTGAAGCGTCGATCTTGAGCCATAGCAGCGCGTTCAAGAACAATAACGCGTCCACGTGTAACCGTCTTTCATATTGCGCAGAGTTGTACCAGGTATTACGCATCACCGACCGTCCGGAAGCAATTCATAAACCGTCGTCAGCAGGCGCGAGCTATCCTGCTTTAGGGCTAATCCGGAGCAGACTTGCCGGCATTCCCGGGTCGGCAGCTGTACGGCCACACACTTATGTTCGTCAAATTTTGCATATTCTCGGTATTTCTTTGCTGCTGTTCAGCCGCACCAGTGAGTACAGAAACGGACTTCAACGCACTCAAGGCTCTGCAAGGAATTTGGAAGATAGAGGCCGAAGGAAAGCCGCTTGGAATAGAGATGTCTTACGATATTGGCTCCAAACATTCCATCGTAACCGAGCAATTCGGCAAGGAATTGTCGGTGTTCCATAGAAACGGCCAGAGCGTGGAGATGGTTCATTTCTGTAACGCCGGCAACCAGCCACGTCTCCGCCTGAAAAAAGCCAGCGAGCCGGGCGTTCTTGATTTTGAAATGTTCGCCATAACAAACCTAAGCACGCCGGAGACTCCCCATGTTCAGGAAGTAATCTACAAAATACTTGATCCGAATACGATTAAGCTGCAGATTGTCTGGTGGCCGAAGACAAGAGGATCTGAGAAATATACGCTCACCAGAGTTCGGGACGACCGATAGCGCAATGCTCAGTGTGGCGGCCCCAACCGTGTTTCCAAGCTCGGGGAACCCGGAAGCACTCTTGTGCTATACCCCAGGAACGCCGTGGTCGGCAAGCGTTCAGAAATGCCGAAATGATGCTTTCCGGATAGGTGCCGGATGACGCGACACGGACATCGGCCCAGGGGATACAGTCGGGTCCAATTGAGGCATTGCCGACCCTGCTGAAAGTGGTCCGCACACAACCAAGAGTTCGGGAACGGCGGTCAGCACGCACTTGCTGCATGTCTGCATCCGCTTCTTGTGGTCCCGCGTTCAAACACACACACCGTTGATCCGATGAAGTGAAATCCTCGGCCGTTCAAATTTCACCGTTCGTTCAAATCTGAACGCAGCGGGCACATCACATCGCTTACTGTCGAGACTGAATCGCCTGGAGTATCTTGCGAGTGAGGGTCTCTGAAATGCAAATCGGCGTGAACATGGAATTTGCCCGTTCCGAGGACAACCCGTTCGACCTGGGAGTCGAGCGCGCGGCAAAGCTGGGGTACAGCTTTGTCGAGCCCATGGTCCACAATGGCCGCGAACTGCTGAGCGAGGCCGGCTATTTTCATTCGTTCTCGATGGACAACGATCCACTCGAGATGAAGGAAATTCTCGATCGTTATGGAGTCCGTGCCTCGGGCCTCTCCGCGCATTGCCCGCTGATGCGGCCGGAAATCAGCGTGCCATATCTCGAGAAGGCGATCCGGTTTGCTGCCGTAATCGGTCCCGTGCCCGTCAATACAGACGAAGGCATTCGGCCTTCCTGGCTGGACGATGGCGAGTGCTTTCAAGTGATGCGCTACACGCTCAAAAAAGTCCTTCAGATTGCCGAACGGTACGGCGTGTACATCGGCATTGAGCCGCATCAAAGCATTACAAAAACAACCGAAGGCCTGCTGCGTGTGGTGAATCTCGTCGAATCGCCGATGCTGAAAATCAACTACGACACCGGAAACGCCTACTTGGCCGGAAGCGATCCCTATGAAGGGCTACAGTCCGTAATGGATCGCCTCGTCCACGTGCATGCGAAGGACATTTCCTTCCATCAAGCGGCTGAAGAGAAAGGCAAGGTGACCGGGACGCCGGTCGGCTGCGCCTGCGGAGATGGCGTTATCGACTGGCCGCGAGTTGTTTCGATTCTGCGGGAAGGCGGGTACTCGGGTGTCCTGTCCGTCGAATGTGGAACCACTCAGCAAGCTGCAGACAGCCTCAGATACCTAATCGGCGTTCTGCAAAAACCAGTCTGAGAGCGTCTGAGTGAGTTAGTTCGACCATGTGGCGCTCATTTAGCCTTCTCTGTACTCTGGTAAGCATCACATTTGCCCAGCAGAGTGGCATGGACCAGCAGATGCGCAAGATTTGGCCGAATCTGCCTGCCAATCAGGATCCTGCCGAAGTGGCGCGCGGCAAAGCTCCGTTTGAGCGTAACTGCAGTTTCTGCCATGGTCCGGAGGCCACCGGAGGAAATGGCGGACCCGATCTCGTCCGCTCCATCCTGGTGAACCACGACGAGCATGGCAATCTAATCGGCCCAACCATTCGCAACGGGCGCCCTGGCAAAGGCATGCCCGCCTTCCCGAATTTCAGCGATGCGCAGATGAACGACATCGTTGCCTTTCTGCATCAGCGAAACCGTGACGCGCGCATCCGCTTCAGTTATCGAATCGGAAACGTGGAGACCGGCAACGCGGGTGCCGGCAAAGCCTTTTTTGACGAGCACTGCGGCGGTTGCCACTCCCCGCAGGGCGATCTCGCCGGTATAGCAGGCAAATATGAACCCGACCGGTTACAGCAGCTTTGGCTTGACCCGGCGCAGCAACGGGGCTCACAACGAGGCATTCCGCCCGAAACCATAACCGTGACGCTGCCCTCCGGCCAGAAATTCACCGGAAGTTTAAAGCATCTGGATGAATTCGACGTGTCACTGTACGATGCCAACGGCTACCACAGCCTTCCGATCACGCCGGGCGTTCAGGTCAAAATCGAAAATCCCATGCAGGCTCACGAAGAGTTGCTCAAACATCTCAGCGACGCCGACATACACAACGTAACTACTTATCTAGGAACACTGAAATGAAGCCGCTTGGGTATGTCTTGGCTGCTCTTTTCGTGGCGCCGCTGTTAGGGCAAGGGCTCAACCCTGAAACCTTGCTGCAACCTCTCGGTCCAAGCTGGCCCACTTACAACGGAGATTACTCAGGACGTCGCTTCAGCAGCTTATCTCAGATCAATTCCGCCAACGTGCGCAATCTCGCGCTTGCCTGGACCTATGACAGCGGCGACGTTCCCATCAAAGCCACACCGTTAATGGTCAGCGGCGTCCTTTATTTCACCGTTCCGGATCACGCCTGGGCGGTCGACGCCCGTACCGGGAGAATGCTCTGGAAATGGGATAACAAGTCGCGCGGCGGTACGCATATCGGCAGCCGTGGAATGGGAATGTACGAGAACTGGCTTTTCTTCGTCACTCCTGACGATTACCTCGTCTCCCTGGATGCGACAACCGGAAAAGAGCGCTGGCGCGTCGAGATCGCGGATCTCAAGCTGGACTTCTTCTCAACCGTCGCGCCCATCGTGATCAAGAATCACGTTCTGGTCAGCCCCAGTATCGAATCCACCGACAACCGCGGTTATCTCGATTCATATGATCCCGAAACCGGTAAACGCCAGTGGCGCTGGTACGCTACGCCCGCCCCGGGCCAACCCGGCTCGGAGACATGGCCGAACAACGACGCGCTTGAACACGGTGGAGGAGCCATCTGGATTCCGGGAACCTATGACCCCGAGCTCAACCTCTATTACTTCGGCACCGGCAATCCTCAGCCTGTGATGGCTGGACAAGGTCGTCGCGGAGAAGATTACTGGACGAACTCAATCATCGCGATTAATCCGGACATAGGCAAGCTCTCCTGGTTCTACCAGACCACGCCGCACGACGTACATGACTGGGATTCGGCCGAAACTCCTGTTTTGTTTGATGCTACGGTCCACGGCCAACCTCGCAAGTTGCTCGCACAGGCGAACCGGAACGGATACTACTTTGTTCTCGACCGCACCAATGGCCAGCACATCGCGACGGCCGAGTATGTCGAGAACAACTGGGCAAAAGGCCTGGATTCCCTCGGGCGGCCGATCGAAGATCTCAGCAAATATCCGCAGATAGCTGGCGCGCTCGTATTTCCTTCCGAATCCGGCAGCACGAACTGGTTTCCGCCGAGTATGGACCCTGAAACCGGATTCTTTTACGTCTGCGTCACGCGCTCGGCGGCCGAGTTTTATTTGACCGACACGAGCCCCAAACCGGAAGCCTGGGGCGGTATCGACAAATCGGTGTGGGCCGGTCCTTCCTCCATCAAGGCACTCGAAGCCACTAACGGCAAAACCGTGTGGGAGCACATGACCGGTATAGACGCTCACTCCGGAATCCTGACCACCGCCGGCAAGCTTCTGTTTTCCGGCGAAGCTTCGGGCAACGCCCTGGCGCTCGATACCGCGACAGGTCGCACCCTGTGGCACGTAAATCTCAATGAGCCCATGGCAAATGGCCCCATAACCTATGAGATCGACGGGCGCCAATACGTTTTGCTGGCAGCAGGAGCCAAGTTGTTTGCATTCACTTTGCCGGTTTAGGACAGACGGACACCACGATGCGCACCATGACCAGACGGAAGTATTTGCGAGATTCGGCTGCGGCCTTGCCTCGTTGGCCGCGGTTCCAGAAAGCGCATCCGCCGCCGAAGCAAAACTGTTCTTCAAAATCGCGCTGGGCGAATATTCGTTCAGCAGCGTTTCTAGCCGAATTGAAGAACCGTGCTAACGATCGCCGCCTTCTGGAGATCGTGAAGAACGCCGGCTATCGAGGGTACATCGGCATTGAATGGGAGCCGGAAGGCACGGGAAAGCAGTTGACTCGGTCCGAAGGCATCGAGAAGACGAAGGCTTTGCTGGAAAAAGATGGCGCAGCCCTGTCTTAAAACGAAGCTCATGAGACACGCGCTCATTGCGTCGGCAATCATCGTGCTTACAATTCCGGTGATCGCGCAGAATGTGGATCACCGGATTCCGCTGTTTAAGAAGGGTGCTATCCGTGTCCTCATTCTCTCCGGAGAGAATAATCACGATTGGCGCACCACGACGCCCTGCTTGCGCCGCCTGCTCGAAAATACAGGCCGCTTCGACGTCCGCGTCAACGAAGAGCCTACCGGCATGGCCGCTGCAACCCTAGCCGTCTATGATGCCGTCGTTCTCGATTACAATGGCCCACGCTGGGGACCTACCGCTGAGGGTGCCCTGGCGGAGTTCGTCCGCTCCGGGAAGGGTCTGGTCGCGGTTCATGGCGCCAACTGGGCCTTCAGCGGCTTAGTCGTTCTCGCAGCCCATCACGTGCCGACCGGGATCATGGAACCGCCATGGCCTGAGTACAAGAAAATGATCGGTGGCGTCTGGTCTGATCAGCCGCCAGCCTCCGGCCACGCGCCGCGCCATCGCTTTCTGGTCAAAATCGTCGATCGTGAGCACCCGATAACGAAGGGACTTCCGCCATCCTTCGAAGCCGACGATGAACTCTACCACAACATCCACATGGAGCCCGATGTCCACGTGCTGGCGATCGCCTTCGACGACCCCAAGTTTGCCGGCCACGCTCCGCCGCCGTCGCTATCGAAAGGCTGGCCGAATCTCGATATGATGCCCACCGGCAAAAACGAGCCTATGCTTTGGACCGTTCACTACGGCAGCGGAAGAACCTTCTACACCGCTTTGGGTCACGACGTCAAAGCCGAAGAAATGCTCGGCTTTTCCACTACCTTCGTGCGCGGGGTCGAATGGGCTGCCACGGGAACCATCAAGAGCCCCGCTCCACCCTTCCGCTCATGGGCCGAGCCCCTTCCGCCTCACAACTGACCGCTCGCGGACGCTCTAAATTTCGTTGGCGCTAGCCCGAACGCTGCTTGAACAGAGCCGCAAAGTATTCGCTCGACGAAAATCCGCACTCAAAAGCGATCTCTGTTGATGCTCATCGAGGGGCTACTCTTCAGCAACCGGCGCGCATGCTCGAAGCGGCAGGAATTCAGGTATTGCATGGGGGCTACGTTGGTCAATTCTTTTACGTGCCTCACAAATTGCGTCGCTTTAACCCGCATTCGGCAAACCATCCGCCCCAGGCTCTCGCGATATCTCGCCACGCGTCCGAGGAACAGGCGCACCCCGTCATGCGAATCGGACGACATCAATATGGATTCGGGCTGCGTTTTCAGATGAAGCTCGCGCGAAATTTCCGAATAGTCCCCGGATTACGGGCAATCCCGAAACTGAGCCGAAAGGTCCCCATAAACCGGCCCAACTTCGGTAATCGCCCGATTTGCCGGCATCCGATAACAGTTGTGCTGCTCCGATTTCCCGGAACTAATCCCACGCTCAGAGCATCGTCTACCGGTCCTGCAGACCGCTGACCGGCTTGCGCCTCGCAGTAAACAGAATCGGTCGGCATTGATCCGTGAGGCTCTTCGAGAGCATCTTCGCACCTGGAGGTTCGCGCACTGGAGTCTTTTCGAGACGCATGAAGAGTACTAGATCAGCATCTTCCCCGATTGCACGATCTCTCGATTTCGTGGATAATTGATTACGGAATCGAGAATTCATGGCTACGCTGCCAGCCTTACCGGTCATTTCAGGCTACTCATTCGACCGCTCACCGGACTTGACGGACCCGAAAGTCCGCGAACGGTTAAGTGCCAGTGCGATTAAAGCGTTTGTAAAGATCGCCGCGAAGTGGGGCCTCACGGAATCTCAGGCGCGTGGATTGCTCGGCGGTATCGCATCATCTACATTCCACATGTGGAAAAGCCAACCGAAGAAGCAAAAGCTGACACAGGACACCTTGTTGAGAATTTCGCTCGTGATTGGCATCTATAAGGCCCTCCATATCTACTTTGGTGAGGAGTGGGCTGATCGATGGATCACTCTAGGTAATCGTGGGTCACTGTTCGGCGGCAGTGCCCCGATCGAGTACATGATCCGTCAGGGACAGCCAGGCATGTTTCAGGTACGCCGCATGTTAGATGCCTGGCGTGGCGGCCGTTGACACATCCTCAATTTCGCCCCTTTCGTTGGAAAAATTCACATCGTCTAATCCCGTCGCGGTATAGCGAAGCGGGAACAGTGCTCTCAGCCGTTGCCGGAAACGCCAAAGAGCTCGAGGACCTCATCTTGCTGGATGGCGCAACCAACGATCGCGTTCAAAGCGAACACCGGGGGTTCATCGGAATCAGCACCTTCGAGCTGGTGTACGCCATTCCGAATGCGCAAGTTGTGAATGGAGCCTACACACACCCCGATGAATCAGGATCCCGATTCAACGACCACACGCGCGGTGCCTGGTATGCTGCGGACCGCCAAAAAGCCTCAATCGCAGAAGTCGTCTACCACAAAAGCAGGCGGCTGAGCGACATTATTGTCCCTGACGCACCGGATCAACGGCCTTCGCACGATGTGTCAACCTACGACGATTGGCTGGCGGACTTCCAAGCCGATTTTCACGTGCTGGAGCCGCCTGAGAACTTTTCGGAAGTCCTCCAACCTGAGCCCGTGCCGCAGTGTTATGCGCCTTCGCAAGCGCTGGCACGGCACTTACTGAATGAGGGCTCAAATGGGCTCGTCTACCCGAGCGTTAGATATCAGGGCTCTAACTGCATCGTGTGTTTTCGACCCGCACTGGTCTACAATCCGCATGTATCGGAACGGCTTGAGATCATGTTGACGGCAAACAAAACCAGTTACGATCACCATGTGCGCAGAGTGCCTTTTTAGTCCGCGACCCCGAATAATTCCGGCAAACGCTCCAAGCGTCATTCACTGCTCGTCCGCTTTGATATACTTCCTGCGCCACGAATTCCCGTCCGAGGAGGACTCCTATGTTGAAACGTTGGCTGCTCGTTTCACTGATTGCCACCTCCGCAACTATGAGCTTTGCGGAAGAACATCACAGAGTTCATCACCCCAAGCTCACTCCGCAAAAGAGCGGCACTACGCAGCTGCTGATTGCTGTCAGCCCGGTGAACTCGCGTGTCGTATGGGCAGCCGGAACTGGCGGTACGTATGTGCTTACGACTAACGGCGGTGAGACCTGGAAAGCTGCTGTCGTGCCCGGAGCAGAAAACCTGCAATTCCGCGATGTGTACGCCGTAACTGACGACATTGCCTATTTGCTCTCCATCGGCACGAAGCCGACAGATTTTCGCATCTACAAAACCGTCGACGGTGGCGCGACCTGGAAGATACAGTTCAAGAATGAGACTGTGAATGCGTTCTATGATTGTTTCTCGTTCTGGAGTCCAAGGCGCGGAATTACGCACAGCGATTCGGTGAACGGAGTATTCCCCGACATTCGCACAACCAATGGAAGGACCTGGGATTCCATCGCCGACAAAATGCCGCCGGCGCTACCCGGGGAAGCCTCATTTTCCGCAAGTGGAACCTGCGTCGTAACCGAAGGAGAAAGAAATGCCTGGATTGCGACAGGCGGCTCAACCATTGCGAGGATTTTAGCCACCAGAGATGGAGGCAACACCTGGAACGCGTATGATACGCCGCTCATGAGCTCGCCCAGCGGAGGCGGAATCTCGGTGGACTTTCGCGATCGCTGGCATGGCGTTCTGGGCGGCGGTGACTTGGCCTCGAACAACGCGGCGCAGATGGCGAGGTCGGATGATAGCGGTGAAACATGGACTCTAACGAAAAAACCGCCCGTCGAGGGAGCGATTTTCTGCCTCGCCTATGTCCGCGGCAAGTGCGGCGACCATCATGACGATGAAGCGTTCGACCGCGAGCACCATCACGAGCACGACCGCGCCGTCGTGATTACGGCTGAAACGGCGCCGAATTTCACCTCTGGATCTGCAGCTTGGACGCCAGACGAAGGCCGCACTTGGTTCCAACTCCCTGAAGTGAGCGGCTACTGGGCCGTTGCTTTTGCGAATCCGGAAGCGGGATGGTTCGTCGGCAATGGCGGCCAGATCCTGAAGATCAGCTTCTAACAGAGCGTGGAGCGGGTCTCCAGACGGGCCATGCCGCCATTCGGGGCGGCTCTTGATCACAAACAGCCGTCGATTTATTTCTCCCTAGGTCACATCGACTTACAGCCAATTTCAAACCTTCATAGTACGTTTTCGGCTTTTCGCGTGCTACCTTGTTGCCGCCTATGAGGCCGCGCCTCTCAGCGCGCCGAAGGAAAAAAATATGACACCCCGACAACTCCGCCGCGCTGTTGAGCGCAAACAGCGGAAACAAGAACTCAAAGCCGCCGCCGCTAACTTCACCCCTCTACCGGCTCAGAACCCCGAACCAAGTGAGGGGCTCGTCTCCGACTCCCAGCTCGCCGCCAACCGCGCCAACTCCCAGCTCAGTACCGGGCCCACCTCTCCCGAAGGCAAAGCCAAATCCTCTCTCAACGCGGTCAAGACCGGGCTCACCGGCCGCACCGTTCTCCTTCCCAGCGACGACGCCGCGGCTTACGAGAGCCACGTCCGCCAATATTTCGACGAGCTCAAGCCCCTCGGGCTGTGCGAATCCGCCCTCGCTCAATCACTCGCCGACACCGCCTGGCGTCTCGATCGCATCCGCTCACTCGAAATGGCCATCTATGCTCAGGGCCATATCGAATTCGCCGCTCAGTTCGATAGCGAAGACCCCGCCGTCCGCCGCCGGCTGATCGACCTCCGTACCCACCTCACCTACGAAAAACAGCTCCGCAACCTGCAGCTTCAGGAAGCACGCCTGCGCCGCAACCGCGAAAAAGACACAGCCGAGCTGCGCCAGCTCCAGCAGGAGCGCATCCGCCAGGAAAAAGAAGACCTCGACACCGCAGCCAAGCTCTACACCGCGGCCCAGCACGACCACGCTTCCTTCGATCCGGCCGAATTTGGCTTCGATTTTTCAACCCAAGATATCGAAGCCTATCTCAACAGCACGCGTGGGGCAAACGATCGCTTTTTGTCCTCTGCCAGAATCCCCGTAACTCGCGTCGCCGCCTGATACAACCGGCTGACTCCATTACCTGATCCGTTGGGGCTGGGCACACGCGCGGCCTTTACCGCCTCTACTAGTACTGGCGAGATAGTACTTATACCGCTAACAGTACCGCGCCTTGTAGCGTTACTTACTTTCGCGACGCAACCAAATCCACTTAGAATGGGCGGGACAAGAAGAAACTTTTAGGAGTCCGCGCTCTGCTAAATGACAACGTAGGTCGACGTGTGCCTGCGCTCCGGGGAACCGTATTCCTTCGGCTTGCGTTATCATCGCTGGCGTTTCTGTGCCAATTGGCATGGGGCCAGGTGAGTGTTCTCACGCAGCACAACGATAATTCGCGATCGGGCGCCAACCTTAGCGAAACCGCCCTCACGACGTCAAACGTGAACGTTGACACGTTCGGTAAGCTCTTCACCGCAACCGTGGATGGATATATCTTCGCGCAGCCTCTATATGTGCCCAAGCTAAACATCGCCGGCGCAACTCACAACGTCGTCTATGTCGCCACGGCCGCCGATTCGATTTTTGCATTCGACGCCGACAGCGGCTCCCTGCTCTGGAACAAGAACTACGGTACGCCGGTTCCGAGCTCTGTCATTGGCACGGAAAATATCTTAGTCCAGGTCGGCATCATCAGCACTCCCGTCATCGATGCCTCCACCAAAACGATGTATACCGTTACCAAGACATACGAGAATCAAACGCAGATTTTTCGTCTTCACGCCCTCGATATTACGAGCGGAAGCGAAAAGTTTGGCGGACCTGTCCAGATCTCCGCAATTGTAAATGGAACGGGCGATGGCAACGACGGATCCGGCCACGTACCGTTTCAGGCAGCAAAAGAAAACCAACGCGCTGCCGTGGCGCTGGCCAACGGAGTGGTCTATCTCGCGTTCGCTTCTCACGAAGACTACCCGCCCTATCACGGCTGGGTGTTGGGCTACAGCGCCTCAACTTTACAGCAGCTGTACGTCTTCAACGACACACCTAACGGGAGCGCCGGGGGCATCTGGCAATCGGGTCAAGGCCCCATCGTCGACACAAGCAACAACCTGTACCTGATGGTTGGCAACGGAACCACCGACGTGCAAACCGGCGGCACCGCTTACAGCGAAGCCTTCATCAAATTGAGCAGCAGTCTCGTTCCTATGGACTACTTCGTCCCAAGCAATTTCGACACTCTGAACTCAAACGACCAAGATGTTGCTTCCGGTGGGCCGGTTGCGATCGCCGGAACAAACTTCATCGCCGGTGAAGGCAAACAGGGCCGAATGTATATCGTCGATACGACCAATATGGGCCACTTCAACGCGTCCCGAGACCCCATTCACCAGGAATTCTCAGCCGGCCCCGGCCTCTGGGGCTCGCCCATCTTCTGGAATAACCCGAGCAGCCCCACGCTATATGTGTGGAACAATGCCGACAGCCTGAAGGCATTTAAATTCTCGAATGGCGTTTTTTCGACCACGCCATCCGCCGAGAGTTCCGTTTCTATAACCGGCGGCTCTGTTGGGGGAGCGCTTTCGATTTCTTCGAACCAATACGCGTCAGGAACAAATATTCTGTGGGCATCCGTACCGCTCCAGGATTCCGACCACAACCTAGTCGGAGGGCAGCTCTTTGCGTTTGACGCGAGCAATATCGGCACCGAGCTTTGGGATTCACGCCAGAATGCTTCGCGAGACGATCTCGGTGATTGGGCTAAGTTTGTTCCGCCCACTGTAGCAAACGGAAAGGTCTACATGGCGACCGATTCCGGCCAACTTGTCGTCTACGGCCTCATCAACCCGGGAGAAAATGCCACCATTATCGATGACAGCGTCATGGGAAGTGGTCAGAACGAATTTAACTATCTGGGCGCGTGGAAGCACTGCACCAATTGCGGCACGACTCTTTTCGATCAGAGCAATAGCTGGGATAACACCACTGGCGATTATCTTACCGTTGCTTTCACCGGCACTCAGATTCAGTTTCGCGGAGTCCAGGACACTCTGCATGGAATCGGCGCCGTTTCGATCGACGGCGGCACCGAAACCAGCATCGACTTCTATGCGCCCGTACGTTCCGGAAATGTACTCCTCTGGACCAGCCCCTCGCTTGCGTCCGGAAACCACACCTTCAAATTGCGTGTAACAGGTACTCGTAACACTCACTCGACAAATACGTGGGTGGTTCCGGATCGCGTGGATATTTTCACGGGCACTTCGGGCCCACCCCCGCCGACAGGCCTCACAGCCACCGTACAAAACAACTCGGTTGTCTTGTCATGGAATGCGGTTTCCGGTGCCGAATACTATAACGTTTATCGCGGCACAAGCTCGGGCGGCGAGGGCGCACAGGCAGTGGCGTCTCCGTCGACTGCCTCGTACACAGACAGCGATGTGGTCGACGGCACGACTTATTACTACACCGTTGCGGTCGTGACCTCGGCGGGCGCCTCGGGGCAATCGAACGAAGTTTCGGCCACGCCAGGCGGAGGTGCGTCCCTGCCAAACGGGACTTATGTCGTGACAAACCAGTCCGGCACCCTCGTTTGGGACGACCCGGGATTCGGTTCCACCGAAGGAACTTACGTGGTCTTATGGCCGGCCAACGGAGGCACGAACCAGGAATGGACTTTCACGTCTGTAGGGAGCGGATATTATACGATCACGAACGAATTCAATGGACTTGTGCTTGACGATCCAGGATTCAGCAAGGTCTCCGGCCAGAAGCTCATTCAATGGGAGCCCAATTCGGGAACCAACCAGCACTGGCTCGTGACGAGCACCGGGAAAGGATACGTAATCACCAACCAGTCGAGCGGTCTCGTGGTTGACCCATCTGCTAACACTCAGGGGACAGATATTGTCCAGTCAACCGCGACGGGCCAATCGACTCAAATCTGGCTGATCCACTGAGGGCTCTCAGCACGCCTGTTTCCGAGCCGCGACCGTGAGCGAGCGAATGAATCTTGGTGGAGGCGGCGGGAGTTGAACCCGCGTCCGAGAAGGTCCGCCGTGCAAAGCCTACGTGTGTATCCGATTCTGGCATTTCAGCAGCTCCCTAAAGAACCGGCAAAAGCGAGAGCTGCCTAGTCCGATTGATCTCGGCGCCACGGCTACGGACCGAAGCCGGACGCCTATCCTGCAAAATGACGCTCGCTAGCTGACGCGCAGGCTCATCAGCCGGAGCGGCTACTCAGTTAATTAAGCAGCGTATGCAAACTGCGTGTTATTGGCAGTTGTTGTTTTCCGATCGTTTTACGGGAGCTCGGAACCCGACACGCCTTCACACAACGATTCGATCCCGTCGAATCCGTTGCGCCCCCATTTTCTTGAGGATTTCGGTACCATTTTAGCAGGTATTTTTGTGCTCCGCAGCCCGCTCGCGATTGCACGTTGCAAGCCCTTCTCCTCAAATGTTTCAATTAGATATTCCTGCGATGATGCAGAACGCCGTAGTTGTTCCAACTGTCACACCCGCGACGAAAGATGACCGGGAGCAGCAGCATGGCCGATTGTTCCATGTGGTTCTGCTCGATGACGATGAGCACACGTATGACTACGTGGTCGAAATGTTGCAGAAGCTGTTTCTGCTCTCTGCCCAAGCCGCGCTTCAGCATGCAATTGAAGTCGACAACACGGGGCGAACCATCGTGATTACGTGCGAACGGCCCCAAGCGGAGTTTGGACGTGATCAGATTCACGCCTATGGCGCCGATCCCCGCATGCCGAAGTCAAAGGGCCCCATGTCCGCTGTGATTATTCCAGCAGGCGATACTGCCCTCGCTTAATCCGTTAGTTTTCGGACGCGATGGTGGGAAACGTGCTTGAGATGTGGTCGTGCCAAGTCAGGCAGTCCTGATCGAGAAATAGCCAGATCAGGCCAATGCCACCGGCCAATACGCTAAGCAGGCTTCCAAAGAGACGCTGAAAGCGCCGCTGGTGAGACGGAGGGTTTCCATCGAAATCCACCAGCCGCAATCCCGTTTTTCGCATTCCTAACGTATCCCGGCCGGCGAGGCTCCACAGCAGTTCATAAAGAAACGGGATCGTCGCCAGCGCAAGCGCGAGAAAAAGCAACGAGTGCTTGTCGAGAGAAACTTGGCCATGGAAATATCGGAAGATCGCCGCTCCAAATCCTGCACCTATCGCCATCATCACAGAATCAATCATGCAGGCCTGAATCCGCAAGCTTGCTGGGGCCACAGGCGCGTCGCAGATAATATTCGACGTGGGTGCCGTCAGCAGTTCGTCTCCACCGAATAAATCCAAGCGCGGCTGATCCGCGGATCGCTTCTTTCGTGGGCCCGCATGCCGCAATTGCACCTTCTGGGTCTTGACGGGAGCCGGACGTGCCAATTCCGAGGCCCGCGCCCGAATCGATTCGCGTGCGGCTGGCGTACCGAGAGATTCGAAGGGGATCACTCGCGGATCTGAAACTGGGGCCGAAAACAGCGCCTGTTGCACTTGCTCGGGCGATGACTCCGCGGAGATCTGCACTTGCTCCGCGCTCTCGAGTGGATCGGGCTCGTATTCGTATGCCGGTGCAACCGCCGCGGCCGCGATCGGAAAATTTTGAGGAGATATACGAGCAGACGTGGTTTTAACTCGTCGACCGCAACGCGGACAGCGGTGGTCTCCGTCTAACACCCAAGTCTGGCAATGCTGGCATGTCATTTGCGCTAGTTGCAATCATACCCGGTTCGCTCGCAAAAAGCTTGCGGCGGCGTAACCGGTCATGTTACGGTTCTCGGTTGAAGCCTCTCGCCGGGTTGCACTCCCTCCCAGTCTCTCTATCTAACAGAAGCAGTCGGATTTGTCCAGAACATTTCTCTAGCGTTCTGGTTTCGGTTGCAGCGACCGCGTTTTTGAGCCTCGCGCCTGCGCTAAATGCCCAAACTGCAACGACTCCGAAAAAGGCCGACCTTCCGTCGGAAAGCGAAATCCGGTTCCAAGCCGTGACGCAAGACTCAAACGGCCCCTGGCGATACCTGCATCACGAGGCTAAGATCGAGACCTCAGATATGGTCATCAGCGCCGATGAGATCAAGTACAACTCCGATACGGACTGGGCCTATGCAATGGGGCATCTTCATCTGGAGCACTTCAACACTGGGGACAAGCTCGATGCAGATCACGGCGAGTACAATTTGAAAACCGAGGAAGGCAAATTCTACGTAGTCAGCGGCACGTCGCCTCCGAAAATCATGACCAGTCCCGGAGTCCTGACCACCACCAATCCGTTCTACTTTCAGGCGCTATGGGCGGATCGCATAAAAGACCGCTACATCCTTCACCATGGTTTCCTAACCGATTGCAAGATGCCGAAACCATGGTGGACGTTTGAAGCTCCGCTCTTCGATGTCATTCCCGGCGACCGTGCGATAGCCCGCCACACCGTGTTTCGTCTCCGGCGCATACCCATTTTGTATCTGCCGTACTTCTACCGGCCGCTCGGAAAGAACCCCCGGCAAAGCGGATTCCTGACCCCCAATTTCGGGCACACAACCACTCGAGGCTGGATGTACGGCGCTGGATACTACTGGGCCATCAACAGAAGCTACGATGCAACCTACGTATTGCAATACTTTACGTTGCGCGGCCCGGCACACAATTTCGACTTCCGAGGCAAGCCCAACGAAAATACCGATTTCAACTTCAGTCTGTATGGCGTCCAGGATCGCGGAATCCTGCCACCGAACGCCCCGTCGGGTACCAAACCCCTGCAAGAAGGAGGTCTGGAGTATGAGCTTACAGCGAAGACTGAAATTTTGGGCTTCACCGGCCAGCTCGACTACAAATACCTCAGCTCTTTCCTATTTCGCCTGGCGTTCGCGAACTCGTTCACGTCCGCGGTTTTGTCTGGCGTCGACTCCATCGGTTACCTACAGCGCCACTTCGAAGACGATAAGTACGCGCTCAACATCGTCGTGCAACGTAACCAGCTGTTTGAGAGCATCACGTTGCCCGGCCAGCCCGCGAACGATGTGATCATCCAAAAGCTTCCATCCGTCGAGTTTTCCGGCCGTGACGACGAGATCATTCATGGCCCCATACCCGTCTGGTTTTCCTTTGGATCGAGCTCCGGACTATTGAGCCGCCAGGAGCCGAACTTCAAAACCAGTCTCAGCGTAGAGCGCACCGATATCGAGCCTCGCGTGATGACGGCCTTCAACTTCAAAGGATTCTCGCTGACTCCGAGCATCACGCTGGGCGCGACGGATTATGGGAAATCATACGGCGTGAACAGCACCACCTACACGCCCGTTACATCCTGCGGCGGGTATCCCTCGTGTCCGCCCCATCCCTCATCCACCGTGACCTTCTCGAATGCCAATCTGTTCCGCAAAGACGCCGACTTCACTCTTGACCTGAACCTGCCTCCCTTGGAACGGGTTTACACCCCGCCCAAATGGCTGCATCTCGGGAAGAAGTTGAAGCACGTTATCGAAGGGGAAGCGACGTACGAGTATGTCACCGGCGTGAACGAGTTTCAGAAGATCATTCACTTCGATGAAACCGACATCATTTCAAATACCAATCAGCTGACGCTTTCGCTCACCAACCGCCTGTATAAAAAGGACGAGGCCGGCAACATCAGCGAGATCCTGACCTGGCAGGTGCTTCAGGCGCGCTACTTCGATCCAACCTTCGGCGGTGCAGTGCTGCCAGACTTCAGAAACGTGGTGCTCGCGCAAACAGAACTTACGCCCTTTACTTTCCTCGACGGCCCTCGGACCTATTCACCCATCGTGTCACTGCTTCGAACCAGTCCATTTCCGCTCCTGGGCGTTGATTGGCGAACCGACTACGATCCTTTGCGGCACAGATTTATCGACAACAGCCTTAGCGTAAGCATCCGGCACGGCCTTTACGGGGCTATCATCGGAGAAACCTCGATCAATACGAATCCGTTATTGACGCCGCAGGGAAACCAAATTACGTTTGGTGGATCTTACGGCAGCACGAATCGGAAGGGATGGAATGCAACCGGCCTCGTGAATTATGATCTGCTTCTGCACCGCCGCCTCTTCGATCTCGCTACCGTCGCGTACAACACCGATTGTTGCGGGTTCGCCTTCCAGATTCGTCAATTCAACCTCGGTGAATGCAGCGGTATCAGGATGAGAATCAGTACTTGTTCTCGTTCTCGATCGCGAATATCGGAACTTTTGGCAATTTGCAGAAGCAAAACCGCGCATTCTAAACTCGCCTATTCACTACTGCGCGCCGTAAACGCCTGATCGAGAAGAGTAGCGAAATCGCGGCTCTTATGAGTCACTGATTCACGAAGCAGATCGAGTTGACGCTCCGCTGTTCGAAGCCGGTCGGCAATATGCAGACAAGCAAGAACTGCGGTTTGAGTGGAATCAAGATTCCCGGCACGGCGTGCAATAGCCGACATCAGGTCATCAATCTCTTGCGCCAACTCTTCCGTTTGACGAGGATCGCCTGAGGTCGAGACGCTGTACGTCTGGTTGAAGATGGTGACCCGGACAGTCTGCTTCGGCGCTCCGGGTGAACCCATAGTTGCGTTAGCTGGCGCTCAGGAGATCCATTTGGCCGAGCAGCTTTTCAATGCGGGCCTTTACCTGTTTCCGCTCCGTGCGCAATTCCTCGAGCTCTCGCTGCGCGCCCGTGTAGCGCTGCCTGAGTTGTTCGTTTTCCACCCGCAGATTGGTGATCAAGTCTACGGCGTGTGTAATCCGCTGCTCCAGGCTTCCCAGCATGTCAATGCTTTCTTCTTGAACGGCTTCCATCTGTGTTCCAGCTTGCATGACAATTCCAAACTCAATTATCGGTTATTGGACCTGCGCCTGATGTGCGGTTTTCGCCTTGGCGACAAGCGCGAGAAATCCGGCTGAATCGTTCACAGCGATGTCGGCGAGAACTTTTCTATTCAGCTCGATTCCGGCGCGCTTCAGTCCGCTCACGAACTTGCTATACGAGATATCGGCGCCGCGACAGGCGGCATTAATGCGAACGATCCACAAAGACCGGAAATTCCTCTTTTTGAGCCGCCGTCCGACATAAGCATAGCGGAGCGCTTTCTCGACCGCCTCTTGCGCAGATCGATTCAGTTTTGATTTGGTGAGAAAGAAACCCTTCGCCCGGCGCAGTGTCTTATGGCGATAATCCCGGCGATGGGTGCCTCGTTTAACCCTTGGCATAAGCTCCTAATACGGAAGCATGCTGCGAAGCTTGGCTTGATCGGTTGAATCGGCGACAACGCCTTGACCAAGCTTCCGCTTGCGCGAGCGCGGTTTTGAAGTCAAAATGTGACGGGCAAACGCATGCTGTCGCGTGATTTTCCCTGTCCCTGTTTTCTTGAAGCGCTTGGACGCACCCTTATGTGTTTTCAACTTCGGCATGACCTATCCTTGGAACCGCACAATCCATTTAAGGGTGCGCTGAGGTGGAAACTACTCACGAAGTATAGCATGAAGCGCAGGCTTGCTAAACGAATCTAGTGGTTGTCTTGATACTCTTCGAGCCAGGCCATCTGAATCGCCTCGAGCTTGCCTTCGGTTGAAGCGGCTGGATCGTCTTTGAAGTTCGGCAATTCCGTAATCCATTTGTGGAGATCGGTGAAGCGTATGTGAGTGGGATCTACGCCGGGATGCGCTTCGTAGAGGCTCAGAGCGATGTCTTCGGTGTGGTCCCAAGTCAATCCAGGCATGATTCCTCCGCCATTATGACAGGACGGCTACTCAATTTTCGTGCCCTTCAACGCGCCCCGCACGGCTGTGTTCACCATATTTTCGGCAAGCTTCTGGGTGGCGTGATTCAACGCTTCGATCTTTTCGTTGATCGCGTGATGATCATTGTCATGATAGACGGCTTGTAAATCTCGTTTCGCAGATTCGATTGCCCTTTGTTCGTCACGCGTAAGAGTTGCCCACGCATCGCTGTTTTGCGCCTTCTCGGTTGCCAAAAGAATGTTATCTGCTTCGACGCGCGCCTCGCGAACCTGCCGTTCACGCATGTCCTCTTCCGCTTTCTCGAAGGATTCGCGAATCATGGCTTCCACCTGGTCTTCGCTCAGGCCGTACGAAGGTTTTACCTCGACGTTCTGCTCTTTCCCGGTTCGAGCATCTCTCGCCGTGACGTTCAGGATTCCGTTCGCATCGATGAGAAAGCGAACCTCAATCCGCGCGAGTCCGGCGGGCAAGGGATCGAGATCTTTGAAATCGAAACGGGCCAAGCTGCGGCAATCTTTTACCAGTTCGCGCTCACCCTGCAAAACATGGATGAGCACGTTTCGCTGTCCGTCAACGGCGGTCGTAAAGGTTTCAGTCGCACTCGCGGGAATCGTCGAGTTTCGATGAAGCAGCTTCGAGACCACTCCGCCCATGGTTTCGATCCCGAGCGAAAGCGGCGTCACGTCGAGCAAAAGCTTGTCCTCGACATGGCCGGACAAGATGCCGGCCTGTACGGCTGCTCCCAATGCAACCACTTCATCGGGATTCAGCTCGGTATGCGGCTTAGTCTTGAATAGGCGCTCGACTGCGGTTCGAACCAAAGGAATGCGAGTGGAACCGCCGACCAGAACCACTTCCTCGATTTCCTCGGCAGTCACCTTCGCGTCCGCGAGGCAGGCGCGGCAGGATTCTAGCGTTCGCTCGACGATCGAAGCGATGAGCCGATCGAATAAGGGGCGGTCTATGGCGCGCTCGTAGCGCTTTCCGCGGTACTCGAACTGAATCTTTGTCTCAAGCGAAAATGAGAGTTCTTCCTTGGCTTGGATGACCGCGCGCCGGAGCCGCTGTACGCCCTCCAAATCGCGCGACAGATCCTCGCCCCATTCCGATTCGAGGTCTTCGAGTGCAATGCGAACAAGCAGGTTGTCGATATCATCGCCACCGAGATGGGTGTCCCCGTTTGTCGCAAGCACCTCGAAGATGCCGTCGTGCAATCGGAGGATCGAAACATCGAAAGTTCCACCGCCAAAATCATAGACGGCGATGGTTCCTTCTTTACGCTTATCGAGTCCATAGGCGAGCGAGGCCGCAGTGGGCTCGTTCACAAGACGCAGCACATCCAACCCAGCGAGCCGGCCGGCATCTTTGGTTGCCTGCCGCTGAGAGTCATTGAAGTAAGCAGGAACCGTTATGACAGCTTCTCTGATGGGTATGGCCAGAGCGGCTTCGGCATTATCTTTCAACTGCTTCAGTACGGCGGCCGAAATCTCGGGCGGAGTAAACGTTCGCCTGCCCAACTTCAGCTTGATTACTGATTCGCTGTCCTCGGCGATCCGAAAAGGGAACAGCTTCAACTCATCCTGCACGTCTCCCACTCCGCGGCCCATCAGGCGTTTTGCGGAATATACCGATCGATCCGGAGATGTCAGCAGCAATTCTCGTGCGGGTTCGCCCGCAACTAACTTACCGTCACTCGTCAGTGAGACGACGCTCGGCACGATGTTCCGGCCGTTCGCATCCTCGATAATGCGAGGACCTGTCAGATCCATATATGCGATCAGGCTATTCGTAGTACCGAGATCAATGCCGACGATCTTCGATTTCCGCTCTTCGCCGAAATCAATTTGAAAAGTTCCCATGTTTATAAAACGTCTTCCAGTGGTTCCTGCGCAGCCACTCCGGGGCTCAAGGCCCGGTCCACATCACGAATCAGATTTTCGATATACCGGCGGCGGTTCAAAATACCGCGGATGTCATGCAGCGCTTGTTTTGCGGTTTCGCTTTGAGGTTCGACCGCGTCGTATTTCGCGAACAAGTTTGTGAGCTGACCATCGATGCCCGCCAGGAGCTCAATGAAATTCGTTTTCGCAGCTTCCAACTGTGGACGCGCCGCCTGGTCGCCGCCTTTCAATTCTTCAAGCGCCATGTTGAGCTCAAATACTTCTTCGAGCAACTCCGGAGGCACATCGCGCGAGCGCTGTTCACCGATGGGAAATCCCTCCTCGGCGAGCAAGTATTCGGCACGCTTAACCGGGTCTCTCAGGGTCCGGTAGCCATCGTTGAGGATTGCTGTCGCCTCGAGCGCGCGTGTTTGCTCTTCGGTGCTCTTGCGAGTGAAGCGGTCGGGATGCCACTCGCGGCTGAGCTCATAAAAGCGCTGCTGAAGAGCGCCAGTATCGAGCTGGAGCTTACGGTCAATACCGAAGAAATCGTAGAAATTTTTGGACAAAGTAGGCATTGAAATGAACGATCACGGGAAACCACTCGCTTACGGTCGTGGCTCAGAATGAGGGCGCAGCGGGTGTACTGATTTACGCGGAGAACGACGTACCGCAACCGCAGCTCTTGGTCGCGTGCGGATTATGGAAGACAAAACCCGACTGAATCAGCGAATCTTCCCAATCGAGAGTCATGCCGTCCAGAAACAGGATGCTCTTCGGATCGACGAAAACCTTCACATCGTCAAATTTAAAGACGTGATCACGGGGACGCGGCTCCGGAGCAAACTTGAATTGATAACTGAGTCCCGAGCACCCGCCGCCCAGCACGCCAAGACGCAAGCCGCCCGATACGCCTTCCCGGGCAAATGCCTCGCGTATTTTTTGGACAGCCTTGGGAGTAACGTGCACCTGCTTCGGCGCAGTCTCCTGAGCCGGAAGCTGGGGGTCGCTCTTGACTCCGCCAAGCTGAGTCAACTCAGCCATGAATAAACCGCTCCCCGCCTAGCTGACCGCCACCGTTTCAGAGGTCGGCACCGTCCGCTTGGTCTTGTAATCGCTGATCGCAGCTTTGATCGCATCCTCGGCCAATACCGAACAGTGAATCTTGACCGGGGGCAGCGAAAGCTCGTTTACTATATCGGTATTTTTGATTTGCAGCGCCTGGTCGACCGTTCTTCCCTTCAGCCATTCGGTCGCGAGGGAGGAACTCGCGATTGCGCTGCCGCAACCGAAGGTCTTGAACTTCGCTTCCTCGATGACTCCGGTTTCGGGGTTCACCTTTACCTGCAGTTTCATTACGTCGCCGCATTCCGGCGCCCCCACCATGCCCGTCCCGACATCCCGGCTGTTCTTGTCCAGCGAACCCACGTTCCGCGGATTCTTGTAGTGATCGAGAACTTTATCCGAATAAGCCATTGTTTCTACCTTTCAAACCTTTCCTCAATAAATCGTTAGTGTGCCGCCCAAACCACTTTTGTGAGATCGACACCCTCTTTGGCCATTTCATACAGCGGCGATAACTCACGCAGTTTTCTTACCACGTGAACCACTTTATCGCCGACGTAATCGACTTCTTCTTCCGTGTTAAACCGTCCGATTCCAAACCGGATGGAGGAGTGAGCGAGATCGTCGCCCGCGCCTAATGCCTTGAGAACATAGCTGGGTTCAAGCGTTGCCGAAGTGCAGGCCGATCCGCTCGATACCGCGATATCGTTGATGCCCATCAGCAGGCTCTCGCCCTCGACATACGCGAAGCTGATATTCAGATTGTGAGGCAACCGATGCTCCATCGAGCCGTTGATGTAAACCTCATCGAGCTCGGTCATCAGCTTGTTCTTCAGCTTGTCGCGCAAAAAGCTCAGGCGCTTCGATTCTTCCGGCATTTCCTTCTTTGCGATGTCGCACGCCGCACCCAGGCCGACGATACCTGGCACATTCAACGTGCCGGAGCGCATACCGCGCTCGTGCCCGCCGCCGTCCATTTGCGCAGTGATTTGAACCCGGGGATTGCGCCGCCGCACGTATAATGCCCCGACACCTTTCGGACCATAGAGCTTGTGAGCGGTAAGCGAAAGAACATCAATGCCGTCGGCCATCACGTTGACCGGGATTTTGCCGACCGCTTGCACCGCGTCGCTATGGAAGAGCACGCCCTTCTCTTTCGCTATTTTGCCGATCTCCTGCATGGGCTGGACCACGCCGATCTCGTTGTTCGCGTACATGATTGAGATCAGGATGGTCTTGTCAGTTATGGCGTCCCGCAATTGATCGAGATCAATCATTCCGTCCTGCTTGACGGGAAGATAGGTGACGCGGATGCCTTCCTTCTCCAACCGTTTGCACGTATCGAGCACCGCCTTATGCTCGATCACTTGCGTGATGATGTGATTGCCGCGCTCGGCATACATCTCGGCTATGCCTTTGAGCGCAAGATTGTTGGATTCGGTTGCGCCGCTGGTGAAAACAATTTCCTTGGGAGTGGCTCCAATCAGGTCCGCAATCTGTTTGCGCGCTTTTTCGGTGGCCTCTTCCGCTTCCCAACCAAAGCTGTGATTCCGCGACGCGGCATTCCCAAATACGTCCATGAAGTACGGCTTCATGGCTTCAAACACGCGGGGATCCATGGGCGTCGTCGCGTGATTGTCCATATAGATCGGCAATTTCATAGTTCTCATTTCCTTAACGAAGCATGCAGTTCGGAAGAATTGGTGTTTCCTTGAAGGGCCACCAGCGGGCTGACCAGCGCTGCCCGCGGCTCGTCTTCAGAATCCTGCGACATATCTTGGATGCTGACGCTGTCGAGCAGTCGCAGAATACCTTCATGTATTCGCCGCAAAGGCCGCTTGACCGTACAGCGCGTCGAGTGATCGCACCGCACTTCCTCCGTAAAGCAGTTCGCCAACACAATCGGCCCGTCGATCGCGCGAATCACTTCCAGAGCCGAAATACGGCGCGGATCCCGAGCCAGCCGGTATCCCCCGTTGGTTCCGAATTCAGAGGTTAGAAAACCGCATTTCGCAAGCTTCTGTAGTAGCTTGGATGTGACCGGCAAAGGAATACCGCAGCCCTCGGCGACTTCTTTAGCGCTTACTGCTGCGCCCGTTCCGTGCTGGCGCGCAGCAAAATGCTTGAGAGCAATGAGGCTGTAATCCGCCTTTTTTGTAAGTCGAAGCATTTCGAGAGCCGATCTAGGCCTAGGCCACAAAAAGCGGATCTGCGACCAACTAGATCTTATTTCTTTATAGCACGGACGGAAGCACCTCGTCGAAGATTTATCCTTTGCGGAATCAGGAGCTTGTCGGCAAAACTGGCCACAGAAACTCATGATGTGTCGCCCGGCCGCGATAACGGCTTGTGAGCAGGTCGCGTGATCCGTTTATTCCGAGTTTTCATCCCCGCTACCGTTATCGCCCTTTTGATCTCCGAGATCGTGCTTGTCGTGGGGTGCTATTCGGTGGCATCCGCATTCACTCTGGGCACGGATCCCGAGTTCTACTTGTTCGCCGAGGGGAATTACTGGAAGCTTCTGGTCGTCGCCGGTTGCATTATTCTCGCCCTGTACTTCCAAGACCTCTACACGGAACTGCGCATTGTCTCGCGAATCCTCCTGGTCCAACAGGTGGCGTTGGCAGTGGGCTGCGCTCTGCTGGTGATGGCGTTTCTTGGTTACTTGAATCCAGATTTGCTCGTGGCGCGGTGGCTGATGGTGACAGGCAGCCTCGCTGTGATCATTGTTCTGCCGCTTTGGCGGATTTTCTATTGGAAGTACGTGATCGTAACACTTCGTTCGGAGCGCGTGCTGCTGCTTGGAAATTCGAGCATTCTGAACGAAGTGATAGGGCATCTCGGCGATCGGCCGCACTTTGGATATACGATCCTGGGCTATCTTTCGGAAAGACCTCGCTCGGAGGGCGACACAGCGCTCGCGGGCACTCGGATTCCGTGCCTTGGCCATATCGGCGATCTGCGCAAAATCTGCGCGGAACGTAAACCTACCAGAATTGTCGTGGGAATGGCGGAGCGCCGGAACCGCCTGCCTGTGCAAGAGCTGCTCGAGATACGGTTTGGGGGGGTGATTATCGAGGATGCTGCGGATACGTACGAGATGGCGATGCGGCGCGTCTCGAGCCGGAGCATTCAACCTTCGCAACTGATTTTTTCCTCTGAACTGGGGCCGCGTCCGCATGCGATTGCGATCCAAAACTTCTACTCATTCCTGATCGGCGCGGCCGGATTGGCGGTGCTTTCACCATTCCTGCTGATTGCGGCTCTGGCTGTAAAGCTTTCATCGCGGGGGCCAGTCCTGTACAGGCAGCGCCGGGTGGGGATGAACGGGCGCGTCTTCACCCTCTATAAATTTCGTTCCATGTACGCCGATGCCGAAGCGAGAACGGGAGCAGTGTGGGCCACAGTGGGTGATCCACGAATCACGCCTATGGGACGGTGGCTGCGGAAACTTCGGCTGGACGAACTGCCCCAGCTTTGGAACGTAGTCAAGGGCGAGATGGCGATTGTGGGCCCGCGGCCAGAGCGCCCTGAATTCGTGGACCTGCTGGCCCATCAGATCCCTTACTATCGCCAGCGCCTGGCAGTGAAACCCGGTATTACTGGTTGGGCGCAGATCAATCACAAGTACGGGGATACCGCAATTAGACGCGCTGATCAAGCTCGAGTACGACCTGTACTACATCAAGAATGTCGCGGCTGCGCTCGACTTCTACATCATCTTCCACACGCTGAAAGTGATGCTGCTGAGCCGAGGCGCACAATAAATGCCGGCATAGCAGGTCTGGAGACCCCTCGACGCGCTTATCGGCTATCGAAGCTCAACGTGACCTCTGAACCATAGCGGCGGTATCCGGAAAAGCTCAGGACATTCCATTCGCGGCGATGCGCGTTCGCATAAAACACAGAATACTCGCCGGTTTTGGGCAGCAGCCAGGCTTTCCCGTTAAGGTCGATGGTGTCGAGCTTAACGCTCCAGCGCACTTCCGAGATTCCAGTTGCAATTGGAATCTTCGTAGATGTGCGTTCAATCTGCAGAATCTGCCCGGATGATCGTGAGACCCAAACGTCGGAGTGAAAAGGAATGCGATAGTCCCTCGAATCGACTTCGAGGTCCCACGGGCTGTCTTCTTCGGAAACTTCGAAGCTATACAGTGCCGCAGGAGCCGCATTCAGCTCGGTGTCCATCCGAAACAGGACCGGCTGGGAGCCCAGGAGAGTTTGCGTCTGACGCAGCAGTGTTCCGAATTCACCTTCTGACCACGCGCCAGTGAGGCTCGACAGATTCGGAGAGCAGATTCATTATTTCGGCGGATCTCGATGTAGTGCTCGGCGCCATTCTCAAAGGAAACTTTGGATTGGATGCTATCGATGAGGCGACCCTCAGTTCCGGTTAGCGTTCCCCTGTATCTATCAATTTGTTCGTTGCAGACGACATTTTTCAAATCGGAATAGAGCAACTCGTTCGCGACTCTGACGCGCATTAGTAAGTCTGGGCCCGTGATTGCGAAGGATGTAGCACCCCTCACCGACTGCGCCCGAGAAGCCAACGCGCATAAAAGGATTCCGAAACAAAAGCTCACGTAAATCTTCATGGCCGCCCCAATCTGCCCGACATACATCCAATCGGCGGATCATGAGTGAGCTTTAGATCAGCTCAGGGCCGCCCTTTAACGTGCGGACTTGCGGTAAGCCAGCACGGCCTTCTCATGTTCGAGGAGCTTGGCTGAAAATTGATGCGAGCCGGAGCCATCCGCCTTTGCGACGAAGTACAGATAGTCCGTGGTCGCGGGATGCAGGGCGGCTTTGAGCGCGGCAAGCCCCGGATTGGCAATCGGCCCAGGCGGAAGGCCGGTATGCGTGTAGGTGTTGTAAGGATTCGCACTGGCTAAATCTGAGCGGTGGATTACGCCGCGGTATCGCTTTTCGAGCAGGGCTGCATAGACGGTGGTTGGATCGCACTGTAACGGCATGCTTACGCGGAGCCGGTTCGTAAACACGGCAGCCACAAGCGGACGCTCTTGGGGGAGCGCTGTCTCTTTTTCGACGAGGGACGCGAGAGTGACGACTTTATGTACGTCCGCGGCGGTGGGGTCTGAAGCTACAAGCGCCCACTGCTTACGAAATTCGCGCGTCATGGTGTTACAAAGCTGAGCGGCGGTCGTTTTGTGGGTCAACCGATAGGTTGACGGGAACAGATAACCTTCTAAAGTGGGTGCCACGGGATCCATGTCTCGAATGAGCGCCGGATTCGCCGCGGCCTTCAAAAACTGAGCTGGATCCACCATGCCGAACGGTTCAAGCAAGGAAGCGATATCGAAGATGTTGCTTCCTTCCGGGATCGTGAAATCCTGATAGAAAATTTCGCCGCGCCGGATTTTCTCGAAGACTTGCCACGGCGTTTGAGCTGAGCCGAACCGGTATTCGCCGGCTTGGAGCGTGGCGCGGCGGTGCAGGACACGAATAGCGGCGAAAGCCCAGCGAGATCGAACTACTCCGTGATTCGCCAGCTCGCGGGCGATATCGCGCGAAGACATTCCGTGCTCGATTTCGACGAAGGTCTCGGTTTGAAAACCTCGGTACGGCCCGAAGTACCAATACGCGGCGAACGCGCAGGCCATGATGACACGAGATTACCGCGAGAATCGAGATGAGAAGAACGAAGCGGCGCATCCAGCCGCGCCGGTTAGCCAATGCTGCCTCCGCTTCCGACGGAATCAGAGAGGGAGCAATGCTCCAAATAGCTTTCGAGCAACAGCGTCGCGGCCAGCCGGTCTACCGCTTTCTTCCGCTCTTCAAGCGACGCGCCCGCCTCCCGCAGCATGCGTTCGGCTTCGACGGAGGTCAAGCGCTCATCCCAAAACACAACCGGCAACTCGAGGTGCGAGCGGAGGCGCTCGGCAAAGTCTCGGGTGTATTCGCTTTGACGGCTTTCGGACCCGCTCATGTGGAGCGGCGCGCCGATGAGCAAGCAGGCGGCGTTCCACTCCCGGGCAATTTGTTTCAGCTTCTTGAGATCCTCTCGAACACGCGTTCGTTCGAACGTTGTGAGGCCTTGCGCAGTGATCCCAAGCTCATCGCTAACCGCGAGCCCAATCCTTTTCTTGCCTACATCTAGCGCCAGAATGCGCCCATGTGGCCGCAAATCCCGATCATCGCAATGGGAATTCTCCAATGTTCGGATTATACGAATGGGTGGTACGGCTGCGCTCTGCTGCCACTGTGCATTTCAAAACTTGTGCCACGTTCCGGCGCTACGGAAGGACTTCCGCGTTTGCAGTTATCGAATTTCTTCCCCGTGTCCCGACATATCATCAACTAGCAAGGTTGTTGGAAACTTGCCCTCTCCGCAAACCTTAAATGAGCCGAAGTTTTTGTACATTTCCATTCTGGGGCGTCCGGTTCAGAAGCTTTCCAGGTGTCAAGCATCTGCAGCTCCTCGGTAGTTATCTTGCGGTCTTTAACTCGTTGAATCAGGTGGCTAAAAGACGAGGAGGAAGCTTGACGAATTGGATCTTAGGCAATCGATTCTGGCCCGAAAACGGTTCGGATCAGATCATCAGCAGCTTCCTCTTTGTTATCGGATCTGATTCTAGGAAGCGTTCACGGCTATTTGCGACGGCTTCTTCGGCTTGCTCTTGAGCTCTTACCCCCTTTTAATGAGGAACATAACAGCTCTGTGAATGTCCAGCCTTGTTGTGCGGCGATTCTATTGGCGACTTCCGCGAGTGGCAATGGGAGGGTGAGCTGAGTCTCTGTTTGCAGTTTTTGAACCATTTTAGATCCCGCATCCATATCTACGATATTGTATGTCTGTAGTTTTCAAGCCACCTAACCTTAAACACGAGTTAAGTACCGCCTACTGCATTCTCAAAGCTCAGAGATGGACCAAATGGAGGATACCAGCGCCTCGGCCAAAAATGGCGGATTCCATCCAAATGAATAAGCAATAAACCAGTTAGCGGTTTCGCTTGTCTTGTCATCGGAGATGCGGCGCAAAATCTGGGCGAGCGAAGACGGGTACACTGGTCATCCAGATGGTTCCTGATTATCAACAGAAGGCTCCCATACTGCGGTTTGTTGCCGATGGGAGAGAGCATTCATTATCGGAAGCTGCGGATGCCGTCGCTCAGCACTTTGCTTTATCAGACGTCACCAGCTAGTCAAGCGCCTCGATTTGGACTACTTCGAAGAGGAGTAAGGTGAAAGATGCTCAAAGTTAGAACTGCGTGCGCGTAATCAAGGGGCGCTATTCTTCTGCACACCACTCTGGAGCGTGACGAAGCCGGCTTTACCTCTCGCGCATGGACATCGGCCCAATCCAGCATGCCTGCTTTTGACCACCTTCATCGATCTGATTTCCTTCCGGTCGGCGCTTACGAACTGGTATGACAAGCCCTTTGTTAACCGTTTACTGAATTCGGCTGTACGGATAACATCGGCACAGTCTCGGGGCAGCCCAAAAGTTAAGATTAAGAACAATACCCTTCTTCTGCACTATGGACGCTCTCGTTCTGCATCGTCTGCAATTCGCATTCACGATCACATTTCATTACCTATTTCCGCAATTAACGATGGGTTTGGCTCTGCTCATCGTGGTAATGAAATCACTCGGTTTGAAAGCAGGACTCGAAGCCTACAATGATGCGGCTCGCTTTTGGGGGCGTATTTTCGGCATAAACTTTGTCCTGGGCGTTGTGACTGGGATTCCGATGGAGTTTCAGTTTGGAACCAACTGGTCACGGTTTGCGCAACTGACCGGAGGCATCATCGGACAGCCGCTTGCGATGGAAGGCGTGTTTTCGTTCTTCCTTGAATCCGCCTTCCTTGGCTTGTTCCTCTTCGGCGAACGCAGGCTCTCGAAGGTAGGGCACTGGTGGGCGGCTTTCTTGGTGTTCCTGGGTTCCTGGATATCCGGCTTTTTCATCATAGTCACAGATGCTTGGATGCAGCATCCTGTCGCCTACCGAATGCTCCCGAACGGGAATTTCGAACTCACCAGTTTTGCCGCTCTCCTATTCAATCCATGGGCTTGGCTCCAGTATGCGCACAATATGAGCGGCGCTGTTATCACCGCTGCGTTCATCATGGCGGCAACAGGTGCGTTCTATGCCCTCGAAGACCGCTTCACCCAACAGGGTCAACTGTTCCTCAAGATCGGCGTCGTGGCTGGATTGATCTCCTCGGTTCTGCAGGTTTTTCCAACCGGTGATCTTCATGGACGCTACATGGCTCGTTACCAGCCCGCTACGGTGGCTGGCATGGAAGCCCTGTTTAAGAGCGAGAAAGGCGCTCCTCTCGTGCTCATTGGCCAACCCAATGAGACCACTGAGACCATCGACAATCCGATCATTGTCAATCGTGTACTCAGCTTCCTTGTGTACGGCACTCCGTCGGCCGAGGTAGAAGGTTTGAACCACTTTCCGCGCGATCAGTGGCCGACCAACATCCCGTTGCTGTATTACAGCTACCACATCATGGTCGGGTTGGGCACTTGGTTCCTCTTCGTGATGTCGCTAGCTGCCTTTCTACTGTGGCGAGGCAAGTTGTTTCAATCGCGATGGGCCCTCTGGCCGCTGTTGCTCAGCTTTCCCTTACCTTACATCGCGAATACAGCCGGCTGGATGACCGCTGAAATCGGTCGACAGCCATGGCTAGTTTACGGCTTGCTCCGTACTGCTGTCGGTTCGTCCAAAACAGTCTCGGAAGCCAACACACTTTTTACTCTGCTCGGATTTATGGGAATGTATGCTGTCCTCTCCGTACTATTCATCCTGCTTGTGTATCGCGAGATTAGCCGCGGTCCAGAAATGACTCCCGGTTCCTCACACATCGCTCCCCAAACTGTGACGGCAGCATAATCGAGGAGTTTGTAACGTAATGGGAACAATCTGGTTTTGGATCGTGGCTGCTATGCTCACCGCCTATGTCGTCTTAGATGGCTTCGACATCGGGGCAGGTACACTGCACCTCTTTCTCGGCAAAACCGAAGAAGACCGCCAAACCATTATTCGCACCATCGGCCCGGTCTGGGACGGAAATGAGGTTTGGCTGATTGCAGCCGGCGGAACACTGTATTTCGCCTTTCCGTTGCTCTATGCTTCGGCGTTCAGCGGATTTTACCTGCCCGTAATGATTGTCCTGTGGCTCTTAATACTGCGAGCGCTCGGTATCGAAATGCGAGCCCATGTAGACCTTCGTGTCTGGCGAGAATTCTTTGATGGATGCTTCGCACTTTCCAGCATTCTGCTCGCCATCTTTTTCGGTGCTGCGCTTGCGAACGTGATCCGGGGAGTGCCTCTCGCCCCGGATGGCTACTTCTTTCTTCCCCTCTGGACCAATTGGAACGTTGGACCTAATCCGGGCATTCTGGACTGGTACACAGTCATCGGCGGCATTCTCGCTTTGATCGCACTCGCTGTTCACGGTGCCCTTTACATTGCCCTAAAAACTGTAGGTCCCCTTCACGACCGAGCTATCTCGTTGTTTCGAGCCTTATGGCCCGCTCTCATTGTGTTTTCGATAGCAAGCCTCATCGCCACCATGTTTGTACGACCCTCGACGCTAGCAAATTACACCTGCATTCCGGTCGCCTTTCTCATTCCGCTTTCTGTTGTCGCCTCTCTCATTGGTATGTTCAGTTTCGCTTCGCGTGGGAAAGACCGGAACGCCTTTCTCTCCTCATGTCTGTATCTCACTTCCATGCTCGCTGGTACCGGCGTCGGACTCTATCCCACGGTGCTGCCGTCCAGCACGGATCCGCGGCGTGACATCACGATCACGCGGGCGCTCGCCGGCAACTATTCTGCTTCCATCGGTCTAATTTGGTGGGGCTTCGGAATCTTACTCGCGGTCGGATATTTCGTGTTTGTCTATCGCATGTTCTCGGGCAAGGTCGGTAAGGGAATAGGATCGTATGAACATTGATTTGTATTTGCTGAGTCCAACATGACGATCGCCTTCTAGAGCCTACATCGTAAAGATGGCGCTACATGGCGGTTGCTTTTCTAGAATTGCGAGTTCATCAGTTCATCAACAATGTGGTTGTTTCCAGCTCATCGCGAGTACACCCCGAATGAAGGTGACCATCTAAGGAAAGATCTCAATTGTTGGTTCAGCCCTCAGAATTTTCTGTCCGTGCGGTAGTCACTCCTGTATTGCTTGCGTCAAGCCTGCGGTTGCTCTAACGGATACGCTCAAAGCATCTCTCACAGCTCTGAGCTGTTAACTTTTCACACGATGCGCGCCGCGATAGGTGGATCGCTCTCCTTAACAACCATCGGCGGTTTTTCCCGAGCGGCTTCCGTTCTCACATAGGCGAGGCCAACTACTTCCCCGAGCGCCGGTGAGTAGACGGCGGATGTGATCTCAGCGGCATCTTTTCCATCGAGAGTTAGTTTCGTGCCGGGCGCGGGGGTTGTTGAGCTTTGGATGTGAACGGGGGTTAGCACACGATGAATCTGGGCGCGGGATCGAACTCGCTCGACGATCTCCTGACCCAGATAGCAGCCTTTGTTGAAATGAACGGCGTGCGTGGCCTGGGTCTCCTGCACTAAATAGCGTTCGCTGATATCCTCGCCGTAGCGTGCGATACCATTCTCGAGGCGCACGATGCGCGCCGCTTCGTCGGTCGCATTCGGAATCCCTAATGGTTCCATGCGGCGCAGCAGATTGTCTTTTTCCGCGGCCGACAGAAAGATACGAATTCCTTCGGGGCCCGTACTCGCGACTCGCGCGACAAAGCCGTCCGCCCAATCGGCGACGGAATATTTTTTCTGCGGAACGGAAATACCGAGCTGCTCCGCGCAGCTCACACCTTGCGGCCCTTCGAGAGCGATTTCCGACCATTTCGCGGTCTCGTCTTCAACCGTCGCATCATCGGCGATGATGTACTTATCTAAATGCTCGCGAAGCTTGACGGCCGTTTCCGGTTCGGTATCGAGGAATAACGTTTCGCCCAGGTTATAAATATTGGCGTCGGCAAGTATCCGCCCTTGCGCAGTCAAGAAAAACGCGTAGAGTCCCTGACCGGGCTCTAGGCCCTGGACATGGTTCGTACTCATGGCGTGCAGCAACCGCGCACGATCTTCGCCGCTCACGCGCAATTTTCCGCGATTTGAAAGGTCGAGCCATGCCGCGCTCTCGCGCAGTGCTTCGTAGCCTGACATATGCCTTCACTGATTAGATGCGCGGTTACAGCCCACGCTGCGTCAAAGATCGGAGATAGGCGGAAATGAAGACGACGATAATTCCTGAGATTGCGATGCCGATCAAACGCCGCTTGCTTTTACCGGCTACCATAACATCGCCGTATGGCGAGGTGCCCCAAAGGACAGCGGCCGCAAGCATGTGCGCGACCAGCAGCATCTTCACTCCGAACCAGATCTGATAGGCGTAAGTATGCTTTGGTCCGGCAATCAGGTTGTACAAACCAGAAGCGACGATCAAGACCAGAAGCGTAAACAGCGTGCTGCGATACCTGCGTTGTGCGCTGCGGGCAGCCTCGAGCCGTACGTCCTCTGTGAGGGAGTCGAGCGTGGGCACGAGCACCTGCCGCGCATAAACGACACCGCCGAGGAACGCGATCACAGAGCTTATGTGGATGAAACGGAACAGTACGTGATAAAGGACATCGGGTGTCACGTTTTCGAGTATAAGCGCGGGAATCGTCAGAGCTGGAGTAATTGCTTGACGTAGGATTCGAGCCCCGGCGCGCAGGCGTACGCATTGCCTCCGTAAATGGTGTTCTCGCCATCAAAGCTCGCGAAGCGGCCGCCGGCTTCCTCGATCAGCAGCTTGAGCGGAGCGAGATCCCAGGGCGCCGCGTTTGGCTCGATCCACACATCGCTTTGACCTTGAGCCAGCAGCATGGCATCTACCGCTCCGCCCAGACTCCGCACCGCCCAGAAGGGGTGGATCCAGGAAAGAAGCCCGGGAGCAAAGCGGCTCACCCCCAACTTGTTGAAGCCGTTGAAAGAGAGCACCGCTTCCGCAGGATCGGTCTTGTTTGATACTTGTAAGCGCGACTCGTTTGCCCAGGCGCCTTCGCCGCGAGCGGCCCAAAGCAATAGACCCTGTCTAGGGCTGTGCGCCGCGCCGACGACGATCTCTCCGTCCTGTTCGAGGGCAATCAGAACCGCCCACAGCGGGATTCCGCGCACAAAATCGCGCGTGCCGTCGATGGGATCAACGATCCAGCGCCGCCCGTTGATACCTTCACGATTGGCACCCTCTTCGCCGAGCACCCCATCTTCGGGGAATTCTCTTCCCAAACGCGCGACGATCAACTCCTCGCAGGCGCGGTCCGCTGCGGTGACCGGGGACTCATCGGCTTTGGATTCCGCGCTCACGCCTCGGCGTTGATAATCGAGCGCCATCGCGCCAGCCTCTTCGACCAGCAGCTTAGCCATTTCAATTTCACGGTGTAACCGCATGTTCGGCTGCGCCGTCCCCCATTTTTACCAAACGAACTGTCCCGCTTGCGTAATGTAGATTACACATACTGGTTGACACGGGGATTAGGGCCCGGTTAGTCTGAAACTTCATTAACCTGTTGTATACCTATTTGGGAGAGAGATGCTGTTCTCGGTCCCAGGAGTCGAATGGATTCATCGTACTTCATCATGGAATTCGCCGATCCCGCCCAAGGGCGAAGCCGGCGCATACAGATCACCCGCAAGTTTCTGGGTTGGGTTTCAGGAGTTTTCCTTGCTGCCATTGTGCTCGGGGCCGCCTTTTTCTCAAGCTATGTGCACCTGAGCTGGAAGGCGTCGCGCTACGACGAGATGCGGGCGCAGTTTGAGCGCCTGCGCGGCCGGTATCAGGAGCTTCAGCGGGTCTCGCGGCAGCGTAACCAGCAGATGGCGGCGCTCGAGGATTTAGCGAGTGAAGTCTCGGTACAGTACGGAATTAACCAAATGGGCTCGGACAGCAGTGCGGCGCTTGCGGCTGATCCGCTAACGCCGAACGCTGAAGAATCCATCGAGCAGTACAATTTCCTCAAGTCGGCGGATTTTTCGCGCATCTATCACCGGTTCGCGTACCAGTGGCAGGTGCACACGCAACCGAGCTTGTGGCCGGTAAACGGGCTGCTGAGCAGTTCGTTTGGCGGAAGAACCGATCCTTTATCGGGCGAGGGCGCGTTCCACAAAGGAATCGATTTGTGTGCGGCCCCGGGAACGCCTGTGCATGTCACAGCGGACGGGGTGGTAGCGAGCGCGGGATGGACTAACGGGTACGGGAAACTGGTCGTAGTCGACCACGGAAACGGGATTGAAACCTACTATGCTCACCTGTCCCAATTCCTGGTGATCCCAGGTGAAGAGGTGCGGCTGGGGCAGGTAATCGCGCGGTCGGGCGCTACAGGCCGCGTCACGTCGCCGCATCTGCATTACGAAGTGCGAGTGAAAGGGACGCCAGTGAATCCGTATAAGTACCTGGCGAAAGCTCGCCCGTCAGGGCCCACTCATCCCTTGCAAAGCGACCTGGGGCTTTGAATGCAACGGCGGATTTTTCGTCCGCATCTTCCAGTTAGTGAGAAAGGGCATCACGCGGCGCGCGATGTTCACCGCGCTGCCGGGCAGTTTGGCCGCCGCTGCAAGCTTTCCGGCTAAGACATCGCGGCCGCTACCGCAAGCTAGCGAATTTGTTCGCTTCATAGATCCAACGACGGAAGCGCCCGTCATTCGGTTGACCAATCCCAGGAGCGCCAGCCTGATGCCGGCGCCCTCAAATCGGTTCATCTCAGCGAAGCGCCGCTTTCTGATCTTCTCTTCCGATCGAAGTGGTGCGTTGTGCCCGTTTCAGTTGGATTTGCGAACGGGCCGGCTGCGGCAGCTCGCGCATACGGACAAGCTGGATGCGCGCTCGTTGTGCATGGACGAGAAAGAACGCTCTCTGTATTTCATCGATCAAAGCGCGCTCAAAGAGGTCAGCTTAGCCACACTAAAGTCGCGCACATTGGCAGAAGGAGTCAGTGCGTTCACCTTCGCGGCGACACGGATTGTTATGAACAAGCGAGGACGGCTGGAAGGGTTGGGAGGGGAACCGTTCGCCGTGGCGGAGGAGATTGGATCTAATTGCGGACCGTTGCTGCGTCCCGACGGCAGCGGCTGCTTCTTTGAAAAAGACGGGTTAACGGAAGAGCGTGAATTCTGGTACGTTCGGTTGGATAGAAGTGGGAGCTCGCCTATGCTGCTTGCCAAAGGGCGCGTATCGAATCCGATTTGGTTTCCGGACGGGCGAGCTCTGTTGTTTCTTCGAGAGATCGAAGGTAGTGTGCCGCTCTCGGAACTCCATCAGGTTGTCCCCGAGACGCAGATAGAGCAGCGAGTCGCGCCGACTAGCCAGTTTGCGGCGTTTGCTCCGAACGCAAATGGCTCGGTGTTCGTGGGCGCAAGCCGGAGCAAGGCGCAACCGAACATTATTTTGTTACTACGTGCGGTGAAACGTGAGCTTACGCTTTGTGAGCATGGAGCGAGTCATGCGGCAGCGGTCTCGCCCGTCTTCTCGCCCGATAGCCGCCGAGTATATTTTGAAAGCGATCACCAAGGGAAGTCCGCGCTGTATTCGGTGAACACAGAGAAACTGGTTGAGCCGACTGCACCCATTCCGGGATAGGCCGCGGAACTCACTTGTTGCTCTCATTCGATTTAGCAGCGCGTGCGCGAGCCCGCCGCGAACCGCGATAACACAGTGAGCAGAACACAAGACCGGCTCCCAGTAGAAAAGTGGTTGCGGGCTCAGGAACGGGAGGCACGGCCGGAGGTGTTGACGATGGAGGCACCGGCGTTCCGGGAATAACAGGAGGCCCGGCGGGATAGTTTGGAATCAGCGGAGCCGCGTAAGGCGGCGACCAAACAGGCGAACCGGAGAGAGGTTGCTGCAACGCGGGCCAGCTCGCAGCCGACTGTAATGGCGATTCAAGCGGCGAGGGCAGAACCGGTGCGAGTCGCGGGGTTTCAATTGGCACGGCAGGACCGAAGATGGGAGGCGCCTCTGCGAGCGCGAATTGAGGAAGCAACTGAGGACTGAACGGCGGTAATGAGAGGAGCTGTTCCGGAGGCTGCAGCGCTGTCGTGTTTGCCTGCGGCAAATCAGAGAGGCGGTTGCCACACCGGGTGCGGGCGAAATTGTTGCCGTCGGTGATGAGGACTTCTCCCTTCGGGATGCGCAGTTTTTTACGGGTCCAGTAGACGCGGTCTTGTAAACGGAAAGAGACGTATTCGTAACGATCGTCAGTCAATTTGACCAGGCGAGTTGAGTTCATGTGAAACCCGGCGTAGTGCTGGCGAACCAGCGAATCGTTTGTGATGACTGCGCGAAGTTCATCGGGCGAGTAAACTCCGCCCGGGATCACTGAATAGGGGTAATTGGGCCGGAGCGATGTGACCTCTGGAGGAATCGTCACGTCGTGATTGGTGGTATGTGCGGTTAACGGGCGGGCAGCAATAGAGCGTGCCTGAAACTCGTGCAGTGCGAGCACGGGTATGAATGCGCAGATGCCGGCAATAATAAATCGAAGCTTAAACATGCAGCTTTCCTTTAAGCGCCGGGGCATCCGATTGGAACGGTACCTTACCGGCCGCTTAGCCTACTTATCGCCGGGTTTCCTCGATTGACGAGTGCAGCGATGTCACATGACGCTCATTACTGTGTAGGCAACGCCGTGAATAGGAGTAAGGTGTTGCGCGTCTGTATTAAGCTGAGCTGGGGTTCACGGTCCAGATGCACAAACGCGTTCTCATCGCCGCGGCTTTGAGCTTCTTCGTCGTGATTCGCCCGGTTCAGGCGTGGTTCGATGGCGGCCACATGATCGCGGCCTATATTGCGTACGAGAATCTCACTCCAGAAACCCGAGCACGAGTGGATCAACTGTTAAAGCTCAACAAGATGTATGGCAGTTGGACGGAACATGTAGGCAGGAAACGAAAAGGTCTGGTTGCGTTCCTGCGCGCAGCAACGTGGCCCGATTGCATTAAACAGGCGGCGTGCGCGCCTGGATATATCAGCGACGGCGGCAATGTCCCTCCGGGGCACGCGACGGATTCGCAAAACATCGGTTACGAAGACATGCTGATGCACAAGTACTGGCATTTTGTGGACGTGCCGTACTCGGCCGGTGCACCCGGCGAGCCGGCGAAGCGTCCTAATGCGGAGACGGAGATTGTGCTCTTAATGCAAGCCATTCGAACGGGCGAATCGGACGGAGTCAAATCGTATGACGTGGTGTGGCTGGAGCACCTAGTGGGTGATGTTCATCAGCCGCTACACTGCACTTCCAGGTTCACCAAGAACTATCCGCACGGAGACGCAGGAGGTAATTTTGTCCACTTCTGTGCGGACCCGTGCAGGGATGAGCTGCATGCGTACTGGGACGGCCTGCTCGGAGACCGGCCGCCTCTGAGTGAAGTAATCGAAACGGGAGAGAGGCTACTCGCGCACGGGAAGCCGGCCGGCGCCGATAACGCCGACCCAAACTCGTGGATTGCGGATAGCTTCGAGCTGGCGAAACAGGTGGTTTATGCTCCGCCGATCAGCGACGAAAACGATCTCTCAGCGACCATATCGCCGCGGCCTGACGCTTCGTATGAAGCAAAGGCATCGGAAGTCGCACAATCTCAAATACGGCTGGCAGGTTACCGCTTGGCGGCGCTGCTCAACAAAAATTTGAAGTAAGACCGTTCACTGCGCCTGCCGCTGTTAGGGCGCTTGCCAATCGAGTGCGTAAATCTCGTCGAAGCTGGCATCGCGGGTTACGAGTGGTGAGTCATCCGGCCCCACTCCCGCCCACGGCCCATAGGCGCCCAATTTTCGAGGCAGCCCAGTGAGACTAACCACGCGCTCCACTTTGTGATCACGAATGCGCACGCGGAAGAATGCAGAATTCTTGTCCAATGTGTCGAAGTATATGTATTCACTGTCGCCGGACCAAGCTGGATAACCGAAATCCGCCTTTGCCAGTTGCGTCCACTTCCGCGAGTGGCAATCAAATAATAGAAGCGTTCTTACATCGGCGGAAAGCGCCGAGATATACCTCCCATCGGGGGACCAGCGCGGCGACCACAGCCCTTCAGAATCCGGCAACACGGAAGTCTCGTGTGTAGCCAGATTCAAGACTTCGATATCGAGGTTTCGCGAGCCTTGCAGTAAATTGCGGCCGAATGCCAGCGAGTTTCCATCGGGCGACCAAGTCGGGTCGTAAGCGCCATCCTTCCCGTTCGTGATCTGCTGCGGGGCGCCACCATCCGCGTCCACGATGAAAATCCGCTCCGGTTGGTTGGGCTGAGAGCACATGAACGCGATGCGCTTCCCATCCGGAGACCATCGGGGCAGGCTGGCGTGCAACGTGGCAGGGCTGAGTTGCAGCCGTTGCGAACCGTCGATTGCGCTCCGCCACAGGGCGCCGTCCGGATAACTGACGTAAGCGACCCATTTGCCATCACGCGAGAAATCCAGTCCTTCCGCCGACACGCCGTTCAGAAACGGAACGAACGTTTTCGATGCACGGTCGTAACGGACGATTTCGATGCGCGGCTGGCGGCCTCCGATAAAAAGCTGCTTGCCGTCGACGCTCGGAACCGGCCCATAGCTGCTCATAGGGCCGGTGGTTAATTGCATCGGCTTCTCAGCCGCGCTTTGGAGAAGATGCGTCCTTTCCCGCACCGCCCAGATCGTGCTTATGCCATTCCTGATCGCCTCGAAAACGAAATATGCGCCATCGCGGGTCCAATTTCCCCAGGATTGCGGCTCGCGCCAAGCAGGAAATAAGGGGTGCAGATGGGTTCCGTCGGCGGAGATTTCCCATAGCCTGGACTCTGCCGCTTGGGTCGCCGAATACTTGGAAGCGAGATAGGATTCGTGCGCCACTGTGAAGATAATCTTTTGGCCATCAGGCGACCAGCGCGGAGCAAAGGAGATTCCAGGCACGTTTGCCAATTTGCGCGCCTCGCTTCCATCGCTCCGGGCAACGCCGATTTCGTCGCCGCGCGTATAGACAACCGAATGGGCATCGGGCGACCATGCGGCGTCATCAACGAGCAAGTTGCTCAGCCGGCGCGCGGCACCCCCCAGAACCGGAGCGGTCCACAGCGTCATGCGATCTAATGCATAGGGACTGGGTGCGCTGGCCGGCCCTGCGTCAGTTCCAAGCAGAAACTCCGAGCCGTCCGACGAAATGTCGAGCACAGTGGGGTTAGGCAACTGGGTCGGTACTGGCAACGATTGCCCGCCCTTGATCGATACCTGATATGGCTGCGTGGGAACGTAATAGTTTCCGGTATTGAAATACAGCCGCGAGCCGTCGGTAAGAAATGGGACAACCTTTGCGAGGCGATCGTTAGTGATTTGAGTAGTGGTGAGAACTTGTGGCGGGGGTATCGGGCGGAAGAGCAAGAAAATGACGATGGACGCAGCGACAATGGCCGTGGCAGCGGCCGCCAGCCAACCGGCTCGACGCTTTCGCTGCGGCAGAAGCAGCGGCTGCGACACGCTCGAAAGGCCTGTCATGCTCAGTAAGCCGGAATCCATATCGCGCCTGACCCGTTTGAGATCACTGCGCAGATCCGCGGCTGTTTGATAGCGCGTGTCGGGATCTTTCTCCAAAGCTTTGCCGATTATGTGTCCGAACTCGACAGGCAATTCAGGATTGAGTTGCAGAACTGGAACGGGTGAATCACGCAGGACCGAGGCGATAATGGCGGCCGGACTTGGTCCTTCAAACGGCAATTTACCGGTTGCCATCTCGTAGAGAACTACGCCGAGACTGAACAGATCAGTTCGCGCATCCAGATCCTCACCCTCGGCCTGCTCGGGTGACATGTAGGCAGGCGTTCCAATGGTGCCCCCCGGATCAGTCTGCAAAATGGTTGTGACGTGTTCGACCCCACCCCCAGCCGCGGCCTTTCGTTCAGACCGTAGCTTTGCCAAACCAAAATCCAGAATTTTTGCCTGGCCGCCACCCGTCACAAACAAGTTGGCTGGTTTCAAGTCGCGATGCAGAATGCCCCTTGCGTGCGCGGCCTCGAGCCCCGCCGTGATCTGAATGGCCCAGTCCAGAAGATCGTTCAGGCGGACCGGCTTCCCCTCGATACGGTGCTTCAGCGTCGCGCCCTCGAGCAGCTCCATGGCGAGGAACGGCAGTCCGTTGAATTCTCCGACTTCGTATACCGTGCAGATATTGGGGTGGTTAATCGCCGCCGCAAGCCGGGCTTCACGCTCGAAGCGCTCAACGGCTGCCGGGTCGCGCGTTAATTGTTCGGGAAGAAATTTAAGCGCTACTTCGCGCCCGAGTTTCAGATCCTGGGCACGATACACAATGCCCATGCCCCCGCCGCCCAGCTTCTCGATGATGTGATAGTGCGAAACAGTCTGGTTCAACACTGCCCTGACTTTGCGACGCGATGAGTTCAGGTTAGCGCAGAGAAACTATTTCGCAAGGTATTGGGCGTACTCACGGCGCTTCCCAATCGAGCGCGTAGAGTTCATCGAAGCTGGCATCGCGCTGGATAAGCGGGGAACCATCCGGGGCGAGGCCGGTCCAGGCTCCCAAGCTGCCAAGAGTCCGCGGGACATTTTGTAGCCCAAACATTCGCTCAGCCTTGGGATCATGAATCCGCACCCGGAAAAACGCGGCATCAGAACCGAGCGTATCGAAAAATATGTACTCACTGTCACGAGACCACGTCGTATACCCGAGATTCGCTTTGGCCAGTTCCGCCCACGTTTGTGATTGAATGTCAAAGACTACGAGTCTTGCGGAGTCGGTCGAGAGGGCCGAAATATAACGGCCATCGAGAGACCAGCGCGGAGAATAGAGTCCATCGGAATGCGGCAGTACGGAAATCTGATGTGTCTTTAAATTGAGCACGTGGACAACGAAGGGGCCAGTTCCCATCGCCGGGTTACCGCCGAACGCAAGCGAATTGCCGTCTGAAGACCATGTGGGGTCAAAACCAGTGGCGTTTTTCCCCTGGGTAAGCTGCTCCAGCGCGCCGCCATCTGCGGGCATCATGAATATGCACCATGATTTTTCCGGATATTGGCCCATGAAAGCGATCCGTTTCCCGTCCGGTGACCAGCGAGGCAAGGCGACGTGCAGGGGAGGCGTTGTCGAGCTGAAGCCTTTGCTCGCCATTGACCGCGCTCCGCCACAGTGTTCCTTCCGGGTAAGAAACGTAAGTGACCCACTTCCCATCTCGTGTAAAATCGAGTGCTTCGACAGACGCCCCTGAGAGAAACGGAGCAAAGGCTTTTGACTTCGAGTCATAGCGAACGATCTCGCCGCGGGGCTGATAGCCGTCAACAAAGAGCCGCTTACCGTCCGGGCTCGGAACTGGTCCGATGGTATGCATGGGGCCGGTGGTCAACTGCACCGGTTCGTGGGTCGATGGTTGGAAAAGGCCAACCTTCTCCCGTATAGCCCAGATAGTCTCTATGCCCTTGCTCGTCGCTTCGAACACGAAATATCGCCCGTCTGCGGTCCAATTGCCGCAACAGTGTGATTCGTGCCAGCTAGGAAGTAATGGATGCAAATAGGTTCCGTTTACCGAAATTTCCCATATTGCAAGGCGAGTGCCAGAAAAAACTGTAAATCGAATTCTCTTTCCATCGAGTGACCAACGTGGCCAAGAAGCAACTCCTGGAAGGGTTGCCAGCTTTCGCACTACTGTCCCGTCGTTCCGAGCAAGATCCAGCTCTCTTTCTTTTTCGTTGATGTAAACAATTTCCTGGTCATCCGGAGACCAAGCTGCATCTCCGGCGATGAGATTACCCAAACGCCGAGGCAAGCCCCCGATCACCGGCGCGACGCAAAGCGCCAGCGACATAGGCCCGACGACGGCTTGAGTTTGTTCGTATGTTCCCACCAGAAGCTCCGAATGATTGTGAGATATGTCCAGCAGCCTTGCATTTTTCAGTGGTATCGGAAGTGGCATCGACTCCCCACCGCTCGTCGAGACCTGCCTGGGTTCAGAAGTAAATGAATCTCCGGCTCCTATATTGAAGTAAATCCGCGATCCGTCCGTGAAAAACGGTGGGGACTTCGCCCGGCGGTCATTTGTGATCTGGGTCGTACTGAGGATTCGCGGCGGCGGCAGTGGACGGGCGAGAAGGAACGCGGCGATGGCAAGGCCGACAACGGCCAGACCGAGGGCAGCGAATAACCAGCGTCGCTTTCGTTGTAGCGTTGGGACTGGAACGGACGACGCGACCGGCGCAAGCGAGGGACTGGAATCCGTATCTCGCTTGAGGCGCTTCAAATCGCCCCGCAACTCGGCAGCGTTCTGGTAGCGTAGATCGCGGTCTTTCTCCAGAGCCTTGCCTATAATGCGTCCTAGTTCCGCCGGCAACTCCGGATTGACTTCAATCGGCGGCTCCGGAACATCGCGCAGAATAGAGGCCATGACTGTCGCCGTACTTGTTCCGTCGAAGGGCAGTTTTCCAGTTGCCATCTCATAAAGGACAACTCCCAGGCTGAAGAGATCGGTACGCGCATCGACTTGATCGCCGCGCGCCTGCTCTGGGGACATGTATGCGGGCGTTCCGATCGTGTGGCCCGGATCGGTCTGCACCGCCGTCATCGTTTGCTCTGGGACACCTGCCAGCGCTGGCTTTCGCTCTGACCGCAGCTTCGCCAGCCCGAAATCGAGGATCTTTGCCTGACCGCGACTCGTGATGAATAAGTTTGCAGGCTTCAAGTCTCGGTGGACAATGCCACGTGCATGCGCTGCATCGAGTCCGTCTGTGATCTGAATAGCCCAGTCGAGGAGCGCATTCAAAGGAACGGCCTTCCCATTGATGGGGTGTTTCAACGTCTCGCCTTCGAGCAGCTCCATCGCAAGGAAAGGCGAGCCTTCAAATTCTCCGATTTCATACACTGTGCAGATGTTCGGATGATTGATCGCGGCCGCAGCTTCGGCCTCACGCTGGAAGCGCTCGACAGCTGCCGGATCGCGGGTTACCTCTTCCGGAAGGAATTTTAGTGCCACTTCGCGCCTGAGTTTCAGATCCTCGGCGCGGTATACGACGCCCATGCCGCCGCCGCCCAACTTCTCGCCGACGCGATAATGCGAAACGATGTGATTCAACACTGGAACGTGAGGTTAGTCCAGATTAGCGCAAAAATGTACTCACGGCGCTTCCCAATCGAGCGCGTAGATCTCGTCCAAGCTGGCATCGCGCTGGATTAGAGGCGAACTATCCGGTGCGAGGCCAGTCCAAGGGCCGAAACTGCCTATACCTCGCGGGACATTCCTCAGGCTCACTAGTCTCTCCACCTTTCGATCACGAACGCGCACCCGGAAAAAGGCCGGGTCAGCACGCAGGGTATCGAAATAGAGGTACTCACTGTCGCGAGACCAAGTCTGATAACCGATGTTCGACTCAGCCAGCTCCGTCCATGTTTGGGATCGAAAGTCGAAAACGAGGAGTCTTTGGGAGTCTGCTGAAATGGCGGCGATATACCGCCCGTCGGGAGACCAGCGGGACGAGAATAGTCCGTCGGAACGCGGCAACATGGAAAGCTGGTGTGTCGTCAAATTCAGAACGTGAATGACCACGTGTCCGGTTGGGAAGCCGCCGAAGGCAAGCGAGTTCCCGTCCGGCGACCATGTCGGGTCAAAGCCAGTTGAGTCTTCCCCATTTGTCAGCTGCTCAGGTGCGCCGCCCTCCGCTGACAGCATGTAAATGCGCCAGGGCTTTTCAGGATATTGGCCCATGAAAGCAATTCGTTTCGCGTCTGGTGACCAGTGAGGCAGGCCGACGTGCATGGGAGGAGCTGTGAGCTGTAGCCTCTGCTCGCCATCGACCGTGCTCCGCCACAGCGTGCCTTCCGGGTAAGAAACGTATGTAACCCATTTCCCATCTCGAGAGAAATCGAGTCCTTCAACAGAGGCACCCGAGAAAAACGGGACAAATGCTTTTGCTTTCGAGTCATAGCGAACGATTTCGCAGCGTGGCTGATAGCCGCCAACGAAGAGCCGCTTGCCATCTTGGCTAGGAACCGGCGCATAGGTGTGGATGGGGCCGTTTGTAAGCTGCACGGGTGCATGATTGGTTCTCTCAAACGGGCCAATTTTCTCCCGAATGGCCCAGATAGTCTCTATCCCATTGCTCGTCGCTTGGAATACGAAATACTTCCCATCCGGAGTCCAACTACCGCAACAGTGCGGCTGCCGCCAAGTGGGCAAGAGCGCGTGTAAATGGGTTCCATCACTCCATACTTCCCATAAGCTGGAGGGGAGTTGACCACGGCCAAGCGTAAATCGGATTTTCTTCCCATCGGGCGACCAGCGTGGTGAGAAAGGTGTTCCCGGAACAGCAACCAATCTCTGGGCGCCGGTTCCACCACTCCGAGCGATATCGAGCTCCTTCTCCTCTGTGTAAATCAATCGCCCACCGTCCGGTGACCACGCAGCATCCCCGCCCGCAAGATCACCCACTCGGCGAGGCGAGCCTCCCATTACCGGTGCAATCCAAAGCGGCTTCGGGACAAAACTGATAGGTAGTCCCTGACCTGGATATGTTCCAACCAGGAGCTCCGAACCATCGGGCGAAACGTCCAGCAGTGACGCATTTTTCAATTGCATCGGAACCAAGAACGATTCCCCTCCTTTGGCCGATACTTCATAGGGGTGCGAAGAAAAAATAGCGTCGGCATTGAAGTAAACCCGGGAACCGTCGGTGAGAAACGGGCCGTACTTTGCCCGGCGATCATTTGTGATCTGGGTCGTGCTCAGCACTCTGGGCGGCGGGAGTGGACCGGTAAGCAGCAGCGCCGCAATTGCAACGCCGACAACTGCCAGAGCGATGGCGGCGAACCAATATCGCCCTGATCGCGCAGGTTGCAGTGCAGGCGCCGCTGCCACAACAGAGAGATTGGAATCCGTGTCGCGCTTGAGACGCTTCAAATCGCCGCGCAGGTCGGATGCGCTCTGGTAACGTAGATCGCGATCTTTCTCCAGAGCTTTGTTGATGATGCGTCCGAGTTCTGGAGGCAACTCCGGATTTAGTCGAATCGGCGGCTCTGGCAGGTCACGCAGAATAGAGGCCATCAGTGTTGCCGTGCTCGCTCCATTGAATGGCAATTTTCCGGTTGCCATTTCGTAGAGCACAACGCCCAGGCTGAAGAGATCCGTACGCGCATCCAGTTGATCACCGCACGCCTGCTCCGGGGACATGTAGGCCGGGGTTCCCAGCGCATGGCCAGGGTCCGTCTGCATCGCCGTCATGGTTCGGGCTGGGACACCTGCGAGCGCCGGTGTTGCCTCCGGCCGCAGCTTTGCCAGTCCGAAATCTAGAATCTTCGCCTGGCCACGGTTGGTGATGAACAGGTTCGCGGGTTTCAAGTCTCGGTGCACAATACCGCGCGCATGCGCCACGTCCAGCCCATCAGTGATCTGAATACTCCAGTCGAGGAGTGCGTTCAACGGAACCGGTTTGCCGTTGATGCGGTGTTTCAAAGTCTCGCCTTCGAGCAACTCCATGGCGAGATACGGTCGACCTCCGAATTCACCTACTTCGTAGACCGTGCAGATATTGGGATGATTAATTGCGGCCGCAGCCTGCGCCTCACGCTGGAACCGCTCTAGCGCCGCCGGGTCGCGGGTTACCTGTTCCGGAAGGAATTTCAGCGCGACTTCGCGCTTCAGCTTCAGGTCTTCGGCACGGTACACGACACCCATGCCCCCGCCGCCCAGCTTCTCGATGATGTGATAGTGCGAAACGGTCTGGTTCAACACCGCCGCCGTGTAGAGATCAACTCAGGGTAGCGCAGAAAATTACTTCGGCTGGGAAGGAGTGGTGCTCGAAGTACCGGGCGCAGCCGAACTCGGGGCGGTTCCGCTGGACTTGCTTGCGCCTCGATTTTTTGCGGCCCAATCGTCCTCGGTAGCGGCATTGCCGACTACGTTCTTCTGAAGATCCTTAGAAACATCCGTCTTTACGGCGTGATCGGCTTGCTTGGTGGCGGCTTGCGTTCCATCCCCTAATTGAAGGACCGTGACCCTGACTCGCCGCTTGCCGAACTTGCGGCACGCCGCCGCGCTAGGAAGGTAGATATCCAGCTTGCGGCCTTCTATTTTGCTTCCCGTATCTGCGACCACGTATTCTCCCGAATAGCGCCCCGCTCGCGTAATTTTGATTCGCGAGCCGAGTGGCAGTAGCGCAGGATCTGCGGCGACAACGTGACGATGCGTGTACTCGCCGGACGCGGTCACGCCCTGCTGTGCATACGCAGTAGCAATGTAGTGGCCGTCCATCCGCTGGGCTGTTGTATCGGGAAAACCGTTCGAGACGAAGACCAGCGGCACGGCCCACAGAAGTAAGACTCTCAACACCGGCGCACCTCCCCCTTGGCCTATTAGATCCCGGAACCGGGGCGACCGGCCGGGCGAGAAAGCGAAAAAGTACTAAGGGTTTGCCGTGAACCAATAAGAGCGTGAAATAGATTCAAGGTCCATCGACATCTGACGATTAGGAACTTGGCGCGGTAGCCAAGTGGAAAAGGCCGAGGTCCGCAAAACCTCGTCCGGCTGTTCGATTCAGCCCCGCGCCTCGATCCTTTAGATTAGATCGATGATGCAGGGATCCGGAAGCGCGGCCCGGCGCGTGCAAATCTTGCTCGGGCTGCTGCTGACGCTGGGCGGCGCGAGCAGCAGTCTCGGCAATCTCGGCGAGCGCTACACAAACCTGGGTCCATTGTTCGGCCGGGAAGTGCTGTGGTGGGCGCTGCTTGTAATAGTGCTCGCGTTTGTAGTGTTCGTGGAGCGCTTGCCGCTTTCCTCGATCGGATTCAAGCGGCTTTCATGGGGAACACTTTGGGCAATTCCCGCTGGCGCTGCATTGGTCATCGGCATACCGGTTATCTATTTCGTCGTGTTTCCGCTTCTGCATCTGCATATGAACACTGCCGAGATCAAGAAGCTGGCAGCGACGCCCTTCTGGTATCGGCTGCTGCTGGTTACGCGCGCGGCAGTATGCGAGGAAGTCCTCTTTCGCAGTTACCCGATTCCACGAATTGAAGAGTTGACAAGCCGAACGTGGATTGCGGCGGCCGCGACGTGGGCGGCGTTCACGGCCGCGCATCTCGGCTCATGGGGTTGGGCGCAACTGATCGTCGCAGGATATGGCGGTGCGATTCTGACTGCGCTGTACGTGTGGCGGCGCGATACGGTTTGCAACATTCTCGCCCACTTCATCGGAGACGGCGTGGGCTTCCTATTCGGCTGAGCTCTAGGGCGGCGGCTATCTTCGGAATAGAGACATGATTCGCAAGGAATGCCCCGCCGCAATAGATCGTGATGATATCGTGAGCCGCGCGAAGATTGCCCGTATAAGAGAACGAATCCGGCGTTACATCCGTCGAACGCCAATCATCGAAATTGAAGGCGCCGATCTGGAGCTGCCTTCGATCAGCCTGGTTTTGAAACTCGAATTGCTGCAACATGCGGGATCATTCAAAACGCGCGGTGCGTTTGCAAATTTGCTGACGCGCAAGGTCCCTCAAGCGGGTGTTGTCGCAGCATCGGGCGGCAATCATGGAGCTGCGGTCGCGTATGCCGCGATGAAACTGGGCATACCGGCATCGATTTTTGTGCCGAGTGTCTCGTCACCTGCCAAGATGGATCGCATTCGGGGGTACGGCGCAAACCTGGTGATCGCGGGCGAGCGCTACGCCGAGGCGCTCGCGGCGAGCGAAGAGTGGGCAGCGCAATCGGGAGCCTTACGGATTCACGCTTACAACCAACCGGAGACTCTGCAGGGACAAGGAACCGTAGGGATGGAGTTCGAAGAGCAGGAACCCGAGCTCGATACGCTGCTGGTTGCGGTGGGGGGAGGCGGTCTGATCGGCGGCATCGCGGGTTGGTATTCCGGGCGCATCAAGGTGATCGGTGTGGAGCCGGAAGCTGCACCGACGCTGACGAGGGCGCTGGCGGCGGGCGAACCGGTGGATGCTGAAGCGGGCGGTATTGCGGCAGATTCGCTGGCTCCGAAACGAGTGGGAGAGTTGATGTTCCCGATTGCCCAGGCGTTTGTGGATCGCGTGGTGCTGGTTCCCGATGATACGATTCGGCAAGCGCAGTACGCGCTCTGGAACGTGCTGCGGGTTGCGGCAGAGCCGGGAGGCGCGGCGGCTTTAGCTGCATTACTGTCGCACGGTTACGAACCGGCGCGTGGAGAGCGTGTCGGGGTTCTGGTATGCGGCGGAAACACGAACGCCGTGGATTTCGGCAGCATACGATGACGCCGGGAAAAGCGCTCGCTTACGGTCGCGCCTCGGACTGTGCAGCGAGGGCCGGACTCTTCTACTCGGTTCTCAAGGCCTCCATGGGCTCGATGGCTGCTGCGCGCATGGCTGGAACGGCGGCCGAAAATAGGCCGACCAGCAGCAGCAGAATGGCTGCCGCGCCATAAGACCAGAAATCGAGTGGCTGAACGCGGTAGAGAAAACTCGCGATGAGCCGGCTGGCTGCGATGGCCGCGACGATCCCGACGCCGAGTCCGATTGCAATGAGCGCCGTCCCTTGCCGCAGAATCAGGCTCAGAATGGATTCGCGTGTCGCACCCAGCGCCATGCGCACTCCGATCTCCTGCCGGCGGCGGCTGACCAGTTGCGAGAGAACCCCGTACAAGCCGAGGATGACCATCACCACTGCGAGGCCCGCAAAAGATCCGATGAGGTAAAAGCCGAGCCGCTGATTGAAATTGGCGGCATCGACGGTTTGCTGCATAGTGCGCAGATTATCGATGGCGAATCCGGGAGCGATCTTTGCGAAGACGCCATGAATCGGGCCGCTCATGTCACCGGCGAATTGGGTTCGCAGGACGTAATTGGTTGCGGACGTGAGCAGGATGGGATAGAAGAGTGAATCGGTGGGAACTTGGCGATAGGAAAGAATCAGCTCCGGAGTCGCCGCTTCGCTGACGCTCTTCTGTGCCGTGTCCGCCTCGACCCCGACGATTGTGTAAGGCTTCACCATTCCGGTCTCTTTTCCGCCGAGCTCGAGCTGTTGGCCGAGGGGATCGGCGCCCGGCGGGAAGAACTCGCGGGTGAAAGAGCCGGTTCACGACCGCAACGTACGGCCGGTCTTCGATGTCGTCGTCTGAAATGGCGCGGCCGCGCAGAATGGGTGTTCGCATGGCCTCCATATAGCCGCCGCTCATGACGCGAATACGCGCATGCCGGCGCTCTTTCTGTTCGAGCGTGGTGTTTTTCTTGCCATTCAATTCGAAGCTGGTCCGCATATCGACGCCGTCGAAGGGAATGGAAGAAGCAAGAGCCGCCTGTTTTACTCCTGGCAACGCACGCAACTGTTCGAGCAAAGGTCCGTACACGCGTGTCGAGATAGAGGCTTGTGCGGATCCCGGGTGTACTTCTCCGGTCAGATAACCGGCAGAGGTGGACGGTGTGGCGCTGAAGGTTACAAGATTCGCAGTGTCGAACCCGAGCGCCTTGTGTTCCAGGTTGTAGAGCGTGCGAAACAGCAGCGAGCCAGCGACCAGCAGGATGGCTGCAATCGCAACCTCTCCCATTACGAGCAAGCGGCCGATTCGGGAGTAGGCTGCTTGCTGGCTCACGCCGCGGCCCGCGCCGCGCAAGGCAACCTGGGGTTCTGCATGCATTGCAAACAGCGCTGGAATGAGCGAGGAGAGCAGCGTAGCTAAGGTCGCGAATCCGGCTAATGCTCCTATCACGGCGATACGCAAGTGGATTTCGTTCGCACGCGGAATCATGTCTTCGGGAAGGGCTGCGAGGGGGCGGAGAATCATGAGAGCCAGGCCCAATCCGGCGAGCGCTCCAAGAGCACTAAGCGTTCCGCCCTCGACCAGCAACTGGCGTATGAGTCGCGATTTGGCGGCTCCGAGGGCAACTCGAACCGCAAGCTCCTGATAGCGGGCGAGACAGCGGCCAAGCTGCAGGTTCGCCACATTCACGCATGCAATCAGAAGCACCAGAATCAGTGCCACCGTTAAAGCCAGAAACACCGGACGCACCGAGCTGGTGACGGTATCGCGATAAGGCCGGAGCACGAAGTGTAGAGTGGCGGTGTTTTCCGGATCGAGGCGTTTGATTTGCTTCGTAATGGTTGACAGCTCAGCGCGTGCTTGGGCGATTTTCACGCCGGGACGCAACCGGCCGACCACGTAGTACATCGTGAAGCCGCGGCCTTTCAGCATTTCCGGGGTGGGTTGAGACGGCAGCCATATGCCCTTGCCGGCATCCGCACCTGCTTCGTCAGGAAAACGGAAAGTGGCGGGCATAATGCCTATCACCGTGTGCGGCACATCGCCAATGCGAACCTGACGCCCGATGATGTGCGCGTCGGCCGCGAACCTCTGCCGCCACAATCCTTCGCTCAAAAGAACCGTAAGGGGAGCACCCGGCGCGCAGTCGGCATCGGTGAAAATGCGGCCGAGGATGGGCTGCGCTCCCAACAACTGCAGAAGATTGCCAGTCAGCTTCGGGGTGAGTACGTTCTGTCCGCCCTGGGAGGTTTGAAGGATTCCGACATCGATGATGTAGCCCGCGAGATCCTCAAAGCTCTTCGATTGTTTACGAAGGTCCTGCAGATTGAGCCAGGATGTGGAATGGATATCCCCCGCGTTTTTGCCTTCGCCGATTGTGACCAGCGGGCCCGCGTTTCGGTACGGCAGCGGGCGCAGCAGGACGCTGTCGATGACCGTGAACATCGCGGTGTTCGCGCCAATTCCTAGCGCCAAGGTCATTACGGCGGTAGAGGCGAATCCAGGCGATTTGCGAAGTTGCCGCAAGGCGAATTGAATATCTTGAAAAAACGTATCCATGGCCCGATTTGGACTATTGGTATCACAGAGAAGACGCGTTCAGGAGAGCCGGGTTCCCGCGATTCGCCGCACCGATGACCGTAATCACACAACAGAGGACTGCGCGTAGGCTGCGGATCACAGTAGTGGCTGCGTTTGTGGCGATCTATGTCTTATGGGGGTCGACCTACATCGCCATCCGGATTGCGGTAGCCACGTTGCCGCCGCTATTTGCGGCAGGAGTACGTTTCGCAATCGCTGGGGTGATTCTCTACGGGTGGTACCGCTGGAGAGGTGAGCCGGCGCCTTCGCGCACTGAGTGGCGCAGCCTATGGCTGCTGGGGGCGCTCATGTTTCTGGGGGCATATAGCGGGCTGTTCTGGGCGGAAAAGAGCCTGCCGTCAGGGATTGCATCGGTGCTTGTGGCGACGATCCCTGTGTGGATCGCCCTGCTCGAAACTTGTGTGCTCAGGACGCAGCGGTTCAAGCTGGGAACCGCTTTCGCGATTCTGTTGGGTCTAGGCGGCGTCGCGGTCATTGCGGCCGCGCAGCAAGATGGTGGCCGCGCGGTTAACGTTGCCGCGTGCCTCGCGATCCTTGGAGCAGAGATCTGTTGGTCCGTGGGTACGGTTGTCTCGAAGATGATCCGGCTTCCGAAGTCGACCGCTCTCGGGGCTGGCGCGCAGATGGTATGCGGCGGTGTGCTGTTGCTGGTCTGTTCCCTTTTGACTGGCGAGCTTCGCCCGTTGCCACAGGTTTCAGTGAAGGCGGCGCTGGCAGTGGGTTATCTGATTGTGGCGGGTTCACTAATTGGGTTTACCGCATACATGTGGCTGTTAGGGCGCACTTCTTCGACTAAAGTGACGAGCTACGCTTATGTGAACCCTGTGGTAGCGCTCGCAATCGGTTATTGGCTGGGAGGGGAAACGCTGCACGCGAGCACCTTGGCCGGCTCGGGATTGGTGCTGCTGAGCGTGGTACTCATTCTGGGCGGGGGAGAACCTGGGCCGGAAAAGGATGAGAATCTGAGATTGAGTGGAGGGGCAAGTTGACTTTTCTGCCGTTAATGCTGATCGCACTCGCGAAGACAGGCGGCCCTGCGAAATCCGCCGATGCGGTGTACGCGCCTTTGTGGCTGTATCAGGGCAGTTGGCAGGTAACTCGAAAGAGTCTCGCCACGGGTGCGAAGCCAGAGCAGTTAGTGAATCGATGTGCACTGCTAGGAAAGTACTTTGCGTGCCAGCAGACCGTAAACGGGGCCGATGGCGGGCTGGTCATCTTCATCCCGGCCGAAAAGGCAGGGCAGTATTACACACAAAGCATTACGAAGGAAGGGCGGGCGGGAGGACGAGGAGATCTCGAGATCTCAGGCGAGCATTGGACGTACTCGAGCCGGTGGCCCCAGGAGAACGGCAAGATCACTTACTATCGAACCACGAACCTTTTTACGGGCAAGAATCACATCCATTTCGAGCAGGCGGAGTCGCCGGACGGGAAGCAGTGGACAGTGAAGGATTCCGGAGACGAGGTCCGAACCGGCGGGTCCGCAAGGTAGAGTAAATACGTTACTTAAACCGAAGTTGCGGGAGGGAGTAGTACTAAATAGAAGCGCGGGGAGTTGCGGCGGTGGGCTCAATTAGAATATATAGAGAGTAGACCTTCAACGTTCAATCAAGGCGCGGTAGCCAAGTGGGAAGGCAGGGGTCCGCAAAACTCTTTTTCGGATGGTTCGACTCCATCCCCGCGCCTCCAATCTCAATACATTCCTAGACCGTTCTGACGCATAGGCCTCTGATGTGTGCACTCGTGTTGCCAGGACGGTGCGTTCTATATTGATTTGAGGGCGTAGAACGCCGTGCCTGAAAAAGCTCAACAGACCCGAAGCAATCACGTACGTCGCGACCCTGCATTTCACTTTTTCCTGATTCCTGCGTTGTTGCTGTTTCTGATCTGGTCTGTCATCCATCTGGTGCGTCACATGGAAACGGCGTCGATGGCGTTCGTGGCGCTCGCAATTTTACTCATCGTGATGGCTCTGAAGGCGCGGCTATACGCGCTCAAAGTGCAGGATCGGATTATCCGCCTCGAGGAGCGAATACGGCTTGTCCGGCTTGTTGGCTGAGCCGCTACGCTCGCGGATCGGCGAGCTGACCGAGTCCCAATTGGTTGCGTTGCGGTTCGCATCCGATGACGAAGCTCCAGGCTTGGTTCAGCGCACACTTGCCGAGAGTCTTACGAACAAGCAGATTAAGGAAGCGATCCGAAACTGGCGGCCCGACACCTGGCGCGTGTGAACCCGGCACGGCCATCCAAATCCGGATATGCTGGTAGGGTCCAAACCTGGTACGTGAGGAGGCCGTGAATGGCGATCTCATTTGAAGTGAACGGACAGAAGAAGTCCGTGGATGTCGATCCGCAAACTCCGTTGTTATGGGTGCTGCGCGACACGTTGAATCTGACGGGCACGAAGTACGGGTGTGGGATTGCCGCATGCGGCGCGTGCACGGTCCATATCGATGGGGAGCCGGCAAGATCGTGCGTGTTTCCGGTCTCGAGCGTGGCGGGAAAAAAGATTACCACAATTGAAGGCCTCTCAGCCGATCGCAGTCACCCTGTGCAAGAGGCCTGGATTGCGGAGCAAGTCCCGCAGTGCGGATACTGCCAATCGGGACAGATCATGACGGCCGTGGCGTTTCTGAAAAAGAATCCCACGCCGACGCCCGCCGACGTGGATGACGGAATGTCGAACAATATTTGCCGTTGTGGGACCGCACAGCGGATACGAGCTGCCGTATTGAGAGCGGCTCAGTCAATGAATAAATCCGGGAACACATCCGGCAAGACTGCGGGAGGTGAGCTGTGACACAGAGCGATTCAACTTTGACGCGGCGCTGGCTATTAAAGACGACGCTGCAATCGGGAATGGCCGCAGGCGCGGCGCTGGTGATCGGATTCGATGTGCCACGAGTGGCGAAGGGCGCGGCTGACAAACCGGCGATCAATCCGATTAAGGCGTGGCTGAAAGTTGATCAGAGCGGCGTGGTGACGCTGACGTACTCGCGATCGGAGATGGGGCAGGGCGTATCGACGTCGCTGCCGATGATTCTTGCCGATGAATTGGGAGTCGATTGGAAGGACGTGCACGTGGAGCACGCGCCTGCTGATGAAACGTACGGCGACCAGGGGACCGGCGGCAGCGGCAGCGTCAAGGGCATGTGGAAGCCGTTGCGAAGCGCGGGCGCGGCTGCGCGGCAGATGCTGATTCAAGCCGCTGCGCAGCGTTGGGGCGTGGCACCGCAGGCTTGCTCGGCGACAAACGGCGCGGTTTGGCACGGCACGCAGAAACTGGCGTATGCGGAGCTGGTCGAGAGCGCTTCGCAGTTGCCGATCCCGGACCTCGCGACAGTGGCGCTGAAGAAGCCCGAAGAGTTTCAACTCATCGGGAAGGATGTTCCGCGCAAGGATATTCCCTCGAAAACGGACGGCAGCGCGCAGTATGGCCTGGACGTTCGGGCGCCCGGGATGGTGTTTGCAGTGGTGGAGCGGTGCCCGGTGTTTGGCGGCAAAGTGAAGAGCTTTGACGCGAGCCAGACAAAGGCGATGAAAGGCGTTCACGACGTATTTCAAATCGAGCCGGTGGAGGAGGTCCATTCCTGGGGCGGCGTGGTAGTCGTAGCTGATACAACTTACACGGCCATGCAGGCTCGAAAGCGATTGAAAGTGGACTGGGACTACGGCCCGCACGCGACGGAGAGCAATGAGACGCTTCGAAGGCAGTTCCGCAAGCTGGTCGATTCACCGATGAAGGTTGTGCTCAACCAGGCTGACCCGAAGGCCGGCAATGCGGACGCGATCATTTCGAGCGCTCCCACCGAGAAGAAGGTCGAGTGCGATTATGAGCTCCCGTTTCAAGCCCACGCCACGATGGAGCCAATGAATTGCACGGTGCACATCCAGAGCGATCGGGCGGAGGCATGGGCTCCGGCGCAGAGTCCAACTTGGGTCAAGGAAGTGATCGGCAAGGTAAGCGGGCTCAAGCCGGAGCAGATACAGGTCCATACAACGTTTATGGGCGGTGGATTCGGACGCCGCTATCAGGCTGATTTCGCGACTGAGGCGGCTCAGGTTGCGAAGCGGTTGGGTAAGCCGGTGCAGGTGGTCTGGTCGCGCGAAGATGATATGACGCACGATTTCTATCGTCCCGCTTCATATCATCGCGTGAGCGGCGCCGTCGATACCGAAGGAAATATCATCGCGTGGCGTCATCAGAGCACCTCGACTTCAATTGCGGAGTGGTGGGAGAAGAAATCACCTCCGGAATCCAGTGAGCTGGGCTGCACGCTGCAGATGCCCTATCTTGCGAAGAGCTACAAGCTGGAATATCTGCCGGCGGCATCGGGAGTACCTCGGGCATGGTGGCGCTCGGTCGAAGCCTCGTCCATCGGATTCGTGATGGAGAGCTTCATGGATGAGCTGGCGCACGCGGCGGGAATCGATCCATACGAGTTCCGCATACAGAAGCTGGGCGGGGCGCGGCAAATAAAGAATCCTCTCGATGCGGGTGATCGTCCGCTCGAGACGGCTCGCATGAGAGGCGTACTGCAGTTGGCGGCCGAAAAGGGCGATTGGGGCAAGAGCTTGCCCGCCGGCCATGGCCGCGGGATCGCCTGTCATTACTCTTTCAACAGCTACGTCGCAAACGTGGTCGAAGCAGCGGTCGAGAATGGAAAAGTACGAGTGAACCGGGTGGTTTCGGCTGTCGATATTGGGACTGCGGTACATCCGGACGGCGTGCGCTCGCAAGTGGAAGGAGCGATTGTCTATGGATTAACGGCTGCGCTGAAAAGCCAGATCACGATTCAGGATGGGCGCGCTGTGCAGAATAATTTCAACAAATTCACGACCCTTTCGATGAAGGAAACACCACGTCTCGAAGTGCACATTGTGCCCAGCAACGTGGAACCGACCGGAATCGGGGAACCGGGTTTACCGCCCGTGGCTCCGGCGTTGATGAGTGCCATCTTTGCTGCGACCGGGAAGCGCGTGCGAAGGCTTCCGCTGCAGCCCACGGATTTGGCCTGAAGACTACAAGCTCACCTTTTCGGGAGCCGCAGCGTCCGGTGACACCGCGGCTTTCAACCGGAGAATGCACCACGCGGTGAGAGCCAAATCAAAGGAGAGAAAGGCCAGAATCACCACGTTCTGTTCCATCGAGTTGAGCTTAAAGCCGAACAGGAGGACGCCACATTCGAGAATCGCGCGAATTACGGTGAGCATGAAGAAAATGAGCCACACAGACGTGTTATTAGGCAGCGAAATCTTCTGAGCCCTGAGGGCCCTGTACAGCGTACCGGCAAACACGAGACTCGCTGAACACGCGCCTGCCCACAGAAACACTCCGACAAGCTCGGCAACGCCTGAGCTGCCGTTTACATCCTTTGCCTGGAGTGTGGCAAACATAAGGCAGCCAAAGATTCCGGTTATAAAGAGTCCTGAAATGAGGCGGGCTGCCGGAAGACGGCGAAGCTTCGCGATAGGCGACTTGATCTCCTCGAAGACATCCCATGCCATAGCAGGGATAAGCGCTGCATATAAGAAACGCGAATAGTAGTAGACGCGCGCGCTTTCCTGCGATTCCCATCCTAACCACCACGCCGCAATATCGAACAGGAAGCCGAGCACGCAATACAGCGTGATGAAGGTATATATGCGCTGAAGCTTCAACGCGAGGACGCGCCAGACGAGAAGGCCGTCGACAACAGTGCCCACGATCTGCATCCAGTGGATGGTTTGGCTCAACATCTACCTACATTTCACCGCAAGGTACGGGAAATTTCACCTATCCTCTGAAAGGCCGGTTACCGAACTGATGAGTGCGCGTCTGATTATCAGACGTATGCCGAAGTGGATGATCATCGCCGTGATGCTGCTTGGAGCATTCTCCAGCGGCTGTTCAAGAAGGCGGGATGCAGAGCGGGAGCGCGCTCGACAGGACCAAACGGCAGGAGAGAAAGCCGGAAGGGCGGCGTATTGGGCGAGCAAGCGCGCGGAGAAGGCGATCAAAGGAGCGGCGCGGGATGTCGGCAAGGCTGCCAAGCAAGCTCACGAAGGATGGAGCGAGGCCGAGCGCGAGGACCGCGCCCGGCGTGAAAAGGATGAAAAGAACCGGAAATAGGCACAGCTATCGCGCCTATGAAATAGCCGCAACCGGCTGAATTGTCGAGAGGTCGATGGCTTGACCCGACGCGGAAGTTTGAGCCGCGAGGGCTTGCTGGGTTGCGCGGATGACAATCGCCGCAAGTGTGGAATAAGGCTGCGTGCCGGGGACGGTTTGCGCGATCGATGCAGCGATTTCGAGCTCAGTCAGAATATCTGAGATGCTGATGCGAGGAGTGGCAGCAGCGCGCATTCTACCTGCTCTTGTGCGTATTTTCAGTACTGTCTGCGGGGACACGTGCAAACCAGCTTGAAATGCATTCTCTAAAGACACAATATTGACGGCTAGATTTGAGAGGTCGACAGAAACTGCCGGTTGATTGCTCTGATTCGAGCGATACAACGAGTAGGCCTGGAAGGCGGTCGAGTATGCGGCCGCGGCTTCATTGAATACCGGGACATACTGCTTGCCGGCGCCCGTTACCTGCACCCGAAACGAAACGAGCGCCGCGTGGGCCACAGTCAGCGAATCGTATGATGCGCCGTCGAATGCATTCAGTTGGTTCGGATGGTTCGGTTGTGTGTTGCACCCGACTCGTGCTTAGAGTAAGAGCTGCTGCTACAAGGGTGAAAACGGCCAATTTGATTTTGAACATAAGGACCTTCGGCAACGAGCCTAGGAGCGGCGATTTCGACGTTGCACGAATGAGCGGCTCAAGTCGCTGATTTGAAAGCGGCAACTTTTTTACTCGCTGGTTGTGACCGGGTTGCGAAACATGCTCCAATAAAGCGATCGAACCCAAATAGGAGCGTAGAGTTGGAGCAAGCGGTTCTCGCCCTGGAGGACGGAACAGTCTTCGAGGGGGTCAGTTTTGGTGCGCCTGTCGAGCGCACGGGCGAGGTTGTTTTCAACACCGCCATTACCGGATACCAGGAGATCTTCACCGATCCGTCGTACAACGGCCAGATCGTGGTGCTGACGAATCCACAGATCGGGAATTATGGAGCGAATGCTTCGGATTGTGAATCCGCGAGCCCACAGATTGAGGGACTCGTTGTGCGAGAAATCTCGCCGGTTGCGAGCAACTGGCGCGCGGATGAGAAAGCCGATCACTTTCTCGCGCAGCACGGCATTCCTGTTATCGCCGAAATCGACACGCGCAAGTTGGTGCGATTATTACGCGAACGAGGTGCAATGCGAGGAGTTATCAAAACGGGCGAGTATGACCAGAAGGCTGTTATCGAAGCCGCCCGGCGCGCACCTCCGATGGCGGGACAGAACCTTGTCTCGAAGGTTTCCACAGATCAGAAATATGAATGGACGCGAGGCGTGGAGGATGCTGCCGGATCAGACGAGCTCGATCGAATGGAACAAGCTCGCTTCCATGTGGTGGCCTATGACTTCGGTATTAAGCGCAACATTCTACGCCACCTTGTAGAAATAGGATCGCGTGTGACGGTGGTTCCCGCGAACACGAGCGCCGAAGACGTGCTCTCGCTGAAGCCGGACGGAGTTTTTCTGTCGAATGGCCCTGGTGATCCCGAGCCTCTCACCGAGCAAGCAGCACAAATGAAAAAGTTAGTGGGCAAAGTGCCAGTATTTGGAATTTGTTTAGGGCACCAGATCCTGGGGTTGGCCTTTGGCGGGAAGACGTTCAAGCTGAAATTCGGACATCACGGCGCAAACCATCCTGTGCTCAATCAGCTCACCGGAAAAGTGGAGATTACGTCACAGAATCATGGCTTCGCAGTGGATCGCGACTCATTGCGCGATTCCGAAATCGAGCTCACGCACGTGAATCTCAACGATGAAACTGTCGAGGGTTTTAGACACCGGAATGAGCCCGTGTTCTGCGTACAGTATCACCCAGAAGCGGCACCGGGCCCACACGACTCGCATTACCTGTTCCATCAATTCGCCGACCTGATGAAGGAGCAGAAGAGCTAGAGGATGCCGCGGCGGAGCGATCTCAAGCGCATCATGATCATCGGGTCCGGACCCATCGTGATTGGGCAGGCTTGCGAGTTCGATTACTCAGGCGCCCAGGCCTGCAAAGCCCTGCGTAAAGAGGGATACGAGGTGATCTTGATCAACTCGAATCCGGCGACCATCATGACGGACCCAAACATGGCGGATCGAACCTACGTGGAGCCGCTCACGCACGCGTTCGCCGCAGAGGTGATCCGAAAAGAGCGACCGGACGCTCTGCTCTCGACAGTAGGGGGACAAACAGGTCTGAATCTTTCGGTCGAGCTGGCCGAATCGGGCGTACTCGAGAAATATGGTGTCGAGCTTATCGGCGCCAATCTGCAGGCCATCAAGAAAGCGGAAGATCGGCTGCTATTCAAAGATGCCATGCGTAAGATCGGCCTCGATATGACGCAGTCGCAGCTTGTAAACAATATCGAAGCTGGATTGGAGTTTGCGGACCGGATCGGATATCCCGTCATTCTGCGCCCGAGTTTCACCTTGGGCGGAACCGGTGGCGGGATCGCGTATAACCGTGAAGAGCTGATTGAGATCTTGGAGCGCGGGATCGATCTCTCGCCAGTGCATGAGGTGCTGGTGGAGGAAAGCGTGCTCGGCTGGAAGGAATACGAGCTCGAGGTCATGCGCGATCTGGCGGGCAACGGCATTATCGTGTGCTCGATTGAGAACTTCGATCCGATGGGCGTACACACGGGAGATTCCATTACGGTTGCGCCGGCCCAGACGCTCACCGATCGCGAGTACCAGAGCATGCGGGATGCAGCGCTGCGCTGTTTGAACGAGATCGGCGTCGATACGGGCGGATCAAACGTGCAGTTTGCGATTAACCCTGAGAACGGGCGCATGGTGATTGTGGAGATGAATCCAAGGGTGTCGCGCAGCTCGGCACTGGCTTCGAAGGCGACCGGATTTCCGATTGCGAAGATCGCGGCAAAACTCGCAGTCGGCTATCGTTTGGACGAGATCAGGAACGATATTACGCGCGCCACGCCTGCGTGTTTCGAGCCCACGATTGATTACGTGGTCGTAAAGATACCGCGCTGGCAGTTTGAAAAATTTCCGGGGGCTGAGCCGGTGCTTGGGACGCAGATGAAGTCGGTGGGCGAGGTGATGGCGATTGGGCGCACCTTCAAACAGGCCCTCGGCAAAGCTATCCGCAGTTTGGAGACGGGCAAGTCAAGCGATAAATCACTGGAACCGCATCTGATTCCGCAGCGCTTGATCACACCTAACCCTGAGCGGCTGGAATACATTTCCTTCGCGTTGCAACAGGGTTACACAGTAGAGCAAGTTCACGAGATGACGAGCATTGATCCATGGTTTTTGCGGCAGCTTTCAGCGATCGTGACGCTCGAGCGGTCTTTGGACGGGCGCAGTCTCGACTCGCTGACTGTGAGAGAGTTTCGGAAGCTGAAGCGCGATGGACTGAGTGATGCTCAGATTGGCCGCACCGTTCACTCTGACGCGCTACAAGTCCGCGAGGCGCGAAAAAAGCTTGGAATACGAGCAGTATTCAATCGTGTAGACACCTGTGCGGCGGAATTCGAGAGCTTCACGCCCTATCTGTATTCGAGCTATGAATCAGAAGACGAAGCCGCGCCGACCACGCGAAAGAAGGTGATGATTCTGGGCAGCGGGCCAAACCGGATCGGCCAGGGAATCGAGTTCGATTATTGCTGCTGTCATGCGTCGTTCGCTTTGCAGGATTTCGGATACGAATCGATCATGGTCAATTGCAATCCGGAAACCGTATCGACCGATTACGATACGAGCGATCGGCTGTACTTCGAGCCGCTGACGGAAGAAGAAGTGCTGAACGTGTACGATACCGAGCAGCCCGATGGATTAATCGTGCAATTTGGCGGGCAGACCCCGCTGAATCTCGCGATGCCTTTGAAGAGACTTGGGCTGCCGATCATCGGCACCGATCCGGCGAACATCGATCTTGCCGAAGACCGGAAGCTTTTTGGCGCGCTGTTGAAGGAGCTCGAAATTCCCTCTCCGGCTCATGGGGCCGCAACCAGCGTTCAAGAAGCTTGCGCGGTGGCACGCGAATTAGGATTCCCGGTGCTCGTACGCCCGAGCTACGTACTTGGCGGGCGGGCCATGGTGATCGCGTACAACGAAGAAACTGTCAAGCGCTACCAGCAGGAGGCGGCGAGTTTCTCTGTCCAGCGGCCAGTGCTTATCGATCGATTTCTCGAAGACGCCGTTGAAGTGGATGTCGACGCCCTTAGCGATGGCACTGACGTACTGATCGCGGGCATCATGGAGCACATTGAAGAAGCGGGCGTGCATTCGGGTGACAGCTCGTGCGTCCTTCCAGCGTTTTCAATTGCGGCAGACACGCTGCAAATCATCGAAAGATACACAGGTGAGTTGGCCCGCGCCCTGAATGTAATCGGTCTGATGAATGTTCAGTATGCGATCAAGGATGGCGAGGTGTACGTTCTCGAGGTGAATCCGCGTGCTTCGCGTACGGTGCCGTTCGTAAGCAAGGCGACCGGCGTGCCATTGCCGAAGATTGCGGTGGGTCTAATGCTTGGGAAGGGGCTCAAGGAGTTCGGTGAATTGACGAGAGGCGTTGTCAATGGCAGGCTGCCGGTCGAGAACTCATTCGTGAAGAGTCCGGTGTTCCCATTCGCAAAGTTTCCGGGTGTGGATCCGGCGCTCGGGCCCGAAATGAGATCAACCGGTGAGGTGATGGGGGTTGGGAAGACCTTTGGCGAAGCGTTTCGAAAGGCTCAGCTTGCGGCAGGCACGCCGATTCCAGATGGAGGCGCTCTATTCATTAGCGTGAATGATCGCGATAAGCGTGCCGCTGTTGCTGTGGCGGCGAGATTCCGGGAATTCGGATTCGATTTGTTCGCGACGCGGGGCACCGCTGCTGCGTTACGAACTGCCGGGCTGCCTTCAAAAACCGTGTTTAAAGTGAACGAAGGCCGGCCAAATGCGGTCGACCTGTTGAAAGCGGGAAAGCTGAACCTGATTATCTACACAACCACCGGCGGGCACTCATTTCCGGATGAGCAAACCATCCGCCGTAACGCCGTGACATATCGTACCCCGTGCATTACGACGATGAGCGGGGCAAAAGCGGCGGCTGAAGCAGTTGCCTCTCAGAGGCGCGATCCGATTCGTGTGTGGAGTTTGCAGGAACTGCACGCGCAGGCGGCAATGCAGACCTCAGGAGTTTAGACCCGAAAGGGCGAGTTCGGCGTGCGGTAAGACTTAGGAGACTGCATCGCAAGCCGCAATGAAGCCTTGCCCGCGCTATGGTCCATGTTTAAGTGACTTAGGCCGCATGAATGGCACAAATTCCTGCGCCAAATTGAAGCCCGCGTCGACTCCCAGAATGATAAAGCCACGCTCCACGCCGTCTGAGAAATGGTCCGTACTTCTGGGCTGCCATACGTTCACAAGCTGCCCGGCGCCGAACGCACTAATGACGTGAGAATAGGCAAAATGATCTTCTCCGGAATCAGTGCGCGCGATAACCACAGATTTCAAAACGTTTTTTATCCTCGCGCCTTTCGATCTATCCTCAGAAGGGAAATACCTCGGATCCTCGTGCAACAAACTGTCCAGGGTAAAAGCGAAGACCTGTCGGGAAAACGTGTTTCCTAGACCGGACGCATATCGCTCGGCATAGGCCCCCCAACCTTGACCCCACTCACTGGGCGTATTACTCCATTGACCAATCGCCGCGCCGACAAAATTGCCCACAAGCCCGCGCACCCCGAAACTCCGGACCATATGATAGTGGAATTTCTCCCCAACAGTCAGCGGCGACACGGATAGGGAGCTGCCAGGGAGCTGACCGGGTTGCGGGGCGCTCGAACTCTGTCGATCCTGAGCAGCTTCAGCAATTGCTTCGGGTTCAGAAGCTTTCGTGTTTTGAGCTTGCAAGGCAACGCTTGCGGAGATCAGAAGCACCGCTGCCAGACGAATCAGGCTGGCAGACTCTCGAAATAGCAAATCTGGTTTTATCAATCGCAAGAGTTCTTATCGACTCCCTTGGGCACTGCACTAGCTTGACACGAACTTACAATGTGGGGTCTTGAAAGAGGCGGATTCCGGCGATTCCTTCCGCACCGGCGTGCGCGCAATCGGCGGCATTGTCCCAGTTCACTCCGCCGAGCGCGTAAACTGGCCTACCTATCCGGCAAGCTGCCTTGAGCGCGTCCAGCCCGACTGGCACACCCTTTCCAGGCGTTTCAAATACGGGCCCAAATGTAACGAAATCTGCGTTACTGGTTTTGATGTCATCGAGAGTATGGCAGGAACGAAAGACTAAGAGACCAGGAAGAGTTTCCCGCGGTGCATCAGACGGGAGATGAACGCCGTCAGCACCGGTCGCGAGCGCTACGTCAGCTCGCGAGTTCACGAGAATTTTGGTGGGCAGCCGCTTACGGACGTCGTTGTCGCGGACCTCGATGGCGGCGAGGGTGAATTCGAACAGCTCTCGCGCACTGAGATCCTTTTCCCGAATCTGGATGAAATCGACACCAAGGTGCATCTGATCGCGAATCACTTCGAGAAGTGGGCGAAAGCCGCCGACCGCTTTGCGATCGGTGATGTAGTAGCGCTTCATTTGCTTGCGAGGAAGTATACAGCAGAAGATGGAATCTCAACGATGAGGAAATCGCTACCGCGGAGCTGCTCGTATTTGGCTTCACTCAGGACGCTCGATACGCCGTGCTCGAAGGCGAGACGAATTCCGTGGGATGAAGAACTGCACCTCAGAACACGCAACACAAGTTGATTTGGCGCAGGCTGCGCGCGGGCGGGCAAGACATTCAGTTCAACCTGGCGGACGCAAAGAAAGCCGCGATCGCCAATCAGATGGCCCGGCAAATAGGGACCCTCGATTTCGCGGTTCAGAAGGCGGAGACGGCTCGTGTCCCGGGCGGGATCGAGCGCTGCAATTTCGGCAGGAATAATACTGTAGCCACCCAACGCCCGCGCAATATCGGCATTCGCGGGGCGCCCAAAGACAGTTTCTTTTGGGCCGGTTTGCAGAAACCGGCCGGCGTCCATGAGGAAGACAGAATCCGCCAACTCGAAGCATTCTTCGAGATCGTGGGTAACGAGTACCATCGGCAATCGCAATCGCTCGTGGGTTTGCAGCAAAATCTCGTAAAAGGCATGGCGCAGCCGCGCATCCAGGCCACGCGTGGGCTCGTCAAAGAGTAGAATGCGCGGCTCTCCGGCAAGTACGCGAGCGAGCGCCGCGCGCTGCTTCTGGCCACCTGAAAGTTGCGCGGGTCTGCGCGCTGCGAGCTCCGACAGCTCGAAGCTCTCGAGAAGTTCATGAATCCGGCGATGACGGTCCAGCCGTCCCCGTCGATCGGCCCGTCCTACAGAGGCTGCAAACTGCAGATTTTCACGCACTGTCAAATGCGGAAACAAGGCATGATCCTGAAAGAGGTAGCCACAGCGGCGATGGCGCGGCGGAAGATGAACATCAGCGGACGCATCGAAATAAAGTTCATCATTCACGAGAATGCGTCCTTCATCGGGACGCGCGAAGCCTGCGAGGCAGTTAAGCGTTAACGTCTTTCCAGCTCCGCTCGGACCTAGAAGCACAGTCACGCCGGGGCCAGTCTTCAAATGCACGTCGAGATTAAAGGCCGGCGACTCCGGGCCAACAGGAAACCGTTTTATCAAACGCGCGTCGATGCTCATGCCGCGTTGTTCAGACGCTGCGGCGCGAGGAGCGCGAGAGATATCCAGCCGGCCAGAGCAAGGCCAGAGCCACAAGCGACACGACAACCACGAGCACGCGCGCGAGGCGTCCATTGCCGGATTCGACAGCGTCGTAAATTGCGACAGAGAGCGTTTGCGTGCGTCCGGGAATGTTGCCCGCCACCATGATTGTCACGCCAAAGTCACCCAACGAACGAGCGAAAACGAGAGCGGCTAGAGAACTCAAACCGCGGCGAGCCAAAGGAAGCGTGACTCGCCAGAAAGTGCGCCATTCAGAGGCCCCGAGGCTCTGTGCCGCCCACTCATAGCGATAGTCGACTCCGGCAAAAATTGGAACGGCCGCCTTAATGAAGAGCGGTGTGGAGTGCAGAATCGCCGCCACAACGGCGGCCTGCCATGTGAATACCAGCGGATGTCCGAACAGCAACTCGTAAATACGCCCCAGTGGAGAACTTCGGCCGATGAGCACGAGCAAGTAATAGCCCAGAACGGTAGGGGGCAGAACCAGGGGCAATGTGACAAGCGAGTCTATAACACTCTTGCCACGGAAGCTTTTATGGGAAAGAAGGTAGGCTATGAATGTGCCGCCAACCAGCACTATTAGCGTGGCGATCCCCGCAACGCGTAAGCTGAGCCAAAGCGGAAACCAGTCCAAAGGTGCTGAAGCGGCCATGAGCGAGGGAAGAACGATTATAGCGGTGGCTTTGGGCATTCGAAGTTAGGCGGATGGCCAAGGCCGATTCGGTAAGCTAACAGACGGTTGGTCCGGCTCGGCAGCGGAGCTGTCCACTAAATAAAGGAGCGATGCCTTCGTATGAATATGGTTCTTAATCTGATTATCTGCGGGATTCTCGTGGTGATTGCGGTGGCTCTCTTTCTCTACCAGAGGTGGCTCGAGAATCACTCCGATCATTACATCCATTTGCATAGTGACTCACACGATGTGAGTGTCGTCAATGCGCAGGCGGCGCAGGCGAAACGCCTAGACACTGTTGCGAAGATCAAGAATGGCCTGATCGTGGCGATCATTCTCTACTTATTGGCGATTGCGGGTATTGCCGTCTACAACGCCTGGAACACTACCGGAACTTAGCCAGAACCCTGTGGTTCACAGTTTCGTCGCGCAACTCGCGATTAGACTGGAAAGAATGCGTTCTGGAGTGCCGCTGTTTTTAATCGCTGAACTATGTCTCGCCGTTAGCCTCACGGCCGGTACTCGGTACGATAGCTGGCAGTTCGCCGTATCCGGTGACTCGAGGAACTGCGGAGATGTAGTGATGCCTGCAATCGCGCAGTGGAGCGGCAGTTGCTCACGCCGCATTCTATTGGCATCTGGGTGATTTTCGCGCGATCTACAGGTTTGATCAGGACTATCGGCCTCTGCATGAACTAGCAAAGCGCCAATCAGCCGCTGACCATAACCGGCTACCTGTCTGATGCGTGGCAAGATTTCATTGAGCATCAGCTCGAGCCATTTAGGAGTGTTCCGGTTTTTCTCGCGCTAGGCAACCACGAACTGATTCCGCCGAAGACGAGAAATCAGGCGTTGCTCGAGTTTGCGGATTGGTTTGACGCGCCGGCGATTCGTGAACAGCGCCTGCAAGACGATCCGCGCGACCACGCAGTCAAAGGGTACTACCACTGGACAAAGGACGGCATTGACTTCATTACGCTCGATAATGCGTCGCCCGATCAGTTCGATGCGCAGCAGATGAAGTGGATTGAAGCCCTTTTAAAGCGTGATGAGGCGAGCGCTTCGGTGCGCGCTGTAATCGTGGGAATGCACGAAGCGCTGCCGGATAGTATTTCGAGGGGCCACAGCATGAATCAATCGTTAGTCGGCCAAGAAAGCGGACGGCAAGTATATACGTGGCTCCTCGATTTCAAGCAGCGCTCGCACAAGCCGGTATATGTCCTGGCTAGCCATTCACATTTCTACATGGACGGGATCTTTAACACAGAGTATTGGCGCACCCATGGCGGCGTGCTCCCAGGATGGATTGTCGGTACGGCTGGTGCAGAACGCTACATTCTGCCGCCGAACGCGGGTGACGCGAAGAGCGCGAAGACTCACGTGTACGGCTATCTTCTAGGGACGGTTGGTGGGTCGAAAGACAATCCAGTGCATTTCGATTTCAGGCAACTGCAAGAAACAGACGTACCCGGTAATGTCGTCAGCCGGCTGACTCCAGCGGTGGTCCACGACTGCTGGGCCGGAAATGCGGAAACTGAGTAAAGTGGTCGCGAGGAATTACACTCGCGCGGGACGCCTGCGAGTGCTGTAGGCGATTCTCAGGCGCGCGTAGATGACCTTGAGAATGGCCAGAGCCGGTATGGAGAAAAACATTCCGGGGATTCCCGCGAGGCTGTTGCCCGCGAGAACGCCAAATAGGACTAAAAGCGGGTGCAACTCGACGCCGGCGCTCATGAGATACGGATTGAAGACGTAATCCTGAAAGACTCGATAGCAGCCCCAGAATATGAGAATCCAGAGCAGCCCGCCGGAGCCGCTGACCGCGCAGACAACCAACATGATGACGAGCGCCGCGGCAGGACCAAATACGGGAATAAATTCGAGCACTCCCGCTATGCCGGCCAATAGCAATTCGTACGGATATCGCATGAGGCTTAAGAAAATCAGCCAAGCCAGAAATGAGGCGAGCGCCAAAACGACGAGCGCGCGAATATAGCTCCTTAGCACCTCATGCACGTCGTCGAGAATCAGTTCCACTGTGGTCCGATCGTGTCCGCTCTCAACCGCGCCAATCAAATTCACGCGGATGTCTTCGCCATCTTTCAAAAAGAAAAATGCAAGTATGGGGACCAAGATGATCGGCAGAACGTAACTGAGCCCGGATAGGAGGCGCGTTCCGGTCTGTTGAATGAATGGCCCGATACTCGATCCCAAGCGGACGGCCTCCCGGTTCAGTGCCGCAACTATTTCCGCTCGACTGGGCTCGAGCCACGGTGGTAACGGGAAATTCATCAATTTTGCGTTGCTGAGTAGGGTTGGCAGGCGAGTGGCAAAACTGGTGGCCTGTTCGCCAATTGCGGGAATCACTTGAAAACCTATTGCGACAAGGGCCCCAATCAGTAACACGTAAACTAACGCGAGCGCCAGATTGCGCCGCCTGGGCATGACACGCTCGACGAGCGCCAGAAGCGGTGACAACATGTAGGCGAAGAATATGGCTATCGCGAAGAGCAGGATGGTGTCGCGAATGAAGTAAATCACCGCGAGCAGCAGGCCAAAGAGGAAAACTGTCCAGACCACGCGAAGCGCGCGATCGTCAATTTCCAACATGATTGCTAGACTAGCAAGGTGCTCGCGTCCTTGCTGCCTTGCATGGCGGAGTGAGCCTCTATGCAAAATCGTGCACGCGACATGCGGCTCCTTGTGAGAGAGCTGCACGAGCTCGAGCAGAAGCTTCGGCGCGGCGGCGGCGAAAAAAAGATCGAGAAACAACATCGAGAGGGCAAGTGGACGGCTCGCGAGCGGATAGACCGTCTGATCGATGGCGGCACACGGTTCCTCGAAGTCGGGCTGCTCATCGCCTATGACAAGTACGACGGGCAAGCTCCAGCTGCCGGTGTAGTAACGGGCGTAGCCAAAATCGAAGGCCGACCCGCGGTGATCGTTGCGAATGATGCAACTGTGAAGGCGGGTTCCTGGTGGCCGGAGACGATCACGAAGATTTTGCGAGCGCAGGAGATTGCCATGCGCAATCGCCTGCCAATCGTTTATCTGGTCGATTCGGCAGGTGTAAATTTGCCGCTTCAAGACGGCATCTTTCCGGGACAATATGGAGCCGCGCGCATTTTCTACTACAACTCGCTGATGCGGCGGCGCATGCGGATTCCACAGATCGCGGCAGTAATGGGCCCGTGCATCGCGGGAGGCGCTTATCTGCCCGCGCTGAGCGACGTCATCATCATGGTTGAGAACGCAAGCTTCATGGGCCTGGGCGGTCCTAACCTTGTTAAGGGCGCCGTGGGGCAAATCACCGATACCGAGACTCTTGGGGGCGCAAAGATGCACACTGCGGTGAGTGGCGTCGCGCATTATCGCGCTGCAAACGATGAAGGCTGTATCGATCTGATCCGGCAGCAGTTTCGAGAATTGCCTGCAGCCGCCTCCTGCACTTAGCGGCAACAAACCGAAATTCGACCCGGCTGGTTTATACGACGTGCTTCCGCCTGATCATCGCCTGCCGTATCAAATCGAAGATGTGCTCGATCGTATCCTCGATACTGGCGATTTCCTCGAGTTTCAGCCCGACTATGCTCCTGAATTCTTATGCGCATCAGCGCGACTGGGCGGGCGAAATATCGGGGTGATCGCGAACCGGCGTGGATTCTTGAAGACGCAAGCCGGTCCTCGCGTAGGCGGCATTGTCTATACCGAATCCGCTCGCAAGGTCGCGTATTTCGTCGAAAACGCGGAGCGGCATCGGACGCCGTTGCTGTATCTGCAAGATGTGTCGGGATTCATGGTGGGAGTGGAAGCGGAGACCGCTGGAATTATTCGCGCTGGTGCGGAGATGGTCGAGACGATGGCGTGCGCTACCGTGCCGAAAGTCGTGCTTACGATTAATCATGCAAGCGGCGCCGGGTACTACGCAATGGCAGCACAAGGCTTCGATCCCAATTTCACCTTCGCCTGGCCGACCTCCCGTATCGGCGTGATGGAGGGAGATTCAGCCGTCCAAGCGATTTTCGGTCCCGAACTCGACAAGCTCAAAGCTGCGGGCCAGCCGGTACCGAAGGATCTCGAAGTCAAAATCGACAAGACGCGCGCGGATTATGAGCGCTGGCTGGACGCAAAATATGCGGCGTCTCGCGGTCACTGCGATGCACTGATCGATCCTGCCGACACGCGGCAGGTTCTGGAATTTTCATTCGAGGCGGCCTGTGCAAATGAAAAGCCAGAGCACTTACCGCTCCAGCTACTCGCATCTGAACATGAGTGGACGTCACGAACGCCGGACAACACTCTCGCGCGCTGATGTGTGAAGCGCGAAGCCCCTCTGGGCGGCGAGTATGATTCGAATCGGAAATGGACAAGGCTTTTGGGGAGACTGGCTGGAAGCGCCTATAAGGTTGGTCGAGGGGGGACCGCTGGATTTTTTAACTCTCGACTATCTCGCCGAGGTCACGATGTCGATTCTGCAGAAGCAGCGCAAGGCCGACCCTAGCCTCGGTTATGCGCGCGATTTTCCACCGCTCATCGGCCGGCTGCGTAAGCGCATTCAGGATCAGAATGTCCGGGTGATTGCGAACGCCGGCGGCGTGAATCCAATTGCCTGCGCACGTGAAGTGCTGCGGCTGGCGCCCGGCCTGAAGGTCGCGGTTGTGCTCGGCGACGACATTTTGGACCGCATCGATGAGCTTATTGCGGCAGGGAACGAGCTGCGGAACATAGACACGAACGGGCCGATCGCGGCCATTCGGAGCGATATCCAGAGTGCGAACGTGTACATCGGCGCATTTCCTTTGGCGGAAGCTTTGGCAACCGGAGCGAACGTCGTCTTGACCGGCCGTTGTGCCGACGCGGCACTGGCGCTCGCTCCGATGCTTCATGAATTCGGTTGGAAAGCGGATGATTGGCATCTGCTTGCAAGCGGCATTGCAGCGGGACACGTCATTGAGTGTGGAACCCAAGCGACTGGCGGAAACTGCCATTTCGACTGGCAATCAACTCCGAATTTCGCTCACATCGGATATCCCGTTATCGAGGCAGAAGCGAACGGCGAGATGGTGATCACCAAACATCCAGGCACGGGCGGCCGCGTGACACAAGCGACGGTGAAGGAACAACTGCTTTACGAAATCGGCGATCCGCGTTCCTACATGACGCCGGACGTAGTGGCTGATTTTACAAGCATCCAACTCTCGGCTGACGGCCCGGACCGGGTGCGCATCCGTAATGTGACTGGAAGCGCGCGGCCCGAGAAGCTGAAAGTTTCCGTATCCTATCACTACGGTTGGAAAGCCGTGGGAACACTTGTATACTCCGCGCCTGACGCGCTTGCCAAAGCTCGCATAGCAGACGAAATCGTGCGCGAGAGGCTCAGGGATTTAAATCTTCGATTCGAAAATCTTCACACCGAATTTTTTGGAGTTAACGCTTGTCACGCCCATCTGGCGCCTGCGATTCCGGAACCCGCGGAAGTGCAACTGCGAATCGGCGCGCGCGGCAAGGAAAAGATCGCGCTCGAAAGATTCACCCGCGAAGTAATTCCACTCGTGCTGAATGGACCGCCCACGGCAACGGGCTATGGTGAAGGACGCCCACAAGTGCGCGAAATTGTCGCTTACTGGCCTGCCCTCGTCCCACGCGAAGCAGTATCGACGCGAATCGAGGTGATCGAATGAAGCTTCGGCTGTCGCGTATCGCACATGCTCGCTCCGGCGATAAGGGTGATGTTTCGAACATCGGACTCATCGCTACGAAGCCTTGCTACTATCCGATTCTGGTCCGTGAAGTCAGCGCTGAGCGCGTGAAGCAACACTTCGGTGAGCTTGTGGCTGGCGGCGTGACGCGTTACGAGCTGCCGAATTTGGCTGCACTTAATTTTGTCATGGAGCAAGCCCTTGACGGTGGCGGCACCATTTCGTTGCGTACCGATGCACAGGGCAAAACGCATGGAGCGGCTCTTCTAAAGATGGAAATCGAGGTGGCTCCCGATGAACTTGCTGATTGAACACAAAGGCCGGATCTTGCATGTGACCCTGAACCGGCCGGACAAACGGAACGCATTGAATTCGGAGATGTGTTCGAAGATCGTTGAAGCCATCGCGTCCGCGCAACATCGCGATGACGTTGGCTCGATTTTGATCAGCGCGACGGGGCAAGTCTTCTGCGCGGGAATGGATCTGGATGAGGCCATCGGGGCCACGGGCGCGGATCTCGCTGAAGTTCATGAAGAGCTCTTTACTGCGGGCGCAAACTCTCTGAAGCCCATCATCGTGTGTGTGAATGGGCCTGCACTGGGCGGAGGCCTGGGCCTCGTAGCGCAGGGCCATTGCGTCGTGGCATCCGAAGGCGCAGTATTTGCTTTAACCGAAATGCGCATTGGATTGTGGCCGTTTCTGGTGTACCGCGCCGTTGAAGCTGCTCTCGGCGCGCGCCGCACACTCGAACTTAGTCTCACTGCGCGTATATTCTCGAGCCACGACGCCCTACATTGGGGATTGGTGCACCACATCTGCCCACCGGCGGAAGCGGCTCAGCGCGCCGCCGCCATTGCGCGCGACATTGCGAAAGCGAGTCCGCTCGCCGTCACGGCCGGCATGCAATATGTGAGAGACTCTCGAGACAAATCGTGGGAGCAGGCGGGTGAGTTGGCAACTGCGTTGAGGATCAGATTGATGGACAGCACGGATTTTAAGGAAGGCTACACCGCTTTCAAACAGAAGCGAGAGCCGCGTTGGCCGAGCCTCCCTTTATAGTTTTGAAGCGCGTTTCGAAGTATCTGCTTTTGGGCTGGATTCCGTTATCGCTATACGCTGCCGGCGGTCCACCCACGTTCTATAGAGACGTTTTGCCGATTCTTCAGTCGCGATGCCAAGACTGCCACCGGCAGGGCGAGATGGCGCCCATGGCACTCGAGACCTACAAGCAAGTGCGTCCGCTCGCTGGTGTCATACGCCAGGTCACCGAAGATAAAACCATGCCGCCCTGGTTTGCCGATCCGCGCTATGGCCGCTTTTCAAACGATCCTTCGCTGAGTCCTGATCAGATCGCGACAATTTCTGAGTGGGTTGTCGCGCACGCCCCCGAAGGTGACCCGCGCGATGCTCCTCCACCGGTGCATTGGACACACGGCTGGAACATTGAGAAGCCGGACGCCGTCTTCGAGATGCCACGCGCCGTCTCAATACCTGGCTGATGGCGACGTGCCGTATCAGTACATCATCATTCCGACCCATTTCAAAGAAGACCGCTGGGTTCGTATGTCGGAGATCCGCCCCGGCAACCGAATGGTTGTACATCACGCTGTTGCATACATTCGCGATCCCAAATCATCATGGCTGCGCGGGGCTCCGGTCGGCGTTCCCTTCAGCGCCAACGATCTCGCGACGGAAGCTCAGCGCAGGGATGCAATGTGGACCACGAGCGATATTCTGCTGGTCTACGCGCCCGGAAGCTCCCCCGACCAATGGCCCGACGACTTCGCGAAACTGCTGCCCGCCGGATCCGACATTGTGCTTCAGATGCATTACACAACACACGGACATGCGACAGAAGACAGGACCAGTATCGGGCTGGTGTTCGCAAAGCAAGCGCCAACAAAACGCGTAATCACGCTGCAATTGACCAATGATCGTTTCCTGATTCCCCCCGGTGATCCGGACCATCGTGTGGAAGTGCACGGCACATTGCCGAACGATGCGCTGTTGCTCAGCTTTTTTCCGCATATGCACCTGCGCGGCAAAACCTTCGAGTACAACATGGTCGAGCCCGGCGGAAAAGTTCAGACGTTATTGCGCATCCCGCATTACGATTTCTATTGGCAGCTCAGTTACCGGCTGGCGCAACCGCTCGCACTTAAGGCAGGCACGACATTGCAGGCCGTAGCGACCTTCGACAACTCGAAGAACAATCCGCACAATCCCGACCCCGATTCCGCTGTGACCTGGGGTGAGCAAACCTGGGCCGAAATGATGGTGGGCTTTTTCGATGTAGCGGTAGATCCCTTAATTGACAAGCAGAAATTCTTCATGCGAAGCGGTCACGGACCGGGCGTGAACTCCTCCACTTCAAACGAACTCGTTACGACATCTCTCATCTCCTCAAGGGAGCTGATCTCCCCTGCTCCAAGCGCCTGCGTAAGAGCATTGCCGATCGCAGTCGCCTCGGCGGGTCCGGCGATCACACGCCGGCCTGTGAAGTCCGCAGCGAGTTGGTTCAGCAATCTATTGCGACAGCCACCGCCGACAATGTGAACCACCTCGATCGGCCGGTTGGTAAGCCTCTCGAGTGAGTCCAAAACTTCTCGATACCGCTTGGCAAGGCTCTGGAGAATAACGCGGACCATCGATCCGGTATCCGAAGGCTCCTGTTGCCCCGTTTGACGACAGTATTCAACGATGCGCTCGGGATGGTTTCCCGGTGAGTTGAATTCGTCCAGATCGAGGATCGTCGCGGACGGGTTTGCCACTGCCGCGCGCTCCATCAATTCAGCGTATGAATACTCTTGCCCGGCTCTGCCCCACGCCCTTCTGCATTCTTGGAGCAACCACAATCCGGGGATATTTTTTAAGAATCGAATCGTGCCTCCGACGCCGGCCTCGTTTGTGAAGTTCGCCTGACGCGATTCATCATTGATGACCGGCTGATCGCGCTCGACTCCCATCAGGGACCACGTACCGGAGCTGATATAGCACCAGTTCCCGCTGGAGGATGCCGGCACTGCGGCGACCGCTGACGCAGTGTCGTGCGATGCAGTCGCATAAACAACTGTCTTCTGTTTGAGTCCGCAATGCTCGGCGATACTCGGCAACACGCCTCCAAGCTCGTCCCCGGCATCGCTGATCTCGGCCAATATGCTGGTATCGATACCCAGCTTCGCCAGCATATCTTTCGCGAAACACTGGTGGACGGGATCATAGAACTGTGACGTGCTGGCGATAGTTCGCTCTGACCTAAGCGCCCCGGTCAAAAAATAGTTGAAGAGATCCGGCATAAACAGTAGCTTGGACGCAATCCCCAACAACTGCGGCGAGTCGCGGCGCAAAGCGTAAAGCTGATACAGCGAGTTGATTTCCATGAACTGGACGCCGGTCTGCCGGAAGATTTCATCGCGCGGAATAGTTCTAAACACTTCCGCCGGTACGCCGCGTGTTCGCGCATCGCGATAATGGCGCGGATTCTCGAGCAATGAACCGTCCTCGCCTATGAGGGCAAAATCTACCCCCCACGTATCGATTCCGATTCCGCCCAGAGGTTCCGAAACTTTGCCCGCAGCACGGATACTCTCGCAAATCTCGTGAAAAAGTCGCAGTGTGTCCCAATACAGCCCGTTTGCCAGCCTCACGGGAGTGTTCTCAAAGCGATGTAATTCCGTCAGCTCGATCTTTCGGCCGGCGATGCGCCCCAACATGCCGCGCCCGCTCTCCGCGCCTAAGTCGAGCGCAAGGTAACCTCGATTCATGGGTTCAAGCGGCGTGATGGTCAAGCATAACCGTGCCGTCCTGCGCTCTCTGTCCGTTGCCGTTGTCGCGCACTACAGACCCATTCTGCTTTCACTCGTGATTGTATTGATCGCACTTAAAGGACCGATGCTACTGGTCCATCCGCGAATTTGGGCAGAGGAATCATTCTATCTCGCGTATGCGCTAAAGCACAGCCTGCTGAAGGGTCTCTTGTGGTCGCGGCCGTCGTTGGGCTACTACCTGCTTACCGCGAACGTTCCGGCCGTAATTGCTGCGATGGTTTCAAAGACAATCGGCCTCGAATACGCGCCATTCGTCACGACGTATTTCTCGTTTGCTGTCCAAATCCTGCCCTTCGCTATTCTCATTTACGGCAAATCGCATCTGTTCCGCACACGTTTTCTCGTCGCAACTGGCTGCCTGCTTATGTTGGTTCCCGCCACGAACTACGGCGAAATTTGGTTTACCATTCTCCACACCAAGAATTGGACCGGACTCGCAGCGCTCGTCATTCTTTTTGAAGACATGTCAGGCTGGTCGAACAGAAAGAGCTGGTTTTTCCGGTGGGTTGTCCTGTTCTGTGGTCTTTCAGGCCCTTACGCTCCCGTGCTCGCCCCGATCTTCGCTCTTTCCTATTTTCTTTATCGCGAACGAGAGCGGCTGGTCCATGCAGGCATATTAGCCGGTGCTGCCTCATCGATCTCGGCTTATTCATTTTCGAAATACATTCGGGTACCGAAGGAATACGAAGCCAGTCATTTACCTGGGATAGCGCAGTTGTAAATGTCTTCTATTTCCAAGTAGTCTCGGCTTTCCTCGGCGACAACTCGATGTACTTCTGCAGATTCTTTGGATTGACCGATGCGGTTCTGAAATCATTTGCGGTCCCGAGAGGCGGCCAGGTGATTACGGCAGCATGGTTTTGCATGCTGCTGGTTGGTATATCGGTAAAGACATTTTGGGCGAAGAAGAGAGCCTCCGAGCAGATGCTGCTGATCAGCAACTTTCCTGCTTCTTGCGTCTTTCACGGCGAGAACGGCGCTGCTAGGCATTCCCTCCACCCGGTATGCCTCGCTGCCTGCTCTGGCCTTTCTACTGTTGGTTTTGAGCGCGTCGGATGGTCACCCCCGGGCCGTCGTGCGGGCAGTGGCTGTGTGCCTGGTTGGATGCTCGTTGGCGTGGGGTAGCTCTCGAGTACCGCAATTACTTCATTCAAGTGAGCGCCTCGGAACCGGCATGGAGCGATGAAGTGCAGAAATGGCGGAAAAACGCCTCGTACGCTCCGGCGATCTGGCCACCTGGATGGCCGCCGCTCGATTGGAAACCCGACATGAGCAAACGGAAGTAGTCGCGGCTGTTCAATTGATAATCACGGTCGCTGGATTAGCCGGCCGAGAAGGCGGTCCCCTCCTCCGCCCATGAAATGCGCCTCAAGCATGATCAGCAGAGTAATAATAAACACTGCAACCGATCCCAAGGCTGGCACGAACATGACGTAACGTATGCCGAAATATGCATCTACGTATCCGAGAAGCCAGGGAGCGCTCATCGCTCCAGTCATCGCGATCGAAAAAATCCCGTTGTAAAGACCTGGATGATAAGAAAAGCGCTCGTCCAGGTTCTCGGCTACTATCGGGTACACCGGACCGAAACCCGCTCCGATGACAATGATCCCGACGAATGCACCCAGCAAGGAAATCGTGAAACTCAGCAGCAAATAGCCGAGCATCGCAAAAACAACGCCCGCAAGCAGCAGCCGTTTATGGTTTACGATGCCCAAGCAAGCGGCGGGCGGCAAGCCTCCCCAGCTAATAGCGCGGCAAAGTAAACTGCGAACGCGAAGATGGCCCACTCCGGGTTGCTTCCTAGACGCTGAATCAAAAATACGGGCAGCCATCCCGCGATGGCCCACTCGTTGCCGAACTGAAAAAACAGAAGCAGACTGAACAACACCGCTGGAATGCTGTGCAGGTCCTGCAAACTCCTGCGCGCCGCGAACTCTTGCCGTTGCTGAGTCGGCGATAAGCCCGCTCCGGATGCCGGCTGCTTGCGTAGATCACGAAATAGACCACGGGGATGATCGCCAAAACCGCTGTCTCAATCTGAACCGAACCGGCGAAATACGTCAATCGCGATGAGCAAAGTTGCCAATAAACAACCACATCCGAACAGCACTCCGGATAAGCTGGCGGCCGCTGCTGGCGCCTTGTGATAGTAGGACTCCGCCCCATATAGAAGGGCGGTCACTAGACCGCCTCCCGAAAGACCTACAAACGCGAGGCCGATGATCCGCCAGATGGGTAAAACTGGCGGCACAACAAACGACAATCCAAGCAGACTCGCAGCGGCGACCGCGCACGCGACATAGCGCAACTGAGCGAACCGGAAAACGCGTCTGAGGATTCGCTGCGCTATTCCCGAACCGATTACGTAACCGGCATCGAGCGCCAGAAAATGCAAGCCAATCAGCTCAGGCGCAGCCTCAATGTGGTACTGCCAGGCTACGAGAAGCGACCCCAGCATTCCTACCAGAACACCGCCAACAGAAAGCCGCGCACCCACTCGCGGATTTGTGGATCTATCGCGGAATCCGGAACCCTCTTTGCGGTATCGGTTGACACATCAGAAACGCAATTTATAAGATGGAAATATCACTGAGAAAGGAGGTGGTCCAGTCGAAATGAATTCTGGTAGTGACTGTAGCATGCAAATCACGCGCGAGGTGGCCGACTCTTAAAGTCGCCGTTCGTACGTTCAGGTTTCGTTCAGTGACGAGGCCGAAGTTCCTGTGGACCGGCCGCCCCGTCGCGCGTAACGTAGCTAGAGTGTAGCCGTAAGGCTTGTTTGCAAGGCCCCGCTTCCCAGTGCCCAAAGCGCTGTCGTGCGGGGTTTTGCATGTTAAACTGAAGTATTCCCACCTGATTTTCGAAAGGACTCCAAGGCTATGAAAGCAGGGATTCACCCCGCTTATGACGAAGTAAATGTGACGTGTGCCTGCGGCTCTACGTTCCGCACGCGTTCGACTCACAAAGGCGACCTCCGAGTCGAAATTTGCTCCAGTTGCCATCCCTTCTTCACGGGCCGTCAGAAGCTGGTCGACACCGAAGGAAGGGTTGACCGGTTCCAGAAGAAATACGCCAAAGCGCGTGAGCTTCAGGCCCAAAAGAAGGCCGCTGCTGACGCAAAATCCGCAAGGACTCGATACTAAGCTCGTTATCCCGGCGCGACCAAGCCCTTGCGGATCGCAAATAGGACCAGTTCAGCCGTACGGTGAATATTCATTTTCTCCATCAGGTTCGCGCGATGCACCGACACGGTGTTGACGCTCAAATCCAATAAAGTTGCGATCTCCTTATTGGATTTCCCCTGCGCAATTAGCTGGAGCACTTGCTTCTCTCGCCCTGTGAGCCTGCTCAATTCGTCATCACGCTCCTGAGCCACATATTTCAGGCCAGATCCGATAAACCGCTCGCCCGCCGCGACTGCTCTGATAGCGCCGACCAGATCGACATCAATAGCGGTTTTCAGCAGATATCCTTTCGCGCCCGCATCGAATGCGTTTCGGACATAATTGTCCTCTGAATGCATGCTGAGCACCAGCACCTCCGTGCCAGGCAGGTGTTTCACGATCTCCTTGGTGGCTTGCACTCCATCCAGCTCGGGCATCGAGAGGTCCATTACGACAACTCTCGGCTTCAGCTCATAAGCGAGCTTTATCGCTTCCACGCCGTTGCTCGCCTCACCGACAACGTTCATCTGCTCATCGTCCGAGAGAAGCCGGCGGAAGCCCCTGCGCACCAGGCTGTGATCGTCTGCAAGAAGAACCGTAATCGTTTCACTCATGGCTGGCAGCAACTACACCTCCCATACTTTCATTCTCCACCGTTTCGGAGACCGGCTCCTCTCGCCGTAGCGGCATTTCGAGCGATACCGTAGTGCCCTGCATTGACAACTGACGAGAAGTTCAGTTTCCCCCCGACCAAGTCGGCGCGCTCCTGCATGGCGATTAAGCCAAGGCCCAGTTTACGCGATTTTTCCGGAGCCATGCCACGGCCAAAATCCCTTATATTCACCGTTAAAAGGTCGGGCGAAAAAATCATTTCTACCTCAGCCAGTTTAGTGCCCGAGTGTTTCGCGGCATTGTTCAACGCCTCTTGAACAATCCGGAAACAATGGGTGGCGGACTGCCCAGTGATACGGCATGGGCTCGCCTCGTATGATTGTGCTCGCCTGAATACCGGTTTGACGCTGAAAAACGTTGGTATACCATTCGATTCCCTTCGCAAGCCCGTAGTCGTCGAGAACCGCCGGATGAAGCATCTGGGACAAGCTGCGCATCTTTTCCAGGGTGTGGTGCGTGATCTCACGAACTTCACTCAGCTCTGTGCGCAGCGGGGACTCCGAAGGCACCCCTTTGCGCTCGGCCCGCGCCAACATCGCTCCAATGGCTGTGAGGATCTGGCCAAACTCATCGTGCAATTCCCGGGAAACGGATCGTAGCACCTCCTCCTGCACAGTGATGAGCTGTGCGGCCAGAACGCGGCGCTGTTGCGAAAGCGATTCGATTTGATCGAAGATACGGCGATTCGAGTAAATCAGATAGAGCGTAGTTACGACTATCGCCACCAGCATTGCCGCCAAGAATGCGTAAATATTTCGCTCAACGCCGGCGTAGATGGAAGCTACCTTTTCATCGGCGCGCTCTTCCGCCTCGTTATTGCGTTCGAGCAATTTAGAAACTTGTGCCGCCAGCAGCAGCTGCTCTGCCGAGAGCTGTGTGGATGCCAGCTCGTTTGCCGCACCCTCGTGTCCCGCTTTGGCCGTCGCGAATACCTGTTCAGAAGTCTGCCAAAAATGCTTGAGCGACCCGAGAAGCTGAGTTGGTTTATCGGGCCGCCTGGTCACAGGAGCCAACTGGCTTTCCGCCTGAATCGCTTCATCCAAGTCCGACCGGAGTTGGGCAAACTCGCCTCGATATTTCGGGATATCCGAACGCGGTTGCGCCTCCGTCATGTCACGCAATGCCGACCCCAGAGCGTTCAGGTCATTTTGGACGCGCAACAACAGCAGCGAATCGTGGCGATTCAAATCGATCGTATCGGTCTGCAGCTTACGCAGCCCGTTTAGCTGATACAGTGCGTACCACGAGAAGATGGTAACCGCTGCTAACGTCACCAGCAGACCAAACAAAAGGCGTACAGTCGGCGACCTGGTCATGCCTGCCTGCCTGATGACAACTAGTCTCGCGGGATGGCGAAGAACCCGCCTTAGAAGTTGTGGAGCGCGGTCTTTTCCCCCGGCGTCGCCCTCCGCCTGCGCATTATCCAACACAGCCATCCTGGTATTAGGCTAACTCCAAAGCCGGCAAGCACGTCGGCCGCATAGTGATATCGGCCATAAACAGTCGCAAGCGACACGCTTAACGCATAGAAAAGCAGCGCATACCCAAACAGCTTGCGGTGTGGCATGACGACAAACATGGCCCAGGCTGCCGAAAACGCTGACGACACATGCGCACTCGGAAACACTCCCACATGAATCGTCCCAACCTTTAGGATCCAAAGGTTCAGTTGACGGACCCATGTTGTCACGTGCGGCTGATCAATGCTCGGAAAGACGATCCGCGGCGGCTCCGACGGGAAGTATGGGAAAAGAGCGTAAGCTAGCAGCGTGCCGATCAAATAAACCGTCAAAAACCGGTCTATTTCCGCTCGCCGATGCTCCAGATAAAGCAGCGCCACACAGAAGAAACCGGTTCCGTATACCAGGAGATAGCAAAGCTCAAGCCAAAACGGGATCGAGCTTCCGAAGCTCTCGATCATGCGGCGCACATGCCATTCGCCGAGCAGCAGAGCGTCCCATCGAATCCAGGCGGCTTCAAACGTATGCGTAAAATGCACCGGAAGGAAGAGTTCCATTTCGCGGAACGCTCCCAGGGTTAATACGAGCGGCAACCAATCGCGAACCGCTCCAACGACCTTCGCAAAACGCGTGCGCTCCGCGGATGAACAGAGCCGCCAGCAATGCGCACACAATCGCGAGCACGATCACAGGCTGATATCGAAGCACCGGACGGTCCCGGAACCACGGCGACAATGCCGCGACGTAGCCGAAGAACGAAATCAGGACCCACTCCGAGCGTTCGGAGATTCAGCAACTCTCCGGAACTTTTCAAAGGGGCGCGGGAGAGGAGCGTTTGATTTCGCGGCCCGAAAAACAATGCGGATCCTGAAAGCAAGCCGGCCCAGATTCCCCACGTAGTCAAAAATCGATGGTCGATCAGGATCCCGGAAATAATCGGGGCTGCGATCTGGGCAATGGAGGTTAAAGACTGGGTAAGGCCTATGATGACACCTTGTTCGCGTTTGCCTGCCTTCTGAGTAACCAGGCTCGTCAGCGCGGGCCGTAATCCGGCACCACCTACGGACGACAATCCGATCACCCACAGTAGTTGGCCAACGGTTCTTGTAAGTCCGACAGCGGCATAGCCCACCAAGCGCTGTGATGAATCCGAGCCGAACCACTTTGCGCTCGCCCATCCACTTCACCATTCGGCCCACCATGCCGCCTTGCATGATGATCCCGAGGAATCCATTGAACGCGAATATGTAACCGACCTCCCGGAGACCTACGGCATGTCCGTTCCACTGATACCGCCGCTCGGCGAAAAGCGCAAAGCCCGATACAAACGTGGAAAAGGAAAACGAGAACAACAGCCACTGCATCAGCAGCCGCGCCAGCTCCCGGTCGCGAAAGTATCTTCGATACTGTCCCCACGAAATCAGGGACAAACGGCGGCCGCCCGGACCCGGATCTTCAGCCGCATTATGCTCATGAATGACTTCGTGCCGCGGCAAAATGAAAAACGTGCAAAGAATGGTTGTGAAGGAAAGACCGGATGCGGCGAAAATCGGCGCTTGGTATCCAAAGCCCGCCAAATAACCTGATATCGCGGGGCCCACCAGGAATCCCAAGCCGAAGGCGATCCCAATCACCGCAAACGATCTCGCGCGGTTTTCGGGCTGCGTCACATCGCTTATATACGCTTGCGCGATGGTGAGATTCCCCGCTGTCGCTCCATCGATCATCCGAGCGACAAACAACATCCAAACGTGGGTCGAGAACGCGAGCAGCAAAAAACCCGCCGAGCGTCCCAGCTTGGCTGATCAACAGAACCGGCCGCCGGCCCACCCGGTCGGACAGTTGTCCCAGGATCGGCCCCGCGATTAACTGGCATATCGCATACGTCGATACAAGCTCGCCCACAACCGTAGGCGTAGCGCCCAGCCGCTCGGAATAGAAAGGCAGCAACGGAAGAATAATCGTAAAGCCGAGAACATCTACGGCGACGATCAAAAAAATCGGGAGCAGCGGTGACGCAAGCCGTCGCGTGTGCTTCGCCTCGCGTCGCCTCTGGGTCAGGGCGGAGTCACAATAACGATCTTACTCGGACATCGTTGCCGGTCCTTTTTGCATAATCCGCGGCTGGCTTCGCCGGCCACAAAGAAAACGTCTTGCAAATTCCAGGATTTACGTTTTGGTACTTCCCGTGCTATTTATTGTTCGATGAAAGCTTTCGTCCTCATAATAGCCGCGTCCTTACCGTTTGTTCTACTCGGTCAAGAACCAAATCCGACTCAGTCCAATACGCAACAGCCGGCGCAAACCGGCCCTAATCCCATTTTCCGAGTACAGGTAGTATCTCGCTCGACGGTCGCGATCAGTTATCGCAACCGCAGCGGCTGGACGAAGGTCAACTTTCAAGGCACGTCGCTCGCGCCTACCGCGAAAGGGACTGCCGACGTCAACAGCCGCCTGGGACACATGGAAATCAAACTCGACGTGAAGGGGCTTCCATCCGCTACCACCTTCGGACCAGAGTTTCTGACCTACGTGCTCTGGGCGATCACGCCCGACGGCCACGCCGCAAACTTGGGCGAAGTGGTTCTCGATTCGAGCGGCAATTTCAAAGGCACCATAACGACCGAGCTTCAGTCATTCGGATTGATCATTACGGCCGAGCCTTATTTCGCTGTCCGGCAGCCGAGTGACGTGGTCGTGATGGAGAATATTGTACGCGAAGACACAAAGGGTAAGGTTGAATACGTAAACGCGAAATACGAGCTGCTTTCGCGCGGAGAATACACCTACCACGTTCCTGCTTCACAGTTGCATCCTGTGATTTTGGATTCAAACAAGAAGAGTCCACTCGAGCTCTACGAAGCACAGAATGCGATCCAGATCGCGCAGTATGCCAAAGCGGACCAATACGGAGGCGAGACCTTCCAAAATGCTGTGAGTCTTCTAAACCAGGCTCAGGATTACCAGGCGCGTAAGCAATGGAAGCCGGCGATCATGACAGCGAGAGAAGCCGTTCAGAAGGCAGAAGATGCGCGCATCATCTCTCTGAGACGGCAACGGGATCTGGCGCTTCAGCAGGAACGCCAGGAAGCTGCCGCACGTCAGGCCGCCACTCAGCAGCAGGCCGACGAGGCGGCTCGCCAAAGGCAGGCCGCCGAACAACAGGCCCAGCAGGAAGCTCAACAAAGACAAGCTGCTGAGCAGGCCAAGGCGGAAGCCGATGCCGCCCGTGCCCAATCTGCTGCCGAAGCCGAAAAGGCCCAGCAGGCTGCCGCCGAGGCAGACCGTATGCGTCAACAAGCGGAAGCCGAGAAAAACGCCTTGCGCGAACAGCTCCTGCAACAGTTCAATGCCGTTCTGCAAACGCGCGAGACGCCCCGCGGCTTGGTCGTAAATATGAGTGATGTGTTATTCGATACCGGAAAGTACACGCTCAAAGAACCCGCCCGCGAAAAACTGGCCAAAATTTCCGGAATCGTGCTCTCTCATCCCGGGCTGAATCTGCAGGTCGAAGGCTATACCGATATCACTGGAAGCGATGAATTGAACCAACGTTTGTCCGAGCAGCGCGCTAATACCGTACGCGAATTTCTTACCAGCCAAGGCGTAAATCCGCAGAATATTACAGCTATCGGCTATGGGAAAAATTATCCAGTCGCCTCAAACGACACGCGCGAAGGCCGTGCGCTCAACCGCCGTGTTGAGCTAGTCGTCTCAGGAGAAGTGATCGGCGTAAAAATCGGAGTGCCGCCGACAGCCGAAACACAGCCCACCGCTCCTCCGGCACCGCAACCGCAATAACCGGCGCACGACTACTTAATTGCAAGCCGACTTAACGTTCACACTGTGAAATTCAGGTGTAATTTCTGAAGTTTTACTAGTTGTATAAATCTCGGCTGTCAGCCAAATTATTAAAAACGTTCCCTTATTTATTAGGGCTTGTGTGCTTTAGCAAGCCCATTTTTTCTTATTTGAGAGTAATTTAAATCGCAATCGCAGCGCGCCTCTGACTTCACCGGGATCGATTTCACCGCCGCTAAAACCGCGGAACTGGTGCACACGTCCTGCACCTATCGTGTAGACTCCGAAGACGTGAGCGCAATAACACATACTTCCATCCTGGCCATCGCCGCCATTGCCTGCTTGTATTCTCTGCCGCTGTTAGGCAGCCAACAAAGAACAGATGCCGCGCGACTGGACATTTCATTTCCCGCTTCTGTACACAGCCAGGCCCTTACAGGCCGCGTGTTCCTGATCCTTGCAAAGAAAGATACGCCTGAACCGAGGCTCGAGGCTGGTTCGTGGCGCTCGCCGGCCTTGATTTTCGGCCGCGATGTCTCGGATTTGAAACCGGGGCAATCCGCGACGCTCGATCGAACAGCCCTTGGCTACCCCGTCAAGAGTCTCGAAAGCGTTCCGGCAGGCGATTACTACGCGCAAGCTCTCATCAATGTCTACACACAGGTCCACCGCTCCGACGGCCACGCCATCTGGGTCCACATGGATCATTGGGAGGGACAACAGTTCAATCGCTCGCCCGGCAATCTCTATAGCAAGCCGCAGCGCATTCACTTCGATCCCGCCTCAAGCGGCACCGTCGAAGCTGGAGCTCGATCAAATCATTCCTCCAGTCGAAGTTCCCCCCGATACGCAAGTGGGTGAAGCGCATAAAAATCGAAAGCAAGCTGGTTTCGCAATTCTGGGGCTGTCCGATGTATGTCGGTGCGACAATTTTGCTACCCGACGATCTATGATCAGCATCCTCAAGAGCGCTATCCGGTCATCTATTTGCAAGACCACTTCAACCTTCGGGCGCCCTTCGGCTTCACCGATCATGAGCCCGCTTCCGGACACCGCGAAGGCTATGAGTTCTACAAGCAGTGGATCACGCCGGGTTTCCCGCGTGTCATCGTTGTCACATTTCAGCACCCCACTCCCTATTTCGACGACTCCTACGCAGTGAACTCGGCGAATAACGGTCCTTACGGCGACGCACTTCTTCATGAGCTGATCCCCTACCTCGAAGAGCATTTCCGGATCATGCGGGACCCGCTCGCCCGCACTCTGGTCGGCGGCTCGACGGGCGGTTGGGAATCGCTCGCGCTCCAGGTCTACCATCCTGATTTCTTCGACGGCACCTGGACCTTCTTTCCCGACCCGGTCGACTTTCGCCGCTACCAGCTCGTAAACATTTACGAGGACCCAAGCGCGTTTCAGGTGCCCGGCTTCGAATACGCCATCCCTGAACGGCCGATGATGCGCACGCCCGAGGGACAAGTGATCGAGACGCATGCGAGGCATGAGCCGAGCTCGAGGAAGTCTTGGGCAGTCATGGCCGCTCTGGCCAGCAATTCGAAGCTTGGGAAGCCGTTTACGGACCTGTAGGCGAGGACGGCTATCCGCGGCCCCTGTGGGACAAGCTTTCGGGCAAGATCGATCGCGATGTTGCGCACTATATGCGCGATCACGGCTACGATCTGAGGGAGTATTTAAGCCGGAACTGGCCCCAACTCGGTCCGAAGTTAAAAGGAAAGCTGCACCTCTATTGCGGCGACATGGACAGCTTTTACTTGAACCTGGCAGTCTACTTACTGGAAGATTTTCTGAAGACCACCAATGCAGGCGCAACCTTCGAATACGGCCGGCCTATGAAACCGCACGGCTGGAATCCTATGACGATCTCCGAAATGGTGAAGGTGATGGCAGCCAGCATGCAGAAAGATCTTGCAACAACAGCCCGCCAGTAACACCTGCGCGCCTCGCCCGCTAATCAAACCACGATTCGATAGACTGCCCGATCTGCCGCCACTCGAACTCGAGCCGTTGAGTCCAGCTCATCGAAGGCTCTCCCGGAAGCGCGTTCACGCGCCTGAAATCGTGAGGAGGCGTAAACAGATTTGGATCCAGGGCCTCTTCGGAGAGCTCAATCACCTCTGTACGCCTCGACGATATGTGCGCGGGCAAACCGGCCGAAGCTGCGCTCGCGTCGGTCGTCGTTTCCAATACCGGAAAACCTTTCTTCACCCGCTTCCCATGCAAAACGATATTGTCGTGGCACACCTCTCCTCCGGCTACCTCGAGATAGGCTTCGTACCGTGCCGTTCCCTCCGGCCACGTTATATACCAACCGTCTGTATCGATTTCTGAATCGTCTTGCGAGCATGCGCCCGTTTCCGGCAACGTGACGTTCTCGAGTAATGAGATGGCGCGCCGTATGGCCGAACATCTCCCGCCGCTCCCCGGTATCAATGTTCTCGATATAAATATCGACGGTTTTGCCGGACTCCCGCGACGCGTGGTGGGCGCCGGATCCACATGGCGAGCGTCAAAAGAAGATCGTAGCCCGGCGACTCGACATACTGCTTTGCGTGAACATCGAGAATATATTCGGCCTCTCCGGTCGAGATTCAGGATCGTAACTGTTGGCCGATGTCCTACGGCGGCCTCAGTAAGGCTTTCCCGGCGCACATTTCGCCGCTGCCGGTACTCAGTGATGAGGTTCTCGTGCCCATCCATCGTCACCTTCGTAACCGTTTTCAAGTCCGCCCGGACGGGGAGTGTGCAGCCGGCCAGCAACAAAAGGGATAAGCCAAGACCGCATGTGTTTAGCGTATCGAAAACTGGCTGGAGTGGCGTCCCATCCTTCTAACTCGATACAGTGGAGGAACTACGGCCTGAACACGCGCCTTCATTGCGACATGAAAACTGAGATAACAGCCAATCGCGGCCGCTACGCCCAGCTGCTCGGAGACGGCGGGTTCCAGGCGTTTCTCTGGACTCAGTTCCTCGGCGCCTTCAACGATAACGTTTACAAAATGATGGTCTCGATCCTGGCGGTCGAGATCGCGGCAAACCGGCAGCTCGGCGCGCGCTATCTATCGATTTCGCTCGCGGTTTTCGTTTTGCCATTCCTATTATTCGCAGGTCCCGCGGGTCAGATAGCCGACCGCTTCAGCAAGACCCGTGTTCTTCAGATCACAAAAGCGCTGGAGATCGTGACCATGGGTCTCGGCCTAACCGCGCTGCTCGTGAACCGAATCGAGCTGTTGCTCGGCGTCCTGTTTCTCCTTGCTGTCCAGGCAAACTTTTTCAGTCCCGCAAAGTACGGCATCTTGCCCGAAATGATGACCGAAGCCAAGCTGACGCCCGCTAACGGCTTAGTCGAGTTCTCCACCCTTGCCGCAATCGTGCTCGGTACAAGCTTCGGCGTGTTTTTGATTGGGCTGTGGAAGAACGAACCGTGGAAGATGGGCGGAACGCTGCTCGCAATCGCGGTGATTGGCACTCTTGCTAGTCTCAAGATTCCGTTCGTTCCCGCTTCAGGTTCTTCCGAACCGTTCCACTGGAATCCGTTTCATGAAGTTTGGATCGGCGCGCTGCGCCTCAAAGAAAATCGCGCGCTTTGCCTGACAGTTTTCGGCATATCGTATTTCTGGTTTATCGGCGCACTCTTCCAAATGGCTGTTCTGCTCATGGGTAAGGAAACGCTGCATGCGAGTGAAACGAGCATCGGTTATCTGGCCATGGCGCTCGCGCTCGGCATCGGCATTGGAAGCATCGCCGCAGGCTGGTTTTCGCGCGAACACATTGAGCTCGGATTGGTTCCGGTCGGTTCACTTTTGCTCGGCTTGTTTTCGGTCATCTTGAGCTTTACGCGCTCTTATGACTGGGCGATTTGCTGGCTGATCGCAATCGGCATTTCAGGCGGGTTATACTTCGTCCCTTTAAATGCCTTTCTGCAGGAGCGCGCGGGAAATCAAGAGAAGGGGCGCCTGCTCGCGACGAACAACTTTCTGAACACGGCTGGAATGCTGCTCGCTTCCGCCATACTCTGGGCGCTCCATGATCGGCTCCACTGGCCATCCACCTACATTCTGGGCGCACTCGGGGCAGTAACACTCGCCGCAACGCTCTACGTGCTCTACGTATTGCAAGCCAACGCGCTACGGCTTCTGATACTGGGGCTAATCAGGATCTGGTTTCGAATCCGTGTCATCGGATCTGAAAAGATTCCATCGCGTGGCGGCGCACTGCTGGTTTCAAATCACGTCTCATACGTCGACGCGCTGCTCATTGGTTGTGCGACACACCGTTTCGTGCGGTTTTTAATGTGGAAGCCGTATTTCGAAATGAAGCTTCTCAACCCTTTTCTGAAACTCTTCCAAGCGATACCGGTAAACCCGGCATCTCCCAAGCAAACCATACGGGCGCTCCGCGACGCCTGCGCTGAGTTGAAACGTGGAGAACTCGTGGGCATCTTCCCGGAAGGCTCTCTGACGCGCACCGGACACGTTCAGACGTTTCAACGGGGTATCGAGAGAATCATTGAATGCTCGCCGCAAACACCGGTCATACCTGTCTATCTCGACGGCCTCGCTGCGCACCCGCTGAGCGCGAATGGCTCGAAATTAGTGCGCAACTGGCTGCGCAGTTGGCGCAGAAAAGTCACCATCTCCCTGGCTGATCCGATATACGGCCCTCTTTCTGCCAACGAGATTCGCCAGCGCGTGCTCGAGTTGGGCAGTCAGGCAATGGCCGCTCGCAAGACACCGCACTCAACGCTCGGCCATCGCCTGGTTGCCGCAGTCCGGCGCAATTGGTCCCGGCCCGCAATTGCGGATTCAACAAAAAAACAACTGAAATTTGGTGAAACACTCACGGCAGCAGTTCTTATCCGGAACTGGCTGGATGCGGAACACAAGCGCGAGCAGAATATAGGTTTGCTGCTGCCTACCTCGGTCGGAGGAGCCATCGCGAACTTTGGTGTGACTCTCGCCGGCCGAACGGCCGTGAACCTCAACTTCACGGCGGGTGAAGAGAACCTGCGCTCAGCCGTCGAACAATGCGATATCAAAACCGTCATCACCTCGCGAGTGTTCATTGACAAGATCGGGATGAACCCATGGCCGGAGATGGTTTATCTCGAAGCTCTCCTGCCGCAATTCACTAAAGCCAAAAAGATCCGCGCCTTCATCGCAGCCCGGTTAGCCCCGAAGCATTGGCTGGTCCGCAACGCTCCCGACGACATTGCCTGCATTGTGTTCTCAAGCGGAAGCACGGGCATTCCGAAAGGTGTCGAGCTATCGCATTGGAACCTCGTTTCGAACATCGATGCCGTGACCGGACATTTTCCCTCTCAGTTCAAGTGACTGCATGCTCGGCGTGCTGCCTCTGTTCCACTCCTTCGGCTATACCTTCGCATTGTGGTTTCCCGCCATTCAACAGTTCCGGGCCGTTTTCCATGTCAACCCGACGGACGCGAAGACCATCGGCGAGCTGGCCGAGGCACACCGTCCGACATTTCTGGTTTCTACGCCCACCTTCTGCCTGCAATACGCGCGTAAATGCACACGCGAACAGTTCTCCTCTATCAAGTACGTTCTGGTCGGCGCCGAAAAGCTTCGCGACTCAGTAGCTGAAGAGTTCCGCGCCAAATTTGGCATCACGCCACTCGCAGGTTATGGCTGCACGGAGGTCGGACCAGGCGTCGCGGTGAACACGCCCGGCGTGGTGGACGGAAACGTCGTGCAGGAAGGCACGCGGGCGGGAAGCGTGGGCCGCCCTCTTCCCGGAGTTGCTGTCCGTGTTGTCCAGCCGGACACGTTTCAGCCGCTTGAAGCGGGCCAACAGGGCATGTTGTTGGTGAACGGGCCCAGCCGCATGGTGCGTTACCATCGCGCGCCGGAAAAAACAAACCAGGTCTTGAAAGACGGTTACTACGTCACGGGCGATCTCGGGTATATCGACGAAGACGGTTTCCTCTACATCACAGACCGGCTCGCGCGCTTTAGCAAGATCGGCGGTGAAATGGTGCCGCACTTGAGAGTTGAAGATGCGCTGAGCGAGATGCTCGGAAACACGGCCTGCTTCGTCACTGGCATCCCTGACGAGCGGCGCGGCGAAAGGCTCGCGGTCCTTTACACTAGCCCGGAAGTCACCCCCGCGGAACTCGTTGAACACCTCAATCACGCTGGACTTCCGCCTCTCTGGATCCCAAAACGCGACAACTTTTACCTCGTCGAGGCTATTCCGGTGCTCGGCAGCGGGAAAGTTGACCTGGCAAAAGCGCGCGCTATGGTCCTCGAACGCGCGACGCCTGCCATAGAAACCGTGCAACACTGAAACAGAACGGCGGAACTTTTCAACACGTTTGCGCGTTATACGAAATGAGGTCGAGCCATGTATTGCAGATCCTGCGGAATCGAGCTTTCTGACGCGTTTCGCTACTGCCCGCAGTGCGGCGCAGGAACGGGGAAGGACAGCTTCACGTCTGCAACCGGGGCGCCAGGGCGTGTATTTCGCCGGTCGCGCGAAGGTAGCCAGATTGCTGGAGTATGCGCCGGCATCGCCCGCTATCTCGGCCTTGATGTCACGCTCGTGCGCGTTTTGATGGTCTGCCTGGCCCTTTGGCCCCCGGGGGTCGGATTGATCATTTACGTGGTTTGCTGGATCGTAGTGCCGAAAGAGCCGCTATTGCTGATGCCACCTCGGAATGCCGAGAACGCGGGGCAACACTTCCCAGCAACCAGTTAACCTGGAAAGTTTGCCGCGCAGGCGCCTCATGCACGCTGGGCCGCCATCCGTTCCCGCCATTTTCCTGTTTTGCGAGAACAAACGACTTGAATCTACCGCTTCCTTAAAATCTCAATCGCTTTCATCAGAGCCGGGTCTTTTCCGGCCGCGACGTCGGCTTCCGCAAACAACGGGACTTTAATATCCGGAGGAATTCCGACACCGTCGAACGCAGTTCCTTCCGGTGTTCGATAAACCTCGTTGGGCAGACCGAATCTCCAGCCGTTCGGAAGCCGCCGATCAAGGACATCCGAGAATACGCCCTGAGTGTTCTCTCCGATTCGCGTCACGTGCGGAGTGCGGCCCATCAGAGCTTGTGTGAACGTCTCACCAGCGCTGATAGTGAGTGGACCGATAAGCTCCACCACGGGCCCATGAAAGCCCGGCCGGGGACTCGGCCGAATTAGACTTACTTGGCCGACTGTCCATGCATCGCGGTCCGCCGAACAAAGGCGCGCATATTTCGTGAAGGCGGGGTATTCGTCGCTAGCCAGGCGAGAAGCAATTGCAAGGCCGAGTTGATCGCTTCCACCGAAGTTTATCCGCAAATCCAGCACAAGCGCCTGGAGCGCAGCATCGGAGAAGATATCGTCAAGCGCCTTTTCGAGGGCAACCAAGTCGGCGGCGGATCCTCCGTGTCGCGTGTACCCACCTTCGGCCAAAATCCTGAGGTATCCAGTTGTCTTCCCGATGTGCCCGTACTGGAGTTGTCCGTTACATAGTTTCTTTAAAGGACCATCAAGATACGCCCGTTCTGTGATATTCAGCAGTATCGGCATCTCGCGTTTCTTGAATCTGCTTTCGGCTTCGCCCTCCGCGAGCTTATACCGACCGGGCCGGAAGCCTTCGAATTCACGCTTGAGACTCGGTGCGCTAATCGCCGTGTGCGCGTCGTGAAAGGGTTCGATCATCGCCTGCAGGATGTCGAAAAGCTGAGCTGGCGTGGTCTGAGAAGTAACCTTCGGCCGGTTATCGGCCACGATTCTTCTCCAATTCGCACCTTTGAGTCCGAATGAAATATATTGTTCATCGAACGTACGCGCGAACACTTCAAAGTTAGCGGGCGGGGTATTCGGAGTCGGAGGCTCGCATATCCCTGGAATTTCCTGCAACCGACTTATTTGCACGTCGGACGCGGAGCCCTCGAAATGGAGTAGCCTCGCGCCCTTTGTGCGGTTTGACTCACCACTCCGGATGAAGAAAAAATCTTTCTCATTCGTCTTAAACGTTGCTTCGCGGCCTGGAGTGATGACCTTCTGGAGCCGTGCCGTAAAGCCCGCGACACAAGTTGTGGACGTCACCTCAAACGACTTTAGGCGCGGGCCTTGAATCTCAAATATGTAGCCGTACCCTTGACTCTGCCATACGCCGTCTAGCGAACTCGCGCAGCCTGTCGCGCCTAACACAAGAGAAGCGGCGAGGATCGAGACTCGTACGTGCACCTCAGTCACAACGTGCGCCTATACGAATCGCAAGCCGAAGAATTTACGATGCGCAGCAGAGAAACAGTTGGGATTCCAAATAGGCCACGTCACACTCTCTCCGCGGCGATAACGATCTCGTACGCAAGCAGCCCCGGAATAAACTCCGTAATGACCCGCATCACGTGGCTTCCAAATCGAAGCAGGCGGCTATCGGAACGCAGCGGGATAACCCGTTCGAGCGGAATCACTGTGTAATGGCGCGCTGTTACACGCCACCCATGCTGTGCGAGCAGAGCGGTTACCGACTCTGCAGTGAAGAACCGCAGATGCGACCAATCGAGAATACCGCGATTGCTATAGCGGAACCGGCCGAATAGGATCATGAGCCTCACCGTCAGGTTCACAGCGTTGGGCACGGAAACGATCAACCTGCCCCTAGGCGCTAACAGCGCTTTCGGATCTTCTAAAATTCTCGCGGGGTCGCGCAAATGCTCCAGAACGTCAACCATCAGAATGCGGTCGAACTCCTGAGCTGAGTTGCGGGTCACTTCCCCGAGGCCCTGTTCCAAGTCAGCCCGAATGACGTCTTCATAGCCAGCCGTAAGCGGTATCTTTGGTGCCGCATCCACGCCCACTACGCGATTTCCGGCTCGCGCCACTTCCGCCCCAAACGCGCCCTTTCCGCATCCCAGCTCGAGTACGCGCTGGCCTTTCCCGACCAGATTAAAAGCATAGTAATGCGCAGAGTAGAGGCTGCGCTTGAGCGGCGAAGGAACAAAGTACTCTTCGAATTCAGGATAGGCGCGTACGGCTCGCGATGTGGCTGAATACCGATACACCGAACCCAGAATCGCCTTCGCATATTTCAGCCCGTTGACGTAGCAGATTTCGTCGCCGTAGAACGTGGGTATCGGCACCTCAACAATTCGGAAATTCTGATGATGCAGCTTGATGATGATTTCAGTGTCGAAGTGGAAATCGTCCGTAAGCTTGTCGAGCTTGATCTGCGCTAACGCGTGAAGATTGTACGCCCGGTAGCCGCTATGGAATTCGGTTAGGTTCAGCCCCAGCGCACGATTCTCTATCGCGGTTAGCAGCTTATTGCCGGCATACTTGTACAGCGGCATACCGCCCTTCAGCGGGCCGCCGAAATCCTTCATCATGCGCGAGCCAAACACCGCGTCGGCGTCCCCAGACACTAGCGGCGAATACATGTGCGACAGCAGCTCCGGCGCATATTGACCATCGCCATGCAACAGCACCACGATGTCAAAGCCTCGCTCGATGAAGTAACGATAGCCGGCCTTCTGGTTTCCGCCGTAGCCCAGGTTTTTTTGATGCTTGAGCACCTGAAGCTTATCGAGGTTCGTCATCGCCTGAATGCCCACCGCTAGCTCATACGTCGCGTCCTCGCTTGCGTCATCAAAAACGACCACCTGCTCCACGTTGCGCCAGACCTCGGGCGTGATGCGGCGCAGGACTTTATTCAAGGTTGTAATGGCATTGAATGTGACAATAAAGATTCCGATGCGTTTGCCTTGGTTATCGGCGCGCAACGCAGTCTCTTCAAGCACGTTCCGGCGGAATTCGGGTAGTGGCTCGAAGGGCAACGTGAAGCCGGCGGAGGGCTGGGCCATCGGTTCCGAAACGCTGGAGCGGGCATCCATATGGGGAAAAGCAGAGGGTGCTGCCAACCGCCAGATTACCAGGAATCCGCCCGGGCCCGGATCACTTCAAGTTCGTAATGCGCGAACGGCCTAGCCGATAAGTATTGCCAGAAACGATTTCCGTAGAAAATTTCCCGGCAGGAGGCGTAAATTCAGGGTGAGTTTCAAGGTTCAAGTCCTTCTTCCTACTGCTCGCTTCAGCCTCTTCGATTAATGGCCGGCTCGTCGAAACGAGCGCGGTCGCGAGGCCCGCGACCACCGGTAGATAAAACTGATACGCAATCGCATCAAAGAAGAAATGTATGGTGAGAGCGATGCAACTGAGCAGCATGCATAGCGCCATGCTCCGCACTTCTTTCAGGTGCAACCGTCGCGCCTTCCGATGCAGTTTGAAAAGCGCTCTGAGAGTGACTAGAAAAACGCTTACAATAAGCAAGAAACCTGGGACGCCCGTTTCGCTCGATACCTGCGTATAAGAGTTGTGGCTCGCCAACCAATCCGCATGCTCTCCTCTCTGTTTGGACATCTCGGCGGCAGTCGGTATAAAGGCGCCCATGCCCACGCCAAAGATGGGATGCTGCAGCGTTAGCTCAAAGCTCTGTTGCAGTTTATGTTTACGCTCCGTCGCGGACTCTTGAGCGGACAAAGCTTCGGCCGACGAGTCGCTTGCGCTGAACATTGTTTTGTAACGCTCGAGCTGATTCTTGTCAACGACGGACAAACCGATGGCTACGGCGAGCAGCGCCACTCCCAGAATTTTGAACTTATTGGCCGGCGAAACCTTCAAGACGGCAACACCGGCAATTGCGGCAATGATGATGAGGCCGGCGCGTGAAGCTGTTCCGGCCGAGAGAGAAAGCGAAAGCAGCGCGACCGCACCGAGCGCGATCTTATAAATCACTTTTACGCGAGTCATCAAGAGCACAAGAAAAGGCAGGCCAAAAGCGATGTGAAACGCGACCTCGTTTGCATTCCCCAAGCTTCCGAAAGACGTCACGCGGTCGCCGTAATAGCGGGTGGTTGTCTTAAGCAACAGCGTAGAAACGGCCGCTCCGTAGCCGACCGCCGCGAACACTCTCTTCGAATCGGAGAAATTCGACGTAAGGCCCACGATAATGAAAAACGCCGCTGCCGATTTCAGCCATACGTCTGATAATTCGTGCAAGCTCTCCGATTTCCAGCTGCTGAACGGCAGAATGAAAGTCGCCCAAATCGTGAACAGCACCAGCAGCATTCCACACGGCGTTCGGGCCGCTTTGACAACTCCGCCTTTGAAAACAACCGCAAGCAGAGCGGCCGCCGATAAAGCGAGCATCAAGTAGATGTTCGGTACGCCCATCAGCATGGTTGCCTCAAACACGCGCGAGTACAGCATGAACATGTACACGCACAGCAACAGGACCGCCACACTGGTGGACTTTCTGCGGCCGAACGGCGGGTAAGAGGTGGCTGAGATCACATTCACAAGAAGGCTCTCGCTAATTCGGGCGCGGACCCGCTTCAAGCGCCGATTCAAACTCGCGCGCAATGCGATCCCACGAAAAACGGCTGGACACCAACTCGCAAGCCTGATCCGCCATTTGCCGGCGCTTTTGAGCGTCGCCCAACAGGTCAAGACAGCGGCGCGCGAACACTTCCGGTTCATCGGCAATCGCAATGTGTTGGCCATCGATGACGGGCAGGCCCTCTGCCCCGATCGACGTCGACACGACCGCCGTTTTAGCCGCCATAGCTTCAAAGATCTTTAGCCGTGTTCCGCCGCCTATGCGCAAGGGAACGATCGAAATCGTGCTGCCCCACAAATAAGGCCGCACGTCGGGAACCGTCCCGGTAACCTCAATACCCGAGTCCCGTTCTGACAGGCCCCGTATCGCTGAAGTAGGGCGCCGACCGGCAATAATGACCCGGCACTTCGGCCGCTCTTTGCGGATATGCGGCAGTATCTCGGCAACAAAGAACTGCACCGCATCAGTGTTTGGCAGCCAATCCATAGAGCCCGTAAAGATCAGATCGGCAAAGATCGTACGCTCTTTAGGCCCGCCGGCAGCTTGCGGGCTGAAATAGCTCATAGCGACGCCTGTGTCGACAGCACTGACGCACTTCGCGCCAAACAGGCGGCGCATGCTCTCCCGGTCCGCTGATGACACGGCAACGATGTGCCCGGCCCGGCGGCAGACGGCACCTTCAAACGCCTCCATTCGGCGCCATTGCACCCGCAGATACGCCCTCTTTGCCGCATTCGTCGCCTGCTCCACATGCCGCTGCCAAATGATCGATTCAACGTTGTGCTGAAACAGAACGCACCGGCTTATGTCCGGGATGTTCGGAGCTGGAAAGAGAAAATCACAAACCAGGCTGTCGAATTTTTCAGCTGCGAGAAGCGTTTCGATTTGACGCTTCATGCGCTTGGACGTGTAACGCTGAACCGCGACCGGAACCGGCGATATGAACCCCTGTAATAACTGACCCGCAAATCCCAGCGAACCGTGCGGCGGAACCGAGTGACGAACCGGGTAAGCCCGGGAACAGTACTCCGAAGCCCGCGCCAACCCTTCCGGATTCTTGCTGTCCTCGAACGCGACGTAATGAATTTCGTGCCGCCTGTGCAGGCACTTCAGCATTTCTAAAGTCCGTATCTGACCGCCGCGATTGGTTGGATGAAGAAAATCGGACTTCACCCAGAGGATCTTCATAACCGCGCCGGAACAGCGCCGCACGATCCCCGAATGGGAAGTAAGTCCTCCCGCCACCGCTCACGCCCCCCGGTCAGGAACACATCCCCCCAAAGCTGCAAATTTAGTAAGCGCCAGAGGCGATCCGTCGCGTCTTCCTCTCGGCCGAGATGTCTTGCGATGAGCCTCTCGAGCGCCTGTCGCTCGACAATTGAGCCAAGAAAACCGCTCGGGCTCGTAAGAGCATCGTAGAGTGGCTTGGCTCTATCATCGAGCAGCCATTGACGCACAGGCGTGGGAAACCCCATCTTCTTTCGATAGATAATCTCGTTCGGCAGTAAATCCTCTACGGCCCGCTTCAAAATGTACTTCTGAGTCTTGCCGCGAATCTTGAGCGAATCGGGAATGCTCGTCGAGAACTCGACCAGCGTGTGGTCGAGAAACGGAACGCGGCTCTCGAGTGAAGCGGCCATGCTCATCTGGTCCTGTTTCATTAGCAGCTCGACAAGATAAGTCTTCTGGTCTGCATACAACATTCGCGAGAGAAGCGAATTGCCATCGCGTGAGTTCCAATACCGAAGGTAGTTCCGGTAAACATCTCGCGGCGAACTTCCAAGCAGCCGGTTCTGTTCTTCCGCGGAAAAGGCGCAGTAGAAATTGTCGAGGAACAGCGATTCAACGCTCGCCTCCCGTCCAATGAACGTGTGCCGGATCTTACGCCGTAACGAGGCGTTGAGCAACCGGCTCGTCTGGAGCTGCCGGCTTACAGCACTCCTGAAGAAATCCGGCAGAACGCCATAGAGTTGTCCCGCTCTCAAATTAATGAGGTTCCAGCGATACCGCTCATAGCCGCCAAAGATCTCGTCGCTGCCCTCACCCGTCAGCACCACCTTCACCTGCGTGGCTGCGAGCCGCGAAACGAAGTACAACGAAACACTCGAGGGCCAAGTAATCGGCTCATCTTCCTGCCAGATCAGTTCCGGCAGCCCGTTGAAGAAGTCTTCAATTCCGAGCGTCACCTCGTGATGCTCCGTTCCAATCTCCCGAGCCACCTGCGCCGCATATCCCAGCTCGCTGAACTGCTGTTCGGCATAGCCGACGGAAAACGTCTTGACTCGCTCGCCCGTCAGCCGGGTCATCAGCGATGCAATCGCACTCGAATCCACGCCTCCGCTCAAAAACATCCCGAGCGGCACATCGCTCATTAGGCGTAATTCAACGGATTCTTCCAGGCGCGAACGAACTTGCGCAATCAGCTCCCGTTCTGAAGCTCTTGCCAGGACAGGGTACGGAACATCCCAATACTGGCGAACTTCAAAAAACGGCTTCGCGCCCCCCACGTCAAGCGTGAGATGGTGCCCCGGCATGAGTTTCCGGATGCCTCGAAACAGCGTGCGCTCTTCGCTGATGTACCCAAACGCGAGATACTCTGGAACCACCTCGTCTTCGAGCTCGGCGTGAATCTCCGGATGCGCCAGCAATGCTTTAATCTCGGATGCAAATGCAAACGTGCGCCCGTCCCAGTAATAGTAAAAGGGCTTAATCCCTAGACGGTCGCGAACCGCGAAAAGACGCCGCCGCTCGCAATCCCAGATCGCGTACGCAAACATTCCCCGGAAACGATCGACGGATCCAGCCCCAAACTCCTCATAGGCATGAACGATGGTTTCCGTATCACAGCGCGTTTTATACCGGTGCCCGGCTCGCTCCAGCTCCGGCCGGATATCGGCATGGTTATAAATCTCGCCGTTATAGACGATCCAATGCGAGCGCGTTTCGTTGGGCATCGGCTGATGCCCACCCGCTACGTCGACAATACTGAGACGCCGGTGTCCGAGATGCGCGTGCTGGTCGTGGTAATAGCCGCAATCGTCAGGACCACGATGCGCAATGGCATCTGTCATCCGCCTCAGGACAACTTCTGCGTCCCGGGACGGCTCGGCGGAGACGTATCCCGCAATGCCACACATAATCGGTCACTGCTAGTGTAAGTCACACTGGCGTTCTTTAACGGCTCTTCGGACCAGCAACGCTAAGGCTAGCCAGCCAAGGCCAGGCATAAAAGCGCCTGTGACATCTGCTGCATCGCCAAGCTTTGGCGCAAAGCAGCAGGAGCGGCAGATCGCGAAAGCGAAAGTGCGATCTACGCACCTGTTTCGAAAGGCAGGTCGGGCACATAGAGGAATACCAGAAAGTACGTGCGCCATCGAATCCGGTCCTCTCTGGCCCCGCGCATTCTCGAAGCCTCAGGTTTATCCCACAACGCTCGTGTACACCGAGGCAAACGTCAGTACGATCATAATGATCGCCGTGCTCCATGCAATCCAGTTCTGCCAAGGCTTGTTCTTAAAACTCCCCATCAGCCGCGGCCGGTTCACCAGCAGCAACATATAGAAGAGCACGAACGGCAGCAGCACTCCATTCACAACTTGCGAGATAAGAAGAACCCGCAAGAGCGGCAGCCCCGGAATCAGCACGAACGCCGCGCCTCCTCCGATCAGCAGTGTGTACAACCAGTAAAAAACCGGCGCTTCCGAAAAGCGCTTGTCGACACCCGATTCGAAGCCCAGGCCTTCGCAGATGTTGTAAGAAGTCGCCAGCGGCAAAATCGCAGCCGAAAGCAGTGACGCATTGATGAGCCCCACCGCAAACAAGAGTGTCGCGAATTTACCGGCGAACGGCGCTAATGCGAGCGCAGCTTGGCCAACATCCGCAATTTGCGGGTGATTCGAATGGTAAATAGTCGCGCCGCAAGCGACCACGATGAAAAACGCGATTACATCCGTGACAATGCAGCCCGTGATGACGTCCAGCCGGCATATCGGGTAGGTACGCCTGTCAATGCCCTTCTCTACGACAGCCGCCTGCAAATAGAACTGCATCCACGGCGTAATCGTCGTTCCCACCAGGCCGAGGATCATCACTAGATACGCCGGCTCGCGGCTAAGCGTGGGTACGAAAGTCTGCTTCAGCGCGAGATCCCAATCCGGCTTCGAAAGAATGGCGGAAACGGGATACGCGAAATAGATGAGCGAGGCGAGAACAAGAATGCGCTCCACCGGTTTATAACGCCCCCGCACAATGAGAACCCAAACGAGTACCGCGCCGAGCGGCACAACGATGTACTTGCTGATTCCAAAAATCCCCAGACCTGAAGCGAGCCCCGCGAATTCAGCGATAATGTTTCCGAAATCCGTCAGGCCCAGCAGAATCATCGTGAAAAACGTCGCACGCAGACCGAATTCCTCGCGGATGAGATCCGATAGCCCCTTGCCCGTAATCGCGCCCATGCGCGCTGCCATTTCCTGCACGACAATCAGCGCAACCGTAATGGGAATTAATATCCACAGGAGCTGATACCCGAATTGCGCTCCGGCCTGCGAATAGGTCAGGATGCCGCCCGGATCGTTGTCCACGTTTGCCGTAACAAATCCGGGTCCCAACACCGCCAGAAATGCAGCGAGGCGCGCGCTGACCAGCGCAAAGAATCGCTTTCGGCTGCGAAGGGCAGTGGGCGTCATGGTCATTAGGAGCTTTACATTCTATTTCCGGGGACGCGATCTCGAAGCGTCCCTTTATGATTGAACGAGCCACCTTGCAAAAATCAACCATAAAATAGTCATTTCCCGGAAGCGTCACCATGCACAACATGTTTCAGGATTTTCGCTACGCGATCCGCCAACTCGGAAAATCACCCGTTTTTACTGCAGCCGCAGTGTTGACCCTCGCGCTCGGCATGGGAGCGAATACCGCGATTTTTACTGTCATGAACACGATTCTGTTACGCTCTCTCCCCGTTCGCGATCCGCAGCAGCTCGTTTACCTTCGTCCCACTGGCATGCCCGACGGAGCCATGAACACAGGCGACAGTACCTGGTCGATCTCTGAAGATCCCATCCCAACAGCCTGGTATCCCTTTACGCAGACTAAGGGTGTGGCCGCGATGCAAATCGAGCTGCACACCTTGGGGAGATCGTTCGCAATTCTGCCGAGTGTTCGTCGTGCAATAGCCGCTGTAGACCGCAATCTTCCCTTGGAGAAACCGATGACTCAGGACGCCGTATTTGAAGACTCCTACTCCGCGCAGAGCCTTTTCGCCCGCCTCGCCACCTTCTTCGGAGGTTTGGCCGCGATGCTGATCGCAATCGGCCTCTACGGTACGCTTTCCTACCGGATCAACCGCCGCACGATTGAGATCGGTGTACGAATGGCTCTCGGCGCCAGGCGTCAATCCGTGCTGTGGATGATACTCCGGGAGAGTTTTTGGATGGCCGCTGCCGGCATCGCGGTCGGCCTGCCTCTTGCGTTCCTTTGTGCGCGCTTTCTCCGATCCATGCTCTTCGGCGCCTCGCCTTACGATCCGGCGGCGTTTGCCGGTGCGCTGATCACGGCTGTGCTGGTTGCTTTCGCTGCGCTTATTCCAGCCCGAAAAGCCGCCTCGCTCGACCCCATGCGTGCCCTCCGAACGGAGTGATTCGGACCGTAAAATGGTTACAGCCATGGCTACGCAAACCACTCTCACTCTCGACCAATTCCTTGCGCTGCCGGAACAGGAAGACGGGTCTCACTATGAACTCAGTAATGGAGAATTGATTACTTTGCCTCCACCAGGGTACAGGCACGGCGCGTTAGTAATCAGGATCGGCGGACTATTGCTAAATGCCTTAGATCCGGCAGAATACATCGTGGTGGGCGGAGATGTCGGCTTCCTCCTCGACCCCAATCCCGGAAGCCGCCACAATCCGCGGAGCCGATGTCGCGGTCAATCGGCGGGCAGACGTCGGCGCGAATCCCCCCAAGGGCTGGTTCCCGGGCGCTCCTCTCTTAGCCGTTGAAGTCGTCTCGCCGAGCAATACCGCCAGCGACCTGCACCTGAAAGTCAGGCAGTACTTCGAAGCAGGCGCTCGCGAGGTCTGGCTCGTCTACCCGGACACGCAAACACTTTACGTCTACTCCGCGGAACGCCGCGATCCCCAGGTTTTCGGAGGAGGCGATAGCTTCCAGAGCATCGTCGGCCAGACCTTCAAAGTCGAAGATCTCTTCCAGATCTAAGTCCCCGGCACCTTAACGTCTTCCGGTGTTTTCTTCGTGTAATCGTTCAGCCAATCGATCACAGTCGAGTACCAGAATTGGCTGTTCTGTGGCTTTAGAATCCAGTGCCCCTCATCCGGAAACTGCACCAGCTTTGAGGGAATCTTCAGCTCCTGTAGTGCCGTAAAAAGTTCCTCGCCCTGCCCGACCGGCACCCGATAGTCCATTTCCCCTTGTGTGACAAGCGTGGGTGTCTTGAAACTCTTCACGTAAGAGCTGGGCGACCACTTTTGATACAACTCCGGGTTCTCCCACGGGAAGCCCTGAAATTCCCACTTCGGAAACCATAACTCTTCGGTAGTTCCCGCCTCACTCTGCAAATCGTAGACCCCCGCATGCGATACCAGCGCCCTGAATCGGTCGGTGTGCCCGAGAATCCAATCGATCATGTATCCGCCATAAGAGCCGCCCGCCGCCACGATGCGCTCCTTATCCACGTAAGGCAGACTGCTCACGTAGTCCACAGTCGCCATAATGTCTTGATACGGCCGCCCGCCCCAGTCGCTGTTGACTGCATCCGTAAAGCTCTGGCCGTATCCCGTCGAGCCGTGTGGATTCGGCATCACGACCACGTAGCCTGCGCCGGCAAACACTTGCGCATTCCAGCGATAGCTCCATGACTCGCCCCAAGCTCCTTGCGGCCCTCCGTGAATCAGAAACAGGACCGGGTATTTGAGCGAGCCATTAAAGCCGGGCGGCTTAACAACGAAGCTCTCGATTTTCGCGCCCTCGGCGCCGTCAACAGAGATCTTTTCAGGCGCTGTCAATTCATATTGCCCGAGCACAGCATCGTTCAAGTGCGTCAGCGCAACACCCGGGCCGCCTTTCGATGTTGCCTTGTTGATCTCAATGGGCCGCGAGCCGCTCTGCTCCGTGTAGATCATCGTCTTTTCGTCCGGCGTAAACTGCATTGCTCCAACAGAGGTCGGCCCTTGCGCAATGGTGCGAATGGCACCGCCCTCTACCGGCATCATCAGCAGCGGGCTCGTCCCGTGATCGGCAATTGTAAAAAAGATCCTCGTCGAATCGCGCGACCAGGTGTACGTCTCTACCCAGCGGTCCAGCGAATCCGTAAGCGTATTCATCTTGCCGGTTCCCAGCTCGAGCACCGCAAGACGCCACTGATCGCTTTCATAACCGGCCCTGATCTGCGTTCGATACGCGAGATACTTTCCGTCGGGAGAGTACAGCGGCCCTTCATCCGCACCCGGATTCGTCGTAATGCGCTTGACCTCACCTCCCGCGGCAGCCACCGTGAACAGATCGGAATTCGTACTCGTGGCAGGCTCGGGATCCGTATTGGCAACATAGGTCACCTCCACGCTGTCGGGCGAAAAAGCGTATTGCTCCGGTCCTTCGAGCGAAAACGGCGGTGTATTTAGATTCCCCGGCGTCAGGTCGCGAACCTTATTGCTGCCGTCTAGCGCTTGTATTAGGATGTGTCTTCGGCGACTGCCCTCGTATTGCGTCCAATGCCGGTACAGCAGCGACGTAAAAACGCGCGCGTCCATCTTGTTCGCCGCCTCTTGATCTAGCTTGGTTTTATTGCAAACGGGATCGTAGTCGGCCCCTGGGACAGCGTTCCCTGGCTCACAACCCGGATACACATCGCTTACAAACAGCATCAGCTTGCCATCGGGCGATACAGTCTCCCCATCAGCTTCTGTCGGCACATTGGTCACCGCCTTCTGGTCGCTTCCGTCCGGCTTCATCGACCAGATTTCCGACCCGTTGCTGCGGTTCGACACAAAAAAAATGCGCTTGGAATCCGGCGTCCAGCGCGGCCGGGTGTTCGAGCTCCCCTCGTTCGTCAACCGTTGCGGCGCACCGCCTTCGAGCGGAACAACATAAACTTGAGTCGGCTTCGTGTTGTTCGGCATGTCAATTGTCTGCACCGTGAACGCGACCAGCTTGCCATCCGGCGATAACTGCGGCTCATCGATCCGCGCGAGCTTCATCATTGCGTCAAACGTAAAGGGAGCCTTCGCAGGAGGCTGGGCAGAGATGCTGAGCGCACATCCAAAAAGCGCGCACAGCGCGGCAATTCGCATGCTCTTCATTCTATCGGCGATGTTAGGATGGCTTAGAACGACGGCATTGCGATCGTCTTTGCGCACTTCGCGGGCTCGACTGAGTTGTGTGCTTCAGCATTTTCAATGATTCGAAGCTATAAGGGAGCGCTGCCGCGCATCGCGGAATCCGCTTACATCGACTCCAGCGCGCAAGTAATCGGCGATGTAGCAGTCGGCGAGCGCAGCAGCATCTGGCCGAATGCGAGCATTCGCGGAGATGTCAATTTTATTCGTATAGGGAACGAGAGCAGTATTCAGGACAACTCTGTTTTGCATGTGGATCATGGCCGCTTCCCCTGCATCGTCGGAAATCGCGTCACCGTCGGCCATGCAGTCGTGCTGCATGGATGCGAGATTGAGGACGGCGCCCTCATCGGAATCGGCGCAATCGTTTTGAATGGCGCCAAAATCGGAGCTGGCGCGGTGATTGCAGCCGGTGCGCTGGTACCGGAAGGCATGCAGGTGCCGGGCGGCATGCTGGCGATGGGCAGCCCTGCCAAAATACGCCGCGCGGTCAGCGCCGAGGAAGAAGAGCGTTTTCGCAAAGGTTGCGACAACTACGTCGCCCTCACTGCGATCTATAAGGAAGGGCAATCTTGATCCGCGCCGTCAAGGGAATGCGCGACCTTCTGCCGCCTTCGACCGCAGTGTGGAACCGCGTCGAGGCTGCCGCGCGCCGTGTTTTCGCGCAGTTTAACTATCACGAAATCCGCACTCCGATACTCGAAGAAACCGCGCTTTTTAACCGCAGTGTCGGCGAAGAAACCGACATCGTCAGCAAAGAGATGTATACCTTCGAGGACCGCGATGGCACTTCATTGACGCTGCGGCCCGAAAGCACCGCTTCCGTATTGCGCGCTTATATCGAACACCGACTCGATCAACACCCCGGCCCGGAAAAGCTGTATTATATCGGTCCGATGTTCCGCCGCGAGCGGCCCCAAAAAGGGCGCTACCGGCAGTTCTACCAAATCGGCGCGGAAGCGATTGGGTCCGATTCGCCCGCCATCGATGCCGAAATGATCGAGCTGGCAGTCGCGATCGTCCGCTCGGCGGGTATTCAAGATTTCGAGTTGCTACTCAACTCTGTCGGTTCCAAACAATCCCGCGCAAAATACAACCAGGCCCTCCAGGCGCAATTGGCAGAACTGGCCCCCCGCATGTGTGAGGATTGCCAACGCCGTGCTCGGACCAACCCGCTTCGCGTGCTCGACTGCAAGGTGCCTGAGGACCAGCCCTTGATTGAGCAGTTGCCATCCATTCTCGACTACCTGGATACCGATGACGACGAGCACTTCCGCCGTGTTCGCGAATTTTTAGACGACCGTGACATCGCTTATACAGTGAAGCCGCGCCTCGTGCGCGGGCTCGATTACTATTCCCGCACGACGTTTGAAATCACGCACGCAGCTCTGGGCGCTCAAAACGCAATCCTCGGCGGAGGCCGTTACGACGGACTGGCTGAAAGCCTCGGATCAAAAGTCCCCGCCCCCGGCATTGGCTTTTCGATCGGAGAAGACCGCTTGGTGTCGACCGCCGAAGAAGCGCACGGCATAGAAGCCCCTCCGCTCGATCTGTACATTGCGCCTATGGGCGATCCCGCGCTTCGTCATTGCGCTGTCCTTGCAGGCGAGATTCGCAAGCTGGATGTCTCGGTTGAGGTCGGTACCGACAGGAAACTCAAGCGCATGCTCGAGATTGCGAACAAGCTCGCCGCACGTTACACGCTGATCGTCGGCGATAATGAAATTCTCACGCAGTCTTACACGCTGAAAGATATGGCCTCGGGCGAGCAGACCACTCTGACACGCCAGGAAGTGCTTGACCGGTTCAGCAAGTAAGCCCTGGGACGAAGCACGCAAGAAAATCACATGCCGGAACTCCAATTAGATCCTCTAGGCAATTTGCGCCGGACCAACACCTGTGGCGACTTGCGCGCGAGCGATGCCGGAAAACCAGCCCTCCTCATGGGTTGGGTCCACCGGCGGCGCGATCTCGGCGGCCTGATCTTCATCCATCTTCGCGATCGCCACGGCGTCACTCAGCTCGTTTTCGATGAAAGCAAAAATCCTGAAGCGCCATAAGCGCGCGCAGGAGCTAAGCTCGGAGTTCGTCATCGCGGCGGAAGGCGTTGTCGTTCCACGCAGCCCGGAAACCATCAATCCGGACCTTGCAACCGGTGACATAGAGGTCGCGGTGAGCAAGATCTGGATTTTGAATGAATCCCGCACGCCGCCCTTCCCGCTTGAAGACAACGTCGACGTGAAGGAAGACGTCCGCCTGAAATATCGCTATATCGATCTGCGCCGTCCGCGCATGCAGCGTAACATCGTCATGCGGTCGAAGATCTCCTTCGCCGTTCGCGAGGCATTGTACGAACAAGGGTTTCTTGAGATCGAAACTCCTTTCATGACGCGATCGACTCCCGAGGGCGCGCGCGATTATCTTGTGCCCAGCCGTGTGCAGCCAGGCAATTTCTACGCTCTGCCTCAATCCCCGCAGATCTTCAAGCAACTTTTGATGGTCAGCGGCTACGAGCGCTACTTCCAAATCGTCCGCTGCTTCCGTGATGAGGACCTACGTGCCGACCGCCAACCCGAGTTCACCCAAATCGATATGGAGATGTCGTTCCCACACGAAGACCAGATCTTTGATGTCGTCGAGCATCTCATCCGCAGAGTCTGCGCGGCCGCGGACAAAGCCGTTCCGAAGGACATTCCGCGCATGACTTACGACGAGGCGATGCGCTCCTATGGCAGCGATAAACCGGATCTGCGGATCCCGCCGTTTCATTGTGTTCGAGGACCTCTTCGCAAATACCGCCCTGACAACAAACGATTTGCCTCTAGTCGCGATTCATATCCCCAACACGGGCCCATTGAGCCGCAAAGAGCGCGACGAAATCAAAGCCTTCGGCCAGGAGCGTGGACTCAGAGTGTACGACGACATCAAACGTTTGCAGCGGGATTTCCCTGAACAGATCGCGAAGCTCCGGGACCGAGTCAATCCCGCCGAAGATGATTTGCTGATCCTCGCAGCCTGGGCCGGCGAACCAAAAGGCGCTCTGCCCGAACACACGATGCTGCAAGCCGCCGGGCAGCTCCGGATGTTCATCGCTCAAAAGTATAACGACCGCCACAAGCTTCTCGACCCGGAGAGCTTCAAATTCCTTTGGGTCACCGACTTCCCGATGTTCGAATGGGACGAAGAAGAACAGCGCTGGAACGCCGCGCATCATCCCTTCACCTCGGTGCCCGAAGATCAGCTTCCCTTGCTCACGCAAGATCCTGCACGCTGCCGCGCCCGCTCTTACGACCTGGTCCTCAATGGCGTCGAGCTCGGCTCCGGCTCCATCCGTATTCACCGCCGCGACATGCAAACCGCGGTTTTCAACGCACTCGGCATGAGCGAAGAAGAGGCGCAGCTCAAGTTCGGCTTTCTCCTCTCAGCTCTCGAATATGGAGCGCCGCCACACGGCGGAATCGCCCTCGGATTGGACCGCCTGGTCATGATTCTCGCGGGTGAGCAATCCATTCGCGAAGTGATTCCATTCCCGAAAACGGCCCAAGCTACCGACCTCATGTGCAGAGCGCCATCGCCAGTCCCCGAGCGCCAACTTCGCGAGCTCGGACTCCAGCTCAGAAACCCCCAATAGGTGCCATACTGCCTATATGCCCGCCGGCACGCAGGTCTCAGTGGAAGAATACCTGAGCACTGCCTACCGCCCCGATTGCGATTACGTCGACGGCGTGCTTGAGGAGCGGAACGTGGGGGAATGGGATCACAGCAGCGTCCAAACCCAATTCGTAATATTCTTCGGCAGGTTCAGAGGAACAGGTCTCCGCGCCGTAACCGAGTTGAGGATGCGTGTCCGTGAAAACAGATATCGCATTCCGGACGTAGTCGTCACGCGTGGGAAGCCAAACGAGCAGGTTCTGGTAACTCCGCCGCTGCTCTGTATCGAAGTGCTTTCGAAAGGTGATACCGTTTCACAAACCGACCAGCGCGTCCGCGATTACCTGGACTTCGGCGTGCCGGTCGTCTGGGTCGTCGACCCGCGTGAAAGAAGGATATGGATCCACCGTCCACACGGTGTCGAGGAAGCCTCTGGCCCTGTCATTACGCTCGACGGCACCTCCATCGAAATACCGTTCTCTGAAATCTTCGACTAATTATGGCAGCCGGCACGCAGATTTCAGTGGAAGAATACCTGAGCACTGCCTACCGCCCCGATTGCGATTACGTCGACGGCGTTGTGAAGGAGCGCAATTTGGGTGAGCTTGATCATGGTTTGGTGCAAACTCGATTGGCCCACTTCTTTATGAAGATGTACAGTCAGACGGGTCTTCTACCGGTAACCGAGCTTCGAATGAGGGTCAGAGCGCAGAAATACCGAATTCCTGACCTCGTCGTCACCGCCGGAAAGCCGCAGGAGCAGGTTCTAACAAAACCGCCTCTACTTTGTGTTGAAGTTGTTTCCAAAGACGATACCGTCTCGCGAATTAATGAGCGCATTCAGTGACTATCTCGATTTCGGCGTGCCGGTCGTCTGGGTCGTCGATCCGCGTGAGAGAAGAATATGGATCTACCGCCCAACCGGTATGGAGGAAGCCTCCGGCCCAGTAATTGCACTCGACGGCACCTCCATCGAAATACCATTCTCTGAAATCTTTGACTAGCGCTGTCATGAGTGACATACTTCCCTATATGGCAGCCGGTACCCAGATCTCGGTTGAAGAATATTTGAAAACTGTATACCGCCCTGACTGCGACTACGTGGACGGCGTGGTCGAGGAGCGCAATTTGGGAGAGCGAGACCATAGCTGGATACAAGGCCGGCTAGTCACATTTTTCTTGAGCCGGTTTAGCGAGACGGGCATCGCGGCTCTTCCCGAATGGCGCGTGCAAGTCCGTCCGACCCGATTTCGTGTCCCTGACGTCGTTGTCACTCGCGGTAAGCCAGACGAGCAAATCCTGACCAAGCCACCCTTGCTTTGTGTCGAGATCCTTTCTCCGGAAGACACGCTATCGCGCACAAATGCGCGTGTTCAGGACTACCTCGATTTCGGCGTGCCGGTTGTCTGGGTCGTTGACCCGCGCGAACGAACAGTATGGATTTATCGCCAGACCGGCATGCAAGAGGCCGCAGGCCCAGCAATCACAGTGGACAGCACATCCCTCGAAGTTCCCTTCTCTGAAATCTTCGACTAGCCGTCTCGCATATGCCCCGCGTACCTCGACAGTACGCTCGCGGCACTGCGCGGAGAGGGCGTTCCAGTCGATGATCGGGTTGAAGAATACGATTACGGCAAGTTCGGCTGGATCATGGATCCCGACGGCAACCGCATTGAACTCTGGCAACCCAAGCCGCTCACGCCTTAACCGGCTTATCCATCGATTTCCAATTCTTCTCGTCCCAATACTTCACCCGCCCGTCGCGATACGACTCGACTGAGAGCGTGATCAGAACCTGCGCATGCGCCGCCGTCTCTACATCGAGATGCGGCTTCTCACGGGTACGCATGCATTGGAGAAAGTTGCCGATGTGAGCCTCCATCATGTCAGTCTGCTCGACCGGGATCTTGATCTCTTCCGAGCCGAATTTGTAATCGGGAAACGGGTGCTTACCTTCTTGCCCCTCAATCCGCACCAGCTCGGGCCGCACGATGATGTTCGGCGTGCTTCGCTCAAACATCCCGTGCTCGACCATGATGATCGTTCCCTCGTGCCCTCGGATCAGCCCCGGAATGTGCTGCGAATTCGCCATGGACGAGCTCAGCACAAGCGAGTGCCCTTCCGGATACTCAGCGAGCAGGTGGAACGTGTCCGGCACTTCGCGATCGTTCGTGAACACATACTTTCCGCCCGAAGCGGTCACCTTGGACGGAAACTGCGGCTTATCCCAGCAGATGTTCAGCGGGGCAACCACGTGGAAGAACAAATCCGTCGCGATACCGCCCGAGTAGTCCCAATATTTTCTAAACCGGAAGAATCGGTCTGCGTCATAGGGCCGGGACGGAGCCGGACCCGAGCCAGGTCTTCCAATCGATGTAGTTCCCGCCTTTCGCATCCGGCCCGGCATCCGCATCGATCGGCCAATTCCACTCTCCTTCGATTGAATTGCGATGATACGAGCCCTGGCTCATGATCATTTTGCCGATCATGCCGTCCGCAATCGCTTTCTTCGCTTTCCACCACTGATCTGCGGATGTGGTTTGCGATCCCACCTGCAGCACGCGCTTGCTCTCCCGCACCGTCTCGACCAGCTGCTTGATTTCTTTAATCGTGTGGCACATCGGCTTTTCGAGGTAAACGTCCTTGCCTCGATCCAGAGCCTCGAGCGCGATCCGGGCATGCCAATGGTCTGGCGTCGCGACAATTACCGCATCGACGGAAGGGAGCGCGAGCACCTCGCGGTAATCGAGAAAGCCTTTACAGTTGTATTTCTCCGCTTGCTCCCGTTTGCGCTTCTCGTAAACATCACAAACGGCCACAATCTGGCACGCGTTGTTGTTCGCCCCAGCGTATTTGGTGAAAGACTCGGCGTCACTGCTGCCGCGCCCTCCGCACCCGATCACGCCGATATTGATCCGGTCATTCGCCCCGATCACGCGCCCCGGATTCATCTTCGAAGCTGCCTTAGATAAGGCAGTGCTCGCGAGCGCCGCACCCGCTCCCAAGCTCCCCGTATGCTTCAAAAAATCCCGGCGGTCGAATGGCTCTGAAGGCATTGGTCACTTCCTGAAGGAAGTATACGTTAGAAACGATGGAGGCCATTCAACTAGCCCGGGTCGCGTACGGTCCTTGCTACAGTAAAGATCGTTTCCCCGGAAACCCTATGGCTAGAATCTCATCGATGGATGGACATCCCGACCAGCTGCCAGCTGGCGAAGTGATTCGAGTCGTTCCTCCAAGCCACGGATCGCGAGCGCAGGCCTCCGTCGCTGTCTACGGGTAAGCAGCCCCGGAATAGAGGTTGGAAAAGAGACGACCTCTACGAGCGTCGAGGCTCTACTCAGGCGCGACCTAGCGAGCGCTCAACAGAAAACAATTGAGTTTGCAGCCGTAAAGCGCACCTACTGAAGATTTTCAGGCTGGTGCAGACGATCGCTTTCCGTCGTCTGCAAGTGCTCGTCACTTCGGCATCCGCTCACGAATCGGCTCTATGGCAGCCATTCGCGCCGTAAACCCCTTCAAGCGATTACGATAAGCTATTGCTTCGGTTACGCCTTACTCTCGACCCACAGAAACCGGCGCTTCAGGAAAATGCTCTTCCCCCATGCCGTAGCGCGACCGCCCACGCCGGCTCCGATTGCTCCCCGGCCACTCCAAGCGCATATCCTGGCAAACTTCGTCCAGCATCGGGAGCGTCGCCATCCGCTGCTCCATTGCGAACACCGTGACTAGAAGGTTGTCGCACAAAGCGTTGATCAACCGTGGAATCCCTTGTGAGCGACGGTGAACTTCCTCCAATACCTCATGCGGAAAAACGGTCTGATTCGGCATGCCCACTCGCACCAGCCTCGATTGTATGTATGCGTTGCACTCGTCTTCCGTTAACGGGTTCAACGTACACCGCAGCACGACGCGCTGCTTCAACTGCCGCAAATTCGGCGCATCCAGCTTGCGGTCGAGCTCCGGCTGCCCTGCCAGAATGATCTGCAGCAACTTCCCTTGCCGATTTTCCAGATTCCCCAACAACCGGATCTCTTCCAGCACATCCCAATCTAAGTTGTGCGCTTCATCCACGATCAGCACACACGTCCGGCCGCGCTCTGCCTGTTGGAGCAGCAGCGTATTCAGGGCGAACAAGACGTCCGTCTTCGATTTTCTGTCGCATCGCAAATCGAAATCGTACGCCATCATCTCGAAAAACTGGTCCGGTTGCAGACGAGAATTGAAGATGAACGCAAACTCGATCCGCTGTGCGTCCAGGTAATCCCGCAAACACTCGAGCATGGTCGTCTTACCGGTACCCACCTCACCGCTCAACACAATGAACCCCTTCCGGCTCCGCACGCCGTAAATGAGGTTTGCCAAAGCCTCTTCATGCTGAGGGCTCCGGTATAGGAACTCTGGATCCGGGCTTAGGTTGAAAGGGTTTTCCGAGAACCCAAAGTAGGCGTTATACATGGCTTGGCAAATGAGCTACAAAAGGTAAGACAATCCCATTGAATGTAGAGTCCGAACCCGGGCGCAGCCTCTCACATGCCCAGCCTCTCATATATAGATTATCGGCAATTGTCACGCCAAAATGACAGCTCGGAGCTGCCTACCCACCCGCGTCAAGTACTGTTTCTATCCTATTGCTCAAGCTGAACCTTGACCCACCCGGGCAACATTGAGGGTTGTCCCCCCGCAAACACGACCCGCCGGGTCTTAGGAAACGGTACCCCTTCGCGGATCGCTTTTGAAAATCCGGGAATGGCTTGCAAAATCTTCCGGTACGCGGCCTGCCCGGTATCAAGGAACCCGGCCTTCGAAAGGAATCCGCTCCCCCAGCCTAAACACAATAGACAGGCGTTCTGCGCCTCCCGCACACTCTCGAGTTCCTGGCTCAACCCCCGCAGGCTCTCAGATACGCCCGCCAGCCCTGCCATTTCCGCATACCGCGTGTGAATCGCAAACTGCGCCGCTGCGTGCTGGTTTGCAGCCTCCAGAATCAGCTTCGGCTCTGGCGCTGACCGCCAGCCTAAGGCGCGCATCACTTCCGGACTCTCGAAAAACGTGCGCTCTTCCCACTCGCCGCTGAACCCGGTTCCCGGCGCAGCCATCTCAGCAAAAACGGGCGTCGCCGCGGAGTTCCTGTCTGCCGAAACGCTTCCGCGCCCCGCAACTTTCCACGCCAGTTGCGGCTTTTCAGGCGATCGTGTATCGAGCGTGGCCACCCGTGTAAGAAACACTTTGAAGGTCGACGCTGGCACCGGCTCGCTGTCTGCGGCAGCCATCACCTTCATCTGCGAGCCGCCTGAACTCACTTCTGCTGCTTCTCCAATCCGCCGGCCCACGCGGTCGCCTTCGACAGCGGCCGCAATGCGCTCGATCGTGCCCGATGTCCAGCGTGAAAAAATCAAACTCGTCCGCAGCGCTCCCTTCAGTGCCGAACCCGGCAAGTACGCACCCCGATGATCCGCGGCAAACGTCGGAATGAACAACGATTCATTCGGTGCGGAGTTCCATGTCGAGGTCAGCGCCGGATCTTCAAACGGAATTCGCCGTTGCGAGTAGTTCTGCGCGAATCCGCCCCACGTTGTGAAATCCAGTCGAGTCGCCCTCCGCAATTGCGCCAGGTACCCCTCCAGCCGCGGCCCGCGCGCCAACAGCTTGAAGATCCTCGGCTGGTCGAGAACGTTTACCTGATCCTTCCAGACCATGTAATCGATCGGTGAAAGCTCGCGCCCATCCCCGGCCAGAAGCGGCGTGAGCGCCGTGACTCTATACTTCATCCACAGCCTTCTCGCCTTCCAAATCTTTTGTTGCGGGTTCGTCGCAGGGGCGTTCCTCCAAGTCCGCCCCTGGCGTTTCGACCGCACTCTGCTCTTCCAGCCCGTCTCGGTCGCGCAGTTTCAATGCGAGTGCGAGACCCGATCTATACACCGGATGCGCAAAACCGTCCGGCGCCACATCCACTGCCGCGCCGATCGGCTCCGTCCGAGCAACCAGCACCGATCCTTCTACGATCATCTGCACACTTTTCTTTTCCGTTGCTGGTCCCCGGCCATTCTCTATGAATCCACCACGCACACTCGCCTCGTACGCGCCACCCGCCCAATCGATGCGGTCGCCCGAAGCAGGCGAGTATAACGACAATAGCCAGTAGAGAGACGGCTCATCGTCCGCATCAGGGCTCCCGCTGCCGTTTCTCGAGCCCCGGCCCAGCTTTTTCGAAACCACCGCTGGCCACGGACCCTCTTCAAAGTCCGGCGCCTCTGCTTGTCCCCATCCGCTCGTGCGCCGCCCTCCGAAACCGCTATCGGCAAGCAGGCGCAGTGCGCCCTTCAAGCGATCTTTCCAGACTGACTCGACCGCGCCATCTGCGAATCTGACGACCCCCCATAACCCCGAACCCGGCTCAAACTCAACGCAGGCGTGCGCTTCGACCTGCACGGCACTTTGTGTCATGCGATCCACCGCCGCGCCGCTCCGTACAATCACTCGGAACGGGCTTGCGCTTGGACGGTCCCGCCGCAACAAACAGCCGCTCTCGGCATCCGCAATCCACTGATCCGCCAAAATCGTCTCGCCGCTCAAAATCGATTCGATCAGGCTGAGGGGGACAAAACGCGCCGTCTTCCAACGTACTTTCGTCAAAAACACCGGGCTGGACGTCGAAACCAAAGCAGGGGGCGGCGGCCACACTGTCGATGGCGGCGGTGCAAACAACGTCTCAGTCTGATACGGGAAAAGTGAGCTGAACGTGACTCCCGGCGCCGGCTTCCGCGCCGTCTCATCCAGCCACTCCTCTAAAAATCCCAAGTCCCGCATCGCGAGCGTGACCGCCGAATACAGCCGGTCGCTGCGGAACAGCGCGTCCACGCGATTCTGTCCGCCTTCTCCCGGACCGCTTCGCCATGCGCCGCGCGGCCGCAGGCGTATTAACATCGCGGGCTGCATGCTTACGCTAATTTTTCGGCGAAATTGTCGCTTCCGGCCAGTTGTTGCAGCGCTGGCAAGTCCGCGCTCGAAAGCAGTGTGCTCTCGTCAGCGCCCTTCGAGTAATAATCCCTGCTGCGCCAGGTGAGTTTCAGATCCGTAAGGCTGATGCGTCCACTACCCCGGCTGCCCCCACCACCGAGCGCATCATCGGTCAGCAACCGCAACCCTTCCACCACTCGCGCCAGCAGCGGCCGGTCTTCCGGGCACAGCACATCGAGCACCATTCGAAACCGAAACCGCGCACCGGCCGGAACGCGCTCGAGTGTGCGCGGATTTGCCTGTGAAGTGATCCGGTCTACCGCGTTTTCGCTCTTCACTTCCGTCAATTCGTCGTCCAGGTTCTCGCGCATCTGCGGTGTAATGCTATCCACCACAAGCGGCGCATCGTAAACCGTCAGCCGCGCTGGTGTCGCTGTCCCGCCTTCTATCGCCTCTCCGGTAACCTTCTCTACGCGTCCCGGATTCCGCCCGAACAGAACACAAATCTCATCGTCCGGCCGGTCGCTCTGGTGAATTCGGACCTCTTGACCTTTCCGCTTGGATAAGTAAACCAGCTCGCTCGGCACAGCCAGTCCCAGCGTCTGCTCGAGCAGCGAACGCAAGCGGCCACGCAGAGAGCTGCCCGGTATGTAAGGAATGCCGAATGCGTCTTTCACTACCGGATTATCCGCGCCCCCAATCTCGAGCGATCCTTTACCGGCGCCGATATGCAAGCCTGTCTGGCACTGAAGCTCGCCTTCGAGAATCAGCTTGCCCAAAAATGTCAATTCCGTTGCTGCGCTGTGAGAGCTCATGCGTTGTGAATCCTGTTCTGCCTTTTACTCGTTGTAAGCCACAATCGCTTCAAACAAATCCCGAAATCGCTCATACCCGCGCGTATCGTTCTTGCGCGTGACTTGCAGCAACAGCCGCTCGAGCGCATCCAGACTGCGCAGTGAATGCCGCGCAATCGTATATGCAAGCCGCGCCCGCACCATTACAAACTCGTGCTGCCGCTCATTTTCCGGAGCCCGCGTCGCTCGACGCACCGCGTTGTATAACCGCCGCAACTGGCTTTTCGTACCCGAATCCATATCGCGCATCCGGCTCACCACCACGTGCGCCTGATTATCCAGATACAAGCTGTCACTGATCAGTTTTTCCAAATCGATTTCCGGTGGACCCTCGCCGCGCCGCTCGCCCGCACCTCGCGGACCGCCTCCGAAACGCTGTTCCCTGCCGCGATCTCCCCCTCTTTCGCCGCCGCGCTCGCTTGGCCCCCGGTCGTTTCCTCTCGGGCCGCCTCCGCGATTGTCGCGCTGCGGACGATTCTCCCCGCTCCGGCGCTCTTCTGTCTTCTTCTCTTCAACCTCAGGCATTTCGGTTCCTTTCCGCTAACCAGCCGCTCTCGCTAACTCCCCATAGCTAGGCGCGCCCACTCAAACCCCACTCGCGCCGACGCCCGCAGCTTGAAACCCACGGTCTTCTTCCCCACCAGGTTCGTCATCACCGTGTTCCGGATATGGCTCAGCTCTTTCCCGCGCGCTTCTGGAATTACGCGTGAGAGCCGCATATACGTGCGCCAGGGCTTATCCACCCGAACCGGCTTACGGCTCCGGCTCGCACGCGCGGAAAAAGCCTCTCGATAAATCGCGGCTAAGTCGTTGATGTATCCCGGCGCATATCCGAACTCCCGCACTAATCGCACCAGCCCCGCCTTTAATTCCTCGGCATCCCCCAAACGCTTCCATTCGAGTGTTCTCCCGAACAGATGAAAGGTTCCCGCTTCGGTCGCCTTCGCCGCGCGCAACTGCGTCCCGGCTTCTTCGAACACAATCGCCGCCGGACTATCAAGATCCGGCGCAATCGCGAGCGCCATGCTGATGGTCTTTCCCTCCACGCTCGGAAACTCTTCCGCATGCTGCTCAATAAATTTCTTGAACACACGCTCGATTTCCCGGCCCGCCAGCGTCAGCGCATCCCATGTTCCGACCAGCGCAAACTCCTCGCCTCCGCGATACAAAATCGTTACTTTGCGGAAAAACTCCGGCATCGTGCACAGCAGCGCCAGCTCACCCGCGAAGAAGTTGCTGAATAGCGCCGAGAGCTGTGTGTGTACTTCCACCGATCCGGCGCCTTTCAGCAACGAGTCGAACTGATCCACGTCGCCCCGCAGCACTCCCCATCGCGCCGCACCCTCAGCTCGCCGGGCGAGTTCTGCCACCGATGCCGGTCGACTCCCACTCTCATCCATGGCAAACCGGCGCGGAAATAGAATCGCTTCTTCATCCAAACCGGATTGATCGACCAACCGCCAGACATGCTCTCCTTCATCCCACCTAAGCTCTGCGGGATCCGCGCTCGACCAGCCAATTTTCGACCCAGAAAGCAATTTCTCGGCGAAAGCTGCGAAGTAGGAGTCCCCGTGCACACCTTGCGCCGGCATAAACGGCGCGAAGAAACTGTCTGGGCCGTTCACCGCCAGTGGTGCCGAATACTTCGCGAATAACGCATCATCAAGGCGTTTCCGCGCCACTGGCCAGGCGCCCAGATTCTCGGTGCTCGCCCAGATCAACCGCAAAGTGTTCCGGGAAAGATGGCTCACCGCGCCGGCCGCGCGCTCGAGAAACGCATTCGCGCGGGGAATGTCTTCCTCCGCGAGAAGCAATAGAAATTGTTCAGCACTGCTCGACCCCAGCAGCATTCGCGAGAGCTTCAGCTCCGCCAGCAGCGCTCTCGGCAGAACTTCGCAGAACAGCGTCAGCCACGCGCAACGGCCCATCAACTCAGCCGCCGCTTCAACTGCGCTTTCCTGTCTCACCTCGCCCGGACGAGCCGTCAGGAACTCTTCGGAGCCGAGCAGTTGAGCTTGCAGAAAAACTTGCAGCGACATGAGACCAGGTCGTAGCGGCCCGCAAACTCGCGGGCTTGCCGTATTCAGCCGTGAACGCCTTTCAGACTAACACACGGGCTTACCTTTATCAGCGTTACCGTTAGAAGAGTCCGTGCGCCGCCCGTCGACAGCTTTTATAGCGCGCCATCCTGTCCTCAGTTACTTCCTGCTGACCTTTGTGATCTCTTGGACGGCTGCACTTTTTGTGGCGGCGCCCTATCTCATCCGCCACGTCCCTCTTCCGAAGCTGACCGCGATTCTGATCTTTCCGGCTATGCTTCTCGGCCCCAGTCTTGCCGGCGTTATTTTGACGAGAATTGTAGATGGCAAGACCGGCTTACGGAGGCTCCTCTCCCGCTTGTTGCTAACACGCATCGCAAAGTCCTGGTATGCAGCCCTCCTGATTCCCCCGATTCTGGTTCTGACCGTTCTCTTCTGCTTAGACATGCTCGTGTCCCCCGCTTACACTCCCAACTTCTTTCTCCTGGGTGTCCTCTTCGGCGTCCCAGCCGGGTTCGTTGAAGAAATCGGCTGGACAGGCTATGTGTTCCCCAAAATGGCTTCTCAATACAATGCGTTATCTGCGAGTATCGTCTTAGGGTTGCTATGGAGCGCGTGGCATTTACCCGCCATTAATTACCTGGGCGCCGCCACCCCGCACGGTTCTTACTGGTTTCCTTTTTTCCTCGCATTTACGCTAGCCATGACCGCCATGCGCGTGCTGATCTGCTGGATCTACACCAATACGAACAGCGTGCTCATAGCCCAGCTCATGCATATCAGCTCAACGGGTTCTCTCGTTGTGTTTAGCGCACCGCGTGTTACCGCAGCGCAAGAAGTGATCTGGTACAGCCTCTACGGAGCTGCTCTGTCGCTCACTGTGGGGATCGTCGTCAGACTATATGGCAAGCGTTTAACGCGCCAGACTGCCTCGTCCGCCCGGGAACGCCTGAAATCAATATGCCGTCCGCGCCGGTCCCGCCTCTTGCGCCCCCACCTGAAATCCGATAATGTAACGCAAGTACCTACTCAGAAGGAGCTACTCATGCCCGATCCTGAACCAACTCCTCCCGGAGCCGTTGCGCCCCTGTCTCCCGCAGTTCAGATGGATCCCACCACGCCTGCCGATAACATGCTGTCACTGCTGCAGTCGGCCTACGCAGCCTTTCAGCTGCAAAACGTCCCGAGTTCTAAACAGGTCGCCACGATGGCCAGGGCGCTCTTTGACTCTACGAAGGTAACCGCGTCCCCTATTGAAGTTCTTGTCCTGGGACTGCTGAAGAATCAGGTCTGCCTCTTCGAGCCTTTCACGCGCGCTGTCGTGCGCCAGGGAGAAGGCCGTTTTTCCGACGCTCTAAAAGAGATTGACACCGCTCTACGCATCGCCGAACAGTCAATCGCGACCGTAGATCAGTATGCGCGCACGCCCGATCATGATGAAGAGATCGTCGAGTCGCTCCAACCGACTTCGCAACTCATGTTGATTCTCCTCAAAGGCTACAAAGCTACGATCCGCGCAGATGTCGTGGGCTTTCAGGGCAAGGTGACCGAGTATCTCGATCTGCTCAGGGAAGCTATCGGCGAATTCAACAAGGCGAACGATCTTCCGCCCAGCGACGATCCTTCAGTCCTCACCGTCTCCGGCATTGTCTCGAGTCTTGCTGATCGACTCGAGACTCGGGTCCGGTTCTTCGAACTAACGCCCGCACCTACCGCCGCGCCTCCCACCGGAAAAAAAATCTTTGTCATTCACGGTAGAAACGAAGCGAAATGGCGCGAGATGCGCGACCTCTTAAAGGATCAACTCGGTCAGGAGGTCGTTGTCTTAGAAGAACAGCTCGATGCCGGAATGACCGTTATTGAAAAGTTCACCAAGTATGCGTCTGAGTGTTCCTATGCTTTTGCGCTGCTGACGCCCGATGACTTTGTGAAGAGTGGTGAAAACACGATTTTCCAGGCCCGCCCGAACGTGCTCTTTGAGATCGGCTGGTTCTACGGCCGATTCGGTCGCGATCGGGTTACATTAGTCCTGCAAAAGGGAACTGCGATTCCTTCAGACCTGGACGGAATCGTGCGCGTCGAATTTCAAGATAACGTGTCAGAGAAGTACGTCAATTTCCAGAATGAGCTCACACGCATCGGCCTCATCGGCCAGAAACCCGCGCGCAAGGTGCGCAGCCGAACCGCATCGACAGGTAAGAACGCCGGGTAAATCCGCCGAATGATCATTTTCATCACAGGAGCCACAGCCGGTTTTGGAAGGGCCATCGCACGAAGATTTGCACCTGACGGCGCGAAAATCATCGGAACCGGGCGCCGGAAAAATCGGCTCGAAGAACTAAAGCAAGAACTCGGTCCGAATTTCCTGCCGCTACCGTTCGACGTCGGTGATCGCAAGCAGGTCGAGAACGCCATCTCGAGTTTGCCTCCCGATTTCGCGGCCGTCGATCTCTTGGTAAACAACGCGGGAGGCGCTCTCGGTCTCGATCCTGCTTATAAGGCGAATCTCGAGGATTGGGAAGCCATGGTCGATGCCAACGTGAAAGGCGTCCTCTATTGCACCCGCACCCTGCTGCCAGGCATGGTCGAACGCAACCGCGGGCACATCATCAACATGGGCTCATCAGCCGCCGAATGGCCCTATCCCGGCGGCAACGTCTACGGCGCAAGCAAGGCCTTCGTCCACCAATTCAGCATGAACCTCCGCGCCGACCTGTTTGGAACTGAGGTTCGCGTCAGCGACGTGCAGCCCGGCCTTGTCGCCGGCACTGAATTCTCTGAGGTGCGCTTCAAGGGTGACAAGAAAAAGGCTGACTCGGTTTACGAAGGAACGCAACCCCTAACCGCAGAGGATGTCGCCGAAACCGTCTATTGGGTCGCGACCCGGCCCCCGCATTTCAACGTAAATACGATCCAGATCATGCCCGTCGGCCAAGCCTTCGGCCCACTGCCCGTGAAACGGGAAAAATAGTCTGAGCCGCGACCGTCAGCGAGCGGGTTCTTAAAAACTCCGCTGCGGCCGATACCCCGGCCGTGCCCGAATCTTGTATTTCCGCATCGCGTCCGACGTCAATCGGATGCTGATCCTCCGGAACCCTTCATTAGGATTCGGTTGCGGATAGTAAGTCACCGTATAGCTGTTCCCGAGATCTTCGCGAATCAGCTCAAATGCTTCCACCTGCGTTTGCCACGTCTTCGCAAAGTAGCTCTTGCCGCCCGTGGTCCCCGAAATCCGCTTAAAAATCGAGCTTGATATCGGATCGTTTGTCACCGCGCTCGTCGAGATCACATAAATCGGAATCCCTTCGTCCTCGGCCACCGCGCGTACATCGTCCGGCGCGACCATACTCGCGTTATCCGGCCCATTTGAAAACACGATCACCACTTTTCTCCCCGGCACTCTCGCAGCGTCGCGCAGCGTCAGCAGAAGGCAATTGTAAAGAGCCGAATCATCCCCCGCCACAGCCTTCCGCAATCCCGCGATCGCCGTCGACCGATCACGGCTCAGCGGAACAGCGCGATTCAAGTTCCGGCTGTACGTGTAAACAGCGATCGAATCGGCACGGTCCAGCCCCCGGATAAAATCGGCGATTGCGTCCGACGCGTACACGAATCCCCGATACATGTAGTTGCTTGTGTCGAACAGAACGAACACGTTCGTGCCCGTCATCGCGTCCGACCGCAGGTCGACAATTCCCGGCCCCGGCCTGCCGTTCCCCGCATTGCCGCGCCCCGCAGGAAGCGGCCTGGTCTGCCCATTGTCGAGCACCTGCATGGGTGCCCGCGTGCCTTCGGCAAACGTGGCCATCTTTTGCGGGATCTCGTCTTCGTATATCTTGAAATCCGATGGCTTCAGCCCGTTCACGTAATGGCCCTTCTGGTCGGTAACCGTGAAGCTGAGCACTACCATGTCCACCTTTACGTGAAAGGTAGTCTGGTCCTGGTCTTGGGCCTGGGTACGAGCATTCATCCAAAGAGCCGCCCCGCATCCGATTAAAGCTATCGCGCCAAAAGCACGCCCGAATCTCTTCACTTTGCCCTTCCTAGTTCTGTGATGTATTCAGTCCCGCGCGCTCGTTCCTGCGCTGCTTCACGTTCTCTCCTACCGTATGCAGAGACCGCAGCACCGCCGGCCAGTCTTCCAAGTGCGTCGCAAAAATGTTCTCAATCATCGAACGGTTCCACTCCGGTACATAGGAGTCCAACTCGTCGACCGGCGCCCCCACTTCATCCGCCAGAGTGGCATAGTACAGGTTGTCGGATTCCCAGCTCTCCGCAAGAATCCGGCTCGAGTAGCCCATCAGCGCTGGGAACGTGCGCAAATACAAAAGCCCCGGCCGGTATGAGTGCGTCAGCGTCGGCTTCGGCGTGCCAAAGGAGCGCGCCACGGCGTCGCGCGTCAGATCCGGATTATTTTGTTGCGCTAGACCCGCAATGGCCGCTCGATGCAGCGTCGGGGGAAACATCTCGAAGCGCCGCATCCTGCGCCAGTGCGTAGAGTTCTGATGTAGGCACCTGTGACACCGCCCTGCGGAAATCTCCCGCATTCAATTCATCTCGCAAGCGCTCGACTCGCGCCGGCGTCGCGAACCTGCCATACGCTTCAAAAACCCGTCCCTGCAGCGAGGGATCTAAAGCCGCCGCTGCCAGCAGGCTCCGCCCCCGCTGTACGTGCAGGGATACCCAGCGCACCTGCTCCGGTTTGACGTTCCGCCATCTGGTCACCGTCACGTCCACAATCATCTGCGGAACCAGATCTGCCCAAATCAGCGCTTGCTCGCGCCTTGGTGTTAAGAAGTTTTGCTCTGCCTCGGCGATGGCGTAAGGAATCGCCACCAACGATCCCATCAGCCGTCCGCCCGAGCTCGCGGGCCATCCGCTCCCCGTAATTTCAGTAGGGCGCCACGAAGCCTGCGCCTCGGGAGGACCGATAAAATCATGGCCTCGTACGAAAAGCGGGTTCGTCAACAGTAACTGCGCGCCCGCCGGAGCATAGTAACAGTACACAAGCCCGACCAAAGAGTCCCGCAGGAACGGCGCAAGCAGCGCCTGCGCATCCTTCTTTTCAGAATTCTTCACCAGGCCCTCGAAGCTGACCTTCCGCTCCTCGCTAATGTGCCGTTCGCTCCAGTAACCCACCGACATCGCGCTCTTCTCCGCCGATGAAAGCGATCCGCGAAGCGATTCGGTATCCTCCAGGCGTCCCAATTGCTCGTCGATCCTCCTCATCGTCTTCGGGTCGAGCGAGCCCTTCCCCATCCGATCCGCCACCGTAAACAGGCTGTCCAGAGGAATCAAACGCTGCGCGTCGAAAATGCGCAAGAAGCTTTCAGACGGCGAGTAAGCTCCGGGGCCCACCGGGCCGTGCACCTTTCCCACCAGCAGTTCCACAACTTGCTCTTGCCGCGATCCGCTCGGCGGCGCCTGTACCGCCGACAACAGCGCCTCTACTCCCGACCGCCCCGCCGCAAACACCTCGCCCTCCTGCCTCACGTGATCAAACGGTTCGATCACCTTCGCAAAGGTCGCGTCCACCGAACTTGGCCCAATCGCATTCTGGCGCGCGAGAATATCCCACAGCTCAACCAGCGCCTGCACGGTCCCGATCGCGTCGGCTTTCGCCAGTCCATCATGCATCGCCGACAGGTCCGTGCACGTGTCCAAATAACGTTCGATCGACGCTTCGCTCAGTAGGGGCTCATCTGCGAACACAACATACTGCGCTCCGAAGCGCCTATAGCCCGCTATCAGCCGCCCAGCCAGTTGCGCCGACATCGGCTTCGGCCGGTTGCGATCGACATCGTTCAGCGCCAAAAAAATCTTTAGCGGTTCATTCTCAACCGTCTTCCGGCTCAGCCCGAACAGCGCTTCCAAAAGATCGTCGCTCGTTCGCCAGGAGTTCGCCGACCGCGTCAGCCGTCCATCGTACTTCCCATGCGGGTGCTTGATGAACAGAGTCCGCCAAACATCCAGGTTGCCCGGCACGTGAGGCTGTCCATTCCCGTCGATTCGAAGCGACGTCGTCAGCAGCAATAACTCGGTGCTCGAGCGGAAAACCGGTCGCGCCGGCCCCGGGCTGGTGATCTTGCCCCTCAGCGCTTCATAAAATCGCTTCATCCGCTCCGGCTGCGTCAAATAACCAACTGTCGGGCCGTTCATTCGCGATAGCGCATCGAAGTAACTTGCCAGCCATCCATCATCAACAGCGATCAGCTTGTCGAAAAACGCTCCCGGGCTGCTCGGCGGTACTCCCACCAGCGAAGCCCATACCTTTGGCGAGCCAGGCACTACCGCGGCCCCGTTCCGGATCTGAAACATGCTGCCGAAGAAATCCAATACGTGCGCGTAAATCTTGAGCTTGGCCGCCGACGCCTCGCGCCGCAGCGCCTCCGCGGTCTCGCGATCTAAGCGCGATAAGCCCAGATACAGCCGGCACAGCGAAGGATCGGAAAGAAACGCGTCAATAAAGTCGGCCTGTCCCGTCTTGCCCAGCGCCGATAGCCAGTAATCCGCGTTGTATAAAACAGGCACTTGTGTCGACGCAAATGCCAGCTCAAAACGCCGGTTCGCGCGAAGGTCCTGCTCCAGCTGCGTCAACGGAAATCCCGAATCGATCGTGAGAAAAGCCCGCGTCGCATTCACCGTCTCGAGAACGATGTCCGCCCCGCACGATCCGCGCATGCGATACCCGAGCGTCTTCAGCAGCCGCCCCGTCTCTTCGCTGTCGCAAGTCGGAATCACGATCTTCCGGTCTTTGTTCGTCATCGCCTGTAATTCCCGAGCTTGTCCTATGTACCGGATCAACAAACGCAGGTATTCGGTCTGCACCAGAGCTTCATTCCCCGAAGCTTCGTAGCCATTCGTCACAACGTTCCGCGCCAGAGACGGAAGCAGGTCTTCGGGCGCGAGATCCGGCGACAGCGCTGCCATCCTCGCAAATGAAGACAGCGGACCCGGGATCGTCACTGTGCTGAACAGATTCGCGGCCCTCTTTCTCGACGGCAGGTTCAAATCATCGGCCCCTGCCGCCCGGTACTGCTTGAGATCGCTCGAAAGTTCCGCGTCGCGTCCTTCCATGAAATCCAAAAGGACCGCTTGCCGTAATGCCAACTTCCGTTTCGCTGGATCATTCTCTTCGGCAGCCCACTTCAAATAAGCGTCCCGGCTCCCCGGATCGCCATGCCGCTCGAGAAATTCCGCCAACGCTGCCGCGGCTGCACTGTTCCCCGGCTTCGCCGCTGCTTCTTCCAAAACCGAGCGCGCGCCCGGCAAGTCGCCGCTCGATTCGTGTTGCATCACCTGTTCCTGCAAGTCCCGGGGCGAAGCCCCGCGCATTGGACCCGCGGCAATGCAGCTTACACTCGCGAGCAGCGCAACCCAGAAAAAAGTCCTTCCGGCAGAATCAGCTTTTAAAATCACAGCAGTTCACCCAACGCCCGTCGTTCAATATAGCTAGGTTTTCTACTCTACCATTTATCGTCCAGCCAGCCACGCCCCTATGCAATCGTCACTTCAACCGGCAGCGTGAAATGAATTGCATAGTTTCCGTAATTCCGATCATGCGCCTCCGGCTGCACCGCGCCGCTTGCATCCATCGCCCTGGCTAACAATCTGGCGCGTGCCGTTTTCCCCGGCGTGTGCCAGTCACATTCCCAGCGCCGCCATGCGTAGCGCTCTATTCCATCCACCAGCCGCGCCGTATCCCAGGTCTGTCCGCCGTCCACGCTCAACTCTACGCCCGTCACATCCGATTCGCCTGACCAGGCCGCTCCCACCACCCGATACACGCTGTTTGCCGCCACAATCTCACCGTTGCGCGGCCGCGCAATCTGCGACTTCACCATCATCGTCGTCAGCGGATGCCGAACCGCACCGTCTTCGCTGTCCTTCCAATACCCGTACTCGGTCGTTTGCCAATACCCCTGAAACGGGTCGCGGGTCACGCGAATCTGCGTCAGCCACTTCACCGAAGCCATCGCGTAATACCCCGGAACAATCGCGCGCACCGGGTATCCGTGCTCAGGCGCAAGCTCGTCGCCGTTCATCTTATAGGCCGCTATTACTTCCGCTTCCATGGCCTTCTGAATCGGCAAGCTTCGCGCAAAACGGATCGAGCCCCCGGGCTTCGGCTCATTCAAAGGCTTCCCTCGATCTGCCCCTTCGAGCACAACCTCCCGCGCGCCATCCATCGGTTGAGCGCGGTTCAGCAGCTCTCTCAATGGCACGCCCGTCCACTCGGCTGTACCCACAGCTCCGAGCGCCCATTGCACACCGCTCTCCCGTGGCGTTAAGAAACTCCGGCTATTTCCCGCGCACTCAAGCGTAACCACCCGCGTCTGCGACCCCATGCTGCGCAACTCCTCATAGCCGATGCGGAACGGATTCTTTACCGCTCCGTCGACCCGCAGCTCATACCCCGAAGCGTCCAGCTCTGGAATCGGGAAATGATTCCGCACATAAAATAAATCGTTCGGCGTCAGAAAACCATCGAGCGCATCAAACGGCGACTCGACATTCAGCGGTTCTTCCTCGCGGACAATCAGAGTTTCGCAAAGCATGCAAACCGCCCGGCTAATCAAGAACAACAATGATACGTTACCGTCATGCGCCTCAGATTACCCTCTTGCGTCCCACTCGGAGTCCTCCTCTTCTCCGGCGCCCTCGCCTTCAGCACAGCCCAGGCACGCCGCCCAGCGCTGCCAGCCGCTATCGCCACCGGATACAACACAATCACCGAAACAGACTTGAGAGCCGATCTCCAATTCATCGCCTCAGACGCGCTCGAAGGCCGCATGTCTCTTCAGCCAGGCGACGACGCCGCAGCGCAGTGGATCACCGCTGAATTCGCAAAGGATGGACTCACGCCCCCCGCGGCAGGCAGTTACCTCCAACCCGTCCCCCTCATCGAATTTCGGGCCGACCGCTCCCACTCGTATGTCGCCCTCAAACGCGGCGCAACCGAAAAACAATGGAAATTTCCCGACGCCTATGGCGCGTTCCCGCGCGACGTCGACGTCACCGCCAATCTCATCTTCGCCGGCTTCGGAATCACGGCTCCCGAGCTGAGCTACGACGATTACGCCGGCATCGACGCGCACGGAAGGATCGTCCTGCTGTTCGACCATGAGCCGCAAGAAACCGATCCCCACTCCATCTTTAACGGCACCGGCAACACTCGCTACGCGACCACTCGCGTAAAGGTTTTGAATGCGCAAAAGCACGGAGCCCTAGGCGTGCTCATCGTCGCGGAGCCGAATCGAAAGCATCCCTCGAACCAGGAGCGAATGGCTCGCATAGGCGGCACAACCACGCGTGCCATTCCGCTCCCCTCCCAAGCTCTGGCCGATGATGAGCTGCACACTCCCTCCGCGATCGTTTCAGATGCAGTTGCCCGGGAGCTTCTGGCCACCGCCGGCGCAAGTCCTTCCGATTTGCAATCCGCTATCGATCGGGATCTCAAGCCACAATCGCGCGCTCTCCCGGATACGACAGTCAGCATCCATTTCCGAAATCTATCCACCCGATCGGGAACCAGCTACAACGTCGCCGGACTGCTCGAAGGCGGTGACCCCACCCTCAAGGCCGAAACCATATTGATCAGCGCGCATCACGATCACGACGGCAAGAGCCTCGATCAGATCTGGCACGGTGCCGACGACAACGGCTCGGGAACCGTGGGCGTCGTCGAGCTCGCGCATGCCTTCTCCGTCAATCCCGCAAAGCCTAAACGCTCCATTCTCTTCGTCGTTTTCGCAGCCGAGGAGCGCGGCTTGCTCGGATCTTTCTATATGACCCAGCATCCTCTGCGCCCCCTCGCTACTACCCGCGCCATGCTCAATTTCGACATGATCGGCCGCGATGAAACACCCAGCAACCAGACCAACGGCCTCATCGATATCCCGAGCGACACCACCAACCGCCTCAACCTGATCGGCGCCACCTACAGTCCTGACTACAACCGCACGGTTCAACAGGAAAACCAGTACGTCGGCCTAACCCTCGACTATCGCTTTGATCACGAGTCGGCGCTCAACATCTTTTTCCGCAGCGACCAGTTCCCGTTCGTGTTGCATAACGTGCCCGCTTTTTGGTGGTTCACCGGCTTCCATCCCGACTACCACCACACCACCGACACACCCGACAAAATCGATTACGTAAAGATGGCCAAAATCCTGCGCCTCGCCTATCTCTCGGCATGGCAGTTTGCAAACGAACCAACCCCACCGCGCTTCATCGAAAACCCCAGCGGCCAAACCTGAGCCAACGCTAGACTCGTTTTATGCCTCACAAAGCAACCGTTGTCATCGAAAAAGATGAGCACGGCTTCTACGCTTGGTGTCCGGAACTGAAAGGCTGCCAGTCTCAAGGAGACACGCTCGAAGAGGCGATTGCGAACGTGAAAGAGGCAATTGAACTCTATCTCGAGACCCTCCCTGCGGACGAGCGGAAAGTCCTTCTCAGTCGCGAGATTCTGACAACCGCTGTCGAGGTGAATGCCTAAGCTCCCACGCTGGACGGCACTCGATGCGGAACGTGCTCTGCTTACAGCCGGTTTCGTGCATGTGCGCTCGAAAGGCAGCCATCGCATTTATCAAAAAGGCCAGCTCAGGGTCACAGTTCCGTTTCACGGCCGCGCGACCCTGCACCCGAAAATTGTGAAGCAAACAATGGAAATCATTGAAGAGGCCGCAGAGAGCTCCCCGTCTGGAAAGTGAACTCCCGGAGCCACTCCCTCATTCCGCCCCACCCTGTCACAATTCCCGCACCACAGGCGTTTTAATACTGTGAAACGGGGAGGCCGATCTGGGGCGCTTCGCACAGCTTGATTCAACCACTTTGACCAACGCCGGCCAGCCTCGCGCCGCCACCAGCGCCCGTTCCGAGTTCGAAATCATCTTCACAACCCACTATGAGCGCGTACTTGCGATCCTTCTCCGTCTCACGGGCGATCGCGCCACAGCCGAAGAGCTCGCGAATGAGGTCTTTTGGAAGCTTTCCAATCAACCGCTCTCCGTACAGCTCGGCGCGAATGTGGGCGGCTGGCTCTATAAGACCGCTACTCGCGCCGGCATCGATTCCCTTCGTGCGGCAGCTCGCCGCAAACGGTATGAGCGCGCTGCCGGAGCCCAGCCGCCCTCCGAAGCCAGCGCATTCACCGGACCTCTCGACCATGTACTCAGCGCCGAAGACTGTAATCGCGTTCGCGCCGTGCTCAGTTCCATGAAGCCCGCGCAAACGCAGCTTCTTCTCATGCGCGCGGGTGGCTTCTCTTACAAAGAAATCGCTGAAGCACTCGGGGTCGCAGCAACCGGAGTCGGCACGCTGCTCAACCGCGCTGAAGCCGAATTTCGAAAACGCTATCTGCAACTCACGGGAGAAAAGGACGACTTATGAACTGCCCGACCGATGGAATCTTGCGATCTCGCATCGATGATGAGCTCGCCGCCGCCGGAGTCCGCGAACCTGGACCAACACCTCGAGCATTGCGAGAAGTGCCGCGCCCGCCTCGCAACTATCACTCGCCGCGCCGATCACGTCCGCAACGTTTTAGATGCACTCACACCCACCCCCGCCGAGCTCTCCGCGAATCCGGCGCTCGCCTACGCTCATTTCGAGCAACGTTTCCCGGAACCGGCGCACACCATGGCGACTTCCTTGAAACGGCTCTTCATTCAGTGGCGTCGCCCGGCCTGGGCGCTTGTCGCCGCTGTCGCCGTCATCGCATTCCTCGTCAGCTTCGCACCCGCTCGAGCCTGGGCTCAAAAGTTTTTGCAGATGCTCCGTGTCCAGAAGGTCGCCGTCATCCCCGTCGATCTGCCGGGCATCACGAGCGAAGACGTCGCCAATAATACAAACGGAAAGCTCCTGGCGCAAATGATCTCCGACAGCGTCGTGATCACTATGAAGCCCGGCGAACCGAAACTTGTATCTACCCTCGAAGCCGCAACCCAAATGGCTGGATTTCCCGTTCGCTCTTTGACCGACTTGGATCCGCCTGCCAATATCCACGTCCAGGCAGAGGGCGCTTTTCACATGACTCTCGATCGCGACCGCATCCAAGATGTTCTCGATCAGGCTGGCCGCTCCGACGTCCAGATCCCTGCTTCCGTGAACGGCAGCACGGTCGCCGTCTTTATCCCGAGGCTCGTGCGCCTGGAATACGGAAACTGTCCGAATCACGCCACCGCACGTCGTACCGGCACTCCCGCATTCGCTATTGCCTCGAGCGAATCCTGCATCTCTTTCTTCCAGGCCCGCACTCCCGTCGTCAGCGTGCCTCCCACGCTCAATTTGTCTGCCCTCGCCGAAGCAGGCCTCGAAGTTGCCGGAATGAGCCCCGCCGAAGCCCATGCATTCTGTCAAACCGTCGACTGGTCTTCTACGCTCGTCATCCCTTTGCCCCGAAACGGCACTTCTTCCCGAGCTGTTCCCGTCGACGGCGTTACGGGCACGCTCATCGAGACCGCCCCGCACGGCAAGTTTCTCGGCGAGTACGCACTCATTTGGATCAAAAACGGCATCGTCTATTCGGTGAACGGCGTCGGCAGTCCCGGCCGCGCGCTCGCGGCAGTCGAATCTCTACACTGAGAGATACTGTACCCTCTGAACGCCGCCATCACGCTTGAGCACCCGGCCGCCGAGCTTGCTATCTCCACACGCCAACTCCGTAAAGTTTTCCAGCAAAAAGTCGCCGTTCGAAGCCTGACCCTCGACGTCCGGCGCGGGGAGGTCTTCGGCTTCCTCGGTCCGAATGGAGCCGGAAAGAGCACCTCTGTAAAAATGCTGCTCGGCCTCATCAGCCCGAGCGGCGGCGCCGCCACCGTCCTCGGCCACCCAGCTGGCGACCGCGTCACACGCTCTCGAATCGGCTTCCTCCCGGAGCACTTTCGTTTCTACGACTGGCTTACTTCAACCGAGCTGTTACGCTTCCATGGCCGGCTCTACGGCATTTCGAACCGCGTCTTACGCGAACGCATCCCCGCTTTGCTCGATCTCGTCGGCCTTACGCTGCATCGCGACAAGCAACTGCGCCATTTCTCAAAGGGCATGCTGCAGCGTATCGGCCTCGCCCAAGCGCTCCTCAATGACCCTGAGCTTTTATTCCTGGACGAGCCCACCTCGGGCCTCGATCCCGTCGGCCGCAAACTCGTTCGCGACATCATCAAAGCGCAGCGCGATCGCGGCACGACCGTCTTTCTCAACTCTCACCTGCTCAGTGAAGTCGAGGTGACGTGCACCCGCGTCGCCTTCATCAAAGCAGGTCAAGTCATCGAAGTCCGCGAGATGAGCAGCTTCTCCGAAGAGCGAAAAACAGTTTTGCTTCGTGCCCGGAATCTCCCAATCGACATCGCCAATCGGCTAAGCGCCTGGGCATCCTGCACCGCCCTCGATCAGGACCGGTACTTGCTCGCGTTGCACTCCGCTGAAAACGCGCCTTGCGTGCTCAGGTATCTGGTCGAAGCGGGCGCCGACGTCTTCGAATTCACGCCGCAAAAAACATCCCTCGAAGACCGTTTCCTCGAGATTCTCGGAGAGGACCAGGGCTTGTGATGCCGGTTTGGACCATCGCCCGGATCACCTTTCGCGAGGCGTCAAGAAAGAAACTGCTGCTCATGGCGCTGCTCGCCGGGTGTGCCTTTCTCGTTCTCTTTGGCACGGCGCTGCACTTTCAGCTCGCGGCATTTGAAGAGCGGTCCGTTCCGCGAATCATCCGTGGACAGGCATTCAGCGGCATGCTCATGATGGGCCTGTATGCGATCGACCTCCTGGTCGTCGTCATGACCGTCCTCACGTCTGTCGACACGCTTTCAGGCGAAATCTCCTCAGGAACCATTCAGGCCGTCGCTACGAAACCGATTCGCCGTTCTGATCTGCTGCTCGGCAAATGGCTCGGCTTCGCCGCCATCCTCACGCTCTACATCGCGATCATGATCGGCGGCGTCACGAGCCGTCACCTACCTCATCACCGGCGCTTCAGTTCACCACTTGCCCAGAGGCTTCGGACTGATATGGATGGAGAGCCTGCTGCTTCTCTCGCTGACCTTCTTTTTCGGCACTTGGTTTTCGACCCTCACGAACGGCGCTCTCGCCCTGGGGCTTCACGGCCTCGCCTTCCTCGGCGGATGGATCGAGCAAGCCGGAGCCATGACACACACCCCCAAGGCCCTTGAGGTCGGCGTGATCGCGAGCGTCTTGATCCCGAGCGAAGCTCTCTGGCGCCGCGCCGCCTTTGAAATGCAGCCCCCGCTCGCAACCGCGCTCCAACTCTCCCCCTTCAGCGGCGCCTCCGTCCCGAGCGCAGCCATGATCGTCTACGCAGCCCTGTACACGATCACATTCCTCCTGCTTGCCATACGCCGCCTCCAAACCCGCGACCTCTGAAGTCTCAGCATCCCAGAGGTGGAGCGGGTCTCCAGACCTGCGCGTGAATGTGGCGCCTGAACGCACGGCCCCAATGTTCTCAAAACAGAATGCTTCTGGCTCAGTCTAGGATTCGCGGCCGAGTTACTGCTAATCCACTCGCTTCCAAGTTTCTACGATGTGCGTGCCATCAGACAGGACGCCAGATTGCGACAGAGTATCTCCTTCAACCTTTATCGTGAACGACTGATCTTTCCCAATCAGCTTGGGATCAACGTCGATGAAATCGACATGTTCCACGTACGACTGCCCTTCGAGCGTATATGTGCCGTTCCCCGAAGCAAGTGTTTTCTTTTTATTGCCATCATAGAGAACCCAAACAAAGTGTTTAGATGAAATCATCTTAAGTTCTTGGTGATGATCGTCCTCTCCGTTTTTCAAACCTTGGCCGTGATCGTAGGAGACGAGCTGCCACGTGCCCTGGACTACATTCGTCTGAGCAATTCCGAATGTTCCTGTAACCGTCAAAATCACAGTGACCAGCAGTATCTGTTTCATTCGAAGATTATCTCCACGCTGATTCGCGAAGTGTATCACGATTCACACCTCTGGATTACGAGCAAGATCTCCTCGCGCCTTCACCTGAATGTACCGGTCGGGATGATCGTCGGACTCGCGCTTGCAGCTCCCGCGAAAGCGTATCCCCGCCTCCTCAATCCTTTTTTGCAAAATGGTAGAAGAGATTGCCAGTGTCGCTCTTCACCGTGTAGTCGTCAGGCGGCTGGAATAAGCTCACCGCTGGCTCTGAACGCTGAATATTAATCAGCTTATAAGTCGTCTCACCGATTCTCGGATCGTCGCTCTTGCTCATCACCAGGACCTTCAAATCCGGCGAGTACCAGCTTTCACTCGTAATTACAATCGGCTGAACATTTCCAATCTGCCCCGCAGGAATCGTTCGTGTAATCCGCGTGCCTTGCGCCGCAACGCCCTCAATTGTCTGCGTGCCCAAATCTGTCTTCGAGACATCGTGATCCTCCGGCGCACCCTCACGCTTGATCACAACCTGATTCTTGCCCCCGGGGTTCGGCGCCTCGGAAATGTAAAAAAATGCCTTGGTCGCGCCGAGCGGAGGCGGCATCATCCCTAGAGGCCGGTCATTCTTGCCCGCAGGAATCGGCAACTTGATCGCGGTTTTCGTTTGCGCATCAAGCGTCCAATGCACATGCGCGACCGGATCGTCGATCATCACAATGTGCGGGGCGTCTCCATTTCTCGCCGCCAAACCAGCAAGCTCCTCCTCCCGCCTCACCCGGCCTTGACTGTCGCGCGCAACGCTGCCTGAAGTCGTCTGTTCGATGCGGTTCCCGTCTGCCAGCACCTGCACTCGTTGCGTACTGGTTTCTGCCGAATATGGCGCGCCCGCAACCGTCCCCATCGGAACCGCCATAGCGGTAGTGATGCCGGCCGCCCCGAATTCAACATCGCGAGATTGAATCACCATCTGCTTTTGCCCAGCCACCGCCGTTTGCCCGAGCGCACATCCTGCACATAGACCCGAAATTAAAATCAACTTACGCATCTCGTTTCTCCTTTATTCACCTCATGAACTCGTCACTGGACCAGCCGCACGGCTCGGGCAACTCCATCCTGCCCTACCAGCAAATCTGCGCTGACCCTTTCCTCACCCGCAACGGACATAACTGGCACTCCAATCTCGCCAAGCTGCGAAACCGGAATCTGGACGCGCACGATGACCGGCTGCTCCAGAGGTACTTCGCTCTCCGCGTACGGAAGCGCGATGAATCCCGATCTCTGGCGCGCTGCCGCAATCGTGGCCGCCTCGTGTTGTGATGCTGCGCTACGCTCCCCATGCATCCACGCCAGATACAAACTGGCCGCGATCGCCACTGCCGCCGCCATCCGCACATACCGCCGGTGCCGCGCTCTTTCGTTCAACCGGGCTCGGAACAGCATCCGCAGCCGCCCCTCCAAAGCCGGACCCGCTGTCTGCGGCGTCGCCCTCGCAAGACATCGCAATCGATCCTCTAATCGGTCCTCGTCATTCATACCGGACACCTCTCGCCCTTGCGCAGCTTTGCGCCCAATATCGCCCGCGCGCGATGCAATCGTGATCGCACCGTCCCGATTGCACAACCCAGTCGTTCCGCCGCCTGAATGTAAGTCATGCCCTCTAAATCACACAGCACGACCACCTCGCGATAGTTCGCCGGCAACTTGAGGATCGCTGTCCGCAGATTTTCAAGCTCCTGCCCTTTACTGAAATCGTCAGCCACGTCTGAGCCGAAATTGCTGGCTTCAACGGCTGGCTCCAAACCTAACATCCGAGCTTGCGAAAGATACCGCCGTACCTTGTTGCGGGCCACTCCGATCAGATATCCCTGCAATGCTCCTTTCTGTTCGGCATACAGCTTGCGTTCTGACAGCACTGCCAAAAACACCTCTTGCGTGACCTCTTCCGCGGTTTCCCGGCTCCCTGACATGTGCAGTGCAAAGCGGAATACCGGACCTTCATGACGCCGGAAAAGCATCAGGAATGCGTCCTCATCTCCTTTGCTCGAGAGCTGCAGCAGCTTACTATCGCTCAGCTCCTCATACGGCCGTCTCTTCCTCACGCCATCTGCAACGCCTTCCACAACGTATTGCCGCGAACGGCCGAAAAGGTTCCCAAAACTTTGTCTCAACGCTACCCTCATACAGAGGGCGATAAATGATGCCGCGCATAGGACTGAAACACGGCTTCACAATCCTCCCTCGCGGAATCTACGAATCTGCCCCGCAGGATCCCCGCCAAGTCTCCTAGCGCAAGCCGTAAGGGCTGAGCCGAAACCCGCGTCCGCTCGCTATTTTGCTCTGACATTTCGGTATCCACCACTCTCAGCGCATACGGCAGCATAGCCGGCAATGATGCTTGGGTCTTATCGGTATAGAAGTAATACACGATCGCCGCAGGCCAAGGCCACCCAACTGCGAAAACACCAGTGTTTAATCTATCCAATTAAACGCTGGGACTACCATGACTTGCGCTAGACTGAACCGGAACATTACTTTCAAACGATGTTTGACGATTCAGATCGAGACCTCCGCGTCGACGAAAACGGCACGGTGGGAGCCCCCGAGGCCGGCGAGAGTGGGCTTGCGCCGGACGAAACGGTGGCTGCCGGGGAACGCGCCGGAGCGGAGATCGGTTCGTACCGTCTTCTGCAAGTGATCGGCGAGGGCGGCATGGGCGAGGTCTGGCTCGCTCAGCAGGAACGGCCCGTAAGCCGGCGCGTGGCGCTGAAGGTTGTCAAAGCCGGCATGAACAGCCGCGAGGTGATGGCGCGTTTCCAATCCGAGCGGCAAGCGCTGGCGCTGATGGATCATCCGGCGATCGCGAGAGTCTTCGATGCTGGGTCCACCGCCGAGGGGCGTCCGTATTTCGTAATGGAGTATGTCGCGGGCGTGCCGATCACCACCTACTGCGATCAGCACAAGCTCACTACGCGAGAGCGGCTGGAACTGTTTGTTCATGTTTGCGAAGGCGTCCAGCACGCGCACCAGAAAGCAATCATTCATCGCGACCTGAAACCCTCGAACATCCTGGTCACGGAAGTGGACGGAAAGCCGGTGCCGAAGATCATCGACTTTGGCGTTGCCAAGGCGATCGCGCAGCGGCTAACCGCCGAAACGATGTTTACGCGGATTGGAGTCTTGATCGGCACTCCGCAGTATATGAGCCCAGAGCAAGCGGGCTCCGGAGGGCTGGACATCGACACCCGCACCGACGTTTATTCCCTGGGCGTGATTCTATATGAGCTGCTCGTGGGAGCGCCGCCGCTCGAGTTTCGAACTTTACAGGGAGCGGCTTTCCACGAAATGCTCCGCAAGGTTCGCGACGAAGATGCGGTGAGGCCCAGCACGAAACTGCGCACGCTGGGAGGCGATTCAAATCAGATCGCGGAACGGCGGCACACCGATCCGGGTACGCTGGCCCGCCAACTTTCAGGCGATCTGGATTGCATCACGCTGAAGGCGCTCGAGAAAGATCGGGTGAGGCGCTATAGTTCGCCAGCCGATCTGGCAGCGGACATAGGCCACTATCTGAACGATGAGCCGGTGTCCGCGACATCGCCTTCCACGCTTTATCGTTTGCGGAAATTTGCTCGCCGGCACAGAACCAGTGTAGCGGCGGGAGCAGCGGTGGCGCTATCGCTGATTGTACTGGCGATCGTCATGACCGTACAGACGATTCGCATCGCGAAAGAGCGCGATCGGGCCAACCACGAAGCGGAAACCGCGCGGCGCGTCTCGGATTTTCTGCAGGGCTTGTTCCAGCAAGCCGATCCGTACCGGACAAAAGGGAAGCAGGTTACCGCGCAGGATTTGCTCGATGCCGGAGCGAAACAGGTGAGTACGCAGCTCCAGGGGCAGCCTATGATTCAGTCGCGATTAATGGCCATCATGGGTCAGTCGTATCTCTATCTCGAATTCAACGAGAGGGCAAGAAAATTACTCCAGAAATCGGCGCGGATCAGCTCCGGTGTGCTCGGACCGAACAGCCCGGAAACGCTTAGCGCCACGGATTCGATGGTTGAAGCGGGCATGCATATCGTGCCGCTCAAAGAGAGCGATGCGCTAGCCCGCCAGATGCTTGCCAGGGCCCGGCAAGCCTTCGGCAATTCGGTGCAGGTGGTCCCCTACATGACGCGTATGATGTCCGTTCTCGCCGCAGAAGAGCGGTATAAGGACGAAGAGCATCTGGCGCGCGAGGCTCTCGCGATCTGCGACCGCACCGGGCAAAGCGGGACAATTGCCGCGACTCAACCTGAGATTGAGCTGGGAGAAGCCTTGATGATGGAAGACAAAGCTTCCGAGGCGGAGCGATATCTCCGGCGGGGATATGACGCGCTGGTTCGGCAGGACGGTGTTGACAGCAGGAGGGCGCTCACGGCGCAAGGATTTTTGGCGATGTGCCTTGTTCTGGGCGGACGTATTCCAGAGGCAATGGCAGTGTTTCGCGATTCGATCATCCGGTGCGTGCGTCTGGTGGGTGCCGGTAACAGCTACACCGTAAATGGCGAGATCGACATGGCGTCGGCTCTCGAACAGGTGAAGCAATACGATGAAGCTCAAGCCGTTCTCGAAGCGGCGATCCAAGCCATCCCGGGAAAGCCGGTGACCAAGGCGGATCTGGAAATCAATCTCGCGGAGCTGAGCCTCCAGCGTGGAAGGCCGGAACTGGCGCTGGCTCAGCTCAAGCAGGCGGTAGATGATGGTTACCGGCGTCCCGATTCCCTCAGAACGAATTCGGTGTGGAATGCGTTTCGTCGCGACCCGAGGTTTGAATCGCTTGTGGCTGGCGCCCAAAGAAACTCCGACTCCGCGCCCAAATAGGGAAGGTGGGTTGAATAGGTCCCGAAACACCTCGCGCAACGTAAGCAGGACGATGAAAGAGCCCACAACCGCCGGCCAGTAGCTCCACATGCTCCCTCCAGCGTAGGACGAAGCATCAACTCGCAAGCTGACCCTGGTTTATGGGAGCATTTCCATCAGCACCTACTATGCCGTTCGTGGACGCCAGCACCCTCCCTGTGATCGAGCGCTTGCCGGGTTGGTATGGAAAATATTTCCACTCGCCGAGCTTGACCTTCGCACATTACGATTTCACGCGCGGCGCGTCCATTCACGAGCATTTCCATATGCAGGAAGAAGTCTACGAAGTGCTTGAGGGCGAACTCGAACTGACCATAGGCGGCGTAACGAATATTGCCCGGCCCGGCTTCGTCGCTATCGTGCCGAGTGGCATTCCGCATTCAGTCAAAGCACTTACCGACGGCCGGGTCATAATCGTCGACTATCCCCGCAGGCCTGAGTTCGACTAGCCCGGCGGCATCCACGCCTGGAGCATCGCGCTAATTTCTCCTGACTTCGCCGCTTCGTTCGCAAATGTAAATCCGCCCTCGTCGCGCATCTCTCGTGCGGCACGCAGAAACGTTCCCAGAGCGGCGCGGCAGAGAGCGCTGCCCACGCTGACGCGCTTCACTCCCATCGCGGACAAAGCATCTAGACTCAGTAGAACGCCTTGGAGCCCCATCAGAACGTTCACCGGCCGATCCACAGAGCTCGCCACGGCGGCAATCTCGTCCTGGCTCGAAAGCCCCGGTGCATACAGAACATCTGCCCCTGCCTCTTGGTAGGCCTGCAGCCGCGCGATCGTATCTTTCAGGTCCCGCCGCCCGTGCAAGTAGTTTTCTGCACGCCCGGTCAGCGTGAAAGTAAAAGGAAGCGCCTGCGCCGCCCTTGCCGCAGCGCGAATTCGCTCCGCCGCAAATTCCTTCTCATAAATCGGATCGTCCGGGTTTCCGGTTGCATCTTCGATCGAGCCCCCAACAACTCCCGCCACTGTCGCAAGTGCGATCGTTTCCTCGACAATCTCGGGCGCATCGCCGAACCCGTTCTCGAGATCTGCGCTCACAGGCAGGTCGGTCGCAGATGCAATCTCGGAAATGTGTCTCATCACCTTGTCCCGGCCGAGCGTATTATCCAACTGCCCGGCAGCGAAAGCGGCCCCCATGCTGGTGGTTGCCAGCGCCTTGAACCCCAAAGATGCCAGTAGCCGCGCAGTGCCGATATCCCACGGATTCGGAATAACGAAAGCACCATCACGCTCATGCAGCGCGCGAAATTCGCGTCCCTTTTCAAACTGTGTCAACATGCGTCGATCATATCGGCTCTTTGAGCTTCGACGGAAGTTCAAACGTTCCATCAACGAGCTCCACAAAATTCCTTTCCTCGCGCACGATGAAACGCTGCGCTTGTGCCATCGCGAAATTTTCGCGCGCTTCCGGATCCGACTTCAGGCATCCTTTATACCGTTCATAAGCAGCAAGACTATCGAATGCAATCAAGCCCCATCCCACATCATTGGTTCCTTCGTAAGGAAGGAAATACCCGATCAGATGCCCGCCGCATCGTGGAATGATGCGGCCCCAATTTTCGGCATATTTCTTGAACGCGTCACGCTGGAACGGATCAATCCGATAGCGGATAAAGCAGGTAATCGTCATAAGTATTCTCCTCGCGGGCGCTCCCGTCGGCACGTTGCCACCCAACATCGAGCAGGCACAAATCGCCGCGCCGGTTGTAATCGCTTCCCGGCGGGTAAACTCAGCCATGCTGGAACTATACAGCGCTGCGGACATCAACACTTCGTTTAAGATCAAACTATGAATGTCGAGCGTAATCGCCCCTCCAGCCCCGGTACGCGTAGCGGAGGGGCAGGCCCGGCCTTAGGCCTACCGGGCAATCCGGACGAAGCAGCATCGAGAATTGCACTGGCCATCGGCGAACCGGCACGAGCGCGCATGCTCTATTGCTTGATGGACAACCACGCGCGAACAAGCACCGAACTCGCCGTCGTCGCTGACGTAAGCCCATCAACCGCGAGCGCCCACCTGAATCGGCTTTTGGCAGAGCGCCTGGTCAAAGTGTTCGCCCAGGGCAAGCATCGCTACTACCGTCTCGAAGGAACCGGTGTGGCCCACGTTCTTGAAGGCCTGAGCGTGCTAGCCGGCGATGTTCGCGGCAACTTTGTGCCACGTACCCCCAGCCGTCTTCGTGCGGCGCGAACCTGCTATGACCATATGGCCGGTACACTGGGCGTCTCGCTTCATGATCGGCTCACAGCGCTAGGATGCCTGTCCCCTTGCGCAACCAGCGGCAATTCATACGACCTCACGCCGAAGGGAGTCAAGATCTTCGAGCATCTAGGCATTGATATCGAATCAACCCGTGCCGCGAGGCGTCGCTTTGCATTTGCATGCCTCGATTGGAGTGAGCGGCGATCCCATCTGGGCGGGGCGATCGGGGCGGCGCTTCTAACTCTCGCACTCCAGAGGAAATGGGTGACTCAGGATCTCGACAGCAGAGCTCTTTGCATAACGCCCGCAGGGCAACGCGAAATGCTGACCCGCTTCGGAGTCCATGTGTAAGCACCACGAGTTCAATCGTCCCGCACACTGCATGCCGCGCTCGATGCATAAGCGGCTGATCGCCTCGGGTCAGCTGAAGCCTAACGTCAGCCCTCACACGAATCACAGCGCCACTAAAAATTTCTTTCTCCTAAAATCGCAGCCATTTACGCCCCATCCTCCCCGTCTACACGTCCCGCACGTAATCGTCAAATCGGGCGAAATTCCAACCATTCGCCCATACAACTCGACAAAGGAACTCCCATGAAATCTGTAACTGAAGCTCAACTGAACGCGAACCAAGCCAATGCGCAGCTCTCGCGTGGACCCAAAACTCCGGAAGGCAAGGCCATCTCTGCCATGAATAACTTGCGCCACGGCCTGACCGGCGAATTCACCGTCCTCCCCTGGGAAAATCAGGAGCGAATTCAACAAACTACTCGTCGAGCTCCGCGCTGAGCACAAGCCCTCCACCTTCACCGAAAACATGCTGGTCGGCAAAATGGCGCAAGCCGCCTGGCTCTCCAAGCGCGCTCTGATCCTCCAGCAAACCAGACTCAAGCACGACGCGCGCGGCTGTTGGGACGAAAAGGGCCTGGCGCTCTACATCCGCTACCAAACCACGCACGACCGCGCCTTCTACAAATCTCTCAACGAGCTGCTAAGGCTCAGAGCCGAAAAGAGAAAAGAGCAGATTGGGTTCGAATCGCAATCTCACAAACAAGCCGATCAAACCCGCCGCGCTGCGCCGAAACTCGCAAGCAAGACCTGCACAAATGGAACGTTTTGCTCGCTGAAGCCAAAGTCGATCACCAGCAAACGCTCACCAGCAACGTGCGGCGCTCGAGTGCTCGCCGCCTCTCTCAAGGAAAATCCTCCACTCTTCGCCGAAAACGCCGCCTAAAATACCAACGGAACCTAACCCGCCGCGTCGTCGTACGTCCTGTTTTGGAATCTACCGCCCGAATCATGTCCATATAAGAGGTGCACGCATGACGCTCTTGAACGATCTTCGATTCGCCGCCCGCCAGCTCGCCAAAAGTCCCGCCTTCACGATCACAGTCCTTGCCACGCTCGGGCTCTGCATCGGCGCAAACACGGCCATTTATAGCGTCGTGGATGCGATCTTCTTTCGTCCCCTGCCCTACCCCGACCCGAACCGCCTCGTGATGATCGCAAACGTGTACCGGCATAACGGCGCATCCGGAACGCAGACCGGCCAAACCGGCAGAGACTGGGAGCTCATCCGCGATCATGCCTCGTTTCTCGACAGCGCAGTCTACGGCGGCACAGGCGGCGTGAATCTCTTCGCTGCAGGTCGTGTCGAATACGTCCAGCAGCAACGAGTCAGCGCCAATTTCTTCAACGTGCTCGGAGTTCATCCGCTGCTCGGCCGCGAATTCACGCGCCAGGAAGACGTCCCCGGCGGCCCATCCTTAACTGTCCTCAGCTTCGGCATCTGGCAGCGCCTGTTTCAAAGCGATCCATCCATCGTCGGCCGCACCGTTGACCTGCGTGGCGCGCCCTTTACGGTCGTCGGCATTATGCCGCGCAATTTTCGAACCGATACCCCCGCCGATCTCTGGACTCCTCTCCAGCCCTCCGCGTCCGGCGAGGGCGGCGGATCGAATTACGAAATCATCGCCCGCCTCAAGCCCGGAATCACCTTCGCCCAAGCCGACGCCCAGTTGAACTCCATCATGCGTCCCGTCTTTTACGAAATGCACTTGCCTGCAAACGTCACGCTCGAAGAAAAAGTCATACCCATGCAAGCTGGACGCACCCTCGAGCTTCGTTCGAAAATCCGCCTCATGTGGGGAGCCGTCGGCCTGGTCCTCGCGATCGGCTGCATCAACATCGCCGGCCTTCTCCTCGCCCGCTCGGCAACACGTTCCCGCGAAATCGCCACCCGCCTCGCCCTCGGAGCCGGCCGCTCCGACCGTCATTCGCCAGCTCCTCACCGAAGCCCTTCTACTCGCTGCCGGAGGCGCACTAATCGGAATCTTGATCGGCCAGCTTGCCACCTACGCGCTCATCCGCATCAGCGCTGGGCAATTTCAAATCTGGTATCCCGTTCAACTCGATCTCCGGGTCCTCTCCGTCATGCTCGCCATCTCGCTCGCCACCGGAATCCTCTTCGGCCTCTTCCCCGCCCTCGAAGCTACCTCCGTCGATCTGCGCTCAGCGCTCGCCGAAGGAAGTCGCGGCTCGACCGGCAGCCGCCGCCAGTGGAAGCGTCAAGCTCTCGTCTTCGCTGAAGTCGCGCTCGGCGTCGTCCTGGTTGCCGGAGCCGGCCTGCTCATTCGCACCTTCGCTCATCTCATGAACCTCGATCCCGGCTTCAACCCCGATCACGTCATGACCGCTTCACTTTCGCTTCAAGATGCCCGCTACAAAACCACAGCCTCAGGCTCTCGCCTCTTCCGCGAAAGCTCTCGACCGCATCCGCCAGATTCCCGGCGTCGAATCCGCAGCCGTAATCCTGACTCTTCCGTATGAGCGAGCCCTCAACACCAACATTCAAAGCATCTCCGGCCGGCCGATCACTCGAGATAGCGGTCTCACCAACTTCATCTACGGCACGCCGCAAATCTTCGCAACCTTGCAAATGCGTCTCCTGCGCGGCCGCGTGTTTCGCGATACCGATCGCGCCGGCACGCAGAAGGTAGCTGTCGTGAATCAGGCCTTTCTCCGGCACTACATGCCTGACAGTCAGGATCCTCTCGGCAGTCAGATTCAGATGGGTGGCGATGCCGCTTACCAAATCATCGGTGTTATCGCGGATGTTCCCCAACAAAACGGTTGGGGCCACTCCAGCCCGATCGCTGCGCTGCCTCAGATGTACATCCCCGCCGATCAGATGTCCGACGATTCCTACCAACTGGTGCATACATGGTTCTCGCCCAACTGGATCGTCCGCACCCGCGCCGATGTCCCCGGCCTCGCCGATGCCATGCGCCATGCGCTACAAGCTGTCGATCCCGCGCCTCCCGTTCTCCGCCTTCCACAGCATGACCGAAGTGCGCGGACAATCGCTCAACGAGCAACGCTATCAGGCCACGCTCTTTTCAGCGCTCGCCGGCCTGGCTCTCCTTCTCGCCGCGCTCGGAATTTATGGATTGATCGCTCAATCCGTCGTGCAGCGCACCCGCGAGATGGGCATTCGCCTCGCGCTTGGCGCGACAGTAGCCGATGTGATCCAAACCGCCGCCGCTCCGGGCATTCTCCTCTCGCTTGCCGGCATCGCCTGCGGTCTCGTTTTGGCGCTCTTCGCAACACGCCTTCTGCAAAGCCTCATTTGGGGCGTCACAACCACCGACCCCCTCACATTCATCTCCGTCACTGTTTTGCTGATCCTCGTGGCCGTCGTCTCTAGCGCTCTCCCCGCGCTCCGCCTCACGCGCCTGGACCCCGCCCACACCCTCCGCAACGAATAAATCGGCCATTCGGAACGCCCTGCGTGACGCGTTCATCCCGATGCCATACTGAAATTTCACCCCCATGGCTCGCGATCGCGCTCTCGAAGCAGCCGGATACTCGCTTCCCGAAGTTCACCAGAGCGTCGTTACCTCGCACGATAAGCTCTGGAGGCGTCTCTTCGCCTTCGCCGGGCCCGCCTATCTCGTCAGCGTCGGCTACATGGACCCCGGCAACTGGGCCACCGACCTCGAAGGCGGCGCGCGATTCGGCTATCGCCTCCTCTGGGTCCTGGTCGCGTCGAATCTCATGGCCCTGCTGCTGCAGACCTTAAGCTCGCGTCTCGGGATCGTCACGCGCCGCGATCTCGCCCAAGCCTGCCGCGACGAATACCCGCTCCCCGTGTCCTACACGCTCTGGATACTCTGCGAGCTCGCCATCATCGCCTGCGATCTCGCCGAGGTTCTCGGAGCCGCCATCGGCTTGAATCTGCTCTTCCACATTCCGCTGATGATCGGCGTTCTCGTCACCGCCGCCGACACGCTGCTCGTGCTTTGGTTCACCCGCCTCGGCATCCGCGTCATCGAGGCTTTTGTGCTCGTGCTCATCGCCACCATCGCCGGTTGCTTCGCATTTGAGATCTTCTTCGCGCGCCCGGATCTCCCCGAAATCGTCAGCGGCTTGCTGCCCCGTCTGAATTCGCAAACCCTCTACATCGCCGTCGCCATCTTCGGAGCAACCGTCATGCCTCACAACCTGTATCTCCACTCGGCGCTCGTGCAAACGCGCCAGCTTGGCGACACCGAAGAAGACAACCGCCGCGCCTGCCGCTATAATTTCTTCGACTCTGCTCTCGCTCTCAACGGCGCGCTTTTCGTCAACGCCGCCATCCTCGTCATGGCCGCGGCTGTGTTCTTCAAGCACCACATCATCGTGACCGAGATCCAGCAGGCCCACCAGCTTCTCTCGCCGCTCGTCGGCACCGCGCTCGCCAGCGCGCTGTTCGGCACCGCCTTGCTCTGCTCCGGACAATCCTCCACTCTCACCGGCACCATGGCCGGCCAAATCGTCATGGAAGGTTTTCTGCGCTTCAGAATGCAGCCCTGGTTGCGCCGCGCCGTCACCCGCTGCCTCGCCATCACGCCCGCCATCCTGACCATTTACTTTGCCGGCGAGTCCGCCACCTACGGCCTCATCATCCTCAGCCAGGTCATCCTCAATTTTCAATTGCCCTTCGCCGTCATCCCGCTGGTCCATTTCACCAGCGACCGCCAACGCATGGGCCCCTTCGCGAACGGCCCTTGGCTGAAACTCGCGGCCTGGTCCTGCGCCGCATTCATCCTCATCCTCAACATCTGGCTTCTCTGGACCGAAGTCAGCGGCTGGATGTCGCACAGCGGCCCTTATCGTCCTCTGCTCATAACCGCATCCGTTGTTCTTGGCCTCGGCTTCACTGCTCTCGTCGTGATCACCGGCTTCTGGCCCTGGTTCTATCAGCTTGGACTGCGCCGTCCCCGCCGTCGCGTTCGAGCACGTCGCGCTCACCGTTCCGCAACCTTCCGCGCCCGTATTCACTTCGCGAACCTACTCGCGCATCCTCGTCCCGCTCGATCACAGCGACGCCGATCACGAAGCGCTCGCGAATGCCGTCGAGCTTGCCAGAACCCACGACGCGCGCATCGTCCTGCTGCACGTCGAAGAAGGCATTACCAGCCAGATGTTCGGCCCGCTTTCATCCACCGCCGAAATCGCCGAGGGCCAGGATTATCTCGCGGGCATCGTCTCTGCTTTGCGCGACCAGAACCTTAACGTCGATGTCGTTGTCCGGCACGGAAACAATCCGGCGAAAGAAATCGAATCTGCCGTCAAAGAAGTCCACCCGGATCTCGTCGTCATGGCCTCGCACGGCCACCGCGGCCTCAAAGACCTCATCTTCGGCACCACCATCAACTCCGTCCGCCATCGCGTAAAAGTTCCGCTGCTCATCGTCCGCCCCTCCTGACCCCAGTTTCATGACCGATCTTTCGAACGGAAGAATCCTGGTCACCGGTGGCGCTGGATTCATCGGCAGCGCCCTCGTTTGGGAGCTCAACCGTCGCGGCTTCCGCAACATCCTCATCGCCGACTTCCTCGGCCACGACGAAAAATGGAAGAACCTTGTTCCCCTGCAGTTCTCGGATTACCTCGAAGCTGACGATTTGTTGCAGCGCATCGAGACGTCCCCGCATCTCTTCAGTAACATCACTGCGATCTTCCATCTCGGCGCGTGCTCCAGCACCACTGAAACCGATGCGGCCTATCTCATCAGGAACAATTTTGAATACACAAAAACGCTCGCGCATTTCGCGCTCGAAAGCGGACGCCGCTTCGTTTACGCCTCGTCAGCCGCGACCTATGGCTCGCTCGAAGCCAGCCTTCCCGAAACAGTCGCACTCGAAACTCTTCGCCCTCTTAACATGTATGCCTATTCGAAGCACTTGTTCGATTGTTATGCGCAGAACGCCGGCATTCTGCCTCGCCTCACGGGCCTCAAATACTTCAACGTCTTCGGCCCGAATGAAGATCACAAAGGCGAAATGCGCAGCGTGGTGAACAAAGCCTTTCACCAGATCCAGGACACAGGCCGCATCTCGCTATTCAAAAGCTACCGGCCCGAATTTCCCGACGGCGGCCAGAAACGCGATTTCTTGTACGTGAAAGATGCCGTTGCCGCGACCCTCTTTCTCGCCGAAAACGTGAACGGAGACGGTCTATTCAACATCGGCTCGGGCGAAGCAACCACCTGGCTCACTCTCGCGAATGCCATTTTCAGCGCACTCGACCGCGAGCCCCAAATCGAATTCATCGAAATGCCCGAAACGCTCCGCGACAAGTATCAGTACTACACTTGCGCGAACATCGCGAAACTCCGCTCAGCCGGTTTTACCCAACCCTTCACTCCGCTCCCCGATGCCATCCGCGATTACTTCCAAAACTATCTCCTGCCCGGCCGCAAGCTCGGCGATGACTCCCGCTACACTGAGATCATGTTTTTCCGCCGCGACCGGCCCAAACCACCTACTTTCGCCGAGCGCGTAGACTTGCTCCGTCAAGCCGGCTTCGCCACCGAATCTCTCCCCGAGGGCCGGGTCAAAATCACCAAGCACGGGGTCGGTGCGGTCATCGGCGACGAAGGGAAGAATCAGCCCGCGATCGAAAAAGCCGGCGTACTGGTTGGCTCCGAAATCGCAATCCTGCTAAACGCCGGATACCAGATGTTCCTGCAAACTCCAAACGGCCGGCGCCTGCCCGCAACTGCCAACGAGCTTAAGAACCTACACGAGTTCGAGGATGATGTGAAGGAAGCGCTCGGACTCGTGAATCTTTACAACACTTCTCTCGGAACCGTCAGCCAGAAGCACGAGTACGATCGTGTGCTCAACCGCAGTTGAATCAGAGCCGGAAGCGTCAGCGACCTAGCTATATGCGATTCGCCTACAGCGGCTTCGGATTCTCCGCCAGAAGCTCTTTGAAACCCGGATCCTTCTTGAGCGACGCGAACTCCGGCATATCCGGAATCTTCTTTCGGTCCTTTATGCCTTCCTCGAGCGCCTTGCGCAGGTAGATCAGCGCCCGTTCCTTCGCGCCCGACTTCGCATACGTCTTCGCCAGATACAAATGGAAGACCGCGCGCTCGGCGATAGTTCGCTCCTGCAGCATCGTTCCAAACGTGCTGTGGTGCTCGAAGATATCCGGATCGAGCTGCAGCGCCCGTTCATACCACAGGCTGGCTCGCTTGTAGTCTCTGCGCGAAAAGTACGCCGCCCCTAGATTCGCGTCAATGGACGCCGATGGGCCTGAATATCGCAACGCGCGCTTATAGTAGCCAATCGCCCTGCGATAGTTGTTCTCCCCGTAATAAACCGTTCCGAGATTATTGATGGCCTCCGGGTATTTGGGATTTAGCTTGATTGCGCGCTCATAGTTCTTCTTCGCCAAATCGAGCTGCAGCATCTGATGGAATGCAATCCCGATCTTGTTCGCGAGAACAGCCGAATCCGCCGGTCCTTGCCGGTACATATCGATTGCATCGCGATACATCTTCCGCGCCATGTAAATATCGCCCCGCATCTCTGTCGTTAGAAGTGGGCTCGGCGCATTGATAGGAGCAGAAACCGCAGCGCGCAAACCAGGCTCAGTCGCTGGGTTTTGTGCTGCACCCGCAAACGGGCTGGCGAAAAACGCTAAACAGCAGCAAGCGATTGGGACACTCGAAAAAGAGATCATACTGACCCCCCTTGCTGCCACTATATACCTTTTCAGACCCACAACGGGAAACGTCGAGGCCAGGGCGGACCGCGCGACCGCTACCTGAAAATGCTCTTCAACTTATCGAAGAAACCTTTCTTCTCTTTCGGCTTCTCCTTTGGCTGCCCCGGAACCACTGGATTCGGCAGATTCTGCGCGGTCGCAACGGCTGGCTGCGCTCGGCATCACTGCAGGCATACGCCGGCAGTGGCGGACTCGGCGTCTCCCACCCTGCAATCTCCGTCGATCCCCCCTGGTGCAGAAGGCAGAACTGGACCGGTTGCGTACCCAACAAATAATAATCGGTCTGACTTTCCGGACATGCGCTGGTTGCCAGCTGCCCGCTCAGCGGATCGATCTGCGCGCTGACCACGCCCTCTGGAACCGGGAAATCGGTCACATCACGATACGCCCGGTGCTTGTGAGCGCGCTTCATAAACTCGGCCCAGATAGGGAGCGCCGCGTGTGCGCCTTCGATCTTTAAATCCTGATAATCGTCAAGCCCCACCCAAACGATGCACAGCAGCTTAGTCGTAAATCCTGCGAACCACGCGTCATGCTCCGTGCCGGTCTTTCCGGCCGCCGGCAGCGTAAACCCGCGGCCCCGGACTCCCGCCCCCGATCCGCTGCGCAGAACCTCCTGCATCATGTTCACCAGGATGTAGTCCACCCGCGGATCAAGAATCTTCTTGGTCTGCGGTTCAGACGTCCAGATATCGTTGCCCGAGTTGTCCACGATCTTCGAAATGAAGCGCGGCTTCACCATCACCCCGCGGTTCGCAAACGTAGTGTAGGCTCCGGCTATTTCGAGGGGAGTCACGTCGTATGTTCCCAGCGCCATTGCGGGGGTCGCGCGAGTGTCGGCCAATCCTGCCTGGTGCGCCAAGTCGGCTACCGCCTCGAATCCGACAGCCTCGGCTACTTCAACTGCAGGCACATTCAACGATTTCGCTAGAGCTTCTCGCACCGTCACTGCCCCGTACCAATTGCCATGATGGTAGTCGACCGGCTCATACGTCTGCCCGTTGTAGATGAAGGTGCGTGGTTCATCTTCAAAAGTCGTGGACGCAGTAATTGGATCGGGCCGCCCCGTCAGTCCCGTATTCAACGCCGCCGCATACACAAATGGCTTAAACACGCTTGCCGGTGGACGCTTCGCCACAACGTGATCCAACTGGCTCACGCCATAATTCTTCCCTCCGATCAATGCTTTGACCTCGCCCGTATGCGGATCAAGACAGATCAAGGCCACTTGCGGATCTTCGATCGGCGTCCCGGCCTTGTGATGCTTCGCAAGGGCCGCCTCCACCTCCCGCATTCCGATCGCGATCGCACTCGCCGCATCGCGCTGCAAATCCAGATCGAGCGTCGTATAAATCTTCGATCCCGAAGCCTGAAAATCGCGATCTTGAAACTGATCCGCGAGCTGCCCGTTCACCAGATCGACAAAGTAAGGCGCGTCCGCCGATTCGATGCCCTGCTTCGCGATCGCGAGCGGGGTTTGAATCGCCGTCTCATATTGCGATTGCGAAATGTACCCGTTGTCGAGCATCAGCTTCAGCACGACATTTCTTCGCGCCGTTGCTCGGTCAGGCCATCGCACCGGATTCCGGTAACTTGGCTCTTGAACCAGGCCCGCCAGAGTTGCTGCCTCAGGCAGCGTCAACTGCCGTATGTCTTTTCCGAAATATGCTTGAGCCGCCTCGCCGAATCCTCGGATCGCGAATGAGCCGCGCCTCCCCAAATCCACCTGATTCGCGTAGTATTCGAAGATCTTTTGCTTGGTAAGCTTCCGCTCCAGGTGAATCGTAATCAGCAGCTCATCGAATTTACGCGCGAACGTTTTCCGGCTGTCCAGCCACAGGTTCCGCGCCAGTTGCTGGGTGATTGTAGAAGCCCCTTGCGCATTCCGCCTCTCCTTCACATCCACGAAAATTGCCTTTACGATCCGCACCGGATCGAATCCGGAATGCTGAAAGAAACGCTTGTCCTCGATCGAAAGCACGGCATGCACAAGCACCGGCGGAATATCGTCGTACCGGACCAGCCGGCGCTTTTCGCGGTTCTTGTCGTAGAGGCTGCTCAGCACCTGCGGCTCCAGCGTGTACTCCGTCCGCGCCGTGTTGTCGCTCAACGCAATGACCGACGAGATCTTCCCATCCGCGAATCGAAGCACGCCCGGCTCCGACGCCGCGTGGGATTCGGGCCCGGGAAAGATCTCGATCGCATCCGGGCGCAAGTGGTACCACCCGGTGCGGTTCGTCCGCGCATCTTCCGCGTACCCGCTCTCGCGCAATCGCGCCGCGAACTGAAGCGGAGTGCCGTGATCGCCGATTCCCACCGCCTCAGGCGCAGCGTATAGTAATGACGAATTCGGAAATGGCCCCTGCGTGAGCTTCTCGTCGGTCAGCCGCGCGTACTTCGCGTAAAACGATGAGATGACGATCAGCCCGATTGCCAGCGCCCCCAGCCCGCCGATCAAGATAAACTTGCGCACCGGCGTGGCTGGGCCTCGCGCGCCTTTCGGCTTGGAACCGCGTTTTGACGTTGATCCGCGTTTCGATTTCGATGGGAATCTGAGGCGTACGGACAAATGTGGGCCTAAAATAATCTTCTCATCCGGTTGGACGCCAACCGGCAGTCGTGGTTACTTCTCGGCCTGCTGGTACGATTCCAGCTCTTTCCAGATGTTGTCGTCGTGCGGCTGCCAATCCGGAAACTGTCTTCCCGTGATCTGTAGTTCTTCAATGCTCAACGTGCCGTGCCCGAACGGACAGATCAATTCGGTCCTGGGTCGCCCGAAGGTGACCATGTTTCCCCATGAGCCGCTCGCCACCGGCATAATCAGGCGCCGGTAACACGCCCGGCAGCGCCGCCGGTGATCCCAAACCACCACTGAAAACAGTCCCGCGCCCAGCAGCCACACCGCGAAGATCGCAAACGTGAACGGCAAATCATGCATGAACATCGCGGGCGGCGGCCCATAACGGGTCGGAGGCGGAATCGGAAACAGATGCTCTACCGCGAACTGCAGCCCGAACACTACCGCTGCCGCAACGCTCAGCTTGGCAGCAAGGTACAGCCAGTACCTCATAACTTCTATTAGACTCCTTCTCGCCCAGCCCGGTTCCGCACCCGCCTGCCGCTCAGCTTCGAATCAGGTTTTTCGCCAGGAACAGGACGTTCGCCGGACGCTCCGCCAGCCGCCGCATGAAGTACGGATACCACGCATCCCCATACGGAACGTATAGCCGCAACCGGAACCCGTCCGCCACAAGCCGGCGCTGCAGATCGCGGCGGATCCCATACAGCATCTGGAATTCAAAACGATCCGCTGAAATGTTTTGTTCCTTTACATGACGTACCGCCTCGCGAATAATGCTCTCATCGTGACTCGCAATAGCCGGATAGGTTCCTTCTTCAAGCAGCAGCTTCATCAGCTTTACGTAATTGCGGTCGACGTCGCTCTTATGCGCGAACGCTACGCTCGGCGGCTCACGGTACGCTCCCTTACATAACCGCACCGGAATCCTCTGCCCGGAAAGCATTCGTATATCCGCCTCGCTGCGAAAAAGATACGCCTGAATTACCGCGCGCACGTGCTCCGGAAACCGTTCCCGGATGTGCGTCACCACGCGGAGCGTTCGATCCGTATACTCGCTCGATTCCATGTCGATCTCGACACGGCTCTCGATCTCTCGAGCGCGCTCCGCCAGTCCAATTACGTTGTTCAGACACGCCTGTTCCGAGAAATCCAGCCCGAACTGAGTCAGCTTGATCGATACGGTTGCAGGCAAACCGGCCTTTTCAATCTCCGCTAGCGCGTCTAAATAAGACTCTTTCGAATGCCTCGCCTCATCTAAAGACGTGACGTTCTCGCCAAGAAAGTCGAGCGTCCCCAAAGTACGCTCTTTTGACAGCCTTTCGAGAACGCGTATGCCTTCGCTTAGCGTGCGCCCCGCGATAAATCGCGAGGTCAGTTTGCGCGAGAGTGCGGAATTTTCCATCCAATGCCGCAGCCAGCTTTGGTTTGAAAGGTATAAGAAAGTTTGCCGAAGCATTCACTTCCGCCGTTTCGATCATTTTCAATATAACGATAGGATCGGGTTTATAACCCTTTCATGAAAGCCGCTGTCCTCAACGCAACTGAAGGCGTTTCAAAGCACACTCTCGAGCTGCAGGAAATCCCGAAACCAGAAATCGAAGCCGGACACCTTCTCCTGCGCGTACGCGCCTGTGGCGTTTGCCGCACTGACCTCCATATCGTCGAAGGCGACCTTCCGCCCATTCGCGACCGCATCATTCCCGGCCATCAAATTGTAGGCGAAATCGTCGAAGGCGCCACGCCGGACCTCCCCGCTGGCGCGCGCGTCGGTGTCTCCTGGATCGGCGGCACCGACGGAACGTGTTGGTATTGCCGGCACGGGTTCGAAAATCTTTGCGACTCTCCAACCTTCACCGGGTACACCGTCAACGGCGGTTATGCCGAGTACGCCCTCGTCCGAGCCGATTTCGCCTTTCCTCTTCCCGAAGCCCTCGACGATTTGCATGCCGCGCCGCTTCTATGCGCCGGTATCATCGGCTTCCGCAGCCTCCGCGTAGCGGGCGTCGAACCCGGAGATCGTGTCGGCCTCTTCGGCTTTGGCGCTTCAGCGCATCTTGCCATCGCCGTCCTGCGCGCCTGGAATTGCGAAGTCTATGTCTCGACACGCGGCGCATCTCACCGCAATTTGGCCGCCTCGCTCGGAGCCGCCTGGGTCGGAACCGAGCAAGACAAGCCACCTGTCGAGCTCGACCGCGCTATTACTTTCGCCCCCAGCGGCGATGTCGTCGTCGCTGCTCTCTCCAGCTTGCGAAAAGGCGGTGTCGTCGCTATCAACGCAATTCACTTGGATCGCATTCCGCAGTTCGACTATGATCGCCTGCTATGGGGCGAGCGTCAGCTCCGCAGTGTCGCGAACATGACCCGGTCCGACGCCCGGGATTTTCTTCGCATCGCCGCTGAAATTGGCCTTCACCCCAAAGTAACTGCCTTCCCGCTCGATCGCGCCAATGACGCTTTGGCAGCGGTCAAGAGTGATGCCATCGATGGCGCCGCGGCGCTCGTCCCCTGATGCGCCGCTCAGCTATGCAACTCGTGAAACGCAACCAGGCAGCGCTCGGCCGTTTCCAATTCCGGATACTGGCTGCCTTCCTGCTCGATCAGGTAGTATTCGATCCCGCCGGTCGATTCGGCTGCTGCGAAGATTTTTCTCCAATGCGCTACGCCTTGCCCCAGTAACACCTCGTACCCGTTGTCGGGCGACCATTCTTTACAGTGAATGGAGCGAATGCGCCCCGGATTCTGCTCGATCCAGGCGACCGGATCGCTCCCGGCTTCGATACAGGTGCCCACGTCCAACTGCAGCATGATGCTCTTGTCCGTGTTTGCCGCTAACACTTCCATCGGCTTTTGGCCTCCGATGGGCTTCCACTCCACCTGATGATTGTGATATCCCGCGTGCAGGCCGTGGCTCTTGAAGCTTTCGTTCGCGCTGTTCAGTAGCTCCGCCACCTGTTTCCAGCCGTCGATCCCGCTGACCTCCCCGGGATCCGCCAAAACGATGTACCGCGTATCCAGAGCCTTGTTCAAATCGATCGCTTTTTCTATTCCTTGTCCCTTGAATGACTTAAGCCCGTTGTGCGTCGAATAGCAGCGCAGCTTCAAGCTATCCAATTGGGTGCGGACCTGCTTCGCGTAATCAGGAGTCCAGTCGTAATAAGGCGCAAAAAATTCCACACACTCATATCCCATTTGCGCGACTTTTTCGAGCGTACCGGAGAAATTCTCCTTCAGCTCGTCTCGCACCGAATACAGTTCGAGCCCGACCGGTATCTGCTTGCGGTTCGCCGCCGAGACGGCAAACGGCGCGACTGCCGTGGCAGCGAGAAACGAGCGGCGTGAAACAGGTTTGATTGCGGTCATTCGAACCGCAGGATATCACCGGACGAGATAAAAGTGATGCGCGATTCTGAAAACATGTCGGCCAAAGCTCAATGCTGGCGTGTTGTCATCGGCCTCGCGTTATTCAGCTTGGCCTTCGGCTATGTGGAAGCGGCTGTCGTGGTTTACCTGCGCGGAATGTACGCGCCGCTGCGTGCACATTTTTATCCCGCGATCTCGCCCGGCGACCTGTTCCCGCTTCTCACGCCCGCGCAACTAACGGCTTCCGGCCCGGAGCACGCTTTGCGGCTAAAGATCGAGCTCTTCCGCGAGTTCGCAACCCTGATCATGCTCGCGAGCGTCGCGCTGGTTGCCGCGCGCGGAGTGCGGGAATGGATCGCCGCATTCCTCGTTTGTTTCGGGATCTGGGACATCGCCTTCTATCTGTCATTGAAGCTTCTGCTCGATTGGCCCGCTTCGCTGCTGACCTGGGATATTCTCTTTTTGATCCCGGTACCCTGGGTTGGGCCAGTCGTCGCTCCCCTGCTGGTCTCTCTATCGATGATTGCCGCCGGGCTGCTTGTCCTGTGGCGCGAGCACAGCGGCAAACCGGTTTTTATACCGCACTCGCGCTGGGCGCTGGTTCTGCTGGGAGGCGTCCTCATCGCCATAGCGTTCATGTGGGACTTTCGCAATACCGCAAACGGCGGAACTCCGAACGCGTTCAATTGGGCGCTTTTCTTGGCCGGCGAAATCATCGGGCTAGCCGCATTCGCCAGTTCGCTCTGGAGTCGATCAGATGCGGCGCCTTAGCTCGCGATGGATGGCGTGGTGGTACTTCGCCATTGCCCTCGGCTTTGCCCTGCTCGCAATCAATCGCGCGATTACGGGCGAAAAGCTCTGGCTGATTGGAATCCGGGTCATCATTGCCTTGGGATTCGGCGCGCTCGCGGCAATGGAGTTTAGAGCGAAAAATGGAGGGCGGTAAGTAATCCGGCGCGCAGGGAAGATGTTGCTCTCGGGGCGGCAGTACTCGTAGCAGAAATATGTAGCCGCAAACAACACGATTCAGGTGTATACTCGATCCGTTCAGGATGTAAGAATACGAATCCTGGCTGAAACTCTTTTCTTCGCGTGACCAGCTCTTCCGGGTGAGAGTTTGCGGATCCCGGAAGTTCTCCACGCGCATCGTGCAGTTTCGGACACTCCTTTAGGTCCGCGCACAAGACAGCGAACTGCCGCGTACGCAACCACGCCCGCGACTCGGGAGAACTCACATGAAACGAAATATCTACATCAGCAGCACCCTTTTCTTGACATTCCTTTCGCTGCCGGCCGCCCGTGCAGCCAGCCCGGACCCTTCTGCCGTAAACCGGGAACACATCTCCGAGGCATATGGTCATCTGCCCATGAGCTTCGAGGCCAATCAAGGACAAACCGACCCGCAGGTCAAGTTTCTAGCGCGGGGTCGAGGATACAGCTTCTTTCTAACCGAAAACGAAGCCGTGCTGGCATTAAAGAAGTCAGGAGAAAACATGGCTCTGCGCATGAAACCCGTAGGCGCAAACCCGCGCGCTGCCGTCAGCGGCATCGACGAGTTACCGGGCCGTAGTAACTACTTCATCGGCAACGATCCAAAGCAGTGGCGCACGAATATTCCAGCTTACGGTGCCGTAAAGTATGCGCGCGTCTATCCGGGGATCGATCTCGTGTACCACGGCGATCAGCGGCAATTGGAATACGATTTCCTAGTGGCTCCGGGTGCCGATCTCAGCGTCATCGAGCTCAGTTTTCAGGGCGCCAGCAAGTTAAGCCTCAATCACGCGGGCGATTTGGTAATCAAGCTGGGCAGGGGCGAAGTGATTGAGCACGCCCCGGTTGTGTACCAGGAGATCGGCGGACAGCACCAGGCTGTGGCCGGCCGTTATGTGCTACGGGGCAGGACCCGAGTTGGATTCAGTCTGGCTGCTTATGACCGCCGCAGATCCCTGGTAATTGACCCAACCCTGGCCTATTCCACCTACCTGGGCGGAACCGGCGGCGATGCTGGCCTTGGCATAGCGGTGGATGCCTCAGGCAACGCCTACATTACAGGCCAGACCAATTCATCTGATTTCCCTACCACCCCGGGCGGCTTCCAGACCGATTTGCGCGGGAAGCCCTCTGCCTTTGTCAGCAAGCTGAACCCGGACGGCTCAGCCCTGGTCTACTCCACCTACCTGGGCGGAAGCCAGGGCTCCACCTCCGCCTTCGTCGGTAGCATAGCGGTCGACGCGTCGGGCAATGCTTACATCACTGCGGGTACAGCGTCGCCCGATTTCCCCACCACGCCGGGTGCCTTCCAGACCCTTTTACGCGGCTCCTTCGATGCCTTTGTCACTAAGCTAGACGCTACCGGCTCGGCCCTAGTCTACTCCACCTACCTGGGTGGAAGTAACATCGCGTACGGCATTGGCATAGCGCTCGATGCAGCGGACAACGCCTATGTCACAGGCGCTACCAATTCCCCAGATTTCCCCACTACCCCGGGGGCCTTCCAGATTACTTTCAAAGCCGGGTGCGTCGGGTGCGACCATGCCTTTATCAGCAAGCTGAACGCCGTCGGCTCAGCTCTAGTCTACTCCACCTTTCTGGGTGGTAGCGGCTCCGACGTTGGCAAGAGCATAGCTGTGGACGCCTCGGGCACGGCCTATGTCGCAGGCGGCACCACTTCCTCCAATTTCCCCACCACCTCGGGCGCCTTTCAGACCACTTTCGGAGGAGGCGGCAGCGATGCCTTTGTCACCAAGCTAAACGCTGCCGGCTCGGCCCTTGTCTACTCCACCTACCTGGGTGGAAGTGGCCGGGAGCCCTACAACGGCACCGTAGCTGTGGATGCCTCGGGCAACGCCTATGTCACAGGCTCTACCGAATCCACCAATTTCCCTACCACCCCAGGTGCCTTCCAGACCACTCTCCACGGGAGCTTCGCTTGCGGCGCTGTTCCGTGTCCGGATGCCTTTGTGACAAAGCTGAACGCTGCCGGTTCGGCCCTGGTCTACTCCACTTACCTCGGCGGAGAAAGCGAGGATGACGGCTTTGGCATAGCGCTCGACGCCTCCGGCAACGCCTATGTAGCAGGTCTGACCTTCTCGTCCGACTTCCCCACCACCCCGGATGCCTTCCAGACCAGTAACCCTGGGAGTGCCGCTGCCTTTATCAGCAAGCTGAACGCCGCCGGCTCGGCCCTGCTCTACTCCACCTACCTGGGGGGCGGCGACGCTGCTGGCATAGCGGTCGATGCCTCAGGCAACGCCTATGTCACAGGCGATACCAATTCCTCCAATTTCCCCACCACCTCTGGCGCCTTTCAGACCACCTTCGGCGGGGCCGACGATGCCTTTGTCAGCAAGTTCAGCTTCGGCGTGCCGTTCTCCTGTTTCAAAGGCAAGCTCGAGCTCGACTTAGACGAGGGTGCTTTTGAGCTTAACGCAAGATTCAACCTCGGGTCGGGCGGCAGCATCGATCCGTCGACCGAGCCGGTCAGCTTAACTGTTGGCACCTATTCGGTGACGATTCCCGCAGGCTCCTTTATGAAGGAGGACGGAGGATATCATTTCCAAGGCAGGATCAACGGCGTCAGTCTCGATGTGCAAATCAAGCATCGGCACTGCGGAAGCAAAGATGACAATGTTGAAATAGCCAATAATGACGGGAGTAAGAAATGTCCGTGCACCACAGAGAGCTATCGATTCTTGGCCGAAGCGCGGGGTGCCAACCTGAAAGGCACGAGTAACCCGGTCAGCGTTAGCATCACGATTGGGAATAACAGCGGCACGACCCAGATCAACGCGGACTTCCAGTAAGGTTCCAAGTTCCGCGGTTCTTTACTGTTACGTGCGTTGGCCGTTGTAGAAACTGGGCGGGCGGAGAGCGCGCCGCTTCCTCGCGGCGCGCCGGTCTATATTGAACAATCAGTGATTGTACGTGGACGGAATGATTTTATCGATGGCCAGGATGTCCCATGACCCAAGTCCAGTTACATAATCCCAGCCGGGCGTCGCTTCGTACAACCCATTAGGTCCGGCAACGACATCATTGAACCCGACAATCGTCTGACCCGGTCCCGGTGCGGCGCCTGTTGAGAGTTGGTAGATGAGTGGCCCGGCGAAACCCAACTTGTTGTTGTGTGAGGTTTCAATTCGCGCGTATGCCCCCATCGCAAGGGGCGAAGAGAGACTGGTCCCTCCAACGCAGCAGGTCTTGACACCGCCTGCGCCCGTCTTCGGATCGGCGCCCGTGTAAATGATGGCACCACAGAAATTAGGCTCTCCGCACATTGCGGTATCCGGCAACCCCCTCTGGCCAGCAGTTGCGCTCGGAACTACGCCGCTTTCCCAGAATGGGGAGGTCTCAACCGCGCTGATTCCGCCGCCGCTGAATTCCGCGCCGAGCTCGTAGTCATAGGTGTAATTGGCATTCGTGAAGAGGTCAGTCGCGCCGACAGCGATCACGTAGGGTGACGAGGCCGGGTATGACACCACGGGCGGTCCGGAACCAGGCACGCCGTTGGTCGGAGCTACCGGGCAGGCTGACCCATTATCATCAGAAGAAACGAAAGTCGTTTGGCCTTGCAAAGCGGCTTCCGCAAACGCTTCATCATCCACCAGCATGGATCCATCGGCGAAGGGCGTCGCTTCGCACTCGCCCAAAGAGATACTCATCAACTTCGCCTTGTTGTCTTCCGCATACCTGTTAATCGTGAGTGCGAGATCGGAATCCGTCAGGGAGCTGGATACGTAAAAGACATACCGGAGCACCTGTTGAGCGATTCCAGTCGAAGTCTGGGAATCCAGGTCCCATTCTTCGGCGCCAGACGTGTCCGGACTCGGAATGCCAGAGTAGAAAAGAGTGAGGGGACTAATCGGAAGATTGTAATTGTGTTGATAATTGTACAAGTCTTGTATCACGCCGGTCGAATTCGATGACGGCGTCCCTGAGACTACGATTTCCTTTCCCGTGCTCGAGGTGGGAACAGGGCATCCCGAGGACTTGTTGAAACAGCCCATGTCGCCCTCCGCAATGCTGCCGATAATGGTCTTGCAGCCATTTGTTGTTTTCTGCTTCAGGTTAGTTGCAGTCGTCGTTGCACCCGGATAGGCCGCATCATACGCGATTTGGTACTGCTGCGGGGTAAAGGTCGTGTTACCGGTCGCGGGCACCGGGCAAGCAGGCGGCGTGCAGGGGTCCGTCGGTTTTACCATAGGCCTGTGCATCGCAACCACATTGTTCAGTCCCAGCACAGCGATAACAATACCGGAGAGTGAACTTGGAACCTGAACGTCCATGGTGTTCGCAAAGACCGTCTTCCCGTTCTGCGAAAACTCAGCGAGCGCTGTGTTGAAGGCGGCTTCCACGTCTGCGGCTGTTCCATCCGCCTGAATCAGAAGTTGATTGGCCTCTACGGATAGGTTCTTGAACCCATTCTGGGAAAGATAATTCTCGACCGCCTCAACTTGAGCGCTGGTCGGCGCAAATTGCGCCACGAACTGGCTCACGCTTAGTGAAGACCCGGACTTCAAGGCCGACTGAATGGCACTCTTATTCCGAAGCTGCAAACCTACAAGAATGTGCATGGGCGTAGTAGGCGGGACCGTACCGGTCATCGTCGCATCCTTTAATGAGAGGGCTTTCGTGCCGGTCGAAACCCATTGGGCTTGAGCCGTTGTCAGCGCAAGCGGTACCAGAAGTAACGCGTGAAATTTAAATTGCATTTGATAGAAGCTCCCTGATGGCGATCATTGAGACGACTTTGGGATCGTTCGGACTTATGGATCGACTGTATAAAAATTCGTTACGTGGCTATATTCACTTCTTTTTGAGCGGGTGCAAACCATACGTTCGTATAGATTACATCGCACTCCTGGAGTTTTTACTGGGCTCAGAACTTTTTACCGGAGTGGCTAAGATAACGAAAGGTGAGAGGACCTAAATCGGAACCAATGCACGTAAAACGAAAGCCACGCCTGCTGTTACGTACTAGAACCCGATGTTACTTAGCCGCCGCTGTTCTGCTTTCTGTTGGAAGCGTTATAAACTGGGCAGCCGAAGCGCCACTCATGCATCTAATGTTGGTTGTGAGCAAGGGCCTGCCGGGTATTACGCTCTACGACGCGGGCACACAGCAATCGATCTGCGATGCCCAGATGGGCGTCAGTCCGCACGAGGCGGCATTCTCTCTTGATGGCAGAACCGCATACGTGCCTGTTTATGGTTCGAGCGGCGTCGGCCAGCCTGGCACCGATGAGCACATCCTGCATTTCATCCGTACTTCGGACTGTAAGGAGATTGGATCGCTCGATACGGGCGAGAACAAAAGACCCCACGGAATTGCAGTCGGCCATAGCGGGACGATCTATCTCACCTCTGAGATAGCGCAATCCGTTCTCCTGATCGATCCTGAGCGGCACCGCATCATAGCTAAGATCCCCACCGGCTCGCAGTATTCGCACATGCTCGCAGTCACCCAAGACGAGAAGAAGATTTACGTCAGCAACGTGCAGTCGAAGACCGTGTCCGTGCTCGACGTTCCGGATCGTAAGCTGGCGCACGTAGTTCAGACACAGCGCGGAGAACCAGCGGATGGCGTTGAGTCCCGATGAGCGCTGGTTTGTGACCAACCTCGGGCCGGCGCACAAGATCGCGTTTTTCCGCACCGCCGACAATCAACTCGATTTCACAATTGCCGTCGATGGCGACCCGTTTGTCTCAAAATTCAGCGCCGACGGAAAATATCTTTATAATGCCGGTCACCAAAATGGCCGCATACGCGCCTGGAAAATTGACGTTGCGAATCGGAAAGTGGTCGCAACAACTAGCCGAGAATCTGGGATCAAACGCGGGATCGCTCGAAGTGAATCCGTTCAATCAAGAGGTCTATATCAGCGATCAAGCCACAAACAAGATCAGCGAAATCGACCCCGGCACATGGACGCTGAAGAAGCAGCTCCAGACCGCCAAGACGCCCGATTGCATGAAGTTTGCAACCGTTCAGTGATATCGCGGTTGGACGTTCACTTTCACGACCGCATCGCGAGGCAGCGGCACGTCGACAGTTTGCCCGTTCGTGAGATACGGCCTTATAACGGAAGGCTCTTGGTAAGCGAGATCCCGGCCATCATCGATCGCAATCAGCGTATAGCGGCCGGGCGGCGCGGATTGCAATGTGAAACTGCCATCGCTGTCGCTTTGGTCTCGCGGAATCTCCCCCGCCTGGCTCGGATCAGTCGGGAGTAGAAGCACCATCGCTCCCGCAAACGGTTTCTCGTCTTTGAACGCGATTCCGTTCACGCGCGAGAGCCCTTCGGCAGCCACAATCGAGAGTTGAATCGACGCGCCTTCGGGGATATCGAGCATGCCTTGCGAATACTCCGCTCCCTTCACCGCGACGGACCTGATATAGAAGTCTTGCGTATTCGCGAGCCGAATCTGGTACCGGCCCGGCGGCATGTTGCCCCTCTGGATGTGGAACGATCCGTCGTCGGCAACCCGGCCGAAGCCGCCACCAGTTCTTGCGGGGTTGACGAGCGCAACCACCAAGCGACCCGGCTTCTCGCCTCCTTCCACCTGTAATTGCCCGGAAATGCTCGTCACCGGAAGATCGTTGACGTCCAGGGTTGTGTCACCGGTCAGGTCGACGATCTTCGTTCCCATGGCGGAGGCGGACCCGCGCCCAAAGTGGTGCAGCGTTACAACATAACGGCCGGGCGCAAGCCCCATAATTTCGCGCCGGTCATTCTGTGCGGTCTCGGTAGTATTCATTTGTATCAGTGCGCCGCCCGGTCCAAGCGCAGCAAAACTCACGCCGACAGGCTCGTTCGCGGGCGCGTTCAACGTCACGTGCACAGCGGGCACGGGCCGGAGTGCGATCGAGAGATTCGCCATGCCGCCTTCGGGCAGCGTAATGGGAGCAGCTCCGGCCGCGTCAAGCGATTCCGGGTAATACGTCAACGGATACGCGACATCGAACTCTGCAGTGTTGCCGTTTTGCACAGGACCATTTACCGACCCCTGTATTAGGCCGTTCGGGGCATACCAGGGGCGAGCGGAGACACCCACGAAATAGGTGCCCGCCCTTAGACTCCCGAAGTGAAAATTTCCCGAGGACCCGGTATCTACTTGCTGTCGCATGGTGATTTCGCTTTTTCCCGAGAACACGCCTTTGTGGAACAGCAGAACGCGCGCATTGCGAACGGGCTCGCCCTCTTCATCGATCACGGTTCCCGAAATGCTTGCAGGTGGACTGAGAACGAAGGTGATGTGCTCAGAGTCAATGCCGGGGCCGACGACAATTCCGGTCGAGTATTGCTCATCGCCTCGATACCCCTGAGTGAGACCATGCGACTGAGCGAGCAGCGAGTACTTGCCCACGGGAACGTTTGTGAATTGAAATCGGCCGTCGTTGCCGGTCATCAACGAAACCTGCTGGTCGGGGCGTTCGGAAGGCATGATTGACACCTCAACCCGCCTTAAAGGCTGGTCATTGCCGTGTTGCTCGACAACGCCAGCAATTGTGAAGCCGGTTTGCTGAGACGGTGATAAACAAGCGCAGGCGCAAAGCAGAAAGAGTACGGGCCTAATGCGCATCAGCGATTGCCTCGGATGACCAACTCCAGGTTTGCACTCGCCGTTTGGCCGGGCGCAAGCTCGATCTGCTGGCCTGCGTATTCGCGCAGCGCCTCTGGATTCGCATACTCGAGCCCAGCAACATTCGAGAACGCCCATACGCGATATGTGCCTGGACTGAGATTGGAAAATGTGAACTGCTGGTTCGATTGGAGGGGAAAAAGCTGCGGGTCCGTTGCCGCCGAGTCCGCCAGCAAAACCACAAACGCCTGCACGTTTTGAGCTTCTGAACGAACCGTGCCCGTAAGCGTTGCGCAATCATTGCGGAGAGAAACCGTGATGGGCTGCGGTTGAGAGCCCGACGAGACCAGAAGATCGTTGCGCGCGAGATCGACGCTGCCGCTTGAGACCGATTCAATGCACTCGGGGCCAAACGCCTGCGCTACGACCTTATATTTGCCAGGACGCACGCCTTGAACGAATATCGCTCCCGAATTATCGCCCTGTCGTTGACCGGCAAAATAACGCTCGCCGTTCGAGGCCCTCGAAAACAGTTGTACCTGCACTCCTGGGCCTTGATTTGGCACGGCAACCGTAGATGCGGACGTGATAGCGGGAGCGGGGGCACGATTCACGATCACCGGGATTGGGGATACGGGCTGCAGAACGACTTGCAGGCCGGAAATCTCGGGCCGGTTTACGTCAATGGCTTCCTCGGCGGAACGCATTCCTTCCTCGCCATTGCGGCTCAAAAAATGAAACGTCCACGCTCCGTACGGCACCATTTTGAAAGCAAACTTGCCGGTCTGCGGATCGAACTGCACATAGCTTTCACCGATTTGTTGCCCATCTGCGCCTTCATATGTGACAAATACGCCGTTCTGGGGCGCTCCGGAAAGGATGCCTCTGATCGTCGCAGCCGGCGCCGCATGCACAGTGAGATCGGCTTGCGCTTGCTCTCCGGGCCTCAGTTCCAATGCTTGAGCGGAAGCTAGATCGGCACTGTTCGGGTAGTACTCGGGCGGATATGCAGTCGCGGGCGCCATCGACGAAGACGAGAAACCAGGGTGAATCATAGTCCGAAGGAAGTACTGTCCGGGCGTTAATCCCTCCATCTCGTACGTGCCGTTCTCGTCGGTGTTGGCCGATGCCCGGGGCTGAAGTTGTTTGCGGCCTTCTTGGATTTCCTGCGCAATCAACTGGAGCTGCAGTCCCTCGACCGGTTCACCATCCGCATCGAGCACTCGGCCGCGGATCCTTGCTTCGGGCGTCAGCAGAATCTGTAGGGGCTTTGTGGCAGGGCCAACGGCAACTGTCGTGTTAACTCCTTGGTTCAGAGATTGCTGGTCGAAGAAGCCCGGCCTTTCCGCGGTCACGAAGATTTGCCCTTCCGGAATGCCGGTGAATTCGAAGCGCCCGTCCGGGCCGGTGAAGGCGGACAGTTGCACTGGACCGTTCAAATGAACGAGAGCGCGGCGAATCGGCTCACTTGTTGCAGCATTCGTAACGCTGCCGCTAACCGTGTACTTCTTGCTGTTTTCTGTTTGCGGCAGGCTCTGTGAGAGCTGCGCGAGACAGACGAAGCTAAAGCAGGCGCCCAGCAGGATAGCGAATGGGCGGGAAACAGGCATGAGGAGGTCCGTATCATCTTAGAACCCGCAACGTGCCGTTCAGGTTCCAAGATTCGCGCTGCCTTCTGTTGAAGGAAGACGTGGCGATTTTGGTAGACTAACAAAGCTCGTAAACATGGCACCTCAGAGTATGACGTCGGAGTCCGCAGAGTCTGCTGGAGCATTGGACAAATTGGATATTCTCCTGATCGAAAACGATCCCGCGGCCGCTCGCTTGACGAAAGAGGCGTTCCGGGAGGCCGGGCTGACTCACGGCGTCCGGTCGGTTCCGGACGGAGATGAGGCGCTCGCCTACCTGCGGCGCGAGGAAAAGTATGCCCATCACCCCTATCCGGACATGATTTTCCTGGATCTGCACCTGCCGAAGAAATCGGGCTTGGAAGTGCTTGCCGAGATCAAGGGCAATCCCAGGCTGGTGGTCACGCCCGTGGTCGTCGTCTCGGGATCGGCCGATCCTCATGAGATACGCGAGGCGTATGAGCTGCATGCGAGCTGCTATGTTCGGAAGCCGGACGACCTGCACAATTTCCTAAAATTCATCCGCATCTGTTACGAGTTTTGGGGCGACGTTGTCACTCTGCCGCCCAAAGCCGGCGCCACGAGTAGATAAGCGCGGATCAAGGAGGCGCGCGCACCAAGCACTTCGGGGTGCTATAAGGCTAATTGTGCCTATGCAACTAGCGAAGCGAATGGAGCGGATCGGCGGTGAAGGAGCTTTCGAGGTTCTGACTCGCGCGCGGGCGCTAGAAGCTAAGGGGCGGCAGGTCATACACCTTGAAATTGGCGAGCCGGATTTTCCGACGCCGGCGAATATCATCGCAGCCGCGAAACAGGCGCTGGATGAAGGCTGGACTCACTATGGGCCGACGCAAGGGTTGCCGGAGTTGCGGGCCGTCATCGCGCGCTACATTTCACAGACTCGCAACATAAAGGTTGGACCGCAGCGGGTGTGCGTGGTTCCGGGTGGCAAGCCCATCATCTTTTTCCCCATGATCGCGGTGCTCGAGGCGGGCGACGAAGTGATCTATCCGAATCCGGGCTTCCCGATTTACGAATCGATGATCCATTTCCTGGGCGCGAAGCCCGTGCCTATTCCGCTGATAGAAGATCGGGGCTTTTCGTTCGATCTTGCGCGATTGCGAGAGAGCATTACGGACCGGACAAGAATGCTCATCCTCAACTCGCCGCATAATCCAACCGGCGGTTTGATTCCCGAGCAAGATATCCGCGAGATCGCCGATCTGGTTCGGGACCGAGATCTGTTGGTGTTGTCTGATGAGATCTACAGCCGCATCTACTATACGGAGGAAGCGCCTTTTTCGATTGCGAGCTTGCCCGGAATGCTCGAGAAGACAATCATCCTGGACGGCTTTTCGAAAACGTATGCGATGACCGGCTGGCGCATCGGTTACGGAGTGATGCCGGAGTGGCTGGCGCAGGCGATCGATCAGCTCATGGCGAATTCGAATTCCTGCACCGCAAGCTTTACGCAACGGGCGGCCATTGAGGCGCTCGAAGGACCGCAAGACACAGTGCGTTCGATGGTCGCGGAGTTCCGGCGAAGGCGCGACGCGTTTTGCGCGGCGCTGAACGACATACCAGGGTTTCGGTGCGCTCTACCGGGCGGCGCCTTCTATGCGTTTGCGAATGTGCATGGCACTGGAATGCAATCGAAGGCGCTGGCCGATTATCTGTTGGAAGAGGCGGGCGTGGCGGGTCTCGACGGAGCAGCCTTTGGCGCGTACGGGAATGGCTACGTTCGATTCAGCTACGCGAACTCGCTCGAGAATCTGATGGAGGCGGCGCGGCGAATCAAGTCCGTATCGGCGAAATGGGCGCATACGCAAGAGAGCGTTCCGGCAATCAAGAAGTTGAAGATCTGGAGACGAGAATGAATTACGGGCTGAATATCAGGGCGGAGGCCGCGCTCGATTTCGTATCGGTGGGCGCGCTGGTTCACCGGCTCGATCCGGGGATCGTTCCGTTTCGGAAAGCGACGCATTGCGAGATTCATGTGAGCGGCGGCGAGTTTAACGTTGCGGCGAACCTCTCGGACTGCTTTCGTTTGAAGACCGGAATGGCGTCGGCGATGGTCGACTATCCGATTGGCGATCTGATCGCTGAACGGGTGCGGGCGATGGGCGTCCAGGCGTTCTACAAGTATTTCAAGAACAACGGAGTGACCGGCCCGAATATGGCGACCGTGTACAGCGATCGCGGAGAAGGCGTGCGGCCGCCGGTGGTGTTTTATAACCGGTGCAATGAAGCCGGGGCGCTGCTCAAGCGCGGCGATTTCGATTGGGGCGCGATTTTCGGGGGCGGCGTGCGCTGGTTTCACAGCGGCGGAATTTTTGCGGCGCTATCGGAGACGACGCCTGAGCTGATAGTCGAAGGAATGGAGGCGGCAAAAGCTGCCGGCGCGGTGATCTCATTTGATCTGAATTATCGCGAGAAGTTGTGGAACGCAGCGGGCGGGCACGATCGAGCGCTCGAAGTGCTGGATCGGATTGTGAAGAACGTGGACGTTCTCGTCGGCAACGAAGAGGATCTGCAGAAGGGCTTGGGCATTCCGGGCCCTGAGGTCGCGGCGAAATCGAAGCTCGATCCGAGCGCGTTTCTGGGCATGATTGATCGCGTCGTGCAGAAGCATCCCCAAATTAAAGTGCTGGCGACCACGCTGCGCGAAGTGCACTCGACGAATCGCCACAGTTGGAGCGCGGTGGCGTGGATCAACGGACAGACTTATATGGCTCCGACTGCGGAGCTGGATGTCTACGATCGTGTCGGCGGCGGAGACGGTTTCGCCGCGGGCTTTTTCTACGGGCTCCTCACGGGAGAGCCGGAGGAAGAAGCGGTGAAGCTGGGGTGGGCTCACGGCGCGCTGTTAACGACATTTCCGGGCGATACGACGATGGCGACGCTAGAACAGGTGCGAGCGTTTGCGAAGGGCGGCTCGGCGCGCATTCAGCGTTAGGCCGGGCATGCCCGGCCCCTACGGCGTGGGTATCACCCGAACACGCCGACAGAACAACTGGAGCAGCTTGTTCTCGGTCGAGGCGCTTGCGGAGCTGTTCGAGCTGAGTGAAAGCTCGAGTGAAGGCGCGCTCGGCTGTGGTTTTGTAGCGAGTGAAGCGCTCGAATTTTTTGTGATCCTCTTCGGTCCACTCCAGGACGCCTTTATTTTCGAGTGAGTGCTCGAGCTCGTCGTAGCGATTCGTATTGCGCTTGAGAATCCATTGGGCATGCACGGCCTGTTCGACAAAGGAGCGCTGCACGCTGTCTTCAGGCTGATAGTCGAGCAGCCAGTCTTCAAGCAGCTCATTGAATTCCTCTTGGCTCTCGCCATTGATGATGGTTCGTTTCGAGCAGCAGCCGTGCGTAGTCGAGTTGCGGCTCGAAATGGCCTTACCGATTTCTGTGCGAGGTCCGGTTGAACGGCCGGGCCGGGGTTGCGGGGCGTAACTTTCCGGCATTTGTTTCCCGCTCGAAGTTGTAGCGCGGAGGGGATGGGCGGAGACGGAATTTTCGATGTAAGCGGCTGATTCGGGTGGAAAACGATTTTTTCAGAAACCGTGATCGGGCGAGGAGGGCAGAGGAGTGGGCGTTTTTACGAAACGAACTCCCGTTTTGCGAAACGAAGTGGGGATGATTTGGTGGCCCGCTGTGAATTCCAGCTGAATGCCGCGTTTAATATGGGCAGGTGCTGCCGATTAATGAACCTTCTCAATAGGCGGCGGTACGTATGTGCCATCAAGAACGGTTCCCAGTGGACCGTAATCACGGAGCATCACATTGAAAGGCCCAGGCGGAATCGGAAGCCAATTAGCCGCGGGAACGCCTGACAGGGAGGCGCCTTGCCATATAAATTGAGATCGACCCGTCAGTGTTCTTCTGTAGGCCTGGCGTGTAACTCGCGACGAGGTATTTGTTAGCCGAGTTGGGTACCAGTTCGATTGCCTTTGGGGTGTAGGCTGTCAACGACCAGAAGCGGCTGGTCGCAGGAATCTCCTTAGTCGAAAAAGTCAGGACATAGCCATTGGGATCGGTTCCATTCAACGGCAAACCGTCACCATCCTTGAAGGCGTGGAAATAAGCCGCTGCTTCATGGTCGTTTGCATACTGGATAAATTCCGTTATTGAGGAGCGTTGGACGGCTAAGGAGGAGCCTGGGTCGGGGTTGGGGCAAAACTCATCGGCGTTGTTGGGGCACCAATGACCGATGTTCTCGTAAGTGATCCAGTTTGTATTGCCTGTATGGTCGAGGTAGTCGTTGATAATCTCATGGTGCGCTGCCCGCGCGCCGCTAGCAAATTCGGACCGGTTGTTTGCTGTTCTGTGTGCAAACAGCGCGTTGAAGTGGTCCGATAGGCTTTTCACCTCGGACGACATCGTCGGAGTTTTAGGAGAGTCGACAGCCGTCTGAAGCAGCCGCAAGAAGGCGATTGGGTCTAGTGCGATCAAGTCATCAGCGATGGTCTTGAACGGTAAGGCGAACTCGATTTCCGGCACGATCTTCGTAAAGTAGGGCCCGGGAGGCACTCCGGCCGCGCAGCTCTGGTTCGGATAGGCGGACAGCGGCATCGCGCACATTCCCCGCCTGAAGGTATCACCTTGCGCAGTCATGTCCTGATAAACACCGTTGACAAGCTTGAACCTATCGGCTCGGAAGATAATCGCCATGTAGTCGTAAGGCAATGGAACCGGGGTAACGCCCATAGGAAGATTGTTCGGGTCGAATCCGGGACCGTAGAGCGCGTACGCTCCTGCCTTGTTAGCAGGGAACGCGGAATGGAATATGTCGCAGTAGCGATCAAGGATGAGCACCGAGTAATTGACAGGCGTTGACGGAACGGTCAGGATCACTGGCCCGTTCGACAGGTCAAGAAAGGAGCTCGCGTAGACCGTATCGTTGTTGATCGCGACTACATAGTGGTATAGGGGAGAGATCCTGTTCGGGCCGACCAGGCGATTGGGAGTGCCAAGTGAAGTCTGATAGTAGGTGAACCATAGCGGATAGAACTGGGCGACGTAATCCCGCGTCGTCGTAAATGCGTCCTGTGCTTTGACGGCCGCCGGCAATACGGCCAATGAGAGCACTAAAAGAAGATACGCGAAGAAACGTTTCACGCAAGCGTCCTTTGAGCTGCGTCCGCCTGGAGTCGCTGTCGTAAATTTCCGAAAACTTCTATGATTCATGGTTTCGTCTCCCGTGCGCCAGCCTGTTAGTTTCCGGACGGCAGCACTGCATAGTCTATCTCAGTGTTCTCGACTAGTCTATTTTCAGTATTCTCGTTTGTTCTGAATGCGCATACCCGAGGCGTTGCGCGGTTGATGGAATGGTTGCGTCTGGGCGCCGGGCGCGAGCTCGTTGACCTGTTCTACCCGGAACCGCGCTACTCGCTGCGGCTCGAATGAAAGGCGACGCTCGCCGCCGGTTCATGAGGAACGATGTCGCTCAACTTCGATGCCGACATACGGTATAGTAGTTAATATCACTACAATAAGGAGGCGAGCATGGAAAAAGCAGTTTCGGCAGCGGACGCCAATCGCCGGTTCTCGGAGCTACTGCGAACCGTGAAGAAGGGCCGAAGCGTCATCGTGACGAGTCACGGCAAGCCCGTAGCCAAAATCACGCCCGTTGTCGAGGATGAGCGGGCCGCAGAGGGCGCGCGCTCCGTCCTTTTCGCCCGGCTCCGAACACAACGAGCTGTGAGTATCGGCCACTGGACGCGTGACGAGCTGTACGATGATGCGGGATGAAGATCGCTCTGGATACCAACGTTCTGGCTTACGCCGAGGGAACGAACGGAGCCAGGATGCGAGACAAGGCACTGGAGCTGATTCAGCGATTGCCGCCGGGGGATATCGTGCTGCCGGTACAGACTTTGGGCGAGCTATTCAACGTGCTCGTCCGAAAAGTCAGGCGGCGGCCAGCACGCGCAAGAGCGGCCGTGTTGAGCTGGCGCGACGCGTATCCCACAGTTGAGACATCCGCCACCGTAATAGTCAACGCAACGGATCTGGCATCCGCTCATGGCCTTACGATCTGGGATTCAGTTGTGCTGGCCGCGTCGGCAGAAGCCGAATGCCGCTTGCTTCTGTCGGAGGATCTGCAAGAAGGTTTTACATGGCGGGGAGTCACCGTGACCAACCCGTTTGTGCCGACGCGTCACCCGCTATTGGCGGGATTACTTACGGCGGTTGAGGAGTAATCCCAGCTAGGGCGTTTGGCCTCTAGCCCTTATGGCCGACACTGGGCGTTCAAAAAATGACGTTATGGAGCCTCGTGGGCAAGAACTGAAGAGGGAGTTTACGCACCACGCAGTAGCTTCTGAGCCAGCGTTGCAGGACTAAGCTTCGGCGTTAGTCGGGCAGTGCCCGGCCCTACGAGGACGCCATTTTTGTGCAAGAGCCGGTTAGGATGTGCCGACCGAGGTTGCGGGACGTAATTTTCTGGCGTGTTTCGATCACAAACCGCAAGATCGGTAAACGCTAGGCGACTACAGTGGATCTATGGACCTCAAGGTGATTCTGTCCGGATCACCGACCAACAAGACACGATTCGCAAACCCGGCCCGATTACTTCTCCGACATGCACTTCATGAACGAAGTCGCTGACCCTCGAGCATCAGGCTCACTCGCCGACGCCGCATACGGCCACTAAAGCCATTGCGTTCCCTTGAACCTTACGCTGTATCTCGGGAATTCAAACTCTACGGTCCGACCAAAACGAATGCTCCCCATTTGCGGGAGCATCACGGCCTGTTAGTTTGATGATTTGCTTTCGGAGTTCAAGCTGGGCGTCGCGCAGCGCCTGGTGCTTCTCCTCTCCGCCCAGCCATTTCGTATAGAACAGCTGCATCAATTTCTGTGTCTCCACATCCGGCACCTCCCACATGGTCATCAACACGGATTGGGCCCCGGCGACTTGCAACGCTCGCCGCAACCCGAATACGCCTTCGCCTGCCCTGGTTTGTCCGAGGCCCGTGTCACAAGCGCTCAGCACAACCAGTTCCGTGCCTTCGAGATCCAGACCCGCGGCTTCGTAGGCGGTGAGAATGCCGTCATCCATTCCCTCCGGCGTCGATTCCCCATTTGGGATGCGGTTTGCGCCGGTGAAGACGAGCCCCGAGCGCAACATGGGATCTTGGTTCAACGCGCGCCGGGCAGGTTCGATTGATACAGCGCCGGTGCTCGCATGCGCCTGGGGTTCGTCTTCAAGAAAGAAGCCGTGAGTAGCGACGTGCAGGAGCCGCGGCCCGTGAAGTTGTTTCATGACTTCTTCGAGCGCCTCCGTTTCAGGATAGGTTTCGACTTGCCAGGATTTCGAGAGCAATTTCTCGATCTGCTCCAGCTCCGTCTTTGTGTACCGCAAATCCGGCCATGTCAAATCCTGCAGATTGAACGAGCACTGGCCACTGCCCCGCAAGGGCGCGGGCACGGTATTGGATGCCATTTCAACACTGGCCGAGAGCCGCCGCCCTCCCGCAGGTTTCGGCTTTAAAAGCGCCGTCAATGCCGCTTGTTGCTCCGCAACCGTAGCACTGAATTTCGGATCCCCGATGAGCACTGCCGTTCGCTTGCCGGATGGCTGGCGCTCGTGTAAAAGGTCTCTGGTGCTGATCACCGGCCGTAGTTCGTACTTCTCAATCAGCAGCTTTCCGGAATCATCCGGTACAACTGCCAGCGAAACCTGGTTCAGCACGCCATCGGTCGAAACATAAATGCGTCTAGCGCCTTCGAGCGCCGGTTCGAGCGGCTTCCAAAACGCCTGATAGAGAGAAGCAGATGGGCCTGCCCGGGTTGATTGCGGCAGGGTGAGCAAGTATCCGCTATGTTTACGAGTCGCCGGTAATTATTGAGTGGCCCACATTCGAGCGCGGCGGCATCACCCAAGGGAACGAAGGCGGGCGCGACTTTCGTTTCCGGCGTGATCGCTAGCGCAGCGTAATAGCTTTTGCCGGTCCAATGCTTACCGTCATGAAAGCCATAGCGGACAAACTCGACAGCAGCGTCGCCTGGCTTCAACTTTGCACGAACATCTTGCCAGGTGGACTGGGTTTCCGCACGTTGTTGGGCAATCGTTGGAGAGTGCTTGACCAGTTCTCGCTCCAAATCGTTTGCTTCCTGCGCAAGCTGCATGGTGTCCTGCCGTGCTCTTTCCCACAATTTGACATCGTTAGGCGGCGAAGCGGTCAATCGTGCTATCTGTGTCTTCTTCTGCGCGATCCTATCGAGCAAAGCCAAAGCCTCCTTATCGCCTTTGGCTGCAACCTTGGCGCGCAATGCCGAGATACTCTCGGCAACCATCCCCTTTTCCCACAGCAGCAGATCATACAGCCTTCCGACGGAGCTGGGATTGCGATCTCGATAGCTGTAAACGAAGCTCGAATAAAGTGGAAAAGCGTACTGGACGCTTCCCAAAAAACTCAGCCGCTCTTTTTCGCTCATATAAGCGAATTGTTTCTCAATTACTGTGTGAAATACCTGGAAGGAGGAATCGAAGTAAAATTCCGCTTCCTGCGGTCGCTGCCAGCCGTAGTAAAGCTCACCGAAATTATTCAGGGTGGCCGCCACATCAGGATGCCCGGCTCCCAGCGCCTTTCTGCTGATCGCCAGCGCCTGGTTATACAGCGGCTCGGCGTCGGGGTACTTGCCCTCGCCTTCGTAAAGCGCAGCCAGATTGCTCAGGGTGGCCGCCACAAGAGGATGCTCGGGCCCCAGCACCTTTGTGTCGATCGCCAGCGCCTGGTTATACAGCCGCTCGGCCTCGGCGTACTTGCCTTCTTCTTGGTAAAGCACAGCTAGACTATTTAGGGTGAAGGCCACATCAGGATGCTCGGGCCCCAGCACCTTTGTGTCGATCGCCAGTGCCTGGTTACAGAGCGGCTCGGCTTCCCCGTACTTGCCTTGCTCCATGTAAAGCTCGGCCAGACTATTTAGGCTCCTGGCCACATCAGGATGCTCAGGGCCCAACGCCTTGTTCCTGATCGCCAGCGCCTGCTGCAACAGCGGCTCGGCTTCGGCGTACTTGCCCTGAGCTCGGTAGAGCCCGGCCAGATTGTTCAGATCGGCGCCAAGCCGAGATTATCGGGTCCCAGCGCCTTGTTCCTGATCGCCAGCGCCTGCTGCAACAGCGGCTCGGCTTCGCCGTACTTGCCCTGAGCTCGGTAAAGCACGGCCAGATTGTTTAGGCTGCTGGCCACATCAGCATGCTCGGGCCCCAGCGCCTTGTTCCTGATCGCCAGCGCCTGCTGCAACAGCGGCTCGGCTTCGCCGTACCTGCCCTGATCCCGGTAAACCGCGGCCAGATTGTTCAGCCTGGTGGCCACATCAGGATGATCCGCGCCTAGAGCTTTCTTTGTGATCGCCAGCGCCTGCTTCAACAGCGGCTCGGCTTCGCCGTACCTGCCCTGATCCTGGTAAAGCGCGGCCAGATTGTTCAGACTGGTGGCCACATCAGGATGATCCGGGCCTAGAGCTTTCTTCATGATCGCCAGCGCCTGTCGCAATATCGGCTCGGCTTGGGCGTACTTGCCTTCTCCTCGGTAAAGCACGGCTAGATTATTTAGGCTTACCGCCACATCAGGATGCTCGGGCCCCAGCGCCTTCTTCCTGATCGCCAGCGCCTGGTTACAGAGCGGCTCGGCTTCCCCGTACTTGCCTTGCTCCATGTAAAGCGCGGCCAGATTATTTAGGCCCAAGGCCACATCAGGATGCTCGGGCCCCAGCCCCTTCTTCCTGATCGCCAGCGCCTGCTGCAACAGCGGCTCGGCTTCGGGGTATTTGCCCTGAGCTTGGTAAAGCAGGGCCAGATTGTTCAGATCTGGCGCCAGGCCGAGATTATCGGGCCCGAGCACCTTTGTGTCGATCGCCAGTGCCTGGTTATACAGCGGCTCGGCTTCGCCGTACTTGCCCTGAGCTCGGTAAAGCTCGGCCAGATTGTTCAGGCTAGTAGCGAATCTTCGATCTTCCGCACCAAACAGGGATTCAGCGAGCTCCATTGATTTCCGCGCCAGCGGTTCGGCTTCGGCATATTTACCCTCCTTGAAGAGCCGCACAACACGCGCATTTGATTCCTCCCAATCCACTTGCCCCGGCTTCTGCGATTGCTGCGCGCCAGCAGGCGGCTTAGCAGGCGAGCTCTGCGCAACGGCAAGCGACGCTGCAGCGCCAATCGCAAGCAAAGCCAACCACAGGCAGCGTGCCAATAGCCGAAAACGATACATACCTTTCTTCCTGTCAGCGGTCACGGTCAGAACAGTGGCCTGCTTCTAAACTGCGTTCTGACTCTCGTACGCGCTCCCAATTCTTCACCTGCTCTTCGGCCGCTTCGGTTTCGTTCAATAGGTCACAACTAGCGGGCGCAATCTTCAGCGCCTCCTCATAGTTCTGGGCTTCATCCCACAGAAGATTTCGCGAGGCAAACGAATACGCCCGGCCTACGGCCCGCAGCAATGGGTTTTGCGTCTGGTTCCAGATATCGAGCTCCTTCTCAAGGGCCTTCTCCTGGTCTAGCGTGAGCAAGGAAAACGGAACATTGAAGCCGCTGGTTGCACTTCGCCATTCGAGGGTAAGAATTGCATTCTGCGGGCTGATGCTGCGGTAACTCGTAAGGGCGCGCTTCAGATCCGCGGATTCCAGCTTGCCTGCCGTTCCGTCCACTTCGCGATCCTGCCAGAGCGGTTGACTCGAACCCGGCGCGTAAATGCTCAGCGCGATGTCGCCGGGATGTGTTTGCGGGCGCCAGCGAATTACAAAATCTTCGGGCCAAACTACAGAGCCAGCCACGGGGAACAGAATCCGCCCTGAAGCGCCGCGTGTTCCCGCAGCCGAGTTGTGGTAGGAGAGTGCTTCGGCAGCCAATCTTTCTCGCTCGCCTTGCACGGCAACATCGGCAAGTGGTTTAACCGCTGATGCCTGCTTCTTAACCTCGATTTCCTGGCTGCCCCACATGATCGTGAGAAATCCATCGGAGTTGCATTTAACGGAATCTCCAACGCGGAGATAACGGCCATCATGATGCGTTCGCGAGAGGTGAAACTCGCGTCCGGTACCGGCATCTCTCAGAACGGCATCGCATTGAACTTGATCGAGCATGGCTGTCGAAGGTTGTTCGCCGGCAAGGGCTGGCAAAGCCAAGGCCAGGAGGGATAGTCCGAGGATTTCAGGGTATTCGGTAAACACTCGCATCGTCTTACTCATTCCTTAGTTTGACTGTGATCGGTGAAAGCGATGGAGCGCCAGGCCGAACGCAGCCTGCCTAATAAATCGGGGCCAACGGCCTCTGCTCCGCGTTCCAGACGCGAATGCAGCAGAAGGCCAATCATTACGAGAGGAAAGTCCTCCCAGAAGATGCGCGTTCTGTTCACCATAGAGACGCCGACAACAAAGAGAAGCACGATCGCGGACCACGTAAAGATCTTATTCAGCCGGTGCGAAGCGACCTCCTGCCGGGTACGGCTGTTGTAGTGGAGTCGCAGCATCAAAATCGGAAAGAAAATGAGGAATGACACAGCAGCATCGAAGGCCCAACGACCTCGGTGCGTCATTAGCCTCAGAGGATTTTTCTGCATGAGCGTGTAGGCTGCGCAGGCATGAAGAAAGACGCCCGGATAGCGCTTGGTGTGTCCCGGGACTGCAAAACGGTCAGAGTCATCGGCGTTCGCACCCCGGCCGATAATCACCGTATCTGCCCCAATAAACCGGTTATCGGTTTTGAGTGCTGCCAGTCCAGCATCATCTCCAGGCGCCAGGATTGCTGCGCTCTCGAAATCATCAATACGGCTAAAGTCGACAACAAACCGGGCGTGCTGTATATAGAAGGGATCGGTGACCGTTTCTTCGACGAGATGATCAGGCTCGACAGCCCATCTGATCAGCCGAGGCTCATCGGCGATTGGATGATGAGAGATGGCGGCACCGAGCGAGGGGAGACGCCAGTACTGCGTCTCACCATCGGAACGATGTAGAACATCAATGTATTCATCCATTTCCGCCGTCGCTCCGACGCTCTCGGAATTAGGGTGATCAATATAAGCGGCGAGCGGAAAGTATTGCTTTGAGCCAAGCCACCTGTCAGGACCTTTCACGACTGAGCTCGAGATGCCGACAAACAGCAGCCCATCGGCAATTTTTTTCCTCTTCGCAAGGCAGTAGTCCAAAAAGTCGGGGTCTTCGTCCGGGACGAAGAATGGCTCGTCTCCTTCGGCAGAGAAATTTACATCGAGCCCAACGGCGCGAGGCGAATGCGAGGAAACAGCGTCAACGACAGCCTTGAGCTTATCGCGCGGGGTGTAAGGGTGTTTCGCGCGCGGCGCAAAGCTGCTGATATCGACAACCACGATCTTCGGGTTCCGCAGGTCTTTATTTCTCGCCAGTGAGTATTGCAACCAGTCCCGGGCTATGTCCTCGAGGTAACCACCTGCGCGTGTGTTTTCGAATACGTCTTTAGCGCCGATCAGAAGGACAGTAAACAACACGCTGATTACGAAATCGCGAATGATGTGTCTGAAGCGCTCGCGTTGAATTTGGGCAGGAACTGCCGGAGGGGGCGAGGCACGCTTCGCTTTAGGTTTTGACGCTCGTGACCGGGGAGGCACAAACCACCAACGGAGCCTGCATGTTTGTCTGACCGCTTTGTTTAATAGCATACAAGCTGAGCGCAGCCGAGTATGCTCGTATTCCGGCGAAAAGTTTCGGGAAGAGTTGCTTCAGGCCGGCAGGAACTTGCCCCCGAAGCCGAACGCCTCCGACAGGTCTCCTATATATGTTCACAGTGACGTCTCAAACGATAGCTATCGCGCGGAAGGTTGTCTTGGGCGTTGTGTTTCCCCTCGTCCTGCTGCGCTTTGACCCGTTTCTGCTGGGTGGACGGAACCAAGGCTCCCTGATGGGCGCCTTTTCCGGTCCGATCTACGTGGCGATATTTCTAAGCATACTTGCTTTTATCGGCCTACTGTTTTCGTCGGGCAGAATGGCGCGGCTTTCAGGAATATTAAGCGGCGCGGTCATCGCGGGATCCTTGCTTTCCGCGCTGCTTGGAAGCGTATTGTTGCCGTTCAGCATCACAGGTATTCGGCTGTACGGGCTCGGGTTGCTCGGCTTGTATCCCTGGGTTGTGAGCATTCTCTATTTCCAGGCGGGGCGATCGGCGATGCGCGGGTCCGGAAATCGGAACGCCCTGTGGCCAATCGTCGGATTCATCATCGTCGTCGGAGTCCCACTCGTCCTGATGGGAGCTGCAAATCGGGAGTTGGATCGCTTGGCGGCCCATGCTGGTGACGGACGAGAATGGACTACAACGGACCTGCGCCCGGAGCAGTTTCTGACCTGGGCTGGCGATTCAGATCGAATCGTAGGCCAGTACGAAGGTGAAACTACTTCGGCGCGGAAGGAGAATCTCGGCCGTCTGTACGGAAATTTGACCGGTCAGGACATTGAAGCGCGGCTGGAGCGACTAAGACACCCTGACTGACGAAAGCAACGTGTCTCATTCGGAGGGGATGGCGCTCGATTCGGAAATTAAGAGATCGATCAGATAGGTCCGCTGTAACGGCACAGCGTAGATTGAGCTTTGCCCATTCGCCGAAAAAGTGCCATTCTCCGAGAAGCCCTACTTTGCCGCCCGAACGCGAAGGCGGTTCAGCATGAACTTCGCAGACTGGCAATCGACCCTTCAGCGGCACCACGGAACCCGTTCGTGTCGGGGTCGGGCACTGCCCCGCCCCTATTCAGACCTTAAGATCCGATTCTTCGGGTACGGGCATGGTCTCGCGATTTGGACCAGCGCCTCAGCGGCATGCGCAAGCGAAGCACACGCTCGCGAGCGCGCTCTTCTTCGAGATTGCGGCTTCGCGCGCGCAGCAAATCGTCGAGCGAAACCATGCCCAAAAGCCGCTTGTCATCCGAGTCGACCACCGGCATGCGCGTGAAGCCGGATTCCACCATCCGGTAGACCACGACACGCAAGGGCTCATCGGCGAAAGCGACGACCGGATTTCCGGACGCGATTTCCGCAAGCGTTTTTTTCGACGCGACCGATTGGGCTTCTTCGAACAGCTTCAGCAAATGATTCCGGCTGACAACGCCCAGGACCGAGGTATGGCTGTCGACCACGGGGAAGATGTGCTGGCCGTGGGGTCTTTGGCCGGGCCGGATCAGATCGCGCGCTTCTTCAAGCGTGCTATCGGCGGGCAAGGCTACGACTTTCGTACGCATCACCTCGCGCACAAAAAGAATCTCGAGCGGATCGAGCGCGTACTCGCGGCTCAGGTGATAGCCGCGTCGCGAAATCTTTTCGGTCAGGATCGAGCGCTTCAAGGTCAGTACCGTAAATGCGTGCCCGAGGAAACAGGCCACGAGCAGCGGCAAGAGCATGTTGAAATCATGCGTCAGCTCGAGCGCGAAGACGATGCCGGTAAACGGTGAGCGCATAGTACCGCCGAGAATCGCGCCCATGCTGACGAGCGGCCAGAAACCTACGCCGAAATGCGGCAAGAACATGCCTTCTAGCCCGCCCAGAGCCGCGCCCATCATTAATAGAGGAGCCAGTACGCCGCCCGAAGTGCCGGAGCCTAGAGAAATCATCCATATGGCGGACTTCACAATCAGCACTCCGAGCAGAAAGTGCAAAGGCGTGTTTCCTTTTAGCAGCAGGCCGATGGTGTCATAGCCAACTCCCAAGGCCTGAGGAAAGATGAGTCCGCCAATACCGACGAAAACTCCGCCGATGGCGGGCCACCACATCCAGTGGATCGGAAGCTTCTGGAAGAAATCCTCCGCCGCATAGACTCCCAAGGTGAGCAAAGCGGAGAGCGCGCCGGCCGCGATGCCCGTGATCACGCAGCCAAATAATCCTTCGGGTCCGATGAAAACGGGATGGGCGGGGACAGGGAATAGAGGCCCGACCCCGAGCAGATAGCGGCGAGCGGCACATGCGGTAGCACTGGCGAGCGCGACAGGAATCGCGCTACGCGGTTTCCATTCAAAGAGGAGCAATTCGACCGCCAGCAACACGGCCGCCAGCGGCGCCGCAAACGTGGCCGACATGCCGGCGGCTGCTCCTGCGACAAGCAAGGTTTTGCGCTCGGCGCTGGTGAGATGGAAGAACTGCGCCACCATGGACCCGAATGCGCCACCGGTCATAATGATGGGGCCTTCGGCGCCGAACGGGCCGCCAGAGCCGATCGAAATGGCTGCGGAAATGGGTTTCAGGATGGCCAGTCGCGGGTGAACACGGCTGCCATTCATCAGGATGGATTCGATCGCCTCGGGAATGCCGTGGCCGCGGATGCGCTCCGATCCATAGCGGGCCATCACGCCAACGATGAGAGAACCGATGACGGGCACCGCGACTGCAAAGACGCCCAGATGGTTGCCGGCGGGAGAAGACAGCGCCGTATTAATGCGCTGGTAGTAAAAGAGATTGGTGAATAGCCCGATCAGCTTCAGCAGAAACCAGGCGACACCCGAGCCGATCAGGCCAATGACAATGGCCATCAACGAAATGGGGATCACGCGCCAATTCGTCGTAAAGTCGCCCAGTTCTTCCGAAGAAGTTTTCTTCTTGTGGCGGGCCGCCGGGTGGGTTGAGGATAGGACGCTCATCGTGAACTTCTCAGACCTTCGGTCGCATGATTCACAATGTGTTGCAGAGCTTCGGAAAATGCCGCGCCGGAATTCTGTAGTTCCTCCCAATTCAAAATAGCGATGCTGCGCACGAGGTGCTCACCGTGCGGCGTAAGCTCAATCAAGACTTCGCGGCGATCCTGTTCGCTGTGCCGCCGGACGAGCGCACCGCGTTCGACTAGCCGGTCGATGAGCTCCACCGTGCTGTGGTGCCGAAGGCTGAGGCGGGAGGAAATTGCGGTGATGGTCGGGCGAATTCCTTCCGGCAATCCTTTGATTGCGATAAGAAGCAGATATTGCTGGGGTTCGATGCCGACAGCACGGGAGGCCTCTTCGCTGAAATGCAGAAACTTGCGGATGTGATATCTGAACTCGGCTAGCAGCCGATAAACGGTAAGTGGAACCTCGTCCTGATGTGTTTGTACTGCCCCCATTACTTTTATCGTAGCACGATATAAAAGAGTACCGCTGTTCTTGAAATCTCTCGAAATTTGAAGGAGAATCAAAAGTAGCTAGAGGCGAATAAATGGCGAATACAGCAGCAGTTCGCTATGCACAAGCCTGGACAGAGGCGTCCAGTTTTACCGAACCTAAGTTCAGCGGACTTGAAGTACCTGCGCTTAAGGCATTGTTTAAACGGGGCTTATCTACGGGGCGCGATTGCAGAAATCAATGGCGGCCGGTCTTCGGGGCGCACTTCAGTTTGCCTGCACATGTTGGCGCAGGCGACGCGGCGAGGCGAAGTCTGCGCCGTGGTGGATCTGGATGATCGCTTTCATCCTGCGTCGGCAGTGGCCGGGGGCGTACGGCTAGAGCACCTACTGTGGGTTCGTTGCCGTGGAAATGCGGAGCATGCGTTGCGCGCCGCCGATCTGCTGCTGCATGCGGGTGGATTCGGCGTGGTGCTGTTAGACATTTGCGACGCGAGCCCGCGCGTGTTGAACCGCATCCCGTTGTCCTATTGGTACCGGTTTCATAGGGCGATCGAGCATACGCCCACGATTCTTGTCGTATGCGCGGCGGCTCCACAAGTGAGATCGAGCTCTTTACAGCGGCTGCAGCTTGCACGAAAGCAGACTCGCTGGATCGGCAGTGCGCCTTTTCTCGTTTTGCAGGGGGTGGAAAGCGATGCAATTTTGCAGAAGGCGCCGGCGGGCCGCTCAGAGCGGCTATGGATGGAAACGGTGGCGTAAATGTACGCGTGTTTGCACGTTCCGTCTGCCAATGGGTGCGGCGATGCGCTGCTGGAATTAGCGCTGAATTTTTCTCCCGCCGTTGAAACGACGGCTAGCGGCACGGTTGTTTTCTCGATTGCGGCGCTGCGCAAATTACTCGGATCGCCACATCAGATTGCCTCCGAGATTTGCCGGCTAGGGCACGAGCGCAAGCTGAAGGCAAATCTGGCGATTGCGTCGAACCCCGATACGGCAATTTTATTGGCGCGCAATGTTATGGGCGTAACTCTAGTCACGCCGGGAGAAGAGAAGTTCAAATTAGCGCCTCTACCTCTCGCGTGCTTAGGCAGGCACGATGATCGCGTGCATGTCGAGGCGCTGGAGGCCTTCGCGCGCTGGGGGCTGAAGACTTGTGAAGATTTGGCGGCATTACCCGAAGCAGGCATTGCGGAACGCTTGGGCGAAGCGGGTATTTATCTGCGCAATCTGGCGTGCGGCAAGATTCACCGGCCGTTGCGCCTGGCGAGGGCGGAAACAAATTACGAGGAGCGGATGGAACTGGAGCATTCGCTTGATTTGCTAGAGCCGCTGCTGTTTTTGTTAGGCCGGACGCTTAACGAATTGTGCGGACGCTTGCGGACACAATCGAGGGCGGCACGGGCGCTCGAAGCACGATTCGAGTTAGAAGGACGGAAGGCGTATCGCTGCGAGCTCGAATTTCCAGTGGCGCTTACCGGGAGCGCGGCGATGTTGAAACTTTTGCAGCTCCATTTAGAGCGGCATCCGCCGAATGCACCGGTTGCGGCTTTCACGCTGCGAGTAGAGCCAGCCGAGCCGCGGCGCGTACAACCGGGATTTTTTCTTCCACCTACGCCGCCGCCCGATAAATTGCAAATCACACTGGCGCGTATTGAGGGGATGGTGGGCAAGGAGAATGTGGGCACGCCCGTTCTGCTAAATACGCACCGGCCGGACGGATTTCAGATGGCGGCCTTAGACGTTTCAAAGATTGAAAACGATCAAAATCACGGCTGCAATGGAAACGCAATCGAGCAACAGGTGCTGAGGTTAGCGATACGGCTGTTCCGGCCGGCGCTGCATGCGCGCGTAAAGCTGGCGGGGATGGCTCCGCGAGATATTCTTGCTCCCGGCGTGAAAGGAAAAGTTATGGAGTCGGCGGGACCGTGGAAGACATCCGGCGAATGGTGGGCGTCTACATGCTGGATGCGCGAAGAATGGGACGTGGCGTTAGATGATGGAGCGCTGTATCGAATTTACCGCGAGTCCGAAAGCCGTGAATGGTATGTGCACGGCGTATATGATTAACGCTTTTGCTTCCGGTTCGCGGAACAGCACTGCGGAGTGCTCGATCATGTCATACGGCTCGCCAGTTTTCATTTGACGCACTTCCGTGTGGGCAGCGTCGCGCGTATCGAGGATGAGCTCCCAATTGCAACTGGTGAGGCAAGGCGGCAGATAGAACTGAATGTGATCGTGATGCGGGTTTAAGCACAATAAGAAGCTGTCGTCGAGAATCGGCTCGCCATACCGGTCAACATCGTCCAAGGTCTTTCCACAGAGTCGAACACCGAGGCAGCGCACCCAACCGGCATTCCACTCCTCCTCGGTCATGAGCTGGCCATCGGGGCGGTACCAAGCGATGTCCTGCACTTCGAGCCCGTCGAGCCGCCGCAGGCCCGCCGTGGCCGGGCTTATGTTGCGATCCTGGAAGAATTTTCTGCGATGAAAGTTTGGATGGGCTTTGCGCAAGTTGGATTAAGTTGATGGTGAATTCTTCGAGGGCTTTCTTGCGATCATCGAGATTCCAATCGACCCAGCTGATCTCGTTGTCTTGACAGTACGCATTATTGTTGCCGTCCTGCGTACGGCCAATTTCATCGGCGCAGCTAAGCATGGGGACGCCCTGAGAAAGGAATAGCGTGGTCAGGAAATTGCGCTTCTGGCGCTCGCGAAGCGAGATCACGTCGGGATCGTCTGTCGGGCCCTCTACGCCGCAATTCCAGGAATAATTTGCGTTCGTGCCGTCGCGGTTATCTTCGCCGTTCGCCTCGTTATGTTTTTGGTCGTAGCTGACCAGATCTTGCAAGGTAAAGCCGTCATGCGCAGTGACGAAATTGATGCTGGCGGAAGGACGGCGGCCATCATGCTGATAGAGATCGCTGCTGCCGGTGAGGCGATAGCCCAATTCGAGCAACTGGCCATCATCGCCTTTCCAGTAACGGCGCACGACATCGCGATATTTTCCATTCCACTCGGCCCAGAGCGCAGGGAAGTGGCCGACCTGATAGCCGCCTTCGCCCACGTCCCAAGGCTCGGCGATCAGCTTCACTTTCGAGATGACGGGGTCCTGATTGATGACATCGAAGAACGCGGAGAGGCGGTTCACTTCGTGAAGCTCGCGGGCGAGCGCGGTTGCGAGATCAAAACGGAACCCGTCGACATGCATTTCGAGCACCCAGTAGCGCAGGCTATCCATGACCAGTTTGAGTACCTGTGGGTTATGCACGTTGAGCGTATTGCCGGTGCCCGTGTAATCCGTGTAATAGCGGGGCTGGTCGTCGGCGAGCCGATAGTAGGTCGTGTTATCGAGCCCGCGGAAACTGAGTGTCGGACCCATTTGGTTGCCTTCGGACGTATGGTTGTAGACGACGTCGAGAATGACCTCGATATTCGCGCGATGAAACTCACGAACCATGGCCTTGAATTCGTTGATTTGCTGGCCGCGATCACCGGCGCTCGAGTAACGCGCTTCAGGGGCGAAAAAGTTGGTCGTGTTGTAGCCCCAATAGTTGCGCAGCCCTCGATCGAGAAGATTTTTGTCTTCGAGAAAAGCATGCACCGGCATCAGCTCGACGGCGGTAATGCCGAGCTTCTTGAAATACTCGATGACGGGCGGAGAATGCAAGTCCGGCATACGTGCCGCGCAGATTGTCCGGCACTTCGCGGATGCAGAAATGTGAAGCCCTTTACGTGAAGCTCGTAGATGATCGAATCGTGGAGATGGGTGTGAGGCGAGCGGTCGTTCTGCCAATCGAACTGCTGAAGTGGTGATGATGCCCTTCGGCATTCCGGCTGCATCATCCTGGCTATCGCAGCTCAGATCGCCGTTTGGATCACCGAGGCGGTAGCCGAAGACCGGATACTCCCAATTCACTTCTCCCGCGAGGGCCTTCGCATAAGGATCGATCAGAAGCTTGGCCGGATTGAAGCGAAGTCCCTTTTCCGGCTCGTACGGACCGTGCACCCGGTAGCCGTATAGCTGGCCGAGCGCTGAGCCCCGGCACGTAACAATGCCACACATGGCCGGTGCACTCAAAAATTTCTATAGTCGTCTTGGTTATCGGAACCGAGTTCGTCAAAGAGGCACAGCTCGACGCGGGTGGCGTTCTCAGAATAGAGCGCAAAATTCACGCCGGTTCCGTCCCAGGTCGCGCCCTGCGGGTAGGGCGATCCTGGAAGTATCTTGGTTGGCATTAGGTGGTGTCCGAACCTGCATTGGAGATGCAAGTCGAAGCTTCATTATTACTGAGGGCGGCACTTCGGACGAGGGAAACGCTGTGGACCAAATCGCTCTGGATCTAGGATCTCCGCACGAACCAGCACTTCACGCTCAAAACCCGGTGCGTGACGTGAGTCTCCACTCGCACAGCCGAGTGTTCCTCCTAGTAGATTCACAAGAGTTCACAAAAAGAATTAGCACATTAGCTTCAGCAATTTAGGCCCGGTTGCGTTGTAAGCGGCACACCTTCGCGTGAGATTCCATGCGCGAAGGGTTTTGAAACACATGCAACACAACATCTTTCGCGGCGGTATTCATTCAACCAGCCTGCATTCCGATCAACTGTCCGGCGTGCATTCGAACATTTGGAAGCCACGCATCACGCAAAAGCTGAGCGCCCACTGCCGCTCAGCTCGAAATATCGCGGCAGGTCTGCTTCTGCTGGGCACGCAAGCGTTCGGAACCACGTACTACGTCTCTTCGAGCAGCGGATCTGACTCGAACAAAGGGACCTCCATCACCACTCCTTGGAAAACGATCAAGAAAGTAAATACCGGACGTTACAAGCCCGGCGATTCCATTCTGTTCAAGGCCGGCGACACCTGGACCGGCAGCAATTTCAGCGCGACGCTTACGCCTCCGAACTCGGGCACCAGTTCCGCACGCATCACCATTGGAAGCTATGGGACGGGCGCGGCTCCTCTGTTGAATGGCGCAAACGCGTTTGCGACAGGCGTCAGCCTGAGCCAAAACTACATCACGCTGACGGGCCTGTCGCTCAAAAATTTCACGAACGAAGACGTTCACATCTGCGGCTCAAACGATACGGTGAGCTATACCGCGATGGGGAACGCCAAGCTGTATGCGGTCTATATCTGCCAGGGCACAGGGAACGTTCTGGATCACAACACCTACACGGCGGCGGCCGGAGACACGGGGCCTAGGGCCAAAGTGTTCTATGCGCAGACTGCTACAGGAACCATCTCTTACACGAACAACACCATCAATCTGAATAATTTGAGCTCAAGCTATGCGCCCATCGCGATGGTGATCAACGGCGGTGCAAATGGCGTGATTCAGTACAACGTGGTCAAAGGCGGACACATCTCGCAGGCGTATTCGATCAAGCCCTTCCCGACTTCGCCGGTATGCGGTGGCCCGGCGACGGTGGGCGGCCTGATTGCAGACAATTACGCCGAAAATGCGATCTATAGCTCCACGAACGGCTGGGACGGCGAAACCATCGAAGTCGAAGGATGCGCGGCATATCCGCTTACCAATATCACCGTCGCGAGAAACGTCGTTCTGTGTGGGAGCTCCACGCTTGACGCCATCGGACTGTACTACGGCCAGAACGGAGCGTATTTCGGCAACATCATGATCGGCACGTGCGGCGGCGCAACTTCCGAAGACCGATTCATCCACGCGAGCTCAAGCTCCACAGGAAACGTGTTCTATAACAACACGTTCACCGGAAGCACAGGCAGCGGGCAGACCGGCATACTGCTTCAGTCCTCCGGCAACAAATCTGAGAACAATATTTTCGACAAACTGAATATCGGAATCGAGTGCGCGAGCTGCGGCGGGGCGACTGAGGACTACAATCTCTTCAACTCGAACGTCTCGACTCCGATTGCGGGCTCACACACCTCCGGCGGACACAGCCGCACTCGTATCGACCCGAAGTTCGTGACTAGCCCACCGGCGGGACCGAACGATGTGAAGCTGCTGGCGGGGTCTCCGGCAATCAATTCCGGCGCGAATCTTGGATCTTCGTACAAGCTGATTTTGAATCCCATGGGAATAGCCGTTCCGTTCGGCACCTTCGACCAGTCTTCAGGATGGGTGATCGGCGCATTCGGGTATCTGGCGGCCAACGGCTGCACCGACCTTTAGTCCTGTACCGGGCACTTACCAGGGCACACAATCGGTGACTCTGGCGGACAGCTCGGCAGGCGCGATCATCTACTACACCACCGACGGAAGCACTCCAACCGTCTCGTCGACCGTCTACACAACTCCGATTGCCGTGAGCGCAACGACAACCATCAAAGCGATCGCTGCAGTCGCAGGCTTTCCCGCCAGCCCCGTTGTAAGCGCGACGTACACGATCAATTAACAAAGTCGCTTTCCTTACCTCAGGACAGGCCTCAGGTGCAGCTCCGGTTGCACCCCGAGGCCTCTCAGGTCGCCTATTCGGCCGCAGCGTTATACTCATTTCTTCCGAATTCAATGACACCCGAGCAAGAAGCCCGGTCGGAAATCGACCAGCTCCTTTCTGCTGCGGGCTGGGCCGTTCAGCCCCGCGACGAAGCCAAAGTTCGCCCAAATCGCCGCCGACGTCGCCAATCCCGCCACCCCGGTTGGCGACCTATCAAACCCGTCATAATGAGAGCTATGGAAATTGCCATCCAGATTCACGTGGAACGGCTGCCCGAAGGCTTCTATCTCGCTACCTCCGACGAGCTACCGGGGTTAGTAGCACAGGGTCGGACGGTGGCGGAAGCGCTCGACATTGCACGCAATGTGACGCGCAAGTTGGTTGAGGCGCGGCGTGAGCGAGAAGGGATGCTCTCCCTACCCACCACGGGAGATCGTCACGAATACACGATCGTGGTCGCGGCTTAAGTGGGCCGGCTTGCCGGTTTGCGATACCGAGATGTCACTCTCGGGTCCCGCGCTTACGAATACTTGGCGCAGCGCCTAGCTACATATACACTTTTAATACTGCAATTCTATTGCATAAAAATTCCTTCTGGGATACTCTGACTTCAGACACGGTCAGCAGCGCCTAACCGGGTGTGAGCGTTGGCTCTGTTTTTCGTGATGTGAGCGGCTCTACCAAGCCCGTCACGAATTGAAATCGAGGGCTACCGGGCCAGACACCACCAGCCAGGTAGCCCTTTTCAGTTTCGAAATCTCGCTCAGGCCTATGTCGAACCTTTTATCAGGAGCAAAGATTTTGCTCGAGTGCCTCGCTCATGAAAACGTCGAGTGCATTTTCGGCTATCCGGGCGGCGCGACGCTTCCGCTTTACGACGGTCTTTACGATCACGCGATCCGGCACGTTTTGGTCCGGCACGAGCAGAATGCCGCCTTCGCCGCGCAAGGCTATGCGAGAGCCACCGGGCGCGTGGGCGTGTGCTGCGCAACTTCCGGTCCGGGTGCTACCAATCTCGTCACTGGGTTGGCCGACGCCATGATGGATTCGATTCCCATCGTCGCTATAACCGGCCAGGTCCCGACAAAACTCATCGGTAGCGACGCCTTTCAGGAGGCCGACACCTTCGGCATCACTCGCTCGGCAACCAAGCACAATTTTTTGGTGAAGGACATTCACGATCTGCCTCAGGCCATTCACGAAGCGTTTTACATCAGCGCTTCGGGCCGGCCGGGACCCGTGCTGGTCGATGTCACGAAAGACGTGCTCCAGGGGCAAGCGCACTACGCTCCCGTTCAGAAGATTCATCTACCCGGCTACAAGGTCTATGGTGAAGGGCACGGTGGCCAGATCCGCCGCGCCGCGCAGATGATATGGGAAGCCGAACGGCCTTTCGTTTACGCAGGAGGCGGCGTGATCGCGGCGAACGCGAGCGAAGAGTTGCGCGCCTTCATCGAGCTTCTCGACGCCCCGGCGGTTTGCACACTGATGGGCCTCGGAGGGCTTCCTTCCGAACATCCGAATTTCATCAGCTTGCCCGGAATGCATGGCAGCTATGCCGCGAATATGGGCATGTCCCACACCGACCTGATCATCGCCCTCGGTGTGCGTTTTGATGACCGCGTTACGGGCCGCCTTTCTGCATTCGCTCCGCACGCCAAGGTCGTTCATATCGACATCGATCCCGCCGAGATCGGAAAGAATCGCAATGCCGATCTGCCCATCGTCGGGGATCTCAAGCTGATTCTTCCGAAACTCGCGATGGAGCTGCGCCAGCTCGCGCCCGCCATGCAAGGGCGCAACGCCTCTGCCCGAAAAGCTTGGTGGAATCAGATTCGAGAATGGAAGGCTCAGCATCCGCTCACTGCCGAAACTTCACCCACCGAAATCAAGCCGCAACACCTCACGGCCGAAATCGATCGGCTCTCCGGAGGCCGCGCGATCGTTGCGAGTGATGTCGGCCAGCATCAGATGTGGGCCGCGCAACTGATTCGGTTCAACGAGCCGCGCCTCTGGATCAATTCAGGCGGACTCGGCTCCATGGGTTTCGGTCTGCCCGCCGCCATCGGTGCGCAGTTCGCGCGTCCCGACAAGCTGGTTTTCGCAATCGTCGGCGATGGCGGCTTCCAGATGTCGATCCCCGAGCTGGCCACTATCGTGAATTACGCGCTCCCCATCAAGATCGTCGTCATGAACAACGGCTATCTCGGAATGGTGCGCCAATGGCAAGAGCTGTTCTTTAATAACCGGCTGAGCCAAGTCGAGCTCAGCTCTTTCCCCGATGCAGAAAAACTCGCCGCGGCGTACGGCTTCAAGGGCCGCACGATCGATTCGGTTAAGGAATTGAGGCCCGCGCTCGAGCAGGCTGCCTCTGAACCGGGACCGTATCTGCTGAACGTTCAAGTCTCGCCGCGCGAGAACGTGTTCCCGATGGTTCCCGCCGGCGGAGCAATCGACGAAATGGTGCTTGGGCCTCCCCAGGCCGTCGAAGCGTAACCGGGTCCAACAAACTCAGGATGCAGCAGATCATTTCATTATTGATGGAGAACAAGCCTGGCGCCCTGATGCGCGTAACCGGCGTGCTCAGTCAACGCGGCTACAACATCGAAAGCCTCACGGTTTCCCGCACCATCGATCCTGCGCTTTCGCGCATGACCATCAGCGTTGATGTCGAAGCCAACATCCGCCCTCAAGTGATCAAGCAAATGAACAAGCTGATCAATGTATTGCAGGCGACCGATGTGACCGAAGGTCCGGGCCTCCATCGCGAGCTGATTCTGCTGCGCGTGCGCTCGAACTCGGAGAACCGCGCATCCATCCTCAAAGAAGCCGACCTCTTTCAGGCGCGCCTGATCGACTCAACAAGCGACAGGTTGGTTTTGGAAGCAACCGGCGACCCCGAAAAACTCGACGAGTTTATTAGCTCGATGACCGCTTACGGGGCGACGGAAGTGACGCGCTCGGGGATCGTCTCTATGTCGCTCGACAACCGAAAAATGCGCTTGTCGCCGCCGGTCGCGCGCCGCGTGGCTCGCGAAGAAGCTCTTGAACTGCAGCAAACCGAATAGATTCTAAGGACAGATATGGCAAACCGATTTTATGAAAAAGACGGGAGTCTCGCTCCCCTGCGCGGCAAGACAGTCGCAATCATCGGCTATGGAAGCCAGGGGCACGCGCATGCACTCAATTTGCGCGACTCTGGCGTTGATGTCGTCGTAGGCCTGTATCCAGCGAGCCCGAGCGCATCCAAGGCCAGGGCCGCGGGTCTCGAGGTGAAGAGCGTGGCCGACGCCGCTAAAGCCGCCGACATCGTGATGATTCTTCTGCCCGATCACATTCAAGGCGAGATCTATCGCAACGAGATTGCGCCGCACATGTCGCCGGGGAAAACGCTCATGTTCGCGCATGGCTTCAGCATCCACTTCGGTGAGATCAAGCCTCCTCAGGACATCGATGTTTCGATGATCGCGCCCAAAGCTCCCGGCCATCGCGTTCGAGAGCTGTTTACCGAAGGGATCGGGGTGCCCGCGCTGGTTGCAGTCGCACAAGACGCCTCTGGCAACGCTTTGAAGAATGCCCTCGCGTATGCGCTTGCGCTCGGATGCCTCAAAGCCGGTGTTATCGAGACAACTTTTAAAGAAGAAACCGAAAGCGATCTGTTCGGCGAGCAAGCTGTCCTCTGCGGCGGCGTGAGCGAGCTGATTCGCGCCGGGTTCGAAACGCTGACCGAAGCCGGTTATGCTCCGGAAATCGCCTATTTCGAGTGCCTGCACGAATTGAAGCTCATCGTCGATCTGATCTATGAAGGCGGCCTGAGTTACATGCGCTACTCCGTTTCGGATACCGCAGAATACGGAGACTACACGCGCGGCCGCCGCATTGTTACAGACGAGACTCGAGCGGAAATGAGGAAGATGTTGGGCGAGATTCAATCCGGCGAGTTCGCGAAGACTTGGCTGGCCGAGAACCGGAACGGACGCAAGCAGTTCCTTGCGATGCGCGAGGCCGCAAAGAATCAACCCATCGAAAAGGTCGGCTCGGAGCTGCGCTCCATGATGGCGTTCCTGAAACGCAAAGAGAAGGAAGCCGCCGTTCCACAAGAAGCCTCAGTCGCGGTCTGATGAGCAACGAAGAATCGCTCGCGCTGCGGCGCATGCTGGTCGATGCCATGCGCGGGCATCACTCGCACATCGACTTCGATTCCGCGCTGAAAGACTTCCCGCCGGAGCTTCGCAGCAGAAAGCCGCCAGGCGCGCCGCATACCGCCTGGCAGTTGCTCGAGCACATGCGCATCGCGCAAAACGATATTCTCGAATTCTCGCGCAATCCCCAGCACGAATCGCCCAAATGGCCCGAAGGATACTGGCCAGCGACGGAAGCACCGCCTGATGAAAAAGCTTGGGAGGCGAGTGTTCGCGCATTTCGGAAAGACGCGCGCGAGTTCGACAGCCTGGTCGAAGATCCGGCGGCAGATCTTTTCAAGGCCTTTGAGCATGGCGAGGGACAAACCCTGCTTCGAGAGGCTTTGCTCGCCGCAACTCACAACTCCTATCACCTCGGGCAGCTTGTCTATCTGAAAAAGACCCTCATCAGTCAACAATAAGGGTTGGCTATCGAAGAGGCGTCGCACTCGCCGCTCGCCCGAAGACTGGGCCTGTTCGACGCGACTATGATCGTCATGGGCGGCATCATCGGGTCGGGCATCTTTGTGAATCCATATGTCGTGGCCCGGCAGGTTCACACGGCCGCGCTGATACTGGGCGCCTGGATTTTAGGCGGCCTCACCGCGCTCGCGGGCGCGTTCATTTATGCCGAGCTCGCGATGCTCAGGCCGAATCTCGGCGGCCAGTATGCGTATCTGAAAGAGGCGTACCATCCTGCGGTCGCGTTCCTGTATGGATGGGCGCTGCTGCTGGTCATGCAGACGGGCGGAATGGCGGCAGTAGCGGTAACGTTCGCGCGGTATGCGAAAGAGATCGTTCGCACCAGCCTCTCAGAAGCCGCTGTCGCAGTGCTCGTGCTGGCGCTCCTAACTGTCGTCAACTGCTTCGGCGTTCGCTCCGGCAGCACTGTGCAGAGCACGCTCATGGTGATGAAAATCGGGGCGATCGCAGTGTTATTAATCGCGGGATTCTGGATGGCACCCGCGGCGAGTCACAAAGCCACTTCTGCCGCCTTCACGCCCTCCACGCTGCTCGCGTTCGGCGCGGCGGTCACCCCCGTTCTGTTCGCATACGGAGGCTGGCAAACCGCGAGCTTCATGACCGGCGAGATGCGCGATCCCAGGCGCGATTTGGCTCGTGCGCTGCTGCTCGGGGTCATCGGCGTAACTGCAATCTATCTCAGCGTGAATGTAGTGTGCCTGCGCACTCTCGGGCCAGGCGGGCTGGCCGCCACCGTGACGCCCGCGTACACGCTGATGCAAAAAGCCATCGGCGAACGCGGCGCTGTCTTCATGGCCGTCGCTATCTCGATTTCGACTCTGGGCTTTCTCAGTCAGGGAATGCTGACCGCCCCGCGCGTCTATTTTGCGATGGCTCGCGACGGGCTCTTCTTTCGCTGGATCGCCTGGCTGCCGAAGAAGACGCGAGTGCCCGTCGCTGCGATTGCCCTACAGGGCCTGCTGGCCGCGATCATTGCCGTGTCCGGCCGATACGAGCAAATCTTGAACTATGTGGTCTCGATCGACTTCATCTTCTTTGGGCTGACCGGAGCATCGCTGTTCATCTTCCGCCGCCGGACGGGCGGAGCCGTCGAGCACCGCACCCCCGGCCATCCTTTCACAACCATCTTCTTCGTCGCCGCATGTTGGCTGGTAGTGCTCGCGACTTTCTATCACTATCCAGGAAACAGCTTCACCGGACTCGGGCTCCTACTGCTGGGCATTCCTGTCTATTTTTACTGGAGCCGGAGAACATGAGATCGGCGTACATGGAGTGGGTCAAAACCAACACGGATGTGCCGTTTAATCTGGCGAACAGCGGAGTGAAGAACTATCCGCTCTCCGGCTTGCCGGTCGATTTCGGCACGCTCACCTTGAGCGGACCGGGCGCGTACGGGTATCGACCGCTGGTCGAAGCGATTGCGGGGAAATGCGGCGTTGATCCGGTCTGTGTGGCTACCGCGCAAGGTACATCGATGGCGAATCATCTCGCGATGGCAGCCGTTCTCGAACCCGGAGACGAAGTGCTGATTGAACGCCCAGCGTATCCGCTATTAGCCGAAACCGCCGAGTACCTGGGCGCCAACGTGATGTTATTTCGACCGCCCCGCATCAGCGAACTTCGCGATCGATCTGGACCTATTGAAACGCGCAATCACGCCCAAAACGCGTCTGATGGCGATCACGAACCTGCATAACCCGAGCTGCACGCTTACACTTGAACCGACGCTGCGGCAGATCGGCGACATCGCACGAGATGCCGGCGCCCGGGTCCTCGTCGACGAGGTCTATCTGGACTTGTTGTTTGAGAATGCGCCCCCGACTGCATTCAAACTGGGCAACGAATTCATCGTGACCAACAGCTTGACCAAAGTGTATGGACTGAGCGGACTTCGCTGCGGCTGGATCCTCGCCGAACCGGAGCTGATCCAGAAGATCTACAGGCTCAACGATCTGTTTGGCGTGAACAACCCTTACTTGACGGATCAGGTGAGCTGCGTGGCTCTCGCGCATCTCGACAGGATCGGACGGTGGTCACGAGAGCTACTCGACAACAACCGCGCTTTGGCGAACGAGTTTCTGGCGGCTACTCGAGAACTCGATTGTGAACCGCTGCAGGTAGGCACCGTTCTGTTCCCAAAGCTTGATCGCGACGTTGGCGCATTCTGCCGGTTGTTGCGGGAGCGCTATGAGACTCTTGTGACACCTGGCCATTTTTTCGGTGCGCCCGACCGCATACGAATCGGAATTGGCGGGGAGACCAGTTTGTTATCTGAAGGGCTAAACCGGATTCACGACGCACTCAGCCGCGGGTGATCCATTCGTACTGCTGCTCAGTTAAGGGGACGACGGATAATCGGCCTTGCCTGACGAGCGGCGAATCGGCAAACAACCGGCTCCCTTTGATTTCGCTGAGAGTACGCGGCTGTGAGAGTGCTTTCCCGGCCTTAATCCTGACGCGAGGCGTTTTCGGATCTTTCGCATCTACGCTCGCTACCGTCGCAGTCCCGACGGTCTGACGTTCTTTGCCGGTGTGATAGATCACGAGCTTGTCTCCGGGCTTCATTTCGCGGAGATGCTTGAGGGCGACCGGATTTGTGACGCCGTCCCAAACGGTTTCGCCCTCGCGTTCCAGATCAGCGAAGGAGTATTCATCCGGTTCCGATTTGAGGAGATAAGGCATGCACTTCACCAAACGAAAAAGGCGGCCAAGCAGATCGCTTAAGCCGCCTTGATCTTCTACTCTATTCGCATTAACGGCGCGTACCGCTGGAGCGTGCGCCAGCGCTGGGCGCTGACATAGGCGCTGGGGCCGAAGCCGGGAAGCCGCCGAAATGCCCTCCGCCGGAAGATGCCGACATGCGCGGGCCACTCGACCGAGCAGCTCCGAGCGATCGAGCCGTCTGAGCACGCGCCGCCGATAATGCCGCGGGCGAACGGAACACTGCGGGGCTGCCAGCTTTACCAACCGCAGGCGGGTTCTTCGTATTCACCGGGACCGGGGCAGTGCGGCCGCCCACAGGAACGTAGACGATGGGCGCATACGCGATGTAGGCTGGCGAATAAAAGCCCCAACCGAATGGGCTGAAGAAGTAACCGTCACCGGGAAGCCAGGCCCAGGAGTCCCACATCCCGTTGTAGAACCAGCCGGGGCCATACATCCCTCCGAAGCCATAGCCCATACCATAACCCATTCCGCCATACGGATAACCCCAGCCACCGTAGTTGTAGCTGTTGATCGTCACGTTACGAGCCGAGGCATAGCTTGCGCCCGCGTCGTACTCGGAGCGCACGTTGCTCCAGGCGTACAGGTCATCTTCTTTCTTAGTGTTGAACTTTTCGGTTTTCAAGTTGGCCGCGATCACCGCTTCATGGCCTTTACCAAGCTCGATCTTCTTGTCACCATAGTTCAGGTCGGCCTTGCCATCGAGCACCGCTGCCGTGGGCGGGTCATCAGCGGTCAACCGGTACAGGCCGGTTTTCTGGATGTGCAGCGTGCCGCCGCGATCCAGAAGCGAGATATTGTTGTCCTTCACGAGATCGGCCACTTCGACCATCGCCTCGCCTTTCGTGAGCTCGACCTGAGTATCGGTCAGCGAGGGCGAAACCATCCGAATCTGGCTGTTGTCCCCGAGCCGTAGAAACACGCCCGGCGTGAGAAGAACTTCGGCTTTGCCGACATCCGTCGAGAGCGTGTCGTTTGTATTCAAAAATGTCTTGCCTAGAGTCTTTTGCGAGAGCTCGTTACCGTTGAGGGCGGCGTGTCCCTCGATGTAGTTGACTGCTCCAGGTCGCGCGGAAACCGTGTAGGCCTGCGGCATCGCGTACATGGCGGTAAAAAAGAGTCCTGCCAGGACTGCTGTAGGTGTGTGCCATACGCGCTTCATATTCCAAACTCCTCTTTGTACTTCCAATTCACTTGTCAGTCTTTTCTAATACTTGGATGCGGAAGGGGGGCAATTAGTTCCGGCGGCCCTTCCCCGCCCCTGTCTGAGCAGTATTGTAGCGCCAAACGCTCCAGGTGAATAGCTGGCCAGCGCCGTTTCAGCGCTCTCCGGAGTTTTTCCGCTCTGATCTGAGCTTCAGGGCTACGATACAATTGCCCCGGACGGGAGCCGCTGCTTGTCACTCAGACCCATCGACTACTTAATCCTCATTCTCTATTTCAGTTTCGTGCTTGGCATCGGGTGGCTGGCGCGGCGCAGAATCGTCAGCAGCGAGGATTTCCTGACCTCGAAGCACTCCGTCCCGGTCTGGATCACGAGCCTCGCCTTTATTGCTGCCAATCTGGGAGCTCAGGAAGTGATTGGGATGTGCGCCTCGGGTGCGAAATACGGCATCATGACAGCCCAGTTCTACTGGCTCGGGGCAGTTCCCGCCATGGTCTTCGTGGGCGTTTTCATGATGCCTTTCTATTACGGCAGCCGCGCCCGGAGCGTTCCAGAGTACCTGAAGCTGCGCTTTGACGAGAAGACGCGCGGCTATAACGCAATCACGTTTGCGGTCATGACGCTCTTCTCTTCGGGAATCAGCATGTATGCATTGGGCTTGCTGTTCGAGCTGGTTCTGCACTGGAGCTTCACCAATTCGGTCCTGCTCTCGGCCGTTATCGTGCTGATCTATACGTTTCTGGGAGGGCTCACCAGCGCTATCTACAACGAAGTCGTGCAGTTCTTCCTGATTGTTCTCGGGTTCGCGCCGCTCTCGATCCTGGCGGTTTCGAAAGCCGGCGGCTGGAAGGGCGTCGCCAGCCATTTGCAGCCCGTGATGACCCATACCTGGCGCTATACGGTGCACTCGAGCCAGAATCCGATGGGCGTGGAAGTGTTCGGCTTAGTGGCCGGCCTCGGATTCGTTTTGTCGTTTGGATATTGGTGTACTGACTTTCTCGTGATCCAACGCGCTTTGGCTTCGGAGAGCGTGCATGGCGCTCGCCAGACCCCGCTGATCGCCGCGTTCCCGAAGATGTTTATGCCGTTTGTCGTGATCCTGCCCGGAGTCGCAGCACTTGCCCTAATGAGCATGTCGAGCGGCTACACGCTTCCGCTAAAGGCGAGCGGCGGCTACGACTATGATCAGGTCCTGACAACTCTCATGGCACAGTTTTATCCGTCGGGCATGCTCGGCATTGGGCTCACGGCTCTCATGGCCTCGTTCATGTCCGGAATGGCGGGAAACGTGACTGCCTTCAACACCGTGTTTACTTACGATCTGTATCAGAGCTACATCCGGCCTAACGCTCCGGACAGGCATTATCTCTGGGTAGGGCGCACGACAACCATCGCGGGAGTCGCGCTTTCGGTAGCCACGGCGTATCTCGCCACGTACTTCAACAACATCATGGACTTCTTGCAGCTGGTCTTCAGCATCGTGAACGCACCTCTCTTCGCGACATTTCTCCTGGGCATGTTTTGGAAGCGCACGACCGGACATGGCGCGTTTACGGGATTGCTTAGCGGAACGGCTGCCGCAGCAATTACGCATGGACTCACGAGAGCCGAAAACAAGGGCGGCTGGATATCTGTGGTTCATCAATTTCCCTCGACGATGGCTCAGAACTTCTGGATTGCGATCTTCGCCTGGTCTACGTGCTTCGTTGTCACGATTCTGGTAAGCCTGGCGACCAAGCCGAAATCCGAGCAGGAACTGCACAACCTGGTATACGGAGTGACGGCGATACCGCGTGAAGAAAACGTGCCCTGGTTCAAGCGTCCCGGGCCGCTGGCTTTGGTTGTGATTGCCGCGCTGATCGTGTTGAATGTGATCTTCTGGTAACTGCGATGAACGATCTGCGCCGCCCCACAGGATTCCTCTTCGCGCTGCTCGGCGTCATCCTTTTGGCCTATGCGCTCATCCGTCCCGCGACACGCGCCCCCATGGATGCCAACGTCAACGTGAACCTGTGGTGCGGCTTGGCGCTGCTGGTGTTTGGAGGCTGCCTGCTTTGGCTCTCGTACCGGACGAGATCGTAAGCGCATTTCGCTCACAGTTCGAGTCACACACTGAGCCGGAGCTTTACAGGGGACCCGGCCGGGTGAATCTTATCGGCGAGCATACCGATTACAATCTCGGGTTTGTGTTCCCGATTGCGCTCGAGATGGCCTGTTACATAGCGATTGCGCCCGGGCGGCAGGAGCGTTTGCATATCTATTCCCGCGATGTCGATCAACAGTTCGAGATTGCTATCGAAGACATTCCCAGCGCGAAGCCGGCAGGCGAGTGGAGCGATTACGTGGTAGGCGTGGCGCAGAAACTTTCGGCTGCGGGAGTCGACTTGCAAGGTTCGGATCTGTATATTGCGAGCGAGGTGCCGGTGGGCTCGGGCCTCAGCTCCTCGGCTGCGTTGGAAATTGCGTCGGCATTTGCGCTACTCGGTTCCCGTGAGATGGCCCCCGTCGAAATCGCGAAGCTAGGCCAGCGGGCCGAGATTGAGTTCGTGGGTGTTCCGTGCGGCATTATGGACCAGTACACGTCCGTATTTGGCCGCAAGGGTTCAGCCATTCAACTCGACTGCCGCAGCGTGGAACATGAATACGTAACGCTGCCGAGGGACCTTCGCATCATTGCGGTGAACTCGCTCGTGAAACATGAGCTTGGCACATCCGCGTATCGCGCACGGGTGGCGGAGTGCCAGGAAGCTGTGAATGCCATAAAAGCTTTTGACAAAACTGTCGAGAGCCTGCGCGATGTATCGCTTGAATTTTTCGAGCAGATTCAGGAAAGCATTCCGGCGCTACCGAGGCGGCGCGCGCGTCATGTGATTTCGGATAGCCAGCGCGTGCTCGATTTTGCGGCGGCCGCGCGGGCGGGGAATTTGGCCGAAATGGGGCGGCTCTTTATCGCTTCGCACCGCAGCATGCAGTACGACTACGAGATCAGTTGCGAAGAGATCGATTTTCTCGTGGATACCGCGATAAAAATTCCCGGTGTGTACGGCGCGCGCATGACGGGCGGCGGTTTTGGGGGCTGTACCGTGAACCTAGTTGCGCCGGACGCGGTGGACAGCTTTCGTGCGCGAATCGCCAGCGCGTACCAGGAACGTTTCGAAAAGACGCCGATCCTTTATGATTGCGAGCCGGCGGACGGCGCTCAGCGAGTCCGGTGACTTGGGAGCAAAACTATGCGCCCATTGGCGGCAATCTACTCTGGTCATCACTAGTTGCGGCGCTGCCCGTTGCGGCGCTGCTGTATGCGATCGGAATACGGCGCGTAGCAGCTTGGAAAGCGTCTTTGTTGGGGCTGGCTGCCGCCGCGATGGTCGCGTTCGTGGCATACCGCATGCCCCTGCTGCTCGTGCTCGACTCAGCGGCTTACGGCGCGGCCTTCGGCGCGTTCCCGATCTTCTGGGTTGTGTACTGGGCGATATTGCTCTATCGGCTGACTGTCGATACCGGCAAATTCGAGGTTCTGAAGAGCTCGATCGGCGAATTGACGGCCGACAGAAATTTGCAGGCGCTTCTGATCGCATTCGCGTTTGGAGCATTTCTCGAAGGAGCGGCGGGTTTCGGCACGCCTGTCGCGGTCGCAGCCGCGATTCTCGCCGGCTTGGGCTTCCCCGCGTTCTACGCAGCCGGGATTTGTTTGCTGGCAAATACTGCGCCCGTGGCGTTCGGATCAATAGGCATTCCACTGGTTACGCTCGCTGCGACGACCGGTCTTCCGTTGCAGCAGCTCAGCGCCGACGTGGGCCGGCTGTGCGCGCCCGTTTCGCTGATCATTCCGGCTTATCTTGTTTTGGTCATGGGCGGATGGGAGGCGGTCCGGCGTATCTGGCCCGCTGCGGTTGTGTGCGGCGTAACTTTCGCGGGGATGCAGTTCGCGATCTCGAATTACGTCGGACCTTATCTGACCGACATTCTGGGCTCGCTTACTGCGATTGCGGCGCTCATCATTTTGCTGCGGAGCTGGAGTCCGGCAGGATCAGTTCGGCCTACAACCAGATACCGCGCTGAGGAGATCGCCGCAGCGTGGTCGCCCTACTTGCTGCTGATCGCATTTGTTCTGCTGTGGAGTTTCGACGGCGTGAAATCGCTACTGAACCATGCAACATGGAATGTGGCTTGGCCGGGTTTGCACAACGTAGTACGGCAGACTGCGCCGGCGGTGACTACGCCTCGGCAGTACGCGGCACTCTACCGTATGCGTTTGCTCGGCGAGTCCGGGACCGCGTGCGCTTTCGCCACTGTCGCCGCAGCTGCGTTTTTGCGCGTAAGTCCGCGGCGATTTTTTCGGCTGGCGATTGAATCCGCGGACCAGCTCAAGTTCCCGTTCGTCAGTATCACGGCTGTTCTGGCGCTTGCGTTTGTCATGAACTACTCGGGCGCGACTGCAACGCTCGGCCTGGCGTTTGCCGCGACCGGACGAGCTTTCCCGTTTTTCAGCGCGATACTCGGGTGGCTCGGCGTGTTCCTGACTGGCAGCGACACGTCCGCGAATGCACTCTTCGGCGGCTTACAGCAGGTAACCGCGAATCGCTTGGGGCTAGACCCGGCTCTGATGGCGGCGACGAACTCAGCCGGAGGCGTCATGGGCAAAATGATCAGCTTGCAGAGTATTTCCGTGGCGGCGGCTGCTGCCGGTTTGAAGGCGGAAGATGAACCCAAACTATTTCGGTTTACGTTGAAGCACAGCCTGTTTTTGGCGGGCGTGATTGGAGGGTTGGCGCTGGTCTACGCGTATTTGGGCTAGTTGCGGCACCCTTACGAGCGTTTTTCAAGATGTTTCAGGCGTGCGTCCAAAACGTCTTCAACACGGTGTAGTTCTGCGCGCCACAGATCTCGCATATCGTCGAAGCGCTTGTCTATGCCGTCGAACTTCGCCTTGATGTAAGCCATCAAGAGGCCTACCAGAACAGCATTCAACAATGCCGGAAGGCCGACTGAAATATACAACTGTTCGCTAGTCACCGCGTGCTTGCGCTTGACTAGAGTATGGCACGACGGAGCACTTTACCCGCCGATAGAGTACATCGGGCGCTGGGGCGCGCTAAACGATGCCCGATTGATGTCGTGGCCGGACCACTTTTGCCAGACAGTAGATCGAATCGCGGCTTCGAGGGCCGGTTCTGAATCGGACGCCTCAAGCAAGTGCTTCACATCCGTTTCTTCCCTGGCGAAAAGACAGTAGCGGAGCTTGCCGTCAGCCGTCAGCCGCAGCCGATTACAGTTCATGCAAAAGGGCCGGCTCACGGATGCGATGAACCCCACTCGATGCCCGTCCGAAAACCGGTATTCGGTCGCGGGCGCGCGAGGATCAGCGTCGGGAACCGGCGTCAACGGGCCAAACTCGCGCTCGAGCTGAGCGATCATTTCGTCGGCCGTCAAGACGCGATCGAGCGACCAGAGGTGCTGCGCATCGAGCGGCATGAACTCGATAAAGCGCACTTCGACGTTTCGCGACCGGGCAAAATGCACCATCGAGACCACGTCCGGCTCCGTCAATCCCTTAATAGCGACGGCGTTCAGCTTGATGGTCTCGAATCCGGCTGCTTGCGCCGCATCGATGCCTTCGAGCACGCGGCTCAAATCGTCTCTGCGGGTGATCGCGCGAAAGCGGGCCGGATCGACTGTATCGAGATGAACATTCAAGCGGCGGAGGCCGGCATCGTACAGAGATCGCGCGGCATTCCGAAGCAGAACTGCATTCGTCGTCAGGGCCAAATCTTTCAGCCCCTTCAGACCTTGCAGCGCCGCAATCAACTCGGGGAGGTTCGGACGTAAGAGCGGCTCACCGCCCGTGAGTCGGATCTTGCGGATACCCAGGGGCAAGGCCGTTGAAACGAACCGGACTATTTGCGGGAAGCTCAGGAGGGAAGAGACAGGCGCAAACGTGGCGCCCTTCTCCGGCATGCAATAGAAGCAGCGGATATTACAGCGATCTGTAACGCTGATGCGGAGATCGGAATGGAGGCGCCCGAAGGAGTCCGCGAGCGGCCCTATAAGGGGCGGGTGAGGCACGGGTACCGGAGCGAGCTGCACCAAAGACATTACTCACTGCCAGCATACGATAACAACGGGACAAGGGGCTCTGAAGCCCCTTGTCCGGTTCGTTAAAAGATTAACTTCAAAGCGAGCTGCAACTGCCGCGGATTACTGGAGAAGGCCTGGCTCCACTGCTCGAAGATTGAGCTGCCGGGTTCTATTGCAGTTCGTACCAGGTTCCCGGCTGCAGATCCCTGCGCGTATCCTCCCCCAGCGTTGATTCCGTTGGGTCCGCCGAACGCGCCCACGTCGTTGAGGTAGCCGCCTGTATATTGCGGATGGTTCAAGACGTTGATCGCGCGAGCAGAAAACTCGACCTTGAAGCGCTCGGTTAAGCTGATCCGCTTTAACAACGTTAGATCGATGTTATCGATCGGATTTAAGCTCAGGAGATTACGCCCGGAATTGGGCAGCGTCCCTTTCGGGGCTGTCACAAACCTCGCATTGGGGTTCGTGGCCAGATAAGCTACGGTCTGGCCTGCGCTGTTCGTGAGCGGGATCGCATCGGAACCGAGGTTCTGATTTCCGGCCGGGTTGATGATGACTCGATCCGGGGCGCTATCGCCGTTCAGATTCGAATCTGTGCCACTCTGAGGCGTAACGTGCTGGCCCGACTGAAACGTATATAGCGGTGCAATTTCCCAGTTGCCGAAAATGTTTTTAACGAACCAATTGCGGTTTTTGAAGAAAGGAACGTCGTAGAGCATTTGCAGAACGATGCGATTGCGGTAATCGAGCAGCGACGATGCACGCTCGATGCGAAGATCCTGTGAATCCATCGGCCGTCGCGGCGAAAGAACGGTCGAATTGAGCGCATCGGTCGAGTCGTCTATGTTGTGGCTCCAGGTGTAGGAGCCTTGGAACTGCAAGCCGTTGGAGAAGCGGCGGCTCAACTGCGTCGCCCATCCATGATAGATGGAATTGCCCTGCGGCATGAAAGCCGTAATGATTCCAGTGAAGCCGGCGTTGGCGTACGCAGGCACCAGGAAACCGCCATTGTTGAAAGTGTTTTGAAGGCTTGAGAGGGTGTTCGGCAGCGCGTCCAATGTGGCTTGAGTGGGCGCGGTGAAGTACACAGGCAGCGCATTAGATGCATTGACAGTCGCCTGCCGGTTCAAGTTGACTTGCATGGGAAGGAACAATCCACGCGTTCCAAGGTATCGAGTCTCGAAGACGTAATTGCCACCGAACTGGTGCTGGATTCCGATGTTCCAGTTGTACGCCTCGGGGCGCTTCTGATCTGGGATGAAGCCAGACGTAACAGCTCGCGCCTGAGCAGGAGTGGCAGGGAAAACTCCCGCAGTAATGCCGCCCGCCGCAAGGAAGCCGGTCGCGTCCAAGCCGGTCACATCCACTGTCGTGCTCAGTTGCGGCGGTAAGCTCAGGGTCCCGAGATTGTTGTAGATCACGTCGTAGGTGATACCGAAACCGGCACGAATGGAGGTCCTGCCGCTACTTCCGGGCGAATAGGCAACGCCTACACGCGGCATGAGAATATCCTTCTGGGTGTTTGGTGAGTGGAATGAAATCAGGCCGGGAACACTCGAACCTGCATTCAAGTCTTGCGCGTTCTCGCCAAGCGGAATCGTCAGATACTCGTATCGCAGTCCCAGGTTCAGTGTCAGGTTCGGAGTAACTTTCCAAGTATCATTTCCGTAGAATCCCAGAAGCTGCTGATTCTGGTAATACGTGTTGTTGCCGAAGGAACGCTGCGCGATTCCGTCGGGATTCGTGTCGTAGAGGTAATCGGAAAGAAAGCTCCACTCGTAGTCTCCGCGCGAACGCTGGGTGAAGCTCGTCGGCGAGATCGCACTCCAACCGTCGAAGCCGAATTTGAAGCTATGGCCTCCCTTCGTCCAGCTCACGTTGTCCGTGAGCTGGTACAGATTTTGAATGGAGAATTGCGGGGCGTTTGGATCGGGACCGTATGCGGCATTCAGTTCGAAAACGTCGATATTTGGAAATCGGTCAAGCCCCGGGAAAGATTGATTCCCAAACTCCGGAACGGTCTGGTTGAAACGGTTATAGCCAAGCCGGAACTCATTGATCAGAGTGGGTGTAAAAGTGTGGTACTCAGATAGCGTGGCAACGTAAGAGTTGACTGGCTCAATGCCGAAGAAGACCGACGGAAACCCGGCGCTGTCGATAGTTCCGGTTCGATTGAGAATGAACCTGCCACGGAGCGAGTCTCTGTCGGAGATGTTGTAATCGACCGAACCAACTCCATATTCAAGATTTTCGTAGCTGGGTAGCGAAGCAGAAAACTGTCCAACGGGGATACTGATCGCCCCGGCGGCACCGGGTGCGAAGACACCGGTTCCCAAGCTCGCATTGCTGCCGGGACCGGGGGCGACCAGGACCGGAGCGCCGAACGGCAAAGTGGCAGGATTCGCAACGGCGGCCGTGGCCGTACCCAAGTACTTTCGGAATTGCGCAAGGTTGTTTTGATTGATGCCGGGCAGCGCCGCCAGCGTTGTGTATCCCGCGGCCGTTGGTGCATAGTAGAACGTCGATGCCACGCCGCCGACGGGATTGTATTCGTAATCGCCAAAAAAGAACAACTTATTACGTTTGATGGGGCCGCCGAAATTGCCTCCGAAGCGGTTGCTGTCGGAGCGGGGATGAAGGGGATTCCCTTCGACAAAGTCTAAATTATCGGCTGCGTTGAGATTCCGGTTGTTGAAGTACTCGTACAACATGCCGTGGAACGCATTCGTTCCGCTTTTTACGACTTGGTTGAACTGGCCGCCAGACGAGTGCCCGAAATCCGGAGAGAACTGGTTCTGCAAGACACTGAACTCGGATACAGCGTCATTGGGAAGAAAAACCGCCGGGCCCGTGACATCCAGGCGGTTGTTATCAATACCCTCGATCGTGAAGCTGTTATTCGTCGGCCGCTGACCGCCGACTGATGGGCCGAAGCCATAACCCGAGCCGCCCGCCGTCGTGACACCTGCATTCAGCAACGACAAGTTGATTACGCCTGAGCCGGTGCTTGCTGTCGGCAGATCGGCTATTTGCTTCGTTTCGTAGGTTGTTTGAACCTGCGCAGTGCTGGTATCGATGGGAACCGCAGACTCACTGACCTGAACACTCGTGGACGCTTGTCCTACCGCCAAGGTCACGTTTGCCGTCACGGTCTGATTCAGTTGAACAGTGACATTCCGGACTTGCGCTTTGGTGAAGCCGGGAGCGCTGACAATGATCGTGTAAGTACCGATCGGCAGATTCTCAAACCGATATTCGCCTGCTGAGGTCGAAGTGGTGCTTGCTTCCACTCCGGTTGCATCGTTGTGGGCGACGATCGGCGCCCCGGGAACAGTCGCGCCGGTTGGATCATACACCGTGCCGGTGATATTTCCGCTCGTGAGCTGCGCGAATGTTGGCAGAGCCAATATGCATGAAATCGCGAGAACTAATCCGAATCGGATGTTCGAAAACCTCATATAGAAAAACCTCCCTGTAGGTTTTGTACGCTGGAGATCTTCCGCCGTTATCTAACGCCGTTCTGAAACGTGCGTTATAGGCCAGACTCGAGGTGGCGTTAGAAGCGCGTGAGGTGGAGGCCTAACAGATCTATTAAAAAGAGAATCACCTGGCGAGGTTTGAAAATAAAAGGGAGCCCGAAGGCTCCCTCTTATGACCGCCTGAAGCTGAAGCGGCTTAGAAGATAATCTTGGCCGCAATCTGGAGATTGCGCCGGTCGTTAATCGTGCCGTTGCAACCGCCCCGGCAGGCAGGGATAAACGACGCTGTCGCAACATCAGCGGCCGTTCCAACCACGTAAAGGTTGGAATGATTGAAAATGTCGTAGGCTTCCCCACGAAGCTGAAGCTTCAGGCGCTCGGTGATCCCGAACGTCTTATATAGGCCGACATCCAAGTCCCACACACCCGGCGCACGGAAGGTGTTGCGACCCGATATATCGGAGGGGAATGGGGGAAGGTCGGAGAAAAAGTAGATAGGATTCGCGTAGTGATCAATGCTTGATGCCGGAAGGGGGAGATAGTTGAACGTGTTTGCGCCAACACTTGGGCCGTTGCTGTTGCCATTGACCGGGATTGCTGTCGTAAATCCTGCGCGGGTAGCGAAGTTCAAGCCATTAGTGCTGTCAAAAATGGAGTAGGGCGACCCAGTCCGAGCCGTAAAGATTGGCGCGAGTGACCAGCCGCCAAAGATTCGGGACATCAAGCTCTTGCCCGTCAACCCTGGCGCTTCCCATACCGCGCCTAACGAAACTCGCTGCCGGATATCGAAATCCGCGCTGCCTTTGTCGAGTTGCGGAGCATAGGGATCAAGATAGCCCGTCAGAAACTGTCCGTTATTGTTCGAGAACGGGTCTGCATCGGAGAACGTGCTGCTCAGGTTATCGATCGCGTGAGACCAGGTGTAGTTGGCCGTTAAAGTAAGACCGATGTTCCCAAAATTGCGGGCAACCGTTTTGAGATTAAGGCCGTTGTAATTGGATAATCCTTTGTCACCGCGGCGATTAATCCCGGTGTACTGCGTGTTCAACGTGCTCGTACAATCCTGTGCGACGGCGGCGGCAGGGCCGGTCGTGCAGGGATCACCGAGAAAGACGTTCCCATATCCAAAGCGGTTCAGGATCTCGATGTCGTAGAGATGTACGCCTCTCGATCCTGTATAGTCCGCGCCGATGAGTAGATTCTTCGTCAGCTGGTGCTCAAGGGAAACGCTGTAGAAGTGCGAATAAGCGGTTCGAATATTCGGATCGACATTGCGGATACTGGCGGGCGGTAGCGTCCTAGTGCCGCCTGTGCCTGCCAACGGTCCGAAGTTGGCGGGTGAGATGGGAATGATGTTTGTCGCGCTGGCCGTATCCTGAACGGTTTCGTAGTTTGGCGGATTCTGGATCATGTTAAACGTCACGTTGCCGAAATTGCGCTCATAGCCGATACCGTACCCGCCGCGGAGAGAGGTCCTGCCGTCGCCGGTAACATCCCACGCGAATCCGAGGCGCGGAGCAAAGTCGTGATAATCGGGTTTCCAAAGCCCGCCGCCGATGGGGCTGTTCGGAGAGAGGAAAATCTGTCCCTCTCGGACACCGAGCGGTGTATCGATCTGGTTGGCGGGGTCAAAGAAATTGGAATCCAGTTGAGGGTTCTTATTGTGCTGCACGCCGAAGTGTTCCCAGCGCAGCCCAATGTTCGCAGTGAACCGCGGAGCTCACTTTCCACGAATCCTGCACGTACACAGCGCCTTCGTCGTAGCGGTTGCTGCGGCTGAAATTGGGCGGCCCTAACGGGAGCGTAACGGTGTCGCCGGGAAATTTGCCCTGCGGATAAATCGCGACCTGAATCCGGTACAAATCCCCAGCCAAGAGGTTGGAGACAGCTGGTCCAGTTCCGCTCTTGGCCAGATAATCACCGGCTGTCTCGTAGGCGCCGAAGGTGCGATTGTCGCGTTCGTAGTTGAAGCTGCCACCAAACCGGATCTCGTGCTTTCCATGAGTCCAGCTCAGGTCTTCATAGAGTTGTACGAAGTTCTGCGGACCGCCGAAGGGAATGCCGCTGCCAGGTGTTGCGGGATCATAGCCGGGGAGAAGTATATTCGTATTCCCCAGCGCGGAGGCGCCCGTCGGATTCGTATAGAGTGTGGGAACAACAGGCTGGGTGCCAAACGGATCTATCGTCGTTAGGCGATTGAACACCGCCTTGGATTGCGAGACCAAGCTGGGATTGAAGGTGTGGATCATTGAAAACAGACCGTTGTTGTTAAAGCGCGTCTCAGATGAGTCGAACCCCGCATAGGGGCTGGAGGAAACGAAGCCCGGGAAGAAACCGATGCTCTGGAGGGCATAACGGCCGTAGAACTGGGTTCTGTCGGTTGCGTTGTAGTCGACGCGGGCTACAGTTTGATATTCATTCTCGCGGACTCCCACCGCCGGCATCGCCGAAGATCGTATATGCGACTTGCGAGAACATCGGCGTATTCGGATTGAATGCAAGGCAGCCAGCAGAGGTTCCGCAGACATCGATGCCTTGAGCCGCAAACTGATTGACGCTCAATGATTGAAGAACCGTAGCGCCTGGCTTAAGCTTTCCATACGCATTAAAGAAAGCCTGCGTATTCGGCGATGAAGCAGCCAATAACTGCGGAGTGGGAACATAGGCGGTTTGTGCCTCAGAGCTGCGGACACGAATCCATTCGGTGCTGCTGAAGAAGAATAGCTTGTCCTTCTTTATCGGACCGCCGACGGAATACCCGAACTGATTGCGGTCAAATACGCTCTTCGGAAGTCCATGCGCATTGTTATCAAAGCTGTTTGCGGCGAGGTAGGAAACCCGGTTGAACTCGTAGGCGGTGCCATGGAGATCATTCGTACCCGCCTTAGTGACCACGTTCACCACCCCGCCGCTCGCGCGACCATACTCCGCAGTGAAGTTGTTGGTCAGGATACTGAACTCCTGAACCGAATCAAGTGGGACAGCTTGCCCGACGGTCGCAAGGAACTCGTTGTTATTCGCGGCGCCATCAAGAAGAACGTTCGTCGAGGCCTCGCGCTGCCCATTGATTGCGTAACCGACTCCGCGCGCGCCCGCGCCAGCGTCGGAAACATTACCTGAGATCGCAACCAGCGCGTAAGGATTACGGGTAAGAGTAGGAAGCTCCGTCATCTGCCGCGTGTCAATAATCGTGCTCAACGTTTGCGTTTCGGTGTTGATCTTGACCGCCGACTCTGCAACCTGCACTACAGTTCCGGTCTGCCCGATCTGCAGCCGAATATCGAGGCCGATCTTGCTGCCGACGGTCACAATCACGTTCTGCTTCGAAGTCGAAAAGCCTGACGCTTCGGCCGTGACGCTGTATTCGCCGGGAAGAAGATTTGGCACGGCAAAATCACCAGCGGATGATGTCGTCGTAGTGCGCTCGGCGCCGGTGGCGGTGCTGACTACTCTGACCGTGGCACCTGGAACAATGGCGCCCGTCGGATCGGTGACAGTTCCGGTGACTTGTCCGGTTTCGGCCTGCGCCCAGATGAGGCACGCGATGCCCAGTAGCGCGAGAAGCACTCGCAAGAATTGATTTGGTTTGGATGGATACACTAGCTAACCCCCTGATGCTTGACTGCTAAGACGATCCGCTAAGGATCCACGATGGATAAGGCAATTACGGGACCATCTGTCGCGTGCGTTCCAAATGATTAGAAAGTAAGACGCGCGTAAGCCTCGGGCGAGGCAAGGGTACCGATTCTGGAAGACGTACTACTCCGTACTTCCATAATGCGGAAGATGTGACTTACCTTTGCTGCGCTGCGCGGAACTCCTGCGCCGCCTTGTCGCTCTTGCCTTCTTGCTGGAAGATCTTGCCTAGAGCCTCGTGAGCTTCGGCCGAGCGCGGATCAGCGCGCAGCGCTAACTCCATGTAGCGCTCCGCCTCGCTCCAGTTTTGCTCGAGCGCAGCGAAGATGCCCAGGTTGTAATGCGCAGTGTAGTTATTCGGGTCAATCGAGAGGAGCTGGTTCAAGCACGCGCGGGCTTGCGGGTAATCCTGTTTCCTGGTATAGATTTCGGCGAGCGCTTCGTCCGCTCGCGTAGACCATGGCTCGAGCGCTAGCGTGGCCTTGAACTGCTGGATCGCATCATCCAGTTGGCCCAGCCGGAACTGAGAGAATCCGAGCTCAAAGTGAGCCTCCGCGTCAGAGGGAGCCAGCTGGATGGCGGCCTGAAATTCACGAGCGGCCTGCGCGAAATCGCCGGCTCGTTGTTGGTTCAACCCCAGGCTGACCCGGACATCGGCCAGATCGGGCAATTTGTGGCTCAGCTTCTGGAGCAGAGCGTCGGATTCCGGTAGCTTTCCTGCGGAGGAAAGATCCAGCGCGTGCAGGTACTCTTCAAACTCTGTGATTCGATCCTTCGGATCGATGTGCGAATCGACGCGGGTGGACTTCGTCGATCCGCTCAGGTATCCGAGTGAGCGTAGGGCCGCGATGGTATCCGGCTGGGGCGAGGCGGACTTGCCGGACGGGGCTGTGGGAGCGCTGGCACGGACGGCAGCGAGATGTTGCGCCAACGCCGTCGCCTGCGATCGCTGCTGATCGTATATATTTCGAGCTTCTTTGGGATCGCTGGCCAGATCGTACATTTCAGGCTTGGGAGACGCGATGTACTTGTAGCGGCCGACGCGCAAGCTCCGCAACGGGGCGCAACCGAAATGGTTTTGCGCATACAGGCTTTCCGAATAGATCTCCCGGTCCCGACCGGCGGAAAGCAGACTTCGCCCGACCATCGTGGCTGGAATCCGAATACCAATCGCATCCAGGATGGTCGGTGCGACATCCAGCAGACTGGCGGGCTCGTCAACGCGTTCGTGCAGCGTGCGGTTGAATTCCGCTGGCCAATGAATGATGAGCGGCACGCGAAGTGTGCTCTGGTAAATAAAATAGCCGTGCGTGCTCTCGCCGTGGTCCCCTAGACCTTCCCCATGGTCGGAGGTAAAGACAATGAGCGCTTTGTCCAGAAGCTTGAGACGGCTCAGGGCCGCCAGGAAGTCGCCCAGGACCCGGTCCTCATACGCGAGCTCAGCCGTATATGCGGTTTCGCCGCGGCGCAGGCTCGGATTCTGGGGGAAATCGTAGGGCAGATGGAGATCATACAAATGCAGAAAAAGGAAAAACGGTGCGCTCGAGTTGCACTCGAGCCAGCGCAAAGCGGTGCCCGTTACCTGCGCTCCCGGACGCTTCCGCTCGATCGGAGCGGTGGTTGCGTTATGAACATCGAGGGGACCGTCGTATACATCGAAGCCCCGGTCTAAGCCAAAGCGACGATCCAAAACGAAGCTCGCTACGAAGGCGCCCGTCCTGTATCCTCCACTCTTCAGGACGGTGGCAAGTGTTGCGGCTGTAGATTTGAGGGGAACGCCATTATCTTCCACGCCGTTCACGAAGGGATAAGTGGAAGTGAACAGCGCTGCGTGAGATGGGAGCGTAAGCGGAAACGCGCTGCTGATTTGAGAGAACAACGTTCCGTGATGAGTCAGCGCATCGATATGGGGAGTCGGCCGCCTGCCCGCGTTGTAACAACTGAGATGATCGGCCCGGAGCGTGTCGACGGAGATCAAAATGACTGGAGTATTGCGCTGGGCCCAGCCCAATTGCAAACAGAGCGCGGCCAGAAAAAACCAGCGAGTTGTGGCGCGGACACTCGTGTCTGCCGCGCCGAGAATCGTCTGGGCGCTCGTTCGCCTCATCAAGAGATGCCTGCCACTGCAGCCACTCTATCGCTGTGACCTTTTCTCGCCGTCGCCTGCCTCATGCTTACCAGCAAGGGAGTTGGCTGTTTGTGACGTGGCATTTGCATGGTAGTCTTCCGCATGGGAGATATCCACCGCCCAATAAAGCTTCGGCCGGCAAGGCTTTCGTCTGGATGGATCGGTATTTAGATCAAGGTTCCAGTGGGCCCTTATTCCTCCGCCAGCCAAAACTCGCCAACCTAATCATTGAATCTTTACACAAAGGCGTTGGCTTGGGTCACTATGAATTGGGTGCTTTCGTGGTCATGGCCAACCATGTTCATGTGCTCCTGTTGCCAGAGATCCCTCCTCACCGTCTACTGCAATCGTTGAAAGGGTTTACCGCCCGGGAGGCAAACCGCATGCTCGGCCGTACGGGCGAGCGGTTTTGGCAGAGCGAGTCCTACGACCATTGGGTTCGGGACGAAGCGGAGTATCAGCGCATTGCAGCCTACATCGAGAATAATCCTGTGAAGGCAGGATTGGTCAAACGTGCTGACGAATACCTGTGGTCGAGCGCGAATCCACAAATATCTCGACAAGATTGTCGAGACGGCAGACACGAGTGTCCGCGCCACGAATCTCGCTCAGAATGTGATTCCGGCCCCTAATTGCAACCGCCGGGATGTGGCGCGGACACTCGTGTCTGCCGCGCCGAGAATCGTCTCGGCGCGCGGGCGGCTCAGGTCAAGAGATGCCGATCGTTTTCTCCTACTTCGGCTTAGAAGAAGATCTTCGCCGAGAACTGGAAGCGCCGCGCAACGCCATTGGCCCACGAGCCCCCTGCAGTCGGGCCGTAGATACCACCGTCTCCCGCGACACACAGAGCCCTTCCAAATGTCCCCGAATTCACGTCCGTATTGATGCAGTCGAAATTCGGATGGTTGAACACGTTGACGGCGTCTGCGCGGAACTGGAGCTTCAGCCGCTCCGTAAGGGAGAAGTTCTTCGAGATCGCTACGTCGAAGTTGTTGTACCAGGGTCCGCGGAACACATCACGCCCCAGCGAACCGTAGCGTATCGGGCCACCCGCCGGATTCTCGAACATTGTGTTGGGCGTTCCAACGCCGAAATTCGCGTTACATGCCGCGATTGCTGCGGCCGAAGAAGCGCCTCCCGGATTGCCGCATCCGATAGGGTTGTTGTCCACGAAGATGCCGTCTGCCGGACTTCCTCCTGAATATGGGTTGGCAGGCCCTATGTAATTCGGATGGTCATTATTGACGCCATCAAGGTTGTAGTCGCCGCCAATGTTCTCCGGTACACCGTTGGCATCAAGCACGTCACCGGCATACCGCGTGCGGCCGTTGTAGATCTCCAGCGGATGCCCCGAGTAACCCTGGTAGAAGCCAGAGAGCTGCCATCCACCCAGAACCTGTGCAACGATCCCCTTACTGTTCCTGAGGAACGGAAGCTCGTATACGTAATTGAACTTGAATGAATGAGTGTGGTCGAATGCTCCAGGGCCGTATTCATTTTGGGCATTTGAATTGGTCACATAGTAGTACGGCTGGCTGTAGGAGCCCTGGGTAGTCGAGCCCGCGAACAGAGCGGAATTGTAGTCCAGCAGCTTCGACCAGGTATAACCGAACTGGAACTGCAGGCCGTTGCTGAATCGCTTCTGAAACTCAGCCACAAGCGAGTTGTAGTTAGAACTGACGCTATTCGCACGGTAATTGAAGCCCGTATAAAGCGGATTCGGGCGAATCGGCGTCAGGTCTGGGTTGTAAGCATCGCCATCGTAGCGATTCAGGTTCATCAACACGGGAAGATGGCGGCCCAACGAGCCCTGATAGCCGAGCCGAAACAGGAAATTCGTCGCAAGCTGCTGCTCGATGGTGAAGTGGAAGCTCTGCTCATATTGATCTTTCATGGCCACATCCATCGTACGAACGGATACGCGCCCCAGTCCGGCCGCCGGGTTGAAAGAGGGTCCAGCTTGCGGGGGCAGCGTGTAAAAGAGCAGATCTCCCGCGGTGGCGTCATGATCCACCAGACCATAGAACGGCGGGTTCCAGGCCGCGTTCGACCAGACGTTGTCGAAGATCCGATCGTAAAAGATGCCGTAGCCTCCCCGAATCGATGTCTTGCCGTCGCCGCGAACGTCCCACGCAAAGCCCACGCGCGGAGCAAAGTCTTTGTAGTTTGGTTTCCACATGGTGGCGACTGGCCCGACGGTAGCGTTGGCAATGCAGGTGATTGAGAGACAGGAGAGATTCGTGAACTGAGCCATAATGCCCCTGGCTTCGCGCGGCGCCCCAAAGTGCTCCCAACGCAAGCCAAGGTTCAGAGTCAAAGTCCGGCTGAATTTCCAATCGTCGTTGACAAAAGCGTTCCCGTCCTCGCCTATGTAATGCCGGTAAGCGTTAGCGGGTGCACCTGTCCGCGGATCTACTGAGCTCTCTTGGAAATACGGAAAATCATGCTGAAAGTTGCTGTCCGAATAGTTGACTCCGGTGGCCGGGTTGCCGATGGTACCGTCCGCATTTATCGGCGGCAATGCGGTTCCAGTCGTATTGGCAAACTCGTACTGGCCAGGTGCGCCAAGATCCCAGTTCCGGTAAAGCTGCCCGTATTGCCAGCCCCCGCCGAATTTGATGGAGTGCTTTCCGAGCGTCCAGCCCAAGTTGTCCTGAATCTGCCAGCGGTCTTGAGTAAACGCTTCGACAACGGACCCTTGATCCAGGACCGATTTGGAAACCAAAACTGCCGAAATTCGCGCCATCGATGATAGATATTCAGGATCTGTGAGCTTGCCATTCCCTGGAAATAGTCCGAAAAGTGCCGGTTGTGAGCCGCCGTAAATTCATTCACAAGCGTCGGGCTGAACGTGTGTGTTTCAACGAGGACGATCTGGTGATAGTTCTCAAGATCAGCAGCAGGGATCGGCTGGGCGGTTGCGGACGCGGTATTTCCGCCGTAAGTATCAGTATTCGTATAGCGCTGCACGTTGGCTGTCACGCTCAAGCGGTCGCTCGTGCTGAAGTTCTGGTCGATGCGCGCGAAATAGGTATTCTGCGTGGTTGGTATTGGATCGAAGCTATTGAAGCAGCCGATGAAGCCAAACGCCGCTGACGGCTCGTTCGGACAGGGGATCTCGGAAGTACGAAGCGGATACTTGCTTAATATTGTGGAAGCCAGCGGCCCGGCACCAGCCGCCATCGCCGCAAGTTCAGCAGCGGTCGGGACCTGAATCTGCAAGTTTGCGCCGGTCCGGATGTCATAACGATCAAATGCGAAATGAGAAGAATGTCTTGTCTTTCTTAATGGGGCCGTCCACCTCGCCACCAAATTGGTTACGAATGAATTGGGGTTTCGGTTGATCGCCGCGGTTTGAGAAGAAGTCGTTCGAGCTGATCGCGGAGTCGCGATGGAATTCGTACGCTGCTCCGTGGAACGAGTTCGTTCCCGATTTTTGCACCGCGCTCACCACCGCGCCTGAACCGCGCCCGTACTCGGCGCCGAACTGGTTGGTAAGAATCGAGAACTCAGCCACGGACTCGAGCGGCGGAACGACATTCGCGATACCTTCGTCGAAGTTGTCGTTGTTATCAGCGCCGTTCATCAGGTACACGGTGCCCGATTCGCGGGCCCCACCCGACGCCGGACCAAAGTTCATGCCTTGTGTAACTTGTGGCGCAGCAAACGCCATATCGAAGACATCCCGCGTTAACAGCGGAATGTTTTCAATCGTGTGAGAATTCACAGTCAACGCCAAAGTAGAAGTCGCAGTTTGCACGATCGTCCCTTGAGTCGTTACCTCGATGGCAGTTGAGGCGGTCGCGACGTCCAGCTTCACGTCTACAGGCACAGTCTGACTCGGATCAACAACGATACCTTTGGTCTCCTTGGTAGCGAAGCCTGAAGACTTGACGGTCAGCGTATATGTTCCGGGCGGAACAAGCGGGAACCGATAACCCCCATCGGAGCCGGCCGTCGCGTTCTGCGTAACCTGAGTTCCTTCATTGGTCAGGGTCACCTGTGCGCTCGGAATGGCGGCACCGGACGGATCAGTTACGGTTCCTGTAACGACGCCCTGAGCGGTTTGGGCATACAGCCCCACGGTCGCGGCACAAACCAGCGCCACGAGATAGGCTACTTTTGCGTTGAACTTAGAAAATGACACGTTTACCCCCCAGACTTAGCCGCGGCTGCGCGCGGAGTTTGCCGAGGAGGAGCAATTCTGGGTCCTTTCCCTAGTGCGTTGGAATTACGAGGAATTGCGGGTACAGCTCTCGCAGGGATCTATGAAGAATGGAAGAATGACGGGCAGCGTTTTCTATTTTCGGAAGACGCGGCCCGGTCCTGTGATGAATGAGCGGCTTAGAACGTGAGATGCACCTAACGCGCAGCTAACAGCGCGCGCAAGTGTCGTGCCCGGTCGGGAGATCGCAACTGGCGCAGAGCCTTGGCCTCGATCTGGCGGATGCGCTCGCGGGTGACATCGAACTCCTGGCCGATTTCTTCGAGAGTGTGCTCGCGCTCACACCCGATGCCGAACCGCAGGCGGATCACTTTCTCCTCTTTCGGAGATAGCGTCTTCAGGATGTTGGCGGTTTCGTCACGAACGTTCGAATCAATGACAGCGTCGACCGGCGAACCGACCCAGCGGTCTTCAATCAAGTCGCCCAGGGCGGATTCGCCATCCCGGCCCACGGGCGTCTCGAGTGACACGGGGTCGCGCGAGATGGTCTTGAGCTTCTGAACCTTCTCGACCGGAATGTCCATCCGCCGGCTGATTTCTTCGTTTGTCGGAACGCGTCCCAGCTCCTTTTCAAGCTCCCGGGTGGCCCGGAGGAACTTGTTCATGCTCTCGTTCATGTGAACGGGAATGCGGATGGTGCGGGATTGGTCAGCAATGGCGCGGGTGATGGCTTGGCGGATCCACCATGTCGCGTAAGTCGAAAATTTATAGCCGCGGCGATATTCGAACTTATCGGCGGCGCGCATGAGCCCGATATTGCCTTCCTGGATGAGATCCAGCAGATGCAGGCCGCGGTTCACGTACTTCTTGGCCACCGAGACCACCAGGCGCAGGTTGGCTTCGACAAGATCCTTCTTGGCGCGCTCCGCCTCTATCTCGCCGTGGCGAATGACAGACAGGCTATGGCGCAGATCGGGCAGCGATGCCCCGGCTTCACCCTCTTTTTTCTTGAGATCGCGCCGGCATTCCTTGACTCGTAATTGGGCCGAAGCGGAGTTCCGCGGCTCCAATTTACGGATTTCCGCCTCGAGGATCGACATTTCATCGGCGGTTTTCTCGATGGCGCGGACAAATTCCTTCCAGCGGGCGATGTTGAACGGAATGGCCCGGAGCGCGCGTGACAACTCGATTTTGGCGCGCACGACTTTGCCGGCCCAGCGCTTGCGCAGCTTCTTGTTGGCGGCAGGAATCGAAGCGTGCTTGTCGATGGTTTGCAACAGCTTCTTGTGTACTGCGATAAACGCCATGAACTGATCGTGGATCTCGCCTCGCCGCTTCAGATCCGCGGCGCTACCCTCTTCAATGTCCGTGGGCCCGATATCGACATAGCTATCCAGATCCTCGGCGCCTTTGCGGATCAGCTCCGCAAACTCGAGCACCACGGCCTGAATGAGCGGCGAGCGGCTGATTGCCTTTTGCATGCGCAGCTTGCCGCGCTCCATTTTGCGCGCGAGGCTCACCTCGCCCTCACGAGTCAGCAGGGGAACCGAGCCCATCTCGCGCAGGTACACCCGCACCGGATCGTCGGTGTAAATCGACTCCTCAACCTGCTGAACGCCGTGGAAATCCTCGCCGTCCTGAACTTCCTCCGGATGAAAGAAGTTCGCATCTTCATCGAACGGGAGCCCGATGCGCTCACGTCCTTCGGCTAAAAACTGGTCCTCGAATTGATCCACCCTACCTATTCACCTCTAACTCGGCATCGGATGCGGCCATGCGCACCGACCCGAAAACGACCAAACACATGCACTGGGATTCAATAATGCAGCGCCTACACCCCTGCAGGGCCGGGCGCCGGAATGCCAACTTGAACTGGTTGTGCGCAACTATTATACGCGCTCCCCCGCTCGAGCGAAAGCCCCTAATACACAAGATGTCCGCCGAAGTGATTGGTTACACAAAAGATAGGTTCAATCAGAACGGCAGCCGAGCCCTCCCAAATACTTAGACTTCCGGCCGCTCGATTAGGTTTTCAGCTCGCGCAAGAATTCTTCCACATCCTGAAAGTCCCTATAAACCGAGGCAAATCTTATGTAAGCGATCTTATCTAACGAGCGCAATCGATCCATTAATCGTTCCCCAATCAAGGTAGTCGGCAGCTCCCGGTCTGGAGTCTCGAAAAGAATCGATTCCACTTCGTCGACCAGCTCAGCCAGCGCGCCCATGCCCACGGGCCGTTTCTCACAGGCCCGGAGCAAACCGTTCAAGACCTTCTGGCGATCAAATTGCTCCCGCCGCCCATCTTTTTTGATGACCATATAGGGCACTTCGTCGCAGCGTTCGTAGGTTGTGAAGCGGCGCTCGCAGGCCAGGCATTGCCTGCGCCGCCGGACCGAGTCGCCTTCTTTGCTCTCTCTGGAGTCGATTACTTTATCTTCACGATGGCCGCAGAACGGACAGGTCATGTGAGCCTCGCTTCCATCATCCCCGGAATTGGCGCAACAAACCACTCGCTGACGCTCTTGGCTCGGACAGCGGCGGAACTTCTGACGCCATTCTGTCGTTTTAAAAGGTGTCAGGTCGATGCGAGAAGCTCTATGTCAGCAGCGGCAATTGCGGAAATTTCGCTCAATTCGAGAAATTCGTTAAGCTCGAAGGCGATAGGTGCACCTTGGAAATGGGTGGGTGCCGATGCTGCGGGAGCAAGACAACGCTTGGACGCCGAAACGAGTTTGGTTGAGCGCTGTTTACGAGGGGACCAGGCTGCCTGGGACGAGCTCGTCAGGACCCATACCCGCCGTGTCTATGCGATATCTTACCGGTTTACGGGCAAGGAAAACGAGGCGCAGGATTTGACTCAGGAAGTATTCCTGCGCGTGTTTCGGACGCTTGGGAAGCTTTCGGGCCGGGGAAGGGTCGTTTACTGTGTGGCTGACGCGCTTAACCCGTAACCTGCTGGTCGATCACTATCGGCGGACAAAGCAGGACCGGGTTACAGATGCGATCGATGACAAGCTGGGTGGTCTTGAGGAGAAGACGACGCAATATACGCGGGCGGACGGACTACTGGCGAATCGCGAAGCAGGCGAATTGCTGCGGGCCGGGTTGCAGAAGCTATCGCCGGAACTACGCGAAGCAGTGATCTTGCGGGATCTGGAAGAGCTGGAATATCGGGAAATCGCGAAAGTGTTGAGCGTACCCGAAGGTACGGTGAAGTCGCGGCTGAACCGCGGCCGCGCCGAATTGGCGCGAGTGCTGCGCCGCAATAAGGTGACCGTTTAGGTGGATGCGATGAACTGCGCGGAATTCGAACAGGTTCTAGCCGATTACCTCGACGGCGTCCTCGGCGATGCACAGCGCCGGGCGGTCGAGGAGCATGCTGCGTCCTGCCTCGCCTGCAGGGAGTTCATGGCGGATGTAACGGGCGCGGTCGCGTTTTTGAAGCGCGCGGACGCCGTCGCGCCCCCTCCGGAGCTGGTCACCCGTATCGCCTATCAGGCGCCCTCCGGACGAAGCAGGGATGCGTTTGAGACGCAAGGAATTTGGAACAGAATCTCGGCCGCGTGGCTTCAGCCGTTGCTGCGGCCGAAGTTTGCCATGGGTATGGCGATGACGATCTTATCGTTCGCGATGTTGCAACGCTGCACGGGTGTGCAGGTGCAGCACATCCAGCCGGCGGACCTCAGCCCCGTCAGGATCTGGGACGGAGTAGAGGACAGAGTGATTCGCGTAAAGGATCGCGCAGTGAAGTATTACGACAACATTCGATTGGTATATGAGATCGAGACTCGGTTGAAGGCGTTACAGGAGCAGCAGGATTTGGCGCGGGATCAGCGGGCGCAGTCAAGTGCAACCCGGCCGGGCAGGGAGCCGAGCAACGCGCGGAAAGCGCCGAATCCGGGGGAGAAAAAACAATGAATTGCTATTTACATCCAGAGACACCGGCGGTTGCGTACTGCCGAAGCTGCGGCAGGGCCCTGTGCGCGGTGTGCCAGCGGCCCGCGGAAGGAACGGTTTTTTGCGAAGAGCATTTGCCAACCACCGCTTACGCAGCTCAAGCTGAAGCGAATCCGTACAACCCGGCGAACCCCTACGTGCAATCGCCCGGCGCAGCCGCCGTGGGGCCCGTTCAAACCTCTCCGGGGTTGGCGTTTCTGCTCGGCTGGATTCCGGGCGTGGGTGCAATCTATAACGGGCAATACGTGAAAGGGCTGATTCACGCCGTGATCTTCGGGCTGCTGATCAGCTTGATTACTAGCGCCGAAAACAGCTCCGGCGTGCCTTTACTTTCGATGCTGCTCGTCGGGTTCGAGTTCTATATGCCGTTCGAGGCATACCATACCGCCAAGAAGCGGCAGATGGGTGTACCGGTTGAGGAATGGTCGAGTTTGTTAGCCAACAGCAGGTATACGGGGCGAGCTCCCGTCGGACCGGTGGTTCTGATCTTGATCGGAGTCGTCTTTCTCTTGGATACCTTGCACCTGGTTGAGTTCCGCGAGATCGGGCGGTTCTGGCCGGTGATTCTCATCCTGATTGGCGCCTACATGCTGTACTCGCGGCTTAGCGGACGCGGAGAAGCGCCGGTCACCTCGCGCGGCTCGGCTGTTCCGCCCGGAAGCGCCACCCCAAGCGGAGTGATGGGAGCCCGCAATGAATAACCGAGGCGCTTTGTATGCGCAGGCGGTGCGCGGACCGATTCTGTTGATCACGATCGGCGTGCTGTTCGCAATGCATCAAGCGGGCGTGTTGCAGTTTTCGCGAACTTGGCCTCTGATCATTATCGTGATCGGAGTATTGAAGCTGATTGAGCGGATGGCGATGCCGTCTGCTCCACCCGCGCCGCCTGTGGGAGGTCGTACGCCGTGAGGAGAGGCTCGGTAGCGGGACCGCTGATCCTGATCGCGATCGGCGTGCTATTTCTGTTTCACGCGATCTCGCCGAATTTTCCGATCGCCGATGTGGTCGCCCAATATTGGCCGTATCTGCTGATTTGTTGGGGAGTCATTCAGTTGATCGAGATCTCGATTCGCGCGCTAAGCGGCCGGCCCATGCCCGTCAGCGGCATTTCAGGCGGTGGCTGGGTGCTGGTCGTTCTGATCTGCTTCGCCGGATTGGCGACTTATGAGGTGCGGCGGCCCGACAACTGGTGGAGGCGCGTCGGTTTCGAGCATGGCGTCGAAATGTTCGGTGACCAACACGATTACACCGTCGATTCACTCCAGAAGAGTGTGGGCAAGACCCCGCACATTGTTATTGAAGCTTTTCACGGCGACGCGAAAATTACCGGGACCGACGGAACCGAGATCACAGTCAATGGGCATAAGACCGTTCGAGCTTTAGAACCGCGCGAAGCAGACCGGGCCAACGAGGTGACGCCCGTAGAAATTATCATGGAAGGCAACACAGCGACGATCCGCTGCAACCAAGCCAAGAGCGGACCACGCGCGCCTGTGACGACGGACCTCGATATCTCTGTTCCCCGGGGCGCGAGCATAGAGGCAACCGGCACCGAAGGAGATTTCGACATCTCTTCTTTATCGGGCAATGTAGATATCAGCACCGATAACGGCGGAATACGTGCACAGGATGTCGATGGAAACGTGAAGGTTGACACGCGCAAAAGCGACCTTGTCAGGTGCGATAACGTCAAGGGCGCTGTCGAACTCCGCGGGCGTGGAAGCGATGTCGAGCTCGAAAAGATCGCCGGCCAAGTAACGATCAGCGGTCAGTATGACGGCACAGTTTCGTTGCGTGAGATTGCGAAACCTGTGCGAATCGAGAATATGCGAACGGACCTGGCGGTCGAGCAGATACCCGGCGAACTTAGAGTCGACCGGGGTAGCTTAAGCGCCCAAAATGTCATAGGTCCGGTGAAATTGACGACGCATGCAACCGACGTCAGCCTCGATGGATTCACTGACGGCCTGGAGCTGACGGTCGATAAAGGCGACATCGATTTGCGCCCGGCGCGGACGCCCTTGGGCAAGATGATGGTGCATACGCGTTCCGGCAATATCGAGTTGGCACTGCCCGAAAGCGCCGCGTTTGCGCTGACCGCCAGCACGGATAGCGGCGAGATTCAGAACGACTTTGGAGAAGCTCTGAAGGAACGCACACAAGGCCGCGGGGCCCGCCTCGAGGGCGCGATCGGCACTGGTCCGGATTTGACGCTCACTACTGATCGAGGCACCATAACCGTCCGCAAATCCGGCGGCGAGGTGATTCCGCCGAAGCAGCCCGCAGCTCAAAAGCCGAGCCAGCAAGCACGAGTTGCGTTCGCTTCCGTCATCGCTGAGTAATCATCACTTCGCAAGGTTACGCTAAGGGGTTGGATGTCACCACGCCCCTTCAGTATGTAAAGGGTATCGGGCCAGTTCGAGGCGAGCTGTTGGCCGCTCGCGGTCTGCTGACTGTATCCGATCTGCTGTACTATCCTCCGTTTCGGTATGAGGATCGCACCAATCTAAAGTCGCTGTCCGAACTCGTGCCGGGCGAAAAGGCTGCAGTATTGGCCCAGGTAATGAGCGCGAAGCTCTCCGGATTCCGGCGCGGCCCGAGAATGCTAGAAGCCGTCTTTCATGACGGCAGTGGCGCGAAGCTTCACGCGAGGTGGTTTCATGGAGAGCGTTTCGCCGATAGCGTGACGCCGGATGCGCGCCTGGCTCTCTTCGGCAAGGTTGAGCTGGACCGCATGAACGGACATGCACTGATGGTGCAGCCCGAAATCGAGGTGTTCCACCCCGAGGAGGAAGAGGAAGAGATGCTGCATACCGGGCGCATTATCGCCGTCTACGAAGGTATTGGGGAATTCTCGACGCGTAGAATCCGGGGGCTGATTCACCGCATTCTGAAGCAGGTCAACATGCCCGAGGACGCGCTTCCGGCGAGCGTGCGGGAAAGCGTCGGTTTGCCCGATCTGGCGTCTGCGATCCGCGAAGTACACGCTCCCGCTACAGGAACCGATCTGCGCCTTTTGAATGAATTTCGCACGTCGGCACAGGTTCGGTTGATCTTTGATGAGTTCTTCTGGCTGGAGTGCGGGCTGCGGCTGAAAAAAACAAAAGCGCGGAAGGCCCCCGGCATTGCGTTCGCGGTAACGCCGCGTGCGAGAGAACAGATAAAGAAGATGCTTCCGTTTAAGCCGACCGACGCGCAGCGCCGCGTAATGCAGGAGATAGCGGACGACATGAAGCGGCCACATCCCATGAACCGTTTGCTGCACGGGGATGTCGGTAGCGGTAAGACGATCGTGGCTGCCCAGGCAGCCGTCATCGCCATTGAAAATGGATATCAGGTCGCGGTGCTCGCGCCAACCGAAATCCTCGCTACGCAGCATTATTTGTATTTCAACCGTTTGCTGGAGACACTGGGCTACGTGGTTGCGCAGCTGACAGGCTCCTCGCCGCCGCGCGAAAAGCAGCAGATCAAAAAGTCAATCGAACAAGGACGGGTGCACCTGGTGGTCGGCACTCACGCTTTGATCCAACACGATGTAGAATTCGCAAAGCTCGGACTGGCGATTGTCGATGAGCAGCACCGGTTTGGCGTGCGGCAGCGTTTGGAGCTTTTCAAAAAAGGAGAGCAAGAGCAGGCTGATGTACTGGTCATGACCGCTACACCGATCCCGCGCACTCTTGCGCTGACCATATATGGCGATCTGGATGTGTCGACTATCGATGAGCTGCCTGCCGGGCGCAAGCCGATCCTCACTAAACAGGTGCGCGAATCGGAAGTAGAGCGCGTTTACAGTTTCATCGCTCAGCAGGTGAAAGCAGGACGGCAGGCCTATGTCGTGTACCCGGTGGTCGAAGAAACCGATACGGCCGCTGTAAAAGCAGCCGAGCAGATGTACGAGCATTTGTCGCGCGAGGTTTTTCCGAATATCCCGGTAGGGCTCCTGCACGGGAGGATGGCGTCCGACGACAAGGACGCGGCCATGCGAAATTTCTTGTCCGGCGCAACAAAGATTTTGGTCTCGACGACTGTGATCGAGGTTGGCGTCGACGTCCCCAACGCATCGGTGATAGTGATCGAGCAAGCGGAGCGGTTCGGACTCGCGCAGATTCACCAGTTGCGCGGAAGGGTGGGCCGCGGTCCGCATCAGAGCTATTGCATTCTGGTGACCGGAAAGCTGAGCGACGTAGCCAGGGAGAGAATTCGCACTCTAATCGAATCGGGCGACGGATTTTACATCGCCGAGATGGACATGCGGCTGCGCGGCCCTGGCGAATTCTTCGGCACGAAGCAATCCGGCATTCCAGGGTTGCGACTGGCGGATCTACTGCGCGATGGAGATGTTCTCGAGTCAGCGCGAGCCGAGGCTCAGAAGCTTCTCGATGCGAGCGTGGTTCAGGGTAGCCGCGAAAGCAAAGAATTGCCCGGCGCCTTGCGGTACATCCAAGACCACTGGCAGCGCAGGTACGGATTAGTCCAAGTAGGCTGAATTTTGAGAGTGATTGGCGGACGGTTTCGTAGCCGGAAGCTGAAGAGTGTACCAGGCCTGTCGCTTCGCCCTACTCCGGACCGGCTGCGGGAGGCGCTCTTCAACGTGTTAGCTCTGCGAATGGAAGATGCGATATTTTTGGACGCATACGCCGGCAGCGGAGCAGTCGGTATTGAGGCGCTGAGTCGCGGAGCAAGGCACGCGATCCTGATTGAGCGGAACGCAGAAGCGGTCAGCGTCATTCGGGAGAATTTGCGCTCTCTAGGGATCGAAGGCGAAGCAACCATTCTTCGCGGCAGTGCAGCGGTTTTACTGAGGACCCGGCATTCCGATGTTGCGTTTATCGACCCGCCCTATGAACAGACGACTGAATACGGCAAAGCTTTGCGGGCTCTTTCCGAGAGCGCATGTCCTGTGGTCATCGCGCAGCATGCGTCACGAATGGTGCTTGAAGATTGCTACGCGAGGCTTCACAAGACGCGTGTCCTGAAACAGGGCGACAATTCGCTGAGCTTTTATGAGCAGCGCAGCGCATCAACCAGCGATCAATAGGTGTATATCCATGACGTTCGTGCCCGTAGGCCCGGTCTTCAGCAACGCGCCGAGAGCGTCTAGAAACGGATAGGAATCGTTGTTGGCAAGATATTGTGCGGCTACGAGCCCCCGCTCGAGTGCGTTCCGGATCGTATCGCCGGAAACGACCGCTCCGGCTGCATCAGTAGGCCCGTCAGTCCCGTCCGTTCCGGCGCTTAACACAACGCAGTTCCTGAGCGCGTCGATTTCAAGCGCGGCAGCGAGCGCGAACTCCTGGTTCCGGCCGCCCTTTCCCTTGCCCTTTACGGTAACCGTGGTTTCGCCGCCGGAAAGAATGCAGGCGGGCGAGCGCACCGGATTGCCTGAGGCGATGACCTCCCGTAAAATCTGTGCATGCACGCGTGCCACCTCGCGCGTTTCGCCTTCGATGCTGCTCGAGAGAATCAGCGGTTGAAAGCCGAGCGCCTTCGCTTCGCGAGCAGCCGCTTCGAGCGCCAGGTGATTGCTTCCGATCACGACATTGTGCACGTGCTTGAATACCGGATCTCCCGGCTTCGGCGTTTCGCGAATCTTCCCCTGCGCGCCTCGCTCCAGTCGTTCGCGGACCTGTCGCGGCACTCTATCCAGAAGACGAAACTTCTTCAGGACCTCGACCGCATCGCTGAAAGTGGTCGGATCGGGAGCGGTCGGTCCGGACCCAATCACATCCAGCCGATTCCCGATCACGTCGGAAAGTATGAGACTGATGACCGTCGCTGGATAAGCGAGTGAAGCCAGTTGGCCGCCCTTCAAACGCGACAGGTGCTTACGAACCGCGTTCAACTCGTGAATGCTCGCTCCGGCGCGGAGCAGCAGATCAGTGGTCTTCTGCTTTGCGTAAAGGCTGAGCGGCTCGGCGGGCGCCGACAGCAACGCCGAAGCTCCTCCTGAGATCGCCACAATCAGCAGATCCCGCGCGTTCAGGCCGCGCACCAATCGTTCGATCTCAGCCGATGCCCGTACGCCCGCTGCGTCAGGCACAGGATGCTGAGCTTCGATCACTTCCATCCCGGCCGGAGGCGCTGCAACATGTCCGCGCTTTGTCACGACGATGCCACCCGCCAGCTTGAGATCGAGAATTTCAGCTGTTGTGGCAGCCATCTCGACGGCAGCTTTACCGGCAGCAATCAAAAAAATGCGGTCAAAGTCCTCGAGCGGAAGCCGCGCTGGTCCGGCTTTGATGTACCCGGATCGAATGGATAAATGCTTCCGCACAGCGTTGCTCGCATTCGCCGCGGCCAGCGCTGCCCGGAAAATTTGGAGAGCGTTCCGGCCGAGGCGATTCGTCGATGACCTCACGCGCTCTAAAAGATCGGAAGCCTCAAAATCTTCTGCACAGTTTGTGAGGTATCGTCCGTATCGACTTCGACGCGGAAATCGGCTCTTTGGTAGAGCGGGCGCCGGTCCGCGAACAACTGCGCGAGCCCGTCTTCATTAGCCGCAAGCGGACGCGTACTGGTATCGCCCAGGCGTTTCAGCACTGTCTCGAACGCGCAATCGAGCCAAACTGTGATCCCATTGTTCTCGATCAGGTCCCAGTTCCTGGGCTGAACGAACGCTCCTCCCCCTAGCGCGAAAACGCAGGGCTCGCCCGACTCGACCCGCGACACTCGCGCCCGAATCATCTCGGTTTCCAGTTCCCGGAACAGCCCTTCACCGCGTTCCACGAAAATCTGGCTGATCGTTTTCCCCTCGCGGCTTTCAATTTCGCGGTCGATATCGACGAAGCACCACCCCAGTTCCTCCGATAGCGAGTGCCCGATGGTCGTCTTTCCGCATGCCATGAACCCGACAAGATAAAGCCCCGGAGTGCGCTTCAGCTTAAGGGTCATTCCCTCACCGGCAACAGTATATCGCCGCGCGCCGAGCGGATAATGGGGTCATGAGCACGCAGCTCCTTCCGTTATTTCCGCTTTCGATCGTGCTCCTGCCCGCAACTCCGCTCCCCCTACACATTTTTGAAGACAGATACAAGGAGATGATGGGCGACATCATTCCCGTACGCGGCGAGTTCGGAATCGTGCTGGCCAAGGAAGACGGGATTGTAAACATCGGATGCACCGCAACTGTTGACCGTATCGTCCGGCGATATCCCGATGGCAGGCTTGATTTGCTCGCTCTCGGACACCGCCGCTTTCAGGTCCTATCTCTCGATGAGGAAAAATCGTATCTGCGGGCGGCCGTCGAGTACTTCAATGACGAGGAGGCCACTGATGTCCCCACTGCGCTTCGCACACAGGCTATTGCCGCTTATGAGCGCTTGCGTGAGGTAGAAAAGCCGGAGGTCATCATCGAACCGAAGTTGGAAGGCCCCCAGCTCAGCTTTCAGCTTGCACAGTTCATCGCAGATCTAGATAAGAGGCAGACCGTACTATCGCTTCGCTCAGAAGTGGAGCGATTGGAGTTTCTCGTCGGCATGCTTCCCGACTACACGCTGCAGCGGCAGCGCATTAAGCTCGCAAAACGCGTGGCTCCTTTGAACGGGCATCCGAAGCACGTGGCGGGCTTGCAACAGTAAGAATAAATTGACCCGTCAGCACCTCATCTTTGATGCGGACGATACGCTCTGGGAAAATAACATCTATTTCGAGGATGCTTTCGATCAATTCTGCGGGTATTTGGCGCATTCATCTATGACCTCCGGGCAAGTGCGTACTGTGCTCGACGAGATTGAGATCGTCAACTCGAAGATCAATGGCTACGGTTGCCGGAGCTTCGCGTGCAATTTGACTGCGTGTTTCGAGCGCGTGGCCGAGCGCCAAATCTCGGACCGCGATCTCGAGGCCGTTCAGGAATTCGCGCACTCGATTCTCGAACGGCCGCTCGAATTGCTCGAAGGAGTAGAAGACGTGCTGGCGGAGCTGTCGAGGAGACATGAGCTGACGATTTTCACGAAGGGCGATCCTGAGGAACAGCAGTCCAAGATCAATCGGTCCGGGCTAGCTCAGTACTTCCAGCATGCCGCCATTGTCCGAGAGAAAAATGAATCGGCGTACCGCGAATTAGCGCAAGAGCGAGGATTCCATATAGAGAGAACATGGATGATCGGCAACTCTCCTAAATCGGACATCAATCCTGCCCTTGCTGCCGGCTTGAGCGCGGTCTATGTGCCACACCCACGGACTTGGCGCCTCGAGCACGAGACGGTTCCAGAGGATCACCCAAGGCTGTTGGTCATCGAACGAATTCGAGAACTAACCAAGAACTTCTGAGCTTTCGGCCATGTTTCCGGTTACCGCAATCCCGCGGCCGACACCGAAGCGAACGATAGCAATGCCGACGGAAAGATTCCCAAAAACAAGGTGCCGATGGCGCTGCCCCAAAGAGCCGCGCGCTCGCCCGCCGAGGGAGGCGGTAGCTCCATCGTGGCCGCGCCGGGCTCATGCATGTAGATCGCGACGATGATCTTCAGATAATAGTAAGCCGCAATCGCGCTGTTGAGTAACCCGAGCACCGTCAACCACACCAAATGCGAGCTAAGCGCCGCCTGAAAAATGTAGAACTTTGCAAAAAAGCCGCCGGTCAGCGGCACTCCGATCAGCGAGAAAACAAATATCGCCAGCAACGCGGCAGTAGCGGGCTCGCGGCGGCCGAGTCCCGAAAGATCTTCGATCCTTACATATTTCTCGTGCCGGGCGGCGACGTGGCTCACCACTGCAAACGCGCCGATATTCATGAGGGCGTACGAAGCAAGATAGAACATTGCCGCCGCCGTGCCGATCTGTGAATGCGCGGTGAACGCGATCAGGATATAACCGGCGTGTGCGATCGAGCTGTAACCGAGTAGCCGCTTCACATTCGTCTGGAGCAAAGCCGCGAAATTGCCCACGATCATCGTCAGCAACGCACAGGCCCAAATCAAATACAACCAGCGCTCGTTCATGGCTCCGAACGAGGTTGTGAAGACACGAAAAAAAACTGCGAATGCGGCAGCTTTCGGACCCGCCGACAGGAAAGCGCTCACGGGCGCAGAAGCACCCTGATATACGTCAGGAGCCCATATTTGAAACGGCGCGACGGAAACTTTGAAGCCAAAGCCGACAAACATCAAAGCCGCAGCCAAGCCGACCAGCACCGGGGAAATCGATCCGCCCGCCAGACTGCGATGTATCTCGTCGAGGTTCGTCGATCCGGCGATTCCATACATCCACGCGATGCCATATAGCAGAAATGCGGTCGCGAAAGAACCCAGCAGGAAATATTTCAGCGCGGCTTCGTTGTTGCGCCGGTCGTCACGCAAGAATCCTGCCAGAACATAAGTTGCAATGGATGAAATCTCGAGGCCGATAAAGACCATGATAAGATCGTTCGCGCTGGCCAGCACGCATTGTCCAACCAGTGAAAACAAGATGAGCGCATAATATTCGCCTGTTTGCGCCTTCTCGCGGACCAGATAGCTGAACGACATCAAAATGCACAAAAAGCCCACTACCAGCACTAGGCCGCGGAAGAAGGTGGCGTATGCGTCGACTGTAATGATGTTTTGAAACGCCTGACCCGGACTCGTGTAAGCGATGCAGTTCGCCAGGAACGCGACTGCAATTCCGATCAGCGAAAGAGCGCCCAGAGATGTTTTCTGCCTTTCAGATGTGATCGGTTCGAGCATCATAATGATGACCCCGAACACGGTGAGAATGATCTCTGGCAAGAACCGCAGATACTCGGACGCGTGCGGCACGAAATTACCGAGCATCAGAGACCTTCTCAATCCGCGCTGATTCCGGAACTGCCGGAACCGTCAACTTCACCCGATACTCGTCATTCATTCGGGTCTGATCGAGCGTGCGCATCGTGGCAGCGGTGATCGGAGGCATGAACGATTGCGTGTAACTGCCCAGCCATACCATCAACGCGATCAGAGGCAATAACGGCGCCCAATCGCGAAATCTGAGATCGGAAATGGAGCGCGCCCCATCGGCAGATTTTCCCCAGAACACGCGCTGGTACATCCACAGCATGTATGCGGCGGAGAGAATGACTCCCACCGCCGCCCACGCCGCCCAAGAGAAGTGCGTCAGCGCAGCGCCCTGGAGCACGAGATATTCGCCGATAAAGTTGCACAGCGCGGGCAAGCCGATGCTCGCAAGCATCGCAATCATAAATACGGTTGCCAAGCCGGGCGCGGGCGTAGCGATCCCTCCGAAATCGGCGATCTCGAGCGACCCGCGCCGCTGCTCCATGTATCCCGCGATCAAGAACAGAGCCCCGGTTGACACGCCGTGCGCGAGCATTTGATACACAGCGCCATCTGCCCCTTGCTGGCTGAACGTAAAGATTCCCAGCACGATGAAGCCGAGATGGCTCACCGACGAATAGGCAAGCAGGCGCTTGATGTTCGGTTGAATCATCGCGAGCAAGGCCCCGTAAATAATTCCGATGATCGCAAGCACCACTACCCAACTCGAGCACCTCTGGGAACCCGTTGGGAACAAGGGTAGACAATAGCGAATCAGCCCGTAGGCTCCCATCTTCGACATCACTGCTGCGAGCAAAAAAGTCGCGGGCATCGGGGCTTCCGCGTAGGCGTTCGGCAGCCACGTATGAAATGGGAAAATCGGCACCTTCACGGCAAAGGCTGCGAAGAATCCCAAGAACAAGAAGGTTTGCTGAGCTGGCGATAGCACGACACGCCCTGACGCCAGTGCATTCAGAGTCTCAACATAATCGAACGTTCCCGTAATCGTGTGAAGGAAGATGATCGACGCAAGCATCAGGACCGAGCCCAGCATCGTGTACACGAAAAACTTCACGGCCGCAGGCCCGCGCCTTGCTCCGCCCCAACCTCCGACCATGAGATACATCGGAACCAGCGCGACTTCCCAAAACACGTAAAACGCAAACAGATCCAGCGCCGAAAACACGCCGATCAGCCCGAACTCAAACAGCAAGAGCAGCGCGAAAAAGTTTCTGTGCCGCTCCTGAATCATGCTGCGCGAAACCCAAACGCCGATCGGCAGAAGCAGCGTCGTGAGCAGAATCAGCCATAAGCTAATGCCGTCGATACCGATATGAAAATGAATCTGCAGTGCTGGCGTATTTACCCAAAGCCGGTCGAGACCGGATGTGAACTGCGCGGGGCTGGCCACGGCGGGCGCGATAAGGCCAAGCGACGTAAGGAACGCAAGCACCGTACTCAGCAGCGCGACCGTGCCTGCGGCCTTCGAGTTGCGCGGCAGAAACAGCAGCACGAAAAACCCGATCAGCGGAAGCGCGAGCGTGATCGCCAGCCAGTTCAACGGCCACCTCCGGCGAGACTGAAAATGAAAATGATCACCAGCGATCCGGCTAATACCCAAGTGGCGTAATTGCGAATGCTTCCGGATTGCAGTTGCCGCAGCAGCGCGCCCCACCCCCGCACGGCCCGCCCCAGTCCATTCACGAAAGAGCTGTCGATAACTGCTTGGTCAACGCCTCGCCACAGAACAAATCGCGAAATGCCTTCGAGCGGCTTCACGATCATTGCGGAATAAATCTCGTCCACGTAGTATTTGTTCGCTACCAGCGTGTATATCGGACCCGCGGCCGTTTTCGCCGATTCCGCCAAGGCGGGCCGGACTACATAGAAAAGGAGCGCGATGATAATGCCGATAATTCCGAAACTCGCGGAGATGATCGTCGCACTTACGTTCTCGTGCGCGGCAAGCGGAAATGCGGGAGAAAGCCAATGCGGTACGTTGATGAGGCCGCCGAATAACGAGAGTACCGCCAAAACGATAAGTGGAACAGTCATCACAGCGGGCGCTTCGTGCGGATGCTGGTGTCCTCGGTAGTTTCCGAAAAACGTCATGAAGTACGCGCGGAACACATAGAAAGCCGTTATGCCGGCCGTGATCGCCCCGATCCAGAACATCCACGGCCTGTGCGCGTACGCTGCGGAAAGAATAGCGTCCTTGCTGAAGAAGCCCGAGAATCCGGGGAAGCCCGAAATCGCAAGGCTGGCAACACCGAGCGTGATGAATGCAACCGGCATGGCCTTCCTTAGGCCGCCCATATGCCGCAAATCCTGCTCGCCGCCAAGCCCGTGAATGACGGCGCCCGCTCCAAGGAACAGCAAGGCCTTGAAGAACGCATGCGTCATCAAATGAAAAATGCCGGCCGAATATGCGCCAACTCCTACGCCCAGGAACATGTAGCCGAGCTGTGAAACGGTGGAGTAAGCGAAGACGCGCTTAATATCGTTTTGCACAATGCCGATGGTTGCCGCGAAAACCGCAGTGAACAGACCGATCAGCGCGACCACGTTCATCGCTAACGGCGTGTGATCGTAAAGGAACGAGACTCGCGCGATCATATATACGCCTGCGGTCACCATCGTCGCGGCGTGGATGAGAGCAGAAACGGGCGTCGGGCCGGCCATCGCGTCCGGCAACCATACATAGAGCGGAAACTGCGCCGATTTCCCGATCGCGCCCACAAACAGCAGCAGCGTGATCGCAGTTAAGACACCCACTCGGGCCTCAATCGGCATGCCCGAAACCGCCGCGCTGATCTTTCCAAAATCGAGGCTTCGAAAAACGACAACGGTCAGAAATATGCCCAGCGAAAAGCCGAAATCGCCGATACGGTTCACGATGAATGCTTTATTAGCAGCGTTCCCGGCAAACTCCTCGAGAAAATAAAACCCGATCAGCAGGTAACTGCAAAGCCCGACGCCTTCCCACCCCACAAACATGACCAGTAGGTTTGACGCAAGCACCAGGATGAGCATGAAGAACACGAACAGGTTGAAATAACTGAAGAACCTGTAATAGCCGCCCTCGTGCGCCATGTAGCCGATCGCATAAATGTGGATCAGCAATCCGACGCCGGTCACCACCAGCAACATCACCGCGGTTAATCGATCGACGAACAGATCGAACCCGACATTGAGGAAGCCACTCTGGATCCAGGTAAAGTAATGCTCCGAGTACGCCGTATGTAGCGGATATAGCCTGCCCAGCACAAGCCATACATACGCAAAAGAAAGAGCCACCGACCCGATCGCGATCGCATTGATAGCCGGCTTTGAGAACCGCTTGCCGAAAATGCCGTTCAACAGGAAGCCGATTAGCGGAAAAAACGGGATGAGCCAGAGATTCATGGCGTGTTCTCAGAACTTCATCGAGTCGACTTCATCGATCTGAAGCGTGCCCCGATTCTTGAAAATTGTGAGAATGATCGCAAAGCCGACAGCGGCTTCCGCCGCAGCCACGACCATCACGAAAAACGCGTAAATGTGACCGTCAATGCGCCGGAGATGATACGAAAACGCGACGAAGCTCAGGTTGACCGCGTTCAGCATCAGCTCGATCGACATGAACACCGTAATAATGCTTTTGCGATAAAGGAATCCCGCGACTCCGAGCGCGAACAGCACGGCGCTGAGCAGCAAGTACCACGACAAAGGGACAGGCGGAATGTGAGGCATGCTAATCAAATTCCTTTCGCGCCAGCACTACGGCCCCGAGAATTGCGATCAGAATGAGAACCGAGATGACTTCGAAGGGCAACAGATATTCGGTAAACAGCATGCGGCCCACATGCTGCGCGGTACCGCCGACCCAGCTGCCGAACTGCACAGTCCCGAGCGAAGGCAGAACACCGCGGATCAAAAAACCAATCACCGCGACGAAAGCCAGCAGCAGCGGCAGGCCCGCAATTTGGGCAAACCACGATTTTCCGCTCGCCTTCTCAGACCCCGCGTTGAGCAGCATGATTACGAACACAAACAGCACCATGACGGCGCCGCCGTACACAATCATTTGCGCCATGGCGATGAACTCTGCGCCGAGCAACAGATAGAGGACGGCCAGGGAGCCCATCACGCCAATCAGCGAGAGAGCGCTCGAAATCGGATGCTTCTGCAGGATCAAATTGAAAGCGCACACGATTGAAACTACGGCGAACACAATGAAGAGAATCGCGTCCATGATTTAGAGTGTGGCTCTCAAAATATGGCGACGAATAGAGCCGTGAGCAAGAGGTTCAGCAACGCGCATGGAAATAAAAAGGTCCACGCGAAATGCATCAGTTGATCGTACCGGAAGCGCGGCAGCGTGCCGCGTATCCATATATAGACAAAAAGCAGGAAGCCCACTTTGCTTGCAAACCAGAAGGCGGGAATCAGCACGGTCTGGAAAAGCGGGACCGCAAATAAAGCTGCAAGAATCAAAGCCGCTATCCCGAAAATAGGGAACGTCGTCCGGTCCCGCTTGCGCGAGGGCCGGACAGCATGATAGAAAAGCAAAAGCGCGGCCACCAAAAACACCAACGAAGCCACGTAATTCGAGTAGGGCACTGGAAACAGAGGGTGCCAGCCGCCCAAAAACAGCAATGTCGCGACGCATGTAATCGTGATCATGTTTGCGTACTCGGACATGAAGAAACACGCAAATTTCATGCTGCTGTATTCGGTATGAAACCCGGCGACCAGTTCGTTCTCCGCCTCCGGTAGATCAAATGGCAAGCGGTTCGTCTCCGCGAACCCCGCAATCATGAAGATGAGAAACCCGAAGATCTGCGGAAACGGCATCTGAAAAATGTTCCATCGCGGAATGAAGTGCAGATAGTAGCCGGCTTGGCTGTCTGAGATCGCCCGGAAGCTCAGGTGATTCGCAAGCAACAGCGGGGCGACAACCGCGAGTGTTAACGGCAACTCATAACTGATCATCTGCGCGCTGCTTCGCAAACTTCCCAGCAGCGAATATTTGTTGTTCGACGACCAGCCCGCGAGCGCCACTCCGTAAACGCTTACTGCACTGATCGCCAGAACAAATAGAATGCCCACGTTCACATCGCTGATCTGCATGTAGGTCCGAACGCCGAAAACCGTCACTTGAGGGCCGAACGGAATCACCGAAATCGAAATCAAGGCAAGACACACCGCTATAAACGGAGCAAGCACGTAAAAGAAGCGGTTTACATAAGGCGGGAGCAGATCTTCTTTCGTCAGCAGCTTAAACACATCCGCAAGCGGCTGCATCAGCCCATGTGGACCCACGCGCAACGGACCCGTTCGAGCTTGAATATGCGCCAACACCTTCCGCTCGATCCATTGCAAATACGCGAGCGTCGTCATCAAAATGGCAAAAACAATCGCGATCTTGATCAGGCTGATAACGAAGAAGTTCATTAGCCTTGCTTAACGGTTTCGAGTTGTACGCTGCCTTCGTGCACGACCGGTTCCTTGTGCGGATCACTGTACAGCTCACCCGGCGTCTCGATCAGCGAATTCAGCATTGTAGAAAATCGTCCCAGCGTGCCTGAAGTGAAAAGAGTGTTGCGCGCAGAACGCACGACCTGCGCCTGCGACTCACGCTGCTCGTACGCTTGGAACGGCCCCGTCGCGACCGCGCCTCCGGTTTCAATAACTGCAACGGGAACATCGTAGCCGGAGACGGACCTTCGAATCTCCTGAAATACGGATTCAGGCGTGGCGGGGCCCCAATCTTGACGCATCTCCTTCGCGAGCAGAGCGATAATCTCCAGATCGGATTTCGTGCCCATGGTCTTCGCGGCACGGCTCAGTTTTTGCATGTCTCCGCAGACGTTCGTGACCGTGCCGTTCTTCTCATATGCCGATGTGGCGGGAAGCACAACGTTCGCGAGCTGTGCCGTCTCTGTGAGAAACAAATCCTGAACCACAACAAACGCATCAGCGCCGGCAATCGATTGCCGCGCCGCTGGATTCGCACCCACTACCCAAAGCGCATCCAGATCTGTCGCCGAAAGAATCTGGTCATAATTCAGTCCGGGCTCGAGCCCGATATCGCGAATGCTCTGATAACCCGGCAGGAGGTCCGGCAGCACGCCCATATCCGACGCCCCTCGCGAATTCGAGTAGTCGACCAGGCACACGTACTTCACCGGAATGTTGAGCGAATCACCAAACGCCACAAGCCGGCCGATCGCTTGGCCCTTAATCGCGTCGCCGAAAAGAATGACTAGCTCAGGCTCTTTCGCCAGGCGATCTCGCATTCGCTCGAGAGCCTCGAATTCCCCGCCCGCTTGAGCCCGTTCCGTGACCGCGTAATTATCTTCTCGAACAGGTCCCGGAGTGATTGCATACACGTGAGCCTTGTGATGCCGCCAGTTAGCGCGAAGTTGGAACGCCAATAAAGGTTGTTCCTGCGCCAGATCGCTTCCGATAACGAGAGCGGCTTTCATGCTATAAATCTCCGCCGTCGTTGCCAGCGCGTTTGGCCTGCCTTTGAGCGCCCCCATTAAACTCGCAACGTCGCCCGTCCGGTGATGGTCCAGGTTCGAGGTCCGCAAAACCTGCCGCGCAAACTTCTGCAGCAGAAAATTCTCTTCATTGCTCGTGTGATTCGAGCCAATCACGGCAAACTTCCCGTTCCGCGCTCTGAGCTCCGTGAATTTTTGCGCGATCGCCGCGATGGCTTGGGCCCACGACACCGGCCTCAGCTCGCCATGCGAACGCATCAGCGGCGACGTCAGACGTTCCCGGTTTTCATTGAAGTCGAAAGCATACCGTCCCTTGACGCAGAGGAATTCATCGTTCACGCCTGACCGGTCGCGATTGTTCGCGCGAATGATCTCGCCGTTGCGAATTCCGAGCGTCGTCTTGCACCCGTTCGAGCAGTGTGTGCAAACCGTTCCGATATGTTCCATCTCCCACGGGCGCGTCTTGTAGCGATAGCTACCGCTGGTCAGCGCGCCGACGGGGCAGATATCGATGCACGCGCCGCACTCGTCGCACTCGAGATGATCTCCCTTGTTCGGGACAATCTCTGAAAATACGCCCCGGTTGCCGACCCCGAGCGCACTGACTCCCAGACCCTCGCCACAAATCCGCACGCAGCGATAACACAAAATGCAACGCGGTGCGTCATAGAACACAATCGGCGACCACTGCTTCTCATCCACATGGACTTTCGGTTCAATGAACCGGCTTTCGCCAGCCCCGTACCGAAACACCATGTCCTGCAGCTCGCACTCCCCGCCTTTGTCGCACACTGGACAGTCGAGTGGATGATTCGTAAGCAGAAACTCAAGCATCCCTTTCCGCGACTGCCGCACTTGTGGCGAATCCGTGTGCACGATCATGCCGTCTGCAACGGGCAAAGTGCAGGCGACTTGCAGTTTTGGAGTCTTCTCTACCTCTACGAGGCACATGCGGCAGGCTGCCTGGAGGGTCAACCCGTCGTAATAGCAGAACGCTGGAATCGCAATGCCGGCTTGCTTCGCCGCATTGATCAGTAGGGTCCCCGCAGGGGCCTCAATCTCGTGGCCGTCGATGGTGAACTTAACAGGATCAGCCATGGCAAGAATTCGGCGTGCTCAAACCACCACAAGCTCGGGCACCTGCAACCCGCGAGCCTTAGCCGTGTACGCTTCAAACTCGTCCCGGAACTTTGCCACAAACGCCGCTGTCGGCATTGCCGCCGCGTCGCCCAAAGCGCAAAACGTGCGTCCGAGCATGTTATTCGCCAACTCGGCAATCAGATCGATATCGCTCTCTCTCGCGCGGCCCTCGTGGAAACGCCCCAAAATCTTTTTTATCCAGGTTGTGCCTTCGCGGCACGGAATGCACCACCCGCAACTCTCATGCGCATAAAATTTGATGGTTCGAAGCGCTACCCCCACAATATCGGTATCTTCATCGAGAACGAGTATCCCGCCCGAGCCCGCCATCGATTTCGCCTTCGCAATCGAGTCGAAATCGAGCGCGATGTCGCATTCCTCAGCTTTCAACACCGGCGATGACGAACCTCCGGGGATCACGGCCTTCAACTTTTTCCCGTTCCGCATACCTCCGCAGACTTCATTAATCAAACGCATCAGCGGAAAACCAAGCGGCAGCTCGTAGACACCAGGTTTATTCACGTGTCCCGAGACGCACATCAGGCGGGTCCCGCCGTTCTTTGGCGTGCCGAGCGCCGCATATGCCGCCCCTCCATTTCGGATCACGACCGGAACGGTTGAAAGTGTCTCAGTGTTGTTGAGAATCGTCGGCGATTGAAACGCACCCACAACGGCCGGAAATGGCGGCTTCAGCCTGGGTATCCCGCGCTTGCCTTCAAGCGATTCCAGCAGCGCCGATTCTTCACCGCATTCATACGCCCCGGCACCCGTATGCGTATAGAGATCGAAATCCCAGCCCGTTCCAAGAATATTTTTGCCCAGGTAACCGCGCGCGTACGCCTCAGCAATAGCTCGATCGACAATTTCGATCAGATACCGGTATTCGCCACGAATGAAGATATAACCCTTATTCGATCGAATCGTCCAACCGGCAATCAGCATCCCCTCAATCAACTGATGGGGATCGTTCTCCATCAGGAGGCGGTCTTTGCAGGTGCCCGGCTCGCTCTCGTCAGAATTGCAGATGACATACGTCGGCTTCCCCGTGTTGCGAGGCACAAAGCTCCACTTCATGCCGGTCGGAAATCCAGCGCCACCGCGCCCGCGCAACGACGAAGCCTTCAGTTCATCGATGATCGCTTCAGGCGTCATCCCGATCGCTTTTTGAACTGCAACGTATCCCTCATTCGCCAGATACGTGTCGATCGAGGTCGAATTCGGCAGCTCGAAACGATAGGAGATGATCTTCGTCTCTAGCGGGCTCGGCTCGTTGTAGATCATAAGCTGCTACGAAGCCTTCCTCTTATAGGTGCCGTCGCGCAGAGCTTCGATGAGCCCATCGAACCTTTCCGGCGTGACGAAATGATGGAAATCGTAATTAATCTGAATGGCCGGCGCCCACGAGCACGCGCCAATGCATTCCACCTCTTCGAGCGAAATGAGCCCGTCCGGCGCGACCTCTTTATTGCGAAGCTGCAGAGTTCGGCTGGCGTGCTCATATAACTCCTCGCCGCCTCTCGCTTGGCACGAAATGTTCGTGCATACCTGAACGTGATATTTGCCCAGCGGCTTGCGGTGCAGCATGGAGTAGTATCCGATCACTTCATCTACCTGAAGCGGCGTGATTCCGCACCGCCGCGCTACTTCTTCCACCAGTTCTTGCGAAACGTGGCCGATCTCATCTTGTGCGTACAACAGCATCGGCACCACAGCCGAACGCTGCCGCCCGGGAGGATAGCTCGTGAGCAGCTTTGCAAATCTCTCTTCAAGAGCGGGCGAGAAAGTCATGGCTGCTATCGGTCCACGTCACCCAACACGAAATCCATGCTTCCCATAATCGCGATCGAATCAGCAATCAAAACACCTTCGAGCATGGCTCCCAATGCCTGCAAATTCCCAAAGCTCGGAGTTCGCATGAACACGCGATGCGGGTTCGCCGTCCCGTCGCTCACTACGTAATAGCCCAGTTCGCCGCGCGGCGATTCAACCACTTGATATGCAGACCCGGCGGGCACGCGAAAGCCTTCAGTGACAATCTTAAAGTGATAGATGAGCGACTCCATCTGCGTCTTCATCTTTTCGCGATCCGGAAGCACGACATGCGGAGCATCCGCCTGAAACGGTCCTGAAGGCATGCCATCCAGTGCTTGCCTGACAATTCGCACACTTTGCCGCATCTCTTCCATGCGCACTTCAAAGCGCGCATAGACGTCATTTTCTGTGCGCGTCGGAATGTCGAAATCGAATTTCTCGTAGCTCGAATGCGGACAGTCTTTTCGCGCGTCAACCTTCAGGCCCGCCGCCCTTAGTAACGGACCGGTTACGCCCAAATCGATCATCACGTCGACGGGAAGCATCCCGACTCCCTTGGTCCGGTTCACCCAAATCGGATTACCGGCCAAAAGATTTTGGTACTCATCGATGCCTTTTGCAATGCGAGCGATGACTGTCGTGACCGCGTGGTGCCATCCTCGGGGCGGCTCCAAAGCCAGACCGCCGATGCGTATGTAACTGGTCATCATCCGCTGGCCCGAAAACATCTCGAAGATCTTTAAAATCTCCTCGCGTTCCCGAAAGCAGTAGAAATACACCGACATCGCACCGATATCGAGAGCGTGCGTTCCTAGCCAAATCAAATGGCTTGCGATGCGCGTCAATTCCACGAGCATCACGCGCATCCATTGCGCCATGGGCGGAATCTCTAGATCGAGCAATCTCTCGACTGCCAGCGCGTAACACAGATTGTTTGAAAGATTCGCCAGGTAATCTACGCGATCCGTAAGCGGAATAACTTGCTGGTACTTCTTGGCTTCGCACTCTTTCTCGATTCCTGTGTGAAGAAATCCTATCTCCGGCCGAGCTTTCAGAATGGTTTCGCCGTCCAGTTCGAGCACCACGCGCAAGACGCCATGGGTCGACGGATGCTGCGGACCCATGTTCAGCGTCATGCGCCGCCCGGAGCCCAATTTCGCGCTTGGCGGCAGGCCGGAAGCGTCTTCGATCTTCAGCTCGTGCTCGGCATCCAGAGATGCTACGCGCGCATCGCCCTCTCTCACAGCTCGACCCTTATAAGCGTGCACGCGCGCATTTTCGAATTACTCATCCTGATACGAGTACTTGTGCCCGTGCACGGGATAATCTTTGCGCAGCGGATGACCTTCCCAATTCGCAGGCATCATGATTCGTTCCAGGTTCGGGTGATTGCGAAAGCGAATGCCGAAAAGATCAAAGACCTCGCGTTCATACCAGTTCGCGCCTCGCCACACCGAACAAACAGAATCTATGTCCTGGTGTTCGTCAATGCGGGTGTTCAGGCGCAGAGCCGCCTTCTTGCGCGTCGAGTGCAGAAAATAAACCACCTCGAAACGCGGTGTGCGCGGCCACCAATCAACAGCCGTCACTCCCCCCAGGCGATCAAACCCTGCGCTCTCTTTCAGAATCCGGCAAACTTCGACAATGCGCTCCGGCGCAATCCCCAAGCTCAGCTCGCCGAACGCCAACTTCGCATCTATGATCGCCTCAGGAAGTTGCCGCTCTACCAACGCGACGTCGGAATTCTCGGCAATTGCTTCAGGCAGCACGCCGATTCTCCCGTCTGTCCTCACGCTCTTCGTCAATCGACCAGTTCAGAACGCCTTTTTTCCAGATGTAGAAAAACCCGCATAGAACTAGAACGATAAACAGAAGCATTTCGAAAAACCCGAAAAACCTTAGCTCGCGATAGACTACCGCCCACGGATAGAGGAAAATCGCTTCAATATCGAACAGGATAAAGACCATCGCGACCAGATAGAATTTCACGCTGAACCGTTCGCGGGCGTTACCCACCGGCGTCATTCCGGATTCGTAGGGTGAGGACTTCACTGCATCGCGCACATGCCGCCCCAGCAGCGCGGAGGCGCCAATCATTCCTCCGGCCACCGCGATCGCAATTAGAATCTGGATGAGAACCGGAAAATACGTCTGAGCGTACGAGGTGGGCATGAAAGCTGATACCAGACTAGCAGCCGAAAACTTCGTATAATAACCGAAAGAATACGATACCAAAGCAGCGGGAACCGTCGTGTCATCAGACCTCATTACTATCTACATAAACGGACAGCCGAAGCAGGTCGCTCCGAATCAATCCGTTTCGGCATTACTCAGTGGGTTGAGCTATCGCTCCGGACCGGGTAGCCGTCGAGTTGAACAAGTCCATCGTGCGCCAGCGCGATTGGGAAACAACAATGGTCCCAAACGGCTCATCTATTGAGGTCGTCGAGTTCGTAGGCGGCGGCTGAAGCGGGCCTTCCAAAATGGTGCTTGACTCTGGCCGTGGGTCTAGTACAATTTGGTGAGCCCTTCGAAATCCCAAACGGAATCCTGGCGCTATGTTCAAAACACGGAAAGTCCGTCCTGATTTGCCTACCGGCCAGCGGACCTACACAAGCACGGATGTTGCGAAGATCGCGCAGGTCAGCCTTCGTCAACTGCAATGGTGGGACGAGCGAAAAGTCGTATCGCCGCGGCACGAAGGGCACAAACGCATTTATCTTCCTGAAGAAGTGGTTGAGATCACCGTCATCGCGGAGCTTCGCCGCAAGGGTTTTTCGCTGCAAAAGATTCGTCGCGTTCTGCGCTTCCTGCAACGCGAGATGGGAAAGCATTTAGCGGATGTTCTAGCAAGCGGCTCGAAGCTTCATTTACTGACGGACGGCAAATCAATCTTTCTCGAAGATCAGCAGGACCGCATCATCGATCTTTTGAAGAACGCCCGTCAACCGATGTTCCTGGTTTGCGTCAGCGATCAGGCAAAGCGCCTCGAAGACATTCCGAAGAAGGGCGCCCGAGTCGAATCCGCTCTCGCCAAACGCCTGCGCGCAGCAGTTTGGCTGTCATATACGAGTCCTCTTTTGCGGCTACTGCGCCATGCAATTCGGCGATACGCCTGCACCGTCTATACTGAAAGTAGATCCGGAGGTAGGATTGTCGTCCCAGCGCCGTTATTTTCTTTTCATCCCTCTCTTCTTGGCAGCTTGCGCTCTATTGGGCGGCATGTTCGGACCGGGCGCTCAGCCTCTCTCCGCGGCCTCTCAAAAAGTTTCGGCTTCCGACGAAGATGTGAAGTCGAGCATCGAATCCTTCACTAAGGTCTACGACATCATCGAGCAGAATTACGCCGACAAGCTTTCCGCAGATAAGGCAATCTACAAAGGCGCGATACCTGGAATGCTCCGGACCCTCGATCCGCATTCCAATTTCTTCGATCCGAAAGATTTCGCGGGCCTGCGCGAAGAGCAGCACGGAAAATATTACGGCATCGGCATGATGATCGGCGCTCAGCCTCGAACCGGCAAAACCATGGTGATTCATCCCTTCGGCGGTTCACCTGCATACAAGGCGGGGCTCCGTCCCGGCGACGTTTTGATCGAAGTGAACGATAAGCGCGTAGACAATTTGAGCACGACTGAAGTCGCAGATCTGCTGCGTGGCCCTAAGGGCACGAAAGTTCAGGTCGTCGTCAGCCGCGAGGGCGCAACCAAGCCCATCACCTTCAATCTAGTTCGTGATGAGATCCCACGCAACAGCGTGGACACCGCGTTCTGGGTCAAACCTGGAATCGCTTACATGCGGATCCAGTCGTTCACCGAGACGACCAGTAAAGAAGTCGATGACAATCTGAAGGCGCTCGGCGAGAACAACATTAAAGGTTTGATTCTCGACTTGCGCGAGAACCCTGGCGGCTTGCTGCAGGAAGGCGTTGCCGTCGCTGGACGTTGGCTCGATCACGGCCAAGTGGTCGTCTCCCATAAAGGCCGCGCGTATTCCGAAAAGCCCTACCTCGCGCGAGGAAGCCAGTACGGTGAGAGCTATCCCATCGTCGTCCTGGTGGACCGCTACTCTGCTTCTGCGGCTGAGATCGTTGCAGGAGCCTTGCAGGATCACGATCGCGCTTGGATTCTCGGCGACACAACCTTCGGAAAAGGATTGGTGCAAACCGTCTATCCGCTCACCGACAATACTGGTCTCGCCCTCACGACCCAGCACTACTACACTCCAAGCGGCCGCCTCATTCAGCGCGACTATTCACACATGTCATTCCTCGACTACTATTACGGGAAGCGATCTGACGCGAACAATCCAACGGATGTAAAGGAGACTGATCTCGGCCGGGTCGTTTATGGAGGCGGCGGCATCAGCCCTGATGAGAAGTACCAGACTCCCAAGCTCGATCCCTTTGAGATCGGCATCATGAGAAAGAATGCCTTTTTCAATTTCTCGGCTTACTATTTCGCTACACATGACACGAAATTCGCCAAGGGATGGATTCCCGATGAAGCCCTGCTCAACGATTTTCACGATTACCTGATGAAACAGGGCGTCGACTTTACTGAAGAGGACTGGACGCGCGATCACAGTTGGTTGCGCGATCAGCTTCGCGCAGAAATGTATATCACTGCGTTTAGCTACGAAGATTCGCAGAAGATTGCGATATTGCAGGATCCGGAGATTCAGAAGGCGATTGACGCCATGCCGAAAGCCGGCGATCTGCTCGCACGCTCCAAGATCCAGTACGAGAAACAAAGAGCCAGCCGTTAGCTTGGACGTACAGGCTGCATCGACCGCTCCAGCCCACAAAAGCTCCGCAGTTCTTTCGCCCCAGATCTCGGTTCTCGATACGGGCGGACAATACACACACCTTATAGCGCGTAAAATACGCGAGCTCGGCGTCTACGCTGACGTTCAGCCAAGCGACTTATCCGCAAACGAATTGCGTTCGCGGAAAGGCATCATCATCTCCGGCGGCCCGGCAAGCGTGTATGAGCCGAGCAGCCCACAGATCGATCCCGACATTCTCAATTCCGGTATTCCTGTGCTCGGCATCTGCTATGGGCACCAACTGCTCGCGTACCATCTCGGTGGCAGCGTCGAGAAAGGCGAGCGCGGCGAATATGGCGTGGCGCATCTCACGCTCGCGTCTTCAGACGCTCTCTGGAACGGTGTCGAGAATTCGCAGATCTGGATGAGCCATCGCGATACCGTCGCGACGGCGCCTTCGGGATTCCGCGTTATTGCCTCAACCGAGACATCGGGCATAGCCGCAATGTCCGACCCCTCGCGCAATCTCTTCGGGTTGCAGTTTCATCCCGAAGTAGCGCATACGCACGCGGGCACGCGGATTCTCGAGAACTTCATTTTCGGAGTTTGTAACGCCACCCGCGATTGGGACGTTTCGCAGCGCATACCCATCATCGAAGAACAGATTCGCTCCACGGCCAAACACCGCAGCGTGTTCTTTTTTGTGAGCGGCGGAGTCGATTCAACGGTCGCTTATACGCTTTGCCTCCGCGCTTTGGGACCCGATCGCGTATATGGAATCTACGTCGATACGGGCCTCATGCGAAAAAATGAGACCGAGTTCGTCAAGCGCGCCTTCGAAGAACTAGGAGCCCGGAACTTTCTCATCGACAATGCAGAACAGGAATTTCTCGCAGCCCTCGAAGGTATAAAGGACCCGGAAGAAAAGCGGTGCACCATCGGCGAGCAATTCGTAAACGTGCAACGGCGCATTCTCGCCACGCAGCATTTTCTCGACGGGCATTGGATTCTAGGCCAAGGCACCATCTATCCGGACACGATCGAGTCCGGTGGTACTGCGAAAGCCGATCTCATCAAAACTCACCACAACCGAGTCGCCGGGATTCAGGCGCTGATCGAAGCCGGCGGAATCATCGAGCCTCTCACCTCCTTCTATAAAGACGAAGTGCGGGAGATTGGCCGCGAGCTTGGCGTGCCCAAGAGACTTCTTTCGCGTCATCCCTTCCCCGGGCCGGGCTTGGCCATTCGTTGCCTGTGCTCTAACCGTGAAGCTGCGGTTAGCGAAACGGATGGTGGATTTCTGCTGCCTCTGCGATCCGTGGGTGTGCAAGGTGATTGCCGCAGCTACCGAAGCGTTCTCGCGCTTCCGCAAAAGCCCACTCTCGATGACATTCGCGTGACAGCGCCGGCACTGACGAACAGCCGTAGCGATGTGAATCGTGTCGTGGCACTCTGCGGTAGTAAAGCTCCGCTCGCCGCGCTTCGAATCTTTCAGGCGTCAATTACCAAAGAGCGCCTCGACCTTCTCCGCGAAGCCGATGCCATTCTGCGCGACTTCTGCCTGGAAACCGGATTCGAGCGTCACGTCTGGCAATTCCCCGTCATCTTGATGCCGCTCGGTATCGGACAGGCCCGTGAATCGGTTGCCTTGCGCCCCATCAACTCTGTCGACGGCATGACGGCCGACGCAGTGCTGATGGACCAAGAAAAGCTCGAAACCCTCACGCAGAAGCTCCTCAATCTGCCCCAAATCGCGGCCGTTTTCTACGATCTTACCCACAAGCCGCCCGGCACCATAGAATGGGAGTGAGCCCATTCACTCCATGAGTGCTGCGACTTCTCATCTCTCGCTCGAAGAATTTCACCGCCTCTATGATGGTGTAAAGCCGTACCGCGAATACTGGTTCGGCGAGGCAGTTCCGAAACCCTTGGCAAACTCACTCCATGGCGCTGTGCAACTTGTCCTGATGCTTCTATTGCGGACGCGTGGCTGGCAGGCTCTTCCAGAAGTTACTTTGAAGCTCGTTGCCAATGCGGAACCGATTCCGGATGTTGTGGCCAGTCGGGAAAAAATCGAGCAGCCCTATCCCACCAAGCCCTTCGAGCTCTGCATTGAGATCCGCTCGCCTCAAGACTCGTTAAAGAAGCTCTTCAGCAAGGGCAAATACTATCTCGAATGGGGCGTCCGCAACGTTTGGATCATCGACCCTGAAGCGCGCACCGCGTGGATCATGACCGCCGAACATCCCGATGCCATCTGGATTCATCCCGACGGATCGCTAACTGCCGAGCAGGACACTACCGTATCGCTGCCCGAACTCTTTGCAGAAGTCGATACGATGGTCACCACCTAAATCCGGTGGAAGCTCTTCAGAATATCTTTGGTGCTGTACCTAAGCGCAATCGGCCGCCCGTGAGGGCAAGTCATCGGATACTCGCACGCCGCAAGCGCACGTAGTAGCCACTCGATCTTCTTCGGTTCGAGCTTCGTATTCACCTTTATCGCAGCCCTGCAAGCGATCGTGGCGCACACGCTCCGTCTGACGTCGTCGAGCGATGCAGATCGCAGCTCGCTCTCTGCAATCTCCAAAATCTCGAGCACAATCTTCTCAACATCGCCCGCCGCAACTCCGGAAGGCGCCGCTTTGATCGCGATGGTCCGTTGTCCGAAGGGCTCCGTTTCAAAACCATGCGCGTTCAGCTCGTCGGCAATGCGAGCATATTCGAGCTGCTGAGCCGCCGTAAGCGGCAACACCAATGGCATCAGCAGTTGTTGTATCTCGGCATTTCCCGCCGCCCGTTCCCGCAGGACCTGCTCGAACAGAACGCGTTCGTGAGCGACGTGTTGATCGATAATCCACAATCCGTCTCGCCCGGCTGCAACGATAAAGCTCTCGTGAAGTTGGCCCAGGGGCCGCAGATCCGGAAGAGCCGCAAGGCTATCAAACCGGTCCCAATCCGTCGAAACTTGGTCAAGTGCACCATGCGTATCGGGGATCCCCCGCGCGCGAACGAGTGCTGCGGCCTCAGTCATGCGCGGTTCTTCGAAAACAGGTACCGGTCTCGCCGGAGCGGGGACCGTGACCTCCGGAAGTTCAGTCGCTTGAACTTGCTCCGCTTCCGATGGTTGCGACTCGAGAATCATCGCTTCCATAGTCGCCGTGAACTCGGAAAACGGAAGAGCGCCGGCGCCTTGCACGTGCGAGCGGCGCACCGGCGAACTCGGCAGCGGCATGCTCGAAATCGGGCGGCTCTCCATCAATAAGTCGCGAATCGCCTCGCGCACAAAATCGTGAACCATTGAGCTGTGTCGAAACCGCACCTCGGTTTTCGATGGATGCACATTTACATCCACCTCGCCTGCATCGCAGTTCAGGAACAACAGCGCAAACGGATAACAGCCGGAGGGCATCAGATTGTAGTATGCCGCGGAGATGGCGTGCAGAAGCACCTTGTCTCGAATCAATCGCCCATTCACAAACACGAAAACTGAATTCCGATTAAGCTTCTGTACCTGTGGTCCCGAAATCAATCCTTCGAGCGCGAACTGGGCGAATTGAGGCCCATTCCCCCCTCCCCTGGCGTTCGCCGATACATGTTCTGGAGGTAACGGCACGTCAAATGTACGCGGCCCGAGATCAACCAGATCTTCCACTATTTCGGAACCAAAAATCTGGAATGCCCGATCCCGCAACGTTGAGACCGGTGTCGCATTCAACAGCTCCCGCCCATCGTGATACAGCTCAATTCGCTTATTGCAGTGTCCCAGGCTGTAATGCGTCACAAGCGAGCCGATGTGCGCCAGCTCAGTCTGATCAGAGCGCAGAAATTTTTTCCGTGCAGGGACATTATAAAAAAGATCGCGAACAGAAATCGTCGTCCCTGTAGGGCGCGCGATTTCGTCACATCGCAGCAACTTACCGCCTGCAATCTCAACTGCGGTGCCGGTCTGCTCTTCGCTGGCGCGCGTCTCGAGCACCAGTCGGCTGACGGAAGCCACTGAAGGCAGCGCTTCCCCCCGGAAACCCAGCGTCGCGATCGCAAGCAAATCCTTTACGTCGCTCAGCTTGCTCGTCGCGTGCCGCTCAAATGCGAGCAAAGCATCGTCGCGCAGCATGCCCGAGCCATCATCCTGAATGCGAATCAGGCGCCGCCCCGCGTTTTCCGTATCGACCCGGATCTCAGTGGCGCCCGCATCGAGCGAGTTCTCGAGCAGCTCTTTTACAACAGAAGCGGGCCGCTCGACCACCTCGCCCGCCGCAATTTTGTTCGCGACGTTATCGGAGAGGATCCGTATGCGGCCCATTAAGAAATGGTTCGGACTCCGTACTGATGCGGCGGTCCGCCGGTCAACCGCTCATCGCAGCCAGGAACTCGGCGTTGGATCGCGTCTTCCCGAGCTTGTCAAGCAACAGTTCCATCGATTCAACCGGCGAAAGCGGATTCAGCACCTTGCGCAGAATCCAAACCCGGTTAAGTTCTTCACGCGGCATCAGCAACTCTTCTTTACGCGTACCGCTCTTGTTGATATCAATCGCCGGGAAAACGCGTTTGTCGACCAGCTTGCGATCGAGGTGAATTTCCATGTTGCCCGTGCCCTTGAACTCTTCAAAAATGACATCGTCCATGCGGCTGCCCGTGTCAATTAAGGCCGTGGCCACGATCGTCAGCGATCCGCCTTCTTCAATGTTTCGCGCGGCTCCGAAAAACCGCTTCGGACGCTGCAAAGCGTTCGAATCCACGCCGCCCGATAGCACCTTGCCCGACGGCGGCACGACCGTGTTGTAAGCGCGAGCCAGCCGCGTAATCGAGTCCAGCAGGATCACGACATCGCGTTTATGCTCTATCAGCCGTTTGGCCTTCTCGATCACCATTTCCGCCACCTGCACGTGCCGCGATGCCGGCTCATCGAATGTCGAGCTGATCACCTCGCCTCGCACCGATCGCTGCATATCCGTCACTTCTTCCGGCCGCTCGTCGATCAGCAACACAATCAAGTTCACATCGGGATGATTCGTTGTCACCGAATTCGCGAGGCTCTGCAGCAGCATCGTCTTTCCCGTTCGGGGAGGAGCCACAATCAGCCCGCGCTGCCCTTTTCCAAGCGGAGTCAAAAGATCCATCACCCGGCCGGAGAAATTGTCCTTCGCTGTCTCGAGCTTCACCCGTTCATCGGGATATAGCGGCGTCAGATTATCGAAGAAAATCTTGTTTCGCGCTTCCTCCGGCGGCTCGAAGTTGATCGCGTCCACCTTGATTAGAGCAAAGTAGCGCTCGCCTTCTTTCGGCGGCCGAATCTGGCCCGAAACAGTATCGCCCGTCCGTAGATCGAAGCGCCGAATCTGCGAGGGCGAAACATAAACATCGTCCGGACCAGGCAAATAGTTGTATTCCGGCGCGCGCAAAAATCCGAAACCGTCGGGCAGGCATTCCAGCACGCCTTCCGAAAAGATCAGGCCGCTCTTCTCTGCCTGCGTTTGAAGAATCTTGAAGATCAGCTCCTGCTTGCGAAGCCCAGCCGCGCCTGGAACACCTAGGTCCTTAGCAATCTGGTTTAGCGCCTGAATGCTCATGTCCTTCAGCTCGACAAGGTCGAGCGTCGTGGTCCCATTCCGCTGCCCTTGCGCGCCAGTGTTCCCTAACGAATGTCGCCCGCGCCTGTGACCCCCGAACCCCGGCTCAGGCGGCCTCGTTTCACTCGCCGGTTTCGCTTCGCCCGACGGTGCCGGCGGCTTTGCTTCAACTGCGGTCACCGCGGTTTTCGCCTCAGCAGCAGGCGCTTTCACGTCGCTTGCAACCCTCCTGGGCGTGTCTGCCGCGGGCCGCGCTTCGGGACCTTTACCGTTTCCTCCAGTCGCCCTCGCGTCATTAGCGGTCGGCCGAATTCTGGCCGCCGGTCTGTCCGCCTTTTGATCGGCAGACCGCGATTCGCTGGCGCGAGATTCCGCGCTCTCCGGAGCTCGCCCCTCGTTCGCCTCCGTAGCAACCGTCCCGGCGTCGCTCTCTTGAGCTTTTTCAGCCGGCTTTGCTTCTTCCGGCTCTACTGTTCTCTCTTGATCTTCGATATGACTTGCCAAATTTCCCTCACTCCCTGGCCGTCTACTGCCGAGAACGGCAATAGCTGCTGATCCTGCAACTCCTCTTGGATCGCGGCCAAGCGCGATTTCACTTCGTTACCACTCTTCAGTTTGTCGATTTTGGTGGCGATCACCTGATATCGACGGTTATGGAACTCGAGCCATTCCTTGAGTTCCAGATCCATATTCATCCAGCCACGCCTGGAGTCGAGAATCAGAAATGATAATTCAAGACTCTGCCGCTCGAGCAAATAACTCTCGACCAACTTTTTCCAACCCGCTCGCTGCTCGAGCGAGACTCGCGCATATCCATATCCAGGCAGATCGACGAAGTCGATCTCATCATCTACCCGGAAAAAATTAATAAGCTGCGTACGCCCCGGCTGAGCGCTCGTAAACGCCAACCCTCGCTTGCCCACAAGACAGTTCAGCAAACTCGATTTCCCCACGTTGCTGCGCCCGAGAAAAGCAATCTCGATCCGCCCTGCTTGCCGCGCCTCCGGAGGAAATTGCCCCGCGTGCGCTGCACTCGTGATCAGGCTCGCTGCTGCTTCGGTTCCTACCACACTATTTCCAACGTTCGGGCCATCAGCCCTGAACCAATCTCAATGCGTCAGATTGTCTTCAGCCGGTCTACCCACCAGTTCCGTGGCGGTCGCGACAGGCGCTAGCGGCAACGCGACGATCTCCCGTTCGAGTGCGATTTTCAGGACTTCATCCATTGAGGAGACAAAGTCGAGCTTCATGTCTTTCCGGATGTTCTCCGGAATATCCGCCAAGTCCTTCTCGTTATCCTTCGGCAGCACGACCTGGAAAATGCCTTGCCGATGCGCTGCCAAGAGCTTCTCCTTCAAGCCGCCAATCGGCAGCACTCGCCCCCGCACCGTAATCTCACCGGTCATCGCAAGATCGCAGCGCACCGGAATACCCGTAAGGGCGCTGCAGATGCTGGTACCGATCGTGATACCCGCCGACGGCCCGTCTTTCGGAATCGCACCTTCCGGCACATGCACGTGAATATCGAGATGCCGGTAAAAGTCCTTCGGGAGTCCGAGATATTGCGCGCGGGACCGGACATAACTCATCGCCGCTTGTGCCGATTCCTGCATGACGTCGCCGAGTTTTCCGGTCGTCATCATCTTGCCGCGGCCTTCCATGACCGTGGCTTCCGTCGTCAGAATCGATCCGCCTACTTCCGTCCAGGCCAACCCCGTTGCTGCGCCGATCTCGTTCTTCTTTTCAGCGTCCAAATCCCGGAAACGCGCTGGCCCTAACAACTCGCCTAGCTTGGCGGGAGTTAGCACAACCTTCTCGATCGGAACCAAAGCTTCAACTTCTTCCTGCTTTGATTTCTTCTTCTTTTTCTTACCCGACTCCTCCGCCTGAAGCTCTTCTTCGACGACTTCGGGCGCGCCCACGGCTACAGGCGCCAACTCCTCGCTGCCGGGGGACTGCGCTTCAACCACTTTCCGCGCGACTTTGCGGCAGATATTCCCGATCTCGCGCTCCAGATTCCGCACCCCAGCTTCCCGCGTGTAGGATTGGATCAGCGTCTGCAATCCCGCGTCCGGAAAGTCGACCTGTTCCTCCGTAATCCCGGTCTCTTTTCTTTGCTTCGGGACAAGAAATCTCTTGCCGATCTCGAGCTTCTCCAATTCCGTATAGCCCGACAGCCGGATCACTTCCATGCGATCCTGCAATGCCGGGGGAATCGTATGCAGCACATTCGCGGTTGCTATGAAAAACACCTGGCTCAAGTCGTATTCAACATCCAGGTAGTGATCCATGAACATATAGTTCTGCTCCGGATCGAGTACTTCCAATAGCGCCGACGAGGGATCCCCGCGAAAATCGGTCGACATCTTGTCGATCTCATCGAGCATCAGCACGGGGTTCCTGGTACCCGCCTTTTTCATCATCTGAATCAACTGGCCGGGCAACGCCCCGATGTACGTGCGCCGGTGCCCGCGAATCTCCGCTTCGTCCCGCACGCCCCCAAGCGATAGGCGTACGAACTTGCGTCCGGTCGCTTTCGCAATCGACATTCCGAGCGAGGTCTTTCCTACGCCCGGAGCCCCCACAAAGCAAAGGATCGACCCTTTCGGGTTCTGCACCAGCCTGCGCACCGAAAGAAATTCCAGAATGCGCTCTTTGATCTTCTCCAGGCCGTAGTGATCGCTTTCGAGCACCTGCCGCGCGTGCCGGAGATCGCGAATTTCCTTGGTCCGCTTTTTCCATGGGACCGCCAGCAGCCAATCCAAGTAATTTCGTGAGACCGTGGATTCGGCTGACATCGGCGGCATGCCCTCCAGACGCTTCAGCTCCGCAATCGCCTTCTCATGCGCGTCCTTGCTCATCCCCGCCGTATCGATCTTCTTCTTCAGCTCGTCAAATTCGCTCTTCTCTCCGCGCCCGAGCTCCTTCTGAATCGCCTTGATCTTCTCGTTAAGGTAATATTCCTTCTGCGCGCGCTCCATCTGCCGCTTCACGCGACCCTGGATGCTGCGGTCTACGTTCAGCTTCTCGATCTCAATATCGAGCAGCTCCGCAACCCGAGTCAGGCGGTCAATCGGATCGAATATCTCGAGCAGCTCCTGCTTCTCTTCGATCGTCAACTGGAGATTTGCGCCGACCGTGTCCGCCAGCTTGCCCGCATCGTCCACGCGAATCGCCGCGATCATCGTTTCGTAATTCAGGTTTTGGCTGAGCTTTACGTACTGCTCAAATAGATTCGTGACCCGGCCCGTCAGCGCCTCTAGCTGGCTTCCCTGCTCTACTTTGTAGGTGGTCGTTTTGACGACAGCCCGGAAGTAGCCTTCCTCCTCGCTGACCGAAATGACCTTGCCCCGTTGAACGCCCTCGACTAGAACCTTAATATTGCCGTCCGGCTGCTTCAAGCTCTGAACGATGTTCGCCACCGTTCCGACCGAATAGATTTCGTCCGGACGCGGCTCGTCAATCGAGGCGTCGTGCTGTGTTGCCAGAAAGATCTTCTTGTCGCCCAGCAGCGCCTCTTCGAGAGCGCGCACGCTCGACTCTCTTCCCACCACAAACGGGGTCATCATGTAAGGGAAAATGACCACGTCCCGGATGGGCATCATGGGTAACCGCTTTGTATCGGTCTTATCTTTCGTCGTAACCATCTTTACTTTCTTGGCGGATTGTCCCTTGAACGCGGGACCGGAAAAGAGCTAGAGAACTCCTATGTCTTAGAAGCCGCAAGCGCGAAAAAGTCTCAGAGATGAGAACCGGCCAGTTAGCCCGCTTTCTCGAGCACCGTCATATTGATCTTTTGCGAGAGCACCATCTCCTTGGTTACCACGAACTCGCGTACCTTCTTGAACGTCGGGAGATAGTACATCAGGTCTAACATCAGATCTTCCAAGATCATCCGTAGACCCCGCGCGCCGACTTTACGCTCCATTGCAAGCTGCGCCACGGCTTCGAGCGCATCGTCGGTAAACTTCAGCTTAACATTCTCAAACTCAAACAGCTTCTGATACTGCCTCACAATGGCGTTCTTCGGCTTCGTCAGAATCTGAATCAAGGCTTCCTTCGATAAATCTTCCAGCACCGCCGTAACCGGCATGCGGCCGATAAACTCCGGAATAAAACCGTATTTAATCAAATCGACAGGCTGGCACTGCGCAAGCAAATCCAAATCCCGCCTCGCCGCGTTCGTTCCCCGCCTGCCGGCATCCTTCTCATCCGGCGGCACAAACCCGATCGATTTTGTTCCAACCCGGCGTGCGATAACCTTTTCGAGAGCCACAAACGCGCCACCGCAAATGAACAGGATGTTCGTTGTGTCGACGGGCGTGAACTCCTGGTGCGGATGCTTGCGACCCCCCTGCGGCGGAACGTTAGCTACCGTACCTTCGAGGATTTTCAGCAACGCCTGCTGCACGCCTTCGCCCGAAACATCCCGCGTAATCGATGGATTCTCGTCCTTGCGCCCGATCTTATCGATTTCGTCTATGTAAATTATTCCGGTCTGTGCTCGCTGCACGTCCCAATCCGCGTTCTGAAGCAGGCGCAGAATAATGTTCTCAACATCCTCGCCCACGTACCCAGCTTCGGTCAGTGTCGTCGCGTCCACAATCGCGAACGGAACATCCAAAATACGGGCCAGCGTTTGAGCCAGCAGCGTCTTTCCCGTCCCAGTCGGCCCAATCAGCAGAATATTCGATTTCGATAACTCTACCTCGCTGCCGCGCTGCTTGTTCATCTGGATGCGCTTGTAGTGGTTGTAGACGGCCACCGCCAATTTCTTCTTGGTCGCGTCCTGGCCGATTACGTATTGGTCCAGATATTCCTTCAATTCGAGTGGGCGTGGCAGCTTTCCCGGCGTGCCGTAACTCTGGTCATGCCGGTCGTCTTCAATAATCGAGTTGCAAACCGCGATGCACTCATCGCAGATGTACGCACGCGGGTAGTCGCTGGGAGACGAGATCAGCTTCCCAACCACGTCTTGGCTTTTGTGACAAAACGAACAGCGGAGGGAATCGTCAGATCCGGCGCGCTTCAAGCAGCTTCTCCTACAGAAAGAAAGATCAAAAGATCCCTTACCCTGAGCGAATGCGGTTTCGTCCCCAGTATAACAGCACTACTCGAATTCCAGACGAACAAACTTCGCGTATCAGTTTGCAGCCGTAGGCCGTTACTGCTCTCCAGGGTCTAGCGCCGGATGCGCATTTCGAGTCCTGTCCGAAGCAGCGCCTTCACTTTAGGCTTGTTGCGTCCGGCAGGCTCTCTCTCGTAACGTGAGGGTCTAGGCGGAACGAATGACACTGATTCTTGACCTTCCCGCTAAAGACGAAGCCGCCCTGAAAGCCAAGGCGCAGGCTCAAGGAGTGTCTGTCGAGCAGTACACGGAGCGACTCATCAGTCGCGATTTGGTGGAAAAAGGTAAGCGGCCACTATCTGCAGCGATTCGCGAGCTCTGGAGCGATATGCCAGAGGAGGCGCGCGCCAAGCTGGCCGCTGATGGCGCAAGCCAAGTGGATCACTACATCTACGGTGTTCCCAAGAGAGATCAGTGAGGGCCGCCTTTGCGGACACCTTTTATTGGGTCGCTTTAACCAATCCAGCCGATCAAAGCTATCAAGCAGCCGTTGCACTCGAAGACGAACTTGCGAATGCCACAATCCTTACAACTGATGAAGTGCTCTCCGAATTCCTGACATTTTTCGCCATCGATTCGTGGCTACGGAAGCGAGCTAGCCAAACCGTCCTTCTCCTGGGTGCCGCGAGGGCCTGACCGAGGTTCTGACTAACGATAAGCATTTCGAACAGGAAGGCTTTCGCGCCCTGTTTCGTGCGCGCATCGAGTCGTAGCGCGTTCGCGTTTAGCTTTAGAATCGAGAGTCTCAGCCCTCTACGCCTGCTTCCGCGCCTCATCAAACAAAAATTGCAGCGTCTTCTCCGCCTGGATATGGTCCGCGATCCGCGCCAGCATTCCTTCCTTCTCTAAACGCGCTCGCGCCACCGGCACTGCTTCGCGCTCCTGCCGCGCGATCCGCTGCACTTCCCGGTCAACTCCTACAGAAAGAAAGATCAAAAGATCCCTTACCCTGAGCGAATGCGGTTCGTCACCGGTATTCCAAGAGTACTGGAAGTTCAGGCGAACAAAGTTCGCGTAAGAGTTTGCGGCTCTAGGCCGTTACCGAACTCCCAGGCCTAGCCGTACCAAACTTCCCTATGCAGACTGAACCTCTGCACCGTTGGGCGGCGGCGGAACCCAGAAGCTGACCGACGGCTCGGTTCTGGGCGGGATTTGACCGGAAGGCAGCTTCAAAACTTCATAGTTGAGCGTGTAGACGTTGCGCCAGAAATCGACGGTTAGCTTCGCGGCGTTCAGGCCCTTGGTCGTCGATATCGGCTGCGCGTCGGATTGGGCTGGATGATAGATATCGAGCCGGAAGACCGGAGGGCTTCCACTTCGCGAAAGGACGTATAAGTAGCCGGTGAACTCGACTGCTAAGTCCAGATAAGTTGCGCCTTGCGTAGCCGGGAGATGGAGGAAGTAGGAACTCTTCTGGCTTTTGAAATACGGCACCGGATTTCCACCCAAGTCGAACGCCTGGATGCGATTGTTCGCGGTGCTATCTTCGAGAACCAGAATTGCTCCTTCCGCAGTGATACACGCGGCCATCGGAGACTTCATCAGGCCTGGGCGCGAACCTTGACCTGAGTAAGTGCGCGCAAGAAAACGCCTGGCTGCGGTATTGTCATCCGTCGCATTCGCCGGTAAATCCAGCGCTTCGAACTTACTGTTTGCGTTATTAAAGCTGACTACATGACCTGCGGGATGCAGCAGGAGCACTGTTGAGGCGAGGTTCAGTTTCCCGAACGATTTTCCTGCGACGGGGTCACCGAATTCGGGTACGGGATCTAATTGCACTTCTCGCAACAGCAGTGACGAGGTGTCCAGATAGAAGTTGGCCTTGGGATCAGTCAGGAGATTGTAGGAGAGCTTGATGCCGCCCGAGGCTCCGCCTTGCAGTCCGCAAGGAATCGTTGCATAACCGTCTTGGGCGTTGGCGCCATCGTTGCCCATATTCGTGTTGAGATTGGCGGCTTGGTCCAGCTGTCCTCGGGCACCCGTTTGGCAATCCAGCAATCCGCTGCTGTAGGATTGCCAGGAATAGCCGATATAGCCGGGATATTTACTCGTCGACTGCCGTACGGTGATGCTGCGGAAAGCGCCTATGTTACCGGGCTGTTGCCCGCTCGAGGGAGGAACGTAGGGCGGAGGCATAGCCGTCCTGGTCCAGCGATGACGTCCGGCTGCATCGAGCGTGATTTTACTCGTATGAATGTAAACCGTCTGTTTTTGAATGGGGACCAGGACGTCCTGGAGAACGATATTCGGTGCTCGATCTACGGTGTTCGAGACAAGACCGGTCGTCCCTTTACCCGCGCACCAGTCGTTCTCGGAGGGATCGGTCGATCCTTTGCGAGAGTAGAAGCCTACCGAAATATTGACCAGACCTCCCCATGGAATCCCGTCCAGTCGTACGGGAATGCTCCGTACATTTGGATCCACCACGTCCACGTGATCGAGGTAATGAGGAGAGCCGTTATCAAAAAGATAGTTGATCTTGTAGTACAAGACGTAGCCGGCCGGAAGCTGCGGGAAAGTGCCGCGATTCGGATCGGCCTCGATGTCGAGACTCAGATCGTGCGTGAAACTTAGGTTGAACTCGTAAACCGGCGGAGAGATAGCGACCTCGATGCTGGTGACTGCGAGTTGGACAGCGCCGATGGTGGCGGCAGCTGCACGGGCAATCTGACCTGCAACGGGCACGGAATTGATCAATTGTGCCGCAGCCATGTGAGTAAGAATCCAAGTAACAAATCTTACGAGTCCTTTCCCCACCTGAGCCTGGAGCAAGCCTCTCATGATGCCAATCGCTTGGTTGATACTCGGCACGGGAGAGTTCAGGGATGCACTGATCAGAGAAACGATTTCGGACGCAATGGCCTGACCTAACGTGCCGATCAGTTCTTTTGTAACGGCCGACAATGTGGAAACACCCGCAGCCATGAAAATCCCCACCAGCCCGTAGTTAATTGCGGATGTCATCCCAACGCCGACATCGGCGATTCTCTCCGGACCTCTTAAAGAGCCGGAACCACCCATGCCCGCATAGAAGACGTGGATGGTCGCAGCGGCTGGAGGCACGTTCAGAACGCCCGAGAAGTTGCCTGGTGGGTAGACGGGTACACCGGCGATACTAAATACGGGGGGAATGATTCCCAGGAAGACTGCGTTGCCTCGATCGAGCACATCAGAATGGTTCGGGACAGTGTCGGGCGGTAGGTCCGATCTGGAGATGACGCGTCCCTCACGATCAACGAACTGAAGATAGATTCCCAAGTACCGCAGGAACCAGTTGGCGACATTGTTCAGCGTGATCTGAACGCGATCACCGGGCAGAACATTTACTTCGGGCCGGGTGACTTGTAAGCCCGTTTCGCCATTCTTCTGGTGAAAATCCCATCTAGGCGCTGCAGAGTTGCCGAGTGCATCCGATCCGTGATCGACAGCAGTGACTCCATCATGGCGGTACCAGACCTTGCCCGTCAGCTGCTGCTGTATGTTTGCGTCGAGAGCGGTGAAGGAGCCGCTATCCGAAATGAGACTCGTGATGTCCGCTCCCAGTGCCGGATCATTCTTCACCTGTTGACTGAGCGCGCGCACTGAGCTGCCGACCTGGCGGTCGACTTGGTCGCTCCAGTCGGGAAAATACTGATTTAGCCCATCCGTCATTTTGAAGGGAGTACCGTCGTCCTGGTTCAAGGGAATCAGGGTTGCCCAGCCTTCAGAGTTGGGCTGGTCCGGACTCTGCTGCGGCTTGGCGGGACCATCACGCTCCAAGATTCTGGCAAGGAATCGGGTGCCTGAATTCGCGGAGATATAGCTGACTGAGATCTCTTCAGCGCCGGCAGGATTCGCGCAGAGCATGTCGGGTTGGAGGCCGATGAGCGTGCGCGCGGCGTCTGTGTAGTCAATGAGAACCAGCTCGTCCGCGAGGTCCTGGGCGGTGAAGGCGGCTTCGATCCCGTAAAACTCGCGCTTCGCCGAAAGGGGAAGCGGTCCCTCCGGTTCCATTTGGCGAGCGTGCGCGTAAGCCTTCGACACGGCGGATGGCGAAAGATACTGCACAATCGAGGACATCGACCACGTCCCTGCACCCTCGTCAATCGTGGACCCGAGATATCCCAAAGGCGTGATGTCGGATGCGACGACGAAATCGTCAATGTAGTGAGTGATCTGATCCTCGGGGGCAGCGCGCAAGAACGCATTGTGCTCTCGCGCTTGGGCTAATACTGCGGGGCGCTGTTTGACCTGCTTCAACGTGTAACTGTGGCCGCCGATGTTGAAGAAGTGGCGTTGGCGCGCGTACGCTTCTTCGCCGGCCAGATTCTGTTCGCGGGCCAAGTTGAAGAACAGAGTCCTTGGTGTTTTGGCCTCTTCGGATTGCGCCTTGCCGAGCTTGGGCGCGAGGCCGAGCAACAAGCCTGTTCCCGCGGTTTGCCCGAGAAATTTACGTCGTGAGAAACGCGACCGGGATCGCAAGCTTTTTAGATTTCTCACGCGAGCCGCGCGGCGGCGGAATCCGGCAGCACGGGTCTGTTGTCTTCGCTGGTTTCGTTGGATCATGTTTCTGTCTTCGCTTCAAGGATTGGCGTTTACCAAAAAACAATCGCGGAGTCCGGTCCCTGGCCGTTACAGATAACGTTGGGGTTTTCGGGTGCCTTTGAGTATGTTGCGTCGTGCTCATACCAAGCGGGTGGCACCCCAGCCGGTGGGGCTCCGAGGTCTGAGATGCGGCTTTTCCAATTGGGATTGGCGCCACTAGGATCAGGTGGGCCGCAGTCACCGATAAAGCCGCTGGGACAAGTGAGCGCTGTGGTCTCGGGCACTTTGGTGGGCTCCGGATAGTTCACGAGCACGCAGACGTTCCTTCCGGTGGGCGGGTCGCAATCGGAGCAAGTGAACTGATTATGATTAGCGCCGTCCAGGAATATATAAAGATTATTTCCGCCCGGGGTGAAGTCCACGAATGCGTCGGATAGATTCGGGCGGTCCTTCGAGCTGGGCGCCGTCCAGATTTGAGCCTTGCAAGAAGGCTCGGAAGAACGTTGAGGCAGTCCCCGACTGTGGATCTGAGGAGATGGTCGCACCGGCGAAGTTGGATCCGGTGAGAACAGCCCCTGTGAAATCAACGCCCTGGCCTACGGCAGAAGTGAAATCCACTCCGTACAGATAGGCGCGCGAGAATTTCGTCTGCCGAACTATCGCCGCGTGCCCAGAAGCGCAATCACAAGTGAACCCTTCATAATTCTTGGAAGGGGCTTCCCTGCATTTATCCCGTGAAGGCGCAGTCTTGCAAACACCCGTTCCCGCCGGATCATGGCCATAGAAGTTTGAATAGGTAAAGTCCACGCCGCTCAGTTGGGCGAACGAGAGGTTGACATTTTTCAAATGGGCCTGGCGAACGGAGGCAGCGTTCGTGATCCCCGAGGGTGTGTCATTGGAAAGAAAAGCGTGATAGAGGTTGGCCCCGGTTAGATTCGCGAGATTCAGGTGCGCGCCGAGCAAGATGGCGTAGGAAAGATCGGCGCGCTCGAGACTCGCTTTGTCAAGGATGGCGCTGCTGAGATCCGCTTTCACGAATTTCGTGCCGTCGAGATTCGCTCCTGCGAGATTGACGGAATCAAGTTTTGAGCCTGACAGATCGCGGCCGGCAAGCTGATCGGAGCAGGCTTTTATGTCAGCGCCGCTTAGATCGAGAAAGCGCCAGTCGCTGAGGAATTCGCAATTCATGACGCTTCCCCGGAATGCCAAACGGCAATTTGTTTTTGCGCGATCGAATGTAAGAGGGCTCTCTCCAAAGATGGCGTTTCCGGCGCTAAGATCTGTTTTAGAAAAATCAGCGCATGTGAGCGAGGCGCTCGTGAAGTAAGTGGGGCCGTCGAATTGGACGGCGAGGAAGCAGGCGCCGTCCAGTTTAGCGAAACTAAAATCGGCGACCAAGGCCGGATTCGAGGGGTCATTCACTATGGTTGCGCCCTGAAAATTGGCGCTTGTAAGGTTCGCGAAGTCGAAGAATGGAGCAATTAGAGTTGAACCGGAAAAGTTGGCATTGGTCAGGTCTTTGTAAGCGAAGTTTCCGTGTTTGATGGTTTGGCCATGGAAATCCGGTCCCGGCGGTGAACTGGGGGCCTGGCAGGTCAGATTCTGTGCGCTGGCTGCGAGTACGAGGAAAGGAGCGAGTAGCGCAACGCGCATGACTCCCCGCTCGCATGGACTCGACACTTCACCCTGGCTGCTCATTGCTCGCTCCCAAGCGATGCTCCCGCTGAAGTAAACGAGACGATCGAGTTGTTGTTATCAGAAAATCCGGCTAACCCAGCCTGACCATCGGCGGCTTTACATTGAGCGGGCTCGTTCTGGCCACCCGCGCCTAGCGCGCCCCCCGCGCCCGGCTGAGCTGCATAGATGGTGAGCCCGTGAGCAGAAAGGGGCGCGGAATTCACGAGCGCAATCGCAAAAGAGGGCCCACCGTTTCCGCCCGCGCCTCCGCTGCCCGCACCGCCTTGTCCGCCGTTTCCTCCTCGACCGCCGCTCCCCGGGACTGTGCCATTACATGTCCCGTTAATTTGCTTTTGACGCCCAGCGAGTCCGACGCTCCCTTCTCCGCCGCTTCCACCTTTGCCGCCGGATGCGCCGCTACCGCCTCGGCCACCGGGTCCCGGCACGAAAGCGTTTGCGTCCGCAAGTCCAGCGACCGACGAATTCAACAACACAAGAGGAATCGAGGCGCCGCCCTGGAGGCCTCCACTGCCTGCACCACCACCGCAACCTCCGCCCCCACCGCCTCCGCCGGGCTTCCCGGAGTAGTCGATTGTTTTCTCGAACAGGGCCGCGTACACGCCCATGCCCCCGGAGCCGCCGCCTCCGCCTCCGCTGCCGACTTGGCCGGATGAACCAGCACCGCCACGAGTTGGAGCCCAGGCAATCCCGTTGAATACCCCCTTGTTATTGGAATCCGGTTTGCCGGCTACACTCGCGCATGGACCCGGTCGTCCGTTTTCACCTCCCGGCCCGTCGCCGCTACCGCGGGTGGCACCTACACACCGGCACCCTGAAGTGCCTCTTCCGCCTCCAGCGCCACCCCGAACGCCGCCGCTATCCTGGCCCGCTTTGCCGAGGCTGTTCGGATAGTTGTTGTTATCGCAATCACACGAGCTGCCAAAACACTTACTGAAAATCTGCTGCTCATCCGCGCCACGCCCGCCATCGCCAGCGGACCCAGCAGGCGGACTTGCCGGACAAGCCCTTGCGCCCGCACCGCCGGTAATTTGGTTAGGCGGTAACTGTCCAGAGCCGCCTGAAAGGGCAGCGCCTGGTGAGCCCCCGTTGCTCCCATCACCGCCTTTTCCACTCGCCACAACGTCGTGACTGAGCGTCAGTCCCTTGCTGTTGCTGACCACAATCGCGATACTCGCTTCACCAGGAGAGGTGGCGTTAGTTCCGATGATCACGAACCCATGCACCAAAGTCGGCTTCTGGATGTTATTTGCCCAAATAGCCGGGCGGCCGAGGATCATCGAGCGGTATTTGCGGTCGTCGCCGTCAAATCTGCAACTACCGTAAACGCTGATGCCATCCGCAAGTTCGATCGATGTTGGAGGCGCATACGTCCCGTAACGCACCAATACAGCGCAGTCTTCACCTTTGCAGTTGCTGATTCCTTGCTGAATACTTTTGCAAGCCGAGCGCGGTTCCTGACCGCAGACGCCGGAATCACTGCCTTCGGGTGAGACGTAGACTCGGTGGGCCCGCTTCGAAAGATCGGCATCACCGCAAACCGTTGCCGCTGGAGCGAATTGGGCAGCGATCTGCGTCAAGCAAACGAGTAGTAAAGGTGAGCTCTGCAAAATTGATTCTCTAGGATATCGAAATACACTAAAGAAGATTTCGGGGCCACTCTACGCGTATAAGTACGAGTCTTAATCCTTCTACTCCACTGCTGATAGAAGTATGTGTTTGCGCTTTGCTAGACCGAAACTACGCCTACCTCGGGATGTACGGGATGTGGGGGAAAGGTGATTCAGGAACCGGAATTCCAGCCATATATTTTCCGGGCCCGACGTGCCGCCGCGGATTCCAGTGAGAGTGGGGATCGAGATTGTCAATCAGAGCTTAGTAATCACACCGCCGGTTTTTAGGCCTCTTTCCGCGCCTCATCGAACAAAAATTGCAGCGTCTTCTCCGCCTGAATATGGTCCGCGATCCGCGCCAGCATTCCTTCCTTCTCTAAACGCGCTCGCGCCACTGGCACCGCCTCGCGCTCCTGTCGCGCGATCCGCTGCACCTCGCGGTCAACTTCGTCCTTCGTCGGCTTGATACCCTCTTTATCCGATATCTTCTCGAGCAACAGAGAAGCCTTCACGTTCCTCAGCGCCTTCTCCCGCTGGCTCTCCTTCACCTTTTGCCAGTCCAGCTTGAGTTCCTTCGGATCAACGCCGTGGCCCGCCAGCTCGTGCAACTGCGCCCGTACCTGGTTCTCAATCTGCCGGTCGATGTACGCCTCCGGAACCGGAAACTCATTGCCTTCAACCAGCCTGTCGACAAGCGCCTCTTTCGCTTCCCGCTGCGCAACGTACTGCTTCTCCTGGAAAATGGACTTCTTGACGGCTTCCTTCAATTCCTCGAGCGTCTGATAGTCGCCCAGATCCCGGGCAAATTCATCGTCCAGCGCGGGAAGCTCTTTCCGCCGCAGCACCTTCGGAGTCAGCTCAAACCGAACCGTCTTTCCGGCCATCCGCTCCTGTGCGTAGTCTTCCGGATAAGTAAGGTCAAACTCTTTCACTTCATCCGGATTCGCACCCACCAGGTTTTCTGTGAACGCCGGCAGCGTATCTTCCGCCCCAACCTGAATCTGGACGTCTTGATCGATCGGCTCCGCCAGCCCGGAAAGCGATTTCAGATGCACCAGTACGAAGTCGCCGTTTTCAATCGGCCGAGGGTCGAGATTCACATACTCAGCCTTACTCTCGCGCATGGCCTCGAGCCGTTTCGTGACTTCTTCATCCGAAACGGTCGGCTCCTCATACTTCACCGGCAGCGCGCGATATTCTCCCAGCTCGAACTGAGGCGCCACCTCGAACACCGCCTTGAACCGAATCGGCTGGCCGGGCTCGAACTGAAGATCCGAAACATCGGGAGTTCCGACGACCTTCAGGTCCTCTCTCTGCACTCTGTCCCGGAACGCTTGCGGAAGCACTGCTTCGAGGACTTCACTGCGAATCTCGCTTTGAAAGCGGGATTGAATAAGGCTGATCGGCGCTTTCCCCGGACGAAAGCCCGGAAGCCGAACCCGCTGCTTAATGGAATTCGTGACGCGCTCTCTCGCCCGCTCCACTTCTTCAAGCGGAACCTCGATTTCGAGCGAACGCTTGCAATCGACTTCTGTGGGCACAGTTGCTAACGCGGCGCTCTAGACAACAGCAACAGAAAGTTGAGCAGCTTCGCGAAGAACCTCAACCTTATCTGTCGCTTCCCAACTGAATGTCTCTTCCGTTCGGCCGAAATGGCCAAACGCCGCGGTCTTGCGGTAGATCGGCCGCCTGAGATCCAAGTGCTCGATCATCGCCGCCGGCGTGAGCGAAAAATTCTCCCGAATCAGTTCAGCAATCCGCTGATCTTCCACTTTCCCGGTTCCGAATGTATTCACCATCACCGAGACCGGCTCGGCAACACCGATCGCGTAGGCCAACTGCACCTCCGCCTTTGAGGCGAGACCCGCAGCCACAATATTCTTCGCCAGATAGCGCGCCATGTAACACGCGGAACGATCCACCTTCGTCGGATCCTTACCGGAGAAAGCGCCGCCTCCATGCCGCCCCATCCCTCCATACGTATCGACGATGATCTTGCGCCCAGTTAATCCCGTATCGCCGTGCGGTCCGCCAATCACGAATCGCCCTGTTGGATTGATGTGAAACGCCGTGCGCGAATCCACCATGTCCGCTGGAATCACTCGGTCGATAATGTACTTCCTGACCTCATCCCGGATCTGCTGAGTCGAAATGTCGTCGTCGTGCTGCGTCGAGACCACGACCGCGTCGATGCGCTTCGGCTTGCCATCCACGTACTCGACACTGACCTGGCTCTTCCCATCCGGCCGCAGATACGGCAGCTCGCCTTCCCTACGTGCCTCGCTCAGCCGCCGCACCAATTTATGCGCCAGCATGATCGGCAAAGGCATCAGCTCCGGCGTCTCATCGCAGGCATAGCCGAACATCAAGCCCTGATCGCCCGCACCGCCTGTATCGACCCCCATCGCGATATCGGGCGACTGCGCCTGAATCATATTCACAACCGCGCAGGTCTTGCAATCGAACCCGAACGCGGCATCCGTGTAGCCGATGCTGTTGATCACGCCTCGAACCAGCTTGGGAATATCCACGTACGTCTTCGTCGTGATCTCGCCTGCGACGATGCAAATACCGGTTGTAACCAGCGTTTCGCAAGCTACGCGGCCCAACGGATCCTCGGCCATCACCGCGTCCAATACGGCATCCGACACCTGGTCCGCGATCTTATCGGGGTGCCCCTCGGTGACCGATTCGGACGTAAATATGTATTTCATGGAACCTGCGAAACTCCTTCTAGAATCTTGCGCTCGCGTGGCGTGCGCGGCCTTTTCCCCGGTTCGGTTCGCACGCGCAAACGCACAAGCCCCAGTCGTCCGGAAAAGGGTATCGTCATTTAGTGTACCAGCGCTAGAAAGCGTAGAGTTTCGGTAGCTCTCCTACAATCCGTCGACCCTGTAAGCGGAGCGCACATTTCTAACTTTTGCGAACCGCCCCGCGTACTCCGGCCTAAGTATTACGATCAGGGTTCGGGTGCTGAACCAGCGGCCACCTCCTCACGAGGGTGCTGGGATGACTCGAATCTGCTCCGCCAGTCGCTGGCTCAAACGGATTGGCTGTGTGCGTCCGTTGATCTGGACGAACATCGATGATTTCCGGGCACCTGCCTGAACAACAATTAGCGTTCCCGGCCTGAGCCCGACCCGTTCCAGATCTCGGAGCGCCGAGGGGTCCCGATCGGACACGCTGCTGATGAGAGCCGGAACATCACACGCCCACTGCATGAGGCGTATTTCCTCCCGTGTGCCAAAAGCGCCGCTCCTCTCGGGAATCGGATGACCATGGGGATCGGCCGCAGGGTCTCCCAGCTTCGCTGCAATGCGGTCTTCCAGTTTCTCCGAGATAAAGTGTTCCAGGCGTTCGGCTTCCTCGTGCACCTCATCCCATCCGTAATCGAGGAATTCGTGAAGAAAGCGCTCGATCAATCGGTGATGACGAATAACTTCCAGAGCACGCCTTTTGCCAGCCACCGTCAAGCGCGCGCCGTGATGTTTTTCATATCTGACGAACGCTGGTTGGCTAGTTGCTAATTTCTGCAGCATACCGGTAACGGACGCGGCACGAACGCCGAGGCGTTCAGCCAGCGCGTTGCTGGTCACGTTCTTTTCTTCAGCGCCGCCAAGCGCGAAGATCGCCTTCAGATAGTCATCTGGGGACTCCGTATTGTTCAGCTTATTGACGTTAGGCACGCCGAAACCTACGAGTGTGCTCATTTTAACAGGAAAATCTCCGGTTGCGTAGAGTATGTTTAGGTATGGCTAAATTCGTCTGGGTACAATTCACCTGTACCGTCTGGTTTCTGTGTCTTCCCATATTCCTACATGCCCAAGGCGAAACCACAACCGCGATCTCAGGGCACGTAATGGATGCAACGGGCAGCCCCGTTCCGGGAGCAAGCATTAGCGTTGCCGGAACCGAGAACGGGGTCAAGCGCAACGCTGTAACCGATAACGCCGGATCCTTTAGCTTCCCTCAATTGAAGCCGGGTATCTATACTGTTCAAGTATCCGCGCCCGGATTCGAGGAACAGCAATCGAAGCCCGTCGTGGCGGGGCTGGGGCGGACGCAGTCCGTCGACGTTGTTCTCGCGATTCACGGTCTCAAGGAGGACGTGACCGTCACCGGAGACGCTCCCCTCCTAAATACGGAAAATCCGAACACTTCGAGCACTCTGTCAGCCCGAGCATTGGAGGACCTGCCAAACCCAGGAGGCGATCTGACCTATCCACTGCAGTTTGCGGCTGGCGCACTGATCAATACCGCCGGTAGCGGGAATGATTTCGTGGGAGGGACGAACGGATACGGCAATCTCGAATTCAACGGGCTTCCAGCACTGGCAAATGGCTACATTGTGGATGGCTTGGAAACCAACGATCCACTGACAAACCTCAATAGCGGCCTTTCCACCAACCTGGTTCTGGGATTGAACTCGATTGCGGAAGTGACGGTCAATACGCTGTCTTACGCAGTCGACCAAGGCCGGTATGGTGCGTCCCAGGTGAACTATGTCACGAAGTCAGGAACCAACCAGTTCCACGGAAATGTATATGAGCTGTGGAACGGATCTCGATTCAATACGGCGGATTTCTTCACGAATGCGACGGCGGGAAACCACAAGCCGCGGTCGACTGTAAACCACTTCGGAGGGAGCATCGGCGGTCCCATTGTTCACGACAAGTTGTTTTTCTTTTTCGATTCTGAATGGGTACGCATTGCCCTCCCAATCATCACTCCGGCTACCGTGCCGACACGCGAATTCGGCAGCTACGTCCTGCAGCAACTTGCGATCGGGGGCCGTGATGTTGTGAGTGGGGCGGTGTACCCTGCTGAACCACAGCTTATTCCCTTCTACCGAAGGCTACTCGCGTTATATCGAAATACGGCGGGCACGCCCCTCGCCGTCCTCGGATGTCCTTTTAACAGTGATGGGAGTGCCGCGACCGGGGCCACTCCGAACGGCAACGGCTGCGCCAATCGGCAAAGCATCTCGCGCTCCAGTGATGACCATGAACAGGTCCAAACGGCCCGCGCGGATTACAACATCAACGAAAAAAATAGCACTTGGTACCGCTTTCAGTACGATGGTGGGCTTCAAGCGGCTTACACGGATCCCATCAACCCGCTGTTTGATGCGCTTTCGCCGCAGCCGCTCTATTCCTTCGCTATCGGTTACACTGACGTGTTCTCACCAAACCTGGTCAACTACTTCAATCCTGCATTTTCATGGTATGAAAGCCTGTTTGGTCCGGCAAATTTGCAAAAGACTCTAGCCGCATTTCCGATCGTTCTCCAAGGAACCGGGCCTGCCGCGCCATTCACCAAACTGGGCGGGCTGGATAACACCTGGGTGCAAGGCCGCACCGCTTCGCGCTTCTTCCTGAACGACAACTTAGCGTGGACACTTGGGGCGCACGAACTCCGCTTTGGCACGAATACGCGCATCTTCCGCCTAAACGACTACGACTTCGGACAAGGTACCGTGCCGACGGTCACCTACACGGACCTCCCACAGTTCATCTATGGCGTCGCGTCAACGGCTAGTGAAACCTATCCTCTCGCGGATTCGCAGCCCTTCAACTTCTTAAACCTTGATTTGTATGCGCAGGATAAATGGACGCTCACTCCCACAGCCACATGGACCTTCGGCGTACGGTCGACAACCAACTCGAATCCCACGAATCCCCACAACTCGGTTGCACGCCTTCCTGCCGCCTTTGATGCAATCTCACACGATATCAATCAACCGCTGAGCTCCGTTATTCAAACGCATCTCGGAAACGTGTTTGCGTCAACACCACCGGCGATCCTGCAGCCGAGAACGGCAATCGCCTGGGAAGTGAGGCCGCATACGGTCATCCGTACCGGCTTCGGACTTTTCAGTGATCTGCTACCTGGAAGCGTGGTTGACACGGTCGGCAGTAATCCGCCATATGTAAACGCTTTTCAAGGCGGCCAGTTAGGCACTGTGGGCGGCCTCGCGATTGCTCCCGGCGTTCCCGACAGCGCCATCGATGCAACCGCGGCTGCCAATCAGATCTTTAAGTCAGGGTTTCAACACGCTGCGCCTTCATGCGGGTCGGCGCTAGCGCGTCCTGGCGCGTGTCTGCCGCCCGTCTCGATCACAGCCGTTCCCACAGGTGAACTCCACGCCCCGTACTTCATGCAATGGAGTTTCGGTATTGAGCGGCAACTCGGCACGAATACGAACCTGAGGGCGCAATACGTTGGTACCAGGGCTGTCAATCAGCCGTATACCACTCAAGTGAACGGATTCCAAACTGTGTGCCAAGGCTGTTTTTCGCCTTTTCCCTACAGCCACTCGACCGATCCGCGGTTCGGCGCGGTCACGCAACTCAGTACGGGCGCCAACAGCCATTACAACGGACTGCAACTCTCGGCTGAAAAGCGCCTGAGTTACGGTTTCCAGGTTCAGGCGAACTACACGTGGAGTCATTGCATCGACACCGTCTCAAACGGTGGTTTTCTGCAATTCTCAGCAGGCGGTATTTTGTCCCCTCTTCCAGGCGGCCTCGCACGCGAGCGGGGTCCGTGCGATTACGATATTCGTCACAACCTCACCGGCAATTACGTGTATCAACTGCCATTCAAGGTTCGCAATCGAATGCTCAGTTACGCAATCAACGGATGGCAAATCTCAGGCACGGGCTTTTGGCACAGCGGTGTTCCATTCTCCGTGCTCAGCGCCGGATACGCCGCGAATGGAAAGGGGATTGTGAATGGAAGCGGTCCGCAATACGCCAGCTTGGTTCCCGGTGTTCCCGTTTACGAGCACAACACGATCTCGGGTGTGACGCAACCAGGTTCGATTCAATGGCTGAACCCGGACGCCTTTGCTTCGGTTGTTGATCCCAGTACGGGTACGTGCATTGGTGGCGATACTGCGCGCTCATGCCAGTTTGGCGATCTCGGTCGAAATGCCTTGCGAGGTCCGGACTTTCTGTCGAGCGATTTTTACCTAACGAAGGGGTTCCAAGTAAACGAGCGCGTGAAGCTTCGTATCGAAGCTCAGTTGTTCAATGTGTTCAATCATCCGAATTTCGCTCTGCCGGCCAATGTCATTGCGGGAATACCTGGAAATCGCTCCACCCAGACCGGTTTCGGGGCGCTTACGTCTACCACCTCTCCGCCCACTGGGCTTCTCGGTGTCGGCCTGGGCGGCGACAGCTCTCCTCGTATGATCGCGTTTCAGGGCCGCCTTGAGTTCTGACACGAGCATCCGGGCTAAGAGTCCACGTTTGATCTCCGCTAATCGGCTGGCCTATAACTCGCCCACTAACTTCATCAGCAGCGCCACCCGATCCGCAATCCGGTCGACCAAAATACTCTCATTCACAGCATGCGCGCCTTCGCCCACCGCGCCCAATCCATCGAGCGTCGGAACGCCCAGCGCGGCCGTAAAATTTCCGTCTGACCCGCCGCCCGTCAGGGACTCTTCTAATTCGATCCCTAACTCCGCTCCCATCTTTTTCGCGCTTCGAAACAGCTTCGCAATCGCCTTTGTGCGTTCCATCGGCGGCCGGTTCAACCCGCCCTCTACCCGAATCCGGCATCGCTTGTCTACCGGCCGCAGCGCGCGAAACTTCTTGTCCAAACGCGCGGCATCTTTTAGGCGCACGACTCGGAGATCAACCTCTACCTGTGCCTCTGCCGCGACTACATTCGTCCGCGTTCCTCCACTCACAACCCCAGGATTCACCGTGATCCCGCGCCTCAAATCGGTAAATCCGGCAATCTTTTCGATCTGTCGTGCCGCCTCTAGAATCGCGCTCGCGCCATTACCGAAATCGACGCCCGCATGCGACGCTATTCCTTCGATCGTCACCGTGTAATTTCCAACTCCCTTGCGAGCCGTCTTCAGCTTCCCGCTCAGGCCCGTTCCTGGCTCGAGCACCAGCACAACGTCGCTTTGCTTCGCTTCCCTCTCCGTCAGCGCACGCGATGTCCCGCTCCCCACTTCTTCGTCAGAAACCATCAGCAGCACCACGCGCCGCGCAATCGGAACATCCAAGTCCCGCAGCGCACGCACCGCATAGAAAAAAAACGCCAGCCCGGCCTTCATGTCAAGCACGCCCGGTCCCCACAACCGCCCCTCACGCTCGCGCACCGGCATGCTGGTAACCGTTCCCATCGGCCACACTGTATCCGAATGTCCCAAGCCCAAAATCTGTCTGCGTCTCTTGCCGCCCGGAAGCTTGAATTCCAACCGCAAGTGTTTCCCGCGCCCGTCTGGCGTGAACACCTTGGCCACTGCGATATCCCTCGTCTTCTCCACAACCAAATCTACGAACCGGTTCACACCTTTAGCCGAATCACTCGGCGATTCGCATTCCACCATCTCCTTGATCAGCGCGATTATTTCTGCTTGCTTCTCAATGGCGTAGCGGATGTAAGGATGCATGCGTTGTTATAATGCCATGGCATCCATGGACGTTCAGGAGATTCGTGACATACTGCCGCATCGCTATCCGATGCTGCTCGTCGATCGGGTTCTCGACATCACCGAAGACTCGATCGTCGGCATCAAAAACGTCACCGTGAATGAGCCGTTTTTCACTGGCCATTTTCCGAACTACCCCGTCATGCCCGGTGTCATGATCGTCGAGGCCATGGCCCAGGTTTCGGGCATCCTGGTTGCAAAGCTCGCGCCTCACACTCGCGGCAAGATCATGTTCCTCGCAGCCGTCGAAGACGCCAAATTCCGCAAGCCCGTCGTCCCCGGCGACCAGTTGCGCATCGAAATGAAAATGATCCGTCTCAAAACCACCGTCGCGAAAATCAAGGGAGTCGCCACCGTAGAGGGCCAAGTCGTCGCCGAAGCCGGCCTCATGTGCAAGCTCACCGATCGTGCCTCTGAACCCGCGCCAATGATCGAGCTGCCCGAGCATCAGATGGTCTGAGCCAGGCCGTTCTCAACTCGCGCTTACGGGATGGCCATTCATCCGACCGCACTCATCGACCCTCGCGCCGAAATCTCTCTCGACGCCGAAATCGGCCCGTACTGCATCATCAGTAGCAACGTTACAATCGGCGCGCGCACGCGTCTCGTCGCGCACGTCTATCTCGAAGGCAAGCTCGCAATCGGAGACGATAACATCTTCTATCCCTACTGCTCTTGCGGAGTCGCGCCGCAGGATAAAAAATACAAAGGCGAGCCCTCTGAAACCCGTATCGGCAACCTAAACTCCATCCGCGAGTTCGTCACCATTCACCGCGGCACCGAAGGCGGCGGAATGGTCACTTCGATCGGTGACGGCAATCTCCTCATGGCCTATGTTCATATCGCGCACGATGTCTGCATTCAAAACAATGTCATCCTGGCGAATGGCGTTACCTTCGCCGGCCACGTCACAGTCGAGGACTACGCCAACATCGGCGGTCTGAGCGCCATTCATCAGTTCTGCCGCATCGGCCGTCACGCCATGATTGGAAGTTACAGCGTCATCAAACAGAACGTGCTTCCCTATTCAATCACCGCTTCCGACCACCACGTCGAAGTCTACGGTGCGAATCGTATCGGCCTCGAGCGCCGCGGCTTCTCCTCCGATTCCATCGAAGCGCTCCAAAATGCATTCCGCATCCTGACCCGCTCCGGCCTCAACACCACCCAAGCTCTCGCTCGCATCAAAGAAGAGATCCCGCGAACTACCGAAGTCGAAGAGCTGCTCGAATTCATCCGCGGCTCGCAACGCGGATTTATCAAGTAGGATCTCTTTGCCTGGCGATTTGCGTCCGCGCTACGGAATCATCGCCGGAAACGGCCGCTTCCCTCTTCTCGCGCTCCAGGCCGCGAAGCACGAAGCACACGAAGTCGTCGTCATCGCGATCGAGAACGAGGCCTCACCGGAAATCGCGCAGCATGCCGCCTCGCTGCATTGGATCAATATCGGCCAGCTCGGCAAACTCATCGACATCCTCAAACGCGAGCAAGTCTCCGAAGTGATGATGGCCGGCCAAGTCAAACACGTCAGCATCTTTTCTTCCATTACTCCCGACTGGCGTCTGTTCAAGCTGCTGATGTCTCTCAAGGAAAAGAACACCGCCGCGCTCATCGGCGGCATCCAGAAAGTTCTCCATGACGAAGGAATCGAGCTTGTCGATTCCACGCGCCTGCTCAAGCGTCTGCTCGCTGCTGAAGGCGTCCTGACGCAACGCAAACTGAATAAAGAGGAAGAATCGGATATAGCCTACGGCCGCCGCATCGCGTCGATGCTCGCGTCAATCGATATCGGCCAGAGTGTCGCCGTCAGCGAAAAGGCCTGCGTCGCCGTCGAGGCGATGGAAGGAACCGATGCCATGCTGCGCCGTGCCGCGTCACTCACGAATGGCAAGACCCTGCGCTTAGTCAAAGCCTCGCGCGGGCGCGAAAACCTGCTCTTCGACGTCCCCGTTGCAGGTCTGTCGACCATCGAGACCATGATCGAAACCCAAACCACAGCTCTGGCCGTCGACGCGGGACGCACTCTGCTGTTGGATAAAGACGACATGCTGAAACGGGCCGATGAGGCCGGTATTGCCGTCGTAGCCTATCCACCTTTATGAGCTCGATTCGTGTGGCCGTCATCGGCGCCGGAAGCTTCGGCCGCCACCATGTCCGCGCCATCAAGCAGCTTCTCCAGGCCGACCTCGTCGCCATCGTCGATACCGATCTCGATAGAGCCCGCCAGCTCGCAGAACAGTATGGTTCCCGCGCCGTCGGCAACACGGAAGACCTTCTCGGCAAAATCGACGCCGCAATTCTCGCCACCCCGACCATCACTCACGAGCCAATCGCCGCGCCATTGCTCGAAGCCGGAATCGACGTACTGGTCGAAAAGCCCATCGCCGATTCCTCTGCCGCAGGCGAGCGCCTCGCCCGGCTTGCCCAGCAGAATCGCCGCATCCTGCAGGTTGGACATCTCGAGCGCTTCAATCCAGCGGTAACGGCTTTGGAACAGGCCCTCACGGTTCCGCTGTTTTTCGAGATCCACCGCCTCAGCACCTTCACCCCGCGCAGTCTCGATATCGATGTCGTGCTCGATCTCATGATTCACGACCTCGACATCGTCCTGAGCTTCACGCGAGAGCTGCCCGACGAGATCCGAGCCGCCGGAATCTCCGTCCTCTCGCCCCGCGTCGACATCGCCAACGTTCGTCTTTCATTTCCCTCGGGCTGCGTGGCCAATTTAACCGCCAGCCGCATCTCGACCGAGAAGGTCCGCAAGCTCCGTCTGTTTCAGCCGGGCGAGTACATCTCGCTCGACTACCAGCGCCAGGACGCCCTTCGCGTTTCAATTCGCAAAAACGAACCCAATCCGTCCCTAGGGGAGTTCGTTTGGCAAAATGGTCCCCCAGCTGGGTTCGTTCCGCAATTTGGCTTCGATCACTTGCCCGTCCACCCCGGCGAGCCCCTCCAACTCGAGCTCGCGGCGTTCTTTACTGCCGTCCGCAACCGCTCACGCCCTAAGGTCGATGGCTTCGAAGCCGCCACAACCCTTCGCGTAGCCGAGGCAATTCTTGCTAAGATCAATGAGCACGCACACTTAGTGGCTCAAACCCTACGTCGACCCCGCTAAGCGTTTCTTCAGCAGTATGGAAACCCAAACGGTCGAGCTTCAGACCACCGAGCCCGAGCTAAACCTCCTCCTCGAATGGCCGAACGAGCGCGCAGGCTCCCGCTGGGCCGCCATCTTGGCCGCCTCGGCCACTCTCCACATTCTTCTTTTCTTTGCTTTCATTCAGGTTTCGACGTTCGTCCGGCGCACCGCGCCTGAGCGCACCGTCGTTCTCAAGCGAACTATCCTCTATATGCCTCCCGACCTGCTCACCCAAAAGGCGCCCAACCGCCAGAAGCCATCGAAGCAGATCGATCTCGCAGACCTCCTCGCCTCCCGAACATCGCAGCCGCGTCGGCCTGCTCCCCCGCCGAGTGTAAGGCGTTTCGAGTTGCCCAAGCAGGCTGCCCCTCAGCCCGTCGCGAAAGCTGTTCCTCCCCAAGTGCTCGCTCAGCCGCCGAACCTCGCCCTCAACGAGACTCCGACCCCGGCGCTGCCCGTAGCCGTCTGCGCCCAAGAAGCCGTTTCAAGACATCAGCCCGCAACCGACGCCCAACACGCAACCCAAAATCGCGGCGCCTAAGCCCAGCGTCCAATCTGCCATGGACGCACTGGCTCGGGACGCGAACAGCCGCAAGCTGGTCATCAGCGACGACAACCCCTCCGAGCCCTTGCCCGGAGCTCCCGGATCCATTGGCCGTACGTCCGCCCAACACACCGCAGTTGAGTTGCAAAGCGATCCTCAAGGCGCCGATTTCAAGCCGTACTTAGCGCGTATCCTCGCCATCGTGCGATCGAATTGGCGCACGGTCATTCCCGAAAGCGTGCGTCTCGGCACCCGTCGCGGCCGAGCCGTTGTAGAATTCGCTATTAACCGCGACGGCAGCATTCCAAAACTCGTCATAGCGGACCCGTCCGGCTCGGAAGCGCTCGATCGCGCCGCTGTCGCTGGACTCAGCATGTCGAATCCGCTCCCGCCCTTGCCGTCCGATTACAAAGGCCTGCAGGTTCGCCTCGCCTTTACGTTCAGCTACAACATGCCCGCACAATGAATCCTCCCGAACCAACCCGCTCGATCATTGGCCTTCGCACTGCAATGATCTTGTACGCCGTGCTTCTGATCGCCGCCTTCGCCACGCTCAAAGGCACAGCCCTCTACATCGCGCTCATTATCGTGCTCGGAATCGCTGCCAAGACATACGTTCACCACCTGCGCAGCCGCCTCGAATAGCCTGGCTCAAATCCACCACGCCGGTGGATTGCAACCGTGGCACATTTTATAAGTACTTAGACCCCAATGACTTGGGATGGCGAAACGCTTGCACTGTATTGGCCGTCGAGAAGAATGAGGGCATTCATGACACGGATTACTGGCAGTTCTGTTCGGACCGCAGCCTGCTACGTCACGCTCGGTCTATTCGCGGTGGCAAGTTTCGCGTACGCGCAAGATTCACCGGCTCCCGCCGCCCGACAACCAGCAGACCTCTACGGCCTCTAGCGGCGGATGGCGGCGAGTGGATGACCCACCGCCCCCACCCAGCTCGACCGCGGCGCAAGACGAAGCCCAGCCACCACAGGATCAATCGAACCCGTCTTACCCCGTCTATCCAAACGGCAGCACGAATATGAACAACGGCGGCACGGATCCCAACCAGGCGCCCCCGGCGGATAATCCTCCGGATTCAAATCAGCAACCCAACTACGATCAATCCGGCAATAATCAACCAGCCGACAACCAGTCGAACAACTATCAAATACCAGCGCAGCTCATGATCCAGCAGGGCACTTTTGTTACGGTGCGTGTCAACCAAATGCTTTCATCCGACCGCAACCAGGCCGGTGACGCCTTCGCCGCAACTCTCGTAAGGCCTCTCGTCGTCAACGGCGTAGTCGTCGCAGAACCGGGCCAAACCGTCGGTGGCCGCGTTGTGGAAGCAAAGAAAGCTGGCCGGATCGAAGGCGTCGCCCGGCTCAGGGTTCAATTGACAGATCTCACGCTGGTCGATGGCCAGCAGATTCCGATTCAATCCCAGTTGATTAGCCGCAGCGGTCCCACATCCGTGGGCAGAGACGCTGGCGCGATTGCCGGCACGACGGCATTGGGAGCGGCCATCGGCGCAGGCGCGGATTGGGGACGCGGCGCAGCCATCGGAGCCGGTGCTGGTCTCGCTGTAGGCACGCTCGGCGTGCTCCTTACGCGCGGCCGCCCCAGCATCATTTATCCCGAACAAGTGTTGACGTTCCGCATTGAAGCTCCGGTCACGATTTCAACCACAACCTCGCCGCAGGCCTTCCGATACGTTCAGCCCAATGAATACGACCAGGCGGACAACAACCAGCAGCAAAATAATCAATATGCCCAGAATGCTCCGCCGCCTCCGCCGCCGTATGGGTACAGCCCCTACGGATATCCTTATTACGCTTACGCCTATCCGTACCCTTACTACGGCTATCCCTACTATTGGGGACCGGGCTTCTCCTTCTACTTCGGGCCCGGATACTGGTGGGGCGGTCATTACTATCGCGGATACTACGGCCGCGGATTTTACGGCCGCGGGTTCTACGGTGGACGTGCGTTTGAAGGCCGCGGATTCGTGGGCCGTGGCGGAGTGGCCGGCGGCTTTTCGCGCGGTGGCGGCGCCGTTCGGGGATCGGTAGGCGGCGGAACTGCCCGTGGCTTCTCCGGCGGCGGCGCTCACGGATTCAGCGGCGGCGGCGGTTCACACGGCGGCGGCCACCGCTGAAAATTTAGATCTGCAGCGCGGATCCTCTGCGGCTGAGAGGTTTGATCCTCTCAGCCATTTTTTTTGTGCTAACTAAAGGAATGAGAATTCTAATGAGTCGACGGGAGATGGCGCAATCGCTCGTTGCTGCGGCTGCCATCCCGGCGCTCGCCGACCCCCCGAAATCGTACGTTGTCGTCGGCGCGGGTGCGTTCGGCGCGTGGACCGCTTATCATTTGAGGCGCGCCGGACACAATGTCACGCTCCTGGACGAATACGGACCCGCCAACAGCCGCGCCAGCTCGGGCGGCGAAACGCGAATCATTCGCGCGTCCTACGGAAAGGACGAAGTCTACACGCGAATGGCGATTCGCTCGCTGGTCTTATGGGACGCATTCTTTGGGCGAACCGGAAGAGACCTGCTGCATCGCACGGGCGTTTTATGGATGGCGAAGACGGACAACGCGTACGCACACCAAAGCCGCGACACGTTGCGCGAGCTCGGCATCGAGTTTCAGGATCTGTCTCCCTCCGATCTCAACAAGCTCTATCCGCAGATTCATGTAAGCGAAAATGTTGGCGCCATCTTCGAACCAAACAGCGGCGCTCTCATGGCGCGGCAAGCGGTCCAAGCGGTTGTCGCCCAGTTCATCCGGGACGGCGGAGTGTATCGTCACGCCACAGTGCGAACACCTGAAGGGAAAGGCCGTCTGGCTCAAATTATGACTTCCGGCGACCAGCCGGTAGCTGCCGATGCATATGTGTTTGCTTGCGGCCCGTGGCTCGGAAAAGTGTTCCCTGGAATTTTGGGACACCGCATTTTCGTCACGCGCCAAGAGGTCTTCTTCTTCGGAATTCCGGCTGGCAACCGCAGCTTCGAGCCGCCGCAAATGCCGGTCTGGATCGACTTCAGCGACGATCGCGGAATGTACGGCTTCCCGGATCTCGAAAATCGAGGCTTCAAAGTGGCGTTCGACAAGCACGGCCCCGAGATGGACCCGGACACCACAAACCGCTTCACCAGTCCCGACAAGATCGCGGCCGCACGTGCGTATGTCGCGGAACGTTTTCCCGCTTTAGCCAACGCGCCCATCGTCGACTCACGCGTCTGTCAGTACGAGAACACGTCGAATGGCGATTTCGTCATCGACCGGCATCCCGCATTTGAGAACGTATGGATCGCGGGCGGCGGATCGGGTCACGGATTCAAGCACGGTCCCGCGGTCGGGGAATACGCAGCGGCGCGAGTGACCGGGGCAACGACGCCCGCCGTCGAGCCTCGCTTCTCGCTGGGGTCGAAAGGCACCGAACAAAACCGCGCCGTTTACTAACTAGAACTGCAGGTGCAAACCGAACTGCATTTGGCGCATCGGCACTTGAACGCTGGTGATCTGCGCAGCGTTGCTCTGATCTACATATACAGTTCCGCCGTCGGGTAGACCCAGGTTTACGTGATTGAAGACATTGAACGCATCGGCGCGCAATTCTAGCGACCAGTGTTCGCTTGGAATCAGGTTTTTCGAGAGCGACAGATTTGAGACTGCTAAGCGTGGCCCCCGGAGCGAGTCACGCCCCGCTGTGCCGTTACGGAAAGGCTGCTCGGGTGCCGTAAATGCGGCGCGATTGAACCACATGGCAGCACTCGGATTAGGAACGCTCGGATTTCCGATTACGTCGGCCCGGAAATTATTGAAGTCGGCGTTCACCGACGGGGCGCTGCTAACGAGAGGCGTGAACGGAAGGCCTGATCCGAAGTTATGGACGCCGCTGAGACGCCACCCGCCCAGAACCGCGTCTGCAACCATGTTGTTGCCGAGAGTCCAGCGTCGATTCCGCCCGAACGGAAGGTCCCAATTATGTTCGAAAGTCACCGTCTGCGTGCGATCCCAGGACATCGGTCCATAGCTCGCGCGGACATCATAGTTATTCGAGAACCCGCCCGCATTTTCGGAGTTGCCCAGTGCCTTCGACCACGTATACGTCACCAGAAAATCGAGGCCATGCGAGAACTGCTTCTGTAACTTCGTCTGGAGTGCGTTGTAGTTCGAGTTGTCGCAGTTGCAAACTTGACCGATGGTCTGCGTCAATCCATACAGCAGATAAAACGGGCGGCGTAGATTGAAGTCGCTACCCGGACCGGGGATCGCCTGGTTCTCGTTCAGGAAGAGGAACAAGTGCCGGCCGACATTCCCCACATACGCAACTTCGACCGCCGTCGTTGACGTGATCCGGCGCTGCACCGTAAAATTCCAGAAATAGACTTCTGGAATGCGATACGCGTCTAAAGGCCACGTGTAGTAATTGATCCCGATCCCATCGGGCAGCGGATAGCGGCCGGTCGTGCCAACAGGCGGATTGGGCGGCGCAGGCGGACCCGTGAGTAGATTGAAGACCGGCGTGTACTGATTAGTCGGATTCACACTCTGCGGATTTACGATCGGCGGGTTGTAGTCGGCACCTTGACCGAACACCGAGCCCATGGCCATCGGGGTGGCGCTAATGCCGAACCCAGTGCGAACCACCGTCTTCGGGTCAAGCTGATACGCAATTCCCAGTCGAGGCTCAAAGCCGAGATTATAGGCTTTCACTCCCAAATTGCGGGGCACATTTCCTATACCCGCAGCGAGCACGTCGCCAGTTGATGGATCGAAGCTTCCGATTCCGCCCGGTTTCGCGGCCACCTGAGGCAGATAGTCCTCCCAGCGCAGCCCGTAGTTGACGGTGAGCTTCGGCGTCACTCGCCACGAATCTTGTGCAAAAGCGAATAACCGAGTTTGGCGGATTCCAGGATAAAAGCCTGACCCCGTAAAGTAGCGGCTGAACGAACCAGGGAGACCGAGCAGATACGCGCCCAAACCGGATCCGGTAGTTACCACGCCCCCCGCAAGAGTGTCGATGTTTGCATCCCCGGTTGTCGAATCATTGAAGTTGATCTCGCCAGATCGATGGGAATCGCTGGGGATGCGCTGCTGCTGCGCGCGCCGTACATCGATGCCGAACTTCATCGTATGGTTATTGAGGATCTTCGTCCAGTTGTTGACCCATTGGAAGTGGTTCTCAGTTTCCTTGAGCGGGCAATTACACTGATTCACGCCGAGGCCATATCCGAAGTTGAAGCCTCCGTTGCCGTTAATGTAGAAGGCGGGCATTCCACTTGTCTCAGGAGAACCCGTGTTCAAGCCCGGCAGCCCGGCATCTGCCGCCGGAGTAGTGCCGACATCGTTTGGCTGCACCCGGATGCGATATCGGTAGAATCCAAACCGGGCATCCGTTATGAGCGTCGGACTGAAAGTGTGATCCAGGCCGACAGCCAGGCTCTGATTGCGGTCGATCGAGTCGCCTGCGAAGTTGAAAAACGCCGGACCACCGCCTAGATTGCCGAACGCAGGCGGCGATAAATTGTTGAAATCGGCAATCGTATAGCGAGCGAAGGCATGCGTCGTCGCACTCCAGTTGTAGTCCACGCGACCGTCGTACTGGTCGGTATCAAAACTCTGAACACCGGAAGCGATGTAGTTATTCGTGTAACCGGTGCCGAAGTTAGGAGCAGGCAAAAAAGAAAGCAGCTTCGCCATTGGCGCGGCAACAGGTATCACATTTGCGACGCCATTCGTAGAGTAGACGGACCGGCCCGCGCCAGTCGCAGGATCGCCCGTGTTGGGATCGAATACCATGCCCGCGCGCGCCGGAGCGGTTCCCCCTTCTGTCGTCGGGACAAGGACAGCTGTGCCGGCCGCGCAAGGTCCGGCGGAAACAGCGCCATTCGAGCAGATGTAATCGCCGAGCAAGCCCGTCAGATCACCAGCCCGTTCCGCTGCAGTGGGCACTGTCGTGACTAGCGAGCCTCCGGTGCGGCGGCGAGTCCCCTGGTAATCGAAGAACCCAAACAGCTTGTCTTTGATAATCGGCGCGCCGACAGAGCCGCCGAACTGATTCCAACGCAGCGGCGGGTTCAGAGAAGTGAACGGATCGGCGGCATTCGTGAAATTATTCCGCAAAAACTCGAAGAGCGACCCGTGGAACTGGTTCGTGCCAGATCGTGTGGTCGCTTGGATTAGCGCAGCCGCAGCCGAGCCAAACTCCGCGTCGTAGTTGCTGGTGCTGACTTTGAACTCCTGGAGCGAATCAATGTTTGGATTGACAACTGCGATTCCGAGGATGGCGCTCTCGTTTTCCGTGCCGTCGAGAATAAAACCATTGGCGGAAAAGAACAGGCCGTTGACGTTGACCTGAATGCCCTGCTGAGGATTTTCACTGGCCGCGTGAGCCCAGGAGTTGAGCTGTGCGCCTGGAACCTCGAGAATTAGGTTCGTCACGTTGCGGTCGAGCACCGGAAGTTCCCGGATCTGAGCGCCGGTGAGTGTAGTGGCGATCTCAGCACGGTCCGTAGTGAGCAGCGGAATCGCGTCGGTGACATTCACCGTTGTCGCTACGTTCGAAGGCGTCAGCGTGGCATCGAGACGCGTGGTTGCGTTTACCTCGACAGTTGCATTCGCGGTAAAGGCGCCCAGTCCGGGACTTTCGACTTTCACCTGATAGTGTCCGGCGAGCAGGTGAGTCTGCTCGTAATTGCCGTCTTGATTGCTCTGCGTATGGAAGACCGTGCCGCGATCGAGATCGGTGATGGTAATCGCCGCGTTCGGGAGCACAGCACCCGAGGCATCCTTAATCGTGCCGGAGATGTTGCCTGAAACCGCTTGCGCAAAGGCACCCACAGCGGCAACGAGCGTAAGAATAAATACAGCTAACGCTGGATGAATCTTTCTGAACATACGAAGACCCTCTAATTTGAACGAGTATAGGGCATCGGCCCTATACTCGTCTACTCGTCAAACCACGCGTGTGTGGCGGGGATTTCAGAACATCAACTTCAAACTGAGCTGAATGATACGCGGCTGGTTTTCCGTCCCTTGTGCCGCTCCGAACGGAACGCAGCCTGATTCTAATGTCACGTCGGTACAGAAATTGTTGTACTGCGCATAGTTGAACGAGTTGATGAACTCCCCGCGCAGCCACGCCTGATATCGTTCGCCTCCGAAATTCTTGGCGATGGATAGATCAACATTCCGGGCGGCACGCTCGCGAAGACGCGTATCCCGCGCGGGCGCATTTCCGTTCCGATAAATGAGATCGTTCGGGTTGCCGTTAATTGCTGTGTAGACAGGCGCAGCAAAAGCGTTCGGATTGATCCAACTATCTGGGCCGCGGGTCACGGTGACGCTAGCGCCGGGAGCTGGGACGGTGTTGCCAGGACCGACTTGAAACGTCGAGGCGGCGGGGTTCCCGACGAGGTCGGGTATGACCGCATCGCCAACCGGGAAGCCATAAAGATCACCCAGCGGATTACCGTAGCCATAGTTCACCATTGTTGGAATCGGTAGGCCGCTCGCGAGCCGGACGACAGACGAGAGCTGCCAGTTCCCGAGAACCTCTTTCACAATTCCGGGAGCAGTGTTTCCCCACTTCTTGCCCCTACCGTAAGGCAGATCATAAACCAACGCGGTCGCAAAGCTCTGGGGAACGTCGTGAGTGCTGATGTTGTAGTCAAGCATCGTGTTGTACGAGTCGCGCCATTGGTTGCCTGTCGCCCATCCGAAGTTATCCTCCGGACCGTTATCGAGCGCCTTCGACCACTGGTAAGTAACCAGAAGACTCAATCCCGCCGTGAAGTTCTGGTTGTATTTGACATTCAAGGCGTTAAACGATGACCGTGCGCCTGGCAGTGAACGCGTCCAGGTCAGATACGTGTATTGCGGGAACGGTCGTAACAGCTGGTTGTAGGGAATGCATCCACGTTGTTGACACTGTGGGGGTCCGCCCGGGGTGGGCCCCTGCGAGCCAAGCGAAGAGTTCGGATCGATAATGCCGTAGAAGGGGTTCGGAACCAGAGCGTCGAGAGTTGCCGATCCGAGATTCAGGAATTGGTCGGGCAACTGATCGGCGTTGATATTCGGGTTACCGTACAACAGCTTGCGTCCGCGGTTACCGTTGTACCCGATCTCAAAAACCGAATGGTTACTGAGCTGGTATTGCAGATCAAAGCTCCACTGCTCCGTATAGGGCGTCGGGTGTGATGCTTTGGGCCAGACCTGGCTTTCGCCGTTCCCGAGCAGCGTAAACCCGCCCAGAGCGCTACCGGTGGGCTGTGCAATGCCCTGCGGAAACGGGTTGCTGACAAGGGTTAGAGGAGTAAATCCGTTGTTTGTAGTCGCGAGGTACGGGGTAAACGAACTGAAGCCTTCAAACTGGGCCGGATTGTCGAAGGTGAGCATCGCTGACGCGGGAAGAAAGAAGATACCGGCACCGATGCGAGCCACTAACTTGTCGGAGACTTTGTATGCCAGTCCTGCTCGAGGCGCGAAGTTGAGATTGTCAGGCGGCCAGGCGTAACGATCATTACCGTTCACGCCGGCATATTCGATTTGACCGGAGAGGGGATGCCCGAGCAGAGGCTCAACAAGGGGACTGATCGGATTCAAAGCCCCGGGGTTGAAGTAGTCGATGCGATTGATGCGCTCCGTCGCAGGCCGCTGGTTTTCGTATCGCACGCCGGCATTGACCGTCAAACGTTGACTAACACGCCATTGATCTTGAATGTAGGCTCCGAAAATATGCACGCCCATGGCCGGATCGATATTGATGCCCGTGCCGCCGCCCGATCCCGTCCCGAGCAACATGGATGCGATGGCATTTCCACTTGCGCCCGTGAACGTATTCTGGGCAGCGCAGACGCCGCTGGCGTCTGGATCGCAGGACGTTTGAGCGGCACTGAAGTTGAAAGAACCGCCAGCTTGATTGATGCTGTTGATCCTCTGGTCATCGAAGTTTCCGCCGAACTTCAGAGTGTGCTTGGAAAAAACCTTTGTGATATTCGACTGGATCGTATTCGAATAGCGAACATATTGCTGAAAGGCGGTGTTCCCCAGCCCCGTATAAGGACCATCCACAGAAATCGAGGGCAAGAGCGGCGATTGGAATAGTGAGGGCGAGAGCCCAATTTCCGACGCATTACCCTGACCGAAGCCCTGCCCCGTGTGCTGTTCTTTCCACCGGCTGTAGCTCACGTACGAATTGATTACCCAGGTGGGGCTGGGCGTTACGGTGTCATTGAGAACTACTTGGAAACCATTGTTGGCTTGATCAAACCCGGTATCCGCGCCGTTACAGAAGAAGCAGGGAAGGCTTTGGCTTTGGCGGAAGCGATCTGACCAACGAACAAACAATCGATGGACGGAACTCTGTTCCCAATCCACGCGAGTGTCCATTTTGTCGTTCATGGTGTTACCGGAACCTTGCGCGAAGTAATTGTCGGTTTGGGCTACGCCCAGGCCGGGGCGATTCGGCAGCGGATAGAGGTTGACCATCGCCAGCCCGACGGGATTGATGAGGTTGGCGGGGATCACGTTCCCTCGAAATGGCGCTCGCGTGAAGCCCGTCGCGTTCGCTGTCGTCGCCGTTGTCGTGAACGGGTTATAGATCAGATCCGGGGTGCCGTCCGCGTTCACGACGCCCGCGAAATTTCCAGCCCGCTCGGCCGCAGTTGGGACCGTGATCAACCCTGTGCTCTGGGTATTGGGCTGCCGCAGCCCCTCATATCCCCCAAAGAAAAATAGATTCGCGCGTTTCAGAAGCGGACCGCTGAAGTTTCCGCCAAATTGGTTTTGCTTGAATTGTCCTTTGGCCGTAGCAGTTTTGTTGTTGAACCAACTGTTCGCATTAAGCGCGGAGTTTTGCAGATAGTCGTATGCCTCGCCGTGAAACGAATTCGATCCGCCCTTCGTAATCAGCGTGACGATGCCCGCTCCGCCTCTTTCGTATTGAGCGTCGTATGTGCTCTCAATGATCTGCTGCTCTTGCACCGAGTCCTGGAGCGGAGAAACCATCAGCCCTCCCCAGTCGATCGCCTGAGAAGGTGCGCCGTCAATCAGAATCGATTCGTCCCCAGTACGGCCTCCATTCAGCCCGAAGTTACTGGCCATCTGATCGAGCGATCCGGATTTCTGCGTTTGGCCACCGGGCGCTTCGGTCGTACCGGCGACGGCGAACACAAAGTTCAGCGGGCTGCGGGTGCTGTTTGGCAGCGCGTTGATGAGTTGGCTGTTCAGCGTGACCGAGTTATTCGCGGTTTCGGTGTCGACGAGGACTGCTGAGCCCGTCACCTCTACTTTCTGCTGCGTGTTCCCGAGTTCGAGCGAAATGTTCACGTGAGCCGCAATGTTCGCCTGGAGAACGAGATTCTGCTGCGCGAAACTCTTGAAACCTGCCGCTGTCGCGGTGATCTGATACGTCCCGGGAGATAGGTTTGTGAACTGATACGCACCGTTCGATTCAGATGTCGCGTTGCGGACATCATTGGTTGCCATGTCCTTCAGTTCGAGCGTGGCGCCTTGGACGGCAGCTCCGGTCGGGTCGGTAACGGTTCCCGTGATCGAAGAAGTAAACGACTGGGCTAAGCAAAATTGAGCGAACGCGAGCGCGAAAACTGAAGCCACAATCGGTAGAGCATTGAATGAACGCACAGACAACCTCCTGAGTATTCCCCTGCCACACGGCCTGAGAGCCTTGCGACCATTTTTCTACGATATAACACGACCGAAACGAGACCGACCGGCCGAAGAGAGAACAGATCGCTGCTGCTGTGCCTTATGTGATCGACGGGCCAAGGAGAGCCGATGGCGGTGTTTAACGACAGAAGTGGTGATGGAAGCGAGAAAGCGCTCTTACGCTCGCGCCTCAGAAACTGAGATCTTCGAGCATGACGCGAACTCCCCAATCATAAAAGCGGAATCCCGGCAATTCGGTTGCGCCACTCCTCGGCTTCCGATGCGGTCCAGATCAGAATCAGCGTATCAATGGCTTCTCGAACTTCAGTTTTTTGGGAAACAATAATCACACCAGGGCTGTCATTTCCCATACTCAGGAATTGAGCGAAATGCCGGGGCATGGTTTTGCGATCATGCGTGACGAGCAGCCGCATCTCCGCTGCCGCGTGCCCTAGAACGTCGAAATCTGAGAGGCCAGCCAGCCGGGAGACGGTTGCTGTTCGGAAATCGATACTCGGCTCGCGTCGAAGAACCCCACGAAGAATGGCATGGTTGAGATCGTTATCTGCCTGGAAACGAACCTTCACCGCTTCGGCGGCACTACTTGGTCCCGAGCGCGTTGCAACTGGTCATATAACCGGGGCTCAGTCTCGCTCAGGGGCGGAACCGTGTCGGCGTGCTCGCGCTCGCTCCGGCGCAAGTATTCTTCAACTGTTTCGCGATTCGCAAGGTAGTATGTGATTGCTCCGTAAACTTGCTCCAGAGATAGCGTAGGCCAATCCGCCTGAATACTCTCCGGTGAGCCGCCGAGAAGAAACGCGTACACAATCGAATCTAATGAGATTCTGGTGCCCGTGATGTATAACCCGCTTTCCCGTTGCTCTACGTAGTCATGCGGCATGGCCTCAAACGGATCGTAACATTTATCACGGTCCGGCGTGCCGGATTCCTAGATCCATTGCGAATATTTCCGGGTCCTCCGGCAGAGTACGCACGGCCTTATCCAGCAGTTGTGATGCTTCGTGCTGACGGTTGTTGCGGATGAGAAGCTGAGCGGCCTGGCGATATAGCTGAGCATTAGTTGGAGCTTTGCCGAGCGCCTGATTCACTGCGCTCAATGCATCATCCGTCCGGCCCACCGCGTCCAGCATTAGCGCTCGCGCCAGATAATAATCGCCGTTTCGTTGCGCTTCCGGTATTTGATCCATTTGTGCGAGACCGGCTTGGGCGTTCACGGCGTGCGATTCCGCGATTGCGAGATCAAGCGGCAAATCGCCGGCCGGACCGGCGAGCGCAATCGCCTGTTCGAGAAACCCTTTTGCTAACGAATACTGCTCCGCTCCGAGCAATGCGCTGGCAGCGTCCGCGAGTACTGCGAGCTTCGGTTTTAAGACGATGATCTGGCGAGACGCTGCTGCGGCCTGATCCGTCTTGCCGTCACGAAGCGATAACCTTAAAAGCTCTAGCTGCGCCTCCGCATTGTTCGGGTTACTGCGTACAGTCCTTTCGACTCCCGCTCGATACCGCGCGTATTGTTCTTCGGGCGAGAGGCTCAGAAAATCGACCAGACCGGCAGGATGCGCAACCGCCCGATCAGGGCCAAGCTCGCGGAATTTCGCCATCACCGCGCTGGCCTCCTCTTTCTCCCCGGCTTTCAAGAGTGCCCGGCCGAGGTGCATTAACGTGATCGAGTCGCGCGGCGCGAGCTCGGCAGCCTTGCGTAGCACGCGAACTGCGTCTGGAGTGCGGTCGAGAGCCAAATAGATTTGCCCCAAACGATCCAAAATTGTGGCGTTGTTCGGCTGCCGCTCGGCTGCGAATTCGAGATCGGGCAGCGCGGCCGCAGCTTTTCCCTGGCGATAGTTGAGCAGCGCGCGGCCGACGTGCGCGGCCACGAAATCCCACTTCAAAATGAGCGACCGATCGAACTGCGCGAGAGCTTCGGGCGCGTTCGTCGCGCTTTCGACGACTCCCAACTCGTAATGCCCGACTGGGTCGGCAGGGTGCTTACGCACAAACCACTCGATATCCTCCAGACCGCTCTTCGCATTGACGCCGAGTGCGGTCTCCGCGAATCCGCGCTCGCGCAGCGCGGTATCGTCGCCGGGAACGAGCTTCAGATAACGATTCCAGGCCTCGATCGCATCCCCGAAATAACCCATTTCGGCGGTCGTACGCGCGAGCAGCAGTTGCACATCGGCGCGCTCGGGAGCGAGTTTGCCCGCCTTTACCAACAACTCGACAGCCGTATCCTTGCGATTGAGAGCGGCATTGACGGCCGCCAAATCGTAGAGAACATCCACGTTGCCCGGCTGCTGCTCGAGCGCGGACTGAAGCACCTCGCGCGCACGCTCATTGTGTCCGGCGTGCGAGGCGGCGAGCCCCAGATTGTAGAGCACGTCGAAATTGCCCGGAGCGGCGTCGAGCGCATTCGAGAAGAACGTTTCGGCCTTCTCGTACTGCTTTGCCGATGCGAGCGCCACGCCAAGCGAAAAGCTGAGACGAGGATCGCTCTTCGCCGTAGCAGATACATCCGCGAGCACGACTCCGGCTTCTTTATCGCGATGCAATAGATAGAGCGCCTGCATTTGCAAAATGCGTATGTCCGTATTTCGCTGCGCTTCGGGCGGCAAATGATCGAGATACTTCAAGGCCTCTGAGCCGGATTTTCTTTCCAAGGAAATGCGCGCCAGTTGAACCTGCGCATTCACGTGTGCTGGATCGAGGGCGAGCACTTTTAAAAAGATTGCCCGAGCTTCTGCCAGTTTTCCGGTCGCAAGCAGATGATTGCCGTAGTTGTTCAGAAGGCCGGGCGAGGGTTGAGAGAAGCTAACAGCCCGGCGGTAAACCTCGTCCGCATCCGCGTATTTTTTTTCCTTATCCAGGACGACACCGAGCACGTCGAGCGCCGCGACATCATTAGGGCGCGCGCGCAGCTCTGCTCGAAGCGTCTGTTCGGCGGAGGACACGTCTCCACGCTCGAGAGCTGCTACCGCATCCGCGACAGCCTCAGTTTGCATGGGCAAGACGCGGCCGGTAAACGCGAGGAGCAACGCAGCCGCGCATACAACAAGGCGCATTTCACCTTCATTATTGCGGGAGCGCCGCGTTGTCCAGCCTTACTCGAATCGTAATTTGGCCTAAAGATTTCGCTTGTGACTGGGCGCGTATGGTGATCATCTGCCAATCGCTCGTCTTTGTCGCGGGCGTCTTCGCCTGGATGTGCAGAGAATACTCAGTATGCGGCTCGACTGCAAACTCGGGTCGATTCCGCAGAACCTTCCATTCACCATTTGGCCATTTGATTGAGAGATTGACGTTCAAGGGATCGTTCGTCGGATTCTCGACGATGAGCTGGAATCGTCAATGTACTTGAATTCCCGACTTCTACTTCGGGCGGAACGAGATCCGCCAGATGCTCGATATTGTGTGCCGGCCAGAACGCGTGATAGAAGCGCCAGGGTCCGCCGAGCTCGAGAACAGGTCGCGAAGCCTTGTGCGGGATGAATTGAGGCGGAGGCTCGTACGCGATGCCGTTCGGCTCGACGCCTTCGAACAGGTCGCCAGTGATGCTCGATTTGACATGCGATTTCCCGAAGATGAGCCTGACAGGTTCGTCAAAGTAGCGCAGATCGTTGTTCTTTAGAGCCGTCCTGGCCGCTTGACCTGTATCGTCCTGTGTTAAGTGAAAGGCGCATTCTTCCGCGGCCAACCGGGCGTACGCCACATGCCGGGATGGAGAGATATCTTTCGCCGAATAAGTAGGTCCCTTGCCCGCGAGAAAGTCGGTGTGCGCGGCATCCGTAAAGTAATAAATTTTTTCTGCCTGCCACGGACGGAGGCCTTCAGTGAGATTGTTGATATCCTCGCGATTGCGAGGCGGAGTGATTTGCTCGGGAAACGCGGCTGGATTCGCAGCCAGATCAAAGGCCTCATTTGCGAGAACGCTCGAAGCCTGATGATCGCCATGATTCTCTCCGGCGACGTAATCGGGCAGCCATGTCGCAATCACAGACGGACGCGTGAGGCGAACCAGGCGGACTAAGCGGCCGAGAGAGTCTCCGTGATCCCAGGTCTCGAGCGATCGCAAAACATCCTGGCCCGGGGTGTCAGTACCGTTCAGAAACCAGACATTCATGACTCCAAAATGCTCGAGCGCACGCCGGGCCTCAATCTCGCGAATGGCGCCGAGCGATTGCGCCTGCTCCTGACCCTCCGCGTTGCCGCCTTCGTTGCCTCGATTTCCAAACACGACAGCTACGCGTTTGCCCTCATCGAAGATCGCGCGGGCCATGTAGGCGCCGATCTCTGTCTCGTCGTCCGGATGAGCGACAACGACCAGCAGATCAGCTTTGTAACGTTCATCCGGTTTTGGATTCGACCGGTCTTGTGCGAATGCAAAAAGACCGCAGCAGAACACAATCGGCAACAGGCGAAATGACAGGCTCATGGTTGAATCGAAAGAGTGAATATTGTCCGGAATAGCAGGCGAATGAAACGGCGCGTTTTCGTAATAGTAGCAGCGGCTCAACTGGGTTGCCTGGGAGCCTCGGGGTCTGGCGACATCTCGACAAAGCGTCGCACAGAGTGGAGCGTCTATGGAGGCGGAACGGATAACATCCACTACTCGACTCTGAAGCAAATCACGCCTAAGAACGTATCGCGCCTACGCCTCGCCTGGACTTTTGACAGCGGCGACGCTTTCACGCAATCAGAAATGGAGTGCAACCCGATTGTTGTAAACGGGGTGTTGTTTGCGACAACGCCCAAACTGCGAGTGATTGCGCTCGATGCCGCGACCGGAAAGCTGAAGTGGGCATTTGATCCGAATCAGGGCCAACGCGTGATAGGCAAGATGAGAAATCGCGGCGTGACTTACTGGGACGGTGGTGCGGAACGGCGCGGCCGCATCTTTTTTGCATCCCGGCAGTACATGTACGCGCTTGATGCCAACACCGGTCAGCCCATACCTGAGTTCGGCGAACAGGGGCGCATTGATCTGCGGCGCGATCTCGGCCGCGATCCAAATCTGCAATCGATTTCGGATAGCAGTCCGCCTGTCGTTTACAAAGATCTATTGATCGTTGGCAGCATCGTCAGCGAGAGTCTGCCGGCATCACCGGGCGATATTCGCGCCTACGACCTGCGTACCGGGAAGTTGCGCTGGTCTTTTCACACGATCCCGCATCCTGGAGAGTTTGGCTACGACACATGGAAGCAGAAAGATGCGTGGCAATACATCGGGGGCGTGAACAACTGGATGGGCATGAGCCTCGATCCCAAGCGTGGGGTTGTGTATGCTCCTACCGGCTCGGCGTCCTTCGATTTTTATGGGGCGAACCGCCTGGGAGCTGACCTGTTTGCGAATTGCGAGCTGGCGCTGAACGCCGAAACGGGCGAGCGCCTCTGGTATTTCCAAACCGTCAACCATGACATATGGGATCGCGATTTACCTGCCCCGCCTGCTCTCGTGACTATCAAACATGACGGCCACAAAGTGGATGCTGTGGCGCAGATTACGAAGTCAGGGTTCGTTTACGTGTTCGATCGAGATACCGGCAAGCCGCTGTTCCCAGTTGAGTATCGAAAATATCCGCCGAGCGATATTCCGGGCGAAGTCGCCGCCGAGACGCAGCCGTTGCCGTTGAAACCTCCGCCCTTCGCGCGGCAGATTCTCACTGCGGACATGCTCACCACCCGTACGCCTCAGGCGCATGCAGCGGTGCTCGCGCGTTTTAAAACAGTGCGGAGCGCCGGGCAATTCGTGCCGTTGAGCGAGCAGGGCACGATCATTTTTCCTGGCCTGGATGGCGGCGGCGAATGGGGCGGCCCGGCCTTTGATCCCAAGACAGGTTTGCTCTACGTCAACTCAAATGAGATGGCGTGGCTGCTGCGCCTCGGGCCTCATCAGTTGAGTGCGAACGCACACACCGGGAAAGAGCTGTACATGGCGAACTGCTCAGGCTGCCATCGCGCGGATTTGAAGGGAACGCCGCCGGAATTTCCTTCCTTGTTGAACCTTTCGGAACGGCTGAGCGAGATGGAAGTGGAGACCATGATCCGTCAGGGAAGCAACCGGATGCCCGGCTTCCCGCAATTGCCTTACGACGACATGCGAGCGATTCAGCGATACGTTCTTTACGGCGAGAATGCGGCGGTAGCTTCGAAGCCGGGCGCGCCTTCACCCATTGATTTGAAGTTCGGCATCGACGGCTACAACAAGTTTCTCGACCCGGATGGATATCCCGCCGTGCAACCGCCATGGGGGACACTGAACGCGATTAACCTGAACACCGCACAGATCGTATGGAAGGTTCCTTTGGGAGACTATCCCGAGCTGGCGCAAAAGGGTCTGCGCAACACAGGCAGCGAAAACTATGGCGGCCCAATCGTCACCGAAAACGGCCTGCTGTTCATTGCAGCGACGGTGTACGACAAGAAGATCCATGCGTTCGATAAAAAGACAGGCAAGCTTTTATGGGAGGCGCCCTTACCAGCGGCGGGCAATGCGACACCAGCGCTTTATGAAGTGAACGGCAAGGAATACATTGCGATAGCTTGCGGCGGCGGCAAATCAAAAGATCCGTCGGGCGGCAGCTATGTAGCGTTCGCGCTGCCGGATTGACGGCAAACCTCGTTCTTGATTGAGAACTCAGAAAGATTCCTCTTGATTGTTCGTTTGCCTAGGAGCAGAATCGGGGCAAAGAGGTTTGATCATGAGGATTACGTTTTCTCGCTTTGTAACGTCCCTTACATTTGTGCTGTTCGCAGCCTTCAATCCTTTGGATTCATTCGGCCAAGCAGTTTCCGGAAACATCATCGGCACCATTACAGATCCGAGTGGGGCAGCAGTTTCTGGCGCGCAGATCACGGTGACGAATATTGGGACGAATGCTTCCTATCAAACTACGACCAACGATTCTGGTAATTACACGGAAGCAAATCTCGCGCCCGGCAGCTATACGGTCACCATAACCGCGCCGGGTTTTCAAAAGTTCACGCAACAAAACGTCACAGTGGACGTATCGCAATCCATTCGCGTTGATGCCTCGCTGCAGGTCGGCCAGCAGACGCAGGAAGTCACGGTTAGCGCAGCGCCGCCCGGCATTGAGACAGGTCGCGCCGTGGTGCAAACCCAGCTCAGTGGGGCGCAGATCTCTTCGCTCCCAATTCCGAATCGCAATTTCACCAATCTGGCGCTACTCACCCCAGGGTCCGTTGTGAATACGTTCCAGCACGCCCCCAGTGAGAACCCGCAACAATCTACGCTTGTGAACACTGGCGGCCAGGAATTTGCCGGAACGAACTACCAACTTGATGGTATGAACAACAATGACACTGTGCTTGGGATCACGATGGTCAATCCCGCCGTCGATTCGGTCGCAGCCTTCACCGCTCAAAGCAATAACTACGATGCGGAATATCAGGCAGCAGGCAATGTCATCCAGGTCGAAACGAAATCCGGAACAAACGATTTCCATGGGTCTGTCTTTGACTTTCTGCAAAACGACATTTTCCAGGCGAGAGATCCCTTCACACAGGGTCTCCACGTACCCGGTACTGCCACGCCACCACATCGCGGCCTTCCGGAACTCCGGTGGAATCAGTTCGGAGGATCGATTGGCGGTCCTATTAAGAAAGACAAACTGTTCTTTTTCGGCGACTATCAGGGTACTCAGAGAAGAATCGGCGCCTCGCAGATACTCCGCGTACCCACACCTGCAGAACGAAGTGGCAATTTGAGCGATCTAGGTGTTACGATCTATGATCCGACCACGGGCAATCCGGATGGAACCGGACGGACCCCTTTCCCAGGCGCTAACATTGCCGGTCGCATTTCGCCTCCCGCTGCTGCTCTTTTAGCGGCGCTTCCGCTTCCCAATGTTGCAACCACCGATCCCGCAGCGCCAAATTACGCAACCGCGGCCGTCGAAAAGTACAACACAAATCAATTCGACACTCGTGGCGACTACTTTGCCAGCGATAAATTCCGTTTATTCGGACGCTACAGCTATCTGGGAGCCGATATCGCTGCGCCTGGCCCGTTCGGTCTCTACGGCGGTCCCGCTTTCCCTCAATGGGGTTTTTCAGGTCTCTCGAATGCGCTGAATCAAAACGTTGCCTCTGGCGTCACCTACACATTCGGCCCCAATCTGCTGACCGAAGTCCGGTTTGGCTTCTCGCGTTATCGAGTCACCGTCAGTGCTCAGGATCAGACGACGCAATTAGCCAATACGGTGGGCATTCCAGGCTTGAACCTATCAGGCCGGCCCGATACAAACGGCCTGCCTGACTTGACCATCAACGGGTCGGGCGGGTTCAGTATGGGCTACAGCTGCAATTGCCCACTACATGAACGCGAGACGCTTCTCGATTATGTGAACAACTGGACGAAGATCTCCGGCAATCACACGATTCGTTTCGGCGGCACCTTCGAGATGGCTTGGAACCAGCGTTTACCCAGTGATCAACATCGGGCTGGAGTGTATCAGTTCAACGACTCCGTAACTTCGGACGCCGCGGATCCCAGCAGCGGTTTGGGTCTGGCCTCGTTCATGTTAGGAGATCCATCCAGCTTCAATAGATTTGAACAGGTCTCAACCACTCAAGAAGACCGTCAAAACCGGATGTTCTACTTCCTCCAGGACACCTGGCGGGTAACGCCGAAGTTGACGCTCAACTTAGGTGTTCGTTGGGACGTGTGGTTCCCCGATTTCTCTCTCAATGCAGGTCAGGGCGGCCGATATGACGTGACGAATAACATTGTCTATATCCCCGGTGTCGGAGGGGTATCAAAATCTGGCAATGCTGAAACACAGTGGCATAATTTTTCTCCCCGCTTTGGTATTGCGTATGCTCCGAACGAGAAGACTGTTTTCCGAACCGGTTACGGACGCGGCTATTCCCTGGGCACATTTGGCTGGACATTTAACAATCTTGCCGCTGACGTCTATCCATCCATCGTGAATCAGAGCGTCACGGCAACATCGAACTTCTTCCCGGTGTTTCCGCTGGCTACCGCTCCTCCCCCGGTGGTGTTTCCAACCATTCCGTCGAACGGACTGCTGCCGCTGACAAACGGGATTGGGGTCTCCTATATTCCCGCCAACCAGAAGATCCTCTATGTGGATATGTGGAACTTCACGATCGAGCGAGAGATAGCACCGCAATTGAGTCTCTCCATCGGTTATGTCGGGAATATCGGACGTCATGAGCTCGGTGGATTCGGCCTCAATGCCGCCATACCCGGACCGGGCGCCGATGCCAATCTGCGCCGGCCGCTATTTATCAAATACGGTCTCACGCAGGGCATCTTTGATAAGTGCGACTGCACTAGCAGCAGCTTCAACGCGTTTCAGGTGCAGGCCAATAAGCGATTCAGCACGTCGTACTCGTTGCTAGGAAACTTCAGTTGGCAAAAAGCTCTCGATTACGGTGAGTTTGGCACGCCTAGCAATCAGTACAACGCCCAGGAAGATTATGGACCGGCGAGTTTTGATCGCGAATTTGTTTTCACACTCGCCCACACTCTTGAGCTTCCTTTCGGCCACGGCCGCAAATACTTAGCGGGCGGTTCCGGCTTCGTAAATGCCGTTGTCTCCAACTGGGCGTTCCGCGGCATTACATCCTATTACTCGGGTCTGCCGTTTTCGCCCAGTATTGGCAACCAGTCATTCCTGAATTCGCCCGACATGACTAGTCGTCCGGACGTGATCGGGAATCCCAATGTCGCGAATCAAACCGCGAATCTATGGTTCAATCCATTGGCCTACGGCATACCCCCGCTTTACACGTTCGGCAACGCAGGACGGGACTCTTTGCGAGGTCCTAATTTCTTTGAAGCGGATTGGCAACTTGCGAAAGGTTTCAAATTCACAGAGCGCGTTGGACTCGAGCTTCGTTGGGATGTCTTCAACGTGATAAACCGCCAAAATCTCGGATTACCGAACACGCAGGTCGATTCACCTGCCGGCGGCCTGATCTCTGATATTCAAATCTGCTCAACCTGTGGAAACGGGATGCGTAACATGCAGTTTGGAGCGCACATCACGTTTTGATGCGACAGCGGCCGCTGGCTCAGTTGCATTGTTTGTGCTGGGCTGACTGCCGCGTGTGTAAGTATCGCCAGGGCTGAAGACGCTGGGTTTAAATTCGAAGCTCTCAGCCCACAGCCCTATACACCCGCTTATCTCGGCAATGGCGCAATCGGCTTAGAAACTACGCCGCTGGCGACAACTCCAAGCCGTTCTTTTCTCGCTGGCGTCTATGATGAGACACCCGGCGACGTGCCCCGCATCGCTTCCGCCCCGGCTTGGAACGAAGTCGATATCTACAACGGTTCGCATTGGCTGAATGCAGCGCCTTCACTGCCGAGGCTTGAGAGCTACCATCAGGTCCTTGACATGTACGATGGCGTCCTACGAACCAGCTATGTCTGGACCCAGGACAACAGAAGAATCGGGGTTCACGTCGAGCAGTTCGTCTCGCGGAATCGTGCATATTCCGCCGCTATTCGCGTAATCCTAAAGCCCGAATTCGGAGGCGAACTTAGAGTGCGGCTCCCTGTTCGCAATTGGCCTCGGCCACACCGATACGCACTGGCGCGAATCGATAAGCTCGATCCCGCAGCTCGAATGGATCCCTGGCTGATCTGGTATCCCGGCTACCTCGAGGTCAGCAACGTGAATGCCCGGAGTTCGTCTAATGGCGCTGTCCTGTCGCTCATCGCCCGGGCCCCCGGCACGAGTCTTCAGATCGGAGAAGCTGTCGCGGCGGACTGGAACACCCACGCGACTGCAACCACCCATAAAGACGCTGAGGGAGCGTGGGTAGAACTAACGCTAGCCGTGCAACCCGGAGCAAGTTACACCTTTACAAAGTTCCTCGCGTTATCCACGCCGGCTACGCCGGGATCTCGCGACGGAACGGCTGTGGAAACAGCTGTCGCGACTCAGCGCGAAGGTTGGGGCCCACTCCTTTCGCAACATATAGCGGCGTGGCACCGGCTCTGGGAGTCGGACATTCTCGTGCAAGGCAACGCCTCATTGCAACGGACTGTTCATTCGATGCTGTTTTACGTGATGAGCAGCGCGCGCGAAGACCTCGGCATCAGCATCGCGCCGATGGGCCTCAGCTCAGCAGGATATTACGGACACATCTTCTGGGATGCGGATACGTTCATATTTCCACCACTTCTCATACTCCACCCCGAGTTGGCGCGGCCCATGACGGAGTTTCGCTCACGCACGCGCGAAGCAGCGCGGAAAAACGCGCAAGCCAATGGGTTCCACGGCGCGATGTACCCCTGGGAAGCTGGCCCGGACGGGTCCGAAACAACTCCGCGCTTCGCAGGCCAAAACGCCAAGTTCGAAAACCATATCAATGGCGACGTCGCGCTGGCGGCATGGCAGTACTGGCTGGCCACGGGTGACCGTGGATGGCTCGAACGAGACTGTTGGCCGATCCTGCGCGACACGGCGGATTTCTGGGTCAGCCGCGTGTCGTATAACGCGAAGCAGAAGCGTTATGAGATAGGGAAGGTTGTCGCGGTGAATGAATCCCTCATCGGCGTAAATAATGACGCTTGGACCAATGCCATTGCCAAAAAGAATCTCGAGCTCGCCGCGGCAGCAGCACAAGCAATCCACCAACAGGAAAATCCCAAGTGGGAAGAAATTGCGAAGGCTCTGTACATCCCGCAGAGCGATTCCTCCCTGCTGTGGTTTCCGCTCGAAATGCGCTTCTCAGCCGAACAGACGCGATACGCCATCCGCTCCATCCTGAGGTCGATTTACCAGCGCGAGAGCGGCGCGATGATGGGCGGCGAATTTTATCCCATCTTGGCGGCCGAGATGGGCAACCGGGAACTCATTGGTCAAATGCTCGGACCGCTTTCCACACCTTATTTGCGACCGCCCTTCCAAGTAGTCGCCGAAACTCCGCGCAATCGGAATACGAACTTCATCACCGGAGCGGGCGCCTTTCTGCAACAGTTCGTATTCGGCTACTCGGGGCTCCGCCTCACTGACAACGGACTTGAGCAGAAGTTTCGCCCTGTATTGCCGCCGGGTATTGAGAAAATGACATTGAAGAACATTACAGTGCGAGGCAAACGGCAGACTTTGGTGTTTACTTCGACTAGCCAATAGCCCGCATCTGTGCGCCCGCGTACACTCCTGACGCGGAACTTTTCCTAATTTCCCAACGTTTGGCACTGTAGCACCGTCTAAAGCGCGAAACGAGGACTATGGTGTGGGAGATCGGGTTGCCGCTCCAATTCGCTCATAGCTTGCCTGACAATCCGACCGACGCCGAGCTGATCGAGAGCTGCAAGCGAGGGAGTCTGCGCGGTTTTGAGCGCTTGTACGAGCTGCACGCGCACCGCATGAAGAGCCTTGCGTTCCATTTGCTGGGCAGTCGCGAAGATGCCGAGGATACGGTGCAAGAAGCCTTTCTGAAGGTGTATAGAGCGGTGCGCGGATTTGAAGGACAGTCTTCGTTTTCGACGTGGATCTATCGCATTTTGATCAACTGCTGTTACGACGTGATGCGTAAGCAGCAGCGATTGGCTGAACGGCCCGCGCGGAGGGAATTCGGCGCGGACACGAAGCTGCCGTTAAAGATCGCACTCGAGCGCGCGCTGAGCTTGTTGAACGAGCGGCAAAGGATCGTGTTTCTGATGTATGAAGTGGAGGGCCTGAAACACTCTGAGATCGCGGGCATCCTTGAAGTTCCCGAAGGCACTTCGCGCAGTTGGCTCTTCGAGGCGAAGCGGGAATTGAAACGCACACTGATGGAGTCAAGCGCATGAAGTTCGAATGTGGCGATCTGGACCGGGCGCTGGCGACTCCCGAGCTGATGCCCGAAGCGCGGGAACACCTGAAAGGCTGCGCCGCGTGCCGGCGTGAGTACCGCGTATGGAATGACATCTCGACAACGGCGAAGGAACTACACGAAGAGTGGGAAACGCCCATGCTCTGGCCTGGCATCCGAAAAGCAATTGAAGCCGAGCCTAAGCCGAAGCCGGTCCGGATATGGTGGCGGGAATGGAAAACGTGGGCTGCCGCTGCAGCCGTGGTCATCGGAGCAGTGCTGCTGAGCCGGCCTTGGAGATGGGCCGGAGCGCCGGCGGCAAACACGGAAACGACGGCGGTCGCGCCGCTTTCAGCAAACCGTGATTTTCTGACCGATCAAGCACTCGCGGATGTGGAGAGAAACGAAGCCGCGTACCGGCAGTCGATTGAAAAGCTCTCCAGAATCGCGCAGCCAAAGCTTCAGAATTCGGCATCGCCGGTCGCAGTGAACTGCAGAGAGAAGCTGCTGCTGCTCGATTCAGCGATTGCGGAGACTCGCACGCAATTTGGCCCAAAACCGCTTTAATGTTCAATTGCAAAGGGATTTAGCCGATCTGTACCGTGAAAAACAGCAGGCGCTCGAGGAGTTACTTGGCCGTGACCAGAAGAACTAGTTTTCTATTCGTAGCATTGGCGTTCGCTTGGCAGGCCTTCGGCCGCGACGAGTATACGCGCACCTTCGACCGAACGGTCGATCTGCGCAGCGGCCAAAGAGTTTCAATCGAACATAAGCTTGGCGATTTAACCATCCATACGCATCCGGAGGCGCGGGTTGTGATTCACGCCGATATTCGCGTTTCGGCTTCCGCTGCGAACCAGGCAAAGCAGTTTGCGGATCACCTGGAGATTCTGGTGGAGCCATCCGCGCCGGAGCTCTCGATTCGCACACGCTACCCGGAAATGGTTTCCAGTCGCAATATTTCGTATAGCGTCCATTACGACATCACCATACCGGAAACAGCGCCTCTTCAAGTGCGCAATTCCTTCGGCGGTGTGTCGGTAACCGGTCTGAAAGCAAACGCAGACATCACGACATCTCACGGCGGCATTGAGTTTCGGGATGGACGCGGCGCGCAGCGGTTGGAGGACTCGTTCGCGGGCATCAAAGTGAATAACAATGCCGGCGACGTCACAATCGAAGGCAGCAATGGACCCGTGGACGTCTCCGATATAGCGGGTGCAGCAACCGTGCGCGATCGGTTCGCGAGCGTAACAGCCGATCGAGTAACGAAAGGAGTGCGCGTCGTGAATAGCAATGGCACGGTCAACGTAACGGATTCCGGAGGGAGCGGCAATATCCGGAACTCGTTTGGAGGTGTCACTGTGCACAGCTTTCGTGGAGATCTCATCGTAAATAACGGCAATGGCAGAGTGGAGGCGACGAATGTGCAAGGGCCGGTCAGCATCGCGACCTCGTTTGGATCGGTAACGGCCAGCGATATTCAGGGCGCTGTCAGGGTGGAGTCGAGCAATGGCAGTATCTCAGTTGCAAAGACTCACGGAGAGTGCAATGTCAAGACCAGCTTTGGGACGGTCCACGCCGAAGATATTGGTGGAATCTTATCGGTTGAAAATTCAAACGGGGCCGTGAAGGCGTCCAATACCCAAGGAGCGCAGGTGAGGACCAGTTTTGGCGCCGTGATTCTGGATGGTGTGTTAGGCGCCATACGGGTTGAGAACCAGAATGGAGCCGTTGACGCCACGAGCTCCTTACACGGCAGCTGCCAGCCGATTCTCATCCGCACTTCGTTTTCGACTTTGCGTGTTCGTGTGAGTCCCGACGCCAGCTATCGCGTTCTGGCAAGGACATCTTTTGGCAAAATCCGCACTGATTTTCCGCTAAACGTGTCGGGATCAATCTCTGATGACGAGTTGAACGGGACCATTGGAGGAGGCCGTTGCGAGATGCGCCTGACCAACAGCAATGGCGCTATCGAGATTCTGAAGCCCTGAGCCTCGCAGGTACATCTCTTCAAGTGGCTGATAGTGGAGTCAGGTGTTCGCAAATGAACACCGTTCTCGAGGCTGCGCCAAGCCCAAGTAATTGAAACTGCGGTTTGAGAACGCCACAGGCACCGTGGCACTGCACTTGCATAACAATGCGCGAGGATCCGATGTTAGTCGATGCTGCTGAACGCCCTAGAACCGATGTATACAAAGTGCTTGTCATAGACGATCAACCGGACGTTCGGGAAGCGCTGCGTCTACTGCTCAAGCGTGCGGGGTACGCCATCCAAATGGCAGAATCACCCAACGATGCACTCGCAGCGGCGGCTTATTGCGACCATGACCTGATCGTGATGGACATGAACTATACGTCCGATACAACCTCAGGCCGTGAAGGGCTCGAACTGCTGGAACGGTTGCACGCGCAACGAAGAGACGTGCCGATCATTGCCATGACGGGCTGGAGCACAATCGAGCTGGCCGTTGAAGCCATGCAGCGGGGCGCCTGCGACTTTATTCCTAAGCCGTGGGATGGTCATCAAATGCTCGCGGTGCTTTCAAAGCACTTGAAAGCTGGAGACGATCATCGCCGGCCCGATTCGTCGAAAGATGCAGAAATTGCCATCGCGCGTAACGTGCAGCGCACATTGCTGCCTAAGCCGCATCTCACGGCATGCGGGCTCGAATGCGATTGTGTATCGCTCCCCGCCGGAGACGTCGGCGGGGACCTGTATGATTTTTTTCAGATCGACGATGCCGGTGTCGTGTTTTTGCTGGGCGACGTCTCGGGCAAAGGCATCGGCGCGGCGCTGCTAGTAGCGAATTTACAGGCGAGCATCCGAAGCCAGCAAGAACTCGCGCGTTCTCCGTCGAAGCTTCTCGAACGTGTGAACCGGCTCTTTTTTCAGTTCACCCGGCCCGAGCATTACGCCACCTTATTTTTCGGAGCATACGATCCGAGTACCCGAACGATTCGGTACGTGAACTGCGGACACCCGCCCCCAGTTCTCTTGCGCGCTGATGGGGAATTCGAGATTCTGAATGCCACGGCAACCGTACTGGGAGCGTTCACCGGCTCCGTATTTCAAGAACGCAGTGTTTCGATTGCGGAGGGCGACCGGCTTGTGCTGTTTTCCGACGGTTTATCGGAGGCACGATTGGATGAAGAGGGTGACGAATGGGTAATCGAGAGCATTCGCAAGCTCGGTCCTAAGCACTGGAACGATTTGGCAGGCGTGCTTGCGGCCGCAACAACTTCAACTCACGCGCAAGCCGACGATATTACGGTCATGGACATTCGTGTTCATCGCGTCTGAGAAACGTAGTCTGGAACTGGAACTGCAGCTCGATAGCTGCGATGGCCGGCGATCGAATTACCCGCGGCCGATAAATCGACGACCGCCAGAAAGCCGGATTCGGCAAATAGCGCTTCGACTTCGGGTGGAGTCGGGATGCACATGAGGTATGCGTCGCGGGGATATTGCTGTAGAGATCGCTTCAAGTTATCCAGAACCACTCTCATAATGGCCGGCGGGAAGGTGTTCAGAAGGTAAATGACAAGCGGTTGCCGCGGAAATTCATACGCGGTTGCGTCCTGCAGGACAACCTGAATGTCTTGACATTTTAAGTTGAAGTTCCGCTTCGTCGCAAGGTTTCTCCGCGCAGCCTCTACGAGCCGTTCCGAGAATTCGACTCCGATCACCTTGGCGAACGGCAATTCGGCCGCCATGAGGAGACTCTTTCCCTTTCCGGAGCCGAGATCAATGTATGTAAATGAACTCCAGTCGAGATTCAACCGCCTCAGGTATTCCGGGAATTTTGAACTCGCACAAGTGTAATCGCCATTCCACCCCGAATAAACGTAATCTGCGGGGTGCGAGCCATAACACGCGCCCTCGATTCCCAGGTCATCGAGCGCGACCTGGTTGCGGGTCTCGACTCCGTGCCAGACATCCCAAATCCAGAACTGGAAACTCTCGACCATTTGCAAGACCGTGACCATGACGACGCGCTTCCAGCCCCAGCGCTTTGCGCGCGAGGGAATCCTGCGCGCTTTCCTGATAAATTGCTTGATCATTCGCCGTCGCTCAAAGTTTATGGGGAAATTGCCTGTTAATTCCTCCAGAGTACCGCAAAAATCGAAACGACAGGCGGCTCTCCGCGCTACCACTCTGCGACCGAGCCGTCTTCGAGAAGGACACACTGCTGCAACGCTCCGTAAAGGGCCTGACGCGTGTCGCGGGATCTTATCCCCGCTGAGTGATCGCCGCTCCCGAAAGGCACAGATTGTACGCCAGCAAGACCTGGTTGAAACGCTCCGCTGTGCATGGGAGCAATGGCAGACGGGTTTCGCCGGACCGGAAGATCCGCAGATGCCGAAAAAGAGCCTTGGTCACCGGCACCTCATCGCCAGGCCCGAATAGATGAATGAAGGGCAGTATAGTTTGTGAAAAGAGACGGAGCGCTTCTGCGGGATCTCCCGCTGCGAGAAGACCAACCGTTTCTTGGTATGCCTGCGGAAATACGGACGGCGCAATGATCATGCTTCCCTCCACTCCGAGTAGAAGACTGCGAAACGCGGTAATGTCATCGCCGGCGTAGACAGGCACACCCGCCTCGCGGATAGCACGGATTTTTTCCAATGCATGGTCGGTCATCTTGACGCCAACCACGTGTTTGCACGAATGCACAATCTGGAGGATTTGCTCGGCGCTGAGCCAGGTCTTGGTATAGACGGGATTATCGTAAATGACGAGCGGGAGACTCGTCGCAGTGTCCAGGGCTCGGAAGAATTCGAGCACCATCGGAGGAGAGTTGGGAAAGTAATACGGGCAGGGGACCAACCCACCATTCAAACCGAGGTCTTCGGCCGCGCGCGCGAGCCTGATCATTTCTTCGATATTCGTATGTGTCAGCCCGACCACGACCTGCTTGCCGCGCGGGGTATTTCGAGCCGCGAAGCGCATCAGCTCGAGTCTTTCATCGACGGACAGCGACACAGATTCGCCCGTGCTTCCGCAAATGGTGTAGCCGTCGAGTTCCGGAAACAAATGGTCCAGGAGCCGCAATACGCTGTCGAAATCAATCCGATCATCTGAGAAAGGAGTTGGTATAACCGGCAGCGAGCCACTAATAGTAGAGGCCATTCTTGTCAGGGCCTGCATCGGGAGAGCGCCGCGGGCACCGCTCTCTTTGGGCAAGCCGTCCCTTTCCATATATTGAAACGCCCTTCCGAGATTGTAGAAGCGCGCCCCGGATTGGTTGCAGGCTCGATTATGCCGATTCGTACTGGTTCGATGATGGCCACGACGATCACATACGCCATTATCTTTGGGCCATGGGCGCGATTCCCGAATTCGCGCAGAAAGCCGAAAATCATCTGCTCCGATTCGTGATCTCCTAATCAATACGGCCGCTTCACTGTTTCGGAGCCGAGGCGGATAGTGGGCCAGATCCTCTTACTTCGAGCGTTCCTTTCAACGTCACGTCCGCCGAAGACTTCCCTATCATGATGTCGAACGTCCCCGGAGCGACGACCCATTGCATGTCGTGGCCGAGTAATTTCAGATCGTCCGGGGTCAACGTGAAACTCACGGTCTTCTTCTGGCCCGGCTCGAGGGCGACCTTCTGAAAACCGCGGAGTTGCTTCACAGGAGTTGATACCGGAGTGAAGCGTTCGCGGATATAAAGCTGAACGGTTTCCACCCCAGGCACGTTGCCCGCTGTTCTCCACGTCAACACTCACCTGTGCGTTGCCTTCAGTATGGATCTGAGCCGGATCAATGCGCAGGTTACTGTATTGAAAATGCGTGTAACTGAGACCGTATCCGAACGGGTAAAGCGGCGTGCCGGGCATATCTACGTACCCTCTGTCATGGGTCCAGCCACCGTTGATCCAGTAGGATTTCGACGGCTTGTAGTTGTAATAAGAAGGCAACTGCCCGACACTGCGCGGAACCGTAATCGCTAAACGGCCGCTCGGGTTGTAATCGCCAAAGAGAGCATCGGCAACCGCCTCACCCCCTCGCTCACCTGGCTCCCACGCTTCGAGGATGGCGGGAACATGATCTGCTTCCCAACGGACGGAAAGCGGTCTGCCATTAATCAGCACCAGAATCGTGGGCGTACCCGTCGCGTGCACGGCCCTGACAAGGTCCTCCTGCACACCGGTTAAATCCAGCGTGGCGACGTCGTAGCCCTCGCCATCCGTGGGCGGCGGTAGATTGTGTTCACCCTCTCTCCTGGCCTGTTCGCCCACAACTACAACGGCCACGCTCGCGTTTTTGGCTGCCTCCACAGCTTTCGCGAACCCACTTTTGTCTTGATCATTAACTCCGCAGCCCTTGACGTAAAGGACGCGAGTCGCAGGAGAGACTTTCGCTTTGATCCCGTCGAGAATTGTTCCTACGTGCTGAAGGACGACGGAGGGCGCGTAATCCCCAAACAGGTTCGAGGCGTCGGCAGCATTGGGGCCGATTACGGCAATCGACTTCACATCCTTATTAAGCGGCAAGAGATTGTTCTCGTTCTTTAAAAGGACAATGCCCTCGCGGGCGGCCTGGCAGCGCCAGCTGCTGATGCTCCTTTGAATGCATGACCTGCTGGGCATGGTTTAGGTCAGCATACGGATGCTCGAAGAGCCCTAAGCGGAACTTCAGTTCCAGCACTCGCCGCACTGCCCGATCAACAAGCTCTATCGGCACTCGTCCTTCCTGGATATTTTCTATCAGCGGCCCCATATAGGCAGGCTCGTACGTGATATCCAGATCGACCCCTGCACGGAGAGCTAGTGCGCCTGCTTCCTTCTGCGTCGGAACAATACCCTCATAGATCAGCGTTCCAAAACCCTCACCCTCGCTTTCGACGACTCCCTTGAAGTTCAGCTCCTGCCGGAGTACTTCATTCAGCCACTTCTCCGAACCATGCGCCGGCATATCATCGATTTCGGGATACCCGGCCATAACACCGAGCGCGCCGTTCTTCGTGATCGCCGCGCTCCAAGGCGGTAGAAAGGCCTCGCGAAGCATGCGCTCAGAGAGTTCGATAGCGCCTCGTTCCAGACCGCTCACCGGTTCACTCTGAGTCGGAAAATCGGTCATCACAGCGGCAACTTTGTCAGGCGCGTCGATATTGGAACCTTGTGCTCCACGCACAATAGCTTCGGCAATGCGCGAGTCTAGATAAGGATCCTCAGTGTAGGCTTCTTCGTTGCGCCCCATTCTTGGATCGCGGTCGATCTCTAGACACAAGCGTGGACAGCATGTGGATGCCAACGGCCCTCGCTTCGCGGGCAGCAGCGGCGTAAATTGATTCGACCAGAGGCATGTCAAAGCTGCTTCCAATCGCCAGCCCTTCCGGGAACACAGTTGCACCCGGAAACATCCCGCCATGCGTGCCTTCTTCGTCCTCGAGAAGCGGTATCTTCAGGCGCGTTTCGGTCAACGCGATTTTCTGAAGTGCATTGAAGTATTCAACCTGCTGCTCTGTTCCTTTGTGAAGAATCGTATCTGCAAGGGTAAAGAACCCGCAGCCGGGGCCTATTTCGTTGGTGTACGTTCCGGCTGCAAATCTCTTACATGCTTTCAGTTTTTCGGGAATGGTCTTTCCGAGCTGATCCACATATACGCACGGCAGATTAAGCTGGCCGACTTTTTCCTTCAGTGTCATGCGGCTCATCAGGTCGTCAACTCGCCGCTCGTATCGGTTGCTTTGGATCGAGATAAAGAGGCGCTGTAGGAGTCGATTGCGCACGCAGTCCACTCGGCAGGATGAACAGGGTAACGCTGAGCAGTATCAAACTTCCGTTCAGATTCCGCATGTGTGATCTTCAGAAGATGAGCTTCAGAGCCACCTGCCCGATTCGGGGATCCGCGGCCTGAGTGACGTATCCAAACGATCCGTTGAGGATGTCGCCGGGTGGATTCTGAAACTGCGCATGATTGAAGATGTTGAAAAACTCGAAACGGAACTGTAGGAGCTTATTCTCGGTTAGGTGAGTATCCTTCAACAGGGCCATATCCCAGTTGGCGATACCCGGCCCATGAAAGAATCGCTTATTCGCGGTACCCAATTGCCCCATCGCCTCCGGTATGAACAGGCTGGTGTTGAAGTATGGACGACCAGAACGAGGATCATTAAACTGCAGATTGCCGGGCGTAAAGTTTGGCGTGTCCACCCCATTTGCCATTGGGGCCGGTATAGTTCGTACCGAGGAGCGAGTTGTCGTCGCTTTCGGTTATGAAAACGGGCAAACCCGTTGCGAATCTCGTAATGCCGGTGATGACCCAGCCGCTTGTCAGCCGATTCGATCTGAACAGACGATTGAAAGGCAATTCATAGTGGTAACTGACAACAAAATTCTGAGGGACATCGAACGACGAGAGCGAACGGCTCAAACGATAGTTCAATGGGTTGATCAGATCGCCCCATCCTGACGACTGGTCAATTGATTTGCTCCACGTATAACCGGCGAGTAGCTCCAATGGACCGGCACTATGCCGCAGACGTCACTTGCAGGCTGTTGTAATTTGAGTTTCCAATCGTAATGAAATAGCCGTCACTGCCGAAGGCGTTTCCGAGAGGATACCTGGTACCGTTAATGACCTGACCATTCGCTCGGGTGTAAACGCCATTCTCGCCGAATGGGCCGCATGTCCCGCTTCCGGGCGCAACCTGAAATGGTTGACTAACGCTCAGGCACAATGCTGGATTTCCGACATTCGCTTCCAGATCACTCAGAAGCGCATGAGCTTGTGTTCCGACATAAGAGACGCTGAGCACCGTACTGCTTCCCATCTGCCGCTGAACTGAAAAACTGTAATCCTCTGCATACGGGACTCGGTTTCTGTACCAAAACCCGGGAGCACTCGATATCGGCAAGTAGTTATTCCAATTGACAGAATTGTCGGGATTGCTTGCCGACACGTTAGGCGGCGGAAAAACAATCGGGAAACGCTGGCCTTCGGGATTACCGGTTGCGCGGTCAATGAAAGGGGTTGTGAACAGGGATGGCGTGGGGCTGCTCCAAAAATAACCGAATGGCGCATCGCCGACCTCATTGAATCCCGTAGCGTTCTCAAACGCCGTGTAGAAGATGCCATACGACGCCCGGATACTTGTCTTTCCCGGCCCTCCGGTCAACTTGCTGAGAAATCCGCTCTTCCAGCTTGGCGAATATGCCAGGCCGACAGCCTGGTGCAAAATTGTTATGCCGAACTGGGGCGAGGCTATTGGGGATGCCCGGATCACCGGGAAAAACCCAACCCGTCGGCGCGCCGGGAAACACTCGCGAATGCAGGCCAGGCACAATCGTCTCGAGCTGGCCTTGCGCCTCGTACCATGGCGAGGTAACTTCCCATCGCAGGCCGTAGTTCAGGGTTAACTCCGATGTAGCCCGCCAGCTATCTTGAGCGTACAGGCCCACATAGTAAGTGCGCGTGTGCAGAGGTGCCTGTACTCCTTGTTGATACGAAGCGGGAGCGCCGATCAGGAAATCGGCAAAATCACTACCCGTTTCGACGCCGGTAAAAGCAAACGTACCGTTATTGGCCCCGAAATCGTGTTCAGTGATCTGATCGTAATGGTAGCTGCCGCCGAATTTCAAAGTATGGGTGCCCAGCACTTTCGAGAAATTGTCGATCACCTGGTAGGTGTTGTTGTACTGCGCTGCGAAGTACGCCGGGAACGCCGATCGTGAAATTATTGAAACCAACTGGAGGAACGCCTTCCGTTGTCGGATCAAGCGGCACGATTCCCAGCGTATTGGCGCCCGTAACAAAACCAAGCGACGACTAAGGTGACGCCCTTCCCGCCGGAAGGCTCGGTCTGAAAGGTTGCCATTCGCATGAAATGTATGCGAAATTCGTTCACCATGGTTCCACCGAAACGTTTTCGTGTCGGCGACGTTCGCCATCTGCGCGCGGCCGGGAGTAATGGTGTTGAATCCGGGAAGGTTCGATCCGCCACCGAATAAGGGCTATTGAGAAGGAAGTCATCGAGGAAGTAATATCCTGCGATCATTCCAAACCGGCTGTTGTAATCGATCCGGATGCCGCCCTTGTCATCACGCAAGATCTGATTGTCCGCCGAGGTTGAAAAGTACGGTCCCGGAGTTGGGCAATGGGATGTACTTCAACAAGTTCTGAGAAGCGGGCGTGATCACCGATGTAGGAATCACCGCATTCGGGAAAACACAACTTGCACTGGACGTGCAACCCGGGCGTGTAATAAGGTTCGCCAGGCGTCACCGCATAACCCAATTTGCTCGATAGCTGATTCGCCCAGTATCCACCGGTAACGGTTCCGGTGAGCAAACTAGCTGTGTCAGCGAGATTACCTTGGCGGTCGGCAAGAGATGGAACGAGGATGTTACCGGTAGACTGGCCCTGACACTTGGCGAGTTCCCTGATAATCGCCGAAGAAGAACAGCTTGTCGCGGATGATCCGCCCCCTACTGTGCCACCGAACTGATTCTGAATAAATTTGCTTCTATCGGGGCTGAAGAAGTTTCGCGCATCCAGGTCCGTGTTTCGCAAAAAGTCGAAGAGATCGCCGTGGAGTTCGTTGGTTCCGGATTTGGTTATCGCGTTTATCTGTCCACCCGCGTAGTTGCCGTACTCGGCATCGAAATTATTCGTCAGAATGCGGAATTCAGCGATCGAATCGAGATTCGGGATAATCGCCGTTCCCATATAGGCTCCTTCTTCCACGTTGCCGCCGTTTACCATGAAACCGTTGGCTGATTCCCGCTGCCCGCTCACCGACAAACTGCCTGGATTCAAATCGCCCGAGACTTGAAGTGCGCTGTATTGGCCGGAGGAAACAGGAGTAACCCCCGGCTGCAGTGCCAGTAAGTCGGTATAGCTGCGGCCATTGAGGGGAACGGTCGTCATCTTGCTGCCCGTTATGACTTCGCCCATCTGCGTACTCGAGGTTTCGACTTGAACGGCTCCGGTACTGATTGTTACTTGCTCCGTTGGCAGTGCCGAGTTCCAAAGTCACATCGACCCTTAACGCCGTGTTCACATCCAAAACAAGCCCTGTCTCCCGAAACTCCTTGAAGCCCTTCTGTGTGACTTCAAGCGTGTAATGGCCTACCGCTAAGGCTGGAAATGCGTAGAAGCCTTGCGCATCAGTCAGCAGTCGTCTGCTTTATGCCCGTTTCCGTGTTCACTGCTGTGACTGAAACTCCGACCACAATGGCGCCGCTTGGATCTTTTACGGTTCCGGAGATCCGGCCCGTAACGCTGCCCCAGACCAACCCGCTGGTTAAGCCAAACAGCACGGCCGCTAAATGCAAATACACGATGCGGTGTAGCGCTTCGTCCAATGTCTTTTCCGAATATGTACCTGGCGGCGAACATGATTTAGCTCCTTTCTTGTCTATCCTCAAAACGAGAAACGGATGCGCTCGACGGGCATCACTCCTGATTAACCAATGGCTCTTCCAGTCACACTAGCCCAAGCTCGAGAGAACCCCTACCTTGTCCATGCAACCATTCCTTATGAGCGCAGCCAAGGGCTTTATCCGCTTTTCTTGGACTTAATTGGCATGGCGCTGGATTGAGCCCCGGCGATAGTGCTGGGCCCGGATGCCGATTAAGTCCAGGAATTCACGGATAAAGCAGTTGTGGCATAAACTGTTGCTTGTCTAAATGAGAATGATTGAAGGAGACGGATCTTGCCTGAAGATAAATCTGCAATCGGAACTGAATCACCAATCAGGGCTAGGCCACTGCCCCTCGAGTTCCCCGGCGTGCACTTTATCGATGATGAGGAAATCAACGCTGTCGTTCGAGTATTACGTTCCAAGTCCTTGTTCCGGTATTACGGGCTCGACCTCCAGCATGAAGCGGACAAGTTCGAAGAGGAATTTGCGCGATTTATGGGGACGCGTTTCGCCTTAGCCGTTGGTAGCGGCACGAGTGCTTTGTCAGTCGCGTTATCTGCACTCGGCGTGGGACCCGGCCAGGAGATCATCGTTCCAGCCTATCTGTGGGTTTCCGTTGTAGCTGCTGTTGTGAATCAGGGCGCCATTCCAGTGCTAGCTGATATCGACGAAACGTTCGGCCTCGACGTTCAGGATGTCGAACGAAAAATCACCGGCCGCACCTCCGGAATCATCATGGTCCACATGAGCGGCGCGCCTGGAGACGTGAAGGCGCTTGGCGCGCTAGCCCGCTCGAAGGGTTTATTCCTGCTGGAGGACTGTGCCCAGTGTTGCGGTGGCAGCATTGACGGGCAGAAAGCAGGTAGCTTTGGCGACATCGGCATTTTCAGCTTTCAAATGAACAAGAACATGACCTGTGGTGAGGGCGGTTGTATCGTCACCAATGACGAACGGCTTTATCAGCGCGCGTTCGCCTGCCATGATCTGGGTTACGTTCGCGATGAGAATGGCCGCCTGATGTTCCGAAAAGCGGAAATTTCGCTGTGGGGGAAGGGTTGCCGCATAGATGAATTGCGAGCTGCAATTTTACGTGTGCAGCTTTCGAAGCTACCGGCCATCACGAGCGCAATGCGCGCCAGCAAATATCGCATTCGCCAATCGCTCCAGAGCTTTTCAGAAGTGAAATTACGCCGCATCCAGGATCCTCGAGGGGATACCGGTTCTTTTCTGATCACAACCTACTCTGATGCCGCGACAGCGCGTAGAGTGAACGAGATGCTTCGCGCCGAGGGCATCGCGACATCCCCCGAGGGCGTATCAAACATCGTTATGACTGAGTGGGGTCTCCACCTTTACTACAACATTCTTAGCCTCGAAAGAAAAACGAGCATCGATCATCGGGGCTTCCCATGGAATTTGGCCGAGAATGCGGGCCTGGCGGGAGATTATTCAAAGGGTGCCTGCCCGGTTGCGGATAGCCTCTTCGAGCGCAGTCTGCTCCTGGCAATTCCTTCTTGCCTGACCGGGCAGGACGAAACGGAGATCATACAAGCCTTTACCAAGACATTGAAAACCTATCTGTAATGTGGCCTCGCCTGTTGGCAGTCTTAGCCTTAACTGTTTTCGTGAAGGCCTACGGCGCGCGAGAGGTGCGTGTATATGTCACTTCACAGGCTGGCGATCGCATCACATCGAAACCACGGCTGCACTTCAGCAACAGGCCTTCTGCGGGTCCCACATTCAAAATTGACGATACAAGCCGGTATCAAGAGATCGTCGGATTCGGCGCGTCATTTCTCGAAGCTGGAATGATCTGTATAAATAGCCTGGGTCCTGCCGCGCAGGAACGTGTTTTCCAGTCCTTATTTGATCCGGAAAAGGGCGCCGGTTTCAGCGCAATGAAAACCGTGATTGGCGCGACAGACTTCATGTCCGCGGGCCCTTACTACACTTACGACGATCATCCCGGAGATGTGGCGATGAAGTTGTTCTCGATTGAGCGGGACCTCAAGCCGAATGGACTCATCACGTATATTAAGCGCGCGCGAAAATATGGCAACTTCGTGCTGCAAGCACCCATGGACTATCCGCCCGATTGGATGCTCTTTAACATAGAAAACAATCAAGACGTTGATCCGCGATTCTTTCATGCCCTCGCGCTCTATTACGCTCGATACCTGCGTGAATATGAAAAGCAAGGCATCTTTATCGATTACGTGAGTCTGTTCAATGAACCCGGTATTTATACAAAGATTTCGGCCAGAGAAATTCGGGACCTTCTTAAAGACGACGTCGGACCCTTGTTTGCGAGAGAAGGAGTAAAGAATCGAATTCAGGCGTGCGAATCAAATAATCGCGAGCGCGCCTATGAGCAATGGCCGGTCATCCTCGACGACCCCAAGGCACGTCCCTATGTTGGCGCGATTGCCTATCACGGATATGATTTCAAAGACTATGACAAAATGGCGCATCTTCACCGTCGTTATCCGGATCTGAAACTCTGGATGACTGAAATCGATCACTCCTATAACACGGATACGAAGCTGCCCGCCCTTTTACCACGACGCGATTACGAGGATGGAGATTTTTGGGGTAACCAGATCTTCAACGATCTCGAAGCGGGTACTTCGGCCTGGATCTACTGGAACATGATTCTGGATGAAAATGGAGGCCCATGGCTTGTCTCGCCGGTTCATCGCGACGAGAAGTTCAATGCTCAGCACCCTGTCGTAATCATTGACCGCCAGAGAAAGAGCGTTTTTTATACGGGCCTTTATTACTATCTCGCACACTTCAGTAAGTTTGTGCGCCCGGGCGCTGTGAGGATAGGAACTTCGGGATCGGCCAACGGGCTCCGCTGCATGGCGTTTCGATCCAAGAACGGTGTGAGGATCGCGCAGGTACTCAACAGCCGGAAACAGATCGCAAGCATGAAGCTTGAGTGGCACGGCTCTACTCTGAACTTGAGCCTTCCCGCTTTGTCGATCACAACTTGTGTTTGGCAATAGCGAAGCCCTCACAGCTATATGCCATCTCCTGAAATTGCCCCCACGACTTCCGGCCGCCCGAGTGCTACATTTTATAGATCGGATTTCCCGATCGGTCCTGTTCCGTTGTATATGCAGAATGGAGCTACGCTGATGTCGCTTAGTGATCCACTTCTGTATGAGCAGTTTGAAAAAGATTTGAAGTTCCTGCAGCTTTTTCTTCTGCTCGTTAACAACTCATCGCCTATTAAGCGCGTCGATCTCGTGTGGGCGGAGGATGGCCCCGCGGGAAGAGTGGGATTGCGCAAGAATTATCTTTCAACCGAGAGAGCCTTGGCCGGGCCTTGCGCTCACATGCTTGCGTCGGCGCACGCTTTTGAACCGGTCTTTTGCAATATCGTAAGTGATTACGGACGCCACGAAGCGGAGTCCTGCGGTATTTCGGACAAAGCCGCTGAAGCGCGGGTTCGCAGAATCGGAAAACCGGAAGTGTATAGGTGCCATGCCGGTCTGATTGATATCGCGGTTCCCGTGATCTGCGAGGGCCAATACATTGCGACCCTGTTCACCGGCCAAGTCTTATCTGAGGCTCCTTCGCGCTCATATTTCGTGCAGATTCAGAAACAAACGGCAGGGCTCACGTACATCGACGCGGAGAAACTCGAAAACGCGTACTTTCGTGTTCCGGTAGTCTCCGAATCGGATATTCAGCGAACTATCCAAGTGCTCGAAGTGTTCGCGGAATATTTGGCGACTACCTGGATGCGGCTATCAGAGGTGGTCCGCGATCAGCAGCGTAAGCATCGTGAATCCAATCTGGAGCGCAAAGAGTTCGCTCACCTGATTTTGGAGGGTAATCTCGCAGACCGGCCGCTATTGCGGGAATTGATGGGGCGTATTGGCTTTACACGCTATCCAAACTGCGTCATGGTTGTGAAATTTGAGTCTGAAGGTGAGCATCAGAGCAGTGCCGCCACTTTCGATTTAAACTTCACAAGAGCGCTCCACGCCGTTGAGGAATTGTGTGAAGGCCTGCAAAACGTTTGCTGTACATACCTACGGAGCCAAGGAATCTGCATCTTTTTCCGGGATCACGAGAGCGCTGAAGGTTCGCGGCCGTATGCAGCTGAGTTGCTGGCAAACAAAGTCCTGAGGACGATTTCCGCTAATACTGAGCTCCGGGCACGGGTCGGTATCGGAGGGCCGAAAAGCAATTGGTGGTACTTGGCGGATGCCTACCACGAGGCTTGCACGGCACTGGCTGGCTCATCGCGCCAGATTGCGATCTACCATTCGCTGACTATGCCTGATGAAGAGCTCTCAGTTGCGGTGGGACGCATCTGCAGGACGATAACCGAAAAACAGCTTCTTAATTCCCGGTTGCTGGTGCTTGGCCTTCCGCTTCTCGTCAATAAAAAGATGGGAGACCGGTCCGAAGCACTTACTGCACAACGCCACTTCTTCTCCTATGTACTCGACGCAATGCGGTTTGCCGCCCGCCAGCTTGGAGCGGATGCATATGACGTTACCGCGCTTGAAGAAAACGATAAAGCCGCGCATTGAAAATGCAACCACTACATTCGCAATCCAGGAGGCTTTTATCCGCTCCGCTGAGGTCCTTTTGGATGCCGTCCGGAGCCTACTGGCGGGTAGACCCAGGAAGCTTGTGGACCGCGTGCGCAGCATTATCGACCGCGAATTGCAAGAGCGCTCCTCCGCCCAGAGTCTTTGTATTGCCAAGATTGCATCCGGGCTGGGCATCTCGAGCGGCCACTTAAGCCGGGTGTTCAAGCGAAGCACCGGCACGACTCTTGAGCGATACTTGATGATCCTGAAAATCGAAAGTGCCAAGCGCTTACTGCTAGATCCGCTGCAAAGCGTTTCCGATGCAGCGGAAAAATGCGGCTTCTCGGATTCCGCTTACTTCGCGCGTGTTTTCCGCAAAATCGCAGGATGCTCTCCAAGGGAATATCGCGATGACCCAATGCGAGTTGCGAGGACTCCGCACGATGCGTCGGCCGGTGAAAGCTTGCTGAGCTTTTCGAATAGTTCCCAACGGCTCACAGCACCTCGAAGTTAAGAACTGTACCCTCATCAAAGAGCAACCGACACAGATGGGTTTGCGGCATATGAGAAACACGGTTAGCTGCAGTCCTATTTCTCGCATTGGCTCAGCCGGTCTTTAGCGGTGATTTCCGTGCGGCTGCGGTAAAGGTGGACATCACCCCGCATACTTCGCAATGGCTGATGGGCTATGACCCGCGCCGCTCTACGGGAGTTCACGACAGGATCTTTCACCGTATCCTTGCGATGGACGACGGCAAGACTCAGTTCTATCTCATCGCCAGCGATCTCTGTCTTTTTTCTCCAAGTGTTTACGTCGAAGCCGCACAGCGGCTACAGAGAGAGTTGAGCATCGAGCCCAAGAATGTCTGGTGGACTGTAACGCACACTCACGCGGCACCCGAAGTAGGTCCACCAGGGATGTATGGAGCATTATTGGGCCGCTCCGATCATGAATGGAGCCGCGAGTACGATAACACCGTCACTGATCTCCTGGTCCAGGGTGTCAAGAAAGCAAGAGCCAATCTGAAACCTGCCCGCATTGCGATCGGGACCGGAATCTCGATGGCAAACATCAACCGGCGTGCAAGAGATGTAGATGGCACTGTAACACTGGGTTTGAATCCCGACGGGCCTGTCGACCGGCAGATCGGAATTTTATCGCTTCAGCACCCGGACGGTTCCCCGATAGCGGTAATCGCAAATTTCGCTATGCATGGAACCGTAATGAGTGGGGATAATCTGCAAATCAGCGGAGATGCTCCCGGCACCGTTGAATCTTATGTTGAAGACAAAATAAGCGCTCCGATGTTTTACGTCAATGGGGCGGCGGGAAACCTTGCTCCGATCTACAGCGACTACCCAAATGCTGAAGCCGGCCACTTATCGCAATTTAGAGTGTTGCTCGGGGACAGGATCCTTGCGGCCGTGAAATCGCTTGGAGCTGCGACAGATGATGTGAGCTTAGCAGCGAGCGAGAAGATCATTGAAACTCGGATGAAAGACGGCCTAAGCTGGCCCGTAGAACCGACTGCCTATACCCGGCAGACTGGCCCAGGCGTATCTCTGATCCGTCTTCCGGTGCGTTTCCTAAGAATAAATGACACATTGATCTGGTCCGCTCCGGTAGAGCTGTTCTGCGAAATGGCATTACAGGTGCGAAATCAGTCGCCGTTTCCCCATACGTTTTACTTTGGATACGCAAACGGCTGGCTTGGCTATCTACCCACGCAGAAGGCGTTCAGGGCGGGCGGGTACGAGCCGAAAACCTCTCCCTTCACTGAAGCTGCCGAGCAGCACCTTCTCCAAGGCGTTATTACCTACATTCAGGGCCTCTCGCGCTAAGTGCCGATCTCGCGCAAGGCAGGAATAACGAACGGGTGCTGCCGTTTACTGTGCGCTAAATCTGACTCCTGTGTATTTTTCGACGGCATCCAGATTCAGAGTGATGCCGAGTCCGGGCCGATCGGGAATCGCAAGCTTGCCGTCCGCATCCAGTTTCCAACCGGTCTCGACAAGATCGTCGATGAAGGGAGAGCCTGTCAGGTATTCGACCAGGTCGGTGTTCTTACTGGCTGAGGCAAGCTGAAGGTCGGCTGCCAATCCCAGAGCCGTATTCCATCCGTGTGGAATAAAGCGAATGCCGTTCTCCTCGGCCATCCACGCAATCCTACGCTCCTCGGAAATGCCGCCCACTTTCGTGACATCCGGCTGCACAATATCGAACGCGCCTCGCTGCAGCCAAGGAACGAAAGACTGACGCCGGGTGAGGACCTCTCCACCCGCAATAGGCACACGTGAGTTTCTCCGGAGATGGATGTAGTCGGACAAATTGTCGGGTAACAGCGGCTCTTCAAACCAGTAGACGTCGTACTCAGCAAGCATCTGCGCGGTGCGTTCTGCCCATTTGTACCCATGAGGCCAGAACGCGTCACTCGCGCCTGCATCCACCATGAGCATCGCTTCGGGTCCGACCGCCTCCCGCGCGGCTCGAACAATCTGCTCATCTATGAAGTTACTGTGCCGACCGAACGGCCCCCAGCCGATCTTGAAGGCCTGAAAGCCTTGTGCACGTATCCTCTGTAGTTCTGCTGATAACGCGCTCGGTTCCCGCATCAGGAGCGAAGCATACGGACGTACGCTGTTTCGGTAGCGGCCCCCCAACAGTCTCCCGACGGGTTGCTTCGTACACTTCCCGAGGATGTCCCACATGGCGATATCGATTCCGCTGATTGTGTGCGTGAGCGTTCCGCCCCGTCCTAACCAAAACGTGTGCGCGTGAAGCTTCTCGCTGACGCGCTCAGGCTCGAAGGGATTCTCGGCTGTGTAAAGGGGCTCTAAGACGCCCAGGGCTGCGCGCGCCAGGGCGTCACTCGTAAATGCCGAACCCCAGCCGGTGACCCCTTCATCCGTAAGAACCGCTATTAGCGTGTGAACACAATCGCTAGGCTTGATCTCGTTCGCCCAACCGCCTTCGGGGGTTACGCCGCGTAACCCCGCCGCTTTGATCTCTACGATCTTCATGGCATCATCGCACCCAGTTCCGCATACGCTAGCGCCCCGACATAGGAGAGCATGCCCGCGATTGCCCAGACCGAAAGAATGGTGGACGGGAAGTCAACTCGCTTGTAGTCAGATTTGGGAGCAAAAATATTACGGAGCCCATTACGATGCCAATAACAATGAGAACTCCGTCCAGCATCTAAGTTTCCGTGGGAGTTCGTGGCGAATCAAATGCCGCCTCCCGTTTCCGAGCCTACGATATCGCAGCTAATTCTCAGCGCACTCGCGCCGACCGAAACGCCTATACTCCTGATGTATGTTCAAGGGTAGAGTTATGCATGCTTCTTCTTTCTACATCGTCTTCCCTTTCCTTTGCGCAATGGCTCTATTGAGCACTGGTTGTAGCTCGCGCGCCGCGGCAAAGCAGGGTCCACGTGTAATCACGGTCGCCCAAGCTGGTCCTGCCGACGTTGTCGGAACGAACAGGGAGGCGCTTCAGAAGGCGGCAAATCTTTTGCGTCCCGGCGACACGTTGTCAATCGGAGCCGGAACCTACACCATGGAAAACAGCCTCTTCGTTCCTTCTGGCGTGACCGTTCGAGGTGTTGCTGGAAAAACCATTCTGCGCAAAAACAGAGGAATTGAAAGCCCATTGATCGAAGATGGCGATTATGGGGAGACTTTCCTCGCCGTAGCCGATCCTCAGAAGTTCCATCCCGGCATGGGCGTTGCTGTACTCGACGACGTGTCGAACTCCGGATGGGCAATCTCGATTTCAAGTGTTGCCAGCGTGAAGTCTCCTTACGTAATCATCAATCCGATGACATTACGCGATTACGACGAGGAGCACCATCACGCACGCTTGACTAACACGTTTCCGATTCTGTGCGCGATCGATGCCGCCAATGTTGTTCTTGAAAACCTTATCGTGGATGGCAATCGCGCAGAGAACGCGTATATCGACGGTTGCCGCGGGGGAGCGATTTATATGTATCGCGTGCGCAACATCACCGTTCGCAATTGCACCGCGCGAAACTACAATGGCGATGGAATATCGTTCCAGATCAGCGATGGCGTCCAGGTATTGAACAGCGAGTCGTATGGTCACGCCGGTTACGGCATTCACCCGGGGACAGGCAGTGCTAACGCACTAGTATCAGATTGCCGCATGCACGATAACGGGGACATCGGCCTCTTCCTCTGTTGGCGCGTTCGGCACGGCCGGTTTGAAAACAATGCGATTCAGCACAACGGTCACTACGGTATTTCAATCGGGCACAAGGATACCGATAACGAGTTCGCCGACAATACCATCGAACGGAACGGCATCGCCGGAGTTTATTTCCGAAAGGAGACAGCAAAAAACAGCGGAAGCCGGAACGCTTTTAGGAACAACAAAATCCTCGATAACGGGAACGCGCGAGAGGGTTATGGTTTCTACATCGAACCATATGCTACGGACTTAGTTATTGATGGAAATCAGATCGGGGATACGCGCGCGACGAATCGAACCCAGCGATGCGGAATCTATAAGGCTCTCGGAGCAGGGCCCGTTGAAGCGCGCAATAACTCGATGTTCGGGCACTCGGCTGGTGATTATCATGACTCGGGGTTGCATGCCGATTTAAGGCGTTAAGCTCCAGCCGAGAATCGTCGTTGCAATCCAAGAAGGCATGGAGCGGGAGACGGGGATCGAACCCGCGACGTCCAGCTTGGGAAGCTGGCATTCTACCGCTGAATTACTCCCGCTCGCCTTACTTTTCCTTACCTTAATGTACCCCAATTGGCTCCCGCGTACCCGCACACCGTTGTTATACTCAGGTTGATTCTGCATGCTGCTGGAGTGGCGGAACTGGCAGACGCACGGGACTCAAAATCCCGCGGGATTCACTTCTCATGAGGGTTCGACCCCCTCCTCCAGCACCATTGAGCCTACATGCAACAGTGCCAACCGTAGAGTAATAAGATTGTTGTACACACCATGGCTGCCCTGACCGACCGCAAAAGCAACTCTTTCTCGAGAAGATTCCCCGGATCGCCTGAGTCCCTTTCCGATTCCGTCGGAGCCGTCACGAGCTTGACCGTTATCGGAAGCTCGATGGTGATCAGGGGCCGTATCACAAGCACGGAAAGCCTGCTCATCGAAGGCCAGGTGGATGGCACTCTCGAAATGCCGGAGTCTCGCCTCACAGATCGGGCCGCACGGAAGAGTTGGGGCCGATGCCAAAGCGAGAGAGATTGAAGTGCTGGGCACCGTAACAGGCGACCTGGACGCTTCGAAAAAGATCACGATACGGAAAGGCGGCCGCTTGGTCGGCGATCTCCGCACCCCGGGCATCATCATCGAAGAAGGCGCTTACTTCAAAGGAAGAATTGAAATCGTGGATAGTGAAGAGCAGACGGCTGCGACGGAAACGTCGCCCGATGTCAAGAAGGCCGCGGGCGGCCTGACCTGATCCGCTCTTGCTCGTAGCAAGCGTTCTTAGACCTGCAGAGCCTGGCGAATCCTCTCTTCCAGTTGCTCCTTCGATAGTTCTGTACTGATAAACAGTTCCTGACGGGCGCCGGCACTCAGTGCGATTGCTTTCCAGCCATTTGAAACTGGAACTGTCACACGGATGGCCGGGCCGCCCCGCGCATCGCGCACAGGACGAATGACTCCCGGTATGACAGAACGGATCGCTGCGTTTTGGCTCAGCAAGCGCTCGAGTACCGGCCGCAAGCCGCCGATGATACTGTGCTCCACCTTGAGCTTGCCTCGAACGGCCCGCAGTCTCATGTGCCGCTACTTGAAGCGCTTCTTGTACTGTATGTCGATTCCAAACTCGCCATTGTCGTCGCGCAGCGCGATCACTGAGTATTGCCTGCTGAGCGCCCATTCGAACCGGAAAATCTGCTCTGAGGTCTGCGAGAGATTTGTGATGTAGGTGATCGTAATGTCCCGCGACATCTGCTGTTCGACAGTAAGGCGTGCTTGCGGAGTGTTTGTGATGCCTTGCACGAGCGGATCGATCTTGATATTTGCAATGCCAAACAATTTCGAGAGGCGGTTTGAGGCGGGAGAAATCGCCTGGCCGAGAACCGTATTCGCCCCGGATTGTAATGCGGTCACGTCGTTCGCTGCGCGAATACTCGAAAAATCGGATGCAACATTCGGGGCGCGCCCGACTGTCAGAAGAGCGACGATGTCTCTCGGCTGCAGTGGCGGGTCGGAGCGGTAGTTGATATTCAATTTGCTCGGCGTGCCCGAAATCGTTATATCGACGGTGATGCCGCGCGCCTGCGTCTGCAAATCGAGGTCAAACACAGGTTCAATCTTTATGGGATTGGCGAAGCTGACTTGTCCGCGGTTAATGCTGTATTTGGCTCCAAATACTTTGATATCGCCCTGATTCGCAGACACGGTTCCTAACACGACAGGCCGGTCCGGTGTTCCGCGCACGCGAAGATCAACTTCGGCTTCTACGTCTTGACTCAGCGTCGTGTTCAACACCAGGCCGGGCGCACTCTCGACGTGTATGTCCAATTTCAAACCGTTCAGAAAGCTGCCCTCCGTCGCAGGCCCCGGTACGGGAGCCATGCCTCGCGCCAGCAAACTTCCGAGATCGGTACTCGGGTTGAGCGTTATCTGCGAGACGCTAACCCTCCCCGAAAGCAGGCTGCTCTTGCTCGTGCCGGTCAAGCGAAGGCCCGAGTTCGCCGTGACGCTGATGCCCCCGCCGTAATGCAGCCGCACATTGCCGGCGTTTGCTTCAAGCCGATACACCAATGGCCCGCCACCGGCGAAGCTCACGAATCCTACCAATGAAAGATCGCCACCGCCCGTGTGCGCTGTGAGCTTCTGAATCGTCGCCCGGTCGCGGTCAAATCTCACTGTCCCGTTTACGCCCGTCAGTCCATTCGGAATACGTTCCAGTGAAAAGGAGCCGTTCTTGATTGCGAGAGTGCCCATCAACGACGGGCTGTTTAGCGATCCCGATACCACAGCCTCGATCTGAGATTCGCCGGAGGAGTGTACGTTTGGATCGAATAGCTCAAAGATTCGCAAATCGAGCGCGCCATCGGCTCTCAGGTTCATCGCGCGCCTGGCAGAGTACGGAATCGATCCGCTGAGCGCGAGACGCGTATCCTTTCCGGAAATCTGGAAATTGTGGATCGTCGCCAGTCCGTTTGAAGCCTCGATCACGAATGGAGTCGAATTACGAAAAATCAGATCACCCCGTTTCGCCTCTCCCTTCATTTCTGCTGGGATGAGCGGCATCATTTCCATTTGCTCGACGCGAACGGTTGAGCGCAATTCACCGGGGCTCTCGAGTGATCCCCGAACTGTTAAGCCGCCCTTAACGAACCCGTGCACCGGCAATGCAGCTGCATATCCGGGGTACACAAGTGCACGCAAGGTCTCGAGATCGAGGCGATTCAGATGCACCTCGCCTTCAATAGGAGTGCCGGGTATTAGCTGTACGCGCGCGGTGCCACTCATCTGAGTGCCACGCAAGTCACCCGAGAGCTTAGCTTCCAGGGTCTTGCCCCGGCTCGCAGCCGTAATCGACATATCACCGTAGCTCGAGCCCCGAACCGCGATGTGTCGAAAGATCATTTTCCCGGCCGCTTCTGTTGGTTCAATGCCATCGCCTGCGACGTGCCCCGCTGCTTCGGCGTGGACCTCGAACTGCGCGTTCAAACCCGCGTTGTATTGGCGAACACGCGACAGGCTTGCGAGCGGAAATCCGTTGCTGTCCACCTTGACGGCAAGCTGTCCTTCTCGCCACGAACCGTGGACATGCTGGTAGCTTCCAGAAAACGACGCAAGCGCCGGTCCCGCTTGCATGTGCCCGTTTGTGATCTGCAATCGGTCGCCTTCTAAGGTGGCTGCCAAATCTATCCGGTTCAGCTGTGTGCCCGAAATATCCACATCATCGATCGTCAGTCGTGCTTGTCCACTCGGCGCATTCGCTGTACCTCTTACGTCAAATGAGCCGGCTGCGATCCCATGAGTAATAGGAACGTGCGCATGCCACAACTGCGTGCGAACTGTCGCTAAGTCTGCGCCAGTAAAACGGCCCTGAATCTCGAGCGGACTTTCATCGCGCACAGACCAATTCGCCAACCCGATGCGTCCATTGCCGGCCGCATGCAGGGTTCCTCGCTGTATCTCGAGCGAACTGAAACCCAGCCCACTCGGCGATAATTCGATCTCCGATCGAAGCTCGTCCCACAACTGCCCACACACGCGGAAACGAGCCAGGGCTACATTGCCCTGTATGCTCGGATTCTTCGGCGCGCCGCCTGCCACCATGCCGTCAAAATGCATACCCCCGTGATCGAGTTTCAATGGAGCCACGGCCAGCGCACTTCTCCATGGTGCAAACGAAAGTGCGGGCTCGAGATCCTCTACACTCTTGCTATCGAGTGTGATTCGTAACCTCTCTCCCACAGTGCCGGCCATCGACAAATGCGTATTTGGAAACTGGAAGTCTGCGTGTTCAAGCTGCAGCACCTCGCCTTGCTCTCTATAGACAAAGCCAACATCGCCTGAAATGGGAATGCCGCCTCTTCCGGGCGTAATTGCAAGCTCCCCTTCCGCAGCAAGATCCCGGGCATTCCCCGCTAGCGTTACTGTGGCATGAACCGGTCCGCTAGCGATCCCGCTCCAGCTCACCGGCTTTCCCGCGTACAGACGGCCGAGTTCAGCGATCGTGAGCCCACCGATCTTGCCATCGAACCGGGCCTGACGCAGATCATTGACCGTTGCTTCGCCCTCAAGTTTGCTGCCTAACGCAGAGACAGACAAGTGCGTGAATCGCACCGCATGCATGTTTCCACTAAGGTCAGACGCGAGCTCACCGCCCGAAAGCGTGAGTGAACGAGATCGGTATGTGAGGTGGTGGCCGGCAAGGCTGCCCTTCAACTCGAAAGACGTGGATGGATCATAATGCACGTGGCCGCTGAATCTCATTTCACCGCCTCGCAACTCGGGCAGGCTCGCAAGCTTCGAAACCTCCGCAGCAGGGAGCTGCGCCTTGGCCGTGAAATCAACGTTTGGATCTGCAAAATGCCGCATCCATCCGCTGCCCTCGACGGTCGATGTGCCCGACACCAGCCCGATTTGCCGAAAGATGACCTGGTCCTTTCCGATTTCGCCGCGCGCCTCCAAATCGGCTGCAAACCCGGGCAAGGTGCCGGAATCAACGTGCAGCTTGCGCGATGCGACCCTGAAATCATATTGACTGGTCGAAAAATCGTAGTTGACGATAGCTAGAAGATTCTCGCCACGAACAGCGAGTGGAATCCGCCGCACTCCGATTTGGATTGTCCCGTCGTTTAATGCGAAATGTTGCAGCTTGAGACTGAGCAGGCGCTCGATCGTCTCACTCGCGGATCTGGGAAGCTTCGGCACAGGAATATTCGTCTTTCCATCCGAACGGATAAGCAAGTGGATCTCGGGATGTTCGACGGATATGGAAGCGATATCCAAATCGCGCCGCAGCAGTGATGTCACCTTAAAGCGCACGTCAACGGAATCAGAACGGAACAGCGGTGGCGCGCTGCCTGGCTCAAGCCCGTGCACAACTAAGTTCGTCAACTCGGCTGAGAGCGACGGCCACTCATACGTGAATGACCCGACCTCAACCCGCCCACCCGTCGCTTCTTCAATTTGCGAAACAATTCTTTGGCGGACGCGTTCTTTGAACCAATTCGCCTTGAGCGCGTAGAATCCGATTCCCGCCAGCAGCAATACAAAACCGCACACTCCCGCCGCACTCATCAAGATGACGCGGCCCTTTCGGCTCATGGTTGCCCCTCGAGCGATGCATCGATATACACGATGTGCCCTCGCCTGCGCCTCTCCTGTAACCAAGCATCGAGCGCGCGATCGATTCGCTCCTCAGTCAAGGCCTTTCGGATCGAATCGCGAGAGGCTTCGAAACCCGGCGCGGCACCGGAATGAGTAACCTTCCAGTTTGAGATTTCGCGCTCGTAAGCGGCCCGGATCTCTGCGTCAGAAACATCGATTTCCGGTTGAAAACGAAACTCAATGAAGCGCAACGTGGTCAGTTGAAGGGCCAGGTGCTCCCTCAATACGTCTTCGCTGAGACCGTACTCGGTGAGCGCTCGATCAAATTGGGTCGCATCTCCAAAACCACTCCGAATCTGCTCGAGATACCGATTCACATCCTCTTCGCCGGGCATCGGATAACGGCTCACTTCCAAGTCGCGCCTGATCAGAAGCTGTTCAATGAGCCGGCCGGCTGCGGCACGCCTTGTGATTAGGTCACGAACGACGGGCTGGTGATTCAGAAACGCGGTCACCCGAAGCTCTTCATCGAGTTGCAGCTCTGTTATGACCTCGCGCCCCACCGTTATGGCTACCCGATCGACAACCGCGCCCGAAGCAACGACCGCCAAACCCACAATCAGCAAGACAGCACGCATCAAAACGCCTGCCCCAACGAAATGTGGAATTGAAAAGCGTTGATCTTTTGAACCGTTGCCACGGCCGTTCCATTCAAATAGTCCTGTTCCGTTCCCTTCAAACCGAAGAAACGCGGCGCATCCGGACTAAATGACAGATCGACCCGAAACGGCCCAATCGGCGTGCGATACCGAATGCCGAACCCGACCGACTGAACCATATAGTTGAAATCCTGCAAATTCTCCTGACGGAACCGGAAACTGAGATCACCCAGCGTGCTGTAGACATTTCCGGCATCGTGGAAAAGCACGCCGCCCAGGTTGTCTCCATAAAGTGGAAAGCGCAGCTCGGTGTTATTGATGAACAGCGCGTTGCCGCCAATCGGAAAACCCGTGGCGCGATCGCGCGGACCCGCCTGAAAATCGGGGAAAGCTCGAATCGAAGTAGAACCGCCCGAATAGATTCGCTCTGCCAGCGGAATGCTCGGCCGTCCTCCCGTGCGCGTAATCACTCCAAACTGCGTGCTGCGCGCAAGCACCAGATCGCGATGAAATTGGTGATACGTCGAGTTGCGAAATAGACCGCGCCCAAACTCTGTTTGCGAACCCAGGAACCCCGGAGCATAGCCTAGGTCCAGCGTCGTGTAGATGCCATGGTGCGCGTCCGCCGGATCGTCGCGCTTGTCTTGAATAATGGAAAACTCCGCCATCCCGACCGTTTCCGGCTGTGATAGCAACGGCACAAGTAGCTGCTCGATTTTGAGGTTCGACTGAGTGACGTGGCGGAACACTAACCGGTATTGCACGCGTGTACGCTCGCGACAGCCTCTGACCCAGTTGAACCGAACCTTCAGCGCGATGCGCAGTAAATGTCCGGATATCGTTCGAATTGTCCACCAAGGCGGTGGCCGTGAAGTTCAGGTTTTCATTCGAAACAAATTGCGGAATGAAATACGTCAATGCTGCGCGTTGTTCGATCGTCGAAACGGCGGTCTGCAGACCGAGCGTTTGACCCAATCCCAAAAAGTTGATTCGGCTGATCCCAAACGCAAACCGTGGCGCGAAGCCTGTCGTACCGGCGGGATTATCGAGGCTCGTCGTGCCTCCGCCTATGCGCGCAATCTGCGCCCCTACCCCGAAGTTCATCGAGTAATGCCGCGCTTCGTCGAAATCATATAGCAAGTACTTCTCATCTTCATCTCCGTCTGGATTCTGCACGGCTGTATTGACCCGCGCGAAGATACCGAGATCGTACAAACGCCTTTGGCTCTCGGTGCTCTCGGCTAGCGACAGCGGCTCGCCCTTTCCCAGCTCGATGCGGTCGCGAACCAGTCTTGGCCGAGTGGTTTCAAGGCCGCTGATCAGTACATCCCTGACGTATTTGCGCTCGCCCTCATGCAGGACATACTTGAGCTTCACGTGCCGGGTTTTCGCGTCCGGCTCAACATAGTAATCGAAGGTCGCGTTGAGATAACCGCGATCATAGAAATAATTCAGAAATCTGTCCCGGTCGTCTGCAACATCCGTTTCGCTGAACGGCTGCCCCGCCACGCACGCCAGTGCCGGATATATCGCCGCAGTATCGGCCGCGTTGACTCCCTCGAGCGTCAGATCCGAAACAAACCATTGCGCACCTTCCTGAATATCGATGAACACCGCTAAATGGTTCTGTACGCCGCGATAATTGTCTTCCGTTCGCGACGTCACTTTTACGTCACGGAAGCCGTTCGAGAGATACAGGTTTTCGATTGCCTGAACGTCTTGTGTCAGATAGGCGCCGCTGTACCTTCCATATGGAAACCGCGGAAACTCTGCCGGTTGTAAATAAAGCCGCTCCCGAATGGTCTCGAGTGGAAAATAATGAGCCCCGGTAATCGCGAGATATACGAATCTGTGCCGCATACCGGGGCTGATCGTATATGTAATGATGCGCTGCTGCGAAGGCTGAGTCTCGACTCGATAAGTCACGCGCGCTTCGAAGTAACCTCGTGATTCAAGATACTGCGTGATATTGCGCTCGCCTTCGGTAAGCAAATCGGCATCGATAGATCCTTCTTGAAATACCGGCACAAGCTGCTTGAGTTTTCCGGTGCTGATATTGAATCCGGTTGTGCGAATTCGAACGGGCTGCCCCGGTGTAATGGAAACCAAGGGCCTTACTGTATTCGTCTGGCCGCGATAACTGAGCCCGCTTAGCGAAACACGTGATCCCAGCAGATTCCGCTTCTCATAGAGATGCCGAATGTTTTCCAGCCCTTGCCGAACGCGAGCTTCTGTGAATTCCTGCCAGCCCAGCAGTCCATACAGCCTCTTCCAGTGTGCCGCCGCAACTAGGCGTGCTATCAGAGCTCCCCGGGACTCCCGTAATGGAAGGCTCCTCGAAGCGAGCACGTTTACCCGGCACAATGTCGAAGCTTAGATTCGCTTCTTCAGTGTGCGGCTCAAACCTGGCGTGACCCTCAACGGTTGCATGGTAAAACCCGTTCTGCTTCAACAAATTCTTCAAAGCGTCGACTGCGCCGGTCTGGTCTCCATTCACATAGGGCAAGCCAAGACCCAGTTTCGTCGCACTGGCAAGCTGTCCACTATTCGGCGGCTCTTTCACGCGCGAGATAACAACGCGCCCGACAAAATATGCTCGCTTCGTAAGGAACCTCAGCGCTACGCCGCGCCCCGATTCCGTCGCGTCCACCGCTATATCCGAAAACCGTCCGGTTGCAAACAGATTTTGAATCGCAACCTGCAGTTCACGCGCATGAAATACGGATCCGATCTTGAACGGCAGTGCGCGATCCAGCTCCGGGCCCGTGAGCGGCTGGTCTGCGGGTTCAAATTGAACGCTCTCGATCGGCTCTCCTTCGTATTTCATTGCCGCTTTCAACAAGTCTGAGTCTTGGCCCTGAGCGAATGCGGTCGCAACCGAAAGAACGCTTCCCAACCACAGCAATGCAGCCGCGCACTTGCACAGAGCGAACCTACCAAGGCCAACAGAATACACGGGTTAGATTGTTACCATCGTCGTATATGACTGAGCGCGAAAAGGAACGCTACTCGCGCCAGATCCTGTTCGCCCCAATCGCGGAAAGTGGGCAAACCAAGCTTTTAGACGCCTCTGTATGCGTGGTCGGTTGCGGCTCGCTGGGAAGCTTTCAGGCAGAAGCGCTTGCGCGCGCCGGCATCGGGCGCTTACGGCTGATCGATCGCGATTACGTCGATTACACAAATCTGCAACGGCAATGGCTCTACGACGAAGCCGACGCCGAGAACGAATCACCGAAAGCCATCGCGGCAGCGCGAAGATTGCAGCGTGTGAATCGCGTTATCCATGTCGAGCCGCTCGTGGCCGACCTCACGCCTTCAAATGCCGAGGAGCTCACAGAAGGATGCGAGCTTATCCTTGACGGAACCGACAACTTCGAAACGCGGTACCTTCTCAACGATCTTAGCGTGAAGCGAAACGTTCCCTGGATCTACGGGGCCGCAATCGGCAGCTACGGCGTGGTTATGCCCATTGTGCCGCAGCAGGGCCCTTGTCTCGCGTGCGTTTATCCTCAGCCTCCCGCTGGGCTTCAGCCTACCTGTGATGTAAATGGCGTGCTCGCGTCCATCACGGCGGCGGTTGCAGCTTTGCAGGTTGCGGCGGCTTTGCGTCTGCTCGTGGGCTGGCCGGATTTTGAATGCCGCATCCAAACACTCGAGGTGTGGGAAGGCCAGAGTAAGCAGATTTCTGCCGGACCGCGAGATCCGAAATGCACGGTTTGCGCGTCTCGCAAATTCCGCTACCTCGAAGATCATCGCCGCGTACCGGTCAGTCTATGCGGCCGAAATGCAGTGCAATTGCATGAGCATGCCCGGCCACTCAATCTCGAAGAGCTCGCCTCCCGATTACTTTCGCTTGGCAGTGTCCGCGTAAACGAATTTGCATTGCGATTGACGTTACCCAAGTACGACCTCACGTTTTTCCCCGATGGCCGCGCGATCGTAAAGGGCACTACGGATATAGGGATCGCGCGCAGCTTGTATTCGCGCCTCGTCGGCGCCTGACCAGACCCATATTCGAGCGCACCGTGCGAAACAAACCGGCTTAAAGCGTTGTCAACCGGATGGAGCGATTCAATATGAACGACAGTACTATCCGGCGAGGTGATCGGGAAGATACGGGCGATAACGAAGCCCAGCCCACTCAGACGGGCTCCGGTTCTGCTGTTCCGACCGTAGATACGACCAGCCTGGGAGGAACCAACTCCATCCGCCAGATGCCCGATCACGCTTTCGACGCTGAGGAAGAACTTCGAGACAACTACGGCATGGAAGTAGTCGAGCCCACGGATGGGCGGCTGGGATTGACCAATGTCGGAGACGTTCCGGCCGACGACTGGGCTGCCGATACCGGCCCGACGAGATCCCCGGAAAGCGAGCGCTAACCAGTTGTGTGCGACTGAACCAGATTTTCGAGGTCCTGGAGCGTGTTGCCGGACTGAGATTGCGCTGAGCGGAGCACATTTCGGCGCGGCGGTACCGCCTCCGCTACTATCCTGACCAATTCGTCAACTTGGATCGGCTTGGATATGAATCCGTCCATTCCCGCCGCTAGACACCTTTCACGATCGCCAGCGCCGGCTTGAGCCGTAAACGCATAAATGGGAACATGAGCGTCTCTTGGCTCAGCTGCTCGAATCGCCGCAGTAGCCTCGAAACCATCCATTTCCGGCATTTGCACGTCCATTAAGACCAAGTCGAAAATCTGAGCGGCGAACAGAGCGACGGCTTCTCTTCCGTTACAAGCCGAAGTGATGCGGTGTCCGACGGATTCGAGCAGCCGAGTAACGAGACGCATGTCCACGACATTGTCTTCCGCAACAAGGATGGAGAAACGCTTTTCAAATTGTGTGCTTTTCGAGGGCTCCTGTTTTGCTGCCGGGCCGCGAGCCTTCTGAAACTGCGCATTGAACCGGAATGTTGCGCCCGCGCCAATTTGGCTCCGGACATCCATTGTCCCGCCCATAAGCGTCACAAGCCGGCTCGAAACTGCGAGCCCGAGACCGGTGCCGCCAAAATTGGTGTTAAGCGATCCATCGCCCAACCGGAAGGGTTCGAAAATGAACCGCTGCCGTTCGCTCGAAATGCCCACGCCCGTGTCGGCGACGGAAATTCGGACGGTGACTACATCCTGAATGTCCGACTCGAGACTAGCCGAAAGCATAATGCTTCCTGAAGTTGTAAACTTCACAGCATTCTCTAGCAGGTTCACCACAATTTGCCGGAGCCGCGTTGGATCGCCACACAGCCGCGCGGGTATCTGAGGATCAATCTTCAATGCCGTACGTAAATTCTTGGTCGCGGCTTCCGGTTGAATGAACTTCATCGCAGAGCTGAGGCATTCGGCGAACGAGAATTCAGCGCGTTCCAACTCCAGCCGGCCGGTCTCGATGCGCGAGAAGTCTAGAATCTCTCCAATGATGTGCATCAGCCATTCAGCCGACGTGCGCACGGTATCAAGGTACTCGCACAACTCGCCACTCAATTCACTTTTGAGCGCCAACTCGGTGAAACCAATGATTCCATTCATTGGTGTCCGGATCTGATGGCTCATGTGAGTGAGAAATTCGCTCTTGGTTCGGTTGGCCGCCTCCGCCGCCTCTTTCAGCGCAGCTTGCTTTTTGAGCTGGGTTTTAAGGACGCGCATCCGCCGCCGCATCAAGACCTGGAGCGCAATAACACTGGCCAGCGTAAATATGAAAACAGCGAAGGCGATCCCGATATGGATTCCAGCTTGCTGCTGGAGCGGCGCGAGGTAACAGATGGGCTGAATGATTGTAAACACAGCTATAAAGCTTCCTACTTAGGCATATCGGCCGACGGGGTAATTTCCTGTATGGCGAGACCGCGGTTTTCGTAGCCAGTAACGCTTGATTGTGCTCGTATCAATTTCCCCGAGCGTGAACGCCCGGCACACGTGCTCGACCTCGCGTAGGTGCTTAGTATAAAAGGACTAATCTCAGAATCTTTCTTGAACTCCCTAGCCGTTTCGATGTACAACAAAGCTATGCCGCACGCAAAAGCGTCGTGTCGTAATAAAGGGTCTGCGGTACTGCGCGTCGAACTTGCGAAGTTGTATGCAAAGCGATCGGCGGTAGAAGCGGCGATTCAGGAGCTTGAATCGAGGCGAATCGCGCCAACCGTAAACGCCGACTCTGCCCGGGTGAAGCAACGCCCCGAGTTTGCATCCAATTTAAGCTGCTGACTCTTCGAAGCCGGCGACCAGGGTCGATCTTGTAACCTAACAAGTTGCCGGAACGCCTACAGAAGCAAAGGGCGAGCAACGGCCGGCACACCACTCGTTGCCGGTATGCTTGTCGAACCAGATGTCATTGAGAGCGCGCGAGCGGGTAACAGTGAGGCGTTCAACAGTGTTGTTCTGGCCTACAGGCGCCGGATACTCGGTACGATTTCACGGCTGATCGGCCACCCCGAGGACGTCGAGGATGTGGCTCAGGAGGTATTCGTAAGGCTCTACTATTCGCTCGATCAGCTGCGTACGGCCGAGGTATTCGAGCCCTGGCTGTATCGGTTAACAGTGAACGCATCCTACGACTATTTGCGGCGCGCGAAACGGCGGAATGAGGCACGGATGGCAGATTTGAGCGAGCAGCAGGTCGTCATGGCTGATTCGCTTGCCGGCGGCAAGCAGGAGCAGGAGGAAACGCGCAAGAGCCGAGTCCGGGAATTGGTGAACGAACTATTCGGACATGTATCGCAAGAAGATCGCTTGCTGCTGACGTTGAAGGAAGTAGAGGGCTTGTCTCTCAAGGAGCTGGGGCAGATTTATAACGTGAACGAGAATGCCTTGAAAGTGCGCCTGTTTCGAGCGCGGCAGCGGGTGCTGAAGGCGTATAAGGCGGCTGCAGCGGATGGTAAGTTGTAGGAAATCGGACGCAACACCAGGGGAGACACGCAGTGGAGGCGGCAATGACGGAAGATGATCGCGGCCTGAATGAGCTTTTCGATGAGTATCGGGCGGCATGCCCCGAAGTCGAGGCAAGCGCGAACTTCATGCCCCGGGTGTGGGAGAGAATCGACAGTCGGCGAAGCTTTTGGTTTGCCTTCCAGGGGCTCGGCCGAGCGGCAATGGCCGCGTCCACCGCTGTCTGTGTATTGCTTCTGATCCTCAACTTCATCGCCATGCCGCAAGCGCACCTCGCTCCGACATACGCCGACGCATTAGCGGCAGATCATTCGGCCGAAACAACTTATTACGCCGAAGCGATTCAGAAGCCATGAAACGCAACCAAATTACTGCCCTTCTCATCGCGGTTTTCCTGTTTTGCTGCGGGGCAGCCGTTGGCGCGCTGGCGCATCGCTTCTATGCCTCGCAGACTGTAAACGCACGGAGCGCCGAAGATTTTCGCCATCATTACGTCTCCGAAATGCGCTCGAAGCTCAATCTGACACCCGCCCAAGTCAACCAGCTTGAAACAATCCTGGATGAGACGAAAGCCAAATTCAAAGCAGTCAGAGACTCCTATCACCCGGCCATGGTCAAGATCAAGCAGGAGCAGGTCAGCCGCGTGAAATCAATTCTTACTCCCGGGCAGATCCCCGAATACGAGCGCCTGGTCGCCGAGCACGAGCAACGCGTCAGAGATCAGGAAGAGCACGACCGCTTACGGGAACAGAGGCGAGCGGAACGGCACTCGGACTCCGGCCGCTAGCCGCGGTCTCTATCGCAGCATTGCCCTACACTCGTAGGGGGCGGGTATGCCCGCCCCGCTTTGGACTATGCCCAACCCATTCCGAAACCTTCCACGATTCTGCTCGTTCCTCAGCTGCGCAACCACGCTGTCCCTCCTTGCACTAGGGTCCGCGCACGCACAGCAATCGAAAATAGACCAAGTATTGAGTCAACTCGAGCAAGTCCACTTCTTTGAGGGCATCTCGATTTCGCCCGACGGAAAGTGGGTGACCTGGGGCCAGCCAGCTCAAGATAACCGGCGGGATACAGAGATCTACAAACTCGATTGGAAAAATTCAGCCGCAAAGCCGGAACGCGTCACTGCGGGAGATGGCCAGCAAGCGTATCGGGAAAGTGGGTTGGCATGGTCGCCCGATAGCAGCCGCATCGCTTTCTTATCGAATGCGCAATCCGGCGATCAAGAGGAAGCGTATGTGGTGCCCGCGAGCGGTGGAACAGCTCGCCGCCTCACGAACCTGAAAGGCTATGTCACCGATATCCGCTGGTCCCCGGATGGAAAGCGGCTCGCGTTCTTATACGCGGAAAACGGCGGAGGCGGAGGGCCGCTCGAAGCTGTACCGGCGCAAACCGGCGCGATCGAAAGTGACATTCACAACCTGCGCCTCGTGACCGTCGACGCCGAAGGCCGCGAAATGCACCGGGTCTCCTCTGCCGAATTGAACATCTACGAATACGACTGGGCGCCGGATGGAACGCGTTTCGCAGCGCTCGCCGCTCCCGGGCCGGGAGATAACAACTGGTGGACCGCCAAGCTGTACACCGTCTCGATCAGCAAGGGAGAAATGGAGTCTCTCTACACGCCGCCGAACTATCGGCAGCTCGCGGTTCCGCGCTGGTCGCCGGATGGGAAGCAGATTGCATTTATCGGCGGACTCATGAGTGACGAAGGATTCAACGGGGGCGACATCTTCATCATGAGCAGCCAGGGCGGCGAGCCGCGCAATCTCACGCCCGCGCGAAAATCATCGCCCAGCGGATTCGTCTGGCGCGGCAATAACCAACTCGTATTCAGCGAGGCGGTTGAGGGCGGCAGCGCCATTTCTACTCTCGATGTTTCGAACGGGCAAACTGAAACGCTATGGAAAGGAAGCGAAGGAATCCACTATGCCGGTAATTTCCCGAATCTGTCATTTGCGAACGATGCCAGAACGTCTGCGGTAGTCCGGTCATCCTGGCAGCAACCTCCCGAAGTATGGGCCGGCCCGGTCGGAAATTGGCAGCAGCTTACGCATGCCAACGCATCACAGCAGCCGCATTGGGGAAAAGCCGAGAGCGTTGTCTGGAATGACGACAATTTCCGGGTGCAGGGCTGGTTGGTGTATCCCGAAAACTTCGATCCCGGCAAGCGCTACCCCATGGTTGTCGAAGTCCATGGAGGTCCGGCCGGCCAGAAAACGGCTTCCTGGCCAAGCGCCCGCTTCGATATGTCCGTCATGGCGGGCCTCGGCTATTTCGTATTCTTTCCGAATCCGAGGGGCAGCTACGGCGAAGGCGAGGCCTTCACGCGCGCCAACGTAAAGGATTTCGGGAACGGCGATCTGCGCGATATCTTGAGCGGTGTCGATGCCGTTATCAAGAAGGTTCCCGTCGACAATGGCCGCGTCGGACTCACGGGTTGGAGCTACGGCGGATTCATGACAATGTGGGCCGTTACGCAGACAAACCGCTTTCATGCGGCGGTTGCGGGCGCAGGCATCTCAGATTGGAAGAGCTACTACGGCGAAAATTCAATTGATCAATGGATGATTCCGTACTTTGGTGCCTCAGTCTACGACGATCCGGCCGTATATGCGAAGAGCTCGGCGATCGACTTTATCAAGCAAGTGAAAACGCCAACACTGGTGGTGGTTGGCGAACGCGATGGAGAATGCCCGGCGCCTCAATCGTTCGAGTTCTGGCACGCGCTCAAGACGCTCGGCGTTCCAACACAACTCGTGGTCTACCCCGGCGAGGGACACGCCTTCCACGATCCGAAAGACAGAGTAGACGTTCTGCGGCGTACGTTGGCCTGGTTCGATCACTATCTGGGCGGCTCGCCCGCAGGCACCGGGCGCCGCTGGCAAATAGGTCAGAAGAACAGATGTTTCGTCGTGTTGACGGCCGCGTGTACGCCCGTGGACGCGAACACGCTTGTCGAGCGCAAGAAGACGGTCCCGAAGATGAGGCCTGCTACCGTTGCAACCGCCATATACCGCCAGTTCGGAAGCGGGCCAGGCCCGTTATTCAGATGCGAAGCTCCGAAAATAAGTCCGCCAATCGCAACTGCCTGCCAGCCTCGCTGGACTCTTTGTGTAAACCAATTCTGAATCAGAGCCCGGAAGAGAATCTCTTCAGGAAACGCGGTTCCGAAGAAAATGAATACGACGCGTAACATTGCGCTTCTCGCCGACATGCGCGGCGCATGCGGCTGCGCAAGAAAGCCGATCCAAAGTCCTAGCGGAATGAGTAGTAGAAGAGAAGCTGCATAACCGAGAACGAAGTTCTGCGCGTCCTTGAAACTCCGCGGCAACCTGTATTTCATCCCCGCCCACTCTCGCGCGATCAGAAACAGGACAGCGCAAGAGTGACTGCGATTCCATACGCCGTAGCGTGCAGAACTCCCTGCACTCGCCGCGGCACCAAGGCAGCTCCTACAGCGAACTCCAGAGGCAGCCAGAGCATAGCGATGACGGCAAGGTCTACGATAGATGCGCTTTTGCGGTGCGGGCCTTGAGCAAAGACCAGCGCCGTCGGAACGAACATATACAACGCGACCAACGCTAAAAGTTGCCAGCTCAAACACCGGTAGAAATACGCCGTTGAACAAAACAAGGATGCAAGCAGCAGCGGAGCTAAGAAGATCAGTCCCGGCCTGCGCTGAACAGCAACTCGAAGCTTCTGCTGCACAGATCGCGAGAGCAGTACAAGTAAGACACCGACGAGAAGAGCCGGGACGAACATCTCCTCACTGCCGGCCCACAAAATCCGTCATCACCGTTTGGCGCAGCAAGGCAGGCGGGAGCAACCCTTGGGACAGGATGAAATCGTGAAATCGCTGCACATTGAATTTCGGCCCAAGTGCCGATTCGGCTTCAGACCGAATCTCACGCAGCCGCGTGTAGCCGTCGAAATAAGAAACGGCTTGGCCGGGCGCGCGGAACGTGAACCGATCCACTTCTTCGGTCGCGAAAGCCTTCGAGAGGACGACGTCCTTCTCAAGAAGCTGCAGCGCTTGTTCCGGAGTTACCTTGCCTTCCTGCAACTCGGGATCCAAAAAGGCGCGGGCCGCGCGTAACAGCCGTAGCTGCAGCGAAATCAGCTTGCCGTCCTCGGGCATGTACGGCAACATGAACCACTCCGAGTACAGCCCCCAGCCCTCGACATTGGTGCTGTTAAAAGCGAAGATCGCTCGGGCATCAGAGACACCGTGCTCGATCATGGATGCGAACTGAAGCTCATGTCCGGGACGCGCTTCGTGCGCCGTTAGCGTCCACGACGCAGCGGCGAACGTGAAATCATCGTACTTCAGAGCCTGCCCGTTCGCACCCGTGGTTCCCGCCGGAAGCACGAACTGCCCGCGTTCTCCATGGTTATTGAGCAGGCGCGGAGGCTTGCATATGTGGCGCAGGTTGCTGAGCGGTTTCGGCTGCCGTAGCGAGGCGGATGATGCAGGCCGGTTCGGAAGCGTTACCAGGTGCTCACGCCGGATAACGTCTTCTATATCGGCCAGCGTTCGATGGTACAGCGGCATCACTTGGTCGGCTTTGAGCTGCTTCTTGCTTGAGCGCTCGAACCACATCCCGGTAATCGGACGAGGGCAGATTTCGCTCCTTCGCGATCTTCGCGGCAATCGGCTGCATCTCGCCTTGTATTTCCGAAAAACCTTGATGAGCCAGCCGCTTCAGATCTTCCGGCGTGTAATCGACGCCGTAATTTGCGAGGTCCAGCGCATAGAGTTCAGGCGGCAGGCGGAAATCGGAACGGGCTCTCGGCAGCACTTCCTTGCGAACGAAGCTTGAATATTCGGCTAGCTGGTCTTTCAGCTTGGCGTATGCGTCCTCGTAGCCGGCCATCTTGTATTTCTCGAGAAGCAAGCCCGATCCCTGTTACGAAAGAATCGGCTTGCGCCAGATCTTGCTCCACTTCCGCTTTCGGCGGACCAATCAACCCTGGCACGTTCAGCTTTTCCCGGAACAGTTTTTCCGAAAGAACCGTCGTCGGAGTAAATCCGTTTTCCACTCCTGCATACCGCCGCAGCCGGACAACTGCCGCTCTGCGGCGCTCCGGCGCCACTTGATCCTGAAGCAGAGCCTCCATACCGGAAAAAATCTGTCTTCCGGCGTTTGAGTATGGAAGCTCATGCTCCTCATACGCCGCTGACGACCGAATGTTGCGCTGTGCAGCGTCGATGAGAATTTCGAGATCCTGTTTTACGAGCGGATCCTGCTCCGCCGCAAGCCGCGCTTGCAAAGTCTTCACAGCCTCGCGCGAGATCCTGGCGAAGGCGTTTTCCCAGATCCGCGGCAGGAATTGAGATCTGCTCATCAAGACCGCTCACGCCCAGCGCTCCCGCTCTTTCCGGCGCGTAACGAGCCTCAATCGTGAGCAAAATTTGAGCGTTCTGGTTGCTCTTTGACACCCAGGCAGGCTGTTGGGCAAAGCTGACCACGAAGAATAAGGAAGTGATGGCTATACCCATGCAGAGCCGCGACCGTAAGCGAGCGGACCCATCTCGAAATGACCGGGACATCCTACTAGAGTAGACGGAAGAGGCCTCCCCACTCAGAAAGGCAACCGCCAACGTGAAGAGTTACCGCAAAGAGCTATGGTTCGACGTGCCAACCAGGCGCGCATTCATCAACATCACGCCCCAAGTAACCTCGTGCTTGCGCGAAAGCGGCGTATCAGAGGGCATTGTGCTCGTGAATGCCATGCACATCACTGCTTCCGTTTTCATCAACGATGACGAGTCTGGCTTGCATCGAAGATTACGAGAAGTGGCTGGAGGAATTGGCCCCGCATGAACCGATTTCACAGTACCGCCATAACCGGACGGGCGAGGACAATGCAGACGCGCATCTGAAGCGTCAGGTGATGGGCCGCGAAGTGGTGGTCGCAATCACTGCCGGTAAGCTCGACTTCGGGCCCTGGGAGCAGATCTTCTATGGCGAGTTCGACGGCCGGCGGCGCAAACGCGTGTTGGTGAAAATCATAGGCGAATAGCGCGCTCGAAAGCGTCACGACATATGTTCTTGTTTGACATGGAAGATGTAAGAGGCTACTGGTTAACCCGCCTCTTGCTGTATCGAGGCCTGGGCGTCATCTGCCTGGTTGCCTTTCTTGTTGCATTAAACCAGTTCCGGCCTCTCCTCGGCGAGCGCGGCCTGTTGCCCGTCCCGCTGTTCGTCAAGCAAGTGCCGTTTCGCCTCTCGCCCAGTCTCTTCTATTTGTTTCCGCGTGATGTTGCCTTCGCCACGGCCGCCTGGCTCGGCGTCGTCCTTTCGTGTCTCGTCATAACAGGAATCTCAGAGCGTTATGGCACCTGGGTCTCGGTCGCCGTGTGGGCCGCGATCTATCTCCTGTACCTGTCCTTCGTCAACGTCGGGCAGACATTCTACGGCTTCGGCTGGGAATCGATCTTGCTCGAAGCCTGTTTTTTCGCCATGTTCCTCGGCAGCGCACGCGTCGTGCCGCAGCGCATTCCCATCTGGCTCTTCCGATGGCTGCTCTTCCGCATCATGTTCGGAGCAGGACTGATCAAGCTCAGAGGCGATCCTTGCTGGCGCGATCTCACGTGCCTGAATTATTACTACGAAACTCAGCCCATGCCCAATCCGCTGAGTTGGTATTTTCATTGGGCTCCGCAATGGATGAACAAGAGCTGGCGTACTGTTCAACCACTTCTCCGAACTGATCATTCCGTTCGCCTACTTTTTGCCGCAGCCGATCGCCGGCATCGCCGGGCTGATCACAATCGTGTTTCAGTTGACCATCATCGTCAGCGGCAATTTGTCATGGCTGAATTGGCTGACGTTGATGCTCGCCTTTTCGACCCTCGACGCCAAATTTTTCTCTACTGCGATCTCGTTTGCCACGCCGGTCATGCACGCCCCCTCGCGCGCTTTCGAAGGGTTCAATATCGCGATTGCCGCTGCTCGTCGCGGCCCTGAGCATTCCAGTCGTCTTCAATATGATTTCGGCGCGCCAGATCATGAACTTCAACTACAATCCTCTGCACCTGGTCGGCACCTATGGCGCGTTCGGGAGCATCACGCGGCCGCGCTATGAAGTGATCGTCGAAGGCACGGACGACTCGGTCATTACAAGCTCGACCCGCTGGCGCGAATACGAATTCAAGGGCAAGCCGGGAGACGTCAACAAAACTCCTCCGCAAATCGCTCCCTATCATCTGCGCCTCGATTGGCTGATGTGGTTCGCCGCAATGTCGAGTTACCAGGACTATCCGTGGTTCGTGAACTTCGTTGCAAAATTACTCGAAGGCGATCGAGCGGTGCTGAGCCTGCTTCGCACGAATCCGTTTCCGCAAAAGCCGCCGCGCTACGTGCGGGCGCTGCTTTACGAATATCACTTCACCACGCCTGAAGAAAGGAAGCGAACCGGCGCATGGTGGAAGCGCACGCTCACCGGACCGTACTTTCCGGCAGTATCGCTGCAAACTCCGGGCCTCCAGCGAGTGTTGAAGGATGAAGGCTGGTCATGAAACACTCGAATGTGCGGAAACGCACAGCGATCGCGATCGTTATTGCTGGCCGCGCTCGGAACCATACTTTGCGCCCAGAACCCGTCGCCTGCTGCTGCCCCATCCGTCTCCATTCTCGACTACATCAAGCAGACCTGGAGCGTATTGACGCGCTCCAATCGCGATCTTGCGAAGGCCGCGGTCGATCCGAAATTTCAGCCTTTACCCGACGGCCGCTGGCCCGTCTACGTGGCGCGAGGCGATGATCTTCACGCCATCGAGACCGCATTACGCAAAGAGATGCAGCCGGCCGATTTCGCGAAGATCGAGATCCAGCAGCTTCCGGAAGATCTTTCGCTCGCTTCGCGCACAAGGACTGCTCTATCTCCCCAAGCCCTACGTCGTCCCCGGCGGCCGCTTCAACGAGATGTACGGCTGGGACAGCTACTTCATCCAAGTCGGCTTGCTGCGTGATGGCGAGCTGGCGCTGGCAAAAGACATGGCCGACAATTTCCGCTACGAAGTCCGCGAGTACGGAAAGGTTTTGAATGCGAATCGGACGTACTATCTCACCCGCTCGCAGCCTCCGTTTCTCACACAGATGCTCTTGGGCGTCTATGCGAAAACTCACGACCGCAAGTGGCTCGAAGATTCCGTCCCGCTGCTCGAAAAATATTACAGCTTCTGGACGACCGAGCCGCACCTCACACCCGAAACAGGATTGTCGCGCTATTACGATCTGGGCGAAGGTCACGCGCCTGAAGTCGTCTCCGCGGAGCGGAACGCCGCAGGGCAAACGCACTACGATCTCGTGAAGCAATACTTCAAGACCCACGAGATCACCGACTACGATGTCAGCCAATACTACGACCGGAAAACAGACGAGCTTTCCATGCTGTTTTATAAGGGCGATCGCTCGATGCGCGAATCGGGATTTGATCCCTCCAACCGTTTCGGTCCGTTTAACATCGACATCATTCATTACGATCCCGTCTGCCTGAATTCATTGCTCTACCTGATGGAGACTCAGACCGGCGACATTCTGCACGAGCTGGGCCGCGATGCCGACGCAACTGCCTGGCGCAAACGCGCACAAGATCGCGCGGAACGAATCAATCGTCTGATGTGGGATGCAAAGGACGGCCTCTATTACGACTACGATTTCGTGCACCGCCGGGTGCGGCACTATCCTTTTCTCACGACGTTTTACCCGCTCTGGGCGGGATTCGCGACGAAAGAGCAGGCTGCTCGCGTCGAGCAGAATCTACCCCTGTTCGAAAAAGCCGGCGGACTGCAAACCAGCACCTATGTAAGCGGAAATCAGTGGGACGCCCCGTTCGGCTGGGCGCCGCTGCAGATGATCGCCGTTGAAGGACTGCGCCGCTACGGCTACAACGACGACGCCGAGCGCATCTCGATGAAATTTCTCTCGCTCGTGCGCCGCGAATTCCTGCGTCAGGGCTACATCGTCGAAAAGTACGACGTCGTCCAGGGCGGCTCAAACGTCAGCGCCAAGATTCACTTCGGATACAGCGCGAACCAAGCCGGCTTCGGCTGGACCAACGCGGTGTTCACTGCGCTGTACGATCAGCTAACTCCGGACGACCAGCGCAAGCTGATGAGCAGTTCGCGCGAATAGCAGACCTTGGCGTCACAATCGGCGATCAGAAGAGTCCATTAAGCCCTTTGCCTCCAGACCTCGCCTGAAACAATGCGTCCCAGCCAAGGGTCTTTGAGCGAAAGCCTACTCTCCTCAAGCTGCTGCTCGGTGACCTCAAAAGCTGCTCAACACAATAACCTCGCCGAAGCAGAACGCCAAGCGTCGTCGCTTTATCGATAGACGGCACATACAGTAAATCCCTCAGAGCGAATTCTGTCTTACGAATAGCACCGGGATCGAGACGCTGTGTAACAGGGAGATCGCACAACCCGCCGCTAGGGCGGTAGACTCTCTATCCCGGATTACATACGCTTTCCCGTCGGGCCCTGTTGCAGTTGAACTCAATTCTTTGAAGCTCGCTATACGAGATCGTATCGAGTGATCGGATCTCAGCTATCGTTCTTCAAATATCTGTCAACAGACCGCCCCAGAATGTTTCTGATTCTGGCGGATACCAATACTAAGTCCGTTTTTGGCCGCACCTCAGGTAATGGCTTCCTGGCAGCTAGCCGCGACCGTGCAGTCAGAACGCCGAAAACCACGCCTGCACCAGCCCGAATCAAATCACGACGACGGATCACCCTTCCACTTGTAGAAGGCTTTTAACTGCCTTCGATCACTTATGTTGCAACGCTATCATCGGGTGCATCCGCTGGCGCGCCACGCGCTCCGGTACACTTTTGTTCTCCGATTCACCGACTATCCGTTCACGTGCATCGCTTGACATATCGACGATAATGATACTGTCGCGGAATGCCGTTTCCGCGCGAGGCTGCGAATCATAGAGGATCAAGAACTGCTCCATGATCGACGTAAAGCAAGCTGTTCACATAGCGAAAGCAAAAGCCGCAGAGATATTGGAAAGAAGCTCCTCCAACCTCGAAGAGATCGAACGAGATACATACAAGGCACGCGATGTCTGGAGCATTACCTTGAGCATCCCGCGCGACATAGACCAGCTACCTGCCATGGCTCGCTTCTCAGCTGACCCGCTGCATATAAGCGCTTTTTGATCGATGCTGAGACAGGAGACCTTGTAGCGATTCAGCTACCGAAACCGCTTCTCGATGACTCGCAGCCGAAGCGGGATTTGCAGTTTACTCCTTGACACAAATGTCCTTGTCCTGTTTGTGATCGGCACATTAAATCGCCGCCGTATCGAGACCTTCAAGCGAACGAGGCAGTATCGATTCAGGCCTTTGTTGCTTTCGAGAGTGTTGGGGCAATGGAAAGCGCATTACACGTTGCCACACGTTTTAGCCGAAGTAAGCAATTTGACCGACCTCGGAGGAGCGGAGAGGTTCCACGTTAACACGTTCTCAAAGAGACTATTTCTGTTCTCACCGAATGGCAGTATCGAGCGCTCAAGCCGTTGCTGATCCGGCCTTCCCGCCTTAGGTCTGACAGACGCATCAATTGCTAGTGTGGCGCGGGAGCATAATTGTGCAGTACTGACTGATGACCTTGATCTATACCTGCGACTCCAGCGCGACGGCCTGACCGTGCGGATTTCGCCCATCTTCGAGCACGCTTCTTGTAAGCATGAGATTACGGCATGCCCGTCAACGTGCTTGTCAAATGCTACTGCTGTGTGACACCGGCTCGGCACGCTGCTTTGCGGGCGCGAGCGCGAGCAACGCTACGCCGATAACCACGAGAATCGCCACACCCACCAGTTCTCCGCGTGAAATCATATTCCGCAATGCCTGGGTGCCCATAACGGCGGCATGAGCGAAGCTCGACCATGCTGTAAAAGCGATCAGGCTGCGACTCGCCAACGGGTTGCGGATTGCGAGAAGCAAGAAAACGCCGAGCGTGACATAAATGCTGAACATCATCGACAACGCAGGGTCTTGCCGCACAAACATCATCAACGGATAAGCTGACGCCAAAAAGAGCAATCCTACCAACGCCAACACAATCTTCAGAGCCACTTGTCGATTCATTTACGCCCTCCGCATACTCTGCAACGCGCTCGCGTTCAGTTTTGCTCCGCGAGCACCCGCCATCTGGGGCGCAGCACGCGTGCCTAGGTCAGTTATGCCGCAGCGCAATCATCGGGTCCACAGCGGCCGCGCGCCGTGCCGGAATAGAGATTGCAATCAAAGCCGCCAGCACAAGACCAAGTGTCACGCTCATAAACGTGATCGGGTCGGTTGCGCTGACCCCGTACAGGACGGCTTTGACGTAGCGCGTAGCGCCGAGCACTAACGCAAGCCCCCCAGCGATTCCGATGAACACGGGTCCAATTCCCTCCCACACGATGAAGCGAAAGATCCGGCGCGGTTCGCCGCCCAGCGCGATCCGGATACCGATCTCCTGCGTACGTTGTGCCACAGTGAACGCGAGCACGCCATAGACACCGACCACCGCCATTATCAGCGCAATTACGGCAAAGCCCCCTACGAGAATGGCATTGAACCTCGGTCCTGCGCTCATGTTGCCGATAACGTCGTCGAGTGATTGGAAATCTGCCGTCAATCCTGCATCTATCGACCGCAGCTTGCTTAAAACGGCGGCTTCGAGCGCGTGCTGATCGCCGATGCTGCGCACGATCAACTGCGATTCCGTTCCTTCGGGGTACACCGGGCCGTTGAGCAACGCCTGTGGAGACGCCGGCGCATCGAGCCCAAGGTTCTTGGAATCCGAAACAATTCCAATCACCGTCTTCCATTCCTCTCCATGGCGGTTTCCGAGAATCTGTTTCCCGATTGCATCCTCACCAGGGAAGAAGGTCCGAGCTGCCGTCTCGTTGATCACCGCGAGTGTATTCGGGTGATCGAAGTCCGTTTCCGAGAAGAAGCGGCCACGCACAATGCGAAGCCCCGCCGCTTTGGCGTATTCCCCGTCAACTCCACACAGATGAATGCCGTCGCCCGCGTGAAATGCCTCCGGCAATGGGCGGTCCGATCGCGAGAATGTTGCGGAAACAGGACCTGTCGAAAGTGGAGTACACTCGGTTTGCGCCGCGCCCTCTGTGCCCGGGATGCGGCGGACGAAATCGAGCAACTCGGTCACGAGTGCGTCGCGATTCGCGCCTTCGAGCTTCGTGCCTTTGAGCGGGATCGACACGGCAAGCACATGCTCCGGTTCGAAACCCAGATGATCGTTCCTCAAGTGCCATAGCGTTTCAAGCAACAATGCCCCGCCGCACAGCAATAGCATGCAAAGCGCCACTTCCGCAATTACCAGACCTTGTTTCGCCAACCGGTAGCCCATCGCAACGCCAAACCGTCCCGATTGCAGCGCTGTTTGAATGTCGAGCCGTCCAGCTCGCAAAGCAGGCAATCCGCCAAATAGGAGAGTGGCGGCCACCGAAACAAACAAGCCAATCGCGAACACACGGGCATCAAGGCCAATCTCACGCATGCGTGGCAGTTCGTCTCCAGCATAGTGGACAAAGCCGCGAAGCACAGCGAAGGCGATCAGTGAACCCAGCAGACAGCCGAGGAAGCTCAGCAGCGCTGCTTCCGTAAGCAGTTGGCGAGCGATCCGCGCGCGCCCGGCGCCGATGGCTGCTCGGATGGCAAGTTCGCCTGAACGCCCCGACCATCGTGCGAGCAGTAAGTTTGAGACATTTGCGCACGCGATCAATAGCAGGCATGTGACAGCACCGATCAGAAGCAAAAGCAGCGTGCGCGCATTGCCGATTCGATGTTGCTGCAGCGGTTCCAGCACCAGTCGCGTGCCGGCGCGGAACAGCATCGGCATGCCTGCCTTGCTCCTCTCGAATAAGGGCTCGAGATCGGCGCGCGCCTTCGCGATACTCACGCCCGGCTTCAGCCTGCCATAGACTGCCCAGACGGCTACCGAGCGATCGCTGTAACTCAATGTAGTCGAGACCGGCAAAGTCGTGAGCACGTCTACCTTCGCGTCAGTGGGGAACTCGAAGGAAGCAGGCAGAATGCCCCTCACCGTGTACGGGTCGCCGTCGAGGCGAATCACCTTCCCTACGATGTTCAAGTCGCGGTGGAAGCGCTGCTTCCAAAGGTGATCCGAAAGCAAAACCGTTCTTGGGGCGTTCGGAACTTCATCCGCCGCCAAGAAGTCGCCGCCCAACGCGGGCCGGATGCCCAGGGCCGCCAGGAAGTTCGCTGAAACGCGCACATCGTAAACTTCAGCAGCGTTCTCCCCATTCAGGAGCATCGTTTGCCCACCCATGGCTTGGGTTGCTGCCAACTGCTGGAACGCATGATTATCGCGCCGCCAAGCTACATAATCAGGCGAACCGACGAACTCGAGATCCCTTTTCGGGAACTGGACCGTGACCCACAGTAGCTGTTCGGGGTGTGCGTACGGCAGCGGACGGACGAAAACCGTATCAGCAATGCTGTAGACTGCAGTTCCCGCGCCGATGCCGAGCGCGAGTGAGAGTACAGCTGCCGCCGTGAAAGCGGGCGTGCGCAGCAGAGTCCTGGCCGCATATCGCAGGTCTTGCAAGAGACGGTCGAGCCACATCCAAATCCAGACCTCCCGTGTCTGCTCGGCCAGCAGAGATCTGTTCCCAAACGAGCGGCGCGCGTGAACTTCGGCTTGCTCCCGGCTCAGGCCGCGCTCATGCAACAACTCTGATTCCAGCGCGAGGTGTGCCTCGAACTCTTCGTCTATTTGGTGCGTCCGCGACCGCTTTCGAAAAATATCTCGAAACACGTATCACTCCTCCATGGGTCTGGCTGCTCGCTCCATAGCACTCACCAGTTGCTTCCATTTCGATTGCTCCTCGAGTCAGCTGCTTCTTGCCTTGAGCAGTAAGCTTGTAATACTTCGCGCGCCGGTTGGCTTCGGAGATCTTCCACTCAGACGCAAGCCAGCCGCGGCGTTCCAACCGGTGCAGTGCAGGATAAATAGAGCCATGCTCAATTTGGAGCGCGTCGCTCGAGCTGATACGAATCGCCTGCCCGATGCCATGACCGTGCTGCGGTCCCCACTGCAACGTTTGCAGGATCAGCAGATCGAGCGTTCCGTGCAGGAGTTCGATACGGGCTACAGTTTCGATACGTTTTGTCATTTTCGGCGGCCCGCACAATAATAGCAGATACGCTATGGTAGCGCTATCTGCTACAGCACTTAGTTTTAGTACGGCCCGAGGCTAATGCAATTCGGTATTGCGTTTAACACTTCGGCTGCCTGCTACGTCCGCGCGTGTTCCGGTTCCCGTTCTTTTGACGGAACCTCTGGCGCGACCACCAGCGCCGGCCCGGGCTTCGGATCCGACATTTCACCCTCTTTAGCAGCAATCTCCACCCGCTCGCGCTTGATATCCAGCCGCACCCGCGAGTAGATGTTCATATATACATTCGCCACCCAGACGAGCGAAAACCCGGAGATCACATACCCCCGCCAGTCAGCATAGAGCAGCTTATAGCGCGTCAGGATGAGAAACAGAACGACGATGTAATGACTGAAGCAGTATTCACAAGTGAATAGATAAAAAAATTTGCGCTTGTAAATCCGGTTGCACGCCTCGCTGTTGTGCTTGCACCACTCGCGCGCTTCGCGAAAAATGTCTTCGTGCGTGACCGTCCAGGCGATCGATGCAATTGGGATCGCCAGGATAAATAGAAAAGCGAGCTGCTCACCGATACTCACGCTCTCAAAGCTCCTGCTCAAACCCACTCTACAAGGTTCGATACGATGCCTTCGAGTAGGATGCAAGACAAAGCGCCGTATTTCATAGCAATTCTTCTTACTGGCATTGCCGGCTTCGTCGACGCTGTCGGATTCTTGACACTGGGGCATATCTATACCGCCAATATGAGCGGAAACAGCGTCGCCCTCGGCATCCAAGCCACTTCCCAAAACTGGCCGGAGGCCATCCGTAGACTATGCCCGGTCGTCGGATATGTCGTAGGCGTCCTCTTCTGCCGCTTGCTCATCGCAGTCGGGGCGCGCCACCGTATTCGGGCCATCGCTTCCATAACTCTGCTGTGTGAGATCGCACTGTTAGCGCCCGCATCTCTCACCCGCCATCAGCCCGCCGATTTAGCTGGAGCGATCATCTTCTCTTACATTGGACTGCTTTCAATCGCGATGGGCATTCAGAACGCAACCCTCACGCATTTCAGCTCATTAAATCTCAACACCGGTTTCGTAACCGGAACCTTGGTCAAATTTGCCGAGCAATTGACGAAATATCTGACTTGGCTTTACGATCACGTTCGCGCCCACCCGAAAAATACGGCTCGAGCGCTGGTCGATTCGTTCGAGCAAAATGTATTTCGCTCTAACGTTATGGCTTGGATCTATGTGGGTGACATACGTGCTCGGCGCTTGCTGCGGAACAGTAAGCAACTTCAAAATGGGATTCGGGTCACTCTCGTTCCCGATGCTGGGACTGGCTATTCTGATCGCCATAGACATCCGTAAGCCGCTCGCCGTCGTTGAGGAACAGGAACAAGCGAAAATTCCCGAATAGAAATCTCGTGCAAAACAGCATATGAAACCTTCCACTCAGTTGCGTAGCGCAGCGGCCGCACTCGCCTGCCTGCTGCTCGCCGCATCGGCATGCAACGGAAGACGTGCACTTCGAAAGGGGAGCGAGACTCTCAGCGGATTCGATTACTACGTCCTGGCCCTGTCTTGGGCGCCCGCGTTCTGCGCGCACGAGAACGCAAGCCGGCCCAATCGGGAATGCGAACTGGGACGTGACACGGGTTTTGTGGTGCATGGCCTGTGGCCCGAGCGTGAAACCGGCGCACCTCTCGAAAATTGTGCACCCGTCGAACCCGTTCCGGGCGACATCGTGCAGCGCATGTTGCCTCTCATCCCGAGCTCAGGAATGATTCAACACGAATGGCGCACTCACGGCTCGTGCAGCGGATTAAGCGCCCCCGAGTACTTTGCTACGCTTGAGCGCGCCTCACAGCGCATTCAGATCCCGAATGTGTATCGCCACGTGCAGCATACCCTTCAAACCAGCCCCGGCGAGATTGAGAGAAGATTCGCCGCAGCGAATGACCTGCGCGGTGTGCCCCCCGTGCGAGTGCAATGCCGCCAAGGCGAGCTGAGAGAAGTTCGAATTTGTCTCTCGAAAACGTTTGCGCCCGCGCCCGTGCACCTGGCGCATGAGGGACTGCCGCGCCGGACAGTTATTTATCAGGCCCATGCAGTGAAGCTGATACCGGAGTAACCAGTACAGACGATACGATCTATGTCATGAGCGAGCAAGCGACCAACAAGCCTGCGGCTGCCAAACCGCCCGCACCGTGTTGCATGGTTATTTTCGGAGCCGGCGGCGACCTCACGAAGAGGCTGATCGTACCGGCTCTCTACAATCTGGCTTGCGCCAAATTGCTTCCCGAGGACTTCGCTGTCACGGGCGTGGATCTTGCTCAAAAGAGTGAAGACGAATGGCGTCAATCCTTGGGCGGCATGCTTCAGGACTTTGTAAAAGCAGACCGAGAGGGCGCCCAGGTAGACCAGAACAAGTGGAATTGGCTTACCAGCCGCATGTCGTACTCTCCAAGGCGATCTGAACGATCCCGCCACATACGAAAAGCTGAAATCGAAGCTTGACAGCCTGAACGCGTCTCGCGGAACCTGCGGCAACTATCTTTTCTATCTGGCCGTGGCTCCGCGCTTCTTCGGGCCTGTGGTTGAGCGCCTCGGGAAAAGCACTCTCGCTTCCGAGAAGGACGGCTCCTGGCGCCGCGTCGTGATCGAGAAGCCGTTCGGGCACGATCTCGCGTCCGCGCATGCGCTCAACGAACAGATACTCAGCGTTCTCAGCTGAAAGCCAGATTTATCGCATCGATCATTTCCTCGGCAAAGAAACGGTTCAGAACATCATGATGTTCCGGTTCGCCAACGGCTTCTTTGAGCCGGTTTGGAATCGTGATCGAATCGATCACGTGCAAATTACCGCCGCCGAGACGGTGGGCGTCGAACAACGCGGCGGCTATTACGACAAAACAGGAGCGCTGCGCGACATGGTCCCGAATCACGTCTTTCAACTCGCCGCCATGACCGCCATGGAAGCGCCCAGCTCGTTCAGCGCCGACGCCGTGCGCGCCGAAAAAGCCAAGGTGATTCAATGCATCCGAATTTGCAGGCCTGAGGAAGTGGAATCCGCTGCCGTTCGGGGCCAATACGGAGCGGGCGAAATCGCAGGAGAACCGGTCCCGGCATACCGCCAGGAACCTGACGTGGCGTGCGATTCCGTTACCGAAACTTATGTAGCGCTCAAGCTCGCCATCGAGAATTGGCGCTGGTCGGGTGTGCCGTTTTATGTCCGCACGGGCAAGCGCCTGACACGGCGCAAAACGCAAATTGCCATCCGATTTAAAGAAGCGCCGTGCGCTCTTTTCCGGGACACAGCCGTTGACAATCCCGCCCCGAACTGGCTATTGCTCCGCATTCAGCCGGATGAAGGGATCGCGCTCGAGTTCGGCGCCAAGATCCCGGGACCGGTGGCCAAGCTCGGCGATGTTCGCATGGACTTCAAGTATCACGATTATTTTGGAACCGCTCCAAACACGGGATACGAGACGCTTCTCTACGATGTAATGATCGGCGATCCAACCTTGTTTCAGCGGGCCGATAACATCGAGGCCGGGTGGCGCGTTGTGCAGCCGATTCTGGACGCATGGGGCGCCAACCCTCCGCCCGATTTTCCCGACTACCAAGCCGGCAGCGACGGCCCTCCAGCCGCCGAGAAAATGCTCGAGCGTGACAGCCGCATGTGGCGGCCCATCGCGTAACCCGAGGTGGAGCAGCCTTTCCAGGCTGCCATGACGGCTTTCGAGCCGGCATCCCTTCTCGCAGTCACAGCCTCCGCGCGCATTATTTTTTCCACGCAAGCATCTCTCATCCAAGCTACTTCCCCGCTCTGTTCTAAACCACACAGTTCGTTTTCGCCCCTTCGCATGCTAAGTTGTAGCCGCGAAATTCGCAACCCAAACTCTATGACACCCCGTTCCATCCGCCGCGCCGCCGAGCGCAAACAACAGAAGCTCTTGAAAAAACAGAACCGCGCACTCGCCATGGCGGACATCTTCTCGCCCGAGCCTGAACCCGCACCCGAAATCATCCCTGAACCTTCTCCCGCCCAGCTCGCCGCGAACCGCGCCAATGCCCAGCTCAGCACCGGCCCTACCAGTTCCGAGGGCAAGGCCCGATCCTCTCTGAACGCCGTCAAAACTGGACTCACCGGCCGCACGGTTCTCCTTTCCAGCGATGACGCCGCTGCCTACCAGCACCACGTTCACGAATTCGAAAAGGAATACCGCCCCGTCGGCCTTCACGAATCCACTCTCGTGCAGTCCATCGCCGATACGTTCTGGCGTCTCGACCGAATTCGTTCCCTTGAGATGGCGCTTTTTGCTCAAGGCCGCTCCCAATTCGCCGGCAACTTCGATCATGAAGAGCCCGCCACCCGTCCCGGCCTTATCGACTTCCACACCTTCCTCACCTACGAAAAGCAGATCCGCAATCTACAACTCCAGGAAGCTCGTCTGCTTCGGTACTATTCGAAGGCCGCCGCCGAGCTTCGCCAGCTCCAGACAGAGCGCAAAACCCGCGAAATCAACGAACTCGAAGCTGCCTCCACGCTCTATACGGCCGCCAAGCGCGACAACCGCCCCTTCGATCCGCTCGAGAATGGGTTCGTTTTTTCAACTGCCGATATCGAACAATATCTAGCAGGCAACATCGCCATCACAAACGGTCGTACAACTCAAAAACGAACCTCAGTCTCATGAAGTGGGGCAGGCCATCGCCCTTTGTGGCCTGCCGTAAGTAGAGCAGGTTGCCCAGCCTCCAGAGCTGCATGTGGGGCAGGCCATCGCTGTTTGTGGCCTGCCGTAACGAAAGCAGGTTGGCCAGAACTCTACCGGCCATCCAGCCCGGCGCGCTTCCACAGCTCATCAACGCGCTTCACAACCTGCGGCGGCATCTTGATCGGATTGGGCCACCGGCGTTGAAAACCTTCCGACGCCCATTTTGTCGTCGCATCGATCCCCATTTTCGAGCCGTAATTCGGCATACGGCTGGCATGATCGAGCGAATCGATCGGTCCTCTAACGAACTCAATGTCGCGTTCAGGATCGATATTGTTCAGCGCCTTCCAAGTGACCTCGTGAACGTTCTGAACATCGACGTCCTCATCGACAACCACGATGCACTTGCTGAACATGGCCTGCCCGAGTCCCCAAATTGCGTGCATCACTTTTCTGGCCTGCCCTGGATACGATTTCCGGATCGAGACCAGCACCAGATTATGAAACACGCCCTCAGCCGGCATGCACATATCGTGGATTTCTGGCAATTGCATGCGGATCAACGGCAGGAACATCCGCTCGATCGCCTTGCCCATATAGAAATCTTCCATGGGAGGCGGCCCAACAATGGTCGTCGCGTAGATCGGATTCTTACGGTGCGTCACGCACTCGATGTGAAAGACCGGGTAATCGTCATCAAGCGAGTAGAACCCCGTGTGATCGCCAAACGGTCCTTCCCGGCGCAGCTCGCCTAAGTCGACATAACCTTCGAGCACAATTTCAGAGTTCGCCGGCACCTCCAGATCGCACGTCTCGCACTTCACCATCTCGACTGGACGGCCGCGCACAAACCCGGCGAACATCATCTCGTCAATATCCGGCGGGAGTGGCAGAACCGCGGAGAACATGGTCGCGGGATCGCCGCCGATCGCAACCGCAACCGGCATTCGACCCTTACTCGCTTGGGCAACGCGGCGGCGGTAGTGCTCTGCGCCTTGCTTGTGCTTCTGCCAGTGCATCCCGGTCGTCCGATCGTCGAAAACTTGCATCCGGTACATGCCGCAATTGCGTTTGCCCGTATCCGGATTTCTTGAAAAAACCATCGGAAGCGTAATGAACCGGCCCGCATCGCCAGGCCAGCAATGCAAGATCGGGAACCAGTCGAGCGAAAACTCCTTGCGGCGAATGATCTCCTTGCAGGCGCCGCTCGAAACCGTCTTCGGAAACATCGAGTTCAGCTCGCTCAACTTGGGGAGCATCTTCAGTTTGTCCAGCCAGCCTTCGGGCTTTTGCATCTGAAGAAAACCGCTAATCCGGCCGGCAATGTCTTCGATATCCGAGACCCCCAGAGCCATCTCCATTCGGCGCGTACTGGCAAACAGGTTAATCGCAACCGGAACTTTGGAGCCTTTCGGCTTTTCGAAAAATAAAGCCGGACCGCCATTCTTAACTGCGCGGTCGGCAAACTGCGCGATTTCGAGATACGGATCTACCTCGACAGAAACTCGCTTTAGTTCGCCCCGCCTCTCCAAGGCACGAATGAAATCGCGCAAATCGTCAAAGGCCATAGATCGCCGTACACCCATTATCATGAGAGTGAATTATGAGCGCACGCACGGCGTTGATCACGGGCGCAAGCCGCGGCATCGGAAGCGCGTGCGTCGACGCATTGGCATCCGCCGGTCACCGTATCGTGCTTGCTGCGAGGTCAGTCAGCCATCTCGAAGAGAGAGCGAGCGCCATTCGCGAATCCGGCGGCGAGGCTTTTACCGTCGAAATGGACCTTAGCCAAACCGAATCGATCGTCAACGGCTTTTCGAAAGCAGCCAAAGAATTTGGACCCATCAGCATCCTGGTGAACAATGCAGGCATCACTAAAGATGGTCTCGCTGTGCGTATGAAACCGGCCGACTGGGAAGTCGTGCTGCGAACGAACTTGACCGGCGCATTCCAGGCAATCCAACAAGTTTTGCCCGGAATGATGAAAGAGCGGTGGGGAAGGATCGTGAATATTTCTTCTGTCGTAGGCGAGATGGGAAATGCCGGCCAGGCAAATTACGTCGCTTCGAAGGCTGGTTTAATCGGCCTGACCAAAGCCCTGGCAAGAGAGCTGGGCAGCCGAAATATCACTGTGAACGCCGTTGCTCCCGGTTTCATTGAAACCGGTATGACGCACGGCCTGCCTGCGGAGGTGAAGCAGAGAATGCTTGACGAGACTCCCTTGAAGCGTATGGGAACGCCCGAAGAGATTGCTTCCGCAGTCAAATTTCTGGTGAGTGATGAGGCGAGTTTCATCACCGGACATGTACTGGATGTGAATGGTGGCATCTACATGTAACTCAGCGCCGTGCATACAGCGCGACGCAAAGTTCAAAGTCGGGCTCGTTCAGATGTCCTGTTCGGCCGATCCCGACGCAAATCTTGAGACGGCAATCCGAGGCATTCGTGACGCAGCCGCCCGAGGCGCGGAGATCGTGTGTCTACAGGAGCTGTTCCGGTCCCAATATTTTTGCCGCGAAGAAAATGCCGAGCTCTTCAACCTGGCCGAAACCATACCCGGGCCATCTACCGAAACGCTTGCTTCCGTTGCCAAGGATTTTCAAGTGTCGATCGTCGCTTCTCTCTTTGAGAAGCGTGCAGCGGGCCTCTATCACAATACGGCAGCCGTTATAGATGCAGACGGTTCGCTGATCGGCGTGTATCGAAAAATGCACATTCCCGACGATCCGCTGTATTTCGAGAAGTTCTATTTCACGCCGGGAGATCTCGGATTTAAGAACTTTGAAACGCGGTACTCGCGCATCGGTGTGCTCGTCTGCTGGGATCAGTGGTATCCGGAGGGCGCGCGGATCACCAGCCTGCAAGGCGCAAATGTGCTCTTCTATCCCACTGCTATCGGATGGCACCCATCCGAAAAGGCGCAGTTTGGAGAAGCTCAATTGGACGCGTGGCGGACCATTCAGCGCGCCCATGCGATCGCGAATGGTGTATTCGTGGCTGCCGTGAACCGCACCGGATACGAAGGACCGCCTGAAACCGGTCTCGAGTTTTGGGGCAACTCATTTGTCGCCGATCCGTTCGGCCGCGTGTTGGCCCAGGCGCCAACCAGTGAAGAGGCGGTGCTGGTTGTCGAATGCGATCCCAAGCAGATGGACGAAGTGCGGCGAAATTGGCCATTTCTCCGCGACCGCCGCATCGATGCCTACTCTTCGATCACCCAACGCTGGCTCGGCTGACCATGTCAAAACCCGAGCACTACCCCGCCCAGCTCGGCTTTCGCATGCCCGCTGAATGCGAACGCCATGATGCCACCTGGTTGGCCTGGCCTCATGAAAAAGCAGATTGGCCCGGCAAGTTTGAAACGATCCCTTGGGTCTACGGCGAAATCGTTCGGCATCTGTCGCGCGTCGAGAAAGTACGCATCCTTGCTGCTGATACGGAACAAGAGCAACAAGCGCGCTGCGTGCTGAAGAAGTCCGGCACGCAGATGCAAGCGGTTGAGTTTTTCCATATCCCTACCGATCGCAGTTGGACACGCGATTTCTGCCCCACCTTTATTAGAAATGAAAGCGGCGAACAAGCGCTCTTGAACTGGCGTTTCAACGGGTGGGCGAAATATGACAACTCAACCCGTGACGATGCCGTGACCGGCGCCTTGGCCGCTCGGCTCGGCTTCCCCGCCTGGACACCAACCTGGAAAGGCAGGCGTGTCGTACTCGAGGGCGGCGCCATCGACGTGAACGGGTGCGGCACGATTCTGACTACCGAAGAATGCCTGCTCAGCGACACTCAGGCGCGCAATCCGGTACTGACTCGCAGCGACATGGAGCAGATATTTTCCGCTTACCTCGGCGCTCGTCATACGCTCTGGCTAAAAAACGGAATCGCGGGCGACGATACGCACGGCCACATTGACGATCTGGCTCGATTCACGGACCCGCACACGGTAGTCATCGAGGCGGAAGAAGATCGCTCGGACGAAAATTTCGAGCCGCTCAAAGAGAATCTCTGCCGACTGCGGGAGATGCGAGACCAGAACGGCGAACCGCTCCGCATCGAAACCTTGCCGATGCCGGAACCGCGGTATTTCGATGGCCAGCGGCTTCCCGCCAGCTACGCAAATTTCTACATCGCGAACCAAGCGGTTCTGGTACCCACTTTCAACGCTGCGAACGACCGGATTGCGCTGAATAAATTAGCCGGGTTGTTCCCAGAGCGGCAGGTGATCGGGATCGGTTCCGTGGATTTGGTGCTCGGACTGGGAACGTTGCATTGCATGACGCAGCAGCAGCCCGCCTGACAACGTGCTTCTCGTCATCGCTAGCGATTCCCGTAATCATCTGGATTTACCTTTTGGCATTTCGAGGCGGCTTCTGGCAAATCAGCCGGCACCTCACAAATATCCAACAGCCGAAGCTGTCTGGAAGACGAATTGCAGTCGTAATTCCCGCCCGCAACGAAGCCGCCGTCATCGCCCGCGCGCTCGCCTCTCTCTTCGAGCAAGACTTCCCTGCCCGGCTCCACATCTTTTTAGTCGATGACGCAAGCACGGATCAAACCGCCGAAGTTGCCGCGCTTGCAGCCGATCGCGTTGGCAAGACGGAATCGCTAACGATCGTTTCCGGACAGCCGCTGCCGGCGGGCTGGACAGGCAAACTGTGGGCGCTTTCGCAAGGCGTTTCAAAAGCTGAAGCGCTGGCGCCGGATTACATACTTCTCACCGATGCCGACGTTGTACACGGCCCGCATGCCGTCGCACAGCTCGTCGCAATCGCTGAAGCCAACGGTTACGACCTCGCATCGTATATGGTAAGACTCGCGTGCGTGACTACGGCCGAGAAGGCGCTTATCCCTGCTTTCGTATTCTTCTTCCTGAAACTCTATCCGCCAGCGCGGATCGCTTCGCCGCGCCATCGGACCGCCGCTGCAGCCGGAGGCTGTATTCTCATCCGCCCTGCGGCCCTCGAAAAAATCGGAGGACTCGCCTCAATCCGTAGCGAAGTGATCGACGATTGCGCGCTCGCCCGGAAAGTAAAAGGTTCTGGGGGCCGAATCTGGATGGGGCTTTCCTCTAGTTCCGAAAGCATTCGATCTTACGGCACGTTTTCAGAAATTGGGCACATGATCTCGCGCACAGCCTTCAACCAGCTACAGCATTCTCCGCTGTTGCTCATCGGAACTGTGATCGGGCTAATTGTTACTTATCTGCTGCCGCCGTTGTTGATCCTGAGCGGAAACGTAACCGCCGGGCTCCTGGGACTCATCGCCTGGATGCTGATGAGCGTCGCCTATCTGCCTATGGTTCGGTTTTACAAACGGCGCATGCTCTGGGCCGTTGCTCTACCCATGGTCGCGTGTTTTTATGCCGGAGCGACCGTCCACTCTGCGATCCAATATTGGCGCGGGCGCGGCGGAGCATGGAAAGGCCGCGTTCAGGACGTACCAAGGTAGAATCTCGACCGCGCCGGCCGGATTGGATGGTTGACCTACCAGCGGTTCTTGCTGCCGCCGAAATCGCGCTGGCGTCCACCACCGCCCCCACCGCCTTGGGTGCGTTCACGCCGCTCGGGCGGACGAGCTTCATTCACTACCAGCGCGCGCCCCATGAGCGCTCGCCCATTGCAGGCCTGCACTGCCTGGTTCGCTACCGCATCGTCATTGATCTCGACAAAGCCGAATCCTCTTGCCTCACCGCTAAAACGATCGCGCAGTATGTTCACGCTGTCCACGTGAACCCCGGCCTCTTCGAAAAATGCCTGTAAATCGGCCTCTGTAGCCTTGTAGGGCAAGTTCCCTACGAAAAGCTTGGTCACTGATCCTCTCCTAACTGTTGTTCGGGAACCGACAACTCCAAACGGACTCTTCTATGTTCCCACAAAGTACCGGAACCACAAAACTCCGAGGCCACGTTGGTTTGGAATCTTAGCGCGGCGTGATGAGGCCGCCCAGTTTGTCCTGCTCGCTCACGCTGTCCCGCGAGAACCGGGTTGCGTACGCCTCCAAATACTTCAGGCCGGAACCCGTGTTGTAGATGACGATTCGCTCTTCCGGCCGCAAGAATCCGCTCTTCAGCAGAGTTCCGAGGGCCGCGACGCACGCTCCACCTTCAGGGGCCGCGAAAATGCCCTCCGTCTCCGCCAACAGTACGCCCGCATCGAGCATTTCGTCGTCCGAAACGGAAACCGCCGTGCCGCCGCTTTCGCGAATGGCGTTCAGCACGAGAAAGTCACCCAGCGCCTTGGGCACGCGAAGGCCACTCGCGATCGTATACGCGCCCGCGTACGCCTGGCTCTCTGCCGCCCCTTCTTCAAAGGCCCGCGTGATCGGTTCACAGCCGCGTGCTTGCACAGCGATCATCTTCGGCCGCTTACTGCCGATCCAGCCTAATTCCTCGAGTTCCGCGAATGCTTTCCACATTCCTATCAGACCGACGCCGCCTCCGCAGGGGTAAAGAATGGCGTCCGGAAGCTGCCAATCGAACTGCTCAGCAACTTCGTAACCCATCGTCTTCTTACCCTCGATTCGGTAAGGCTCCTTCAGCGTGGTGACCTCAAACCAGCTTTCCAGCCCCTTGCGTTCAGCTACGATCCTTCCGCAGTCGCTGATCAGCCCATCTATCAATGCCACCTCGGCGCCAAATGCCTTACACTCCACGAAATTTGACTCCGGCACGTCGTGCGGCATAAAGATATGCGCTTCAAGGCCAGCCGCAGCCGCGTAAGCAGCCAACGCACTCCCTGCATTCCCAGCGGAAGGAATCGCCAATTTCCGCACTCCGAGCTTTTTCGCCATGCTCACGGCGCAACACAGGCCACGTGCCTTGAAAGATGCCGTCGGGTTACGCCCTTCATCTTTTACCCAGAGATCGTGAGCCCCAAGCGCCCGTTGTAACCGCGTCGCTTGCACGAGGGGAGTCCAACCCTCTTGCAAGCTCACCGCTTCCTGCGGTTCGCACGGCAAAACAGGCGCATAGCGCCACATCGTGCCGATCGAATCCTTCAGATCGCTTTTGTGCCACTCGGCGCGAACTCGGCGGAGATCATAGCGGGCCAGCAAAGGACCGCCACAATCGCACAGGTTTACGGCCTCATTTGATTGCAACTGCTTCCCGCAGCGGCTGCAGATTAGGTTCACTACCTGGCCCATTGCTTGCTACATCGTATCCTTCCTAGGGATTTTCGGATAGTAATCTGTCCGGCATTGTGTCAAAATAGGTGTTTAGCAAAAATAAAAGCAGCTGTTTAAGGAGCTCAGGTGCAATCTCCGTTGAGCCGGGACGAACGTTCTGCCATGGCTAGATACCTTAGAGGTATTAAAAAACAGCTGCAGGATGTTTCGGATCTGTTCACCACGCGCTACGGCAAGGAGAGCAAGATTTCCGAGAAAGCTGTCGAGGCGGTCGTGGCCGCTACGTTACTCGAACAAGAGCTCCTTTTTGAACACGAGAAGGACACGGTCGAAACGCAATCGCATCACGCCGCGACTACAGTATGAGCAAAGCAGCCGGAGTTGCGCTGTGCATTTTCGTTCTGTGTCCTTGCTTCGGTAAAGAACTGGTTTACCTGACCAGTGGCTTTCAGCTCGAAGCCCAATCGCATACTGAAGAGAATCAGATCCTAGTGCTCCGCACGGCCAGCGGCACTGTAGAAGTACCCGCCGCCGCGGTGGTCCGCATCGAGCCGGTTAAAGACGACCCATCACTGGCCGAGACTGTTACGAAGACCACTGACCGTGCGCCAGAAGAACTGCTCCAAAATGCCGCAATTGCGCAAGGCCTTCCTCCAGAACTCGTAAGGAGCGTCGCCCAGATCGAATCGCGATTTGACCCGCGCGCCGTCTCTCCGAAGGGCGCCATCGGGTTGATGCAGTTGATGCCCGGAACGGCGGCGGAACTTGGAGTTAACGCGACCCGGGCCAACGAAAATGCCCAGGGCGGCGCCAAATATTTGCGCAGCCTACTAGTGCAATACAGAGGCGATGCCGTACTTGCTCTAGCGGCTTACAATGCGGGCCCACAGGCAGTCGCGAAATTCCGTGGCGTGCCGCCCTACTCTGAAACCCGGCATTATGTGGAACGGGTGTTGCGAGAATACGCGCGCGAACAAAAGCTGCAAACGAAACGCGCTCCTGTTACTGCTGTCAGTAAGCCCACCTCCACAGACTAGCGCCCGCTGTATAGCCCGCGCCCACAGCCGCAAACAACACCAAATCGCCCTTTTTCAATCTTCCGTCGGAAATGGCGTCGCGCGTCGCGAGCGGTATCGTGCCAGCCGTCGTGTTACCGAACCTGTCCAAGTTTATGACCACTCGCTCCTCCGGCAAACCCAAACGTTCTGCAGTAGCCGTAATGATCCGCTTATTTGCCTGGTGCGGGATAAGCAAGCTCACGTCCGAGGGAGAAAATCCATGCTGCCGCAGCAGCGTATCGCAGAGCTCATACATCTTTCTGACGGCGAATTTGAATACTTGCTGCCCCTCTTGCTTTACGTAATGCAACCGCTTCGCCACAGTTTCTGAGCTGGCTGGAAGCCGGCTCCCCCCTGCAGGCATTTTCAAAAATTCACCGCCCGAGCCGTCGATCTCATGGACATACCCAATCAAGCCCTCGGAACCGTCTGTCGGCTCGATGAGGAAGGCTCCCGCGCCATCCCCGAACAAGATGCAAGTGCCTCGATCCGTGTAATCGAGAATCCGTGACATTGTGTCGGAGCCGATTACCAGGATTTTGCGGTGCCGTCCCGCAGACACCAGATGCGCCGCCGTTGTAAGGCCGTAAATGAATCCCGAGCACGCCGCCACCAGATCGAATCCCCAAGCTCCCGTAGCGCCTAAGCGATCCTGCACCAGGCAAGCGGTCGAAGGGAACAACATGTCCGGGGTTACAGTGCAAATGATAATGGCGTCCAGCTCCCCAGCCTCGATGCCCCGCTCGGAAAGAGCTTCCCTGGCCGCAGCGACTGCCATATCTGAGGTAGCTATTTCCGGATCGGCTATATGCCGCTCGCGAATTCCGGTCCGCTCCGTAATCCACGCATCGCTCGTCTCGACCATCTGGGACAGGTCGTGATTGGTTAGTATCCGGGGCGGCACAAAGCAGCCTATCGCAGTGATTTTTGCTGTAGACACCGATCCTCTTTCAGTTGATCTACCATGGTACAGTCTGACAAGAAATGCCGGTCGAGACGGCTTTATTCTTCGAGACAGTCGAGCAGATTTACACTCGCATTTTTCGCGTCCTAAAACCCCGGACTCGCGTTCCCCAGATAACAGTTCGTTTCCTCAGATATGTAAACGCAGACAGCCGCATCCGCTTGGATGAAGATCGCCTCACCGTGCGCATCAGCCATTTGCTTGAGGGCGCCCCCGCCCCTGTTCAGGAAGCGTTAGCCTATATTCTCTTGGGCAAACTGTTTCGCAAACCCGCCTCGCGCTGCATGGTCGCGCGCTACCGCCGGTATCTGAACCGCGCGGACGTTCGCCGTACGCTGCATCTCGTGAAGCAGCAGCGCGGGCGCAAAACGTTCCGGAATCCGAAGGGCCTGGTTTATGATCTAGAGGAAATCTTTGAGGAATTAAACTTTCAATACTTTCACGGATTACTCGCACGGCCCGTTCTGGGGTGGAGCGCCGCGCGTTCCCGCACTGCACTGGGGCACTACGATCCTTCGCATAACGCAATCGTGTTAAGCAGCGTTTTCGATCGCCGAAGTGCGAGCCGAATAATCGTGAAGTTTGTCATGTTCCACGAGATGCTGCACTTGAAATTTCCGACGGAACACAAAGCAGCACGCCGGTGCGTCCACACAAAAGAATTCAAACGCGCTGAGCAACAATTTGAGGAGTATACGAAGGCGAAGGCGGCGCTTAAAACTTTCCTCGCATCACTTGGCTCGGATGGGGACGATACGTGAGTTGGGTCAGGCTGCCTGAAATGCTGACGCTGCGGTCAATTGAGAATGCATCTCCTCAATTTGCAATATCAGGCTGCGAACTGCGAGCGACCGTACGCCGAACAAACACAAGACATAGCTCGCTTCTGCTTGGAGGACGGCCAGCGAAAAGCGGACCTTCAGCCAAATCAACTTGGCGACCAACTCCGAGCGGTCCTCGGAAGTTCGCGCTATCAAGAGCCGTGTCAAAAGATGCAGGCGGTTGAAATCGCTGACCAGTCGCGCCAAATATTGGCGGTAGATGCGCAGGCGTTCACGCCGGAGCTTGCGATAGAGTGAGAGGTCGAAGCCGGGCTGACCGGACAGGAACCTGAAATCCTCCTCCGCGAGCAGCCCTTCCATGGGGCGGTAGGCGCTAACTGAGAAATTCTCCAGCCATTCTGGAGTGATTTCGTCAATGCTGCATTTTCTATAAATCTTCGCCAGGCACGGAATCGCAAAGAGAACCGCAACAGTGCAGAGCAACAGTGTCGTAAATAACAAAGCGGATGTCAACTTCGCCCCGTAAAATACAAACATACAGGAACACAGCGCGCTTTACAATGCCTAAATTTCAGTGTTGTCTCAGTAATCTCTTTTTTTCTTTTAAAATCAAAGCGCGCTCAGGATTCCTCGACGAAGCCCGGCTCTTACCTACCTGCGCGTAGCCGTGCGGAGCAGCGCAACGTTTATGGCCTCGAGCTGCCCGATCAGGCGCTCCTGCTCACGGGGTTGCCAACTGTGCCCGACTCTGACTGGCACGGTTTCACCCTCCGGCGTGATGAATATGGCCCAGTACGCAAAACATGCGCTGGAGACGAACAGGATCAAGTTGCTTATCAATGACAAGCTCTCGTGGGACCACAAGCTGTACGTGAGTAGAAGTGTGCCTTTTGCACCGAAATACACGAGAAAACCGGTCGTAAAGACGATTAAGTTTTTAGAGATTTGGACCGGAAACCATAATAAGAAGGCAAGGATTGACAAGAGAACCAGCAGAGCCACGGTGGCAATCACGCGATCCACAATAAGACCGATGGCAACCGCCCGCTCGATCGGGGCGACGAATGCCGCCGCTCCCGAGACGTAATATTCAGGGCGCGCGGTCAGCACTCCCAAGAGCCCCGCTGCAATAAACGCCCAGTTCAGGAGTTTTCGCGAAAAACTGAGAATTCCGGGTAGATTCGCCAGTACCGCTCCTAATAAAGCGTACACGGTCCATAGCGTAAACACCCAGATTACGGCCCGCCCGACGATCCACATAATTCTGTAGTCTGGCAGAAGGTCCGGCATAAGAGACTTGAAGAAGGCGAGCAGGGAAGCTAAGAGTTCGCAGGCTAGAAATGCAGAAAAAATGCGGTATACCCTTTGCAGGCGCAAACTTAGCAGGCGAACGATTAAGGCCACCGCGAGCGCGATATTTACGTCTTGTGAGATCCGCGCCCAGTTCATGTGCCATCCACGACTTGATAAGGATGGTAGTGCAAAACTTCAATGGGAACAAGAAGCTTGCTTACGTCCGGCAATTTAGCCGGCCGTGAGATTCCACCAACCTGTTACTCGCAGATCAGCTCACCAGCCCTGGGCATTTGGAACTTTTGGGGTTCGGCAGCGGCTGGTCCGCCAGCAGTCCGGGGCACTTCGAGCTCTTAGGGTTCGGCAGCGGTTGGTCCGCCAGCAGTCCGGGGCACTTCGAGCTCTTGGGGTTAGGCAGAGGCTGGTCCGCCATCATGCTGGGGGTGCTCCGCGCCATTCCGTCCGGAACCCGGATTGCAGCTGGTGCAGCGAACAAGCTGCCAGCTAGCCCTATAACAAAGAAAGACGAACTTAATATAGTTTTCATAGCGTTCCCTTTATCAGATTTAAAACGGCGTTTTTGTTTTAAATGCTCCTAATGTACGATAGCCCACTGGCCAGCCGGTGAGCAGGACCAGCCCTATCTTTTCCGGTAACAGAACGGTCCTAGTTCTATGGGTACTAGTGAACGTTGTGCGAGGAATATATCCGTGTATGATCTATTTAAAGGGATTAATGCAGCGCGTAACCGCACGTATTATTGCGAGGGATTTGCCGGAAGATCTCTGGTTGAGGGATCTACCCCAGATCGCAAGCTCCTACGGCCGCTTGGTATATTTGGCAGGGCTCCGCAATCCTGATACTGGCAGGTACGAATACTACGGGTCAACCGGGAATTTTTCCAGTGCCGATACCAACCGCGTTCTCAAGCGGCATCACGAAGCCATATTCAGGGAGTGGGTAAGTTATCCGCTCGAAAGGAAGAAGGCTGATATTGAAATGTACATCAGCACAATCGACCAAGTGGATAAGGCCGAGTTGATCGACGCGTGGCTGCGGCTAACCCCTTACAAAAACCTCGTTCCGGCCTCGATCCAAGGACCCGAGCGGCAGAAGCATGTGTCCGACTTCGAGGCAATTCTCGGACTTCTCATGAACGTATATGGCGTCGCTTCCCCTGATCGAGACGCATAGCTATTCCGACGACTTGCCCGATTACATCCGCCTCGCCAGGGTACCGGAAGATTTCGGGACTTGCGTGAGAAGCTGAGTGCGGCTGCACAATCAGGAGTCCATCCTTGTCCGAGCACCAGCCGCAGCGATAGCCGTACCGGTGTTCCAGGAAATATATGGGACGATCAAACTCGTGTGACCAGCCTCCGTTTACGATGCGCCGCTTCGTTTCATCAATCTGGATGAACGAACCGGGCGGCACTATCGGATACATAGACCAGTCATCAGTTCCCACAAACGCATAGCGCTGCTTGCGCAGATCCAATGTGTTCAACATCGCCACGGGCAATTTACCCCAGCGATGAATTTGCCGGCTCAGATAAGATGTTCGCCGCAAGTCGACTTGTTCGTCGAATTCCGCCGGGAATTGAACTTGCGCTCCGTCCCCCGTTTCAACGTCGATAGGATGCGTTTCCGCAATCGGTAGACTGGCTGCATCTGCGGCCAGGTCACCTAGATTGATGCCGTACCACCGCAGCACCGCACTGAAATCGAGACCATAAATTGCGCAAAGGGAGTATAACCGATAAAAGGACGGAAGCGTACCTTTGTTTTCAATGTCAGCAAGCCGGCTCAACCCGACCACAAAATCATCATTACCGCGCAGGTGCGCAATCTGCTGGCTCGCTTGTTCCACATCCCGGTAGCGCAGGCGCAGGCGCTCCCGAGCTTGTCTGAGTCTCCTGCCTGCTTCTTCCAAGAACGGGTTCACGGTTCGCCCCAAATTCGAGTTAGTAGTTACAGTACCATGATTCAACCTCTTGCTGTTCCGTTTTCAGAACAAAGAGCTTGGGACTGATCCGAGTCTGTCGCGAACGCGGGCCGTCAAATCGAGCGCCCTTCTGGCATAGAAGCGCTGCCTTTAAGACGCGAGTTTCCGACTTAACATGTCAGATTAAAGGCCGGGCCATTCGGAATTTAGAGGTATTATCTCTTTAAATCGCCTGTCAGGAACATTACAAAGCCTACAGATTCGGCCCGGAGAATTAAGGCCGGCACGAAGCTTAGATATCGTAATAAAGGGCAAATTCGTATGGATGCGGCCTGAGTCGAACCGCTTCGGCCTCGGCTTTTTGTTTATATGACACGAATGTCTCGATTAACTCTTCAGAAAAGACGTCGCCTTTGGTCAGGAAAGCGTGATCTTCCTCGAGGCACGTCAGAGCCTCGTCAAGCGACGCCGGCATAGAGGGCACGTTCTTCATCTCTTCCGGTGACAAATCATAGATATCCTTATCCAAGGGCTCACCCGGATCGATCTTGTTCAACACTCCGTCAAGTCCGGCCATCACCATCGCGGCGAAGGCCAAATATGGGTTGGATGCGGCATCGGGAGGGCGAAACTCGACGCGCTTGGTCTTGGGATTGTTTGAATACATCGGAATCCGAACTGCGGCGGAGCGATTGCGGCGGGAGTACGCCAGATTCACCGGAGCTTCATAACCGGGTACCAAACGCTTATAGCTGTTCGTAGTTGGAGCAATTATGGCCGAGAGCGCCCGTGCGTGCCGCAGCAAGCCGCCGATGTACCACAAGGCCATCTGGCTTAGACCGGCGTAATTGTCACCGGCAAACAGGGGTTTGCCATCGCGCCACAAGCTCTGGTGAGTATGCATCCCACTCCCGTTATCTCCAAAGAGGGGCTTTGGCATAAATGTCACGGTTTTGCCGTATTGGTACGCCACATTGCGGACCACATACTTATAGAGGACCATGTTGTCGGCCGACCTCACGAGGGTGTCGAACTTCTGGTCGATTTCACACTGGCCCCCGCTCGCCACTTCGTGGTGATGGCATTCGATGTTTAATCCGCACTCGAGCATGGTCGCGACCATCTCGCTGCGGAGGTCCTGATAGTGATCGGTCGGCGGAACGGGGAAATACCCTTCCTTGTACCGCGGCCGGTACCCGAGGTTGTTGTGCTCCCGGCCCGAGTTCCAGCGACCCTCTTCAGCATCGATGTAATAAAAGCCGCTGTGCTGGTTTTGATCAAAGCGGATGTTATCGAAAATGAAAAACTCGGCTTCGGCGCCGAAATAGGCAATGTCAGCAACCCCACTGTTCTTCAGATGGAGTTCTGCCTTCTTCGCGATCCAGCGCGGATCGCGATCATAGTGCTGACGCGTGATCGGATCAAGAATGTCGCCCAGCATGATGACCGTGCGAGTCTCAGCGAATGGATCCATGAACGCCGTAGTAGGATCAGGGATCAGAAGCATGTCGCTCTCATTGATGGCCGCCCAGCCGCGGATGCTCGACCCATCTATGCCGAATCCATCCTCGAACGAGCTCTCCTCGAGCATGTTGATGGGGTACGAAATATGCTGTGTCAGCCCGGGAAGATCGGTGAAGCGCAGATCCACCTGCCGCGCATCATTCTTCTTCGCAAACTCCAATACTTCCTGTGGGCTCATCTATTCCTCCATGTAAAGCGGTAACGGCCGGGAACCCCGGCGCCGAGTTTTACTGATAACCCGCTAGAATACCGAATCATTCCTCACTAGGGCAACAGACGTATAGCGGAAACTGGTATCTGCAGATGTCTACAACCCATAGTCAAAGCGGGCAGATGAAATTATCGCTTGAATTGGAGCGGCGTGTATTTCAGGTCAGCGAGTTGAACGCTGCCGTGCAACACCTGTTTGACGACGATTTCCGGGGCATCTGGGTGACCGGTGAAATCTCGGGTTGCCGGATGGCGAACAGCGGGCACTACTATTTCTCGCTCAAGGACTCACAAAGCCAGTTGAAATGCGCGCTGTTCAAGGGAGCTGCCCGGCTGGTGAGATTCAAGCCCCAAGACGGGCTCGCCGTAATTGCGCGAGGCAATCTTGAAGTTTACGAGGCGCGAGGCGAATTTCAATTCATCGTTGAGCTGCTGCAGCCGCAGGGGGCGGGGGCGCTTCAGCTCGCGTTTGAACAGCTCAAGAAGAAGCTTGCGGAGGAGGGGCTGTTTGAACAGTCGCGAAAGCGTGTCCTTCCGAAATTACCGCGCCGTATCGGTATCGTGACTTCCCCCTCCGGCGCCGCGATAAGTGACATGCTGCAGATCCTGGGCCGACGGTTCCCTGGTCTTCACGTGCGCTTGTATCCGGCCCAGGTGCAGGGCGAGGGATCTATTGAACAGGTTTGCCGCGGTCTCAGCTACTTCAGTGACCGCCTCTGGGCGGACGTTGTGATTGTGGCCCGCGGTGGGGGGGCGCTCGAAGATTTGTGGACTTTCAACGAGGAGCGAGTGGCGCGCGCGATCGCCAACTCCGAGCTACCCGTGGTCTCGGCGATCGGCCATGAGACAGACTTCACTATCGCCGATTTTGTGGCAGATTGCCGCGCGCCCACCCCGTCGGCCGCCGCCGAGATCATCGTTTGCACACGCGAAAGCTTGCTGGAGCAGATCACAGTTTTCCGAGCTAAGGCGATCCAATCCGTCCGGTACCGGCTACTCTCCAGTTCTCGTGATCTGCAGCGGCGCGGAACCGCTCGCGCCGCTACCCTACTGAATCGGGCATTAATGAAACGCGCGCAACAGATCGACGATCTCGATCAACGACTGCAGCGCCGCGGTCGCCGGGTGCTCGATACTTCGTCGCGGCGGTTTGCGGAGCTGGTTCGGCGCTTGCACGCGAGCGATTTACGGCTGCGGCTCGCCCGAAACCGGCATAGGCAGGAAGTGCTGGTTCAGAGACTTGTAACGACAGTCGAAGCCAGGATGCGCCAAGCTGGGCACCGCCAGGAGGGTACTCACGCCCACTTACTGCAACTGAGTCCGCTAACTGTGCTCGCGCGTGGATATGCGATCGTCGAAGATGGTCAGCGCCGGATCCTGCGATCTTCATCCGAAACGTCGGTGGGCGAGAATCTGCGGATCCGGTTGCACCGCGGTGACATTGCTGCGGTCGTGTCAAGCATCACAGAGCGCAAATAGCACTGGACTCCGGGCCGGTCGGAGTGGCTAGAATTCTCAGTAGATTCTTTCGGGACATAGTAGCCAGCGTGTAGCCATCGAAGAGGCTAGACGCGAAAGCTAGCGGAGCTTTTTGCGTTTGACGTCAAACAGGAATATTTTGAGAGCGGCCTAGGCTTCTTTTGAGATATGGCCTGACAAGCTATGACAGACGGGTTTCGACGATCTGAGCAACCAGAGGCCGCGTGTACACCTCAACAGGATCTTCGTTCCTGTTACCGCCGTGACAGTATTCCCCTTGATCAAAGGCGAGGAAGACTTGCCAAAACAGGTCCGGTCGCTCCTCATGGGCACAACTTATGATTCGGTGGATGTCATTTACGACGGCGTCGCAGAATTCAAAGGTCAGTTCCGAATTGTAGAAGCCGAGCGCCAAATAACTCGCTATCCTGTCATACAAGACTGCTCGGGGCTCGCCGATCAACGTGCTCCATCTCGTAACATCTTCCTCAGTCAAACGGGTCTTACTGGAGTATGGCTTGTCCGCTACAGCCAAGTAGAACTCCTTCAAATCGGCAAGCACATCCTGAAATGACATCTCGTTTCCTTCGATACTCTAACGGAGCTCAGTGGCCGATTGCATTCCGGAACAGAGCGATGTTTCACACTCGTCGCCCTGCATAAGGAATGTTGGACCTACGCCGCCGGCAGCGGCCGAGTTTTTCAACAGAATCATAGCTCTGTATGACGAGTTCTCGTGTGACGGGGTGTCGCTAGTACGACAAGCGGCTAGAGCACAGCACCCCAGCGCTGCAAGCCGGAGTTGTGGCCTGATCATCTCCTCCACTCCCTTGCGAACCTACCCTTTTCGTCCGCGTTGTTTTCCAGCAATTTATAAACGAAGCTTTGGCAGGTTCGTGCCTTTGGCGGGCTGTTTCTCTCGGATCTTACCCCTCATCTCCTTTTGCCGGCATCTGGCGTGCTAGCGAGGTGCGCCGGGTTGGGAAGCGTCAGGCCGCCGCTCAGTCACGGAGATGTCGATACCTGCGCATTTGAGGGCTTGGAAGTCGAGTGTTGCATGACTTCCATACATTACGTTCAGGCGCTTCGGAGTTACCCAATCCATTTTCACGTTTGCTGTACGTGATGGATACGCTGAATTGTTAGAAAAGCTCAGCACCTCTATCGCAGGCGGCGAACCGTTTATTCTCTTCAGGTACACACTCGTTGCAACATAGGCCGTTCCAGGACCGCTCAACTGTCTTGTGACAGCGGTAGCAGCCCAATGACCGTCTGGAGAACGAACCTCCTTTGACCAGATGGTCGTGCCCCCATTTCGGCAGCCGGATGTTAGCAGCCAGCCTCCAATCGCGAGGACCAAGATCGCCTTTTCGATCCGAGAGCGGATGCCGGAACCACGTTGAATGGTCTTCTTACCTCTATTTGACCGACCGAAAACTTTCTCTGACGCGCAGCGCAGTTCGTTCATACTGCCGTTGCCGCGTATCTCCGCACCAGCACCTAAGAATCGTGACGAACCGATCACCTTGGATTTCGCAGTAGCGACTAGCAACGATATAGGCTCTCGGGCCCATTTCCTCTTTGGAGGTTATCTCTAACAGTCCGGCACAGCCTTGCCTTGCAGGACCGCCAATTTGGAGATTACGGCGGGACAGAACTCGCTCAGCTCGCGTGTCTAACTCAGCCACTTCTGCAAGTGTGGCCTTGTTCCGGCCCGTTAGCCTAGTTACGGTAATTTCTGCTTGATCATTCGGGATGACCACGCCTTCGCTACCGCCTTCGGAACTGAGGATGTTCAAACGGTTTTCAGAAATCCCTATCGGGAACCAAGTGGGAGGATACATAACCGAAAAGCCGTCCTGGCTTTCAAATTGTTTCCAGCTCACGCCGGCACCCGCCTGCGTTGCACCGACCCATAGGACCAGGAAGGCCATTGTACAGCACCTCAGTGCGTTATTGCTTCTCATGGCCAAGCCAACTTAAGCATCGAGCGCAAAAGCACCATTACCGCGACGTCGCGAGGATAACAGTTTCAATGCCCCGCCCACTCTTCTTGGGTACAGATTCGATATGTCGGCACGGCCCCACACGTCCCCTTCTTTCCCAGATGCACCCGATTCATGAAAGTTTAGGATCACGCGCGAACGAGGAAGAACAACGAGCTGATAACGGTGTCCGATACGAAGGGGTGTGAATGAATAAAACGCGTAGTAGCCGGGACCGTCACGCGAGAGTCTAACAGAGTGCTCGATAAACCAAAGCCCTAATAGCGGAACAGATTTGTGGACCACAATGCCTGAAATTGCACCGGGTGACTCGCCGACCCCAAGTCCAATCAGATCGCAGGTAAACGGAAGAGTCATCTTAATCAAGTAGAAAGTTCCAAAGAGGACGACAATAGCCCGCATGCCCCACTCAATTCTTGGTCGAGCAGTATCGTATTCCGGTTGGCTTAATTTCCCGCCCCGAATCATTTTCGACTTCGGGCTGAGGCCAAACCAAAAAATACATCCGGTTAAAAAAAAGATGAACATCGATGATGCAAGAACGTGAGCTAACACCTGTGGAAGTCCAGGCAGGGAAACCACGATCAGTGGAAGGACGAAAACCGTCATAAGGCCCAGAGCCCTGATCATTCGAGTTAATCCTTTCCGGGACCACTGCGCTTCACTTCGCGTATTGCAATTCTGCGGGGTTCATTCCAGACTGGGCGTGACTCCGGCGATGCACGCGGGCACCCCGGATCGCGTCTGGAGCATCGCCGAGTTGCTTGGCACAGGATAGAGCACCTGACGGTCTGCGCATAGAAGCCGAGGTTGTGGGCTGAAGGTCCAACTGCAAGAGTGCGGTTAAGGTCCGTTTTACAACAATGGTGTTGGAGGTGTATGCTGATCGAGATTGCTCGCGACTTGCTTATTGGGCTCGTCGGTGTTAGGTTCATCTCTGCTTCCTTTCGAAATGCGCCCAATTTACGGGGGCGCCCCCCCATCAGTTCGCACCGTGGGCTGTTGCATTGGAGATTTGGGTTTGGAATGGCCGACCTATTGCTCGTCAGTGTCTCAGTCTATTTTCTTCTCAAGGAAAGTTGATTCGTTGATGGCTTCGAGTCGGCGGCGGGCCGTGACATACGCGGCAATAGACCCGAGCGTCGCTACCGGCAATATATACGGTCCATAATCGTAAACAGCCTCCTCACGTGACAAGATCTGAGATCTAAAGGCGCTGAACACGAGTACGCCCATGTACAGATTCGATATGAGAAAAATGGCCAATGTAAACCGCATTGCGCCTGATCTCGGTCGGTTGTATGACTTGCGCGCCCAGTAAATAAGACTTGCTCCCACGAACCCGCACCAAAGCAGTAGTAAATAAGGAAGCCATAAGCTCCTGATTTGAAGGTTTAGAGCCAGCCCGGCAATCAGGATGAAAATCCCTTGACCGACTCCCCACGACGCCAGAAACAGAGATGTCCACCTCCAAAACGTGAACCGAGTCCACCTTTGTGGGTTTGCGCTTGTACGCTCTTCGTAGTTCATGCCTTTGCCGGATTATGTCGTGCTACCGAAAGCCTTATACGTGTAACACGCGTCATTTCACCTTCTGGTACCAGATGCCAGTATCGTTGTCGACCAATAGCCGAACTTCGTTTCCCTTTACGTCGACCGGATACGAGGACTGGCGACCCAATATCAGGTGTGTGGCATCACGCCCAAGCCACAGCGCCCAGCTTCCAGTCGTTTCGACCGTCCGTTTTGTAGAGCCACCCTGAATGAATGGTACTTCCATCGCTTTGTAGCGTCAGACGATCGAGATTGTGATCCGTTTTCCGGTCTTCTGGGTCTTGAGACTGATAAATATAGGTACCCACAAGAGCCTCTCGCTTGACCGGTTGACGCGTACGGCAACCGACGGCCAGTGCGCCGCACCCCAAAATTGCTAGCCGGAGAAGCAAATTCGTCATTCGCCCCACGGAACGAAAGTGTTTTATCTCTGATGCCTGTTGCCGATCGGAGTGGAAAAAGAGCGACGCCGACATTTGAGGCTCCCTATCGTAAGTAAAAAATTTGAAGCGTATTGTGTTCTTTTAGCGTCAGGTTGATGCCCCATGACCGGCAGTCATTGTCCGAACGAGCTAACAAACTGCGCAACCGGGTTCACTCCGTGGCCACATAACGGCTTGCTCCGAACTCCTAAAGACCTTGGGGCACCCCAGTCCCGTAAGACCGGTTGAGTACATCCTCAACCGCAGCGCATTGTGCCATGACCCGCGAAGTCGCCCAATCAGGTCCAAAGGTTTCGTCTCCTCTGCCTAAACGGCAATAGAACTTGCCCGCGTTAGTCCCGCGGGGCTAGAGACCATACTTTCCAGGATCAACTTCTACCTGAACGGATATCTGGAACGTTTACATAAGTGATCGCCACATCCCCAATTCGGCGTTTTGAACTGAAATGTGACTCGGATCGATAGACCCGTTGCGGCACAGCAAGGCTAAATTGTGCGGATCGCTCCAGCGGACACTCAAGCAATTACTGTCAGCGGCGAAAATTGCTTGTCCTCCGTAGTATACAGTTCTGAGCTCGGTAGGAGAAAATACGTGATCCGCGATGAGGACGAAATACACATCCCCGTTAAGGGCCTCATGGTCCGAACGTCTTGCAACCAGCGCAACACGTCGTCCGGAGGGTGACCACTGCACTGCCTTGACCTCAAATGTCCCATGATCGAAATAACCATGAAATAAAGCAAAGTAGTCGCTATGAGCGCTATGCCCAGCGCAGAAGCCACACCTATTCCCAGCTTTTTCGCATTATTCATGGCATCCTGCCGCTCTCATCGCTTGTTCCAGTTGAATAGACCAGATGTTATTTGTCCACTTCACGTCGGGCATCCCTTGCTCGGATTTGGTTGGGGCGGGCGGCCGATGCCTGCATAGAGTGTTAGGCCGACGAAATACAGCCAAACTGCCAGAGCTGTGAAGCCAAAGACCCGGTACCCAGGTGCTCGTTGTTGGTGAGGATGCTGAACGCTTCGACAAAGAGCCCATCACCGCGGGTTAGAAGTGTTATGGTTTGCTGAGATATTCGTCTAACATCTAAGCGCGCAAGGCTTGTGACAGATCTCCAAGACCCAGGTACACCCCCGCCGTACCAAGGGCAATCAGGCCAGCGCGCCACAAAACCCTTTTCCCTTTGGTTCTGAATCGTAATCCGTCTTTCAACCTAGGTTCCGCAAACAATCCCATAATGATAAAAAGCGAACCAGCACCTATCTGAATACAGGTACCAGCAATCCAGTGCAGCTGCTCGTGTGGCATGATCAGACTCGAATTATTGCTGTGTTGGAGCTCGGACAGACGGCTGGTCCCAAAAGTATACGTACAATGTGCACTAAAGCCTCAGCCCATTGTGCCGTAGCCCGCCCACGTGGGAAGCATTTATCCCCCTGTCCGGACGATTGAGAAGATCATGCACTACAATTTGTATGCCCGACGTTTTCACGACTTCATAATAGAGCACCTCAGGGTCGTCCGTAAAAGCTCACGTCAAGTTGCGAGCGGGAAGGCCATTCCATTTTCAAATGCATCGATAGTCCGTCATTCGCGAACGCGAGCACTCTAATCGTGGGCTTTAGGCCTCTAGTTCCCTTGATTTCAACAACCGTCTCAACCCCAGCAGTTCCAAAGCCACCGTGTTGTATTGTGCGGGCGAGCGCGAGCCAATGTCCATCCGGAGAACGAGAAGTCGCTGACCACACGGTCGGATCTTCCCTGCACGCTAGCAAGCAAACACATACTAGAACGCAGCAGATTGTTATTACATAACTGCGCAATCCCGCTTGACCTGTGTTTCCCCAGCAATTTATAAACGAAGCTTTGCAGGTTCGTGTCTTTGGCGGGCTGTTTCTCTCGGATCTTACCGCTCATTTCTCCTTTTGCGGGTGTCTGAGGTGCTAGGCATGTGCGCCGCGTTGGGGAGTGTCAGGCCGCTCAGTCACGGAGATGTCGATGCCTGCGTATCTAACGGCTTGGAAATCAAGCGTTGCATGACTTCCGTACGTTACGTTCAGGGCCACTCCACTGCTGGTTAACAGCCGCGGCGATCCAATGACCATCTGGAGAACGAACCTCCTTTGACCAGATAATCGTGCCTCCATTTCGGCAGCCGGGCTAGAACCGAGCCTACAACGGCGAGGAGCAAAAGCGCCCTCTTGCGCGCACAGCGGATGCCTGGACCAGGGCGCTCATTCGGGCGTGAGCACGTCCAGTTCCTCGAGAGTTTCAAAGTCAGCACGATTGTATGTGTAGATGCGCCTCACGCCATTCTCGATCATTGTTGCCGCGAGCTGCAGATCGAATACTCTTGCGCCAGTCACGTTGTGTCGTTCCGCGAGTTCTGTCCACCGACTCACGACGGCTGGAGGTACAGGCAGAACCTCCAGGTGCTCTCCCAGTTCACTTATAAATGCTCTCGCTTCGGTCGAAGTAAATGGAACAGTTACACGTCGCGGATTCGTCACTACCGCATAGAATTCAGCGAAAACCTGTGGAGCAACACACAGGTTCAGTTCCGATTCGAGGAGGGCTCGCGAAGCTCGATGTTGAACGGCTGTAGGAGACGCGGCATACACGAGGATATTGGCGTCAACGAGCGAGGATTCAACCCCGGCCATCGTAGATGTCTTCACGCCTCAGCGAGCCGATCAGGGTCCCCTGTAGTTGCGGAAGTTCAAGCCGCCGAACCCGTGGTTTTGGTGTCCCGTTCCGCTCGCCGATAGTCGAAGCGCGTGCGATGAGTTGCTCGGCGATGTGTCGTTCTAAAGGCACACCCCTCGCACTCGCCTCAGCAGCATAAAACGCTTGTACCTCCGAGGGAAGCTGTATTTCGAGCATCATAACGCCTTCCTCATTAAAGGTTACCTCTGAATCGAGGTCGCCGCAGCACGAACACTGTGGCTTCGACAGAGCGTTGTCAGTTTCGATGAAATAAACCTGGCGGAAGCTAATGGGAGTCGAACCCACCCGTGACAACAAAAGTGTCGCACTCCGGTTTTGAAGACCGGGCCCTGCACCGGCAGAGTCTAGCTTCCGACCGAAATTACCGAGGTGTCGAAAATCAAACCGCTTACTTACGCACACCTCAGAAGTCTTGCTGAGCCGCAGGGCGTGTATAAGCGATCTGGGTAGCTATGTCGAAGCGAATCTATACTGAAGAGATTGGATTATCGATCTCCCCAAAAAGCGGTTTGTCTCTTGAGCGGTGGACTTGATTCCGCCACGTCTCTCGCTATAGCGCGCCGGCAAGGCTTTGGGTGTTATTGCCTGTCGTTCGATTATGGCCAGCGCCACGCGATTGAGCTTCGTGCCGCTGCTCTGATAGCCGAACAATTCGGAGCTCATGAGCATCGCACGCTACGTATCGACTTGCGAGCATTCGGTGGATCCGCGCTCACGAGCAGCATTCAAGTACCGAAACATCGCAACCCGGCCTCCCAATCCAGCAAAATTCCGGTGACCTACGTGCCCGCTCGGAACACCATATTTCTATCTTTCGCTCTCGCATATGCGGAGGTCATAGGAGCTTCAGACATCTTTATCGGAGTGAACGCAATCGACTACTCGGGATATCCGGACTGCCGTCCGGAGTTCATTCAAGCGTTCGAGCGCCTGGCCAATCTCGCAACTAGAGCGGGCGTCGAGGGCGGCCGCCAGTTGATCATTCACACCCCGCTGATCGAAATGACGAAAGCCCAGATCGTACGCAAAGCGGTTGAGCTCGGCGTTGATGTGAGCATGACGCACAGTTGCTATGACCCTGATGAGCACGGACGCCCCTGCGGCGCCTGCGATTCCTGCGTGCTCCGAAGCAAGGGATTCGAGGAGGCTGGCTTGGTCGACCCAGCCCGCGCACCCGACTTGCAGTCCTCGCTGTGAGAATTTCAGAGATCTTTTATTCCATCCAGGGCGAGGGAGTCCTGGTCGGCGTTCCCTCCGCCTTCATCCGTACCTCGGGATGCAACCTGCGCTGCACCTGGTGTGACACGCCTTATGCATCCTGGCAACCGGAGGGTAAGGATCTCTCGGTCGAGCGCGTAGCCGCTGCGGTACAAGGCTTTGCCGCCCATCACGTCGTAATCACAGGCGGAGAACCTATGATTGCGCCCGAAATCGCTCAGCTGACAACTTTCCTGCACGAAACGGGGCTTCACATCACGATCGAAACCGCAGGCACCATCTACGCCCCGGTTGCCTGTGATTTGATGAGCGTCAGTCCGAAACTCTCGAATTCCATTCCACATGAGCGGGAGGGCGGCAGATGGGTGGCCCAGCATGATCGGCTGCGCTACCAGCCCGATGTGCTCAAACGATTGATCCAGGAATTTGCGTATCAGTTGAAGTTTGTAGTGACGTCCCCGGAAGATTTGGACGAGATCGATGCAATCCGGAGTGAGCTCGCTGCCGAACGGAACCGCATCATCCTCATGCCCGAAGGGACCAGCCGGGAGCTGCTTCGGGAACGCGGACTCTGGCTTGCTGAAATCTGCAAGGCGAAAGGTTACCGATTCAGCCCCCGGCTGCACATTGACCTTTGGGGCGATAAGCGCGGCGTGTAGACCGGGCGTGAACTAATGTTCCGATAGACTGGGATTTGCACGAAAACGGCCCTCATTTCCGCGTCGGCGCGGTCAGTTATTTGAATACTGTGCCGTTGATCTGGGGCATGCTTCACGGCCCGCAACGGGACTCCGTCGATCTTTCATTTGCCCTCCCGTCTGTTTGCGCGCAGCAGGTCGAGCAAGGTACAGTCGAGATCGGTCTCGTTCCCGTGGCCGAAATCGCTCGCCAGGGTCTCGAGATCGTGCCGGGCGTCGGAATCACCTGCCGTGGCGCAGTGCGAAGTATCCTGTTGGTTTCTAGAACGCCGTGGGGCCACGTACGCAGCCTTGCCGCTGACCTCGGCTCCAGAACGTCTGTCGAGCTCGCGCGAGTCGTTCTTCGAGAGCGCTTCGGCGTTCAGCCGCGAATTTCGTTCGAGAAACCGGTTTTACACAAGATGCTTTCCCAAGCCGACGCCGCGCTGATCATTGGCGATCCCGCTTTGCGAATCAACCCTGAGACCCTGCCATTCGACTTTCTCGATCTTGGGGCCGAATGGCTTCGCCTGACCGGATTGCCGATGGTTTTCGCCGCGTGGGCCGGCAAACCCGGCATTCCCATCCAATCGCTTCGTGGCATCACGGAGGGGTCCTATCAATTCGGGAAATCGAGAATTGATGAAATTATCCAAGGGCAGTGCAGCCAGCGCGATATTCCCAATGAACTCGGAAACCGATATCTTCGCGAGCACATTCGTTTCGAGCTTGATGCTGACGAGCTACGCGGCTTGAACACATTTTTCGAGTTGGCGAATCTCTCGCCACAGATAGCCACAGCGGCGCGAATATGATGACCCGCGAGCAAGCGATCGACCTGTTTCAGAGCGATGACTTGATCGGCATCGGCGTTGCGGCCGACGCTGTTCGTAAGAAGATCCACCCGGAGGGCGTGGTCACCTATATCATCGATCGCAATATCAATTACACAAATTTCTGCACGGAGTATTGCAGCTTCTGCGCGTTCTATCGCCCCCTGGGGCACAAAGAAGGCTACATCCTGCCGAGTGAGTTGATTCTCGCCAAGATTCAGGAAACGATAGAACTGGGCGGTACAGGTATCCTCATGCAGGGCGGCCTCCATCCGGATTTGAAAATTGAGTGGTACGAGAACTTATTGCGCACCATCAAGACGCGTTTCAATATCTGGTGCCATTGCTTCTCCGCGCCTGAGCTAGTCAACATCGCCGAGGTTAGCGGCTTATCACTGCGCGATACCATTGCCCGGCTTCGCGATGCGGGACTCGACTCCATACCTGGCGGCGGAGCTGAAATCCTCGACGACACGGTCCGCCATCGTATTAGCAGGCTAAAATGCTCTACCCAGGAGTGGATCGATGTCCACCGGACGGCGCATGCTCTTGGGATGCGAACGACAGCCACCATGATGTTCGGCACAGGTGAAACAATCGAGGAGCGCCTGAATCATTTTGAAATCGTCAGGCGTATTCAGAATGACACCGGCGGATTTACGGCGTTTATCCCGTGGTTTTTCCAGCGCGAGTACACTTCGCTCGGCCGCTTCGTCAAGCAAGAAGCCACCGCAGTCGAGTACCTGAAGATGCTTGCGCTTTCCAGAATTTACTTGGATAACATTCCAAATATTCAAGCATCTTGGGTTACGCCCGGCTTGAAGGTTTGCCAGCTAGGACTCCGCTTTGGCGGCAACGACGTCGGTAGCATTATGATCGAGGAAAACGTAGTCTCTGCGGCGGGCACTCACCATCGCGCGACGGAGGAACAACTGCGCCGCTTGATCAGGGACGCAGGGTTTATTCCGAAGCAGCGCGATACGCTCTATCGCACGTATTTCCTGAACTAGGGGCCTGTTACAGCGAGTTCGTGGCCCAATGAAACCGCTTGCTCACGCGCGCGGCTCAGTTTCGACCTTATCCGGCTTCTTCGCCCTTTTTCTTCTTCTTGCCGTTGGCCGGAGTCGGGCGAGTCGCCTTGATTCTCCTCATATCGAGAGACTTGTTCGACCAATCCTCGGCTTGCGCGATATCAGCCTTCGACTCTTCGGGTGAATCTTCCAGGTCCGCTTTCTTTCGCAGCAACAGATTGAGGTAGGACATCGCGTCTTCGTTCTCTTTGTCGATGGAAAGGCACTTCTTGAGATTCTCAATGCCGCTGTCGATGAGCTTCTCGTACTTGGTCTTTAACTCATCCCGAACCTTGGGATTCTTGATGGGGCCTGGGTCGTCAGGCTTCATGTGCTCGTTGACGCGCTCTGTTTGCAAGGGCGTGAAGGCTTGCGCCCAGTCGATCACCCCCAGATAGTAGTAGGCCTCGGCGTCTTTCGGATCGACCTCAATTCTTCGTTCGTTCCACTTCTTGGCTTCTTCCAATGCGGCTGTTTTTTGCTCGGGCGTGCCGGCAGACGCGGAATTGTAGGCCATCGATGCCATTGACGCCAACGCCAGCGAGTTCTTTGGGTCGCGCTGCAAGACTTGCTCGAAAGTCTTTCGCGCCATATCGTAATTCTTTTTATTATCCGGAGACTCGGCGCCGGGGATCCACTGGATCATGTAGGAAGTTGCAAGGTACAATTCAGCGTTCTGATTTCCCGGATCGTATTCAACAGCCTGCTTAAAGTGATTCACGGCTTCAGCGTAGTGATTCGCCCGGTAGGCCTGAACACCCTTATTCATCTCATCCCGAGACTTCAGTTTCTCGCAGCCGGTGCCCACAACCATCAAGGCGGCACAGCCCGCGACGCAAGCCCACTTGAGTGAAGATCGCGTTCCCAGCCTGTCCAGCGCGCGTGATTTGCTTTTTTGCATGACCTCGATCCTCTCCCCTGGCAACAGCGCTATTGTCCTGCCTCGACTTTTGGCGTCATAATTCCCACTTTATCGAGACCAGCGCCTTTCGCATCGTCGATCGCTTGAGCTACGTACCGGTAATCAACATCCTTGTCGCCCTTTACGAAAACGACTTTCTGCGCGCGCGTTTTGAAGATGTCTTCAAGCCGCGACTGCAAATCGCGTTCGGCGACCGCCTGACCGTTGATTTGCAGACTATGATCCTTGGCCACTTCGATGACAACCGTCGGATCTTGATTGGGAGGAGGCGGAGGCTGATTCGGCGGCGGCGGCTGAGGCACCAGCGCATCCAATCCTTTCGGCGTGAGAGGCGTGATGACCATGAAAATAATCAACAACACCAGCAAAACATCGATCATCGGGGTCACGTTAATATCGGCCAGGGCCCCGCCCTTGCCGCCAACTGACATTGCCATAAAAATGAGCCCTTTCCGGTGAACTACAGGTTCAACCCTTTTTTCTTGTCCTGGATCTCTTCGGTGAGCAGGCCGAGTTGATCCACCCCCGCTGTCCGAAGAGCGTCAATGGCGTCCGTAACGCTCTCGAAACGCGCCCGAGCGTCGCCCCTGATGTACACAGTCTTATCAGTGCGGTTGGTCTGAAGATCTTTTACCTTGCTGCCCAGTTGATCGACCGGCACCAGCGCATTGCCCGGACTGAGGAAGATCTTGCCGTCGCGCGTGACCGCGACGATGACTGCATCCTCCTTATCCGCCTCCGCCATCTTAATGGGATTATGCGTTTTCACCATATTCACGGATACGCCTTTGGTCAGCATAGGCGTGATGACCATGAATATGATCAGCACCACCAGCATCACATCCACCATCGGTGTGACGTTGATTTCCGAAACGACCGGCATGGCTTTCGGCAATCGTCTTGACATTTTCAACTCCTCGTCTTACTTACATGAACTAAAGATTCACTGCAATTCAACCCGCTGTTGCCTGATACGGAGTGGGAGCGGTCCGAAGCGCTCCCGCTTTGCGATTCAACTCGAGCCAAGCTTCTCAACGAACTTACTTCGCCGCTACTCTTTGCTGCGTCCGCTTCAGGAAATAGTCGATCAACTCCGAGCTGGAATTGCCCATCTCCACATCAAACGCTTCAATACGGTTGGTGAAATAGTTGAACATCCAGACGGCCGGGATGGCTACAAACAAGCCCACCGCAGTCGTGATCAGAGCTTCCGAAATACCGCCGGCGACGGCGCCGATTCCGGTAGACTTTGATGTCGAGATCGATTTGAACGCGTTCATGATGCCGACGACTGTTCCGAACAAGCCCACAAAAGGCGCGGTCGACCCGATCGTCGCCAGGCTGCTCACCCCGCGCTTGAGCTCAGCATGAACAATCGCTTCGGCGCGTTCCAATGCCCGGCGAGAAGCCTCAATGTCCTCTCCCGGAATGTCTGCGCTCATTTGATGTGCTTTAAATTCCTGCAAACCGGCCACGACGACCTTAGCGAGATGGCTCTTATTGAAGCGGTCCGCAATCTTAATGGCTTCGTCCAGCTTGCCCTCGCGTAATGCGCCAGCAACTGCCGGTGCAAAAGCCCGAGATTGTTTCCGAGCTGCGTTGTATGCGATCAGTCTGTCAATCATCACCCCGATCGACCACGCCGACATGATGAAAAGACATATGACCACGCATCTTGCGATGTTGCCCATGTTGCCCCAGACAGTTCGGGGATCGAAACTCAGCGATTCCTGTTCCTGCAGCAACCAAAACGCCCATACCTGAAGTTGTAATAACATGCTTATCTCCTAGAGTTGAATCGAACTATTTGAAATAACCCTCACTGGCTCAACGTGAAGTTCACGATGATATCAGTCACTACCTCTACCGGCTGGCCATTCAGCATCGTTGGCCGGTACTTCCATTGCAATACTGCCTCCTTCGCCGCGTTCACGAGCAGCGGATGCCCGCGAACGAGCTTCAAATCCTCGATGTTTCCGTCTTTGCTGATGGTGGCCGTGAATTCTACTGTACCTTGCACACGCGCGGATTTCGCAAGCGGCGGATACACCGGCTGCACCTTGCGGATCAGGTTCGCCTCAGCGACTCGGCCACCCACTCTCACAGGGCCGGTCGGAGCTTTCGGTTTCGGAGGAGGAGGTGGCGCAGGACCCACGCCGCCAATCACACCGCCGATTACGCCCCCGGCAACCCCACCCGCTTCACCGGTTCCGCCCACCACACCGATTCCTGCATCGGGCGGCGGTGCCGTATCCTCTACCTTGTTCACAGTTTTCGGAATCACCTTCGGCGCCATCAACTGGTTCGCTATGAATTGCCGGACCACCGGCTTAGGCGGGACCTTTGGCGCTTGTGGAGGAGGGGGTGGAGGAGGCGGTGGGGGCGGAGGTGGTGCGACGAGCATACTTTTCAATTGCGCGCTCGGCAGCGCTTCCGTATAAATCAGCGGAATCAGGATCAGCACACCGATAATCCCGATCTGCAATAAGAGCGATATGACAATGGTGACCGGCTTTTTGGTTTTTACCGTCCCATCCACAAATGTTTGATCAAACATTGTAAGCTCCTCCCGTCAGCCTGCGCTGACAACTACTTCTACTTTGCCGTTTTTGCCACGCCTCGAGAGCGGTTATCGATAACCGCCGCTCTCCTCTTCCGTTTCCGCCCTTCCACCACGTCCTGCCAGAAGATCAAAATCGGACTCGCGATAAAGATAGACGAGTAAGTGCCGATAATGATACCTATCACAAGCGCGAAGGAAAATCCATTCAGCACTTGGCCCCCGAACAGGTACAAAGACAGGGCCGTCAGAAACGTCAGCCCGGACGTAAGGATAGTCCGGCTCAACGTCTGATTAATACTCAAATTCACGATCTCCGTAAACGAGCCGCGTCTCTGCAATTTGATATTTTCGCGGATACGGTCAAACACCACGATGGTGTCGTTCATTGAATAGCCGACCAAGGTAAGCAACGCCGCGATTACGGTCAGATCGATCTGCTTGTTGAAAATCGAAAACAGTCCGATGGTGATGATCGTGTCGTGAAACACCGCGATCACCGCGGCAACTCCATAAATCCATTCGAACCGGAATGCAATGTAAATCAGCATCGCGCCGAGCGCGATCAGCACCACATTGATCGCCTGCTGGCGCAAATCCGCGCCGATCTTCGGGCCGACAATTTCCACGTTTCGAATGGTGAAATTACCGGTCCAGCACTCCTGCTTAATCACGTTCAAAATCTGCGGCGTGACGCCGGGAACCGAGGCAAGTTCGTCCAAATTCCGAATCAGGCCCGAACGCGGAGGGGTGTCCCGGTAGGTTGTGATCTGCTTTACCAGCGCATCCAACTGATCGTCTGAAAGGGCTACTGACGCCTTTTGAAGCGGATCTCGCAACCTGTCGGCCAGAGCGCTCCCGCTCGCCGTGTTGATATCAAGCTTTGCCCCGGCTTGCGGATTAAACGCCTGGTTCAACGCCGCAAGCATGTCTGCGCGCGCTGCCTGGAGCGCCCTCTCGTCCCGCACGCCCGTCGAGATCAGCGCTTCCTGCGAGTTGCCCACTTCTTGTACTTCGATCTCGCCCGGGATCCTCTTGCGGAGCGCGGAGCGAATGGCTTCCGCCGGGGGTCGCTTGATAAAGTTCACATCCATGAGCGCTCCGCCATTGAAATCTATGCCATATTTAGGGCCGCCCTTAATCGCCAAGCTGGCCAGACCGGCCGCCGTAAGCACCAAGGACAAAATGATGAACGGCCATTTCTTGCCGAGAAAGTCGAAATTAGTTCGTTTGAAAATTTCCATCGATCTCTAGAGGCCGGCATCCAACCCAATAGACACCGGTTACTAACAAAGTGTTCCCAATCTCGCGGGAATGGGCTCGTGAACCCCCTCCGTTTCTCCTAAATGCTCAGGGCCGCCACTGGTTGAGGGCGCGACAACTCCCAGTCGAAAATCGCCTTCGAGACAAATACTGCCGTAAACACGTTCGCCGCGAGTCCGATCACTAAAGTTACCGCAAACCCCTTTACTGGACCCGACCCAAACAGAAACAGAATGGCGCATGAAACGATTGTGGTCACGTGAGTGTCGATGATCGTAAGCAACGCCTTGCTGAAACCGGTGTCGACTGCCGGGACGGGAGATTTGCCCGCCCGCACTTCTTCTCGAATGCGCTCAAAAATCAAGACGTTGCTATCGACCGCCATACCGATTGTCAGAATGATCCCTGCAATGCCTGGTAGCGTGAGCACGGCATCGAAATAGCTCAAACAGGCGATCAGAATCACAGCATTCAAAATCAACGCCAGCGTCGCGTTAATCCCGCTTTTCTTGTAATAGATGAGCATGGCGACAATGACCGCCAGGACGCCCGCGATTCCGGCCACGAAGCCCTGGTGGATAGAATCGGCGCCCAGCGAAGGCCCTACGGTATTTTCTTGCAGATAAAGCACTCCGGCCGGTAACGAACCCGCCCGCAGATTGAGCGCCAGATCCGATGCCTCCTCTTGACTCTTCGCGCCCGTAATCCGACCGGTGTCGCTGATCTGGTTCTGAATCGTTGGAGCGCTCAGCACTTTGCCGTCCAGTACAATCGCCAGCCGTTGTCCTACATGGCTACCTGTATAGGCGGCAAACCGCTTCGCAGCGTCTTGGCTCAGCACGAACCCGGTCTCCCACGAATTCGGCAACTCGCCCTGCTCGGGTCTCGCATCCCGAATATCGGGACCACGCACGACAGGCGTTCGCGCGACCAGGTAGACGCCGCCCGAATGAGCACTCGAATCCGTACTGGCTGTACCGATCAGCTTAGTACCAGCCGGCAAGATTCCGTTATTTTGGGCCAGTGCATCCTCACGGCTCGGGTACGGGCCGCCGCGGACATCATAGAGTTCGAGCTTCGCCGCGGTTTGCAGGATCTGCTTGACGCGCCCGGATCATCCACTCCCGGCATCTGAACCAACAGTTGCGAGTCGATATCTTCGCGACGCTGCTGCACGGTCGCCTCGCTGAGCCCCAGCGCATTGATTTTCTTGTCGATCGTGTTCTTGGTTTGCGCCAACACCTGCTGCCACAGCTTGAGAGCCTCGGAAGGCTTCATGGTCATCCGATAGTCGGTAGCGTTTTGGGGCGTAAGCACCCACGCCGCGAACTGGTCATTCACAAGCCCGCGCAATGTCCCGGCTTGCGTCGACGGCACACCCTTGATCACGATCGCTGCCTTGGTCGCATCTTGCAGCGATTTCGCTTCTGCCACTTCGATATCCGAATACTGCACACCCGCTTTGGTGGCCAGATCTTTCAACCGGTCGGCCGCCGTGCCTGCCTCCGCGTTGAAAGCGTCCTGCTGCTGAACTTGTACGACCAGATATGTTCCGCCGCGCAGGTCCAGACCCAGATGAATGTTCTTGTGCCAATTCTCGACGAGTTGATCCTTGCTTCTGGGAAGCCCGATGATCCCGTAGATGCAGATCACGATGATCGCCAGGATAAAAGTAAATTTGAACCGTAAGTGCCGTTTCATTTCTAAACTTCCTCTGAGTTGCGCCGTGCCTACTTCTTCACCTGATCTTCGGGCTTTACCACGTTCGTCACGGCGCTTCGGGAGACCTGAAGCTTCAGGTTATCGGGCTTTACGCGCAGTACAAGCGTATCATCGTTCACGGAAACGATTGTCCCGATAATTCCCCCGCTCGTCACCACTGTTTGCCCGTTCGCCAAAGACTTCAGCATCTCCTTTTGGTTCTTCTGCTGGCGCCGCATCGGCATGAATATTAGAAAATAGAAAATCGCAATCATCAGGACGACAGGCAACAAGCCGCCGAAATTCATCAAAGGATTGCTTGGCGGAGCGGCGGTTTGGAGCAGAAGGAATAGCTGCGGCATGGGTTTACTTCCCCTGTTCCAATGTGGGCACCGCGGCCTGCGAGCGCTTCAAAAATTCGGGAAAGTTCCCCGCCAAAATAGATTCCCTCATGCCGCGCATAATCTCCAAAAAGTACTTAACATTGTGGATTGTAGCTAACGTACAAAACAGGATTTCGCCTGCCTGGAAAAGGTGCCTCAAGTAAGCCTTACTGAATGTTCGGCAGGTATAGCACTCGCATTCAGGATCGAGCGCGCTCTCATCCTCTATATATCGCGCCTGTTTGATAGCCACTTTCCCTCGCGACGTAAACAGGTATCCATTCCGGGCGTTGCGCGTCGGAAGTACACAATCCATCATGTCGATGCCGCTCGATACATACGCGTGCTAGCTCCTCCGGCATGCCCACTCCCATTACGTATCGGGGCCGATCCGGCGGAAGCAGCCGTGCCGTAAATGCCGCGATCTCCTGACTCAGCTCCCGAGGCTCGCCAACTGCTAAGCCGCCGATTGCGTATCCAGGAGCTTCAAGCTCGACCAGCGCGTCCGCGCACTCTCTCCTCAACTCCGGAAACATGGAGCCCTGCACAATGGGAAACAGAGCGCAATCCATTCCCTTCTCCCGCTGCAAATAATGCGCGTACCCGGCGCGCGCCCAACGAATCGTCCGGCGCGTTGACTGGGTCGCAGTGTCGTATGAAACCGGGTACGGCAAACACTCATCGAGCGCCATCAGAACATCGCTTCCGAATGCCAACTGGATATCTACCGCTAGCTCGGGCGTAAAAAAATGCAAATCTCCGTTCAGATGCGACCGGAAAGACACGCCTTCTTCAGTCACCTCGCGGAGCCCGTCGAGACTGAAGACCTGAAAGCCTCCGGAATCGGTGAGAATAGCCCGCGGCCAGGACATGAACCGGTGCAGGCCTCCCAACCGCTCGATGATCTCGTGTCCAGGGCGAAGAAACAGATGATACGTGTTCGCGAGCAGGATTTGAGCTCTCAGGTCGTTCTCGAGTTCTCGCGGCGCGATACCCTTCACGGTCGCCTGCGTGCCCACCGGCATGAAGACGGGGGTCTCGACGATACCGTGCGCCGTATGCAAAAGCCCCGCCCGAGCCCCAGTTTCCGCGCACTTCGCCTTTATCTCGAACCGCAGACCGCGGCATTCGAATCTATTTTCGCGTGAGTCGGTGAAACCTACCCCCGAGCACGATAGGATTCCGCAACCAGCCGGTTCACTGATCAGCATTCCTGATGCGATCATTACGAAATCATATTTGCGGATCATCATCTCGGGGATCATACTTAAGCGCGCTCGCTGGATGGGCAGTCAGGATCCGGAGGCTAAGTTGCTCTTGTTACGATTGATTCTGAATTCCCACGATGGCTCTTCGTTTCTACAACACCCTCACGCAAGAGCTGGAGACGTTCGAGCCGCTTTCGGGAAACACGGTCCGCATGTACACCTGCGGCCCCACCGTCTATAACTTCGTCCATATCGGTAATTTCCGCACCTTCACATTTCAAGACATCCTGCGGCGCTGGCTGCGGTACCGCGGATACGAGCTGAACCATGTCATGAACGTTACCGACGTCGACGACAAGATCATTGCCAATGCAGCCAAAGAGGGAAAGTCGCTCGAAGAATATACTGCCCTCTACAGCAAGGCTTTCTTTGAGGACGCGGCGGCGCTTCGGCTCGAACAACCCGAGCATGTCGTTAAGGCGACCGAGCACATTCCGGTAATGGTCGAGGCCATTGAGAAACTCGCCGGAAACGGCTGCACCTATCGCAGTGATGGGTCCACCTATTTCCGTATTTCCACTTTCCCTGAATACGGCAAGCTGTCTCATAACGATTTCAGCGGTATCCGAAGCGGCGCCCGAGTCGATGTCGATGAGTACGACAAAGCCGATGCTCGCGATTTTGTGTTGTGGAAAGAAAAAAAGGATTCGGAGCCTTATTGGGAGACTCCCTTCGGCGACGGCCGCCCGGGCTGGCATATTGAATGCTCCGCCATGGCCATGCAATATCTCGGTGAAACGCTCGACATCCACGCCGGCGGCGTTGACCTCACATTTCCGCATCACGAAAACGAAATCGCTCAATCCGAATCGATCACACGCAAGCCCTTTTCCCGGTTCTGGCTTCACTCGGAGCACTTGCACATCGAATCCCAGAAGATGTCGAAGTCCTTAGGTAATTTCTATACCTTGCGGGATCTCCTGGAGATGGGGTACGAACCGGGCGCGATACGTTACCTGCTAGCTGCAGTGCCGTACCGGAAAAAACTCAACTTCACCTTTGAAGGCCTGAAGGCTGCCGCAAAGAGCATTGAGCGGCTGCGCGAATTTGAGCTCCGCCTCGCCTCCGCCAAGCTGCATCCGGGTCGAAATGAAGCTGTGAGTGATCGCTCCCGGGAGGCCTTGCGGGGTTTCGAGGAAAGCCTGGACGACGATCTCAATACGGCCCAGGCGCTAGCGGCCGTGTTCGAATACGTTCGCGCGATGCATACTTCGCTCGACGAATATCAATTTGGTGAGGAGAACCGCTGGGAGGCTGCTCGGGTTCTGGAAGTTTTCGATGCCGTTTTCGACGTGTTGAAGCCCACCGAGGCAACTCCCGCCACCGGATCTTCGCATGCCAAACCTGCCGGGCCGTCAGATGCCGAAATCGACGCCTATATCGAACAGCGAGCAGCCGCCAGGAAGCAGCGAGATTTTGCGCGGGCGGACGAGATTCGCGCGTTGCTCCAGGAACAAGGAATTCTGATCGAAGATGCCAAAGACGGCGTGCGCTGGAGGAGGAAATGAACCTCGAATCTCAGGTCGTTCACGCCGGTGATCGAAAATCCCGAAACGCCGCGTCCATTCCGTCCGTCACGCCCATCCAACTCGGCACCACATACCTCTATGACTCGACCGCCCAGCTAGATCGCATCTTTGCAGGGGAAGAACACGGTTTCAGCTATGCCCGGTACGCGAACCCCACAAATGAGGCGCTTGAAGAACTGACCACCACGCTCGAGCACGGATACGGATCGCTTGCAACCGCCTCCGGTATGGCGGCGCTTCACATCGCCTTTCAGACCGCACTGCTTGACCGCCCGCGCACGATCTTGGCTGCGCAATCGGCTTACGGGACCACGTTGACGCTGCTCAATCAAGTTCTTGGCTCGGCCGGTGTCGATGTTGCTTACGCAGACGTTTACGATCTCGAGACGCTCGCGAGCGCGATCGCAAGTAAGAAGCCCGGCTGCGTCTTCATGGAAAGCGTGTCGAATCCGTTATTGCGAGTGGGCAGCATTGACAAAATCGCGAAACTCACGACTGGCGCAGGGGCGGCTCTTGTCGTAGACAGCACGTTTGCGACACCCATACTGCTCCGCCCGCTCGAGCTCGGCGCCAATATCGTCGTACATAGCGTAACCAAATATCTGGCTGGGCATGGTGACGTCCTCGGCGGTATCGTCGTCACCGATGAGCAGCATTATGAGCCGCTCCGCATGTTGTCACGGATCGTCGGCCCGGTGCTCGGACCTTTTGAAAGTTATCTCACCATGCGCGGCATCAAAACGCTCGCGCTTAGGTTCCATCGCCAGTGCGAAAACGCCAGAACTTTGGCGCAATGGCTTGCCTCGCATCCTTCTATAGAGCGTGTTCACTACTGCGCCGATCCGAACCATCCGGATGCTGAAGTCATCCGGCGGCTCTTCGCGCCTGGTCTTTTTGGCGCCATTCTCAGCTTTGAAATCAAAAATGCAAACAGCGCCTCGGTCATGGCGTTCATGGACCGGCTTGAAATGATCGTCCGCGGAACTTCCCTCGGAGACGTCCACACTCTTTTGCTGTATCCCCCGATGTCTTCTCACCGCGAGATTTCCCCTAAAATGCGCGAGCGCATGGGAATCCGCGAGAACCTCGTGCGCCTCGCACTAGGGATTGAAAACGTGCACGACATTATCGCCGACCTCGATCACGCCCTGCCCGGCTCCTGACACCCCGAGTTTCTTCCGTGTTTGCCCATCAAAGAAAAAAAATCCAATTACTCTTCGCGCTCACTGACGCGCTCTTCACCATCGCTGCCTTTGAAGCCGCCTATCATACCCGCGCCAGTATGGAACTGAAGCAACTGGTTTTTTTCCTGCCGCTGCAGACTCACATTCTCCTGCTCGCCTTCTGCGTGGCAGTGTGGGTTGCGCTTGGCTCGTTCCAACGCGTTTACGAATACCTCGATTCCGCGAATCCGAGCCGCGTTATTTTCAATTCGCTTCGCCAGTGTCTGGTCGGGACAGCCTGCGTGGTTCTGTTCCAATATCTGCTGCGCTTTGAGTTGAGCCGCGGCTTTCTCTTTCTGTTCTTTGCCTACAACCTGCTTTTGCTTGCGCTATTTCGCTGGAACTCCCGCCGCCTTGTGGGCGTGTTCCAGCGCGGATTCGGCAGCCCGTATCACATCCTTATCGTCGGGGAGCGCGACAGAGCGGGCCGGCTGGTTACGCAACTCAATCAGGGTTCGCCCTTCCGCATTCAGGTTTCCGCCGTTATCTGTGCCGAGGAATGCGCTGAAAAACTTCCGAAATTGCTTCGCGAACAGATTGTCGATGAAGTCATTTTCGACGTGGACAGCAGCAAGCTCTATGATCTTGAAAATGTGTTCCTGCGTTGTGACGAAGAAGGCGTTCGTACGCGCATTTCGATCGACTTCTTTCCTCATGTGAACAGCGAGGTCACGCTCGACCGCGTCGGCGATGCGCCGCTTCTGACTTTCTCGGCCGCTCCGCTCGACGATCTCAGCCTCGTCATCAAGCGTTTTTGTGACATCGCCATTTCAGCCGCTGCCCTGGTGCTCCTTTCTCCGGTTATGGCGGTTGCGGCGCTCTTGATCCGGCTTACCTCTCCCGGTCCCGTCATTTTCAGGCAGGCTCGCTGCGGCTTGAATGGCAGGCGATTCACCCTGTATAAGTTCCGTTCCATGGTCGACAATGCCGATCTCATGAAACCCCAGCTCGAGCACCTCAGCGAGAAGCGAATTGCCTTTAAGATCTCGCGCGATCCCCGAGTCACCGCCGTAGGCCGCTGGCTGCGCAAATTTTCGATCGATGAGTTACCCCAGCTCTATAACGTTTTCCGGGGCGATATGTCGATCGTGGGGCCGCGGCCGCCGGTTCCGGAAGAGGTGGATCGCTATGAACGCTGGCAAAGACGCCGCCTCCGTATGCGTCCTGGTCTCACGTGCCTTTGGGCAGTTATGGGCCGCGACCGCCTGAACTTCGAGGCCTGGATGCGCATGGATATTTCCTACATTGACAACTGGTCGCTTGGTCTCGACTGGTCAATTATGCTGAAAACCATTCCGCACGTGCTGGCGGGAAAGGGCGCTCACTAGAGCTACTGGATCGAAGATGCATCTGCTGCCGACGAACGAAGAAGTAATCTCCATGCTGCGCGAAACGGGCGCCCTGCGCGACGGACACTTTGAATACCCGAATGGGATGCACACCGATGAATATCTCCAGGTCGCGCTCGCTTTCCGGTATTTCCAATACGCAAAGATGTTGAGCGTTGGCCTCAGCCGCCGCCTCCGCGCCGATTCCGAGATTCGCGCCATGATCAAGCAACTCTCGATCATTTGCCCGAATACCGGCGGTCTCCCTGTGGCCTACGGCGTGTGCGAAGCGCTCCGCGCTCATCAGGTCTATTGGGCCGAACAGGACACTGACACCTCTCCGATGCGTTTCCGGCAGTTCGTCGAGCCGGCACCCGGTGAAAAGGTATTGCTGGTTGACGACATCTTGCGCTCCGGCCGGCGCCTCACCGAGCTCCGTGCGCTCGTGCAATCCAAAGGCGCTGAAATTGTAGGCTTGGCCGTTGCCGTGTATCAGCCCAACCCCAGTGTGGTTGATTTCGCCCCGCTTCCGGTCTTTTATCTCGCCAAAATGGATGCCAGCTACTACAAGGATACGGCCTCCTGCGAGCTCTGCAAAAAAGGCGTGCCGGTCGTGAAGATCTGGAGCTGAGCTTGGATAGTGTTAACTGAAGCGCGCGGCTTTCACGTCAGCCGATAAATTGATCGTAATCGGCATGGCTTCCGATCCAAACCAGAGGACGCCATCCTCAACTTCGATTCCCAGCGCACGGTGATGCAAGCCAACTCGGACGGACAGAAACGATCGACCCTCTTGAAACGGAGAGATGGATGCCGAGGATTGCTTTTCAGTATGTCGTATGTACGGTTGGCGAGGCTCTTAATTTCTGGCGGTAACGAGCGGTAGCAAGTCCAAAAATCGGGTGCTGCGTGGTGCGTCACAACACAGTCGAGCGACCCGATTTGTGATCTACCAGAGCGCGCTCAGCGAGAGAGAGGAGCTTGCCGTTCTTTGTGTCGGCTTTAATTTGCTGATCCCAAAGCTCCGCGTCGAACTGTACAAACCAAGTCCGAAACGCTTGCAATTCGTCGGAGCTGAGCCCCTTCACTTGATCTTCGATCTGTTCGACCTTACCCATACCCAAGTCCATCCTAGCTCAATCCGTAAGCTTTCCTGTGAACGTGTCTTGGGCCTTGAGCCCTGTCTTGAGCCTGTTAAGAGAAGATCCTCCTTGCCCTCCCACCTCTGTTCTAGGCCCGCTGTCGATACCCATGCGCGTCTTCCTTCTAGCTGCGGCTCTCTCTTCCTGTGCCTTCCTCGCAACTGCCAGTCATCCGGGCAGCCGCGTCGAATATATCGGCGGTACTCGGGTCGATATTCCGGCCAATAACAGCGGCGATATCAAAGTCACCGATGAGGTGTATTTCGTCTTTGTTTCGAATCACACCAAAGTCAAAATTCCTTACGACCGGATCAATCTACTTGAATACGGGCAAAAAGTAGATCGCCGCTACTTCGCGGCTGTGCTCATTTCGCCGCTATTCCTGCTCGCAAAGAAGCGGCAACACTTTCTGACAGTCGGATTTCAAGACGACGACGGCCGCCAGCAAGCCATGGTCTTTCGGGTCGACAAGAACGACATCAGAATGACGCTCGTCGCGCTTGAGGCTCGCACCGGACAGCGGGTTCAATATCAGGACGACGAAGCAAGGATGGCCGGCAAAGGATGAAATTCATCGGCCTCACTCTCCTCTCCGCCTTCGCATTGGCAGCGTTCCCCGCTCAAGCGCAAACCTCGGGGGCCGATTCCGTGCCCTCAGTCAGCAGTTTGCTCCAGGTGAAGCGGGTCTACGTTGCACCTCTGGTAGGCGGGGTCGGTGCGGCAGCTATGAGAGAGCTGATCGTCAGCAGTCTCGATTCGTCCAAGCTGTTCCTGATGACTGACAATCCGGACCGGGCCGATGCGATTCTCAAAGGTGCGGCCGACGATCAAACCTTCACCGATACGTTCGACATCGATCAGGGTCTGACCGCCCGCGAAAGCCTCGGGGTCGGCTCCGGCAAGACTCGCTCGACTACTGGCGGCTCTGCCGGTTTATCCATCGGCGACAATGAATCCCGCCACACGCGTGAGCGCAAGCACGAAGCGTATGCGACGGTTCGGCTCTGCAATCGTGAGGGAGACGTATTATGGTCGACAACCCAAGAGAGCCCGGGCGGGAAGTTTCATGGCGCCAGCGCTGACGTGGCTTCTAAAGTCGCCCATCAGCTTACGCTCGACGTCGATCGGGCCCGCCGCGGGAATGCTTCTTCGGCCCCGGCGAAGCCGTAATTTCACTCGCCGGTAACCGGCAATTCTGCCGCTAGCGACTGTAACTTCTGAAGCAGAAGCCTCGAAGAACTGCCTTTCACAATCAATCCCTCGATCAGCTTTGCAACGGGTCGACCCGTCACTTGCTCGGGGCTAGTCCCTGTGATCACAAGGATATGAATCTCGGGATTCAATCTCTTCAAATCGCGAATGAGCCGCCATCCCAGTTCCTCGGTCGGCAAGCGCAAGTCGATCACAGCGCACTCCGGTTTATGGGATTCCGCAAGCCGCGCCGCCGAATCGCAGTCACAGGCTCGGATCGTTTCAAACCCGCTTCGCTCGACCAGGATGCACCGCAGCTCAAGTTGATCCGGATCATCGTCCGCGAGAAGCACTTTCACAGAAAACCAGTAGCCCCAGCTAATGCGCGAACGTAATCTGCGCCACAACCAGAGTAGGAAGAGCCTGATTCCAACTGTCAGGTAGAAAATCAAAAGCGAGTCTGAACGGGCGGGTCTCTTTCGGCCTTAGCGGCACGCCTTTGGATCGCACAATCGGCGCACGTTCGCGATAGATCTCCCGGCCATCCACGCTGCGGAACACGCAGTAAACATCCACCGATTGCACCGGCTGTTGCCCATCGTTCGTTATCTTACCGTCGATCTGAACGAGCTGTTGCTTCATGAAATTCTCACTCGCGGTCATTCTCACGTCGCTCAATGTCAGGTTTGAGACATAGGCTCGCGCCTTGGCAGAAGCGGGGCCGTCTGGGGCCGCTTCCGGCCGCGATCTGCCCAAATAGATTGCCATGCATATAATCGCGGCCAAAACCAGCGCGCCGGTCACAATTGACGCGAGTGAAAGGCGCTTCCGATTCGCAGCCGGAGACACAGTTCCGAAGTAATGACTGAAGCTACGGCCGCCTGGCGGCGTCATTGCCTACTTACGGCGTTTAGCCGCGCTTCGAGTCCGCGAACTTTTTGCACCGGCGGCTCGCTTGCCAGCACTTCTTCCGGATGCGGACCGGCTCGAGCTCTTCTTAGCCGCCGACTTTCGCGAGGCAGTTTTCTTTGCGGACGTTTTCTTTTCCGAGGGCTTCTTTGCCGAAGCTTTTCTGGCGGTTTTCGCGCGTGACGGGCCGCGCCCGGAGCTCACTACGGTGGCTTTCTTTTTGGTGGCGCCCTTCTTCGCAGCCTTGCGGGATGTCGATCCAGTCGCGCCCCCAGAGCTCCTCCTGCTAGCCCCTGAACGCGCTGATCGGCCGCGGCTCCGATCGCTTTCCGCTGCTGTCTCGGCGCTCACCAACTTGTTAAAGTTGCTTCTTTGCCCGCCCGCGGTCTCCTCCTGGTAGATCAACGCCAAACCCCGCTCATCGAATTTCGCGAAGAAATCCTCCCACGAGATTGGCTCCAGGTTTTCGTCTCCGCCGAAACCGGGAAACTCGATCCGCAGCATCCCGATGTCTTCCTCCGAGCCGGTCCTCTTCACGTGAGCCGGCTTTCCCCCGCGTTCTTCGGCCCACCTGCGAATTTCCTCGTGATCCCGAGTAGTGTGTGAAAGATTCGCCATGCTTCTCCTTTCCGAGCGGCGCAATTCGTCGCACCCGCCGATAATTATAGACCTCGATGCAGGGCATTTCAGGTCTAAAAATTAGGCCTTCACTTTCTGCCCTCCCCTGAGTTAAAGTCTCGAAACTTCACTCCTTCATTTGATGTCCCATAGTTGCCTGCTAAATACGGCACCTCAGTTCGGCAGGCGATTCGAGGTACACACTATGAAACTTTTCAACACGACGGAATTCAATTCATTCCAGGACCTGTTCGTAAACCAGCTCGAAGATCTGTATGATGCCGAGCAGCGCCTCACTCAGGCCCTCCCCAAAATGGCTGACGCGGCGAGCTCAACGCAACTGAAACAGGCGTTCCGGGAGCACCTGACCGAGACCCAGAGACACGTTTCCCGGCTGGAAACAATCTTCCGCCAGATTGGCACTGACCCCAAACGTGAGACCTGCCAAGCCATGAAGGGCTTGATCTCGGAAGGAGAAGAAATCGTGGACGCGACCGGCGATTCCAGCATCAAAGATGCTGCTCTCATCGCGGCCGCGCAACGCGTCGAGCACTACGAAATCTCCGGTTACGGAACGGCGAGGTCGTTTGCTCTCCGTCTCGGACGCCACGAAGCCGCCGATCTCCTGCAGCAAACTCTCGAGGAGGAGAAAGCGGCCGACCAGAAACTCAATCAGATAGCCGAAAGCTCTGTCAATCGGCAAGCCTCCGCCCAAGCTACGAGCACCAGCGCCGCGGGAGCCAGGTACTAGCAGTTCACGCCTGTTCCGAATCACAGCGGCCGTTACTCATGTGACGGCCGCTTTCGATTTATAGCCGCGGTCTCACCTGATAGAGCAAGACATACACCACCACGCCCGTTACGCTGACGTACAGCCAGATCGGGAGTGTCCATCTCGCGATCGCGCGGTGCCTTTCAAATCGCTTCTTCAATGCCCGCCGCAAGGTCACAACTGCCAGCACTGGTACCGCCGCCGCAAGCACGGTATGCGTCGTCAGGATCCATAGATATACGACGCGAACCCACCCCGGCTTGTCGAATTTGACCGAGCCCACTTTCCAGTGGTAAGCCAGATAACAGATTAGAAACGCGCACGACACCGCGAAAGCCGTCCACATGACTCTGTGATGTGCGGCCACTTTGCCCCGGCGGATCAGCGCATACCCGGTCACAAGCAGAATTGCCGCCAAACCATTCAGTGACGCGTCAACAGCCGGCAGGTCATGTACGCCCATCCAGGTCAACGGCATCAGGACGATTCTTTACGTAGAGCGTTCATGTCCTTGAACATTGCAGTCATCCCGGCAGCATCAACGCTCGAATAATACCCGCGAATATCTCCGTGTTTGTCGACCAGCACAAACTTTGTGCTGTGATCCATATTCGCGATCACATCCCCCATATGAAACGTGTCATACGCCAGTAGGTGCACCGTCCCGGCGGATCCAGTGAGAAACACCCAATCCTTCGTAGGGCCGCCGAATCGATGCGCAAACTTGTTCAGCACCGCCGGCGTGTCATGCTGTGGATCAACGGAAATGGAAACCAGTTGTACGCCCTGATCCCCGCTGACCCGTTGCTGTACTCTGTGCATCTCCGCCGTCATTAGGGGACACGGGCCTGGACAACTCGTATAAATGAAATCCGCAACCCACACCTTTCCGCTGAGCACGTCACTATTGAAGCTGTGTCCCTCGGAATCAGTCATCGTGAACCTCGGAACGGCACCGTAGTTCGGCAGCTTGCTCGCAGGACTTGTGCAGGCGATCGAAAGAATCAGTGAGGAGAGAAAAACAAAGAACAGTACTCTCGTTCGGCCCCTCACAGGCGAACAGGATCGAGGACCATCAGGCAGTAGAGTACCGGCAAATACAGCACCGAAGCGAGTAGCACACTGCGCGCCCGGGCCTTCGTTCGGTCCAGCGCGACCCTGACCCCCGCATACAGGAAAACCACGCCCATCCCGATCGCGCCCACGGTGTAGATTGTGCCGGTCATTCCCATCCACTTCGGCAAAATGCTGATCGGTATCAACAGCAACGAGTACAGCAGAATCTGCCGCGCCGTCGACTCGCCATCTGGCTCGACCACCGGCAGCATCTGAATCCCCGCGCGCGCGTAGTCTTCGCGATACATCCAGGCAATCGCATAAAAGTGCGGAAACTGCCACAAAAACAAGATCGCGAACAGAACCCAGGCCTCGGGCGTCAGCCTGTTCGCCGCGGCCGCGTAGCCAATCAGCGGAGGCATCGCTCCCGGAAACGCGCCCACCGTCGTTGACCACCACGTTTTCTGCTTGAGCGGCGTGTACAGGCACAGGTACAACAGCAACGTCGAAATGCACAGCCCGGAGGCCAGCCAATTGACTCCCAGCCCAAGCTCCAGCCCGCCAACGACGGCCAGTGCTATTCCGAACCAAAGCGCCTGAGCCGCGGTTAGCCGCCCCGATGGCAAGGGACGCATCTGGGTTCGCCGCATCTGCCGGTCCGCATCCCGCTCGTACCACTGATTCAAGGCCGCGGTTCCCGAGGTCACCAGACCGGTTCCGATAATCGTGTGCAAGAGCGCCCACAAGGACCAACTTCCCTGGTGCCCGAAGTAATAACCCACGGCCGTGCTCATCAGAATGAGCCACGTGATCCGCGGCTTCGTCAGCTCGATGTAATCGTGCACTTTTACTTGCTTTGAAGGATAGCCGTCTGCGGCGGACGCCAATTGCCAGTGTACTCCCTCAAACATTTGACTTAGACGCGCGCGCTCGCTCTGATTTAATAGCTCTGTATCTATGGCATCGAATCTTGTACCCATTACAGTGGCTCACGGCGACGGCATCGGGCCGGAAATCATGGCGGCCTCGTTGCATATCCTCACCGAAGCCGGTGCGCGAATTGCACCCGAAACCATCGAAATCGGTGAAAAAGTTTATCTTCGTGGCATCAATGCCGGCGTCGAGCCAAGCGCTTGGGAATCGCTCCGCCGCACGAAGGTATTCTTCAAAGCGCCCATCACTACGCCCCAGGGTGGCGGCTTTAAATCCTTAAACGTCACGACCCGAAAAATGCTCGGCCTGTATGCGAACGTGCGGCCTTGCGTGTCCTATGCCCCCTATGTTCAGACCAAACACCCCGGCATGGACGTGGTGATCGTGCGCGAAAACGAAGAAGATCTATACGCCGGTATCGAGCACCGCCAAACCGACGAAGTCTACCAGTGCCTCAAGCTGATCAGCCGCCCCGGATGCGAAAAGATCGTGCGCTACGCCTTCGAGTATGCGCGCCGCAACAATCGCAAAAAAGTGACTTGCTTCACCAAAGACAACATCATGAAGTTCACCGACGGCCTGTTTCACAAGGTCTTCGATGAAGTCGGCGCCGAATACCCCGAATTTGAAAAAGAGCACTGGATCGTGGATATCGGCGCGGCCAAAATGGCCGACACCCCGGAAGCCTTCGATGTCATCGTTATGCCGAATCTCTACGGCGACATCCTCTCCGACGTCGCTGCACAGATCGCAGGCTCGGTGGGGCTCGCCGGTTCCGCAAATATCGGCGACGATGCTGCCATGTTTGAAGCGATTCACGGCTCAGCCCCACGCCGCGCCGGACAAAACCTGGCGAATCCGTCGGGCCTGCTGCATGGCGGAATCCTCATGCTCGTACACATCGGGCAGCCCGATGTAGCGGAGCTGGTTCACAATGCCTGGCTGCGAACCATTGAGGAGGGCGTCCACACCTACGACATCTACAAAGAGGGGACCAGCAAACAGAAGGTCGGCACGAAAGAGTTCGCCGAAGCTGTGGTCGCCCGGCTCGGTCAAAAACCCGAAAAGCTCAAACCCGCCTCCTATTCAAAGGCTCCGAAGCAAACCGCTCAGCACGCCCTAGCCGCTACCGCCCGTGCAAACAAGGAGCTGGTCGGCGTGGATGTCTTCCTGCATTGGCCGGAGCGAAACCCGCATGAATTCGGAAAGCGCCTCGAGCAATTCAACGGTGACGGTCTCAAGCTGATCTCGCTCAGCAATCGGGGCGTGAAAGTCTACCCTGAAGGCTTCGAAGAGACTTTCTGCACCGATCACTGGCGCGCGGGTTTCATGTCAGAGACAGATAGCACGCCTGTAACCCACCAGCAGATCGTGCAGCTGCTCGACCGTATGCAAGAGGCCGGACTCGATTTCATCAAGATCGAAAATCTGTATACATTCGACGGGCAAAAAGGCTTCGCCGCTTCGCAAGGCGAATAGGATGGCGATTCAGATACGTGATACCGGCATAGACACACATCCACTCGTCGGCGTCATCATGGGCAGCAAATCGGACTGGGAAACCATGCAGCTCACGAGCCAGATGCTGGATGCTCTCAGCATTGCTTATGAATCCCGCATCGTCTCCGCTCACCGAACCCCCGACTGGATGGCGGAATACGCCAAGACGGCGGCTGATCGAGGTCTCGAAATCATCATCGCTGCTGCCGGGGGCGCCGCGCATCTCCCGGGCATGGTCGCGTCCAACACCTGGCTCCCAGTGCTGGGCGTACCGATCAAAAGCAGCACGTTGAACGGCGATCGACTCCCTGCTCTCAATCGTGCAGATGCCGGCAGGCGTCCCCGTCGCTACGCTCGCGATCGGCAATGCGGGCGCAACGAATGCCGCTCTCCTCGCTGCCGCGATTCTTGGAAACAAGTATCCCGAAATCCGCGCTCGCCTCAATGCCTGGCGCGCCCAACAGAGAGACGCGGTTCTCGAAGACCGGCTACCGTGACCGCAATCCATTCTCGCTTCGCTCCCGTGCTTCCCGGTCATGCCATCGGCGTGCTCGGAAGCGGGCAACTCGGCCGCATGTTCGCCATTGCCGCCCGCCGCATGGGCTATCGCGTTCACACGCTCTCCCCTGACGAGGACACGCCCACAGGCCAGGTTGCGGACGTCGAAGTCAATGCCGATTACCGGGACCTCGATGCCGTCCGCCAATTCGCGAGCGCCGTTTCAGTCGTCACCTTCGAATTCGAAAACGTTCCCGCCGCGACGGCATCTGCAGCCGCCGAGTGCGCGCCTGTTCGCCCTAGCGGAGAAATCCTGCACACCACGCAACACCGCCTGCGGGAAAAAACTTTTCTTTTGCACGCCGGCTTTCCGGTTACCCCTTTCCGCCCCATTCACAGCCTTCAGGAACTCACTCACGCCGCTACCGATCTAGGCCTTCCAGCCATTCTCAAAACCGCCGATTTCGGCTATGACGGCAAAGGGCAATTCCGGCTGCTCGCATCTTCCGATTTCGAAGCGGCCTGGCAGGCCGTCGGCGCGCAGGAAGCGGTGCTCGAGGCCTTCGTCGATTTCGATCGTGAAATTTCCGTGGTTGCCGCCCGAAGCGACACCGGTGAATTCGTCCATTACGGCGCGATTGAAAATCATCATCGCAAAGGCATTCTCGACGTGTCCCTCGCCCCCGCGCGCATTCCTTCCAAAGTGGCTCGCGACGCCATCGAGATCGCCCGTGCCGTGCTCGAAAGACTGGAAGTAGTCGGCGTCCTGTGCGTCGAGTTCTTTGTGCGCAAAGATGGCAGCCTTCTGATTAACGAGCTCGCTCCACGTCCTCACAACTCAGGGCATTTCACCGTTGATGCCAACCTCACCAGTCAATTCGAGCAGCAGCTCCGTGCAGTTTGTGGACTGCCTCTCGGCGATGCCAGGCAATTCAGTCCCGCCGCCATGGCCAACCTGCTCGGAGATCTTTGGAACGACGGCGAACCCGACTGGACTGCTGCGGTCTCGCGTTCCCGATGTCAAACTACATCTTTATGGGAAGCTCGATCCGCGTCCCGGACGAAAAATGGGCCATTTGACAGCGCTGCTGCGAGCCCTGAGCAGGCGCTCGCCGACGTGGAACACGCTCGGAACTCTTGTCTCGACCGAATGGATCGTTGCCGTGAAACTCTGCTACTTCGATGCCTTCTCAGGTATCAGCGGCGATATGACCGTAGGCGCACTCGTTGACGCCGGGGCCGACTGGCACGGCGTTCAAGCCGCTCTTCGCAGTCTCAATCTAGACGCCTCTTTTCGCGTTGAGAAAACCACTCGACACGGCATTGCCGCATCCAAATTCTTCGTCGATGCCGATTGCAGAGAGCACTCATCGCCATCTCTCCGCACATTGAGAAGATCATCCATTCCGGCGAGCTTTCCCGACAAGGCTCGAAATGACGCGCTCGCCGTATTCCGCCGCTTAGCCGAGGCCGAGGCAAAATCTCACAACATGCCCGCTCGAAAAGGTGCATTTCCACGAAGTCGGCGCTGTCGATTCCATCTGTGACATCGTGGGTGCCTGCGTTGCCCTCGATCTGCTCGGCGTCGATGAAGTCCGCAGCTCGGCCATCAACGTGGGAAGCGGCACCGTCAAGACTGAGCACGGCCTGCTCCCTGTGCCTGCACCCGCGACCGCCGAATTACTATCCAATTGCCCCATCTATTCTGCCGGTCCGGAAGCGGAGCTAACCACTCCCACCGGTGCCGCGCTCGTCACTACCTGGCGTAACCGAATTTGGCGCTCTTCCTCCGATGCGGTTGGTCGCGCAAGGTTTCGGCGCCGGCGATAAAGATTTCCCGTCGCATGCGAACGTCCTGCGCGTGCTCGATGGCGAGCAGACACAGGCTTCCGAATCGACCGCCGTCAGCATTCTCGAAGCGAATATCGACGACTCCACTCCCCAAGTGCTCGGCTACGCGCTGGAACGCCTGCTCGGAGCCGGCGCTCTCGACGTGACGCTCACGCCCATTTTCATGAAGAAGAATCGCCCCGCGACGATGCTCACCGTGGTCACCCCGCCCGAGCTCCGCGAACAACTCGCGTCCATCCTCTTTGCCGAAACCACCACGTTAGGCGTCCGCATCCTTCGAAGCCGAGCGCCGTGTTCTCAGCCGCCACACCGCCGAAGTTGAGACCCCGTACGGTACAATCCGCATCAAGTACACCGATACCGGCAACTTCGCGCCTGAATACGAAGATTGCCGCAAAGCTGCCGCTGCAAAGGGCGTCCCGTTACGGACTGTGATTGCAGAAGCCAATCAGGCGTTCAGCAAGCATCTCCATGAACAAGGGTAAATACTACCTCACAACCCCCATCTACTACGTGAACGCGGCCCCGCACATCGGACATGCGTACACGACCATTGCGGCCGAGACCATCGCGCGAGTGAAGCGCATGCAAGGCTACGATCCTGTCGTCCTCACTTCCGGTACCGACGAGCACGGCACAAAAGTCGAGCGTGCGGCCCGCGCTCAAGGCAAAACGCCCGAGGAATTCGTTGGCATTATTTCGAACGAATTTCGCACGCAATGGGAAATGCTCGATCTTAAAATAGATCGCCTGCAGCGCACCACCGCGTCCAATCACGCCAAGCTGGTGAACGCGCTTGTTCAACGCTTGCCGGGAGAACGGCTACATCTATAAAGGCACTTACACCGGCCTGTACGCCGTTGTGAGCGAGTCTTTCGTTACTGACGCCAAGCCCGGGCGACATCGATCCTGAAACCGGTAAGCCGTACGAAGAAGTCACAGAAGAAAATTACTTCTTCAAGCTCTCCGCCTTCACCGATCGGCTGCTCGAGTTCTATCAAGCGCACCCCGATTTCATCCAGCCCGATATCCGCCGCAATGAGGTTCTCTCGTTCGTCAAGCAGGGCCTGTCCGATCTGTCTATCACGCGCACCAGCATTAAATGGGGCATCCCCGTCGAAGCAGATCCCAGCCACGTTTTTTACGTCTGGTTCGACGCGCTCACTTCCTACGTCAGGCCGTCGAAGGCGAGAACCTGTGGCCCGCCGACCTGCACCTGATCGGCAAAGAAATTCTCCGATTTCACGCAGTCTATTGGCCTGCCTTTCTCATGGCCGCGGGCTGGGAGTTGCCGAAGCGCGTCTTCGCCCACGGCTGGCTGCTCTTCGAACAGGACAAAATGAGCAAGTCGCGGGGCAACATCGTGCGCCCTGCTCCCATCGCAGAAGTGATGGGCGTCGATGCTCTGCGTTATTTCCTGTTGCGCGAAATCGTCTTCGGGCAGGACGGCAGCTTCAGCTTCGACGCGCTGGTGGGGCGCTATAACTCCGATCTCGCAAACGGCCTCGGCAATCTCGCCAGCCGAACGCTCACCATGATGCAGCAGTATCGCGACGGAGTCATTCGTTCGAATTCCGGTGACGAGACTATCTCTAAGCTCGTGAGCGAATCAGCAGCTTCCGCGCTCGCGGCATATGACGCTTTCGATTTCTCCCGCGCTCTTGAAACCATCTGGAACATCATTTCGACAATCGACAAATACATCGTCGAGCGTGCCCCTTGGAAACTTGCGAAAGATCCGTCCGAAACCGCGCAAGCGCAATTAGATCAGACGCTCTATACGGCTATTGAGGCCTTGCGCATCGCCTGCGCGCTTGCAAGCCCCGTGCTCCCGCACTCGACCGAAGCTATTTGGCGCCAGCTCGGCTTCACGGCTCCTATCGAAGCGCTTCAGAGCGGACGCGCTTGCCTGGGGTGGGACCCCGCCAGCCCAAAAAATCGGCCCAATCTCGCCCGTCTTTCCGCGTCTCGATCCCAAATCCACCATCGCCAAAATGCAAGAACTCGAAAATACCGAAAAAGACCGCCAAGCCGCTCTGCTCGGCAAACCCGTAGAGCCCAACTCGCGACCGGAATCGCCAGCCAACGCCCCCGCTCTGATTTCGATCGACGATTTCTCCAAAGTCGACCTCCGCGTCGGCGAAGTCAAATCCGCCGAGCCCGTAAAAGGCGCCGACAAGCTTCTGCATCTCAAAGTCGACATCGGCGAACCCGAGCCCCGCACCATCGTCGCTGGAATCGCACTCGCCTATAAGCCCGAGCAACTCATCGGCCGCAAGGTCGTCATCGTCGCTAACCTGCAGCCCCGTAAGCTGCGTGGCCTCACGTCACACGGCATGATCGTCGCCGCTTCCACCGAGGACGGTCCGCCCGTTCTCGCCGGCTTTCACGAAGACATCCGCCCCGGTGCTCGCCTAAAATAGAGCAGGTCGGCTCTCCTTTGCGTCTCGTCGATTCCCACTGCCATCTCGACGACGCACAATTCGACCCCGATCGCTCCTCTGTTATCGAACGCGCACGCGATGCCGGCCTGAAATTCATTCTCGCGATCGGCACTGGAAACGGTCCTCCGGATTTAGAAGCGGCGCTGCGGCTGGCCGACTCTTATGATTTCATCTTCGCTACGGCCGGAGTCCATCCGAATGACGCGCCCAAGGCTGACGCCAGCACGTTCAAGCACCTCGAGTCGCTTCTTACTCACCCCAGAATCAAAGCCATTGGCGAGATCGGGCTCGATTATCACTGGGGCGTGCCCAAAGAGACGCAAACCCCCGTGTTCATCACTCAGCTTGAGATCGCGGCTAAAGCCCGAATGCCCGTCATCATTCACACACGCGACGCCTGGGCCGACACCGTCGCAATTCTCCGCGTGCATTGGGCACGTACCGGCCTGCCCTGCATCATGCACTGCTTCACTGGCACCCCGGACACGGCGCGCGAATGTCTCGACCTCGGTTTCCATCTGGCATTCGGCGGAGTCGTCACTTTTCCAAAGTCCGTCGAGATCCGCGAAGCCGCCCGCATCACTCCTGCGAATCGCCTGCTACTCGAAACCGACTCGCCTTATCTCGCCCCCATTCCTCACCGCGGCAAGCGCAATGAGCCCAGCTTCGTCGTCCATACCGCGCAAGTCATCGCCCGCGCTCGCGGCACCAGCGTCGAAGATCTCGCCGCGCAGACTACCGCAAATTTCGAACAGTTTTTCCGCCTTCATCCGCCCGCTCTCCCCTAAGTTCACCCGCTACACTAGGGATTCTGTACCGGGGCGGACACATGTTCAGCAACATCCGGCAATCCCTCAGCGCCCGCGAAGCCTTCGAGCTCGTTCAATCCGAGCTGGAGCAAGTAGAACGTGAGATCACCATTGAATCCGTCGCTTCAGTCGACGCACTGACGACGATCAACCGCTACTTGCAAGTCGGTGGCGGAAAGCGCCTCCGCCCGGTACTGCTACTGCTGACAAATCGGCTGTTCGGCCCTTGCACCGGTTGCGCCCGCCGCCTCGCCGCCGTCGTTGAAATGATCCATACTGCCACTCTGGTTCACGACGACGTGATTGATCTCGCCAAAACACGCCGCGGGCGCCCATCAACCAACGTCGTCTGGGGCAACCACACTTCCGTACTCGCCGGCGATTGGCTCTACATGCAGGCCTTCCAACTCGCCATGCGCGAGCGCAACTTCCACATCCTCGACGTACTCATCTCGCTCACTCAACTGATGGTCGAGGGCGAGCTTCTCCAGCTCGAGCGCTTGCTCCGCATCGACATCACGGAAGCCGACTATATGGAGCTAGTCGATCGCAAGAGCGCCAGCTTGTTTTCCGCTTGCGCCGCACTCGGAGCCGTAGCCGCTGCCGCGGACGAATCTGTCGAATCACAGCTCAGCGATTTCGCTTGGAACCTCGGTATGGCTTTCCAACTCGTAGACGACATCCTCGATTTCACCTCTACCGAAAAGATTCTCGGCAAGCCCGCCGGCAACGATCTGCGGGAAGGGAAAGTTACGCTGCCCGTCATTTACGCTATCGAAACTGCCTCACCCGAAGAGCGCCGCGCCATCGAAACTGTTATTGCCGATTCGAGTTACCAACAAGTGCCGTTCACGCGCATTTTGCAAATTCTCGGGCAGCACGGCGCCATCGCCCGCGCCTATGAGCGCGCCCACGCTTTCACGGAAAAATCGCGCACAATCATTACGAGCTTCCCCGAATCGCCTGCCCAACGCGCACTTCACGCAATTGTGGATCTCGTAACCGAGCGAACCTCTTAAACGGTTCGGTGCTGAAATAACTTACTATCTTCCGTAATCCCGTGTTCCAGACCGAGCCCAACGCAGTAACAGGACAACCAACCCCTGTAGCATCCACGATATTAAGTGCGACGTTAGTGGCCGCACTAATCGCGGTACTGGCCATAGCTACGCCAAGAGTCATCGGTTTATCGGAATTCTCGCGTGTTCCGCCATCTTTCGTTGCCCATAGCGTGATGCTTGGACTTTCCGTCGCAGTCTCAGTCTGGCTAACAAGAGGGCGCCTTGCGAAGTTTGGTTTTACGAACAGCTCATTTCGCCTTACCCCGAAGATCTTCCTCTGGATTCTGCCGATGTCTGTCATCTCCACTCTGCAGTTCTTAGGACCGCATTCGCAAGCGTTGTCCGACCCGCTCGGACCGCACTCTCCAATCGAGATCGTGTTGTTAGTTTGGGTTTACGCCAGCATCTGCGAGGAGGTGTTTGTACGGGGCCTATATCAGAGTTGCCTTGCTCCGGTCGTGCAATATCGCCTGCCGGTGTTCCGGAAATGGTCGCTGAGCGCTCCCGTCGTGCTCAGCGGTTTATTCTTCGGCGGCATGCATGTTGTAGTCTGGCCCCGTATGGGTCCTAAAGCGCTTGTGATTATGGCTGTGGCGGCAATACTCGGAATAATCGCCGCGCGGTACCGGGAAAGGACAGGCAGCCTAGTTCCGGCGATACTGATCCATGCCCTCTTCAACATCGGAGGGACACTCCCATTTTGGTTACTCAGTGCCGCATTTCCATCGCAATAAGGCAAAATGTGCTGCCTAAGTGGGGCGAACTTCAGTCACGTTAGTTGCACACCAACTATGCCCGAAGCTATGAGCACCCTGTGCACTTCGGCACTACTCGGCGTTACTAACAGAAGCCGTCAAAATCACCGCAACTTACTCGGTGCGCGTAACTTATAGCGACACCGAATAACTTATCGCAATCCTGCTAAGTTATTGATTCTCGTCATCTTCACTTTTCGGACCAGGAGGTCGGTGGTTCGAATTCACTCGCCCGACCAAAATCTCTGTCATCACCTATGGATTGAGCGTTCTATGCCGCTTCGGTGTTTGCCGTCTTCGTGGTTCGGATTCAGACAATAATCTCTCAGCTTCGCAATGTCGACAATTGCCCGATCCGGGTTAGGAAGCCTATGTCTGTTTGGTCGCGGGTACTAGACGGTTCTATCCCGCGTTCCGATAAAGGATGACCTGGTTAGATTGTTGTGTTCGGATCGAGAGCAGAGCAGGCTGGCCATCCGATAGTGCCTCCGTATCAGTTCTTCTCGCTACTAGCTGCTACGAGTCGAGGAGGAACCTGTCTCCTGGACGATGAATTGATGCTCCTCAAAACTCATCATCGCGTCTGCAAGCGTTTCATTGTCCAAGCATCCTGCAAATCAGGTCGTGGGTCGAGATCCTGCTCGTGTCCATTCTCCATGTCCACTGCGCGTGCCGCGGAGACCAGATTTAGGACTCTGAAGGGCTTCCGACTGGCGCCACTTGACTCGCAAACAAGAACGAGAGATACTTCCATCGATAGCCGATGGGAAAAGCGGCCAAGAATTCAGAACTCTTACCAGGAACGCTCGATCTTCTCATCCTCCGGGCTCTCGTACCGGGAAGTATGCACGGCTACGGCATCGCATCCAGGCTCAAGCAGGTATCCGATGGCGTGTTGGACGTGGGTGAAAGTTCGCTCTATCCAGCGTTGCAACGTTTACTTCTGAACGGATGGGTGAAGGCCGAATGGGGTGCTAGCGAAAATAATCGGCGTGCGCGGTTCTATACGTTGACTCCAACTGGGCGCAAGCAATTGGCGTCTGAGCGCCAGGAATTTGAGCGGATTGTAGGAGCCATTCAAAAGGTGCTGGGGACAGCGTGAAACGGTCTGTATCCGCGAGCCTGATCCGAACCCGTCACTGCCTGCTTATGGTGCTGCGACGGGCTCGGCTCTACCGGGAATTGGACGAAGAACTGGAGACTCACAGGTCGCTTAAAGAAGAAGATTTTCGCCGCCGAGGCCTGGACGCCGAATCTGCGGCCGAAACCAGCCGCCGGGAGATGGGTAACATAACCTTCCACAAAGAGGACTGCAGCAACATGTGGACTTTCTTGAGCATCGAGCGACTTGTGCAAGATTTGCGCTACGCCGCACGGATCTTCAGGCGAACGCCAATTTTTACCGCTGTCGCGGTGGCATCGCTAGCTTTAGGAATCGGCGGAAATGCGGCCATGTTCAGTCTCGTGAATGCATTGTTGGTGCGCCCTCTGCCTTACTCTGCACCGGAGCGTCTGGTTCGCATCACAGGAATTTACCCGCGCGCAGCCGTTTCGTTTTTTCAGCAGCGAAGCCGCGCTATGGATGTCTCCGCAGTGAGCACCGGCTCAGAGATGAATCTCACGGGTCAGGGGATGGCGATTCGCGAATTTACAAGCAGCGCTTCCTGTAATTTTCTCGAGGTGCTTCGTGCTTCGGTTGCAAGAGGACGAGGCTTCGAGCGAGGTGAAGATGCACGCGGGCGCGACACACTGGCACTCATCAGTGACTCGTTGTGGAAGGAAAAGTTCGGGGCCGATCCCGCTATCGTCGGGCGCATTGTGACACTGAATGGGATCAATCGTCAGATTATCGGCGTGATGCCAAGCAGCTTCAGTTACCCATCGGCCAGAGTACAAGTTTGGATACCAATGCGCCTGGATCCCTCTAATTTCTTGGGATATTGGGCAGGCGAGTTTGTGCCATTTATCGGCAGGCTTCGCCCTGGAGCAACGCTGCCACAAGCTCAGAAGGAAATACGTAGGTTGACATCGGAGTTCCGAAAGACCTTTCCTTACCCGATGGCGCGCGACTGGAACGCGAATTCGACAGTAATCCCCTTGCAAACAGATCTGGTTGGCGATGTGCGCGGGAAACTGGTGATTCTGCTCGCCGCAGTCGGCATGGTGTTGCTGATCGCGTGTGCCAATGTCGCGAGTTTGTTGCTGTCGAGGGCAACAACACGGCGGAAAGAGATCGCGCTGCGCGCATCGTTAGGCGCCAGCCGCTTGCGCGTGATTCGCCAATTGCTGACCGAAAGCTCCGGGCTTGCGCTTTTGGGAGCCGCTTTAGGGCTCATCATCGGACTGGGCGCATTGTCGATTTTCAAATCAGTGTTACCGGGTTCTCTGCCAGGGCTTGCGCAAGCGAGCATCGATTGGCAGGTCGCGGGCGCGGTGACTGCACTCGCTTTTATCACCGGTCTGGCGTTTGGACTCGCGCCGGCTCTAAGCGCCTCCCAATTTGATCTGACGGAGGTAATTAAGACCGGTGCTCAGAGGTCCAGCAGCGGTTTCTGGACTCGGTTGCGAAGTGCTCTCGCAATTGCAGAAGTGGCGCTTACGTTGGTTCTGGCCGTGACTGCCGGACTGCTTTTGAAGAGCCTATATGAACTCTCCCAATCCAGTCCGGGCTTCGAGCCCGATCACGTCCTGACAATAAGAATCAGTCCCAATCAACAGTCCTGCCGACAACGCTCCGCATGCATCGCGCTTTACGGCCGTTTGGTCGATCAGGCAAGGAGAACATCTGATGTAGCCGCTGCGGCGATCTCGAATTCAGTCCCTTTGGACGGCGAGCTTCCGACGCTCCCACTGGACCTGGAGGGACATCCGAAAACGGCCGATCATCCGGCGCCTATGGTTTGGTTCGGCGCAGTCAGTTCCGACTATTTTCGAATCCTGCGCATTCCCCTAGTGGCGGGAAGGTACTTCACAGGCGCCGATGGCGCAAATGCGGCGCGTGTTGCGGTGATCTCCGCATCGACCGCGCGGCGCTTCTGGCCACGCGAGAGTGCGATAGGAAAACACATCAAGCCAGCGGGAAGCAACGAATGGAGAACGGTTATTGGAGTAGTAGCCGATACGCACCAATACACGCTATCGACGGCTTTGCCGGGTTGGATCGCGGGCGAGATCTATTTGCCGTATCCGCAGTCGGAGAGAGAAGACGGCCAGATTCCTGCAGCCATGACGCTGCTCGTAAAGCTTAGGACCGACAGCGCGCGTGTGCGAAATGAGTTGGAGCAGATAGCCCAGAACGAAGACCCTAATGTTCCGGTGGGCCGCGTACGCTTGCTTGAAGACATCATGACCAGTTCGATTGCAGACTTTCGCGCCACCATGCGGGTCTTCCTTAGCTTCGCAGCCGTCGCGATGCTGCTAGCCGCAATCGGGATTTATGGACTGATGTCTCACTGGGTGAGCCAGAGGACTTACGAGATCGGGTTGCGCGTGGCGGTTGGAGCAACTCGCAAGCGAATTGCTACTATGATCTTCGCCCAAGCATTCCGATTATCGGCCCTCGGCATAGTCACGGGTATTATCGCGGCGCTGGCGCTCACCCGATTCTTAGCCAGTCTCCTGTACGGAGTGGGCACGACCGATGTGTTTACGTTCGTGATGGTGATTTTGTTGGTGATCTGCGTGGCCTTGATCGCGGCGGCGCTTCCGGCTTGGAGAGCTGCGCGAATTGATCCTGCCCGGTCCTTAAGAGCCGAATAGACTGCTACACAGTAGAAAGGCTGCGTCCTGTAACCAAGGCGCCGCCTAATCCTTGTTCCCGGTCACGACCCACGCTCCACGTGTACCCGCTGGGCCGATTATTAGGCCGGCATCGGTCCGTTCGTTTCCGAACACGGGATTTTGAATCTGAACAGAGACGCTCGTTTTCACACCCGATTGCACCTTCGCTCGTCAACACCTTGGCCCGACCGCGGTCTGGTTCCTAAAATGCTGTAACCCCGCCGTGATTATGGCTGGCCCAGATCTGTGCAGATTCTAATTCAAGATCTTCGTTACGCATTCCGCCAGTGGACTAAGTCGCCCGGATTCGCGCTGGTCTGCATATTGACCATCGCACTCGGTATTGGTGTAAACACGGCCATTTTTAGCGTCATGAACGCCGTTCTGCTCCGTTTTCTTCCGGTAAGAAACGCCCAGCAGCTTGTCTACCTTCATCTGGAAAATCAACCCTTAGGAACCTCACAGACAGGCTACAGCGACACTTCTCTCTCGCTGCCGGTTTACGAACACATGCGCCGCGAGCGAACAGTGTTTTCGGACGTGATCGCCTTTGCGCCCGTGGGCTGGGGAAAAGTAGCTGTGCGCTTCGGTTCAGAACCCGAACTGGCAAATGGCGAGATGGTGAGCGGCAACTTCTTCTCCGGCCTTGGTGTAACCCCATCATTGGCCGCGGATTCACGCTCTCCGATGAGGCCAACCATACAGCTAGCGCCGTCCTCAACTACTCCTGGTGGACGCGCCGGTTTGCGCAAAGCCCCGCCGTCCTCGGTCAAACACTTTACGTTAAGGGCCTTCCATTCTTGATCATTGGGGTTGCGCCGCCGCGTTTCAATGGCGCGGATCCGGCAGGGCCAATGGATTTCTGGGTGCCACTTCAAAATCGGCCCGACCTCAATGCCTGGGGTCTTCCGGCAACTGATCACACGCTCTATGGGTCTCCGAACTGGCTTTGTCTTTTACTTGTCGGCCGCCTTCGCCCTGGGATCACTTGGAACCAAGCCATCGCACAACTCACGCCTGTATTTCAGCGCGCAATCTATAGCGGCGTTACCGTGCACGATCCAAAGGAGCCGAAGCCGCAGCTCTACTTCTCCTCCGTCCATGGCATCGAGAATCTGCGCGAAGATTATGAGCGGCCGCTTCGTTTTCTCATGGGAATGGTCGGTCTGGTGCTTCTAATCGCCTGTTCGAATGTCGCCATGCTCTTGATCGCGCGCAATTCGAATCGAGTTCGCAAGTTCGGGTTGCGCATGGCCCTTGGAGGCAGTCGACGTGATCTTTTCCACCAGCTCCTCGCAGAGAGTCTCTTACTCGTCATAGCGGGAGCGGCCGCTGCCTGGATATTCGCAGCCCCTGCCACTCAGGCCTTGACCGCCTGGTCGGGAGTGGATATCAGCATCACCCCCGATCGCAACGTCGCTCTGTTTACCGCGGCGGTGGCACTGGCGATAGCTCTGGTATTTGGGCTCGCACCCCTTCGCACCGCCACCCGTGTTCCCATGAACGAAGCGCTCAAAACCTCTGCGGGTACATCGAACACGGATCGCACTCAGCACTCTGGCCGAAGATTCGTCCTCACAATGCAGGTTTCCTTATGTTTCGTGCTCCTCGTGGCTGCGGGCCTGCTCTTCCGCACTTTGCGTAATCTTGAATCGCGCAATCTCGGCATGCGCACGCAGGGTTTGCTCGTATTCGGTGTCGATCCGCAACGCAATATCCACGGCGATGCAGACGGGGTTCGTTTCCATCAACGCCTTCTCGAACGCATTCGCAGGTTGCCCGGTGTCGATTCTGCCACGGTGATGCAAGTTCGTATCGGCACTGGTGCAAGCAACAATGACGGAGTGCTGGTCGACGGGCGCAATCCCCTCCCAAGCGAGAGATACGCCCCCATGCGCACGAACTTGGTTGGACCCCGTTTTCTGCACGTTCTGGGCATTCCCATTTTGCGTGGCCGCGATGTAGCCGAAACCGACACTGCCCTCTTCGCAAAAGGTCGCCATTGTGAATCAGACCTTCGTCAAGCGCTATCTGCCTAAAGTCGACCCACTCGGGCATCACATCTCATACTTCGAGGACAAAAACCAGTACACGATCGTCGGCATCGCGGCCAACAGCCGTTACCGAGGTATCCGGGAGCCCGACCGCCCCATGGCCTACTTCCCGTACACGCAAGTCGCCGGTATCTCCGCCATACAATATGAGCTGCACACTTCCGGAGATCCCGAGGCACTTGTGCCCGCGATTACTCGCGTCCTACGCGATATAGATCCAAACCTGCCACTCGAAAACCCAATCACCCAGAAGGCGCAATTTGAACAATCCATCTCGCAAGAGCGCCTGACCGCAAACCTCTCCACGTTCTTTGGCCTGTTAGCCGCCTTGCTTGTAGCCGTGGGGCTCTACGGAACTTTGGCGTACAACGTCAGCCGTCGCACCGCCGAGATTGGGGTGCGTATCGCGCTTGGAGCCGAGCGTGCAGACATACTCAGAATGGTGTTACAGGAGAGTTTTGTCATCGTATCGATCGGCTTAGCGGTTGGACTACCCGTCTCACTTCTTGTAACAAGAGCATTGCGCTCCGCCCTGTATGGCCTCAGTCCCACCGATCCCGAAACGTTCACGGTCGCGTTTGCCGGCATTCTCATCATCGTGCTAGCGGCAAGTTATCTCCCAGCCCGCCACGGCGCATCGGTCGATCCTGTTACATCCCTGAAGAGTGAATGAACGGCGAGGCAGAATCAACGCTATCCTACGGACAGCACCCATGAAAACCTGCGCCCTCGTCATCCTCACGCTCTCGACGTGCCTCTGCACAGTTTCCCGAAGTCTCTACAATTCCTCCGCCGACTCATCCTTCCGTTCCTGGGATGCACTGCGGGGCAAGGCAACTCGCGACCAAACCATCATGCGCGAGAACCGTCCCTCGCTCCGCGTCGAGTCTTCAGGCTCGGACGCCTACATCCTCTCCGAACCGCTCGATCTCACCATCGGCAAGCAATATCTGCTGAGCGGTTGGATCAAGACCGACGCATTGCGCGTGACGGATAGCGGGCGCACGCCGATCGCAGTAGGCGCCGCGCTCAGCATGGCTTCGATGCCTTGGGACATGCACTCCGCCTCAGTCGGCGCAACCCGCGACTGGACTCGCGTGCAGCTTGCATTCACCGCGACTCGCGCGCGCGACAATATCGTCCTGAACGTCGCGAATACCGGCAGCTTTCAAGGAACCGCGTGGTTTCAAGGCGTCAGCCTCGATGACGCCTCTCGTGAAACAGGTTTGCCCAAACCCGCTTCAGTCCGCACTCTCGGACCGGCATATCGTTATCCATCCGGCGGCTGGATCTACCTGCACATCGAAGGCAAGCCGTACGACCGTGGATACCAGCACGGTTTCCTCATGGCTGACGAGATCACCTCTTACATGGCGCGTTGCGCTGCCTCCTTCCAAGGCGACCCCAAGCATGCTTGGGCAGAAGGCCGCACTATGGCATCCGCTCTCTTCCTTCGCGGCTATGACCAGGAGCTTCTCGAAGAGATGCGGGGAATCGCCGATGGAGCAAACGCCGCCGGAGCCAAATTTGAAGACCGGCCTCTCGATCTCGTCGACATCGTCACCATCAACTCATCGACCGAGATTTCAGATCTCCGCGCTGCTCTCGAGCTCACGCCCACCGGGCTCGAAGGCCTCACTTTCAAAGCTCCGAATTGGAATCATCTCGCGCCCGCTCACTACGTTTGGAGCAACGACCGTGTTCCGCCGAACGCCCGCTGCAGTGCTTTTGCCGCGACCGGCAAGGCAACGCGCGACGGGAAAATGGTCATTGGCCACATCACCATGTGGTCGCTCACTCTCGCCGAGCAAGTGAATATCATGCTCGATGTCAAACCCACAGCCGGACACCGCGTCATCATGCAGTCTTATCCTGCCGGCATTCAGAGCGGGATGGATTGGTATCAAAACGATTCCGGCGTTGTCCTTGCCGAAACCACGATTCGGCAAAGTCCTTTCGACATTACGGGCACTCCCGAGGCATACCGCGCTCGCCACGCGATTCAATATGGAACCAGCGTGCCCGAAGTCGCGAAATTCCTGATCGATCGCAACAACGGCCTCTACACAAATGAATGGTTGATCGCCGATGCCAAGACGAACGATATCGGCATGCTCGAGCTCGGCACGCATCGCACGAAGTTTTATGAAAGCTCGAAGAACGAATGGTTCGGCGGCACGCAAGGTTTCTATTGGAGCTGCAATAACGCCAAGGATCTGAACGTCCGGCTCGAATACGCTCCCGATCCCAAAGGCAAGCCCGAGAGCCTCACCTTCAGTCCTTCGCCCCGCGATGTGAAATGGCTCGAGCTCTACGACAAATTCAAGGGGCAGATCGACGAGCAATTCGGATTCCTCGCCTTTCGTAGCGCGCCTCTGGTCACCTCCGTCGCGTTCGATTCGAAGATCACCAACTCCGATCTCGCCTCGCGCCAGATGCTGTGGGCCGCTTTCGGCAAGCCGAACGACCGCGAATGGGTGCCCTCCGAGACGCAAAAAAAGAATTATCCAGCGAACGAAGGAATCTATTCATCCGGCTATCGCGTGTTCAGCGCCGGTGACGGCTCGATCGCACAGGCCGCGATCCGCGCCTCAAAGAACGCCGCGCCTGCCAAAAAGAAGCCGGAATCAATCGACGCCAAGAAGCTATGGAAAGGTTGGATCCTGCCCGCTACCCCAGCCGATGCCTGGTTGACCGCGGGCTCAGTGGCTTACTACGAAGCGCTCACGTCTGAAAATCCAGACGAAATGCTGGACTCCTACCGAACGCAATTGCGAGGTCTCGAGCTCACCCATGACCGGCCTCTCTCCAAAATGGATGGCGACCTCTCTTCAACCGCGTGGGCAAGTATCACCGACTTAAAGGGCGCGCTTTTTCTTGACGCGGTGCGCCGGCAACTCGGAACCGAAGACTTCCTCAACCTGATGAACGTGTTTTTCGATACGCACACCACGAAGACCGTGACCACCGCGGAATTTCTGGCCGCGCTCGATCAGAAATGGAAGAAGCCTCACGCGGACTTCGTTACCGAGTGGCTCAATCAGCCCGGACTTCCTGGCGCGAATACCGGTCCTCTTTATGTCGCGCGCTTCAGCCAGGATGATCTCGCAAACGCAATCATCGTGTACGGTACGGCAAGTGAAGCTGCAACTAACCGCTACGCTGCCGAGCGTCTCCAGGCCGGTTTTCTCGATGCGTTCGAAAGCCGCGTTCCGCTCGTCCGCGACTACGAAGTCACTGACGAGCAGCTGCGCTCCCACAACATCGTATTCGTGGGCCGCCCGGAGACAAACGCCACTCTCGGAACCTGGGCCGGCCGCATCGGCTTGCATTTCGACGCGAACACCTTCGCAGTGCGCGATGTCGAACACGGATCTGAAAACGATTCGCTCTTATACGCGGCTGCCAATCCGCTCGACCGCACGAAAAAAGTGCTCGTCATAGCAGGCAATAGCGCTCTCGCGACCGTGCGCGCCACGCATCTCCCCCGCGATATCATCGCGCAATACGCTATCTACGATCGCGGCAAGCGCATCGATTCCGGCTTCATCGAATAATGTTACTCGAGCGCAATCGCAATCGCGCCGGCTACCATCAACGCGCCCCCGACAGCCTTGCCCCAGGTCAGCCTCTCGCCCAAAAACAGCGCGCCAAAGACAATCACCAGCGCGACGCTTAACTTATCGATTGGCGCAACCCGGGACGCCTGCCCGACCTGCAGCGCCCGGAAATAGCACAGCCACGATAACCCGGTCGCAAATCCCGAAAGCACCAGAAACATCCAAGCCTTTCTCGAAAACGCCTGAAAGGTCCCGGGCTGCCTTGCCGCATACGTAATCATCCACGTGAAGGCAACCACCACGCTCGTCCGTATGGCCGTAGCCAGATTGGCGTCAATGCCCTCTACCCCCAACTTGGCGAGAATCGCCGTCGCGGCCGCAAACAAAGCGGAAAGCAAAGACCAGGTCAGCCATGTCATTCCTCCAGTTTGGTGGATGCCGACTGCGAGCCGAAAACTAAGCGGCCTTAATCGGTTCTTAAAACTGCCCTCCATGTCACGATAAATAAACGTGAACGCCGAGCGGCTCTACGCCCAAGCCATCCAGCAGCTCCAATCGCTCAACATTCAGCAAGCGCTCGATCTGTTCAACCGCGCCGAGCAAGCTCGCCACGATCCCGATTGCTGCGCCGCCGGGCGCTGGGACTGCCACATGCTGTCGGGCGATTTCGAACGAGCCTGGCAGGAGAGCGATGCCATTGCAGCACGCGGCAATCACGATCCGCATCGCTTCTGGGATGGCCAGCCCTTCACAAACCGGGACATCATCATTCGCTGTCTGCACGGGCTCGGCGACACAATTCAATTCGTTCGATACGTCCCGTTACTGCGCGCGAAAGCCCGCTCCGTGACCATTGAAGCGCAGCCCACGCTCAAGCCGCTGCTTTCCGTCGCCGGCATCGCCGATTCCGTGATCACTTGGGGCGACCCCGAGCCGCACTGGGATCAGCAGATGGAAGTGATCGAGCTCCCGCGCATTTTCAGAACTACAGTCGATACAATCCCAAACCGAGTGCCGTACCTGAACGTCCCCCCAACGGCACCTCTTCACTCGAATCACGCGACCGGCGAACTGCGCATCGGTCTGGTATGGGGCTCGAGTAGCTTCAACCCCGAACGCTCCATCCCGCTCAAAGCGCTCGCATCCCTGTTCGCCCTGCCCAATCTGTCGTTCTTCAGCCTGCAGGCTGGCCCCTATGGGGCTGAGCTCGAACCCTGGTCCGCCCACATCCCGAGCCTCTATGATGAATCCGCTTGCGTCCTCGCGATGGCAAAAACGCTCACGACCATCGATTTAGTGATCACCGTAGACACGATGATGGCCCACCTCGCAGGAGCTATGGGCCGTCCCGTTTGGACGCTGCTTCCTTATTACTGCGATTGGCGTTGGATGCTCGAACGCGAAGACTCGCCCTGGTATCCCAGCATGCGCCTCTTCCGCCAACCGCGCCCCGGAGATTGGCAGCCCGTCGTCGGGCGCTTACACCGCGCATTGCACTCGCTGGTCAGCCAGCGGGATCCCGCGTCTCGTCGTTCGAATCCAATGCATCTCTCTCCCGCCCTTGCGCCGGAGGCCCCGGAAGCGTAAAGAAGAACGTCGAACCCGAACCCACTTCCGATTCCACCCATATCTTGCCGCCCGCCCGGCTCACGATCTTTTTGCACGTCGCAAGACCAATCCCGCTCCCTGCGATTTCCGAGCCGTGCAGCCGCTGCATGGGCAAAAAAATGCGTTCGAACCATTCCGCCTGTATGCCGATGCCGTTATCCTCGACGGCCATCAACCACATGGAGCCCTCGCGCCGGGCCCAAATCTTGATCTCCGGGCGAGTCCCCGGCCGCTTGTACTTAATCGCGTTCGATAGGAGATTCTGAAACAGCTGCGTCAACGCGTGTGGCTCTACCAGCAGCTCGGGAAGATGATCATGACTGATCGCCGCTTCCGAGCTGGCAATTTCGCTTCTCAGATTCGCCATCGCTATCTCGAGTGCCGCTTCTGCCGAGGTGCTATTCGCGGACCCAATCGCGCCCTTTCCGAACTGCGAATGAGCTAATACGGCGTCCACTAAGAGGGACATCCTTTCGAGGCTCAACGAGATCTGCTTTAAACATTCCTGTCCGCTTGCATCGAGGTTGTTGCCATGCCGCCGGTTCAGCATCTCTACCAGCCAGCGCGTGCTCGTGATGGGCGCGCTCAGGTCGTGCGAGGCGATACGGGCAAAATCTTCCAGTTCCTCGTTCGACCGCTCCAGCTCTTGTGTCATCTGCCTGAGCCGTTCATTTGCGGCTTCCAGTTGCCGCTGCATTTCCAAGCGGGCGTTCTCGGCATTTTGCCGCTCCGTCACGTCCCGCATCACCTTTGCAAAACCTTTCAGTCTCCCGCCTGAAAGGCGAAGTCCGACAGTCACGCCCTCAGCGAGAATTCGCCCTCCGTTCTTCTTCACGAGCCAGCGCGTATCCGAGGAGCGCCCAGTCTTTGCCGCCCGCTCCAGTTCTTCGGAAACCGCTCCCCGAGCCCTGTCCTCCGGCGTAAAGAGTAGTTCAATATTCTGCCCGATAAATTCATCCGCTGTGTAGCCGAACGTCTGCTCGACCCCCGGATGCCACGATGTGAAGTTCCCCCCTGAATCAGCCGTCACGATGACAAACTCGCTCAACTGCGATATCAGCAGCTCCAGCAGATCGCCGTGCGCTGTGGGATCCTCAAGCATCGGCCTCTTCCTTATCGCCATTCATCTCACAACCAGATTCTTTCATTTATGCTTCGCACTAACGGCTCGCCTCCGCCCAGCACGACCTCACTCACCGAGGCGGGCTCAATCTCCAGCCGCAATACGTGATCGAGCGGCATCCCCAATACCAGCATCAATAACGAACGGACGATGTCGCCGTGCGTCACCGCCGCAACTATCCCTTCCGCATAATCGGCCTGTATCCGTTCCACGCTCTTCCACGCTCTCGCTTGCGACTCCAGCAGTGACTCCCCTCGGGGCGCGCGCCTGATCGACCGCAGCTCGTTAAAACGCTTCCACTGCTCGCATTTCTGCAACTCATCGAACGGTTTCCCCATCCAATCGCCAATGTTGAGCTCATTCAGATCCTCATCGATTCGCACATCCAAACCCTGCGGCTCTGCAATGGCTTGCGCGGTTTCTCTGGCGCGATCAAGCGGACTCGATATCACCGCATCCAGCTTGTAGCGCGCTTTCAGAGCTTGCCCTACCGCCTGCCCCTGCCTGTCTCCTTCCGCGTTCAGATGAACTCCCGGCTTCCTCCCGTAAAGCACCCGCCCCATAAGGTCCGTGCTGCCGTGCCGGATGAGTAGAATACGAGTCATATTGGCGCAAAAACTCACTGTGCAGGAAATCGAAACCAGAGTTCACGAGCTAGGTCCATGGTTTCACAACCTCTCTTTAGCAGGCGTGCAAACCGCTCCTTATCATTTCTTGGGCGATTACCCCTCTACAAAATGGCAGAACTTTCAGGACGCTGTGCCGAAAGATCTAACCGGCTTGACAGTGCTCGATATCGGCTGTAACGCCGGTTTTTATTCCATTCAAATGAAATTGCGCGGAGCAAGCCGTGTGCTCGGCATCGATCACGACAACGACTACCTCAAACAGGCGCGCTTTGCCGCCCAAGTGCTCGATCTCGACATCTCTTTCCAATTGCTCTCGGTGTACGAAGTAGGCCAGCTTCGGGAGCGCTTTGACGTCGTTCTCTTCATGGGCGTCTTCTATCATCTCCGCCATCCGCTGCTCGCGCTCGATCTCCTCCGCCGCCACGTCGCCAAAGACTGGTTCATCTTTCAGTCCATGCTGCGTGGCAGCCGCACCGTCGTCGAAATCGCCGAAGACTATCCGTTCTCTGAGCGCGCGGTCTTCGATAAGCCCGGTTTCCCCAAAATGCACTTCATCGAGAACAACTACTCCGAAGATCCGACAAACTGGTGGATTCCGAACCGCGCCTGCGCCGAAGCCTTGTTGCGGAGCTCCGGATTCCGCATTGAATCGTCTCCTGAGCCCGAGGTCTTCGTCTGCCGCTCTGATGAAGGCGCTTACCTCCATCCGCTACCGTTGAAAGTGTTCGAGTAATCCACCGCTTATGGTCGAAGCTGTCATGCTTTGGAACGAACCCAATAACCTGTCGCATTGGGATTTCGAGGTGGATCGCGACTGGTCCGCGTACGCACGCATGGTGAAGCTCGCGTCTGCCGCCATTCAGGCGGAAAATCCCAAGCTCACGAAAGTGCTAGGCGGCATCTCGCCCATCGATCCCGCCTTTATCGCCCGCATGCACGACATGGGCGCGTTAGACCAGGTGGAGGCTGTCGCCGTCCACGGCTTCCCGCTCGATTGGAATCATTGGATGATTCACGAATGGCCCGACAAGCTCGCCGAGATCCAAGCGGTCACCAGCAAGCCCATCTGGGTCTCTGAAGTGGGTGCGTCTTCCTTCGGCGCAGAGGAAGTCCAGCAGTTTGGCCTCAACGCCACGGCTGAGCTTCTCATTCCCCGCCTCGATCATGTCTATTGGTACAGTCTTTTCGATCTGCCGCGCGCTTGGCCCGCTACGACCCGCCACCGCGAGAGCGAAGGCTCCTCGTATTACCGCCACTTTTATATGGGCCTTTTTCGCGAAGACGGCACGCCCAAATTAGCCTCGCGCGATTTCTCGAACTACACGCCTGCGCTCGGCATCTGCCAATGGTTCCATTTCGAAGACCATCGTCTCGAACCGGCCGTCAAAGCACTCCGCGACTTGGGCGTAAAAAAGCTCCGCACAGGCCTGAGTTGGGCGGATTTCGACCGCCCCAACGCCGGGCAGTGGTTCGATCGTCAAATGTGCCTGCTGGCGCCCTTCGAGGTCACCGTCACCTTTTGCTTTACGCCCGAGCGCTGCGGCGTGCGCCCGCATCATACCAGCCCTCCACAGAATCCCGAAGAATATGCCGGCTTTTGCGCCGCGATGATCAGGCGCTACGCTGCTTAGGTGATGAACCCTCGCAAACTGCGCACTCTAGCTGCTGTCCTGATGTTCGCGGCCGCGCCTCTCACCGCCCAAAATGGAGCGCCCGAATGGAAGCGCATTCTCCTCGACCGAATCCCTCTATACGGCCATCGCAATTGGATCGTGGTTGCCGATTCCGCCTATCCTGCTCAATCAAGCCCCGGCGTTGAAACGATCGTGTCGAATGCCGATCACCTGGATGTGTTACGCGAGGTCTTTTCGGCCCTATCGGCTTTCCGGCACGTCACCCCCATCGTTTACACGGACGAAGAACTCAAATTCATCGAAGAGAAAGATGCCCAAGGCATTGCGAAATACCGCGATCGTCTCGCCACGATTCTGCGCAATCGCAAGGTGAACTCTCTCCCGCACGAGCAAATCATCTCGAAACTCGACGAGGTCAGCCAAACTTTCCGCGTCCTGATTATCAAAACCAACTTCACTCTCCCCTACACGTCAGTCTTCCTGCAGCTCGACTGCGCCTACTGGAACGCTGACGCCGAGCGAAAACTCCGCACCGCGATGTCCGCGCATTAGCGCTTCCTATCGGGCACGGATGCTCGTGCATGGTGATCACGCCGACCCCCGATCGTTTGTAGGGGGCGGGCATGCCCGCCCTAGTGCCAACGCGTTGACAAACGGCATGACGTAATTTAACATGTCGTTATGCGACATGTTGCTGCCGATACGCCTGAAACACGCACAAAGCCGCTCTCCGAGGCGGTCCTCCTGATTCTCACCAGCCTCGCGGGCCAACCTCGGCACGGATACGCCCTCATGAAAGATATCGAAGCTCTCAGCAACGGCCGCGTCCGCCTCAGCACCGGAACGCTCTACGGCGCAATTCGTAGGCTCCTCGATGATAAATGGATCGAGCGCTTCGAGCAAAAAGATACATCGCGGGACAAGCAAGCCTACCGCCTCACGCTTTCAGGCCGCAAACAGCTCGAACTCGATCTCGAACGCATTAAACAATTGACGCGAGCTGCGACGGCTCGCTTGAAAACGATGCACGCCTGAATGAATATGAACCGAATCTGTGACGCTTTGCTCCGGCTCTATCCAGCCCGGCACCGGGCTCTGTTCTCGGCTGAAATGTCGCGCGTATTCACGGAAGCCGCTGAGGAACGGCGTAGGTGCGGACGTGCCGCATTCTTTCGCTTCGCGGTAGCGGAACTCATTGGGGTTCTGAAAGGAGCCGCCGTAGAATGGGCCGCAACATTGACGCACCGCCCCCGGCCGCTCGCTCCAGTCGATAAGCTTGCTGAAGCTCAGAAACATCTCCAGGTCATCCTCAGCCACATGGATCAGGCAATCGCCACTCACCAGTTTCAGAAGGCTCGCTTTCTAGCGGAAGCCGAGCGCCGGGCGCGTGAAAAGCTGCAGATGCTTGGGCACAAGCGGGATCTGAAGCACTAAACACGCCCTCGCGTACTGAGTACGGGATATCGCAAACCTACCGGCTTGGTAGCGTATATCTACTACTGCCCCCTCAATCCCGCGTAGGCGGGTGTGGTACAAACAAAGGCAGCTACAAAGGCCGTCGTTTGAGATTGAACGAAACATTGCAGGTGGCTCTTCCGGCCCTGCAGTGAGCGTCGCATCCCTCAACATGGACACCAACCATCCCCACACCAAAAGGACCAGACGAACAATGAAAGGAACCGTTCTCATAACGGGCGGGGCCGGCTTCATCGGCTCGCACCTCGCTTCGGAACTGTTAAGAGCGGGCTACCATGTACGTGTTCTCGATAGCCTGATCGCTCAAGTGCATGGCGCGCGGCCGGAGCGGCCGGCGTATCTCCATAAAGACGCCGAGCTGATGGTCGGCGACGTGCGCAATCCCGACGTTCTCGACAGGGCTCTCGCCGGTGTCGATGCCGTCTATCACTTTGTAGCGCTGGTCGGCGTTGGCCAGAGCATGTACCAGATTGCCGAGTACACCAGCGTCAACAATCTGGGGACCGCCGTCCTGCTCGAGCGCTTGGTAAAGCACCGCATAAGCAAGCTCGTCATCGCGTCGAGCATGAGCGTGTACGGCGAGGGGCGTTATCTCACGCGAGGCGGCCAGCCGGTCGATCACGCCAGCCGCACTACCACTCAACTCAAGGCTCACGAATGGGAAATGACGGCGCCTAACGGCTCCCCGCTTCAACCGGTTCCTACGCCCGAAACCAAGCAGCCGTCGCTCGCTTCCGTCTACGCACTCTCCAAATACGATCAGGAACAAATGTGCCTCATGGTCGGACGGGCCTACGGCGTCCCGACCGTCGCGATGCGGTTCTTCAACGCCTATGGGCCTTACCAATCGCTCTCGAATCCTTATACAGGCGTGCTGGCCATCTTTGCATCCCGCCTGATGAACGGCCAACGCCCCATCATCTTTGAAGACGGAGAGCAGCTTCGCGATTTCGTCAGTGTCTACGACGTAGCGCGCGCCTGCCGCCTGGCGCTCGAAGTGGATGCCGCGCGGGATCTTGTTTTCAACGTCGGCAGCGGCCAGACTATCTCCGTCCGGGACGTCGCCAAAGCCTTGGCGCGAGTTCTCGGAAAGAAGATCGACCCCGAGATCACTGGCAACTATCGCGTCGGCGATATCCGCCACTGTTTTCCGGATATCAGCCTGGCTCGGAACGTTCTCGGCTATAAGCCGGTCATGACTCTTGAAAACGGAATGCGTGATCTGGCCGCTTGGCTCGACAAGCAAACCGCCCATGACCGGTTCAATGAGATGCGTGAGGAACTGACCGCGCGCGGACTGGTCGTCTAGGAGATCTCGCATGGAACGACCCTACATCCTCATAACCGGCGGCGCTGGTTTCATCGGCACCAACATCGCGCGCCGCTACCTCGCCGAAGATCAGCCGGTCCATATCTTCGACAATCTCAGCCGTGCGGCGGTCGAGCAGAACGTGGCCGAGCTGCAGCGCGACTTTCCCGGCCGCCTGCAGTTTACTCGCGCCGACATCCGAGACCGGCAGGCTGTCGAAAACGCCGTAGCCGGCGCTCGCGTAATCTACCATCTCGCCGCGCAAGTCGCAGTTACCACCAGCCTAGAAGATCCAATCGCCGATCTCCAAACCAACCTCATGGGAACGCTTCATCTGCTCGAGGCCATTCGGAACTCGACTACGAAGCCTGCGCTTCTCTTTACATCCACGAATAAAGTCTACGGCCGCTTAGCCGGGGTGCCGCTTCATGAATTGCGTACACGCCATGAGCCTCTCGACCCGTCGCTCGCGCGTCTTGGAGCAGCCGAGAATCTGCCGCTCGAGTTCCTTTCTCCGTATGGCTGCTCAAAGGGCAGCGCGGACCAGTATGTTCTCGATTACGCCCGCTCGTTCGGCATCCAAGCGGTTGTATTTCGAATGAGTTGCATCTACGGACCCTATCAGCTAGGCTCGGAAGATCAGGGCTGGGTGGCGCATTTCCTGCGCCAAGCGCTCAAAGGTGAGCCCATCACGATTTATGGTGACGGGAAACAGGTTCGCGACCTCCTATTCGTAGAGGACTTGATCGCCGCTATGCGCCTTGCTCTAGATAACCTCCCCATCACGGCGGGTGAGGCCTTCAATATCGGCGGCGGCGCGCCGAATAGCTCCAGCCTGGTCGAGTTGGTTCGCGAAATTGAAGTTATGACCGGCGCCTCAGTCGGCGTCGAGCGCGGTCCCGAGCGGCTTGCCGATCAGCGTTGGTTTGTAGCCGATACTTCCAAGATTCGTGACCTTCTAGCCTGGTCGCCGCGAACGACAATCCGCGACGGATTGCGCGCGCTCCAAGACTGGTATCTGGCGCGTCCCTCCTTGGTCGCCCAATCGGAGGTACAAGTAGCCTGATGCGCTTTGCTCTGGTCAATCCGCCCTGGGACTTTGAAGGCAGTATTTATTTCGGGTGCCGCGAGCCGCACCTTCCGCTTGAGTTTGGTTACTCGAAGGCTCTGCTCGAGCAAGCCGGACACGAAGCAGCCATCATTGATGGCCAGCTCGACAACTTAAGTTACTCTGAGATTCTCGAACGCGTAACCGGTTTTCGCCCGGACGCCATCGTCATCACGACTGCTCCGAGCTATCTCTTCTGGCGCTGTGCGCCGCCGGAATTGCGAGTGCCGCAGGAACTCGCGAACGTACTGCGTCCAATTGGCGCAAAGTTAATCGTTGTAGGCCCGCACGCCTCGACAACTCCCCGCCCCACTCTCAAGAAGCTGGACGCAGATGCGGTTGTCCTCGGCGAATGTGAAGAAATTCTTCCGCAACTGGCGGGCGATCTTTCAGCAGCTCCTTCTATCGCGTTTCACGAAGGCGAGAACGTGGTCATTCGAAGACCGAACCGTGCCTCCGACATGAAGCGCCTTCCCGCGCTGAGCTGGCCGGATGAAGCGATCGCAAAGCACAAGCATCATCATCACCGGTTCGATGCGGAGCCCCTTGGGCCGGGCGCCGAGATGGAAGCCTCCCGTGGCTGTCCCTATCACTGCACTTTCTGCGCTAAGGATAATTTCCGGAATAACTATCGCAAGCGCCCGCTCGATGTCATTTTGCAGGAAGTCGACCGCTTCATCAGGCAAGGTGTCGAGTACATCTATTTCATTGATGAAATTTTCCTGCCCGATGCTCAATTGCTTGCCGCGCTGGCTACGCGCAAGCTGAAAATCGGAGTGCAAACACGCATCGATCTTTGGAATGAGGATGCCATTCGCGCGCTAGCCCGCGCCGGATGCGTCTCGATTGAAGCCGGTGTCGAGAGTATCACCGAGGCCGGCCGCGCCTATCTCGACAAGAAATGTAAGCTATCAACCGACCAACTTACTGAACGGCTCGTGTATGCGAAGAGTCTGGTGCCTTTCGTCCAGGCGAACTTACTCGCGATGACGGAGGACGACGCCGATACGATTGAAAACTGGCGTCAGAACTTAGAAAAGAACGGTGTCTGGGCAAATAAGCCGGTCCCGTTATTCCCGTATCCGGGCTCGCCCGAATACACGCGCATGTGGGGGCCTGCCGACGATTTTGCGTGGGAGCGCGCCCATGAGGCTTATCTGAAAGGCTTCGATGCCTTCAGCGATATCCAGGAGCAGCGGCCTCAGCCACTTGTCGAACTGGAAGCTTGGCATGCCCGCTAGCACTGCCAACAGCAGTCTTCAAAGCCCACTCAGGATTTTAATGACCGCCGACGCCGCAGGTGGCGTGTGGCAATATTGCGTTGATCTCATAACATCACTCGTGAGCAATGGCGCTGAAGTGATGCTGGCGACGATGGGCCCCCGCCCGACCGCTGAGCAGCGCCAACAACTTCTCTCGCTTCCGCGCCTCACTTCCGTTGAAAGCGACTACGCTCTCGAATGGATGCCGGACGCCTGGGGCGATGTCGATGCCTCGGGCAAGTGGCTGCTTGATCTAGAATCCGATTTCGACCCTGATCTGATTCACCTGAACGGCTATGCTCACGCAACCCTGCCCTGGTCGAAACCTACGCTGGTGATGGCGCACTCCTGCGTGTATTCGTGGTGGCGCGCCATTCACGGAAGCGCGCCCGGTCCCGAATGGGCCGAATACAAGAAGCGCGTGGCTGGCGGGCTTTCAAGCTGCGACGCCATTGTTTCACCCTCGGAGTGGATGGCCCGTGTGCTTGAGGACGAATACGGTATCAGCTTGGAAAAGATTCGCACGATCCACAATTTCACTCGCGCTCAGGTCTCTCCAGCCTCAAACAAGCAGCCCTTCGTATTAGCCGCCGGACGACTCTGGGACGTGGCGAAGAATCTCGAACTGCTCGACCGGATCGCCCCCCAACTCGACTGGGAAGTTCGCATTGCAGGGCCGGGATCGCCGGGCCAAGCCGCCCGTTTCCTCGGCGCTTTGCCACACGCCGAATTGCTGGACGAGATGAGCGCAGCCGGCATTTTTGCGCATCCGGCTCTATACGAACCGTTTGGCCTGGTGGTTCTCGAAGCCGCGCGAGCGGGCTGCTGCCTTGTTCTGTCCGACATTCCGAGTTTGCGCGAGCTTTGGGACGGCGCAGCCGTATTCCTTGATCCGCGCGAACCCGCCTCTGGGTACGCGAACTCAACGCCTCATCAACAATCCGCGAGAGCGCGAAGCTTTGGGCCGGCTCGCTCGCTCACACTCGATGAAATACTGTGCCGGCGAATCGTCTAAAGCAATACTGTGATCTCTATGAGCGCTCGTGACTTCTACAAACCGGAGTCGCCGCGTGAGACTGCGCATCGCGCTGTTCTATCAATCTCTCGTGTCGGATTGGAACCACGGGAACGCGCATTTTCTCCGCGGAATCGCGTCCGAACTTCAGGCGCGCGGTCACGAACTTCGCATCTTCGAGCCCGAAGACGGTTGGAGCCGGATGAATCTTGCTCCAGGATGCCGGGCCTGCGGCCATCGACGACTTTCATCGCGCGTTTCCGCATCTGTCCAGCACGACATACTCCATCGAACATCTCGCTGTCCCCGAGTGGCTGGACGATGTGGATCTCGTTCTCGTTCACGAATGGAATCACCCGAAGCTGATCTCAGCTATCGGCGAGTATGCCCGCCATAACGCGCACCTTCGGTTGTTGTTTCACGACACGCACCACCGCGCCGTTACGGCTGCGCACGAGCTGGCCCGCTTCGATCTCGCGCAATACCACGCGATCCTCGCGTACGGCAATTCTCTCAAGCAAGCCTACGAAAAGCGCGGCTGGGGAAAGCAGGTGTATGTATGGCATGAAGCGGCGGACCTGCGGACCTTCTACCCTCGTCAGAGTGAGGCGAAAGCTGGTGATCTCGTCTGGATCGGAAATTGGGGCGATGAAGAGCGCTCCGAAGAATTGCGGGAATACTTCATCCATCCCGTCGCTTCCTTGTCGTTGAAAGCTCGACGCATACGGAGTGCGCTACCCGAGCTCTGCGCTTCGAGAGCTTGAATCCGCTTCGATCACCTATGGCGGCTGGCTTCCGAACTTCGAGGCGCCCGAAGTCTTTTCGCAATTCAGGGCGACGATTCACGTCCCGCGCCGACCGTACACGCAAGCCTTGCCGGGCATTCCCACCATTCGCCCGTTTGAAGCGCTCGCCTGCGGCATCCCGCTGGTCTCCGCGCCCTGGCAAGATACCGAGGGACTCTTTCGCGTCGGCCAGGATTTTCTCATGGCCCGCAATGGTTCAGAGATGCAAAAGCATCTTCGGAACGTCCTCAACGACTCCTCTCTCGCTCAAAGCCTTTGCCGAGAAATGGTCTCGAAACCATCCGGAACCGACACACCTGCGCCCATCGCGTTGAGCGAACTGCTGCAAATCTATGAGGCAGTCAAGCCTGCGCGCATGGAACGTGAACTCGCACTCGAGGTTTCGCAATGAAAATCGCGTTCTGGGGTTCGAGCCTGGTCTCCGCTTACTGGAACGGCGCCGCAACCTATTACCGAGGCGTGTTGCGAGCGCTCGCTCAGCTCGGTCACGAAATCGTTTTTTTCGAGCCCGACGCTTACGAGCGCCAACAGCACCGTGACATCGAAGACCCCGAATGGGCGCGCATCGTCGTCTATAACGCCGCCGACCCGAACGAAGTGAACCGGCATCTCGCCTCTTCGGCGCGCTTCGACATAGTTGTGAAAGCGAGCGGCGTGGGCGTGCTCGACGAGTATCTGGAGGCGTGTGTCGCTACTCTGCCCGAGTCCATCTGCAAGGTGTTTTGGGATGTGGATGCGCCCGCCACTCTTGAACGCCTCGCTTCCCGCGCAAGCGATCCGTTTCACTTGGCTCTTCCGCGCTTCGACCTCGTTTTCACTTACGGGGGCGGCAAACGCGTAACAAACGAATACCGCGCCGCCGGAGCACGTGAGTGCGTCGCCATCTACAACGCCTTCGATCCGGACGTCCACTTTCCCGTTCCGCCCGATCCCCGCTTCGCCTGCGATCTTTCGTTCCTCGGCAATCGCTTACCGGATCGTGAGGCGCGCGTTGAAGAATTCTTTTTGAAAGCCGCTCAGCTCGCTCCCGCGCATCGCTTCCTTTTGGGAGGCAGCGGATGGTCCGGCAAACCGATTCCACCGAATGTCTCGTATTTGGGTCACGTCTATACCGCCGATCACAATGCCTTCAATTGCTCGGCGCGATTGATCCTCAACATCAGCCGTGACAGCATGGCGCGCTACGGCTTCTCTCCAGCCACTCGAGTTTTTGAAGCCGCCGGAGCCGGCGCCTGCCTTGTGACAGACGCCTGGGAAGGAATCGATTCGTTTCTCAAGCCTGAAAAGGAAATCCTGGTTACCCATTGCGGGGCGGACGTCGCCCGCCTCGTTCGCGAGCTCCCTCCTGAACACGCGCGATCAATTGGCGAAGCGGCACGCCAGCGCGTACTCGCCGATCACACGTACACACAGCGCGGGATGCTTGTCGAATCCATGTTGCGGCAGGTTGTCTCCTCAAATCCCGCGATGGCCGTAGGAACTCCATCGTGACAGATCCGAACCTCAACTGCGTTTTTCTCGGACTCTCGATTACGTCGAGCTGGGGCAACGGCCACGCGACGACCTATCGCGGGCTCCTCAAAGAACTTTCAAAGCGCGGATACACGTCCACATTCCTTGAACGAGATGTGCCCTGGTATGCTTCCCACCGCGAGTTCGATCAGCTTCCATACTGTGAAGTAAAACTTTATACTAGCCTCGAAGAGTTAAAGGATCGCTTTACAAGCCTGATTCGAAGCGCAGATGTCGTGGTCGTAGGCTCGTACGTTCCCGATGGAATCGCCGTCGGCGAATGGGTCACGGCCACCGCGAAGAACCTGACGGCCTTCTACGATATCGACACGCCCGTCACTCTCTCGAATCTGAAACACGGCCGCTGCGAATACCTCTCGCGCGAGCTGTGCCCCAGATACGATCTGTACCTGTCATTCACAGGCGGCCCAACGCTCGACTTTATCGAGCGCAAGCTCGGTTCACCCTGCGCCAGAGCACTGTACTGTTCTGTCGATCCGTCGCTCTACTACCCGGAACCCGAACCGGCACGATGGGACATTGCATACCTCGGGACATATGCCGCCGACCGCCAACCCGCGCTGGAGAATCTCTTATTTGAAGCGGCGAAAGCGCATCCGGAACGGCGCTTCATCGTCGCCGGCCCCCAATATCCGGAAAGCATAAGCTGGCCATCGAATGTGGAACGCCTCGAGCATCTCCCCGCCAGCGAGCACCGCGATTTCTACAACGCCCAGAGATTTACCTTGAACTTGACGCGCCGCGACATGATTCGCAGCGGCTATTCGCCGAGCGTGCGGCTCTTCGAGGCAGGCGCCTGCGGCGTTCCCATTCTGAGTGACGAATGGCCCGGTCTCGACACCTTTTACGAGCCCTTTTCAGAAATACTTCCAGTGCGCACGGCTGCGAATTTAGCATCGTACCTGGGCATGCCTGATGAACAGCGTCTCGAAATTGCGGATCGGGCGCGTCGGCGTACTCTCCGTTTCCATACGGCCGCCGTTCGGGCGGGAGAGTTCGATGCGCACGTTAATGCATCCGTTGAGCGAGTTTGCTCGTCCAATAAGCGTACGGCGCATTTTGTATCCGCCGAACGCTAATTATGAAGATTTTTCGCGTTTTTGAAGCGGCCTGCCTCGTCGCCGCTGCTCTCCCACTGCTGGCTGCTCCGCAGTCGTCGTCTGGCGTTCCCGTCAGCATGGTCGTCACGCTCGAGCCCAGGCGCGGCAAAACAATCCCTCCCATCGAACAGCAGGATCTTTCCGTTTCGCAAGGAAAGGACAAGCGACCCATTACGGGCTTCGTCCCGCTACAAGGCGAGCACGCAGGTATGCAACTCCTGCTGCTCCTCGATGATTCGGCCAGCTCCAGCATAGACACGCAGATTGACACTCTGAGGCAGTTTGTAAAATCGCTGCCTTCCACAACCGAAGTGGGGATCGGCTACATGCGCAATGGAATGGCCCAGCTGACGCAGAACTTCACCGCCGACCACGACGCTGCTGCAAAGTCGATACGCGTGGTGATGGGCGCCGGAGGGGCGGATGTGAGCCCGTACGACTCCTTATCGGACGCCATTAAACGCTGGCCAGAAAAGCGGGCTGAGCGGCGCGAAGTCATCATGATCAGCAGCGGCATTGAGGGTCTCGGGGGCGGCTATACGTCCGACAATCCGTATGTCAATAAAGGAATCAGTGATGCTCAGCGCGCGGGTGTGATCGTATACACGATTTATACTCCTGCAATCGGCCACTATGGGCACAGCTTCTGGCGAATGAATTGGGGCCAGAACTTCCTTGCGCAGCTCTCGGACGAGACCGGGGGCGAATCCTACTTCATCGGATTCGGTGCGCCCGTTTCGTTTCAGCCCTTCCTCGATCAGATCGTGAAGAGATTCCAAAATCAATTTCTTTTGACCTTCATGGCACGACCGGAGCGCCAATCCGGCTTGCAACCCGTCAAGGTGCGCGTCATCGAAAAAGATGCCGATGTCGCGGCAGCCGATCGGGTCTACGTGCCAGCGAGCTTATAGCGAAACGGAATCACTCCTCTTTCATCCCAATGGGTGAAAGAGGAGCTTCATGAGCATCGAAACCAAAGAACAGACGTCGCAAACTACAGATCCGAGAAAGCAGGGTCCCAAGCCGCCATTTCACGAACCGCAGCAAGCGCCTCCCGGCCTCGAGAAAGACATGCGCGAGAAGCCGGATCACGGCGAGCAGTCCTACAAGGGGCTCGGCCGGCTCAAGGATCGAAAGGCGCTGATTACCGGCGGCGATAGCGGCATCGGAAAAGCCGTCGCGCTCGCCTTTGCACGCGAAGGCGCGGACGTCATGATCTCGTATTTAAACGAGGATGCGGATGCCAAAGACACCGCGCGGCTGGTTGAGGAAGCAGGCCGCAAGGCAGTCACGGTCCCCGGCAGTATCGAGGACGTGCGCCACTGCGATGACTTGGTCAATCGCGCGTTCAAAGAGCTTGGCGGGCTCGACATTCTCGTCAATAATGCCGCGTTTCAAATGACCCACGATTCGATTGAAGAGCTGAGTCCGGAAGAATGGGACAAGACTCTGCGCACGAATATCAGCGCCATGTTTTATCTGTGCCGCGCCGCGCTGCCACGCATGAAAGAAGGCAGCACGATTCTCAACACCGCTTCCGTCGAGGCTTACCAGCCAAGCCCGAAGCTGCTGGCGTATGCCACAACGAAAGGCGCTATCGTCACATTCACGAAAGCCCTCTCTGGACTGGCGATCAAACAGGGCATACGCGTAAATGCGGTAGCGCCCGGTCCGGTGTGGACGCCCCTGATCCCCTCGACCATGCCTGAAGATAAGGTTAAAGAATTTGGCAAGAGCAATCCGCAGCAGCGGCCCGCTCAGCCGGTCGAGCTCGCGCCGATGTACGTCTTTCTGGCTTCTGACGAGTCGCGATTCATCACCGGCGGCGTGTTCGACGTCACGGGCGGAGAAATGCTTCCTTAGACAAGAGCGCCCGGTTCGTCACTCGGGCGAACCGGGCCTTTACTTTGAACAGCTGTGTGTTTCGTTAGTAAGTAGTTCCTCTGGTAACTGGCTTGTCGGTCTTTGCGAAGTCTGCCGAAGCTTCACCGGTCGAGGACACGTCCTCTGCACCGGTTTCCTTCAACAGGTCTTTCGCCTTCCCGACCCAGTCACTGTTGTCGCAGTGAACAGAAAGAAGGATTCCGCCTTCCTTGATCCGGCCCTCATAGCGCTTGGCTTCGTACTCGGGAATACCCATTCCAACCAGTGCGCCAACAATGCCGCCGACGACGCCGCCCGAGCCGATACCGGCAAGAGTCGCCATGATCGGACCCGCTGCTATGAAGGGTCCAAGGCCTGGAATCGCAAGAGCGCCGATACCGGCCAGCAATCCAAGGGTCCCGCCAACAGCAGCACCGGCAACCGCGCCTGTGGTCGTGCCTTCGGGAGCCTTCGTATGTTTCTCGTGGGCGAAATCTTTCGTTCCCACGTTGTCCTGCAACAGAACCGAGATGTCCTCGTTGCGGAAGCCCTGAGCGATCAGCCGGTCGACAGCGTTTTCCGCCATACCCCGGTTCGCATAAATCCCATAGACTGCTGTATTCTTTCCTGCCATATGGTTACTTTCCTCCTGATTCTTTTACTGTCAGTTCGTTCGTGACGTTTCCGGCACCCGCAACTTCTGTCGCCTTCTGCTCGATGGCCGTCTTCTCCGCGTCGGACTTGACCGGTCCTCGTAGCGTCACCTTCCCGTCTTGCGCGACAATTTTCACGTTGTGCGCATAGGTCGAGAGTGATTTGTCCTTCATGATTGCGCGCCTGATTTGCTTCTCGAGCTTCAGGTCACTTTTGTTGTTCTTGGCCTGATCGGCCGTGGTCTGCGGCTGCTTGTTCACCTTCGTGTTGTCAGGTTCCTGGGCAAAAGCGACAGAAACACCCATTCCAATCACGAGCGAAGCCAGCAAACCGTTGAATTTAGTCATTCCTCCTCCATGGTCTGGTACTGCTTTCTCTTTCGCTAGTGAGACTGCTGGAGCGGCCGGCGGTGACGGGTTTTTCGATTAAACTGCGTTATTTTTAGATCCAACACACGTATGCCCAGATTGTCCCGGTTGTTCCTCTCCTCCTTACTCCTCACATCCGTGCTTAACTCGCAGGACGTGAGCGTGCTTAAGACGCTGAAGTGGCGGTTGATCGGCCCCTTCCGGGGTGGCCGCGTAACAGCGGTTGCCGGCGTAGACTCGCAGCCTCAGGTCTATTACTTCGGTGCAACCGGCGGCGGTGTATGGAAGACCACAAACGCGGGGATGGACTGGCAATCCGTTTCCGATGGCCAGCCATTTGGAACGGGTTCGGTCGGGGCCGTCGCGGCCTCACAATCGGATCCCAACATCGTATACGTCGGCATGGGCGAAGCCGATATCCGCGGCAACGTCTCGCACGGGGACGGTATGTACAAATCCATGGACGCCGGGAAAACCTGGAAACATATCGGCCTCGAAAACACGCGCCAGATCAGCCGGGTACGGATTCATCCTCAGAATCCCGATATCGTCTATGTTGCGGCGTTGGGCCATGTCTGGGGACCCAATCCCGAGCGGGGGATTTACCGGACCAAAGATGGCGGCAAGACCTGGCAACAGATCTTCTCGCGAGGACCGAAAGCGGGCGCAATCGACCTCACGTTTGATCCGACAAATGCAAACATTCTCTACGCCGGTTTCTGGGAGGTCTACCGCAAGCCCTGGGATCTCGAGAGCGGCGGTCCGGGAAGTGGGCTTTTCAAATCGACCGACGGCGGTGATACGTGGTCGGAGCTGACGCACAATCCCGGTCTGCCGAAGGGCACAATCGGAAACGTGGGCGTCACGGTCTCCGCGGCGAATCCGGAACGCGTGTGGGCGCAAATTGAAGCGGAAGACGGCGGCATTTTCCGGTCTGATGACGGCGGCAAGAACTGGACGAAAGTCAACCAAGACCGCAAATTAAGGCAGCGCGCCTGGTATTACAACCGCATCTACGCGGATCCCAAAGATCCCGACAGGATATACGCGGTGAACGTCGGATTTTTCCGCTCGGACGATGGAGGAAAAACATTCAACCCGATCCGCACGCCGCACGGGGATAATCACGATCTCTGGATCGCTCCCGGCAATCCGCAACGCATGATCGAGAGCAATGACGGGGGCGCAACTGTATCGACGAATGGCGGAAAGAGCTGGACGTCTGAAGATAATCAGCCCACCGCGCAGTTCTATCGCGCCGCGCTCGACAACGATTTTCCGTACCACGTCTATGGCGCGCAGCAGGACAATTCGACGGTAAGGATCGCAAGCCGGACCACAACGAGTGGAATTAGCGAGCGTGATTGGTACGACGTAGGGGGAGGCGAGAGCGGATGGATTGCGCCTTATCTGAAGGACACGAACATCGTTTTTGCGGGCTCTTACGACGGATTGATCACGCGCTACGACCATCACGACAGGCAAACACGCGATGTCACCATTTGGCCGGACAATCCGATGGGAGCGGGCGCGGAAGCCATGAAATACCGCTTTCAATGGAATTTTCCATTGCTCTTTTCAGCGCACGATCCGGATCTTCTGTTCGCCGGAGGGAACGTGCTGTTCGCCTCATCCGATCAAGGGCAAACCTGGAAAGCGATCAGCCCCGATCTCACCCGGAATGACAAATCGAAGCAAAAATCGTCCGGCGGCCCAATCACGAAAGACAATACGAGCATCGAATATTACGACACGATATTTACGGCTATTGAATCCCCGGTCAAAAAAGGATTGATCTGGGTGGGTTCGGATGACGGGCTGGTTCATTTGACGCGTGATGGCGGCGCGCATTGGGAAAACGTCTCGCCAAAAAATATTCCGGAATGGATTCAGATCAATTCGATCGAGGCTTCACCCTTTGATGCGGGCACGGCATACTTCGCCGCGACGATGTACAAGTTCGACGACAATCGCCCGTTCCTGTTCAAGACCACCGATTACGGCAAGACATGGCGGCAGATCAACAACGGCATCCCGGCGACTACGTTTACCCGCGTGATCCGCGAAGATCCGAACCGCAAGGATCTGCTGGTTGCCGGGACGGAAACCGGCATTTACATTTCGTTCGATGGCGGCGCAAAATGGCAATCGCTTCAACTGAACTTGCCGGTGGTGCCGATTACGGATCTCGCGTTTCAAAAGCGTGACCGGGAATTGGTGGCGGCGACACAAGGGCGTGCCTTTTGGATTCTCGATGAGCTTCCGCTCTTGGCGCAGTTGACGGATACAACTGCGCGCGACGACGTACATCTGTTCGCGCCGAAGGGCGTCTATCGCGAGCCCTCTGAGCACGGTTTCGAATCGCCGTCGAACGAAGGAACGAATCCTCCGAGCGGCGCAGCCGTTTATTACTGGCTGCATGACAAGCCGAAAAACGAAGTGACGCTCGAATTTCTGGATGCGCAAGGCAAGCTGGTCAAGAAATTCTCGAGCAAAGCTCCCGAGCATCCGCCTGAGGTGCAGGCGTCCTCGGCCGAACAGGAGGAAGAGGAGACCGGTCCGCGCGGCGGCAGTGGCGGAGATCGTATCCCGGCGGAACAGGGATTGAACCGCTTCGTTTGGAATCTCTGCTATCCCGATGCCACCAAATTTCCTGGAATGATTCTGTGGGCGGGAACGGTCCGCGGGCCGATGGCCGTGCCGGGCGCGTATCAGGTTGCGGCTAACTGTCAACGGCAAGGCTCAGACGCAGAAATTCGAAATCGCGAAGGACCCACGTGTCTCGACCACTCCTCAGCAATTTCTAGCTCAGTTTGAATTGGAGATGCAGATGCGAGATAAGCTGAGCCAAACCAATGAAGCCGTTATCCGGATTCGGGATGTGCGCAAGCAACTGGATGAGTTGACCGCGCGGCTGAAGGCCTCGGGAGACACTCCGAAATCAAAGCTCGTGCTCGACCGCGCGAAGGCGCTCTCGGACGAACTGACCGGCATCGAAGAGGCGTTGTATCAGACGAAAAACAAGGCGAGCGAAGATCCGCTGAATTTCCCGATTCGGCTGAACAATAAGTTGGCAGCAGTGCTCGCCGACGTCGCCCAAGCCGATACGCAGCCGACCGCGTCACAGCAGCAGGTCTATGAGGATCTGGCGACCGGCATCAATGCGCAGATCAAGAAGCTCAATCAAGTAATCGATTCGGGGATTCCCGCATTCAACAAATTCGTCCGAGAGCAGGACATCCCGGCGATTGCTGTAAAGACAGGCCGGAACGCTATAGGTTGCCGCGGCGCGCTTGCTCGCGCTCGATGGCTTCGAACAGCGCTTTGAAGTTGCCCTTGCCGAAGCTGCGGCTGCCCTTGCGCTGGATGATTTCGTAGAACAGCGTGGGCCGTCTTCTACGGGCTTCGTGAAGATCTGCAGCATGTAGCCTTCATCATCGCGATCGGCTAAGATTCCAAGCCGGGCCAGCTCCTCAATCGGCTCATCGATGCGGCCGACTCGCGCCGTCAGCTCCTCATAGTAAGTGGTCGGAATCGAGAGAAACTCGACGCCTTGATCGCGCAGCTGCGTTACAGTACCGATGATGTCGTGAGTGGCCATGGCAATGTGCTGCACTCCAGGTCCGCCGTAGAAATCGAGGTACTCTTCGATCTGAGACTTGCGGCGGCCCTCCGCGGGCTCGTTGATCGGAAACCGAATGCGCTCGTTTCCGTTCGCCATGACTTTCGACATCAATGCCGAGTATTCGGTCGAGATGTCTTCGTCATCGAAATGCTTGAACATGCGGAAGCCCATGACATGCTCGTAGAATTCGACCCAGGTGTTCATCTGGCCCCAGCCGACGTTGCCGACCACGTGATCGATGTGCAGCAGCCCCGTCGGACGCGCAATGCGGTCGGGGCCGGGCACTTCAACAAATCCGGGCAGAAAAGCGCCTCGGTAATCGGCGCGTTCAACGAACGTATGAATCGTGTCGCCGTACAGACCAATGGATGAGAGCCGCGCCTTGCCGTTGTCGTCCTGCAGCATGGCAGGGTGGCTCAATGCCCCGAGCGCCTCGCGCGGTAGTCTCATCCCACGCGGATTGGGCATCATCAACCCACAGGGCAATCGATTTCACGCCATCGCCGTGGCGAAGGATGTGCTCGGCGATTTCACCGCTCGGCAGCAAGGGCGTCGTCAGAACAAACCGGATTTTATTCTGCTGCAAGACGTAGGAAACGCGATCGCGCGTGCCCGTTTCCGGACCGCGGTACGCAACCAGGCTGAAGCCGAACGCGGAGCGGTAAAAATACGCCGCCTGCTTCGCATTCCCCACGTAGAATTCGAGGTGGTCCGTTCCGTGAATGGGGAGGAAGTCTGTCTGAGCGGCGGTTGCTTTTTCGGATTGTTCAGTGAGTTGTGGCATAACGATCAATCTCCAGTTCAGCGCCTACACGCTTGAGCGCATCGACGCACAATTCATTTTCATCTTTTGTGCCGACCGATACCCGAAGGCAGTTGGGCAGGCCGGTGGCTCGTAAAGGGCGAACGATTATGCCTCGCCGAAGCAGACCTTCGAAAACTCGATGGGCCAGGTCCTCGGTCTCGAGGACTAGCATGACGAAGTTCGCCGCGGAAGGCAGAACCGTGAAACCCAGTTCCTTGCATGCCTCAGTCATAAAAGTGAGTCCATGTGCATTGTTCTGAATCGACCTTTGCACGAAGTCCCGATCTTCGAGGGCGCCCAATGCGGCAGCTTCCCCGATTCCGCTGGGCTCGAACGGCAGCTTGATTTTCAGCAGAACGGAGATGAGGTCTTGATGAGCGAATCCGTATCCGACGCGTGCGCCCGCCAAGCCGTAAATTTTTGAAAACGTGCGGAGCGTGATCACGTTGTCGAATCGGTAGTGCATGGAATCCGGATACGATGGCTCATTCATCGCGAATTCAAAATAGGCTTCATCAAGGATGATCAGAACGCGTTCCGGAACGCGCTTATGGAAGTCTTCAAACTCCTCGCGAGTAAAAAACGTTCCTGTGGGATTGTTCGGATTCGCAAGATAAATCACCTTTGTGCGATCCGTGATCGCATCGGACATGCCCGGCAGGTCGTAACGCCAAGCGCGATACGGCACGGTACGGTAAGCGACCCCGCGGCTGCGAGCCAAGACTTGAAATCCTAAAAAGGCCGCTTCCGTTGTAAGCACTTCATCGTTATCGCAAAGAAATGTACGGACGATGTTCGCCATGATGCCTTCGCTACCCGCATCCGCGATCACATTTTCGAGCTTCAGATCGAACCGCTCGGCCAATTTTCGACGCAGCGCGAGGCCGCCGTCCGGATACCGGAACATATCTGCCAACGCTCGCTGGGCGTATTCGACTGCAAGCGGCGAAGTGCCCAACGGATTCTCATTGGACGCGAGCTTCACGGCGCGATCCACGCCAAAGCGCTCTTTGACTTGTTCAGGACTGAGGCCCGGCTCATAGGGCCGGAGATTCAGGATGTGGCGGGGGACGAGAAGTTGCGGCGGGATCAACTGGATATGCTCCGTCGATTCACAATATACTGATAGTATATTATCGTGCTCGGGAGGAAGTTGTCCACAATATGCCTCGGCTGAAGCGAAGCGAGCGTCGCAGGGGCACCTTAGTGGAGCATGCCTACCGGGTGATGAAGCACGCTATTCTCCGGGGTGAGTTTCCAGAAGGCAGTTTTCTTCACGAGTCCGAAATTCTGACACGTTGCGGAATCGGTCGGACACCATTTCGCGAAGCGTGTAATCGGCTCCACAATGAACAGCTGCTTGAAGTCGTACCGCGCCGGGGCTATTTCGTGCCCGAGCTTAGCTTCCGAGCCGTGCGGGATTTGCTCGAGACGCGCATCGTACTCGAAGGAATTGCGGCTGAGCTTGCAGCCTTGCGCGCCGAACCCGCCGAAATCGCGGAGCTCGAGAACAGCTACAAACAAGCCGTGAAAGCGGCCCGGACCCCCAGCGGGCTGGACGCCTTCATCGACGCGAATCAAAAATTTCATTTGCAGATCGCGCACATGGCGCATAACGGCGAATTCGAATCGCTCCTGCGCGGCGTGCTCGAGCGTTCCACGCGCTTGGTCTATTTAGCCGCGCGAGGCTCGGAGGAAGCTCCGCGGGAAATCGAGAGCCTGCTGAAACCTATTGTGGACGCGATCAAAAGGAGGGATGCAGTCGGCGCGCATGAAGCGGTCGTGGCCGATATTACTCGCGGTCAGCTCAACGCGCTCGGCCGGGATGTGTGGGGCGCGGGCGCAGGAGTTCGGCGCAACGGATTCCTACTCGAAAAAACCAAGGTCGCAGGGTAAGGTGCGCGACATGCGTGAGTTTGCCTGGTCTCCGACGCCCGAGATAATAGAGCGCGCGCAGCTCACGCGATTTCTACGTGCTACGGATTCGCGAGATGTCACAGAGCTGCAGCAACACTCGATTGCAGATGTGCCCTGGTTCACCGAGCAGGTATTGCGGTTTTTGAATATCAGATTCGACGAACCTTATACCTCGATTCTCGATCTGTCGCGCGGTCCCGAATGGCCGAGTTGGTGCGTGAACGGAAAGCTGAACATCACGGAAACCTGTCTCCATCACGAAACGAGCGCCACGGCCCTTATTTCGGAAAACGAAGAAGGCGTCGTGCGACAGCTCACGTACGGCGAATTGCGGGAACACGTCAAACGGATTGCGGCCGGTCTCAAAAACTTCGGCATTGGTAAAGGCGATACTGTCGGGATCTATATGCCCATGCTGCCGGAGACCGTAGTCGCTCTTCTGGCACTGGGGCGAATCGGCGCAATTGCCGTTCCCTTGTTTTCAGGTTACGGGCCGAGCGCGATCGAAACGCGGCTGAAGCATACCGGGGCGAAGGCGCTCATCACCTGCATGGGTTTTCAACGCGGCGGCAAAAGAATCGAGATGCTGCATACTGTGCAAACCGCGGCGGCGCGCTGCCCTCAACTCGAAACGCTGATCGTTGTAGGCGCTGAAAACGCGGCCGATGCTGGGACAGTCTCCTGGAACCGATTACTCGAATTCGGAAAAGCAGATTACGAGAAGACCGCGGCTGAAGATCCGCTGATCATTATTTTCTCTTCCGGCACAACGGGCGAGCCGAAGGGCATCGTTCACACGCATTGCAGCTTTCCTGTAAAGGCCGCGCAGGACATCGCTTTCAACATGGATATCGGCGCAGGCGATCGCATGTGCTGGATTACTGATCTCGGCTGGATGATGGGGCCTTGGCTGATTTACGGAACCCTGATTCGCGGCGGAACAGTGGTGCTCTACGACGGAGCCCCCGATTATCCCCGGCCGGATCGGTTGTGGAGCTTTGCGGCCCGGCATCGCGTCAACGTGCTCGGCATTTCACCTTCGCTGATCCGGAAGTTGGCTGAATACGGCGAGCCGCAGCTTGGCGAGAGGGATCTGTCCGCGCTGCGTTCTTTTGCATCTTCAGGCGAGCCTTGGGATCCCGCGTCCTGGTGGTGGCTGTTCGAGCAAGCAGGCCATCAACGGCTCCCGATCATCAATTATTCGGGAGGAACCGAGATCTCAGGAGGCATTCTGTCGAACCATCCGCTCGCGCCGATCAAACCGTGCGGCTTCGCAGCTCCGTGCCTCGGAATCGATGCCGACGTGGTGGACGAAGCAGGCGGCTCGATCGATAGCGGCGTGGGTGAGCTCGCGATTCGCAACCCTTGGATCGGCCAAGCGCACGGCTTCTGGAACGATGCGGACCGCTATCTGAAGACCTATTGGGAGCGCGTTCCGGGCTTGTGGATTCACGGAGACTGGGTCGAACGAGATAGCGACGGGCACTGGTTCATTCTGGGCCGTAGCGATGACACACTGAAAGTGGGAGGAAAGCGGCTAGGGCCCGCGGAGGTGGAATCGATTCTTGCCTCCTACCCTGGCGTAAGTGAGGCGGCCGTGATCGGCATCCCCGATGAGAAGAAGGGAACCGCGATTGTGGGCATCTGCGTCGCGCGCGAGAGCAATGGCCTTGCTGACGAGCTTCGCAATCACGTGGCGGCGGAGCTTGGTAAACCGCTCCGGCCGGAACGCATCCACTTCGTGCCGGCTCTGCCGAAAACCAGAAACGGAAAAATTGTGCGGCGCGCGATTCGGGCCGCTTATCTGCATCAGGATCCGGGCGATCTCATGGCGCTCGAGAATCCCGGAGTCATGGAAGAGATCCGAAAACTGACTGTATAGGAGTTGACATGCCGATTTATCATCGACTCGGAGAAATACCCTCGAAGAGACATAAGGTCTATCGCAAGCCGTCGGGCGAACTGTATGCGGAAGAGCTGATGGGCAACATGGGATTCGTTGGGCCGTCCTCGTTGCTGTATCACGTGGAACGCCCCACGGCGATTCGCGCCGTCCATACGCTGAAGGAGATCCATTGGGACCCTGCACCCTGTGAGCCGCTGCGGCACCGGCATTTCCGTACCAAGCAGTTGACGAAATCCGGCGACGCGATTCTGGATCGCATTCCTTTGGTCTTCAATAACGATGTTTCCATGTCGATGGTGCGGCCGGCCGAGGAAGTTTCGCAGTTCTACAGAAATGCGCAAGGCGATGAGATTGTGTATGTCAGCGAAGGCGAGGGCGTTCTCGAATCGCCGTTCGGCAGCCTCGAATTCAGTAACGGCGATTACCTGGTGATTCCTCGCGGGATTCTGCATCGTTATCGCTTTACTTCCGAGAAGCGAGTCTTGCTCATCATCGAGAGTGCCGGTTATGTTCGGCCTCCGAAACGGTATCGTAACGAGTACGGCCAATTGCTCGAATCGAGCCCCTATTCGGAGCGCGACATTCGCTGCCCGCAGAATCTCGAAACGCACGATGAAAAAGGCGAGTTCCGCCTGATCGTGAAAAAGGCCAACAGCCTGACGGAGATGATGCTCGCGTATCATCCGTTCGACGTGGTCGGGTGGGATGGCTATTACTACCCGTGGGCGATCAACATTCATAATTTCGAGCCGCGCGTGGGGCGCTTTCACCTTCCGCCCCCGACCCATCAGATGTTCGATGGCGATGGATTCGTCGTGTGCTCGTTCTGCCCGCGTCCGTATGACTTCGATCCCGAAGCCGTTCCCGCGCCCTACAACCATTCGAACGTCATGTCGGATGAGGTGCTGTACTACGCGAATTCGGAGTTCATGAGCCGAAAAGGCATCGAGTACGGTTCGATCACGCTGCATCCGGACGGCTTGGCGCATGGCCCTCAGCCGGGGCGCACCGAAGCTTCGATCGGCCAAAAGGAAACGAACGAGCTTGCGGTGATGATGGACACTTTCCGCGGCCTGTACGTCAGCCGGGAGGCGTGCGGCGTCGAAGACAAAGATTATTACTTATCGTGGCTCGAATCGTAGCGCCAGCTTTACGCGCGCTGCTCGGCGGATTGATCGATTACGCGGGAATGTTTCCGCCCGCATCGCTGTCCCGGGAAGCCGCAGTTGCGAGATATCAAAGATACCGCATAAATGAACACGATGCCTGGATGCTGGGCCGGTTCGTCATCTCCGCAGCACAGCTCGAGCAACTGCCTGGCGAAATCGACTTCTGTTTTGCCGTTTTGAGCGATGCGGACCATTCACGCGCGGCTGCCATCGAATCCAAAAAGATCATTTCGACAACCAAGCCGACGTATTGCGAAGTGGCGCTTGAGCAGCTCGATGCCGTAAAGAAAGCTGGGGCGTTCGCGAAGATCCGCACGGGCGGCGTTACGCCCGACGCGATCCCTTCTGTCGATAGCCTCGCGGCTTACATTCTCGCCTGCGCGGAGCGGCGGCTTCCGTTCAAAGCGACAGCCGGATTGCATCATCCGGTCCGATCGAATCGCGCGCTGACCTACGAAGCCGACTCCCGTTGCGCAATCATGCACGGCTTCATCAATGTATTTCTGGCTGCGGCATTCGCCTGGCAGGGGCAGCGCCACATTCATGATCTCCTCGCCGAAACGGATCCGGCTGCTTTTCGATTTGACGAGCATGCGCATTGGCGAGACTGGTCGCTGTCTGTCGATCAAATCGCCGAAGCTCGCAGGAACTTCGCTCACTCATTTGGCTCGTGTTCATTCGAGGAGCCGGTCGAAGATCTCAAACGATTCGGGTGGCTATGATCGACGAAACGCACGATCCGCAATTGAAGAGCTGGGTTGAATCCGCCAACCGGGAAGGTTGCGATTTCCCGATCCAAAATCTGCCTTTAGGCGTGTTTCGGACGCGCGATAACGCCCGCCCCCGCATCGGAGTCGCAATTGGGGATTTCATTCTCGAACCGGGCGAGTGGTTGAGCGGTGAGAATCTGAACGACTACATGAGCTGGCCTGCAACGCAGCGCCGCGATTTGCGCCGCGAGCTGAGCAAGGCTCTCGAGCGCGGCTCGCCCAAACGCGAGCTGGTCGCGCAATCGGATGCCGAGATGCTACTGCCCGCTGCGATCGGCGACTACACCGATTTTTACGCCTCTATTCATCACGCCCGAAACGTCGGCAGCATGTTCCGGCCGGATAATCCGCTTCTGCCGAATTACCAGCACGTGCCGATCGCGTATCACGGCCGGGCGTCTTCCATTCTTGTAAGCGGAACGCCGATTCGACGTCCCACGGGCCAGCTCGGAGAAGGTCAGTTTGGCGCTTCCAAAAGCCTGGACTATGAGCTCGAAATAGGCGCTTTCGTAGGACCTGGAAATAATCTTGGCGAACCAATCCCCATCAACGACGCCGAGCAGCATATCGCGGGCGTGTGCCTGCTGAACGATTGGTCGGCGCGAGACATTCAGAGCTGGGAATATCAGCCGCTCGGGCCCTTTCTTGCCAAAAATTTCGCGACCTCGATTTCTCCCTGGCTGATTACGCTCGAAGCGCTCGAGCCCTTCCGTGCGGCTTCGATGGAACACGAGGTTCCGGTGCTCTCGTATTTGCAGCAGCCCGCGCCAGGCGCATTCGACATTACTCTTGAAGTCTGGATGCGTTCCGCAGCCATGAGCGAGCCGATGCTCATCAGCCGCAGCCATTTTAGGGACCTCTACTGGACGCTCGCCCAGATGATCGCGCATCACACGTCGAATGGCTGTCCGCTCCGCCCCGGCGATCTGATCGCGAGCGGAACCGTATCGGGTCCGGAAAAAGAGAATCGCGGTTGCTTGCTGGAGCGCACCTGGCGCGGCAGTGAGCCTCTCCAACTCCCGACTGGAGAACAACGCACCTTTCTCGAAGACGGCGACGAAGTAATTCTCAGCGGCTACTGCATCCGGCAAGGATTTGCACGCATCGGACTGGGGACATGCCGCGGCGTTATAAGAAAAGCTGGGGCGCTTGGGGGTTATTAGGATTCGGGTTAAGCGCCCCACCCGTCGTTACGGGGATTACCTTTATAACGGCATGAGCCCGGCCAAGGTTACGCCTTTCAGAGGAATTTTCAGCAACATTTCGGCGTCGTTGCTGATGCTAGTCAAACATGCCTTCGAACAGAGGCGAGCTGAGATAGCGTTCGCCCGCATCCGGCAGCACGACAACAATCGTTTTGCCCGCCATGTCAGGTTCCCCAGCAACGCGGATAGCAGCCGCCACAGCAGCCCCGCAGGAGATTCCACTGATCAGCCCTTCCTCCTTGGCCAGCCGTCGCGCCATCTCGATCGACTCTTCGCTGCTTACCTGTTCGACACGATCAACCATTGACAGATCGAGCGTGTCCGGAATGAAGCCCGCTCCCAAGCCCTGAATTTTGTGCGGACCCGGTTTGAGCGGTTCATGATTCAGAGTTTGTGTAATCACGGCACATGTCGAGGGCTCGACGGCAATCGACAGCAGCGGCTGCCGCTTCTCCTGCTTGATGTAACGGGACACCCCGGTGATGGTTCCCCCTGTACCCACGCCTGAAACGAGCACATCCACTTTGCCCTGCGTGTCTTCCCAAATTTCAGGGCCTGTGGTTCTGAAGTGAATGCGCGGATTCGCGGGGTTATTGAACTGCTGCGGGACGAAATAGCGGTCCGGATCGGAGGCCCGGATCTCTTCGGCTTTGCCGATCGCACCAGCGATCCCATTTGCGCCGTCAGTCAAAATCAAGTTCGCTCCGAGAACCTTCAGAACTTTACGCCGTTCCATGGACATGGTCTCGGGCATGGTGAGCGTTATGGGGTAGCCGCGCGCGGCGGCGACATAGGCGAGTGCAATGCCGGTATTGCCGCTCGTAGGCTCGACAATTTCCTTGCCGGCCTTCAGCAGCCCGCGCTCCTCCGCGTCCCAGATCATCGCCGAGCCGATCCTGTCCTTGACCGAGAACGCAGGATTCCGGCCCTCGATCTTTGCGAGCACGGTCGCCTTCGCGCCGTTTACCACGCGGTTTAGCTTCACTAAGGGCGTACGCCCAATGCTGAATGAGGCGTCTGGATAAAGCACTGATGTTCAGATCTCCCAATTGGGCACGTACTGGGCGTGTTTTTCCTGCCAAGCGCGTGCGAGGTCCGCGAACGTAGTCTGGTCGAGAACGTCGGAAACGGCACTGTCGACGCGATGCCAGATCTCCGTAAAAGGATCGTTAGCGTGTGGCCGGGAGCCTCCCTTTACGTTTTCGACCGCCCTCAACACCTCACCCACCGTGATCGAATCCGGAGATCGCGCGAGCAAGTATCCGCCCTCGGCGCCGCGGCGCGAATCCACAAAGCCGTTCTGCTTCAGCCCCGCAAGGATCAGTTCCAGGAACTTCTGCGGTATTTTCTGGCGCTTAGCGATATCTGCAATCTTGATGGGGAGCATCTGTCCTGCGCCATCCCGGCCAGCTAAGTATTGTGAGGCAAGATCGAAAACCGCCTTAAGAGCATATTCGCTCTTGACCGATATGTTCATTCGTTCCAGTATCGATTCTACTGCCCGAGCCGATCTGAATTGATATCTTCCCCTTGCAAAACGCTCTTCTTTACTGTCAAAGCACTATAAGATGGGAAGCAGCTAGCTTCCGGCTGGGAGAAATTTTGTCGAGACAGCTTTTCGGAACCGATGGAATCCGCGGCATAGCGGGCGAGCCGCCGCTCGATCCCAGAACCGCGCACGGAGTCGGGGTGGCGCTGGGAACCTGGGCCCGGCAGGCAGCGGCGCAGAACGGTAAACGAGCACTCCACTGAGGTCCTGATCGGCATGGATACCCGGGAAAGCGGGCCGTGGCTCGCGGCGCAGGTCGCAGGCGGGCTGGCTCGGGTGGGCGTGTCCTCCAGATTTGCCGGAGTGATTACCACGCCGGGTGTTGCCTACCTCACCCGAACAGGCCCTTTCATCGCGGGCGTGATGATTTCGGCTTCACACAATCCGTATGAGGACAACGGCATCAAGGTCGTCAGCCATTCCGGCTACAAGCTTCCCGATCACATTGAGATCGGTCTCGAAAGCCTGCTGGGAGATTGGCTAACCACAAGCGAGCAGCCCGTTCCGAAGCAGCTCAAGGCAGATAGCAGCCTGCACGATCTCTACATTGATTACTTAGCCAAAACCGTCAGCGGCGCTTTGCCCTTTCGGCTTGTGATCGATTGCGCGAACGGGTCTGCGGCCGAGCTTGCGCCTGCGCTCTTTGAGCGCGTCGGGTCGAATGTTGACTGGATCTGCGCGTCACCCGACGGCCGCAACATCAATTTAAACTGCGGCTCCTTGCACCTCGACCGTCTTCAGCAGCGCGTCATTGAAATTGGCGCGGACTTGGGGATTGCGTTCGACGGCGATGCGGACCGGGCGCTGTTCGTCTCCGGCACCGGGAAAATCGTCGACGGCGATGCAGTGCTATTCCTGTCCGGCTTAGCTCTGAAGCGCGCGGGCAGATTGGCGGGAAATCTCGTCGTCGCGACAATCATGTCCAACCTGGGCCTCGAGAAGGCGCTCGAGGTTTACGACATCCGCATGCTGCGCACACCGGTCGGCGATAAGTATGTGCTCGAAGAAATGCTGAAGCATGGCGCTGTGCTGGGAGGCGAACAGTCGGGACACGTAATCTTTTCCGAGTACGCAACCACCGGAGATGGTCTCCTGACCGCATTGCGAGTACTCGAAGTGATGCGCGATTCCGGCCAGACGCTCGATGCTTTGGCGGACGAGGTGAAAACATTTCCACAAAAACTTGTGAATGTTCGCGTCAAGCACAAGCGGCCATTATCGGAGCTTCATGCCGTCCAAGCCGAAATTCAGGCAGCGGAACGCCAGTTCGGTGACACCGGCCGGGTCGTCGTTCGATTCTCCGGGACCGAGCCACTGGCGCGCGTCATGATCGAGGCGGAATCTCACGAAGAAGTCGACCGCTGGAGTACTCGCATTGCTGACGCAATCCGGACTGAGTTGGGCGCCAGCGCCTGATTTCCGCATTTCGTGCTACACTGCGACTCTAATCTGTTCTTCCCCCCTGCCGTCCCGCAGTCAAGGACATCTTTTGTCGATGGAACGCGCCGCCCGGCTTATAAAAAACAGCAAACTCTCTCGTCAAGTGATGACGGAGGACGATCTCGCGCGCGCAGCCTGGCCCTCGGCCGTCGGCAAAGCCATCGCGGCACATACGTCCGGAATTAAGCTGGTGCGGACCACGCTGGTCGTCGAAGTCGAAGACGCAACGTGGCAGCGGCAACTTCACACGCTAACGGGTCACATTGTGGACCGGCTGCGGAAACTGACGGGCAGTGACACGATTCAGGACGTCGAATTCAGGATCGCGATTCCGAGGCGGCAACCTCAGCGCGCCGAGATGCCGGCGCTCGCGCGTCATCCCCTCAAGACTGGTTCTGGTCAGTAGAGCGCTCCTCTCTGAGGCCGTGCTAAGAAGGTATATCGACTCGCGCGCGAGAAGAATCCGTGAACTTAACCGATAAAGAAGTCCGCTACGTCGCCGATCTCGCCAATCTGCGCCTGACCGAAGAAGAGGTGCGCCGGATGGCTCACGACCTGGGTCAAATCTTGACGCATATCGAGCAGCTGAACGAGCTCGACACCAGCGATGTAGAACCGATGGCTCAGGTTTTGTTCGACGAAGACGAGATCGCGACTCTGCGCGAAGACGTACCGAAAAGACCGCTCGGCAATGAAGATGCGCTTGCGAACGCGGCAGCAAAAGGGGCAGGCTACTTCAAAGTGCCGCGCGTAATCGAAAAGTGAATCTGGCTGAGTCCATCGCGTCATTGACGGTTTCTTCCATTCGCGACGGCCTGAAGCGGAAGGCGTTCACCGCGACGGATCTCGCCGACGCTGCGCTCTCTTTCGCACAAAAAGGAGAATCCCGCCACGAATGCTTATCTGACGTTCTCACCCGAGCGCGCCTTAGAGGCAGCCGCCCGGGTCGACTGCGCAGATCGCAAACGGCGAGCATGCCGGAAGCTTGGCGGGCGTGCCGGTTGCAATCAAGGACGTCATCGTCACAAAAGGCTTGCGCACGACCTGCGGCTCCCGGATTCTCGAGCGCTATGTTCCCCCTTACGATGCAACGGCGGTTTTCCGCCTTGAAGAGGAAGGCGCGGTCATTATCGGCAAGACCAATTGCGACGAGTTCGCCATGGGTTCTTCGAACGAGAATTCAGCCTTCGGTCCGGTGCGCAATCCGAAAGCGCTCGATCGTGTACCCGGGGGCTCGAGCGGAGGCTCGGCCGCAGTTGTCGCGCAGGGTACCGCCGTAGTGTCACTCGGGTCAGACACGGGCGGCTCCATTCGTCAACCCGCCAGCTTCTGTGGCGTAGTCGGCGTTACGCCGACCTACGGTCGAGTATCTCGCTATGGCTTGACTGCTTTCGCCAGTTCGCTCGATCATATTGGGCCGTTTGCGCGCAATGTCGAAGATGCAGCCACGGTGCTGCGCTCGATCGCGGGCCGCGACGATTTCGATTCGACCTCCGCCTTCGCGCCAGTTGATGACTACCAAGACCTGATGAAACACCCGGTCCGGGGCCTAAAGCTTGGCCTGCCCAAGGAATATTTCGAGGGCCTCGGCGCGGAAACAGGCGATGTGGTGCACGCCGCGATAAAGCAGCTTCAGACGCTCGGCTGCGAAGTGCGCGACATCAGCCTGCCGCACACGAAATACGCGCTCTCGTGCTACTACATCATCGCTACGGCTGAAGCTAGCTCGAATTTGGCTCGCTACGACGGGGTGCGCTATACGACGCGAAATGACGGCGAGACGCTCACAGACATGTATCGCAATACGCGTGGCTGCGGCTTCGGACGCGGAAGTAAAGCGCCGCATCATGCTCGGCACATATGTGTTGAGCGCCGGTTATTACGAAGCGTACTACCGCAAAGCCCAGCAAGTGCGCACTCTTGTAACGCGCGATTTCACCGAAGCTTTCAAGCAGGTGGACGCTATCGTCACCCCCGTATCGCCGATTCCCGCTTTCAAAATCGGCGCAAAAATTGACGATCCGCTCGCCATGTATTTGTCGGACGTTTACACGCTGACGGGCGATCTTTCGGGCGTGCCGTGCATGAGCGTGCCCTGCGGTGAATCGCCCGAAGGCCTTCCCATCGGCCTGCAAATCTTCGCGAAGCATTTCGATGAAGCCACGATGTTTCGCGTCGCCTACAACTACGAGCAGTCGACCTCGCGTTAGCTGAATTTGACTCGGATAGGCCCAGCCGGTTGGTCGTACAAAGACTGGTCGGGCATCGTGTACCCGGCGCCGAAACCGCGCGGCTTTAATGAACCGTCCTATCTCGCCGAGTATTTCGACACGCTCGAGATCAATGTTTCCTTCTACAGGCCGATTCCGGCGAAAACGGCGATGACTTGGCTCGAGCGCGTTCAGAAGAAGCGAGAATTTCAAATTTACGGCGAAGCTGTGGCGCGGCTTCACGCATGATCGCAACGCAACCGCGGCGGACGAAAGAGAGTTCAAGGAGGGCTTAACGCCGCTTTTCGAAGCCGGACGGCTGGGCGCGCTGCTGCTGCAGTTTCCATGGTCGTTCCGCAACACGCAGGAAAATCGCGAATACGTTGCGCGGCTCCGGGCTCGATTTGCCGAATATCCGCTGGTGCTCGAAGTTCGTCATGCGAGCTGGAGCGAGCCGGGGATGCTCGATGTCTTCGAGCAGCTCGAGCTCGGGCTCTGCAACATCGATCAGCCGCTGTTTAAAAGATCGATGAAGCCGAGCGCCGTCGCAACCTCGCCCGGTCGGCTATGTGCGCTTGCACGGGCGGAATTACCAAAGCTGGTTTACGGAAAACCGGCAAGTGCACGAGCGCTACGACTACCTCTATTCGCTTAAGGAGCTCGATCCGTGGCTGGATCGCGTCAAAGCGGTAGAGCAGGCGACGAATGATACCTACGTCGTGACCAACAACCATTTCCTCGGAAAGGCGGTCGTGAACGCGCTCGAGATTTCGTCCATTCTGCGCGGCCAGCCTGTTGCCGTTCCTCCCACCCTTCTCGCCCACTATCCGGAGCTGCAGGAGTTTGCCGCGAACGAAACAAATGAGTGCGGCGGAATGCCAGCCTCTACTTCAACCCGAGTGACTCGCGAACCTGGGCGATCGACTTATCCTTCCAGTGCCGGTTGAAATTCTCGACAGCTCATGAATGTGCGCGAGTGCATGCGGTCAATGTAAAGCGTCCCCTCGAGATGATCGATCTCGTGCTGCAGAATTCGCGCGTACCAGCCCGAGGCTTGGATCACCTTCGGCTCACCCCGGTGATCGAGACACTCGACTTTCACCTCGCGGGCCCTCGGAACCAGAGCCGTGAAGCCGGACAAGCTCAAGCAGCCCTTCGAAGAACTCGAGCGTCGAGCCAGGCTGAAAGCTGATTCTAGGATTCATGATGACGTGAAACGGAACGGGCTTCCTCTCGCGCTCTTTGAGAGCCGCCTCAGGAGCATCTCGTGTATATTCCGGCTTGTCTTCAATCACGGCGAGACGCAACGACAGGCCGGTCTGCGGAGCTGCCAAGCCGACGCCCGGCGCATCGTGCATCGTCTCACGCATCCACTCGATGAGGTCCTGAATCTCCCGGCTGCGGATCTCGGCCGCGTTCAAGCGAGCGCGCGCGTTGCCTCAGTACGCCTTCGCCCACCTGCACAATCTTTAATCGAATCGGTTGGCTCACTCTGCCAGATTAGCCGTGTACACTCATCGATTCAGTCATGACAAGCCGTGCAGATGACTCCCCGAACATTTCTCAACCGGAACCGCGTTGGCCGGCAGCAGTCGCGGTGCTCGCAACCGCCGGGCTTTATCTATCTCTGCCCGAGAGCCTCACTCTGGGACCAAACTGGTTACTGCTGATCGTTTTCTGTGTTCTGCTCGTCGCAACCATAACTGCGCATCAGCTGGGCAACGCGAAATTGAACTTCCGTTTGGGAGTCTTGCTCTCGGCAGTCATGACTGCAGCCGTGATTTGGTCGCTTGTCGACTACTGATTTCAGGCCTGCCCACCAAACGAGAATCTCCAACACAGCTTTTGCGATCCGCCGCGGCACTGTGGCTGAGTAATATTCTTGTGTTCGCGTCCTGGTATTGGCGGCTCGATGCGGGCGGGCCTCACAGCAGAGATCTGCGCGGGTCGCATGGCGAAGGCGCGTTTCTTTTCCCGCAAATGATGGAGCAGCCGGGCACAAATCTGGGCGCCGCCCTGGAAGCCCGGCTTTATGGATTACCTGTTCCTGGCTTTCAACACGAGCACCGCATTCTCGCCCACCGACGTTCCCGTACTCTCGCGCTGGGCAAAAGCGCTGATGATGATTCAGAGCCTGATTTCGCTCGGCACGATCGCCATTCTTGCGGCGCGAGCCATTAACATCCTGTAGGATGGATGCGCCGAGAGCCTTCGCGCGCGTGCTACTCGAGCGGCGCGCTCTCTTCCGTGGCTTCCTTGCCCCAGCTTTGCTCGAGCATCAGCGTGTACTCGCCCGAGGCGTAGAGATCAAACGTAAACTCATCGCTTTGCGGCGAATCGAAGCCTGCATCCTTCAAGCGCTGCTGATACCAGTGGTCTACATAGCGGTGGTAGCGGCGCAGAAAATCGGGACTGAAGCCTTCCGTAGCGGGGAGATCGTGAAAGACCGCATGCAGCCCGATGGCGCGGCGGAACAGAGAGCAAAAGTCCAGCACGCCCCAGGTCTCGAGCTTGGTACGCACATGAGCCGGTATCTGTTGCACCAGCAGAACAGCGAAAGTTTCCGGCCGAATACGCCGGTTCGGGAATGCTCCAGATGCGAGTCGCGGTCTCTGCGCACTGTTCCATCCAGCGGACGAGATCCTTCCCGATGTAGAAAAGCATCCGGAGCTCCGCGTAACGGCCTTTGACAAGCTGCTCGTCAAGATCTTGAGCCGAACTGTCTTGCTTCGGGATAAAGCCTTGCAGCGCGAGGCTCGCGCGCGAGCTTTCCATGAGAACAGAACTGTCCTCCGCGCTTGAGAAGGGATGCAAAATTAAAGGCGGTAGCCGAAAAGCTCCCACACCCACAGTTTCCATTAGATTGTCCGCCGTCGCTAGCACGTCGCTGATTCACCTGTTCTGTTTAGTCTCGGCGTACCGCGATAGCGATGCACCCAATGTACCGTATCGGCAGGCAAAACGGGCGGGTGAAGTTTTGAGCGGCGTACCAGTTTCCGCTTATGCAGTACCGTGTAGCCGCCCTATTGCTTCGCGATGGTGGGGATACTCGCTTCGCAACACTTCTCTGCAGAACCGGCCGCAATCTCTTTGGGACGGTTCAGCTCCAATTTGATGATGTTGTCCAGCGTATCCCAAGTCACGGATCCGTCGACCATCCGGCCATTCACAAACATGGTGGGCGTCTTCGAAATCTGCAGCGCCGCCCCAATCTGCGCGTTCTGGCTCACTTGCTGGGCGGTGGCGTGACTCTCAAGGCAGCTTGAAACCTGCAGGACGTCCAGATTTTGCTGCTTGGCAAACGCCAGCACCTGATTCGCGCAGATTGGTTTCATTGACTTCCTGCTGATGTTCGAAAACCCAGTCGTGAAACGCCCAGAACGCCTCGGGCTTTTGGCTCGCCAGACAGTGAGCCGCTTCCGCCGCCGCTCGTGCCCATTTATGAATCGAATCAATCGGGAAATCCTTAAACACCACCCGAACGTCGTTCGGATATTTCTGCGGAATGTTGTCGCGCACAGTTTTCGCCAGTTCGCGGCAATAGGGACATTCGAAGTCGCTAAACACCACAACCGTCACTTTCGCGTTTGATGGCCCGAAGGAGGGCCCATCAGTGGGCAGGTGTTCGAGAGTATCGAGAAACGGGCTCTCATTCAGCTTCCAAATGCTTCCGTTGATGAATTGCACGCCGTCCGGTGTGACGTAATACACCCGGTCCAGCTTATGAGTGCCGGCGCTCAGATGCACAAGTACCCGGAAATAGCCCGGGAATGCGCTGGGCACCGGATCGTCGATCGCCATCTTCACCTCCGGCGAATAACCTTCTGCATAGCGAATGTACGTTTCGAGCTTTTGCTTGTCGATTTTCGGGGCCGGCGTGCTCGGAGTTTCGGGTGCGCAGAGGAGCACAGCGGCGCAAGCGGCCACGAGTGCCACGGTAGGAACGCACTTTCGCAGCATGGTTTTGTTCCAGTGTACAAATCTCGCGCATTGATGAGGCGATCTACAGGTCACTATGCTGCTCTCGTATTCCTGCTCGCGGCCGCTCTCGTTTATCAAGTCCGCTAAGTGCCCGGACTATCTCTCCACCGAAGCTGCGACTGCCTTCCGAGACTTCAACGCCTCCAGCTCAGCATCCACCATAATGTGAACTAACTCGCGAAACGCTACGCGGTGACGCCACTGAAGGTGCTGTCTGGCCTTAGTTGGATCTGCGAGCAGAGTATCCGTCTCCGTCGGGCGATAGTAGAGGGGATCGATGTCCACAAACTGGCGCCAATCGAGGCCGACACGGGCGAATGCGAGCTCCAGGAACTCCCGGACAGAATGGCTCTCGCCCGTTCCGATCACATAATCGCGGGGTTCGTCCTGCTGGAGCATCATCCACATTGCCTCGACGTACTCGGGCGCGTACCCCCAGTCGCGGTACGCTTCAAGGTTTCCGAGATAAAGCTTGTTTTGGAGTCCCATCTCGATGTGGGCGACTGCGCGCGCGATCTTGCGCGTGACGAACGTCTCGCCGCGCCGCGGTGATTCGTGATTGAACAGAATACCGCTGCAAGCGAACAGGTTGTAGCTCTCACGATAATTGACAGTGATGGTGTGAGCGAACAGCTTAGAGCAAGCGTAAGGGCTTCTTGGGTAAAAAGGCGTGGATTCGTTCTGAGGAGGCGGGGCCGAGCCGTACATCTCACTAGAAGAGGCTTGGTAGAACCGCGTCTTGAGGCCGATCCGGCGGATGCCTTCGAGGAGCCGGAGCGCACCGTTTGCCGTAATGTCACAAGTGTACTCAGGAATGTCAAAACTCACCCGGACATGACTCTGAGCCGCAAGGTTGTAAATCTCATCCGGCTGAACCACGTAGAGTACGTGCCATATGCTGCTGGAATCCGACATATCGGCGAAGTGTAAGAACATATGGTTGTCCTTTTCGTGCCAGTCTTCGTAGATATCGTCGAGGCGCCCGGTATTGAAGCTGCTGGAGCGCCGCTTGAGCCCATGGACTTCGTACCCTTTCGTCAGGAGGAACTCCGCAAGATAGGAACCGTCCTGTCCGGTTATGCCGGTTATGAGCGCTCGCTTCACGATTGCCAGTTGCGGGTCGCCGAGAGATCGGCAGAAAGATGATTGGAGGACGCGAGAGGCCGTGTGGCGACGCGGCCGACCGTGCTGGGATTCCAGGCGCTCTTCTGACCAATGATGACAGCCTGAGTGAAGAGGTCGCGCGCGCCGAAATAGAATTCGATGAGCGAGAAGCCGCTCGCCTCGAGATAACGCCGCACCTGGTCTTTCGAACGAACGTGGGTGATTTCGTCGGGATGTAGTTTAAGGTCGCGTTTCCCTAGCCTGTGAAACACCCAGTGCACCGCGGCGAGGACACGCACTGTAAGGCCGAACGACGGAGGCCAGAATAGAGCAATCTTGCCACCCGGCTTCAGCACGCGATGAAACTCGACCAAAATCCGGTGAATTTCTCCCTCCGTGAAGTGCTCCATGACTCCGAGGTTATACACACCCTCAAACGACTCGTTGGGAACCGGAATGTCGAAGATGCTGCCATGGATGAGCTCGACAAAATTAGGCTGGAATTTGCGGTAAAGGCTGAGCGCCTGAGACGAAATGTCAAGGGCCGAAATACGTACTTTCCCGGCAACATTGCTATCGAAATTATCCACTTGCCCGCTACCGCAGCCTGCATGAAGCAGCTTGGCATTCAAAGTAAAGTGTTTGGTGATGAAATGACTCAATATGCGTCGAATGATGAATTTTCGGTAAAAGGCGGCAATCAGGTCATACATCAAGGCACTGGGATTCGTCTTCGAGAGCCAGTACGCATCCCATTCCTGCTGCACTCTGGTTGGCGTCAAATCGGCAGCGGCGCTGAAAGGCTCGGCGTATAAGAGCGATTCGCGATCGACAACGGTCTTGAGGAACAGATAGATCAGGAGCAGCGTGCTGTGCACGGCATCCCTCCATGCCATCTTGGAGTGGCCATAGGTTCGGGCTGGCAAATCGAGAGAGATCTCCTTAACCCGGCAGCCGTTAAGCCAAAGGACATACAAGCTCTCAAAGAAGAACGAGTAGCTGTGCGAATAGACCAAATCGAAAACGCCAGCCGGGATGCGGTCCAGCCGGTAGAGGCGGAAAGCACCGGTCGCATCATAGGGCATACGGAGCAACGTAGTAGTGAGTAGATGCCCGACGCGCGTCAGCGCTTTTCGCAATAAGTTCCAACTACTCAGGCTACCCGCTTGCAAGTATCGTGAACCGATTACGATTTCGTATTCGCCGGCGTAGGCCAGAAAGTCGGGAATGCGATCGGGAGAATGCGTAAAATCGCAATCCATCGTAATGAGCAACTGGAACCCATGCTCATAAGCCCAGCGGATTCCGACGGCATGGGCGCTCCCGATGCCCTGTTTGCCTGCACGGTGAATGGTGTGGACGCGTGGATTTTCCGCCGCGATACGATCAATGATCCCTCCAGTGCCATCCGGGGAATTGTCGTCCAGAAAGAGGATGTCCGCATCAATGTTCAATCCACTGAGGTGATTGAATAGCACTTCCACGTTTTCCGCTTCGTTGTACGTCGGAACGAAAATTAATAGCCGCTCAATTTTCATTTTGGATCTCTGCTTTGACCATTTCCTGGACTATCTCCCGGAATGCTTTGACGGGGCGCCAGCCAGTGCAGGAGCGGAGCATCGAGCTGTCTCCTCTCAGAACGCTGGATCGCGGCTTGCGTGCAATACCAGGATCAACTTCGACATGCGCTCTCCAGTCAAGCCCGACGGTTTCGAACGCGACCGCAACGAGATCGCGGACCGAATGTAGCTCACCGCTCGAGATAACAAAATCTCTCGGGTTATCGAGCTGAAGAATCCTCCACATCGCATCCACGTAATCTGGCGCATAGCCCCAATCAATGCGTGCATCGAGACTGCCAAGCACGAGTTTATCCTGACTCTTCTTGCTGATGTTCACTGCCGCCTGAACCACTTTACGGAAAACGAACGTCGGTGGACGCCGTGGAGACTCATGATTATAGAGGATTCCTGCACTCGAAAATACGTTGTGCCGACGACGATAATAACGGCAGAGATGCACACCTGCGGCTTTTGAAATTCCGTACGGGCAGACTGGATCGAGAGGAGTATTCTCGTCCTGAACGGCTTCCGCGGGCTCGCCAAAAACGTGAGATGAGGCGGCATAGAACAATCGGGAACGAGGGGACTCGCGAGGCGATCGCGCGGAGGAAATTATCAAGCGCCAAGGTATTAATTTCAAAACTGCGCTGGACGAGATCGTACTCACTCACCGGGAAAGACTCGGAGGCGTGGTGAAACCCAGCGAGATAGTAGGCTTCATCCGGCGCAAATGCGGCAACAACCCTCCGCACTGCGCAACTGTCTCGAATGTCGACCGGCGAGCCACCTGGCAAAGCACCGAGCACCGTGCCTCGGCCAATGCCGGCCACAATGTACTCTCGTGCCGTTAAGTGCTCGACCAGATAGCTTCCGTCCTGACCACTAAACCCGACGATCAGAGCTCTCTTCACTGATGACCTCGAGGTTCGGCAGGGGGAAAATCAATTTGCCGCCAGCCGCGAGAAACTGATTCTCTCTCTGGATGATGTGAGCGCGGAAATGCCAGGGTAAGACCAGGAAAGCACTGGGCGTCATCGCGCGGGCTTGAGCTTCGGAAATAATAGGGATCAGGCTGCCCGGCGTGAAGGAGCCGAACTTATCGGCATTCACCTCAGCGATGAATGGAAGATCCTCGGCTGTGATGCCGCTGAACTGTAGAATCACGTTCCCTTTCGTCGAGGCTCCATAGCCGAGCACGCGGTCGCCATTTTTGCGAGATTCGCGAAGAAAGCACCTGAGCTGGTCGCGATTGCGCAAAATTCGATCCCTGAACTCAGCGTAAATAGAGAGGCCATCCAACCCGGAGTCACGCTCTTCGCGAAGCAGCGTTGAGATTGCGGCCTCATTTCGCGGATAGGGAGCCTCCTCCCGGCTGGCAACGACACAGAAACTGCCGCCGTTAACATCGTTCAGTTCTGCATCGAGAATCTTAAGCCCGGCGCGAGCCGCCATCCAAAGTATCTGCTTCAGCGTGTAGTATTCCAAGTGCTCGTGGCAGACGGTGTCATAGGAGTTCCGCGCCAGCATAGTAGGCAGATAGCTCTGCTCAAAAAGCCAGACGCCATCGGTCGCAAGGACTTCGCGTACTTGCAGCATGAAATCGAGCGGCGACTCGAGATCGTAGAGCATCGCGATCGAAGTCACAATGCGGGCTCTATCCCGGCCGGCTTCGGTTCGGAAACGCTCCGCCGAGAAGAAGTCAGGGATCAGGCGGATGTGCGGCGGGTAATACTGACGAAATTTCACTCCTGTCGGGATCCATTCCGATAAGCCGAAGACCGGGTTCGTCAATAGCTTTAAGCAGCGTGCCATCGTTGCTGCCTATATCGAGCACGAGATCCCCGGGAACGAGGCGCACGATGGATTTGACTTTGCCGGCCAAGTCTTCGAGATGCCGCACCATGGACTGGTTAAGGCCGGACCGATAGCCGTAGTTCATCCCATACATCTCACCGGCTTCGAACGAGTGGCGAAGCTGTACAAGGCCGCACGCTTCTCCGCGCCTCATTGCTGCGGCACTTAATGAGCTCGAGAGGGCCGGCTGGCACCGGCGCGCTGCGTTCACGTGGGAAAACGCCGGTCAGCGCCTGAGTGCCCAGATCCAGGATGCTATCGAACTCCACGTTACCGCAAATTCGGCATTGTGAAATCGTCTTATACATAGCGCCGATTCTCAAACGCTCAGTTGGGTAAGGCTACCCGGGTATTCAACCAATACGGCCAAACTCTAGGTTTATATGTATGGTCGGCCCTCCACTTCGCCACCTCGCGAGACCAGATTGGCGAACCCGGTTCCGGCTTCATCCGATACGTAACGATTCCGTTTGCAAGGGCGAAGCTTAGAACGAGCATACAAGTGAGAGAGCGAATGCGCCTGCCGCCGGATTCGATGTTTGCCAACAGTAAGAACAGAAAAACCAGGCCTGGCAGAAACGCGTAGCGTCCATTCGGAACCGAAAACAAAGAACCGACGCATGTGAGAACCGCAAAGATCAGAAATGACCCAGCTAGGAAGAACTTATTTTCATTCCGGCGGCGCAACAAGAGCCAGAAAACTCCAACAATGATGATGAACGATAACACACCGGCAACCCGGATCGTCGGGTCCCATGGATGGGCGAAAGAGTTCGCCGCCATGCAGGCGCCAGTGAGTCCCAAGACGCCGAACAGAGCGTATGCAAAATTCTCTCCCAGTGCTGGAACTGCAATATGCGAAAACAGCACGTTAATGGACGAGAGATCCGCCAGCACTTCAGTACCGCGATGCGGCAAGCCTCCGCCCACGAACTTGGTAAAGGAAAGGCAGCCAATTTGGACGAGAAGACAAACGGCCAGAATAAAGCACTGCACTTTGCGCTCCCGCTCTCGATGCCTGAAAAACGACAGGAGGAATAACGGGAGCAGCGCAATCGAGTAAGCAGCGGATAATCCGCAGAGCGCCAGAATGCTTCGTGCGGCCCACTTAACCCACGGCCGCCACGCCGACGGGTCTTCGAACAAAAGCAGCAGGGCGATCAATCCGAGATAGCTCATCGAATTGATTGTGTTCAGCCAGACTTCCGGAACGGACGTAGGCGCAAACAGTACGATCAGGCATCCGGATACAGCCCTCCATCGCGAACTGAACAGCCGGGATTTCCCGTACAGAATGATGGCTATCGCAAGCCCCTGGACGAGAAATGCCGCGAGGGTGGTAGCGAGCGGTGCGTATTCGATTTTCAGGAATCGAGCCGTCAGGGACGACAGGACACCGCCTATGTTGGCCATGAAGTTCAGATAGCCGGATAGTGGAAAAAGAAAGAACAGACCTTGCATTACCGAATGCGTGTAAGCGTACTGGAACCAGGTGGTGCCCTCTTCGGCCCAAAAGCGGGGATGAATCAGCAAGGACGGCGCGCGAAGCCACATCAGGAAGACAAAGCCGGCCAGCAGAAGAGCTCTGGAGTTCGGGGACCAGGTTTCTAAGTAGACACCTGATCCGCGCTGCATGTGACGGAGCCACTGTTTTTTGTAAGTGCCGGCAAAAAAGCACAGGAAAAGAATTGCAGTGTAAGTGCCGATGTGAATTTGCGTAGCTAAGGGGAAATAGCCAATCGAGGGTCCCACCGGGATCTGCCGCAATTGAGCGAGCGGCAACCAAACGATTGGCTGGGAGGAATACCCATGGCTAGCTAGCCAGCGCGGATCCCGGATCCATCGGCGTTCTCCGGTTTTGACGAGGTATAGCATCCCCTCCTCTTTCGAGGCGATTAGGGAGTTCTCCAGCGAGGGACCCGAGCTGTGATAAAAGACCCGGAAATAAAGATCCTGATTCTGTGGCTGACGATCGATGAAGAAGCGGCCACCGGCATATATATCGGCGGTGCTGTGCCAGACGGTAATCGCATATTTGGGTGGAATGTCGCGCGTTTCGAGGTAGAAGTAATAACTCTTTCCAGCGGAGTTATCGATGGGGGGAAATTGAAAGGCGACGTAGCTATTATCTTGGATCGTGCTCGCGGGCATGGCGGCCGTTGCGATCTGGTTCTGCTGGTCCGGGTAGCCACTGAGGTGAAAAAACAAATCTCCGCTGGGCAAAGTAGCTCCATAAGTCGCGACCAGCACTTCGATCTTAGTGAGACCATTATGAGCAGCAATGAACGCCTGGCCGAATGTGTGGCCCTGACTCAGCGGTCCGGCAAGAACAGGGGTGCTCACCGGGTCAACAGCGAAATCGAGGCGCGTGGCGTCGGGCACGGGAACCGAATAATCGGGCGCACGCGAGCAGGCACATACCGAGAGCAGGAGCGCCGCTACTATGGCCGGCCTTGTCACTTTCTTCTGCATTCACGGACGGAATCAGCGGAGTGTTAGCAGCGCCACTCTAACGACCCACTTTCGTAGCATGGTTTTTGTTCCAGTGTACAAATCGCGTTCATTGACGAGGCGATCTGCGGGTCAATATGCGGCTCTCGCATTGGTGCTCGCAACCGCTCTCGTTTATCAAGTCCGCTACACCGTCTACCGGTTTCCAACCTGGTTCGGGAAGACGGTAGGGGCAGTTGGCACCGGGTCGCTGGGTGGCGTGGGAAAACATCGGTCAATGCCTGAACGCCGAGATCCAGGATGCTATCGAACTCGACGTTACCGCAAATTCGGCATTGTGAAATCGTCTTGTACATAGCCGCATTATTAAACCGTTAGTTTGGGTTCAGCGTTACCCTCCACCAAGACGGCCAAATTCTTGGTTTATATTTATGGTCCGTCCTCCACTTCGCGACCTCGCGAGACCACATTGGCTGATTCGGGTCCGGGTGCAGGCGATACGAAACGATTCCGTTTGCAAGCGCGAAGCTCAGAACGAGCATGCAGATGAGAGAGCGAACCCGCCCGCCGCGACGTTCGATATTTGACAACAGTAAGAACAGAAAAGCCAGACCGGGCAGAAAGGCATAACGGCCACTCGGAACCGAATACAAAGAACCAACACATGTTAGAACCGCAAAAATCAGAAATGAGGCACCTAGGAAGATCTTGTTTTCATTCCCGCGGCGCAACAAGAGCCAGAAAACTCCAACGATGATGACGAACGCTAACACACCGGCAACCCGGATGCTGGGATCCCATACATGCGCGAAAGAGTTCGCCGCCATGCAGGCACCCATGAGCCCCAAGGCGCCGAACAGGAGGTGCGCAAAATTCTCACCCAGCGCTGGAACCGCCATATGCAAAAACAAGACGTTAATGGCGGACAGATCGGCCAGCACATCGGTACCGCGGTGCTGCAAGCCTACGCCCTCCCACTTGGTAAAGATAAGGCAGCCAATTTGGACGAGAAGACAACTGCCCAGAATAATGCACTGCACTTTCCGCTCCCGCTCTCGATGCCGGAAAAACGAGAGGAGGAACAAGGGGAGCAACGCGATCGAGTAAGCAGCGGATAATCCGCAGAGCACGAGGATGCTTCGTGCCGCCCATTTAACCCAGGCCGGCCACGCCGACGCGCCTTCGAACAAAAGCAGCAGGGCAATCAACCCGAGATAGCTCATCGAATTGATTGTGTTTAGCCAGACTTCCGGAACGGAGGTGGGCGCAAACAATACAATCAGACATCCGGAAACAGCCCTCCATCGCGAACTGAACAGCCGGGATTTCCCGTACAGAATTATGGCTATCGCAAGCCCTGGACGAGAAATGCCGCGATCGTGGTAGCGAGAGGCGCGTATTCGATTTTCAGGAATCGAGCCGTCGCGGACGATAGGACACCGCCTATATTGGCCATCAAGTTCAAATAGCCGGACGGAGGAAAGAGAAAAAAGAGATCTTGCATTAGCGAATGTGTAGAAGCGTACTGGAACCAGTACGTGCCCTCTTCGGCCCAAAAGCGAGGATGAACCAGCAACGACGGCGCGCGGAGCCACATGAGCAAGACAAAACCGGCCAACAGAAGAGCTCTGGAATCCAGAGACCAAGTTTGCAATAAGGCAGCTGATGCGCGTTGTGTTTTGAGAAGCCACTCTTTTTTGTAAGTAGCGAGAAAAAAAAACAGGAAAAGAACCGCAGTATAGTTGGCTATCCGGATTTGCCTATTTAATGGGAAATAGCCAATAGAGGGTCCCACCGGGATCTGCCGCAATTGAGAGAGGGGCAACGAAATGTATGGCTGTGACGCATATCCATGGGTGCTAACCACCGCGTGTCCCGGATCCAGCGGCGTTCCCCTCCTTGGAGAAGATATAGCAGACCGTCTTGCCCCGAGGCGACGATCGAGTTCTCGAGCGAGGATGAACCCGGACTGTAATAAAACACTCGAAAATAAAGATCCTGATCCTGTGGCCGGTGATCGATGTAGAAACCGCCATAGGCATATACATCGGCAGTGCTGCGCCACACGGTCAGGGCATATTTTGCTGGAATGTCGCGGGTTTCGAGATAGAAATAGTAACTCTTCCCGCCGGAGTTGCTGATGGGCGGGAATTGAAGGGCGACGTAGCTATTGTCCTTGATTGTTTCCGCTGGTATGGTCGCCGATGCCAGCTCGTTCTGCTGGTTCGGGTACCCGCTGAGGTGAAGAATAAGAGACCCGCTGGGCAAAGTAGCCCGGTAGGTCGCAACGAGTACTTCGATCTTAGTCAGACCATTATGAGAAGCGGTGAACGCCTGGCCGAAGGTGTGGCCGGGAAGTAGTGGTCCGGCTGGAACAGGAGTGCTCATCGGGTCAACAGCAAAATCGAGGCGCATGGCGTCGGGCAGTAACCGAATAATCGGGCGGACGTGAGCACGCACATACCGAGAGCATCAGCGCCGCTACTATGGCTGACCTTATCACTTTCTTCTGCATCGCGGTTCCGATACTACTGGTCTGTCGCAGTGAGTTCGTTAACAGGTTCCTGAGAAACCGCTTCCTTACATGCGGGGCTTAAAAAAGGGAATTGCTCGTTGCATTCACGGGCGAATCACCGAAATGCTAGCAACGCCACTCTAGCAAGCCACTTTCGTAGCCTGGTTTCTGTTCCAGTGTACAAATCGTGTCCATTGACGAGGCGATCTGCGGGTCACTATGCGGCTCTCGCATTGGTGCTCGCAACCGCTCTCGTTTATCAAGTCCGCTACACCGTCTACCGGTTTCCAACCTGGTTCGGGAAGACGGTAGCCCAATACCCGTTTCTCATCATTCACGACCAGAGCGAACCCGGCTTTACCCTGTACGTGCTCCCATGGACACCGAGCGCTCGATTGCAAAACGGCGAAAGGGTGCTGGCCATCGATGGCAAACCGCTAACCGGAACGGCGGCTTTCGGGGAAGCGCTTCGCGAAGCATCGGCCAGGCGAGTTGCTCACGAGCCACGGTCGCCTATTCCTTGAAGACCCCCTCCGGAGAGACAGCCCAGCGTACTGTTCGCCGTTCGATCACTGGGCTGGAGGACAGGTATTTTCGGTCATTGGCTCTGCTGTTCTCCTCATGTTCATTCTTTTTCCGCTCTTCTGCTTTGTACTCGGGTTTATCGGGCCATGGAGTTCGAGTTTTTTCCGGCGGGCGCCCGTGACCCGCTGCGCGGACGTGTTCGCTCTTCCTAGCGTCTCGATTGTGCTCGGGCGGCGATTTTCGCGTCGGCTCTGTCGGCAGTTCACCGGCTCCTTACGCCATTATCGGGATCGGAGTCGCTATCTGGATCGGGCTCAGAAGAGTTCTAGAATCACTCCGGCGTTGAATCGACCGGCGCTTCTTCCGCGACGCCTATAACGCCGAGCAGCTTCTTTCCGAGCTTGGCGATAACGTTCGCTCGATTATTGAGACTCAGCCCTTGCTCGCAACCGTCGCCAGCCGCATCTCAGAATCTCTCCACGTTCCGCGCGTGGCCGTGCTTACCGACGGCAGTGGGCCATACCAGCCCGCCTTCGCACTCGGCTTTGATCCTGTGCCCGCAATCCAGTTTCCGGAGAATGCCGTGACCGTGCAACAATCGCGCGAAGCCAAGCAGCCGACACGGGTTTACTTCGACGACTCCAATTCGTAGCTCTACAGAACCCCTGGAATGACTGATGAAGAGCGCTCCCGGCTCGCCGAACTCAAACCGGAGCTTCTCTTGCCCTTATTGGTTAAAGAGAAGCTGCTCGGTTTCATCAGTCTCGGACAAAAGCGCTCAGAAGAACCATACTCCACGACCGACCTGCGGCTCCTTGAGTCCGTCGCAGCTCAGACGGGTCTTGCTCTTGAAGTAGCGCGGTTGACATCGGCGATCACTGAACAGATAGCGCAACGGGAGACGTTGAACCGGGAGCTCGAAATTGCCCGCGAGGTCCAGCAGCGTCTCTTCCCTCAGACGCTACCGCCGATTTCCGGTCTGGACTATTGCGGAGCGTGCAGACCGGCGCTCGGAGTCGGCGGAGACTACTACGACTTCCTGGCGCTCTCGAACGGTAAATTGGGCATCGCACTCGGGGACGTTTCCGGCAAAGGCATTGCCGCTGCTCTCATGATGGCCAGCCTGCAAGCATCGCTTCGTGCGGAAGCCTCGCGCGGGGGTAACGACCTCGGCGCGATGCTTCAGAAGGTTAATCATCTGGCGTACGACACCACGGCCGCGAACCGCTATGCCACTTTTTTCTATGCGCAATACAACCCTGCGGACCGGAGCCTTACTTACGTAAATGCCGGTCATAACCCGCCATTCCTGTTTAAGTCCTCCGGCCGCCCACAAGATCCTATCCGGTTAGACCTAGGCGGCACAGCGATTGGCCTTTTCGAGGACTTTCCGTTCCAGCAAGAAACTGTCGTGCTCGAGCCAGGGGATTTGCTAGTCGCATTCACGGACGGAATTACCGAAACCATGAATTCGATGCAGGAGGAGTGGGATGAATGCAATCTCATTCGATCCATCGAAGCCTCGCAGGGCTTGCCTGCCGGTGAGATGATTGCCCGTATCGTGAATGATGCCGACGCGTTCGCCGCAGGCAACAAACAGCATGATGACATGACCCTAGTCATCCTGCGCCTGATAGCGGGATAGCTGGCATCAGGTATTGCGGTTCATATATTCTGAGATCCCTTCGCTCTATGGCCACTCTTTAAAGGAAACGTCCGGTTTGCCGATGTGGAATAAGAAGCTAGGAACGGCTGCAATCGGTCGGATACCATCTTCTAAGCTCAGTGCCTCACATGGTTAACTCGCATCTTACGGCCTTTTGGCGCGATGAGAATGGGCAAGATATGATCGAATATTCCCTTTTGTTAGCTTTCATTGCCCTCACCTCAATCGCTATCCTTACAACCGTTGGAGGGAGCATCAGAACCGTCTGGACCAGCATGGATAGCAAGTTGACCAGCGCCGCTTCCTAGAATCCCTATTCGGCGCCTTTGCCGCCAGCGCTTACTCCAGGCTGCCCTGCTCGATTGTAACGTTTTCGCGCACGATCAGCCTATACGGCGCCATTTCGCAAAGCTTCGGAAGCACTCTGGCGACGTGCTCTTCAAAATCCACAAAAATGATTACGACCGGCAGGTTTCCACCGGCGTCAACGAGACTAGACGTATGTACGCGGTTGCGTCCATTAAAACCTGCAACCGCATGAAACGCGCTCGCGCCTGCCACGTTCTCATTCCGCAAGAATTGTAGTATCTCGGCATGCAGCGGTTTATGGTGCCACCGATCCGATTCGTTCAGATACATCGTCACTTGAACCGCGGTTTTCATGACCGGATTGCTAGATTGTTCGCGCGAGCATGGCTCCTAGAACAGTACCTATCAAGCACAACACATTATTCGCGAGGATGTTCAGCGCGCAGGTGACCCATTGCCCCTGCTCAAATAGCGCAAAGCTCTCGTACGCATAGCTGGAGAACGTCGTGTACCCGCCGCAGAACCCAACCGCGATGAGCAACCGCCAGCGAGGGTCAGCGAGAACCCGTTCCGTTGTCCAAACCAGAAAGACAGCCAGAATAAAGCTGCCCGTTATATTCACGAGTAAAGTGCCATAGGGCAGGCTGGAGGGAAGCAGTCTGGCTGCGTATTGTCCGACCAAATAGCGCAGATTCGCGCCAACCAGTGCGCCTAGTGAAATCAGAAGTACAGTTTGCAAGCGAGACTCCAACCAGTGAAGTGGTAGGAGTCATCAGCCTTCGGAGGCGGTTGCGGCGAACTCCATCGCCTGTCTCTACCATAACGCAGTGCTCGAGACCTCCGGAGAGAATCAATCATGGTTGAAAGGAGCGGATTTACTGATTTTGCCGCAGAAGACATCATCATTGCTTGGCAGCTCATTCGGGAGTTTCATTGCTATCCAGGCGATCTCGGATGTGAGCAGCAAATCGAGGCGGTAGCGCTGCGCTCCGTTAGCAACAGTGGCCAATAAGGGAAATTACCTTCCGTGAATGTGACGCACTTTGCGGATTCTGTGCGGAGCGAAATCCGGCCAGCGATGATTTTAATGTATGAGGGTGAAAAGACCGGAAGACCATAGCACCAGTGCGCTGCCAAATCCTGTGACTGCGGTTCGCAGATCTACTCCGGTGGTGCTGGTCGAGGGCAAGAAGGTCGCAACTGCGCATACAAGGCACATGGCTGCGGCAATCCCCAGAAAAAGCGGCAGATCCGTCGCCTTCCACAAGCCGATAAAATGCAGCCCAACGACGAAGCCGACAAACGGCAGGATGAATTCCTGAAGGCCGGGCCGTTGCAGCACAAATGACCCCGCTACGATCGCTATCACCTCAAACGCTATGGCTCCCCCATAAATGCCTCCGCGGAATTTCCCGCGAAGAGTACTAGGGTGCACCACCAGCGCGATAATCAGAGCAAGGGATACCCCGACAGCAAATATGACGCTCAAGGTTCGGAAGCGGGGCGGCAGCCCTAGCGAGCCGACGATTCCCCATGCACACCCGAAGGCAGCGCCTACAATTGCGCCTATATTTGCGTTGCTCATCCGTCTCACCTCTAAGCTATTGACGCTGAACCAGCGCGGCCTCATCGCGGAGTTTGCGGACTGCTCTCTCCTGCAGCAAGCTTGCCGACTGGTTGTAGGTAGCATCCCATCTACAGCCCCGCGGGAGTTCGTTTCGTAAAATCGCTCTATATTGCTGAAACGCAACATTTTTTCGTGCTAATTCCTGTATTCCCGGGAAATTCCCGGCCCTACCGTCGTAACCCCTTTCTTAACGCCAGGTATTCACGGTACATTGAGGTACAGTGCTGCTGAGCGAGGATAAAACGCCTTTGTTCGCCGACTCGCCGGAGCATCTGCGTTCCCGAATCGCAGAGCTAGAGGCTGCGGTTCAAACCCTCGAGAGTCGGCTTTCAGGATCCCGCCGCGCATTTTTTGAAAATCCGCTCCCTGTCATCCTGTACCGGGCTCCTTCTCTCGACATTCTAGAGGCGAACGATAACGCCTTGGCGCTTTACGGCTATCAGCGCGAACAGATGTGTTCGCTCAACCTGATCGATCTCTTCTCTCCTGAAGCTCAGCCGGACCGCTCTGATTTAATAGCGGAGCTTCGCCGCCCTGTGAACGCACTCGGACCGTTCGTTCACCGTGGCTCCCGCGATCAAGAGTTGATGATTAGTATGGTGTCCTTCGTGTTCGATATAGAAGGCGTCGACGCCAGAATCGCCATTATTCAAGACGAAACGGGCCGGCACATGGCCGAAGAGGCCTTGCGAGCCAGCGAAGAACGCTTTCGCGAGTTGTTCGAAAACGCCAACGATGTGATCTTCCTGCACGATCTCAAGGGCAAAATCATAGCCGTCAACCGTGCCGCCGAATACCTCACAGGGTATTCGCGCATGGAGGTCTTGGGTCAAAGTTTCGACCAGCTTGTGGCCGAGGAAGCGCGCGACCAAACTCACGACATCATTCGCGCTCATCTCGGCGGAAGCCCTACCCAGCATTACGAGCTGCCGATCCGCTCGAAGTTTGGCAACCGCCGCTTCCTCGACGTCAGCACACGCGTGATCTACCATCGCGGCCATCCCTTCGCTATTCAGGGGATAGGGCGCGACATTACGGAGCGCAAGCACGCGCAGGAGCGCTTGGAAGAGTCCTCGCGTGCCCTGCAGCAGAAGAACGAGGAGTTGAGCGAAGCTCTCCGGCTCGCCCGCGAAGCCACCCAGCTAAAAGAGCAGTTTCTCGCCAACACCTCCCACGAGCTGCGAACCCCCATGAACGGCATCATGGGAATGATCGATCTGCTCACCAATAGTCAACTCACCCCCGATCAGCGCGAATACGCCGAAGCCATCCGGCAGTGCTCGGATGACCTGCTCACAATCATCAACGATATTCTGGATCTCTCGCAAATCGAGGCAGGTCGGCTCTCGTTGACCGAAGAGGAATTCGACATTCACGACAGCCTCAAAAGCGTTCTCAAACTGGTTGGATTCCGCGCGGCCGCGCGAGACCTTCCCCTGACTTATGAGATCGATCCCCGCCTTCCCACTCGCATCCATGGCGACCGGGTTCGCATCCGCCAGATTCTCCTGAATTTAGTGGCCAATGCTGTGAAATTTACTCCGACTGGCGGCGTCCATGTCCGGCTCCAATTGGTAGCTGATGGACCGGACTCTACTGCAACGGGGCGGCTACGCTGTGACGTAATCGACTCGGGTATAGGAGTCGAAGAGAATGTCCGTTCACGTATTTTCGAGGCGTTCTTTCAGGCCGATGGCACCACGCGCCGCCGCTTTGGCGGCACTGGCCTGGGATTAACCATCTCCAAGCAACTGGTCGAAATCATGGGTGGCCACATCGGAACCCGCAGCAATCACCCCCACCCCGGCTCAACGTTCTGGTTCGAGCTGCCGCTTCGCACGGGCGAGCCGGCCGCACTCGCCGCCGGTGCCAGCTCTGCTCAGAGTTCTGCGCTCTGATCCTCTTCCAGCTCCGGCCGCGAAATAAGCGGGCTGATCTCGAACGGAAGGGGAACTTTCTCGCACTTTGACGCGTAAAGTGGAAGAGAGGTGTTTTCATGCGCTATCTGTTTGCCGGCTGCGTACTGTTCCTTACCGGAGCCCTTTCTGCGCCTGCCGCCGTGGATCCGGCTCTACTCGCTCTCATCCCTGCGGGAGCGAAGCTCGTTTCCGGCGTTCAGCTGGATCAGGCCCGAACCTCGGAGTTCGGCCGGTACGTGCTGGATAGAATCGGCACCGAGGACGAGGATTTCCAGCAATTCACGGATGAAACCGGTTTTGATCCCCGCCGCGACCTCGACGAATTTGTGTTCGCCGCCAGCGGTTCCAACACCGGCAGCAGTCAGTCGAATTTCGTGATCGTCGCTCGCGGCGCTTTTGATCAAAATCGGATCGAGGCCAAGGCCAAGGCGAAGGGCGCCGTTGTTCAAACCTACCAGGGTGTCAAATTTCTGATCGTTCCTGCTCATGGTGCCGCAATCGCATTTCTCGAGGGCGGGATAGCCGTAATGGCAGACCGCGCGACCTTGCGTCAAATCATCGCGAATCGAGGCGCGCCGGCAGGTCTCGATCCGGCTCTTCAGGATCAGGTGCTCAAGATCAGCGCAAATAATGACGCGTGGTTTGCGTCCTCCATGGGAGGTTCTTTTCTGACCAGGCACATGGAGCGCGAGACTCATGAGCCCATGCAACATGCCCGGGCTTTAGAGTCGATTTTGCAGTCGAGCGGCGGAGTCCACTTCGGCGACGTCGTTGAATTCTCATTCGACGCAACGACCCGATCCCCGCAAGACGCCGTTTCTCTCGCCGACGTTTTTCGTTTCGGCGGGAGCATGATTCAAATGCAGCGGCAGAACGATCCGCGGGCAGCCTTAGTCGCTTCTGCGGTGGATAAAATGACCGTCACTAACGATGGACCGGCCCTGCACGCTACGTTTTCAATGCCCGAGAGAACTCTCGAGCAATTGGTGGGAGATGCTGGCCCGCCCACGCGCGCCCACCCTAAGCCGACCAACCCGTAATCGAAATTGCTACTCCGATCAGTGCGGCTGCCACGCCGCCGATGAATAAGCTCCGGCGCTTCAGCAAAATCGACAGCGACGAGACCACGATCGCCACCTCCAGGAATACTTCCCCAAAGTGGAAGCGCAACGCTTCCCGGCCGTTCTTGTCCCGATCTCTCTCGAACTCGCGCGCTTTCTCCTGAATCTCGCCAGCCTGCTTCTTGTATTTGTCCGCATCTTGAGCGTACCTGCCTGCGGCTCGCGGGTCCGCCTTCATTTGGCCCAGAGTATCGTGCGCAACCTGGGCTGCATACCGCCGAATGTCCTTCGCCTGATAGTACGCCCACTGATCGGAAGCTTTTTGCTGCAGCAGCAGTTGTTCGGTCGTGAAGTGCTGGCCCAAGACCGAGGCCACGGCCAGCAGCGCAGCAATAATCGCCATGCTCCCGGCGACGATTTTGTTGAACGGATCATGCGCTTCATGTACGTGTTCTTCGACTTCTTCGTTAACAGGCATGAGGACAAGCTAACATGAGATAGCTCTCAAACCGAATCGCCCGGCGCGGACTTTGCCATCTTCGAAATCTCTCGAACTAAGCGCCGATAATTCAGGTCTCCGAGATCACGAAACGCAAACCACTGTCCATCGCGGAAGGACGAAAAGTACCAGCGCGAAAAGATGGCCAGATCCTCAATTCGGTTGCGCTCCGTATCGACATGTGCCAGCGCTTGGCTGATCCGGTGACGGAGCTCCTCATCGAGCGATTTGGGTCCGGCCTCTTCCGTACCGAACTCGAGCACGACAGGCTCCTGCCAGAACCCTTGAACCATGGGCCACAATCGAAATTGGCGGTTCTCGGTCCCATGCGTCAGCGCGATCCCGTTGAAGTGCCCAATCTCGCCGATCACTTCATCTCGCGCGGCTGCTGCAGCATTCGCCCTTTCGATGCGCTTGTGGATCTGAGCAGCCGCCTCAAAATCGGTCTCCTCGCAGGCGCGCTCGCGTGCCGCCGACAATAGAGTCAGCGCGCTCCTGCCGTTAGTCGCCAAAAAATCGGCCACCCTTCGAACCTCGCTCGCATATTCTTCCTGGGTGACGGCGCATTGACAAGGCCGAAGACACTGATTCATTTCGCCGTACATGCACCCGGGATGCTCGGGGTGCGGCGCCAGCCGCTCCACGCATCGGCGCAGTTGAAACAGGCCCGCGACTTCCACTTCGTAACGCTGCGCTGAATCCCGGCTCGGAAACGGTCCAAACAGCGTCGCCGCTTCTGCGCGGAATCCGGTTTCCAACCGTCACGCGTGGGAACGGATCGGCCTCCGTCAACCCGAGAAACCAGGGCATCCGCAAGCGCAGGCGTTTTACGTATTCGTCCGGAAAGTACTGTTTCGCCAACGCATACATCAGTAGAGAATTTTCGAGCCTCGATCCGGTTGCCCAACATTCGATTTCCGTGAGCCCGTCGCGAAGACGCCCGAGTGGGCCATCCGTGCGATTCGAAGCCGAGACCAGTAGACGGGATAACCGCCTCTTTAGATTCGACGACCAGCCCAGGTGTGCGTGCCCTTCATCTGAGGCTTTGCCCACGCCCGCCAACAGGTAAACACCGGCCGCACCCGGAACCCCGCCGATCTGATCCGCAACATTCACTGCATGCGGATCGACCCTGAGAGAAGCTGGTAGTTTCACCTGCCCAAGATCACCCGCAATCTGCGCTCCACCGGGAATCTGTCAAATCTCGGCTGGCCACTTGACAGCCATATTGCTCAGTCTAGAATAGGTGTTACTTCGCTATGCAGGATTGTCAGCACGAGCGAACCGAGTTCCTGTATCGGCGGGATGGCGTGGATTACGTCCGGTGCCTGGATTGCGGTCAAGTTTTCGAGGCAGAGGATCTGGACACCGTTCCGGTTTTCGACGAGGAAGAAGAAAAGCCTCGAAAACGCCGTTAGGCCTCTCAAGCGTGCGCGCTCGGCTGTTTGTCCCCGCTTTTTCGGACTTCGAGATCTTTCTTCTCTTAGCTTTCCGTCGTGAGATCCTCTAAGCGACTGTCGATGTCGAGTCTGACGCGCATCTCCCCCGTCCAGAAAAGCATGCTTAAGGCTCCGCTCCGCATCCTTTCCATTGGCGGGGGCACGGGTTTGTCCACGCTTTTGTCCGGTTTAAAGAAACACGCGCGGGGTGCTCAACAACTGCCCGAGCCGGGAGGTCCCGTCGTCGACATTACGGCCGTAGTGACGGTCAGCGATGACGGTGGAAGTTCCGGGCGTCTGCGGCGCGACCTTGACATCCCCCCGCCCGGCGACATTCGCAATTGCATGGCCGCGCTTTCCGAAGACGAGCCCCTGTTGTGCGAACTTTTTCAATATCGGTTTGCGACTGGTCGCGGGTTGAAGGGCCATAGCTTCGGAAATCTGTTCTTAGCCGCAATGAATGAGATCACCGGCGACTTCTCCCAAGCCGTCAAGCTTTCCTCGGAGATTCTCGCCATCCGAGGCCGAATTTTTCCGGCAACTTCCGCGAACGTGACGCTCGAAGCGGTCTTGAGCGATGGGGTTGTAATCCGCGGTGAGAGCAGAATCAGTAAAAGCCGCCGCCCTATCGAACTGATCCGCCTGCGCCCGGAAGACTGTGAGCCGCTCAGCGAAACACTCGAGGCCATTGTCAAGGCGGATTTGATCACGTTGGGGCCGGGGTCGCTCTACACGAGCGTTATTCCAAACATCCTCGTCAATGGAATCGCCGAGGCTATCGACCGATCCCCGGCCCTGAAAGTCTATTTTGTCAATTTAATGTGGCAACCCGGGGAGACCATCAACTTTTCCGCTTCGCAGCACGTCGAGGCCCTACACACGCACGCGCAGCGCAAGCTGACCGATTGCGTGGTCGTGAACGTCGCGCCCATTTCAACCGCCTTGAAGCGCAAGTACGCCAGAGCGCACGTGAAACCCGTTGAAAACGATTTCGAAAATCTAGCGGCTCTGGGAGTCAAGGTGGTGACCGCCGATCTGCTCGGCGAGGCAACCAAGCCGCCCTACAGGATCCGCCATAATCCCGCTGCTTTGGCCGACGTGGTTATCGATCTCGCCAGCCGCTCGCGGGCACATCAGGTCCGGCAGGAAGTACTAACCGCGCAACGCGCAAAATTCAGATGAAACAGAACGTTTCCGTCGTGATTCTGGCCGCCGGCCTCGGAACGCGAATGAACTCGAAGAAGGCGAAGGTTCTCCACGAAGTCGCCGGCGATACGCTGCTCAACCATGTCGTTCGGGCGGCCCTGCACGTCGCGAAGCCCCAGCAAATCGTCGCCGTAATCGGGTATCAGGCGCAACAGGTTCGCGAAAGCGTGAGAGCTGCCGGAATCCGTTTCGCCGAACAGCACGAGCAAAAGGGCACGGCTCACGCAATGCTTTGCGCCCGCGAAGCTATCCAATCCGAGGGCGGCCAGTTGCTAATCCTGAATGGCGACGGCCCGCTGCTGAGGGCATCGACATTAGAGTCTCTGCTCGACCTGCAATCAAGCAAACGGGTTGCCGCCGCTTTAGTCACAACTGAAATTGACGAGCCGGCGGGCTACGGGCGGATCGTCCGAAACGAAGCGGGCCTTATCTCGGCGATTGTCGAGCAGAAGGAAGCCACGCCGGAACAGCTTGCGATCCGCGAGATCAACACCGGCATGTACTGTTTCGACGCAACACTCTTTTGGCAGTATGTCGGCGAGATAAAGCCAGATAACCCGGCAAGAGAATATTACGTGACCGATATGGTCAAGATCCTCACGCATCACGGCCAAGCTGTCGCTGCTTTGCTGATGGAGAATGAAACCGAGCTGCTTGGAATTAACACCCGCGTTGAGCTCGCTGCCGCTGACAAAATCCTACGCGCTAGAAAGACGAACCAGCTGATGCTCTCAGGCGTAACCATCGAGAACCCGGAGAGCGTAACCATCGACGTGGATATCGAGATCGGGCAGGATTCGCTGATCGAAGCGAACGTGCAGCTCCGCGGCCGAACTCGAATTGGCGCGAATTGCCGCATTGCAACCGGGGCCGTTCTGCGCGACTGCGACGTCGGCGATAACGTCACAATCCTGCCTTACGTGGTCGCGGAAACTTCCGTAATCCACGCCGATGCTTCAGTTGGGCCGTTTTCGCGATTACGAATGCAGGCCGAAGCTGCCGAAAACACCCATATCGGCAATTTCGTCGAGCTGAAGAAAACCAAACTGGGGCGAGGCGCGAAAGCCAGCCATCTTGCTTATCTCGGCGATTCGGTAATCGGTGAGGGAGTAAACATCGGCGCCGGAACGATTACCTGCAACTACGATGGCCAGCGGAAACATAAAACCACCATCTCCGATAACGTCTTCGTCGGCAGCAATGCAACCCTGGTTGCGCCCGTGACTCTTGGCGAGCGTGCGTTTATCGCAGCGGGATCGGTAATTACGGAAGATGTTGAGCCGGATGCTCTCGGCTTGGGGCGCGCGCGCCAGGTGAATAAACCGGAGTGGGTCAAGAAACGCCGCATCCGGAAGAAGGAATTGCAGCCGCTTAAATCCTGAGTATCGGCCCGAGTCTGTACCCCGTGTTCCCAATGCCGGTCTCGCGAGCTTCACCGGGAGACGGATAAAATGCGCCTAAGATCGAGCGCGATTTCCAAGAGCTTCGGCGATTCTGTATTGTCCAGAAGTACAATCAAATCCTTCTGGCTCGGTATGCGCTCGATGAGGGATCGAAATCCGAAGATCGCTCCGCCGTGCATGGGAACGAATTCACCAGCGAAGGGTAGGCCAGGTTTTGGGACCAAAATGTCCCATCCATACCCATAGCCCTGCAGGTTAGGCCTGAACAATAGGTCTCGCAGCCTTGCCGGCAGCAGTTGTTCGGTGTAGAGCGACTGGTCCCATACGTACAGATCTCTCACCGTGGAATACAATGCCCCGGCTGCAAAAGGAATGGACATGTCATAGAAACGAGCGTTCCGTAATCCATCGGCGGTGCGCTCGTATCCGGCTGCCCGATGAGGAAGTATCTCTTCAGTGTGCGTGTAACCGGAGTCCCTCATACCCAGAGGTGAGAAGATTCGCTCCTGTAACAACTGCTCGTACCGCTTGCCGGTAACCTGTTCAAGTATCGCGCCGAGAAGGAAGTAATTAGAGTTGCTGTATTCGAACTTGCTGCCCGGTTCGAACTTTAGATCGCCGCTGCAGAATCTCCGTGCAAACTCCTCGGTTGAATAGTGGATTCGGCTTTCCGGACCGTCCAAGAAACCTGGGAGCGCAAGGAAATTGGGGATTCCTGAGGTGTGGGAGAGAAGCCGATGAATCGTTATGCGACTGCCCGTGTCCTTCCGGTAATAGGGCAGATAATCTGAAACACGCCCATCTATCCTTAGCTGGCCCTCATTTACGAGCTGCAATACCAACAGCGCCGTAAACTGTTTGGTTATCGACCCGATTTCAAATTTTGTTCGTGTGTCATTCGGCACTTTCCACTCCAAGTTTGCGAAGCCGAAGGCCTGTTCATAAATGATCTGGCCTCTCTGAGCCACCAACACTGTTCCGTTAAAATCGCGGGCGGCTGAGCGAGTTTTCATGATGCGATCGATTTGGATCTCAGGGTTGGCAGCCAAACATAATATGCGAGAGCACAACCCTAAAAGCAGACCGCAGATCGAGGCTCGAATACCTACGTGCATCGCATCAGCTTACGCCGAATCCTTCCATCAAGACGCATTGTTCATCTGTCCAATTCACAAAACCGTCACGGGGTGGTACAGATTCGGAACTCGCAACTCGCCGATCGCGATCAGCTCGCCTGAATGCGAAAGTGCCTCTACGAACGGCGCGCCCGGAGGCACAACGAAAGGCGAAGTCCGGAAATCGCGGCCTTGCCGGATCTGCGCTTCCACACCCACGTCGAAGTATTCCGCCGGAAATCGGCGCAATAGAGAGGCCGGCGGAATCAGCGCCTCCCACAACCGCTTCGACTCAGCAAGGTCATTCAACTGCTCCAACGTTCGCGCCTGCTCTACCGAAAACTCGCCGCTCCGTAGGGGTCTCAAGCGGCTCCGCAGTCGAGCTCCTATCCCAGCTCCGTGGACGGACTCGAATCGGCGCGGATCGCCGAAGCTGCCGAAAACACCCATATCGGCAATTTCGTCGAGCTGAAGAAAACCAAACTGGGGCGAGGCGCGAAAGCCAGCCATCTTGCTTATCTCGGCAATTCGGTAATCGGCGAGGGAGTAAACATCGGCGCCGGAACGATTACCTGCAACTACGATGGCCAGCGGAAACATAAAACCACCATCTCCGATAACGTCTTCGTCGGCAGCAATGCAACCCTGGTTGCGCCCGTGACTCTTGGGGAGGGTGCGTTTATCGCAGCGGGATCGGTAATTACGGAAGACGTTGAGCCGGATGCTCTCGGCTTGGGACGCGCGCGCCAGGTGAATAAACCGGAGTGGGTCAAGAAACGCCGGGCTCTTAAAAAAGGATTGGAAGCGTAGGCGTAAGTTGTCAATTCACCTTCAACTGAAGTGTTTGTGCCAGCTTGCGTTGTTGGCGGTCGAAGCTGTAGAGGTAATCGGCATTTAGCTCAACAGCGGCGGCTACATGCAACACATCGGCGGTACGTGTTCCAAGGCGCGCGGTCATTTGCCGAGAAATCTGGTGAGCACGTTGGAAGGTTTCCTCTGGCAATCGAATGAGTTGAAACACACCCTCTCTTAAATCCTTCTCCAAATCGCGCAAAGAAGACTTCGCTTGGGCAGGTGAGATTTCTTTTCGAAAAACACGCAATTCTAAAGCATTGACGGCTTCTAATTCAGTCAACGTAGAGACGACGTGAATGTTCTTCGATGCTTGCGTATTCTGTATCGCTTTGACGGAGTTGGCATCGGGGCTGTAGAGAGAAATCAGAAAACTAGTGTCCACGTAGACTCTCAATAACGGCTCCGATCTTCGGCGAGGAGGTCCGCGCCGCTAACACGAAGAACCTTGTCACCATATGTAGCGCGCAACCGCTTGAGGAAGTCCGGAAACTCGGCGGCGGGTTCCGCGTTTTCCGGGATCAGACGAGCGATAACGCGACGGCGATGCGTAATCTGAACCTCCTGGCCCTCACGCAGAAGTTGCTGGATCTTCTTGAACTCATAGCGCAGATCGCGGACGGACGCTTTGGTCACGTGATACATTTTAGCATCACATTGCGAGGGCTCGGACGACCGGATTCACAAAACCGTCGCGGGATGGTACAGATTCGGAACTCGCAACTCGCCGATCGCGATCAGCTCGCCTGAATGCGAAAGTGCCTTCACGAACGGCGCGCCCGGAGGCACAACGAAAGGCGAAGTCCGGAAATCGCGGCCTTGCCGGATGTGCGCTTCCACACCCACGTCGAAGTATTCCGCCGGAAATCGGCGCAACAGAGAGGCCGGCGGAATCAGCGCCTCGCACAACCGGTTCGACTCAGCAAGGTCATTCAACTGCTCCAACGTTCGCGCCTGCTCTACCGAAAACTCGCCGCTCCGTAGGCGTCTCAAGCGGCTCAAAACCGCGCCGCAACCGAGTTCCTGTCCCAGATCGTGGGCCAGACTCCGAATGTACGTCCCGGCCGAGCACGTGACAAGCACCTCAATTTTCCCCTCCCCAGCGCTTCTTACTTCGAGCTGCTTCACTTCTACTTCAACGGGTTTTAAATCCACGGCGATCTGCTTTCGCGCCAGCTTATAAGCCGCCACGCCGCCGACCTTCTTCGCCGAAACCGCGGGCGGAGTTTGCAGAAACCGGCCCCGGAATTTTTCTAATGCACCATCAATTTGCGCCACATCGCAAGGCGCTCCACGACCGGTATCAGTGATCACCCCGTCGGCGTCGTATGTATCCGACACCACGCCAAACGTAATTTCCGCCAGGTAGGTTTTCTCGCTCTCGCCAAAGTACTGCGCCAACCGCGTTGCGCGCCCTGCCATCAGAACCAGCAATCCTGTGGCGAGCGGATCGAGCGTGCCCAAATGGCCCACGCGTCTCTCACCAGTCAGCTTGCGCCAGCGGTTCACAACATCGTGACTACTGATTCCGGCAGGCTTATCGATAACGACGAAACCATTCATCGATTCCAAAATAGGCGCCTACGTTAGTCTGTTATTGGAGAGCACGTTGGAAGAAGAGGTACTCGGTAAAGCTTATGACTCGCGCCTCATGCGGCGGCTGCTTACCTATCTCAAGCCGTATAGGGCCGTTGTTGCCGCTTCGTTGCTGCTGCTGCTCGTCGATTCTCTTCTCCAGATTATCGGACCCTTACTGACCAAGCTCGCAGTCGACAGGTACCTTGTTCCGGTTGCCCATCCCGCGCATACTTTGCTGGACGGCTGGCTGTCGAAGAATGCCTGGACCGGCCTCTCCCAACTCGCCGGGCTCTACATGGCCGTCGTCGTACTAGGCTTCTTCTTCGATTTCGGTCAAACCTATCTCATGCAGTGGACCGGTCAGAGAGCCATGTTCGATTTGCGCCGCCAGCTGATGGCCCATCTGCAAACACTCGATGTCGCCTATTACGACAAGAATCCCGTCGGGCGGCTCGTCACGCGCATCACAACGGACGTCGACGTTCTCAACGATCTTTTTGCCTCCGGATTAGTGACCATCATCGGCGACATCCTGATGCTCTCGTTCGTGATCGCCATCATGTTTCGCCTGAGTCCCGGAATGACTGGCCTGATGCTCGCGGTCATGCCCTTCGTCGTGCTGATCACCATTCAGTTCAGGCGGAAAGCATCCCAGAGCTACCGGCGCATTCGCGTCGCCATCGCCAGGATCAACGCATATCTGCAAGAACACATCGCCGGCATCTCAGTCCTGCAACTCTTTAATCGCGAAGAGCGTAGCAAGCAAGAGTTCGATGTGATCAACCGCGACCACATGCTCGCCTTCAAAGACGCCATCACGGCTTACGGCTGGTTCTACCCGGTTGTTGAATTCCTGGGCATGTCCGCTCTCGCATTCCTCCTCGCGTACGGAGGCCTTCGCATACGGCAAGGCGCGCTCACGCTGGGCATATTGGTCGCCTTCTTCCAATACGGACTACGATTCTTCCGGCCCATTCAAGACCTAAGCGAGAAATACAACATTCTGCAGGGCGCGATGGCTGCTTCGGAGCGGATTTTCAAGCTCCTCGACACCAAGCCGTATATCGTTTCGCCGCCGCAGGTCGTTCCGTTCCCTGAAGGCCCTGTCGATATCGAGTTCGATCATGTGTGGTTCGCCTACAACGGCGAGGACTGGGTATTGAAAGACGTCAGCTTTCTGGTTGAGCCCGCCGAAACGGTTGCTATCGTTGGCCACACCGGCGCAGGCAAGACAACGCTGATGAATCTTTTGCTTCGCTTCTATGACGTTCAGCGTGGCGCGATTCGAATCGGCGGCGTCGATGTGCGCGCCTTCGATCTGATAGATCTGCGCCGGCATTTTGGCGTGGTTTTGCAAGATCCCTATCTGTTTACCGGCACCGTCGACACAAATATCCGATTGGGCACGACCAGCATCACTGATGCCTCGGTACAGCGCGCGGCCCAGCAAGTCAACCTTCTCGACTTCATCGAGGAGCTGCCGGAGAGATTCGACACGGCTGTCCGCGAGCGAGGCAACGGCTTTTCAACCGGCCAGAAACAACTCATCAGCTTCGCCCGTGCCCTGGCACACGACCCGCGAATTCTCATCCTCGATGAGGCTACTTCGAGCGTCGACACGGAAACCGAGCTGCGCGTCCGCGAAGCGCTTTCGCACCTCGTCTCCGGCCGGACATCGCTGATCATCGCGCACCGCCTCTCCACCATTCAGCGTGCCGACCGCATCATCGTCATGCACAAGGCACAGTTGCGCGAAATCGGCACACATCAGGAGTTACTCGCTCATCGCGGCATCTACTGGAAGCTGTACCAATTGCAGTACAAGGAGCAGGAGATTGAGCTTAGAGAAGAGCTTGCGTCCCAGCAGCTCTAAGTCTCCCCAGCCGTTGTTGAGTTTCAAGCACCTGGTTTTACCGTGTCTCGCGGTCTTGGCTGTCGCGCAGCAACCGGCCCAGAAAACCTCACAGTTCCCGTATCCTGAGAAGCTGTCCTACCATGTGGAATGGCGTCTGGTCACTGCCGGAACCGCCACCGTCCAGCTCTCACATTCCTCCGCCGATGATTGGCAGTTGGACCTGAATCTCCAGAGCGCCGGTATGGTGAGTCGCTTATACAAGGTCCTCGACGTATACAAGGTCGTCAGCAACGAGCATTTTTGTCCGTCGCGCTCCATACTCGATGCTCAAGAGGGCAAGCGCCATCACTTGACGCGATTGACCTTTGAGAACTCGCGTCGCAAAGTCGAATACGACGAGAGAGACCTCCTTCACCAGGCAAGCACGAAAAGAGTGCTCGACGTTCCCGCCTGCACGCACGACATTCTTGGGGCGCTCGCTGCGATGCGTCTGATGAATCTCGAGCCAGGAAAATCGGCGAATCTTCCCATCACAAACGGTACGAAAGTAGCTAACGCACGGGTCGATGCGCAATCGAGAGAAACCGTAACGCTCGCGGGCAAGACGTACCACACGGTGCGCTATGAGGCGTTCTTGTTTGACAATATCCTCTACAAGCGGAAGGGACGCCTTTTCATCTGGCTGACCGACGACGCCGATCGCACCCCGGTTCAATTGCGTTTCCAGCTCGGATTCCCCATTGGTACGATTTCGCTCGAGCTCGATAAGCAGGAGAAGCTCTAACGGCCGTCACCCGGGTAACCTGTCCGGAAGGCGCCGCGTCATCATAAGAACATGAAGTATCGCCTGAGCGTATTCGTGCTCTCGCTCGCTTTGGCACTGCAGGCCCAAATGCAAATGAACGTCGAGCAGTTGGCCGATTTTGTGCGTTCCGAGCTCGCGCTCAAACAGCACACCGATAAGCAGGTAGCGGCTTACCTCAAGAAAATACAGCTTACCGAGAAGCTGACCGACAAGACCATTACGGATTTGGAAGCCCAAGGAGCAGGTCCCCGCACTGTTCAAGCCTTGCAAGAGTTGCGGGACCGCACGGCCAGCCTCAAGCCGCCAACTCAGGAGGCAACCTCCTCGCCCGCAACTGCGCCGGGCGCGACATCGCCTGCTCAAAGCGGCGTTGTCATGGGTCCACGATCCGCAATTCCGCCGCCTGATTCCGTGCGCCAGCAACAAATTCTCGATGAAATCAAGCAGTACGCAATGACTTACACGGAAAATCTGCCGAATTTTATGTGCCTTCAGGTTACCCGCCGTTACGTCGATTTCAACTTGAGCGACCATTACCGCATTATGGATACCGTGAATGCGCAGCTCCGCTACTCGCAGGGGAAAGAAGACTATAAGTTGGTTTCGGTGAACAATCGATACACCAACGAAACCATGGAACAGCTCGGGGGCGCAATTTCAGTTGGAGAATTCGGCAGCTTGATGAGAGGGATTTTCGATCCGAAGAGTGAGGCAGAATTCGGCTGGGATCATTGGGGGACATTACGCGGCAAGCGCATGGCCGTCTTCAACTACTTCATTGACAGCGGCCACTCGAACTACTCGATCGATTACCAACGCGAGCAGCGCATCATTACTGCGTATAAAGGTCTAATCTATGCGGACGAGTACACAGGCGCAATCTTTCGCATTACGTTTGTCGCAGTTGACATCCCAAGAAGCTTTCCTGTGAATGAGGCCTCCGAAATACTCGACTACGATGATGTTGATATCGGCGGACAGCAATACATCTGCCCGCTAAAAGCAGATATGCGGATGCGAGCGGGCCGCCAGAGGACAAAAAACGAAATAGAATTCCGGCTGTATCGAAAGTTCGGCACCGAATCTACTATCGTCTATGATGCGGTGGCGCCTGCACCTCTGTCTCAAACGCAAACGCAGGAACAACCCGCTTCAACCGCAACTCCAGGCTCCAGTAAAGCTGCTGTACCGCGGCCGCCTAAATCGACGTCGACATCCGACCCCTGGACTTTGCCCACGCCTCCTCCGCCGCCTCCCCAATAGCACGGAGCGTACGGTTGAGAGCAGTTGCTTCCTCGCCGCTGTCAACCGCAACTACATAGGATGCCTTTCCCGCCGGCCGCCACCGCGAAAGCATTCGTTCGCAAGCGTACCCTGTAAAGATTGATACCAGCGGCACTTCTCCCGCCGCCGCTACATGCTGGCCGGCCGAGTCATAGCCGATGTAAAGCCTGCTCTGCAAAATATGACTTGCAAATGAAGCGTAGCTGCCGTCGTGCACATGCACTGTCTCAGGCGCTCCCAAACGCTTTACCAGCCCGTCTACCCGCTCAGATTCTTCGCCCTTTGCACCCCGATCTAAAAGCACGGGGCGGTTCTGACGCAGGAGAGCGCGCAGGACTTCATACTCGAACTCGTCGTCAATGCGCTTTTGCGCATTCTCCCCCACACCGAGGCTGACCGTAATCTCCGCCACCTTCTCCTGCATAGGAGGCGCAAGGAAAGGCCGAACAGAATCGGCGTCGAAAACTTCCGCAAGCCAATCGGCAGTTAAATCCGGAAGAGTTGCCGTTAGCTCACCGCCGAACGCGCGGCTCTCAAAAAAGAAGTACCGCGAATCGTCGCAAATTGGAATCAGGCCCAATTGAGTGAGGCGCGAATCCGGATCGATCACGATTGCGCCTTGTTCGTCAACCGCGATCTGCAGCTCGGCAGCGGCCGCCAGTCGCTCGCGAAGCAAGCTGGACCGCGCATACATGATCGTAAGCGGCGTAATTCGCGTATCGGCAGCGAATAATTCTGCGTTTTGCGCAGGACCAATCAGGAAAATTTCAGCTTCCGGAAAGCGTTGTTTCGCAGCGGCGAGGGCCACGCTGGTTACGGCAATGTCGGCGCCTAATGTCACTCGCGAAAGAACAAACACCCGCCGCACTTCGCCGCCCGGAAAGCGCCGCACCTGACGCACTCTGGAATACCGGAGAACCAGCTCCTCGGCTTTATATTCAGGAAGAGCGCGTGAGATAACGTGCGCAAACAGCTTTGCGTAGACATCGCAGAGCGACGGCTCGAACAGGTCGCCTAGCCGCTCGATGATTATGCCGAACAGTGCGCGTGTCGCAGCCCTCGCGAGAAATTGGTCGCTGTCATCGAGCGCGCGCTCAACCAGCGCGTCCAACGCGCGGGCCGGCCACGTGCCCTCTTTCAAACAACAATCGAGAATCTCGTGCGCCAGTTCATTCGCCGGTATACTTGGCAATCAGCAGCCCCAGCTTTTCCTTCATCGCTTGCGGAATCGCGGCACGATCCGTAATAATCGCGTGCTTCAGCGCAGATCCGCACCCGCAAATCCTCGCCTCCGGCATTCTTCCTACTGCATGGCGAACCAGCCGGCATGCATTCTCCGCGTTTTTCGTCAAATTCGCGATGATCTCATCCACCGTTACTGCCGCATGCTCTTCGTGCCAGCAATCGTAATCGGTAACCATCGCAATCGTAACGTAACAAATCTCGGCCTCCCGCGCCAGCTTGGCCTCTTGAAGGTTCGTCATCCCGATCACGTCCATGCCCCAGCTTCGATACACGTTTGATTCCGCGCGAGTAGAGAACGCCGGACCTTCCATACACAAATAAGTGCCGCCACGCTTGCTTCTGATTGCCGATTCCAATGCCGATTCGTGGACCACGCCCGCAAGCTGGGGGCAAACCGGATCGGAAAAACTGATATGAGCAACCAGGCCATTCCCGAAAAAAGTCGACGGGCGCCCCTGCGTTCGATCGAAAAACTGGTCTGGAATGACGAAATCGAGAGGCTCATGCTCCTCCTTCAAAGACCCAACTGCGCTGAGCGAAAGAATGCGTTCGACTCCCAGCATCTTCATTCCTAAAATGTTTGCCCGAAAATTCAGCTCAGACGGTAATATCCGGTGTCCACGCCCATGCCGCGCTAGAAATGCGACACGTTTGCCTTCCAGGCGGCCCACGACAAAAGCCTCCGATGGTTCGCCGAAAGGCGTGCTGAGCCGCACTTCTTCTTGCGCGTCGAATCCAGGCATTGCATAGAGGCCGCTTCCGCCGATGATGCCGATCTCTGCTCGCGGTTCCAATTCGTCCTATTTCTGAATCAACTCTAAGAGCACACCACCGGTGGACGCTGGATGCACGAAAACATACACTTGGCCGCCTACGCCCGCACGCGGCTCATTTAATATCCGTGCTCCTTCGACTTGCAAGCGCTCCGTTGCCGACGCGAGATCGTCCACTCGAAGAGCAATATGATGGATTCCCGGTCCGCGGCTCTGAATGAATTTCGCGATTGTCGATTCGGAATCGGTTGCTTCTAGCAATTCAATTCTAGGTGCTCCATCGCCCGTACCCATCGGCAGCATGGCCACCTTAACACGCTCTCCTGTAACCGTCTCTTGACCGCTCACCCGCATCCCCAGCGCCTGCTGATAAAATCGAAGCCCTTCTTCCAAGCTGCGAACCGCAATACCGAGATGATCGATCTCGATGCTCATACGCGCACTATCAGCCCGCGCAGCTCTTCTATCGCGGTATAAGGATCCTCAGCCTTGGCCGCCACAAGATCGGCGTGCCGCTCGATCTCCTCATCAGCTACCGAAGCCAATAAGCTCTCGCGCAACATCTCACGCAGTCTGAAACTCCAGGTTTCTGCGCGCGAGCGCTTCTTGTCTCGCCTCTCAAAAACCGAGCGAATCACGTTCAGCAATTCCTCGATGCCCTTACCTTCCGTGGCAATGACTCGGCGCACGGGAGCCGCTTCTCTCCTCTCCGCCGCATCCGCGAAACTCTGCATCGCGCGGATCTCTTGTTCCAGGCGATCCGCTCCGTGTAGGTCGGCCTTGTTGATTGCGAACACGTCCGCGATCTCCATAATACCGGCCTTGATCGCCTGCACATCATCCCCCATTCCAGGTACGAGCACCACGACTGAAACGTCGGCCAGGCGGGCAATTTCTACTTCATCCTGCCCCACCCCGACGGTCTCGATCAGGACGACATTCCGTCCCGCCGCATCCATAAGCAGAGCCAGTTCCAACGTCCCGCGTGCAATTCCGCCCAGGCGCCCTCTGCTCGCCATCGATCGAATGAAGACACCAGGATCCTGATGATGATCCTGCATTCGGATCCGATCGCCAAGAATCGCGCCATGCGAATACGGACTGCTTGGATCGACTGCAATGATCCCGACGCTCTGTCCATCCTTGCGTAGAACCTTTGCGATTTGGTCGACGAGCGTGCTCTTTCCCGCCCCGGGCGGCCCCGTAATGCCGATGCTCATGGCGCGGCCCGTATCGGCAAACAGAGCCGCAATCAAATCCCGTCCTGCGGCGGTTTGATTCTCGATCAGGCTCGCCGCCCGCGCTAGCGCCCTCACGTCGCCCGTTGCGATCCGCCGCTTCAAATCCTCTGTCTGTAGCCCCGGAGTCAACTTACTCTTTTAGCAGTTGACGCGCAATAATCATGCGTTGTATTTCACTTGTGCCCTCGCCGATCGTGCAAAGCTTCACGTCGCGATAGAACTTTTCGACAGGATAATCTTTGATGAAGCCGTAACCGCCGTGAATCTGCACGGCCTCATCAGCAACCTTTACGGCCATTTCGGACGCGAATAACTTAGCCATGGCCGACTCTCTTGTTACGCGCCTACCCGCATCTTTGCGCGCTCCTGCGCAGTACGTAAGCCAACGCGCCGCTTCTATCGAGGTCGCCATGTCCGTCAGCTTGTGTTGAATACTCTGGAACTCGGAAATGAACCTGCCGAATTGCTTTCTGTGTTTCGAATATTTGAGCGCCGCTTCAAACGCCCCTTGCGCAATTCCGATCGAAAGTGCCGCAATCGAGATCCGGCCGCCATCGAGAGTACGCAAGCTGTCGACGAATCCCTCGCCCGGTTTCCCGAGAAGCTGCGATCGGTGGTAAGCGGCAATCCGTAAACAACACCTCACCCGTAGCACTCGCCCGCATTCCGAGTTTGTTTTCCTTTTTCCCTACCCGAAACCCCGGTGTCCCCTTCTCCAAAATAAACGCAGAGATTCCGTGCTGTGATGCTGAGCGGTCGGTCACCGCCATCGCCACGCACACGTCCGCGTACTGCGCATTCGTTGTAAACGTTTTCCCGCCGTTCAATACCCAGTCGCCATCCTCGAAAGTGGCCGTGGATCGCGTTCCTGCAGCATCCGACCCGGCTTCCGGCTCCGTTAACGACCAGCAGCCGATCCATTCACCGCTCGCCAGCTTCGGAATATATTTCTTACGCTGCTCATCGCTGCCGGCCAAATAGATGTGGTTAGTGCATAGCGAATTGTGTGCGGCAACAATCAACGCCACGCTGGGATCTACGCGCGCTAGTTCCTCAATGATGATCGAGTACTCGATGTAACCCAGGCCTGCTCCACCCAGGTCTTCAGGAAAAATAGCTCCCAGCAACCCAAGCTCCCCGGCCTTTTTGATCACTTCCAGCGGAAATATCTGGCTCTCATCCCATTCCAGAACATGAGGCGCGATCTCCGCTTCCGCAAAATCGCGGATCGTTTTCCGGAGCTGAATTTGCTCCGCCGTGAATTCAAACTCCATTTGTTCGGGAAGTGTTTCTTTGTGGGCTCATTTGAATCTGTGGCGATCTTACCATCGAGACAGGTAAACAATAGAGTCAGACCCGATCTCAACCGCTACCTCGAAATATGCTCCAATTCACGCCGGCATCGGCGAACGAGCTCGCTGAAGCGCTCCGCGAAGCTGCGTCGGGCTCACGAACGTTAACCGTGGCCGGCAACGATAGCAAGCGGTTGATGAGCGGGCCCGTGCCGTCCTCAGATCTCGTTATCTCGACGTCTCGTCTCCGCAGGATTCTTCACTATGAGCCGAACGACCTCACGATAAGCGTAGAAGCCGGTATGCCTTTCCCGGAATTGCAAGCGCTCCTAGCCCGGCGAAGGCAGATGATCGCGCTCGATCCCCCTTTTTCGCCGCAAGCCACAATCGGCGGTATCATCGCCTCAAATTCGAGCGGTCCCATGCGCCGCGCGTTCGGTACGGCCCGCGATCTGGTGATCGGCATGAGCTTCGCAACGCTCGATGGAAAAATTATTCAAACCGGCGGCATGGTCGTTAAGAATGTGGCTGGGCTGGACATGGCAAAGCTGATGATCGGCAGTTTCGGAACGCTTGCCGTGATCACCTCCATCAACTTTCGTGTCCATTCATTGCCTGCAGAAACACGTACTTTTCTGTTTGCATTTCCGAACCTGGACGACGCGTTAGAGAAGCGCGATTCGATACTCCGCAGCGTTCTTCAACCCGTCGCAATGGATCTGGTCTCTCCCGCGGCCGCCGCGCGAGTCGGAAATCGCGGTTACTTATTTGCCATACGCGCAACTGGCAGCCGCGCGGTTCTTGACCGGTACGCGCGCGATCTCGAGTGGAAGCCAAATGCTCTCGGCCAGCGATGATGCTCAGTTCTGGCAGATCATCCGTGAATTTACTCCCGACTTTCTCGCGCGCCAGCCGGGAGGCGTCGTTCTTCGAGTCTCGACGCCACTCAAAGATCTCCGCGCACTGCTTCGTCTCGTATCAGGCCCCTGCATCTCGCGCGCTGCATCAGGCGTGAGCTTTATCTACCTATCCTCCTGGCAAGGAGTTGCTCCGCTTTGGAAAGCCGCCTCAGAGAACAGTTGGAGCGCTGTTGTCGAGTTTGCTCCCGATGATCTCCGGGCGCAAAATGAGCTCTGGCTCTTGCCGCCATCCACCGGAAGAGCGAATGCATTTGCCATCATGAAAAGAATCAAGCAGATGTTTGATCCTCAGAATCTTTTAAACCGCGGACGCCTCTATGGGCGCATCTAGCGTTCTTCCGGTCATCTCCGAATCCCCAGAACGCCCCGCGCAGTCCGATCTCGATAAATGCGTGCATTGCGGGCTCTGCCTGAACGCCTGCCCCACCTATCGGGAGTTGGGCGTCGAAATGGACTCGCCACGCGGCCGTATTTACCTCATGAACGAGATCGCGAATGGCACTCCCGCCACTCCCGCCTCTCTCCTCCATCTCGATCTGTGTCTGGCCTGTCGCGGATGCGAGACCGCTTGCCCTTCCGGCGTGCCCTATGGCAGGTTGATCGAAGCCACGCGCGCGCAGATCGAAGGACAACGCAAAAAGTCGTTTTGGAAACGATTAGCAAACAAGGTTGTGTTTGAGCGCCTGCTGCCGTCCCCAACCGCACTCCAGATCGCGGGCGCTGGACTTTATCTGTACCAGGCATCAGGCCTTCAGCGGCTGGCACGTGCGACGGGAATTCTAAAACTCTTCGGCCAGCTTGCAGATATAGAAGCGCTGGCACCCTCGGCCGAAATTCCGTTCTTCTATTCCAAAATCGGCAGAACGTTTGCTGCGATTGGCGGCCGGCGCTACCGGGTTGCATTTCTCGCGGGCTGCATCGCGAATATCTCCTTTGCTCGCCTCAACGAGGCTACAGTTCGAGTACTGCAACGCAACGGTTGCGAGGTCGTCATTCCTGCTACACAAAATTGCTGTGGCGCACTGCATCTCCACGCAGGGCTGAAAGATCAGGCACGCGCCCTCGCCCGCAACAACATCGATGCAGTGCTCGCCGGAGATTTTGATGCGGTCATCACAAATGCCGCTGGCTGCGGTTCAACCCTGAAAGAATACGATGAGCTTCTGGAACACGACACAGCCTATCGGGGCAAAGCGCTTCAGTTCAAGTCTCTAATGAAGGATGTAACCGAGTTCTTAGCTTCGATCGACCTCAACTCGGAAATGGGGTCTGTCGATGTGATTGCGACTTATCAGGACTCGTGCCATCTCGCCCACGGTCAAAAGATCAAAGCCGCTCCCAGAAAGCTGCTCGCAAGCCATTCCAGGCCTGATCTTTCGTGAAATGCCAATGTCCGACTTGTGTTGCGGCAGCGCCGGAATCTATAATGTCGTTCACAACGAGCTGGCCATGCGAATTTTGAAGCACAAAATGGAGCATATTGCTTCGACAAGCGCGTCATTGATCGCGACCGCGAATCCGGGCTGCATGCTGCAGCTCGCTGCAGGTGCGCGTCTATACGGTAACGGTCAGCGCGTGGCACACGTCGTAGAGGTTCTCGACGAAGCATACCGAAACCACTGAGTGTACCCGATCAGCGACTGATTTCAGGGCCCAACTTGGTCATCCCTGGCTGAGGTGCCGCATACGGCTCCGTATCCGGAATGACTCGCACTGCCGTTGTGAACTGAAACGGGTACTTCCCTTGGCTCGGGTAGCTCAATTCGACGAATCCTGCCGTCCAGCCTTGCTTTGGTACTGTGAGGCGGGCAACGTAGACATCCGGGCTCTCCATCGCGACAGAACTGCTGTGATAAATCGGACCTACGGATTCCAGCCGGAAATCCCGGTGCTCCGGGTTCGTGGCCTGCCATAGCTTCACCGCGCTCGGCTTCTCTTTCGTCGTGACGCGAATCGCATCATCACGTTCAAATGTCCAGTGAAAGATCGGCCGCTTGCTTCCATTCAAAACGGATTCGTAGAAGGCCGTCATAGTTTCCTTGAGGTCCGTTCCATCCAGGGAATGATCCGAATTTGGTTCGTAGCGCAAATATTTTTCGCCCGGGAGCTTGTCGAAATAAAACCGCGATGAGTCGGGAAGAAAGAACTGGTCTCCGGCCGAATTGATCATCAATTTCGGCATCGTGTAGCGTTCGCGATAGGAAAACGGGTCCTCGATAGCCATTAACTGCCGGTATTTCTGCGTGCCTGTCAAGTCCATCAAACCCATATCGAAGTAATCTTTTACCGCAGGAGCCCAGAACCCGTACGAGCGGTAATGGTGCTGAAATGACGGAATCACATTGAGCACATCGATGACAATCGGCACGATGGCGCCTACCCGTCCATCCACTGCGGCGGTCGTCCACGTTGTCCACCCACGTTTCGATTCACCGGCAACCACGAAGCCATCTACCCTAATAGACGGCGTCTGCTTGCCTAAGAATGATTCAGTCGCATCCATCGCGCGCACGGCAGCCTTTGTCATTGGCAGCCTGAGCGGCCACGTGCTGTCGCCCGTCTCGATGAATTTCCTCCACGTATACGCGATGATTTCGTCTTCCTCTCGTGGACCGAATGGGTCACCCGCGAATCGCAACGGTTGATTCGGAACATCGCGCAGCTCAGTAACCACAGAATTCGTTTCGGCCGCGATTCCGGCGAGCATGGCGTCGATTTTTGGTCGCGGATCGCGATCCGAACCGCCTGTAATGAACAGCATCGCCGTCGAATAATTTACCCGGTCCGGCTTATAAATCGTCATCCAGTGCTGCCAGACAGGATGGTCGACCTCGCTCGGACTCCGCCATTCTTGCGAAGTCATTCGCAGAAAATACGCCACGTAGCCAGGCCGCGCAAGCTTCTGAACCAGCTCGTAACGATAATGGCTATCCGGGGCTTGAACGTAATCATCGAGCGCCGTGCGATGTGCGGCCGCCAAGGCGAGCGAAGCCAGAAGGAGAAAAAGCGCGGCTGATCTAACGTGCCCGCGTCTCGAACGTGGCATCGATCTTTACTGCTCCTAACAGGGCCTTGATTGCGCATTCGGCGTTCTTTTGAGCCTGCGCAAGAATTCCCATGCTGAGTGCCGCGCTGCGAACGTCATCGAGCGCGGCCAATCGCGCTTTATGCTCCAGATCTGGATCATAGGGCACCCACGGAGTCCACCAAGTAATGTGCCGGTCCCAGACCTTCGTATGATTCTCATCGAGAAACGTGTTCAAAATCCTCGCCGGAGGGAGCGCGACCACAACCGACCGCTTTCCCGAATACTGGATATCCCGTGGTCTCATGCTCTGCAGGTCTACGCCCGCAATGGACTCCCCTTGCACCATCAAGAGGATCGATTCAGCGCCAAACGGCTGCTTAGGCTCGGTGATCCCAACCACTCGCTGAATGCTATAGCGAACCGTCACGAGTTGGTTCAGCTGTTTGACCTCGGTTACAACCGCCGCAGGGTCTGACCCTCGCAGTCCGAAACGCGTGCTGAATCCTACATAAAAGACAATGCCTGCTAAAACAATCAGCAACGCCGCGACCGATACCAGCGCCGCAATCTTCCACCGCATCGTCTGTGTAGTTTGGCTTATCAACTCGCGGCGGCTCACTCGTACCGCAGCGCTTCGACGGGATCCAGTCGCGCCGCCTTGCTCGCCGGCCAAATGCCGAAAAATAAGCCTGTCCCTGCGGACACCAAAATACCCAAGAGCGCCGCCCAAACGGGAACTCTTGTCTGCAAGCTGGAAAAGATCAGCCGGCTCGCAAGGGAAATCACCCATCCAAACAGAATTCCGACGAATCCGCCCAGCCCGGTGAGGACTACCGCCTCGAGCAGGAACTGCAGCACGATATCCGATCGCCTGGCGCCGATCGCTTTGCGCACGCCAATCTCCTTCGTGCGCTCCGTCACCGATACCAGCATAATGTTCATCACTCCGATACCTCCCACGAGCAAGCCGACTGAGCTGAGCACAACCATCACCAGCGCCGTCATCGATGTGATTTGGCGGAAGTCGCTCACCATCTGCTCGGCCGTAGACATCACGAAATTGTCTGGCTTGTTATAAGGCACTCGGCGATCAGTGCGCAAAATGACTCGAATTTCATCCAGCGCTTGCGGAACCTCCCCGTTCCTTGCCGTCACAACGATCGCAACCTCTCTATCATTCGGATAAAGCTTTTGGAGCGTAAAAAACGGCAGAAGCACCCGATTGTCCTGATCGCCAAAAAACGAGGCAGCAGGCCGGATCATCGTCCCGACTACTTGCACTTCATGGCCGTCTACCGTTATGAATTTCCCGATCGGGTCTACATTCGCGAAAAGACCCTTTTCGATATCCGCGCCTATCACAGCAACCGGCGCGCGTTGCCGGTTCTCTTCATCCGTGAAGAAGCGTCCCAAATGCAGGTCTACTTGTCCGCCGTTTGCGTAAGCCTCTTCTACTCCGATCAGATTCACGCCGTACATATCGTTGCCGCCGTATTTCGCCCGGATGAAATCGTTATCTATAAACAGCATTGGCGATACCTGCTCGCACGAGCGGCAGCGATCAGCAATATCAATTGAATTCTGGTATGTAAGCTCCTTCCGTGTGCGCTCCTCGGCAGTAGGTGCTGAGGTCCGGAATCCCGCGGCAAACTTGAAAACGAGTATCGAATTTGGACCGAAGCTTTGCAGGATCGATGTTATGGACGAATCTAGTCCCGTAAGAATGGCCCCGACCCCAATAATCGTTCCAGTTCCCATCACCACGCCAAGTACCGTCAAAAAAGCTCGTAGCTTGTGAGCGCGGATGGTTTGCAGCGCGAGCGTCGTGGCGTTAAGGAAGGCGAGCCAATTCACTGCTACCGCTCCTCTCGTAACGCTTCTATCGGGTCCAGTTTTGATGCCTGCCGCGCCGGGTAGATACCAAAGAATAAGCCGACGATTGCAGAGAGTCCGACGCCGATCAGCACGGATGTCACCGGAAGCGCCATCGGTACCGAAGTTGCACTCCGAATAATAGCCGCGATTGCCCACGCGATCACGACGCCGATCAATCCGCCCGTTGCAGCTAACGTAGCCGACTCGACTAGAAACTGATTCAGAATGTCTGCCCTCCGCGCTCCCAGCGATTTCCGTATACCAATCTCATGCGTCCGCTCCGTAACAGCCGCAAGCATGATATTCATAATCACAATTCCGCCCACGATCATGAACACCGACACGATCCCTACAGCAGTTGCCGCAATCGCCGCGGTCAATCGCTCCCACAGGCTCACGAATGAATCGGAAGCCAGAATCGAAAAAGTGTCGTCCTGATTCGGACGGAGATGCCGGAACGCGCGCAACAGCATCCGCACTTCATCTTCAGCTTCGTTTAAGTGCTGCTGGTCTATGGCTTTCGCGATCAGCCTGATGCCTTGCTGCGATCCATACATCTTGAAATAGCTCTCGATCGGAATCATCACGAAATTATCTTGCGATTGCCCAAACACACTGCCGAGCGCCTTCGCCACCCCAATGACTTCAAATGGGACCCCATTTATCTGAATTGACTTTCCGATTGGGTCGCGATCCACAAAATACCGATTCTTGATATCGTTGCCGATGAACGCCACGCTTGCATGACGTTGAATCTCGATCTCTGAGATCGTACGGCCCGTCGCAACCTGTACGTTGTTTATCTCCGGGACGTTGGCGGTAATGCCTTGAATGCTGACGCCCTCCATTGGATCGCCGTGAAATGAAATACGCTGCTGCTTCGAGGCCATCATCCCTATGCCGCGCAGTAAGGTCGCATTTTCCTTGACGAACTCGTATTCTTCGGGTTTGATCTGCGGGTTGCGCTTAGACATTTGCAGGAATTTCTTTGGATCCCACGGTCCAAGCCACGCCATCCGCACAATGCGGAAGCCGTCCGCTCCCATATTCGAAACTTTGTCCGCAATGTAAAGATTCATGCCGTGGATCAGTGCCGTCACCGCAATTAAGGTGGTCGTGGCGAGAATGATTCCCAGAAGCGTCAAAAAGCTCCGCAATTTGCTCTTTCGCAGCGAATCGAGGGCAATTCGCCCTGCCTCCCAGAACGACGCACTGGGCCGGAAGCTACGTGGTTGGCGCATCGAATCTCTCATCTAGACGCAACGCGTAACGCGTTTGTTCCTCTAAGCGCCGGCCGTGCAAAAGTCCTTCTATCCAGTCCAACACCGTTCCATCGAGCCAAAACCGCGGCTTGTGACGCGAGATGAAGCCGAGATGGCCGCCATGCTCGGGAGTCAATAATGTGAGTGCCGCATTTGACCGGAACGCCGGGTGATCGTAGATTCCGAATGGCACTAGCGGGTCATCTTTTGCGCAAATCACAAGCGTCGGGATGCAGATCTTTTTCAGGTATGTGTTGGCTGATTGCGTCTCATAGTACTTTGCCGCGGTGCCAAACCCAAACAGCGGCGCAGTAAAGCGATCGTCAAATTCCCAAATCGTCTTCACGCTGTCTAGCCCGGCCGTGCTGTAAAGGTCCGGCGACAATCTGCTCTTTCGCCTGACGCGGCCCCTCAATCTATCGAGAAATCGTCGTGCATACAGCGAATTTGACCGCTTGTCGAGGCAACAGACACACGCGGCAAGATCGATTGGAGTCGAAATCGCACAGGTTCCGGCAAGTAAGCTCGTGTGTCCTAGTTCGCCCGTTAATTTCAGGGCTACATTCCCGCCTAGCGAAAATCCCACCAGGTATATCGGCCCGCGTTCTCGCGCTTCAATTTTCCGCAGAATGTGTTCTGTGTCGCTCGTGAGACCGGAATGGTATGAAGTCTCGGACATCTCCTCCGTGCCGCCGCATGTCCGGAAATTCGCCCGATGCACACCGAAGCCGCGCGTGAGCGCCTCCTGTGCAAAGCTCTGAATGTATCCCGCGTTCGCCGACCCCTCGAGGCCGTGCAGTAATACCAGCTGGCCGCGGCGAACAGTTTCCGGCTGATGCTCGATCACAGATACCGCTGTTCTCGAATCGATCTGGTACCGCTTCCACGTAGGCGGAAAGCGCCGCGTGTCTATTTTTCGGGGCCAGAAGTTGCCTGCAATAGTAAGCAGGTGAGGATTCCTGATCAGCGGCTGAAATTCGGCCAAACCTAATTCTAACCGTTCAACAGCGCCCTAAATTTTGACTAATTCCTCCTGTTCTTCGCCTGTTACTCGCCCAAATCCTTCACCCACGTACACGTTCACTTCCGACCGAATCCCGAACTCCGGAAGGTAAATACCGGGCTCGATTGAAAAGCATGTGCCTGGTATTACGCGGCGATCATCGTGAGACTCGAGATTGTCCATGTTCGCGCCCGTTCCGTGCACGTCCGCTCCAATACTGTGTCCCGTTCTGTGAAAAAAGAATTCCCCGAACCCTTGCTCCTCAATGTAACCGCGCACGACATCATCGACTTCATACCCGGCAAATGGCTCGTTCTCAGCGGCCTTTTGGATCGCGAACGCGGAACCTTTCTTTCGCGCATTCTTTACGATTTCAAAGACATTCTGAATCCTTTCTGGAATCCTATCGCCGCAAAAACCGGTCCAGGTGATGTCATAGTAAACTGCGTGGGGTTCGTTAAGCTTAGCCCAAAGATCGATCAGCACGAGATCGCCGTTCTGAATATGGGATGTTCTATTTAGCGTCGGCTCGTAATGCGGATCGGATGCATTCCCGTTTACCCCCACAATCGGGCCGTGTGTTGTCGCCAACCCGGAATCAGAAAAGCGTTTGAGAATGAACTGTTGCACTTCATACTCGGTCACCGGCTCTGTTGATCGGATTCGCCCTGCGATGAATTCGAATGCCTCCCGCCGCGCGCGATCGACCAATTTACCGGCTTCTAAATGCGATTGCAACTGTTGCTCATTCCAGCGGGCTTCGAATTGTTGAATCAGATCGCCCGAGCTAACAACCTCAATTCCAAAGCTCCGAACCAACTCCACTGTCCCAGCATCCACAAGTGAGACGTACGGAATCGCGCACTTCGGTGAATACTGCATCGCAATGCGCGAGCATCCAGAAATCATGGCATCCAGCTTTTGCTGCTGATCCGTCCAGCTCGAATACGATTCCTTGCTGCCGGCGATGCTCTCGAGCGCGCTGCTTTCGATCCGATGAACGAGTTTTCGAGGCTCGCCCTCGGCTGGCACAAAATAGTACCAGCGTCGAGTCGCTTCTACAGCGTCGGGAATGCCCAAAATACGGTACGCCAGCGGATCGCGGCGATGATGGTCAAAGAACAGCCATCCGTCCAGGCCGGCTTTGCGTAAGGTTTGTTGAATTTCATGTATATTCATTCACTTCGGATTTTACGCGGTCTCGAGCTCTTTCAGGGCAGCGTGTGATGGAGCACGCGTTAAAAGGCTCACAACGATCAGACTTAAGAGCGAAGCAGCTAAGGCCGGGTACACAGCATCAATACCGCCAATGGCAACCCGAATCTGCGCCGGACCCTTTTGTTGCATCAGCTCCCACCCTACTGTGATGATCGTGCCGAGAAGAATGGACGTAATCGCTGCTGGGGTGGTCGTGCGCCGCCAAAAAAACACGGCCATGACGGCTGGAGTGACTGCAGCGCCATAAACTGTGTACGCGTAGAGCGAGGCTTTCAGGATCGACTCGAATTGCGTCGCCTGCAGAACTGCGAAAATCCCGAGCAGTATAACAATCACCCGTGACATCACGAGCGTGCGACGCTGGCTCGCTCCTGGATTAATAAACCGCCCATATACGTCGTGAATCAGGTTTGTTGCGGGAGAAAAAAGATAATTGTTGGCTGTGGAGATGACCTTGGCGAACACGCCGCCCAGCAGAATCGCTCCGAGCAGAGGAGGTAAAGCCCTCTTAGCCGCTAAAGGAATAATTTCGCGTGGCTTATCGGTGTGCAACGTCGAGCTGGCGATCACCGCCATAGCTACCAGGAGCGTCTCCAACAGCACGGTCCCTGCGATCCATCCGATGACCGACTTCTTCGCGTCGCCTTCGGATTTCGCGGAAAAGAACTTTTGATACATGCCCTGATTCCCGATCAGCAGCAGCATCGTTGGGAGCGCCAACCCTATTGCACCGCCCAGAGTATAGTTCCCCAAAACCTCGAAATGCGTCGCTGGGAGGGCGCCTCGAACCGCCTTCCATCCACCCACGTGAACCAGCAGAATCGGCACGGCGATCACTGCCGTGAGCGTGACCATCGATCCAATCACGAGATCCAGATACGCGATCGAGGCCATCCCGGCGGCTGCCGTAAACAAAACCACGAATGCGGCCACAATATACAGGCCGACAGTTCGATCCACTTCTGGAAAAATGAGGTGCAGCATATCGCCGCCGCCGATAAATTGGTAGCTCGCGATGATGGTGTAGGAAATTACAATGGCGATTGTCGCTAGCACTCGGGCCGTGGCGTTATAACGTACCTCGAGGAGATCAGGAACGGTAAATTGTGCGAAGTGCCTGGCCCGACCGGCGATCACGCCAATAATTAGTAACCCGACCCAACCGCCCAAAGGCTGCCAGAGCGCTACGAAGCCGTTCCGGTACGCATTCTCGGCGCCCGCAAACAGGCTTCCTGCTCCAATCCACGAAGACAATAGAGTGAAGACCAACACAGGCCAGCTTAGGCTTCGCCCCGCTACGAGAAAATCGGTTTTGTTCTTAACCTGAATGGTTTTGTAGGCTGTTATCGCACACAACACCAGAACCACCAGCGAAACGGTCACCGCGTAGATCATGAATCGACCATATTACCCGCAGCTCCGGCCGCCCTGAAGGCAAAACAATCTTTACAGGCGCAAAGTTACCGTAAGGTCCCGGCCCGGGTTGCTGCTCGATGTTGGAACGAACCCTTGCGGCAGAACTAACGTGATGTTCACCGTCAGCTCCGCATCCTCTTCGAGAGACGGCAAATTCACTCCATCCACAATGTTAGATGTAAGAGTACCCGAGGCAATCGACAACACCGTCGCATCCCCGCCGAAAAGTAACCCGTTCTGCAGAACAGTTACTTCAATGGTGTAATCTTGCGGAGCCTGGGTTACAGTTGCTCGGATGTCTCGGACTGCATGCGCCGCCTGAACCAATAACGGAGGAGCGGCATTCTGTTGCGTTGCGAGATACCCGCTTACCTGAAGCGAAAACTGACCCCCCGAGAGCGTGCGCAACCCTCTTTCAGGCCGTGTCGTGTACGAGTTGCTTGTCGCCTGACTGTCACCGAAAGAATTTGTCACATACAACTGAGCCGCGCATATTCGAACGTCAGGCAGGCTTGCTGTGTGCAGATAGTTAATCGAAGCTCGATTTTCAAAGAACTCACGAGCAAAAGGGAGAATCAGAACTACGCGTTCAAGATGCAAGACAGGCTCACCGGCTCCGTGCTCGGTCGGTATGGAGGCTAGCGCTCCTCGAAGCACGTTGTAAGTGTTGGCGGTGGTATCAACCGATATGACGGTCATCAACTCAGTCCCGGCCTGGATGATATCTCCGGTATTGGGGCTGGCTACTTGATTCAATGAAATTGTACCGCTCGCATCATCGACCGGCACCGCCAGGAAATAGCTCGTCGGCGGCTGTAACTCGTTCCAGGAGAAAATCTGTAACGTTCCACTTGAGATAGACGAGGTATTGCTGGTATCCGCGAACCCGACATCAAAAACTGTTATGTTTCCTCCGCCTGGTGCGGAGAGAGAAAAGGCCGGGGCGCCGGGAATTCCCGCATCAGATTTCCCTCCGCCTAAGGGCCAGCGTGTCAGAGGGCACAAATCGGCTGCCCCCTCCTGGTTATTTACGTTCGCCCCGCGCCCTGAGATATGAAGAACCGACCCTCCCTCATAGGCGATCTCAAATTGTACCGGACTGTTCGCTGAGACCGCGCCGAATTTCCATGACCCTTCCGCGACGACAAAACTGCTGGTCGCATCCGGCACCAACGACCATGAAGAGCTTACGGTCAACGTTGTTTGATCATTGGTTGCGATGACACGCTCTTGACCCCGCCCGGTTCCTTCAATGATCCGAACCGACATGCCCGCATACGCCAGGCTTGTGGCACCCATATCGACGGAGCCTATGGTATTCGATGAGAAGATCGTCGCTTGAAATGGACCCGCATACTCAAATCGATAATAGAAGTTCGCATGATCGAAGCTGCCGTCCGGCGGCCCAATCGGCTGCGGCGGTACTCCCGTATCTGCGTAGCTTCCGCTCAGCGGAACCGCGCTCGCGATCCGGTATAGGGTTTGCGGCGTTGAGCCCCGATACACGTTGAAAGAGGCCGCGCTCATCGGAAAACTCAACCCCGTAATCGAGACGGAGTTGCTGTTCGACCCTGTCGGTACTGCGGCAGGCACAGTAAACGACAAAGCCCCTTCATTCCCTGCCGCATCCACGGCGCTCACCGCGTAATACAAATAAGTCCCACCTGCAATCGTCCCGCCCGTGCCGCTGTATTCGGGGGAGAGGCTCAGAAGCGGAAGGTTCGGCGAATTGGGATTCGGCTTCGCCGGTTGAGCGAAAGCCACGGTCAGAGTGTCCGTTGCCGCTCCGTCGCTTGCGGCTTGGATGAGATCTTGAACGCCATAATCAAAATATTCAAACTGCCCATTTGCGTCCAAATGAATCGTAGTCCCAATAAGAGGGCGTGGAGACTGCACTTGCGCTCCAGGCTGGCGTCCTGCGCCACCTAAAACTGCCGGATTATCGCTGTACCACGCGTCATCATGTCTTTGCGCCAGTATCGTAACCAGTTGGTAATTCATCGAGGGCGAAAGCTTTAACACTCGAAAAGGCGTGCGCGTGAGTCCCTCTTTCAGGTACGTAAGTGCAATGATGTCGCCTGGCCGAACCTTCAAAACCCGAAAACTGGTCTGAAATTGAGCAAACTGATTCCCTCTAATCGATTTATCCAACTGCCGGAGAAGCACTCTGTTGGCTTGGCTAAAATTTGCGATTCCAAGAGCTGTCGACTGGCTTGCAATTTCATACCCCATGAGTGCTGCGTCGTCGGCGTCGACCACCGATAAGCTGTCCTGCTGGTACTCATTCGATTCATCCTGGAATTCGACACTCAACCGGTTCGAGGTCTCCGCTATATTGCGCGAGCTGAGGCGAACCGTTGAGCTTCCGTTCGGGTTCCGGACAATCCCTGAGAATGGACCCGATCTGTCGCTGAACTCGTATGCCGGCCACCCATTGTCTAAGCTCTCAGTGCTGTTTCCACCGTCCGGCAGAGTTGGTTGCTGCGCCGCGAGCGTGGTCTCTGGCAGCAGTTGTATCAGCCCCGTTGCTCCGTAACGCAGCATGAGGCTCGATCCGACTCGAATACCACGAATGATTGCCGCCGCACTCTGCCGCTTCGTCAGAACAAGATTGCATTCAAACCTCGGCACCTGAATTGCATTCCCGTTGAGATCCGTTGTGCTAATCAACTCCTGGCAGAACTCGGCCGCCGACGCAAACGATCCTATATCGAGATCCGACGTAGACCATCCACATCGCCGAAGAATATCCAAAATGACCCAAGCCGGGTTATTTGTAAACCCCGTACTTCGAAAACCGCCGTCAGGATTGTACGAGTCGATCTGCATACCTTGCAGCAGTACTTCCGCATCCGGAAGACTTCGTCCGCTGCTGATTCGATTCGGTACGACAATGGACAGGACCGACATGCTTCCATATGGATCACCCAACGGCTGCCCGTTCGAATCTGTGAAATCTAAGTTGAAACCACCGTTCCGGCCGCCGATCGTGACGACGTTATACCAACCCGTCGCCGTCATATCCTGGCCTTGAACTGCCTGTGGAATCTCAACGTCATTGACGACGACCTTTATTACGCTCTGGATCGTGCCCATTCCAAGAAGCGTTTCCATGTGAGTCAGGTTGCCATCGTTGCGTGCAAAAATAACTGGAGCTTTCAGCCACCCCGTTCCGTAAACAATCGGTACAGGGTCGTTGTACTTGGCAGAGTTATCCAGAAGGGGAGACACATGCGACGTTTTGTCTCCGGAGGTTCGAACCATGATGGCGGAAGGAACAAACTCTACTCCGCCAAACCGGCGGGTCACATTCCCGAGCATTATCTGTGTTGAACATCCCACGCTGTTGGCACTGTGGGCGAGACAGATCACAGGAAGTGAACGCTTCTCCTTGACCGTTAAGATTTCCCACTCCGCCGGGTACGTCAGCGGAATACCCGCACCGGTAAAAACGTGAATAGCGGCCGCTAGTTCCTCCATCTTTTGCCAACATCCTTTGTTCGTGCGTCACCGGAAAATTCCAGGCGCAGGAACGTTGGATTCGAACTTCAGGAACAGGAACCCGTTGCAGACTCAGCTTGTTAGCAAAGGTCAGCTTCAAGGAGTCTTCGAGCATTTCTTCGGGATCCCCCGCCACCCCGCGAAACAGAATCGTGCTTTCGGTCGTAATCTTCAGGCTTGGCAGATCCGCAAATGCGAAGTAAACCGTAAGCTGAGACCCTTTAAATCCGATTACCGTCTCTAATTCTGAAAGCACCGAATCCGCGTTCGCCAACGTGAGCGAAAGTTGCGAAATGCCGTCCATTGCATCGTCGGCTGAGAGTTGCAGATCGAAAAGGTTATGTTTAAGGACCCTTGCCGAGTACGCGTTTCCGTTAAAAGCAATCGAGTGAGTGCTCCAGTATTCCGCGTCTCCGGACGGCAGAACACATCGGAAGAAGAGTAGGGGTGTGTCCGTCTCCGCCAGCTGTTTTACTTGGTTGATCGTACTCATTTCGCCGATTCCTATATGGCGGCTTCGATACTGAAGGAAGTTGAAAAAAGATTCGGTGCTTCAGCAACAACCATCAGCTCATCAACTGCCCAATGCGCGTTTGCGTATACCCCGCCTGTTTGCGATGTCGCCCGATACCGCGACGGTGCCAGTTGAGCTTCCAGCTGAAGCCCATAAACCCCGATCTGTTGCCCGGCCCCTATACTGAGTGCAACCGTAAACTCCGTTCCCGGATCATTTAAGGCGCCGCTGGAAACCACTCGAGTCCACGTTGAGCTGATCGAAAACGGCGTGTCTTCTTCAGCCGAACTTCCCCTGCGAATCAAAGTGATTGTGGAGTCCTGAGTGCTACTGGCATATGCTGAAAAACAATACTGGAAATTCGCCGGAATCTGAAAGCTCTGGCTGATCTCTTGCGCGCTTTGTCCCGTATTCGTGATAACGAATGCGTCAGTGCCGCCTTCGGGATCGCTCACCCCACTCGCCACAGTAACCAAACCAGGGAGTTGCCACGCCGCGGTTGTGAGATCGGAGCTCGAAATGAGCATATTCTCTGTCGGATCTATAAACGTGAACGCGTGAAGCGGTCCTATGCAATTATTGAAATGCGCCTGCATAGCCTGTATGTCGGCCAGTGACAGATCCGTGTAGGAAAGCTGCCAAACGAAACGCGCTGCATTTGGATCTGCATATAAGATCATGCTTCCGTCTGGCAGAATGTTTTTGACGGTTCGAGTCAGTCTTACCTTTCGAATCGGATATTGAGCCATCGCGCCGCTCGCAAGTTGAGGGAAGTAGAGATTAGCCACGCGTTTCTATCACCCAAAAGGAAGTTGAGCTAACATCAACTCCCAAATACTCGCTTATAAACAGCGGAGCGCCAAAACGGCAGTTCACAACATTCGTTCCCGTAAACGGGTCCGGAAAGACGAACGCTGAATAGTCACCCTGTTGCAGCGCAAAGAATGTCTCTAACTCTTGAATCTCTCTTTCGTTTAATAGGTCGAGCCGAATTTCCCACGAGCGAAGCGATCCTGGCTGCGTGAGATACCGCTGGTCGGATCCATCCAAAAATCGAATCACCTGGGCGGCTTGACCCGCCATGAGCGGAGTTGGATATTGCGCCACAGTCCCGCAGTCGAGAACAGGAAACGTCGCCATCTTAGATATCCGCGATCACATCGTTAAGCGTGCTTGAATGTAAAAGGGCAAGCTTTACTGCCTGCGCAATCGCTCCGCTCTGCTCTTGCATCCATTGCGCGTTTGTTGACGACCCGCTTGTCTGCAGCTGCTCAGCGTTCTTATAAATGCCTCCGCCGCTACCCGAGGAGCCGGCCACCTCAGCATCTCCTGCATACACTGAAGCGCCCTTTGAGCTCACATATTCTGTCTGCTGCTGCGAATTCGGCAATTCAAATTCTGTGAGGGGAGGAAGCGTGTTCTTGCCCCCTCCCCCACCAAACAAGTTAAAAATGCCCGAGATCAGCGACCCCAAACCTCCGATGCCGCCGAATCCCCCGGTAAACGCGCTCGCAATTCCTCCTGACGCGGTTTGCTTCAACAGGCTCGTCCATGCACTCCCTGAGCTCGCAGTTTGCTTAGATCCAGACTGCGAAGGCCTTCCGAACTGGATCGCCCGCGGCGTGCTCTTACTACCGATCGAGCTACGCTTTGCGTCTCCCGAATTGCCGATAGGAAGACTTCTTTCCGAACTTCCGGATGGAGCGGAATGTATCAGATCTGTGGGCTTGCGAGATAGTTGCTTCGCCAGATTCGATAAGTTACTCTTCCTTGCCACTTTGATTCTCCTCTTGCAACGCTTGCTCTAAAACCACGAACGCATCGGCGCATTTAGCTTCCATCGACCAAACATCTTGCCCGCCAAAATGCTTCCAAAACGCAAACTGCTCTAGATAATTCAGGCTTTGTGCCGTAATGATCGACTTAGGACATCGCCCGCAACTCACACCCGCGCGGCTCCAAATGGCCTTTGATTTGTTTGACGGCCTGTTCGCCTGCCCACGCACAGTTTCGGATTTCTACCAAGCCGCTTGACCGGCACGTATCGCAATTCCACGCGGCTGGTATCGAAAACTGAAAATGGAACGCGATCAGAAGTTTTTTCGTTCTTCCTCAGAAAGCCCGATTTCTCCTTGAATTGAGCTGATAATTTCGTCGCTCAACGCTTCAGGCCCCTTATCGATAAGTGCGCCTGTCGTTACCGGCTGCTGGTCTATGCTCAGCCCGCTCAGCTCTGCAAGCCCCCACTCGAGATACAGCCGCCTCACCAACAAATCGCTCAGCGCTGCATCCAGCTGATCCGATGTATCTCCTGCTTTCAAAAATTCGTGACGCAAGGAAAGCTCTCTTACCTTTTGCGTCAACTCAATTCGTTGCGAAAGAGATACACGCCGGATCGCGTACCGCACGCCTGGCATAACCCGGCTTTCACGCCATAACAGGCTTGAGTAGGACACTTTCTTACGCAAATGCGATTGCAATTTCATCATCGGAGCTTCCCTGTGCTCGGTTGTTCTTAAATTCCCACTGCAATCTTGTTTCCGAGTCGTTGTAATCGGGTATCTCAGGTACCATGCTGGGCAGAAATATGGCCATAATTTGGCCCTGTTGTTGACCTAATTGCAGCATTGCAGAAACAGCAGTACGTGCCTTTGCGGCTGCATACAGCGCAGTGGTTTGGGCATCATCTTGCGCAAGCAACGTAAATTCAGAGCTAATCACGCGAGATCCGGGAACAATCGCACGCGGATACGAAGACCCGAATTCCCGATTTCGGACCTCAAGACTGTTCTTCACCTGCAGGGCAGCTTCCGTCAACGTGAAGAATTGATCAGCACCGCTTCCCAGCCACACTTCGCCTAAGTGGCCCGGGACTATGGAGTAATCAAAGCTTTGCAACCCAGGCTCCGGCGGAAACTCGCCGCCAACTAGCCCGGAGCTGTAGCTGCTCGAATCAAGAAGATCGCATGCAGGGCCGCTGAAAACAAACTCGTGAAAATCTCCGTTTACGGAGATTTCTAAGCGTATCGACGCCTGCGCCTGTAACAATGCGGCTTACTGCGGTCGTGGGATCCCAATAATCGTAAAACGTCAGGCTAGGTAAGGCGCTCGCCAACGTGTAACTGATCGTGGGCGTAAGCGCCGCATCCGGGCCCGGAGTGCTCGAAAACGGCGCGTTTATCGTGATTGTGGAAGCGTCCGGCACGCCTGTCACAAATCGAATTTCACCACCGAACGACACTCCCGACCGCAGCGTGAGACCATGCGGCCCCGTCGTTTGGACTTGATTCGGATTCGGTACTGCACCAACCGTAAGTCCACTGCTCAAGCTAGGATTCGCCCCAAGCGCCGCGTGGAAAAGAGGGCCGTATGACGGCTCCGCTGACCCACTCCATGACGTCAGATAAGTCCGCGCTTGAAACACGGTTTGCCGGCGTGCCTGTTTCGAGCTGCCCAGGAACGTGCGCGTGCCCGTCTTGTCAATTCGCTTCCCAGCTTTCTAAACGCTGCTGGGCGTGAAGGCGAATGGCGGGAAATCGGTTCGCGGCGGTTACCGGTGCTGCCTGGCCATAACTCGCCTCAAGCGCTACATAAAACCGGTTTGCATTCGAGGAAATGTACTGTGCCATTTTGCGCTTTCTAGTTCCTGCTTACATTCACGTTGCACGTAACCTTTGCCGATTCGACAAATCCGAAGCCCCCAGCTTTTGGCGGCTGAAACTGTACATCGTATGTACCCGAAAAGAACATCCCATCGCCCCAATCGCCAATATTTTGCCGGAGAATATTCGTTACCGCTTCAACGTAGAAGTGAATCCACTTGTCTGTATTTTGAAGCAAGTTTCCGCTGGCCCAAACTTCGGCAATCACCGAAATCGTTCCTGACAAAGACCGGAATTTCTCCGTGTGCGTGTTCTTGAGGCCTGTGCTGTAAAGGCAGATACGGGGATAGGTAAATTGCAAGCTCTTGTCGCCCATATCCGGCGTTGCGGAGCTCAGTACTACTTGGTTCGCGGCGATATTCGGAACGCTTGACGTTTGATGCGCCAGCGATTGCGCTTATCTGTGACTCGAGCGCATTTCCTCCGGTTAGCAGCTCAGAAACCTTTTGGGCCGCGAGTATAGTTAATGGCAGCATGAGTTAGCCCCGTTGAACAGTCCTTGGCAGAACGATGTAGAAATTTGGCTGCTGCCCTCCCGCAGATTCTGGTCCGTCCACAAGGCCTGTACTCGGTAGTTCCCAAGTCGATCCAATTGGCAGTAGTGTGTTGTTTTGCCGTGTCAAAGCCGCCTCATCCGTCCCCGCATAAACGTTCCAGCCGCTTGCAGCCTTTGGAACATTCACAGCTCCCTCAGCCATGGCGACAGCAATCGTGCTCGCCCCATTTAGGATCAGACCGTTAATCGGACTCGTTTCACCTTCGTTTCCATGACTATCTATCCATGCCGTTTGGACAAACAGCGCCAGCGCTGGAGTGCTTCCGTTTTGTACTGATACGAGAGGCATGGCGGGTCGCGGCAACGCGTTGTACACGACCCCAATACCCGACATAAAAACTAACTCCTGCGCATCCTTTGCTTGCTGTTCGTACTCTGTCCACTTTCCCTGGAATCTGGTGTTGAGCTGCACGTTATATGCTTCACCGAAAAATCGTGACAACGATTCAAAACAGATCCATCGTTGCATCACTGGAGTTACAACTACAGTCGAGAGGCCGAGCAGGCGCCGGTTGAGATACTGCGGGTCCGAAGCGCCAGCTCTCAGTAGCCAAAGCATCAACGTGTCGCTGATCGCAGCTATGGCGAGCTTAATTTTTGTATCCACATTGATGTCGTGCGACGACGCGACCTGAACCAGCGCTGTCTCAAATTCCAGAAGGTCCTGCAAAGTGACGACCCCCGCATCGGTGAATAAAGCCATATCGGCCTACTTTCCAGCCGTACAGGGATCGTCCATGGTTGAAAGCTGGTGCTTCAAACCGTCATCAGTGATAATTGCAATCTGCACTCGTCTGGCCAGTTCCGCCTTTTCAGACGCGTTCTTGGCGCTGATCTGCTGCTCGCGATAGAACTCCTTCTCTTCTTCGCTGGCAGGCACTGCTCGCCCATCCACGATCATCTTCGCCGCATCAAATCGGGGTAGCTCTGTAATCAGCCCAGCTTTTCCTCCGTCAGCCGTTTCGAGACTCACAAGCAGCGGAAAGTTGTCTTTCAACGCAGCTTCGACTTCACGAATTTTTCGAAAATATTGTCTCAAGTCCATCGGTTATCTCCCTAAAATGAAAAGGGAGCCGTTTGCCGGCCCCCTAACTCGCGAAGAGCTGGTTAGCTGTTCACTTGAACCGCAAAATTGTTCCGCAGCACGCCCGTGCCGTACAGTACATCCACCGTGAACTGCTGCGACAGGGTGTTCGGCTGATAACTCATTACCACTCGAATCCCGAAGTTTCCCATCTCCGCGTACTCGGCAACAGCACCGGTGCCCGGCAGTGGTTGAGGCAAACGCCGAACCACCAGCCCAATACCATCCCGGGTGAACGCGAGGTTATGAGTATTGGGATTCGTTGTTCCAGTTACGGGCACATACTGGGAGCGGAAAATGAAAAAATCTTTGATCTTTCCAACATTCCCTTCCACTAAAGCTCTTAAACCAGCCTCGCCCGCTGTATAGTATTCACTGAACCGGGGAATCTGCCGGATCTGTGAATACGTGTTGGAATCCACGACCAAGTACTTCGGCGCGCTCGGCGGCACTTTCGCCGCGAACAATGCCGTTTCAGCCGCATCGATCGTCGCTTCGGTAACCGGCGTGCCAGCCGAGCCAACCGGCGCATTCGCAGTAAACTGTGCATAAAGGCTCAAGAGGTCGGTTTCAACGCGCTCTGCTATAGCAATCACGGCGGGTTGCATATAGGCCTTCAACAACTCAGGAAACGCAAGTGCCTTCGTGACATCCGGAATCTGAAATGTCGCTTCCGCATGTGTGCTCAAAACAATTTGAGCGTTTCCTAAATTCGGATTCTGAGGCGTAACCGTTCCGCCTTCTGCAATGTTGTTTGCAGTTAACGACGGCGGAATCGGTATGTTCACCGTATCTCCCGCATGAGCCAATACTGGCTCGTAATCACGGTTCACCAAGTTGCCCATGACGAGATTTCCCATCAGGGCCGGCAACGCGTCGGCAGCAACAAGCTTAACGATCGCATACGCCAGATTAGTAGATGTAATCATTGACATAGAGTCTCTCCTAAATTAATATTTCGACGTCCTTACTCGTCGCTGACATTTCACTTACAGTCCTTGGGGCCTGTTACAACATGTTTCGCCCCGCTTGATTTGCGTTATGCGCCCCGCAATGCTTGGGATGCCACCCGTGCAATCTCTTGCCGGACTCGCTCGAGATCCTCCTGGCTCATGCCCGGTTTGATCTTGTCGATCTCGATTCCCGCTGGCGCGCTCGGGGATTTTCGTGACCCCGCTTGCACTCCGCTCCCACCCGCAATCCTCGCCGGGAGCAGCTCCGGGTTCTCCTGTACGAAGCTCGCAAGATATTCCGGGAGCTTCGCTTCCGAGCCCCGCGCGTGCAGCCGGCCATCTTCCCCGCGCACGATATCATCCTTCACCGCTCGAAATGCGAGATCTACTTTCGCAACTCCTAACCGTTGCAGCTCGCTCCGGATTTGTGAGCTTCTGTCCGCTTCTTCCGCGGCGGCGCGAGCGCTCCGATTCTCTTCCACCAGTTGGTTTAACCGCGATTCCAGGCTTTCCCGCCTCTTTCGCTCTTCCTGAAGCTCCGCCTTGTAGGCCGGCTCAGCCTTTTGCTGCTCAGCCTCAACAAATTCTTCAATTGCCTGTCGAACCACGTTCCGCACGTCCACCGCGCTTACTGCCTGATCATCCATACCCTTTTCCTCTGGCATAGTTCCTCTTGTTCTACGCGCTCTCACTCGGCTGTTGCCGGAGCGCATCAACTTGCGCGTCTATCTCTTCCGCAATCCTGTCCTTTGTGTCCTGCCGCGCATCGCTCAGATACTTGAACGCCAGCTTTTGAAAGACCTGCCGCTTGAACGTCGGCGATTCAATTCCTAACTGCAGCAAGCTGGCCGCCTCTTGTAATTCGCTGTTGAAATCGCCAATGTCTAACTCATCCAAACCTGACACTGATATCTGAAGCCCGTCTTCGCGCGCATCGCTTACGGTTGTCAACACCTTTTGTATAAGGTCCTTAACGGTGTCGCCATAAGCCCGGAGCACTTCTTGCGTGATCGTAAAATCCAGTTGCTTGCTTGCCGCCGATTGGGCGTGACCGCCCACCATTTCCCCCGACGCTTGCGACAGATAACAGACCCGGTAAATCTCTTCCTTCAGGGTTTCTAAGTTCTGCGCAGCTATCTCGTAAACCTTGCCCTCCGGCTCTGTCCAGCCAAACCGGTCCTGCGGCCCAAGCTGAATGTAATAGCTCTCACCAACAATCTGGTTCCATTCCCGATCGGAGTAGATCACCGGCATCGCAAAAAGGCCCATGGAGATGGCCCACCCCAACGCATTCGACTTGTTAAAGTGTTCCAGTTGTAAATGCGCCGCCTTGTTCATGAGCCATAGGCCCTCACTTAACTGCATCGGCAATAGCGGGACTCGCTTCTGACGCACCAAGGAATGAGCGCCTTGCGCCACCAGTTGAACGTCTGGTACTTTATTTGCACCCACTCTTTCTCCGAACACCACACCTGTGTTGGAGCTCACGGCTTCGATTCTGCGAAATGTTCGGTACTCGGTCCGATCAAAGTAGTACCAGTAAGTTTCTCGGACGATGTCAGGCGAATCTATGCTTAATTGGCGTTCCCCAGTCTGCTTTAAAACTACCCAATCAAAGTCGCCTCTCTGATCCATACTCCAGTTAATGAGATCCTCAGCTGAGTACCGAACCAGATACGCCCGTGATAGCCCAATCGCATCCTCTTCCGCGCGATTCATCGGCCTGCTCGCCGCTTGTGGAAAATCAATCAGAACGTAACTCTGGCCGGTGACTAACGCATCGCTAAAGCATCTCCGGAAAAAGCTAGTTAGATTCGTGCCGCGCAGATCGCAGTCCTCTGTCAATTCCGACAAGAAGCTTTGGCCCGCTTCATTCTCACCTTGAAAATGCAGCGTGGGCCCGCGCCGGAACAGAGTCGCGGAATACCAATCTACAATCGACCCGATGTAATTTTCATAAAACACCCTTTGCAGACGCTCGCTATACACGTCCAGCGGCTCCTTTTGACGTCGCAACAGGTAATCCGCGGCGTGATGTTTGAACTGTTGTCCGCCTGAGTATAGGTCACGGTACGTGCGCCACGTTCGTCTTTGCCGCCGGTAATCCGGGTGCTCTCGGTCGATATCGATCATCTGGTCTCTTCCTGCGTTAGTCGGGCGTAAGTTACAGCGCTTCTTATCTCCGGCTCGTCTGCTTCGTACCTAGAACAAAGGTTTGTTAATTTCACCGGCTTTCACCTTTTCCCCGTAGAGCGCCCACACCAGGTACCCGAGAGCGTCAGAAGCATGCGTGCGCCGTGGATCCCGCACCTTGTCCACTATTCCCGAGTCCGGCTTAAACATCACCTCTTCAAAGTCCTTGATCAATTCCTTGCATCTTGGATCCACTTCTAACCGCACTTCGCCAAGCGCGTTCGTCAAAAGCGCATTCACCTTCTGCACCCGGCTAAGCACTGGAGGATTCTTCTGCGGCACATTCAATTTCACATGACGGAATCCTGTTTGATACAGGAAGCCTTGCAGCATCGAATAGTCCGTGGTCCCGGTCGTATGCATGTTCCTGCCGCTCGCATCGCCGAAGATCTCGAGACTCGCTTTGTGGCTCTTGTACCGGTTCTCGAACTCCTGGCCTGCTTCCTCAGTAGTCGCCCGCTCCAGAACAATTTCGTCGATGACGACCAGCCGCCCGCTATGCTGCTGAACGAGAACCGATGACATCGGCGCGACATTAAAATCCAGCGCCCATAGCAGAGGTTGCTTCGGGTCGTATCCTTGCCGAACCAGATGCACTGCGCGATTGAAGCAGTGATACACTCGATCGGCTCGGCTGTTTACGTACTCGCCCAATACCTCTTGCTGATAAAACTTCGGGTCGTAACTGGTCTCTAGGCGTTCGTAGAAATCCGGCGTTCGATCTAACACATACCGGTTCTCGAACGGCTTCGCCCGCACGCATTCATAACCTGCAACCGGCTTATCGACGAACCGCCTGTAAATCCAATCGTGCCCCTGCGGCGTCCAAACCCCGAAGCCCGACAGTCTTTCAGCTTTCGGATCACGCAAGCGAGCCTCCAGCCTTAGCCACGCTTCTTCGCGCGAATAAGAAAGCTCGTCAATCGCAAACCACGCCAGGTTCGTTCCGCGAAGCCTCTCCGGCTCATCAAGCGACCTCAGCAGCATAATCGAGTCCGGCCCCTTCACGATCAATTCGCCGTCCGATTTGCGGTGCTCGAATTCGACTTCTTGCTCTTCCATTGCTAGAAACAACCCGGGTAAGGTCGCATCTCGCAACATCCCAAACGTAGGGGCCGCCATCAGGCCCTGCCTCCCACGATTGATGAACGCTTGGCGCAAGGCCTCCGAGCACAAAGCCGCGCTCTTGCCCGATCCCACCGGCCCTGAGAATCCTTTGAATCTCGCTCTCGACCTTTGAAACTCGGCTTGCGAGGGTAGCGGCAGGCGCGGCCAGCAAAGCTCTTCGGCGATGTCTTGCGTCGAGTTCACCTCCGTTTTGCCAGCCGATTTCATTCGCCCACGAAGTTACACGCTGCCCCCGCGCGCTAGTCCCAAAATCTCCATGTAAGTTACTCATTCCGCCCAACATACTTTTTTGAGCTTCCCCGTGATCCGGTATCGGCGCCTATGCCCGCCCCAACCTGACCGTGCGAAAATATCGCAGACCAGCCCAATGTTCGTAGGGGGTGGGCATGCCCGCCCTGCTCAGACCAGCTCGAATTGAATGGAGACCCAAATGCCCTTGATCTCGCGAAGACAGTTTTCAAAAAACGCAGCGGCCGATGCTGCCGCACTCGCCGGACTATTGTCCGCCGGCGCCTTGGAACTTCGTGCCAATCCCCTTGGCTTGCCCATTGGATGTCAAACCTATCCCGTCAGAAGCATGATCGGCCGCGACTTTCCGGGCACCATCAAGCAGTTGGCCGACGCCGGCTTTCAAAGCATCGAGCTGTGCTCCCCCGTCGGTTACGCCGACTCCGGTTTTGGCACGCTCGCCAAATACAAACCCGCCGAGATCCGCAAAATCTTCAGCGATATCGGTGTCTCCTGCCAAAGCTCTCACTTCTCCATACAGGAGCTCAGGGAAAATCTCGCCGGCAGAATCGCCTGGGCCAAAGACATGGGTCTAACGCAAATGCTCGTCCCCAGCCTCGACGGCCCCCGCCATCCAACCATGGACGATGTGAAGCGCGCCGCAGAAGAATACAACAAAATGGCCGAGCACTCCGCCCGCGCCGGCATCCAGCAAGGCCTTCACAACGAAGATTTCGAGCTCTCCACTGTGGACGGCAAACGCACTTACGACGTCCTCTTCGATCTCCTCGATCCGCAGCTGGTCAAGTTCCAATTTCAGGTCTCAACCATAAGCCGCGGTTTCGACGCTGCCGAGTATTTCATGAAGTACCCCGGCCGCTTCATCTCCATGCACGTCCAGGGCTGGTCCGCGCAAACCAAGAAAATCGTGCCGGTCGGACAAGGCACTCTCGATTGGAAGAAAATCTTCACGGCCGCCAAGACCGGTGGGATTAAAAACTATTTTGTTGAAATGGATCTCGAAAAGATGAAGGCCAGCGTTCCCTATTTGCGCACTTTACAGGTCTGATCAAAACCCTCCAGCTTAGGAGAACCCATGAGGAATCTACTGCTACTGCTGCCGTTGTGCGCGCGGCTACTGCTTGCCCAGGGCGCACCGCCACAAGTCGCACCCGATCAGCCCTACACGGTTGAGTACTATTACAAAGTGCAATGGGGACATCAGCAGGAATTCCTGCAACTATTCCTGAAGAATCACTATCCGTTGCTGAAAAAGATCGTCGAGAGCGGACGCATGACCTTAGTGAAGATTGAGACCCCCGCCAACCACATGACTGAGGACGCCCGCTGGGACTACCGCGTCACGATTCGCTTTAGAAACTCAACCGTCGCGACTACATCAAACCCTGACGAAGAAGCTTTGATCAAACAGCTCTGGCCCGATCAGCAGACTTACAAGCGCGAGGAGCAACGCCGCTTCGAAATCTTGCTGGCCCACTGGGATCTTCCCGTCACCGATATTACCCCGAAACGATAGCCGGTTCATGCAAGACTTCTTTTTCGGCCTCCGCATTCTTTGGAAGAGTAAAGGATTCGCTGCCGCCGCGCTGCTTACTCTCGCACTCGGTATTGGTGCAAATTCCGCAATCTTCAGCATCGTGGACGCGATACTCATCAGGCCTTTACCATACCCGAATTCCAACCGGCTGGTAACACTTTGGGAGCGCCGCCCCGACGTGCCAAGAAACCTCGTAACAGGCCCGGACTTCCGAGACTGGCGCGACCAAGCTCACAGTTATGATGCTATGGCAGCGCTCACTCCCGATAGTTTCAACGTGACAAGCTCTGGCTCGCTAACTTCGTTCGATGGGCTTCGCGTCTCTGCAGATTTCTTGCGCGTCATCGGCGTTCAACCGGCTCTAGGTCGCTCCTTCCTTCCGCAAGAAGAAATCATTGGACAGAACCACGTTGCGGTCATTAGTCACCGCTTATGGGAAAGCGCTTTCGCCGGTTCGACTCACACCATTGGCAAACACATAACCCTCAATGACGGGGTCTACACGATTGTCGGCATCATGCCGTCCTCTTTCAAATTCCTGGACTTTAAGTCGGACCTTTGGGTGCCGCTCAGTCCGGACGAAGCCAACGACCGTCATGCGCACACTCTGATCGTCATAGCACGCCTGAAAAACCAACGAACGGTCGCCGAGGCGGCATCCGAGCTGAGTGGAATTGCGGCCCAACTCGCACGGCAATATCCGAACACCAACGCAGGTTGGACAGTAAACGTCCTCCCCTTGCGCGATCAGATCGTAGGCAGTGTTCGCACGGGCATTTTGATACTGCTGGGAGCTGTCGGTCTCGTTCTTCTCATCGCTTGTGCGAACAGTGCCAACCTCTTGCTGGTTCGGGCTGCGGGCCGGCGTCGCGAAATGGGGATTCGCCTCGCTCTCGGCGCTTCCCCCGCACGAATCACTCGCCAAGTTCTCACCGAGAGCGTTTTGCTCGCAATAATGGGCGGCACTTTGGGCCTCAGCCTTGCCTGGGCTGCCATTCAGAGCGTTCGAGCTCTGAATCCCGGCAATCTTCCGCGCATCGACGAAGTTCAACTAAACGCAAACGTCCTGTGGTTCACCCTGTTCGTATCGTGTCTCGCTGGAATCCTGTTCGGCCTGTTGCCCGCCTTACAGTCTCGCCGCTATGACATCGTCGAATCGCTCCGGGAAGGAGCAAGAGGAATCGCCGGTGGAGTTCGAAGCGGGAAAACGCGTGGCGTGCTCGTGGCTTCCGAAGTCGCACTCTCCTTAGTCTTGCTCGTGGCCGCGAGCTTGCTCCTCAGAAGCCTGATGGCGCTTACGGAAGCGGATTTGGGCTTTCGGCCAGACCATCTCCTTACGCTGACCATTCGAGTCGCCGAACAGCAATACTCGAGTGAGCAACAGGAGTCCGCTGATTTCGAGCGCACCGTCGATGGCCTTCAGGCTCTGCCCGGAGTAGCTTGCGCTGCCGCGGGCACCAACTTGCCGTCCTTGGGTTGGAATCAAGGACGTAAGTTCGAGATTCTGGGGCGGCCTTGGCCGGACGGTGAAATTCACGGAGCTGGCTACCTTAGCGTCAGCCCCACGTATTTCAGTTGTGCTGGCTCACACCTGATTAAGGGGCGCTTCTTTACGCCTGCTGACCGCCATGGCAGCCAGGAGGTGATTATTATCAGCGAGGCGTTTGCAAAACGCTACTTTCCGCATCAGAACCCGATCGGCCACCAGATCAGCTGTTACTCTCGCGCCTTCAAAGCCAACCGTTTTGGCCCTGCAATTCCAAGGACAATCATAGGAATTGTTTCAGACGTTCGTCACTTAGAGGACGTTGGCTCGGAAGCAAGTGTTGAAATGTACACGCCCCAGATGCAGAACACTCTTCCCTTCTCCTACTTCCTGGTTCGAACGTTCTCATATCCCGCTCTTTCCTTAAAAGCCGTCCGCCACACTGTAAATGAAGTTCTGCCGAATGCGCCCGTCTCTAACTTAGTAACTATGGAGACTCTGCTCGGAGCGGCCGTCGCGCGTCCCCGTTTCAATACATTTCTCTTGGGAGCCTTTGCCACTATCGCTCTCTTGCTCGCAGCTACTGGCATTTACGGAGTTGTCGCTTACAGCGTTCAACAACGCATCCGGGAGGTGGGAATCAGGATGGCCATCGGTGCTACCCGCACGGAGATCCTTGGTCTCTTCCTAACGCAAGGTCTCAAACCAGCACTCTTTGGCGCCTCAGTGGGGCTAATCGTATCATTTGCACTCGCGCATGTACTGTCGGATCTCGTGTATGGCGTAACTGTTCATGACCCAATCACTTTCCTGTTAACACCGGTTATTCTGATTGCTTCTGCAGGTATCGCATCTCTGATTCCTGCTTTTCGTGCCACGCGTGTAGATCCGGTTTCGGCTTTAAGAAGCGAATAGGTTTTGACGCCCCACTTAGAACGTCTTAGTTTCCAGTTGCGAATGGAACACTACCGCATTCGGAAACTGAGACCGAATCTCGCTCATCATTCCCTTAATCCCCCTAACGTGGTCTAAATATTCTCTTGAACTGCTGGTTGTCGCATGGGTAATCAGATGCATTGGCACAATGACATTCGCGCGAATCTGATCCCGAACGACCTCAGCATCATCAGTGAGTTCCCAAAATGGAATAAATGCCAAGTCGATTCGCTGATCTGGTAATTTGAGCTGCTGCAAATCCTGCTTAGAAAGATCCGCATCGCCGATGTGAAGCACACGCCTTCCGTTCAAATCGACAAGATAAGCAAGATTCTCGACGCTTCCATGGGGCAGGGAAAAGATCCCAACCTGGATACCACCTTCGCGTCGCACGATAATCCGCCCCGGCTCTGCCGATATTCCTCGAATTTGGGACTGAAGTTTCACGTCCTTCCGAAGCGCTTTCCGCAGTTGTTGCGCAACCGCTCTAGGCGCAACAACAACTGAGGATGGATGCGACCTCACGAAACGAGCAGCGCTTTCGGTATCGAAGTGGTCAGGGTGAATATGACTAACAAAAATGATGCTAACTTCCCTAAACGGCGGCCGCGCCTTTTCCATATCATCCAAAACTTTAGGCGGAACATGATCGTAATCGGGTAAGCCTTTACCAAATAGGGCATCGAACAGAACCACTTGCGATCCAGCGCGCACCAAAAAGCCTTCATTCCCCAAATATGTGACCTCGAGCGGAGGCCCGGAGTTCGCGCGCGCCGTTCTGAGCAGCGCAACAACAGCTAGAAACGCTAGAACGGCAGTAGACTTTACCTCTGGCCACGTTCATACGATACGCCAAGCCCCATGAGCATACGCGTAGGCGCCCGGCGCAATTTGGGTAGAAATCCGGAAGTATTGTCAGACTTGCCGGTATAGATACCTCGCCCTTCTACCTAAATCCTAACATGTAGAAGGAACAGGGGTCGTCAGGTAATGCGCTAACTCCGTGTTGCTGGATTTTGGGAGTGATCGGGTGTGCCATTTGTCGGTCACAAGACCACAGAAAAAACCGAAGCCCTGTCTTCACAATAGCTTTGCACTACGTATATTCACACGCGAAAGTGGCGATTTAACCTTCCGAATGATGATTGGGCATGATATGATTTCCGCTGCGAGGGACCACGAATTAGCTGAGGTCTTAATTTGGGACTGGACAGTTGAGCCCAATCTCTATATGGCTGATAGGCCGAACCCACCTCCTCGATCAGAGCGCTCTAGATCTCAGGATCAGCTTCCACGAATTGAATCCACCCTGCGCAACGTACAAGAGGCACTCAACGAGTCGGCGACCAAGAAAGAACTCAGCAGTCTGCAAACCAGTCTGGACGGTTTGGAGAATCAGGTTAATGCGATTCGTGACCGCCCCGGATTTTGGAAAGGATTTTGGAAGGAGCGGAGCTGGGCAATTCCGACCTCAATCGCGATTCTCGGAATCCTGGGTAGTGGCGCGTTCTGGGGGCTTGGCGTAATGATTGATCGGGGAATCAGGCCATTGGCGGATACCCTAAGCAAGACAAACGAACGAATTGGACGTATTGAGGGCCGTCTGAATGTTCAGACGGCTCAGGATAAGATCAGAAATCTCTCCACGCTGCCAACGAGGGATTTGCGGCAGCACTCCAAGGAGTTGAAGGCAATTAAAACAGAGTTGGCGAAAACCACCAACAAAACCGTGCCAGGGTTTTGGCCGACAAGTTTTGAAGTTATCTCGCTTACATCGAGAGCCCTTGCGCCGCTGATTCCACGCAGCACAAGACCAGCCTTGTGGGCGACTCGACCGGTGTGCAACTCAGCAATACGGTCGTAACCCTAAAGGGGAACGTTGGGAATAGTGAATTTGTCGATTGCGTTGTGACTTTTGACCCGAGTGTTCATTTGGATCGGGTAACGTTTGTTACCTGCAATTTTACTTTCCGTCCACCGTTTTTGTTACATCCGAGACTCCAGCGAATAGGGGAGGTACTCCTTGCTTCTGACATTTCTCGCGTCACAGTGACAACTGGCTAGTAGCGGTCGGGAAAATCAACCAAGCAACTCTTGGATAATCCAAACGTGATCCGTAATCCGCGTTTACATTGCTGGAGTAACACGCAACGATTTGTGGACCCGGCAGAAGTTATAAAACGCAAACCATAGCGCCACGGCTGCCCAGTGGTTCTCCCATTTCTTGCTGAAGGCATTTGTTAGCCGAGTGAAGCGGCGGATTCTTATTCGAAGGCTGGGATTGCTTCTTTCGACTATCACGTGCAGATGCGGGCCGGATCGGGACGGCCCATGACTGGGACCTCCACCACTTCAGCCACTTCTGCGGGAGAGTACCGTGCTTCGCCTTCGACGGATGCGCGATAGAGCTTGATGAGCTGTGCAAAGTCGCAACGATCCTCTAGCGTGTTCGGTATCGGCAGAGCGGTACGGGGCAAAACCGTCTGTCGTTATCTGAAACTTTCCGCTCGTGGCGTAAGCCTTCGATAAACACGTCAGTTGTGACCTGATCGCGCTTACCGAGAGCGATATTCAGAACGAGCTTAGAGTGGCGCTCGATGGCAACGAAACAGTAACAGTCACCGAGGTTCGGATCGTCGTCAGGCCGAACGCGCTTTTGTTTTTTGCCGATAAAGGCCCGTGCTGCGGTAACTGGCTATCACGTCTGCAACACTTGCGGGGTTGAAGTTACGAGTGTGAAACCATTGATCCCGCGAGAGATAACACTCCCCCCAAAGGCAAACCCCACTCCCCTCAGATGTTCCAAATATCTACGACTGTTGGCTCTGAGGACGGAGAAGTTGTTTTCGCTCATGTGCGTTCGATGGCGCACTGAAGAAGGATTTTGTAGCGAGCCTGAAGAAGTACCTCGACTATCTAGAGACGACACTGCAATAAGTCTCCGCCAAAGAGCAACACAGATTTAGCGCACTACGTGTCGTCATCGCGCATAGTTCCCTGTCACCGCTTCGGCAGTAACTAGCTGGCCTTGATATCCGGTCCGATCGAGACTCGATTCTGTGGGAAACGTCGCGAGCATGGTTCCCTCGTTCTGAAAGCGAGAAGCCAGATACTCGTAATCAGGGAAGGAAAAACGGAACTGCGTGCCCCGATGGAGAATAACCATACGGCTCGCCTCGTGAACCGGTAAATTGCGTAAAAGAAGAGCGTTCAACAGACTGAAGATTGAGGCATTCGCTCCAATGCCTAACGCAAGACAGGCTGTAGCGAGGAACGCGAAAACCGGCTGTTTTCGCAATAGCCGAAACGAGAAACGAAGATCCTCGAGGACTTGGCTCAGAGAATGCTCCCCTACTATTTAGAACCTGCGCTTGCGCCTCAAGTTCCCGTGAGGCGCTGTTATGGCGATGAACTGGTCACCGCGCCTCTTTCTCGCCCTTCGTCTGCCCGCTATCCCCGTTCCCCGACCACGTACCCACCAGCTTGCCTTCCTTCAGAGTCAAATCAATGTCATACTCGTTATCCCGGTAGGGCACACGCATATGAATCTTCGATCCTTCAACCTTCAAATCCTTTGCCGTACTCTCGCCTGCGTCGCCGCCAATCGCCGCTGAATACGCTCCGTCCTTGTAGGTGATCGACAAAGTCCACGAGATATCGTTACCGTCCGGAGTTGTCGAAACCATGTTCCACTTGCCCGTCAACTGGTCATTCTCCTGCACCTGAGCAATGCCCACCGCAACGGCAACGGCCAAAAGGAATGCAGCGCTAGTCATGATTACTTTTAAGAGACGCATATGGTCCTCTACTCTAACAGAGCGTTACCGGCTCGCGTTTCAGTCGAAATCGGAGGAACAGATTCCCGGCAATTGGATGACTCTGCACAAAACCGCGCTGCATCCTGCGAACGCCAGCGCCCACCAAAACGCCTTCAAATACTTGCTTGCGCCCTTCTCAAACCATGGAATGGCGAAAGTTCCACTTCATCCACGTAGCACCAGCCCCAATCTTCGCCGGGCTCATTTGATTTGATGATCGGGTGCTTGGTCGCGTGAAAGTGTTTCGTCGCGTGCTTATTCTTCGACGAATCGCAGCACCCGACATGCCCGCATGTCATGCATAAGCGTAGGTGAACCCAAGTGTCACCACTCTTCAGGCATTCTTCGCACCCCGCAGTATGCGGTTCCACCTCTCGAATCTGATCCGTATGCGTGCATTTCTTCATTCTTTGGCTCCTATCGCACTCTCTTCCTGTATCCGCCAGTGCTCAGATACATAGTATTAGAATGCAACCAAAATCACGGCGTCAATTCATCGCAGATACCGCCGCTTTGGCCCTCGCACCACAATCCCTTTCCGCAGACCCAAGCCCCACATTGTTCGCGTACGTTGGCACGTACAGCTCGCCTCAAGGTCCGGAAGGCAGCGCAGGTAACGGGCAAGGTATTTATCTTTTTCAGGTGAACCTGTCCACGGGAGCCCTAACCCAGCGCGCAGTATTTGAAGACCGCTCCAACCCCTCTTGGCTCGCCCTCCATCCTTCGAAAAAGTACCTGTACGCCGCGAACGAGATCGACAAGTTCGAAGGCGCGCCTTCGGGAGCAGTCACGCGCCCACTCTGTCGACCCTTCCTCCGGCCATCTCACCAAGCTGAATACGGTCAGTTCCCGCGGCGCCGGTCCCACCCATCTCAGCCTTCATCCTTCAGGAAAATTTGTGTTCGTGGCGAACTATGCCGGCGGCACCTTTGCCGTTTTTCCCGTCCAATCAGACGGACGATTGGGACACGCCAGCGACGTCAAGCAAGATACGGGCAACGTCGGCCCCATCCACGCGGCCAGCGCTCCTCCGGGTAGCTTCGCCATTAGCGGGCACGACCACCCGCACGCTCACATGATCGAATCCGATCCCTCCGGAAACTTTGTTTTCGGTGCCGATCTCGGTCTCGATTTAATCCAAATCTGGAAATTCGATTCCGTTAGCGGCACACTCACTCCCAACGCCACTGCCTCCGTGCCGCCCGGAGATGGACCACGTCATTTCGTGTTTCATCCCAACCGCCGCTGGTTCTATTCGCTCCAGGAGGAAGGGTCAACTCTGATGCTGTTCGATTTCGATCCTGCATCGGGCCATCTCACCGCCCGCCAAACACTATCCAGTTTGCCGCCCGGCTGCGCAGGCACCAACTTTCCTTCCGAGGTCAGAATTTCTCCCGACGCGCGCTTCCTGTACTGCGCCAATCGCCTCCACGACAGCATCGCGTGTTTCTCTATCGGCGCAACCGGCACTCTGAAATTCGCCGGCGACACATGGACCCGCGGCGATTATCCGCGCAGCTTCACCATCGATCCCACAGGAAACTTCCTCTACTCCTGCAACCAGCACAGCGACGTCATCACCACATTCCGCATCAATCGGCAAACCGGCGAGCTCACCTTCACCGGCCAATACACCCCGGTAGGCACCCCTTCGATGCTCACTTTCGCCGCGTGATAATTCATCCCCGCGCCTTTCTCTCGCCCGATAACCCAATCGGATTCGGTCTCGTAGATTTTGTTGAGCTTGCCGCGGCAGTGATCGTCATCGTGGCCCAGACGATCGCTTTTCGTCGCGTGAGGCAGCCGATCGCCTTTCGTCGTCTGCCGAATCTGTCAAAACACACACGCCTCTGCATGCTCACGTTAGCCGCCTTGCCGGTTGTGCTACGGTTGGCGCTCCTGCCGCATTCTCCTGTCCCCACCGCCAGCGGCGCCGACGATTTTGCGTACCTTCTTCTCGGCGACACGCTGCGTCACTTCCGGTTTGCAAATCCGCCGCATGCTCTGCCGCAATTTTTCGAGCAACTTTTCGTGCTCCAGCGCCCCACCTACAGTTCCATCTACCCAATCGGACAAGGATTCGTGCTGGCGCTCGGCTCGATCCTCTTTGCCCTCCCCTGGGCGGGAGTTCTTCTATCCATCGGAACGTTGTGTGCGCTTTCGTACTGGATGCTGCTCGGCTGGACCACACCGGGTTGGGCGCTCGCAGGAGGCGTTCTGGCGGTCATCGAATTCGGCCCACTGAGTTATTGGACCAACTGCTATTGGGGCGGTGCGGTTTCGGGCATCGCAGGATGCCTCGTGTTCGGAGCATTACCCAGGCTGCGGCAATCCTACCGGCCCCGCCATGCGCTTGCTCTGGGTGTCGGACTCGCGCTGCAGCTTCTCACCCGTCCCTACGAGTTTCTGCTTCTCGTCGTCTCTGTCGCGCTATTCTTCTTACCGGCTCTGCGGAACATCAAATGGCGAACACTGTGCAAAGCAGCGCCGATTATCGCGCTATCGCTAGCCTGCGCCGCCAGCCTCATGCTGCTTCACGACAAGCAAGTCACCGGCAGTTGGACGACGCTCCCATATCAGCTCTACCGCTATCAGTACGGCGTGCCAACCACCTTTACGTTCCAGCCGAATCCGGTTCCGCACCAAAACTTGAACCGTGAAGAGGAGCTGGACTATAGAGCGCAAGCGGCAATTCACGGCCCCGATAGACGAAGCATGGCAGGCTTATTTCGAACGCTTGCTGTACCGTGCACGTTTTTATCGTTTCTTTTTGCTGGCTCCGCTCTATCTCGCTCTCGTAGCCTTCCTCGTCAGCATCCGCGAATTCCGGTTCCTTTGGGTGCTTCTGACGTTTCTCGTATTCGCTGCCGGCACGAACTTCTATCCGTATTTCTACCCGCACTATGTCGCCGCGATCACCTGCCTCTTCTTGCTCGCGACCGTAAGGGGCCTGCAGCAGTTGAACCAGTTCCAGATTCGACTCAATTTGCCCGGCCCGGAGATCGCGGCGCTTCTCCTTTCAATCTGCATAGCGCACTTCCTTTTCTGGTACACCGTGCATGCCTGCGCAACGGATCAAACCAGATTCACGCTGAGCCGTTTCGAGACTTGGGATTTCATCAACTACGGCGATCCGGAAGGCCGCATATCGATCAATCAAAGATTGGAGCGCGCTCCGGGCAAGCAACTCGCGTTCGTTCGCTACGGACCGCAGCACCTGTTTCACGAATGGGTCCACAATGCGGCTGATATTGACGCAGCCCGCGTCGTCTGGGCGCATGATCTTGGCTCAGCGGAGAACCAAAAGCTTCTCGAGTATTATCCGCATCGCAAGGCCTGGCTCGTTGAGCCTGACGCAACACCGCCGAGATTGAGCCCGTATGTGCCGAAAACCCCATCCTTCGAAAGCGTGCAGTGAATCACCGTTCCGGATGGTAGGGGACGGGCGCGCCCGGACCTGCGTCTGGCCGATTCTCCAATTCCTTGCGCCTCCGCCAAAAATAGATCGCGAACACAATCGCGACGACCGGTAGCACTGCGCCGAATTCATCGATAAACCAGGCAGTTTTACCGGTGTTGCGGGTGAGCGGAGTGAAGATGTCCTGAACATAGAGGTTGTGGCTCGCATGCAGAATTGCCCCCGACCACAGACTTCCCGATTTCAGCCGCATCCAAGCGAACACAACAGAGATCGCCATCACCATAACCGTGAAACATGTCAGCCCGTACCACGTCGGCGTGCCCGCGTTGTAGTCGCCCCAAATCAGGATCGGATAGTGCCAGCAGGACCACACCACGCCGCTGATCAAAGCGGTACTGGTGAACCCCATCGTCTTGAACAGCTCTGGAACCAGGAAGCCGCGCCAACCGATCTCCTCGCCCAGCGCCGTAGCCAGACTCTCCACCAGTCCGAAACTGCCCACCAGCAATAAGTACGCAACCAGGGAAGCCACGGGCGAAATGCGCAGACCCATACGCGCGACAAGGTGTTGCATGAATTCGTGATTGGGAAAACCGCCCAGCCCGCTAGTCCACACAATGCCGTAAGCGATCGCCGCGTACAGCAGCGGGATGAACCAGCTCATAATTGCGTACCTGGCCTGTGGCCATTTCCAGCCAAGTTCAGCGAGCTTGCGACGGTTGAGCTTGAGCGTGGCCATCCCCGCCAGCGCTGGGCACCACATGAGGCCAATCACGTAAAGCCCCCCTCCGGCCCCAAGCTTGTGCGCTCTCAAGATGAGAGAGTAGAAAACCGAGCTGAAACCAAAGACAAGCAGCAGATAGATGACCACCTGCCGTTTACGTGCTCTGACGATTTGCATTGGCCGCAGTTTACCCAATTACGGGCGCTCACGGCATTCGCATTCGGTCAAAATTTCAGTGAGGCGTAGAGCAGAGGGCCGTTTGGCTGCGATAATCCCGACCATGTAAGCTTTGAAACTTGGCGGCCGCTGCGAGATCTTATGATTGGAACGCCGTTTTGAAATAGTTAGCCCGAGCCCCTCCCGAGTGCCAGAACCCGACAACCCCCCGAATCCCCGCAACCGCTCCAAGCGCAGGCGCGTTTGGAAATGGATCACTATCTCAACCCTGATCGCAGCGGTGGTCCTCTTCACCATCGGCGAGATAGTCCTGCGCCACGCCGGACCCATTCTCAAGGGCCGTATCATTGAAACCCTCAGTACACGCTTCGACAGTCGGGTCGAGTTGGACAACCTGGACGTCTCGCTCGGTCGCGGGCTGGAAGTTTCGGCAGAAGGACTGCGCATCTTTCCGCCTGACGCAGTCGTCGCCGCTGGAGCCAGCCAACCCCTCATCGCCGTCCGCAACTTCAATTTCCATTCCGGAGTCGCAGGTCTTTTCTTGAAGCCCATGCACGTCGCCGCCGTCTGGGTTAGCGGGCTCCATATAGAAATCCCGCCTCGTCAAATGCGAGTGCAGCAGCCCAACCGGCCTCGCAAACACCGCGGCAAGATCAAGATCGTCGTGGACCAAATCATCTGCGACGATTCACGCCTCGTCGTTGAGACTTCCAATCCCGGCAAAGACCCCAAGAACTTCGTCCTGCGCCATATCGAGCTCCAGAATGTCGGCCCCAACGCGCCCTGGCGTTACAATGCCACTCTCATCAATGCCGTTCCGCGCGGCGATATTCATGCCACCGGCTTGTTTGGACCGTGGCAGACCGAGACGCCCGGCGATTCTTTCGTGACGGGCAAGTACACCTTTGATCATGCCGATCTCAACCCCATCAAGGGGATCGGCGGCATTCTATCCTCGATCGGCGATTTCAAAGGCCGGCTCGACCGGATTGCAGTCAAGGGAACCACCCACACCCCGGAATTCTCGCTCGATACGGCGAATCGCGGCATTCCGCTCGAGACCACCTTTGAAGCCATCGTGGATGGCACATCTGGCGACACGTACCTGCAAAACGTCGGCGCAACACTCGGCCAGTCGCAGCTCACCGCGCGCGGCGCAGTCATTACCATCAAAGGCCAAGGGCATCGTGTCCAGCTCGACATCGACATCCCGGCCGGCCGCATTCAGGATTTCCTCGATCTTGCCGTAAAAACGCAGCCGCCCGTCTTGACCGGCATCATCACCACAAAGACCCAGCTCACCATCGAGCCCGGTAAACAGAGCGTGACCCGAAAATTGAAATCGCGCGGATCTTTCGAGTTGCGCGACATCCGCTTCACCAATCCCAAGGTGCAGGACAAGGTCGATATGCTCAGCCTGCGCGCCCGCGGCGAGCCGAAGCTGGCCAAGCCGGGCGCCGAAGACGTCAACTCCCGCATGACGGGAGATTTCTCAATTCAGAGCGGGGAAATCGCCTTCAGCAAATTGACGTACGATCTCCCCGGCGCACAGATCAATCTTGCCGGCATCTATTCGATGAACGGCCAACGCTTCGATTTTCAAGGAAACGTGCTGACCAAAGCCACGCTCCGGCAGATGGTCGCCAGCCGGTGGAAATCCTGGATGCTCGCGCCTATCTCGCCCTTCTTCAAGAAAAATGGCGCAGGCGCAGACATCCCGGTCAAAATCAGCGGCACCCGCTCGGAACCAAAGTTCGGATTAAACCTCCACCTACCCTGAACACAGTCGTATACCTTCTACTTCTGCCCATGTCATACTTCATGTAGGAGATCGAGGTATTCTAATGACGGCCGCTAAATCAGATCTACCCCAAGGCACTTTAGATCTGCTGATATTGAAGGTTGTCGCCCTCGAGCCGCTGCATGGATACGCCATAGCGCAACGCCTGCAGCAGGTCTCGCGCGACGTGGTCCAGGTGCCGCAAGGATCACTCTACCCGGCATTACACCGATTAGAGAACCGCGGCTATCTCGCTGGGGCGTGGCAGGAGAGCGAAAGCGGGCGTGAGGCCAAATTCTATCGCCTGACGCGAAAGGGCCGTGTCGAGCTCCAATCGGAAACCGCAAGCTGGCAAAGATTGACCAAGGCCATTGATCTTATCCTCGGCATGTCCGAAAGACGCGCCTCATGACCCGGTGCCAACGCGCTTTGAGTAGGGGCCGCGCACGCGCGGCCCGGGGGAGGGCATGCCCTCCCTGCACAGGTTCGGCAGGTTCAGTGAAGAACTCCAGCCGGAGTATTAAACTTGGGCCATGGCAAAGGTTCCCGTCGCCGGCGAGCTTGCACAGGAATTCGAACTGCAAGACTCGACAGGAGTGCCGCAGCGGCTATCGGAGTTGATCTCGCACGGCCGCTTGGTCCTACTCTTCTATCGCGGTAATTGGTGACCTTTCTGCCTCCGCCAGTTGGCGGACTACCGGGAGCACTATCCGGCAATCCGATCCGCGGGCGCGAGCCTAGTAGCCGTCTCGGTGGATGCACCTGAAAAATCGGAGGCTCTGCGCGTTCACCTCTCCTTGCCTTTTCCGATTTTGTGCGACACGGAACGCCGCGTCGTTAGAGACTGGGGCATCTACAACTCACGAGAGAGGGACGGCATCGCCAAGCCCGCCGTCTTCATTATTGATCCCACCCGCGTGGTACGTTACGCTGCAACGGACGCGGTTGTGACCCGCGTGCCAGCCGCAGAGGTCATATCGCTGCTGCAGAACGCCGATAAAGCGCAGCCGATTCGACGCAGAGTACACGTCCCGCTATTTTCCCACTGGGTAGCCGCGATTCGGAATAGCATTCGGCGCTAAGCCGAGCGAGATTCGTGGCGCGGACACTCGTGTCTGCCGCGCCGAGAATCGTCTCGGCGCGCGTTCAGCGATGCGGCTCGTTATCTTTGCTCTTCACAAACACGTGATACGTGACGGCATCCCAGGCGTTATGAATGCCTATGAAGAGCAGCAGCAGCACCGCCGCTCCAACGGCAAACAGGGCCTCGCGTAGATAGGAGCGAGCAGCATATGCCGATACAGCCAGTGCCAAGTAGGCTGCGAAGGGCAGCAGAACATGAAATAGCCAGTCCTCGAACTCGGGCTGGTATGCGGACTGCGCTCGCATTCGCCGAGTGATGATAACGGCGTACACTAGACCGCTGAGTCCCGTGAGCCCCCAAATAACTGCAGCCGCGCCGATCCCCTTCCATGGAGCGCTGAGAATTCCTGAGAGCCCGAGCACGGCTCCGAAATGAAGCACCGTCGGCGTCGCAAATGCGGCGCCCGCTTCAGGGTTCGCTCGCGCCCTTGGCATGTTGGCGATGAGGCTCAACACGACGAACTGCAAACCGATCAGGGCGCCGGCAGACGACCCGGCGATTACGTAAAAGTTCTGCCATCCCGCGAGTGCTGTCATATCGCCAAATGCGGACGTTTTCGAGCTGTCCTATTTCCCAAACCTCTCGAACCGGTACGCCAACTCCGGGCCGCCTTCCACCTCGTACGCCAGTTGCGCGACGAGCAGAGCGAACGGCTCTGTGTATCGGGCGATCTGTAGCCCGCCGGCATCCACCGGATCAAAGCCCACATCGCGGATCAGTTCAGCGGCTCGTTCTTGCCTTTCTTATCATCGCCGCAGTACACCAGACTCGGTCGCCTCGCCTTGCGCTTGGCTTCGTACACGCCCAAAAGCACTTCGCTGGGCGCCGTGTTGAATGCGGAGACGACCCGAGCTTTCGGAAGTCTTCTTGCAAGTTCCTCCGCGCCCGACGAGGTGTGGGCGATAACCAGTCCGGTGTTCTGAGCATTCATCGGCAGCGAGCAGGTCACGATCACTCGGCCCGTCAAGTCGCCTGCCTGTTTCAACACATCGTCCATTCGGGACCAGTGCACGGCCAGCAAGAGCGCGTCTGCTTCGCGTGTGGCCTCTGCCGGTGTGCCCGCCCGCGCATTCCGCCCGGCATTCCGCGCGAGCGCCTGCAGCTTCTTCTCACTGCGCGCGTAGCTGAAAACCACCTCGTGACCCGCCCGCGCGAAGAGCGTCCCGAGCTTGCCGCCCATCAACCCAGAACCCAAAATGCCAACTCGCATCTTATTCTTTGTTCTACTCCGATTTGAGCGAAGCCATATCGATCGAGAAGCGATACTTCACATCGACTTCAGCAGCCTCTCATACGCTTCTCGGACCCTAGTCACGCCTTGTATTGCTCGTCGCTGACCTGTTCCATCCAGTCGACAACCTTACCGTCGAGCTTTTCCTGAATGGCGATATGCGTCATAGCGGTGGTGGGCGTCGCTCCGTGCCAATGCTTCTCTCCCGGCGGAAACCAGATCACATCACCCGGCCGGATCTCCTCGACCGGCCCGCCCCAACGCTGTGCCCAGCCGCAGCCGGCGGTGACGATGAGGGTCTGACCCAGCGGATGCGTATGCCACGCAGTCCGCGCACCCGGCTCGAACGTGACGCTGGCGCCTTGAACAAGCGCCGGATCGGGCGCCTGAAAAAGCGGATCGATCCGTACCGTGCCAGTGAACCATTCTGCCGGTCCTTTGCCGGAAGGCTTGCGAGCCAACTCTTTTGATGTCCATTTCTGAATTCCCTCCCTTAGTCGCTCAGCGCCCGACCATCTGCTGCAGCTTTTCGGGGTACCGCGCCCCTTGCACCGTGATCTTGGAGGCGGCATCATCGATCTCGCGCAGATCGTCGCGCGTCAGCTCGACTGATACTGCCCCGATGTTTTCATCCAGGCGATGCAGCTTCGTGGTCCCTGGGATGGGAACAATCCACGGCTTCTGAGCCAGCAGCCAGGCAAGCGCGATCTGAGCAGGTGTCGCCTTCTTCCGCTCTGCGATCCTCGTCAGCAGATCCACTAAGGCCTGATTCGCTTTCCGCGCCTCCGGCGTAAAGCGAGGAACGATGTTGCGAAAATCGCTGCTGTCGAATGTCGTGTTCTCATTGATTGCGCCCGTAAGGAAGCCCTTGCCCAGTGGACTGAACGGGACAAAGCCGATCCCGAGTTCCTCGAGCGTCGGCAGAATCTCCTGCTCCGGCTCTCGCCACCACAGCGAGTATTCGCTCTGGAGTGCCGTTACGGGCTGTACTGCGTGCGCACGACGGATCGTCTGCACCCCTGCTTCAGACAGACCGAAGTGCTGCACCTTGCCTTCCCGAATCAGCTCCTTCACCGCGCCCGCTGTCTCCTCGATCGGCACGGCCGGATCGACGCGGTGCTGATAGAACAGATCAATGACACCGGTCTTTAGGCGCTTCAGTGCCGCTTCAGCTACCTCCTTGATGTGCTCTGGCTTGCTGTTAAGTCCAGCCTCGACTTTCCCGCCTTCGAAGCCGAACTTGGTTGCGATCACGACCTGATTGCGGAACGGGGCAAGAGCCTCGCCCAACAACTCCTCATTCGTAAACGGACCGTACGCCTCAGCCGTGTCAAAAAACGTGACGCCACGCTCGAAGGCCGTCTGGATCAGTTTGATTGCTTGCTGCTTTTCCGTCGCGGGGCCGTAGCCATAGCTCAGTCCCATGCAGCCCAGTCCAATGGCCGAAACTTCCAAGTTGCTTTTTCCTAATTTGCGCTTCTGCATTCTTTCTCCTTTCTTTAACGCATGACGTAGCCGCCGTCGACCGAGATCGACTGGCCGGTAACGTAACTCGCGGCTGAGCTGCAGAGCCACAAGACAACATCGGCGACCTCTTCAGCCCGACCCAGCCGCCCCATGGGCACGAAGGTCTTCAACATTTTATTCAGCTCTTCCCCCTGACCTTCAGCGATCATCCTATCGGTCATGGGCGTCTGGATCATGCCTGGACACACGTCGTTAACGCGAATGCCACGTGTTGCATATTCGAGTGCCGCGCTCTTGGTGAACCCAATTACTCCATGCTTTGCAGCATGGTAGGTCCCGCGCCGTGCGCCTCCTATAAGACCTCCCAGCGACGAGCAATTGACGATGGCGCCACTGCCTTGCTCGCGCATCTGCTGTAACTCGAATTTCATGCAACTCCATACGCCGCGCAGGTTGATCCCCATGATCCGGTCGTAGTCATCGCGGGGAGAATCAGCAGTTTCTGCAAGGACATTTTGTACGCCTGCATTGTTGTAGGCTGCATCGAGCCGACCAAACTTGGCGACAGTCTGTTTCACCATTGCTTCCACTTGCGTGTCATCCGACACGTCACAGCGAATGGCCAGTGTCTTGTGACCTTTATCGGCGAGTTCTTCGGCTGCGGAATGCACCGCCTTTTCATTCCAGTCGGCTAACGCAACTGACGCGCCTGATTCAGCAAAAGCCTTCGCTGTCGCAAGTCCCAGTCCAGATCCGGCCCCTGTGACGAGTGCCACTTTGTTTGTGAAAGATACGTTCATATCGTTTTGCCTGTCCTTCAAGAATCGTTCTCTCATCTTCAGGCTAGGGACGAAGCTCTTCGACCGGTAGTCCGATCCCATTGATTTCTTGCCTATTTCTCTCTCCTTTGCTGATCGGTTACTGTCTCCGGCAGTATTCTGGTGGTGGCCCTGCGGAGCCCGTACCGTGAAAATTCCTAGCAAACACGCTTCTCAGCAACCGAATCGAGCGGATGAGCTACGCGCTGACCTGGCCAATAGGGTTGCTCAATTCATGGGCTCGGCGGAAGACCTGTCCACCGGCATCCCCGGCCTGACACTTCATCGGCGAACGGCTCCGGCAGCCCCGCTTTCAGTCGCCTATGAGCCGAGCGTAGCCGTAGTCGTTCAAGGCCGAAAGCGCGTAGAACTCGGCCGAACAGCTTTCATTTACGATGCGTCGCGATTCCTGATCACGGCGCTCGATTTGCCAGTTGTCAGCCACGTGATCGAGGCAAGTGAAGAGTCGCCGTATCTTTGCTTCAGGCTCAAGTTGCAAATCTCTATCGTCGGGGAGCTTCTCAGTCGAGGGGCGATTCCGGCAGCGCAGGCACCACTTGACGGCCCTGCCATGGCGACCAGTGAAACCACCCCGGAGCTGCTCGGTGCGTTCAGCCGGCTCATGGATCTTCTGAATACGCCGCACGACATTCCCTTCCTCAGTGATCCGATTCAACGTGAGATTATCTATCGGGTCCTTTCCAGTCCAGAAGGGCAACGCCTGCGAGCCATTGCAACAGCCGGAGATCAGAGTCATCGAACGGCAAAAGCGATTGCCTGGATCCGCGAGAACTATGCCAAGCCGCTAAAGCTGGACGATCTCGCACACATGGCTGGCATGGGCGTGTCGACGTTGCATGCGCATTTTCGGGGGCTCACCTCCATGAGTCCTCTTCAGTATCAGAAGCAGCTTCGCTTGCACGCAGCGCGGGCGCGCATGCTGGTAGATGGCTTGGACGCAGCTAGTGCGGCCTTTGAGGTCGGGTACGGAAGCGCCACGCAATTCAACCGTGAATACAGCCGTTTCTTCGGCCAGCCACCCATGCGGGATGTTCGCATCCTTCGCTCGCCAGGTGCTCCGCCATTGGAGTCGGTCAGTCATCGGCAAAACGCTATCTGATCGTCTGTTGCGCGTGACGGAGATTTTGGCGAAGTGAGCGGATGGCTGGCGCTTATTCGTCGTAGTGGCTGAGATAAATTATTCGATCGTAATGCACAACGGCAAAACGAAATCTCTCAAGCCAACCACCTAGGCCGAGGACGTTCCTTGGGAGACCTTCCTCGACGGAAAAGAAAGCCTGGCTCTCAACTTCATAGCCCAAACAAAAGATTTTCACCGTGTGCCCACGCGTATCGAATGTGCCTGTGGCGGTCGCAAACGTCCTGTGAACGCCTTGATCCATTCGAACCTCCAGCAGATCCGCATACTCTCGTTGGAAGATGCAAAAGTCCGCTCCGGAATCAACTTTCGCCAGAAATTCGATGGAATGGTCCGTATCTACGCTCAAACGTATCGGAACTTCTATGCCTGAGCGTGACTGGGCATATTCGTAGCGAACGTTGAAGTCTAACGTGGGAATGCTTACCACCCGCCAAAAGGTAAATCTTCACGTTCGATCTTGAGAATTAGGACAGACGGGCTTATGCCCCGAACCTGCGCGTAGATATCTCGGGCGTTTGTCCCAGTTGCCAAGAGTTCGGCGCCTCGCAATGCGATCCATTGGCCTGAATATTTCTCGCGGTTCCTAGCTAACCACGCCAATGCCTCTTGATGCGCCTTAGTCTGCTCCGCCTGCTGCTTGCGATCAAGAAGTTCGCCTATTGCGCTACGAGCGTTCTTGATATGCGCCTGAAGCGAAATGTGGGTGTTCTGGGGCCGATGACCAAATCGGAGTTTGGGGTAAACGGGAGGAGCTGTCCAATTCATGGGTACGCCCGAGCTCGCCTCCTGCTGCGAGTTCGCGTACAGCATCCAAAATGGGCTCCCAGCCCTGATCTCTCGAGGCAAATTCTCGGCAAGATCGAGCGTCTTGCCGTCGCGAAAGCTCGGCAAGTTATAGTCCTGAGTCGGTCTTTGATTCGTTGATAACATCACGGCAGACTCACTTCATCCGGATCAATCAATCCCAGGAGGCCAAGAGAAAAGATTTCCTCTTTGTATATTGTAGCCGCAACAACCGCGAAAGGCTCATGACCTGAGAATCTATGCTGAATTCGAAAGAAAACCCCACTCTCGTATTTGAGCGACCTTTCAATTAAGAGCGGCCCCGTTTCGCGATAGATCGAGATCCCGTAAAACACTGCCTCACCCAACAGAGAAGTATTGACGAGCTTAGCGCTCGCAGCCTTCAGATCAATGGACTCGTCGACCAGATGGAGTGCAAGCGTGGTGTCCTGATAGGCCGGTCGCGCGTGAATGATCTGGTAAACCGCTTGCGCTACTTTTTCGAAGGCCGTCGACAGGCGAGTCGCTTCGCTCCAGTCTGGGTTGGCGGCCGCAAAAACGACAGAATCCAAACCTATCTTAACTGAAGCATTGAGACCTCGGATCAATACGGTCAGCGCTGTCTCCCCTACGCTCGAAGTCTCTTTAGTGAAGGAAAAGTCCGAAAGGACAACTCCGTACTCACGGAGCGCCTCGTGCAGAGGCAAGATGAAGGGGTTTGGCAAAACCCATTGGTTCACCCAAGGATGAGCAAATGACTGACGATGCTCCACGAAGGATTCGGGTATCCATGGATTCGTGGCCTCTTTGCCCACGCGTTAATCTTATCGGACGTTGGTCTTCCCGTTCTCACGGTCTCTCGCTCTTGTCGCTGGATTAGCCTCCATAAACGCCCTCGCTGATCGCGGTGCTCGGCGTAGAGTCCATTCCTGACATGACTGAGCTCCTCGGGTTCTTGCAAATGGCTGGCGAACGCGTGGCTTCTTCCGGAATGCTCCTCTCCTCCGGCTCACATTACGCTGATGCCGCGTGGCGCACATAAAAGAGGCGTTTAATACCACGACGAACGACGTGCGAGTGCTTGTGCTTTTGTCCCCTACTTGAACGATATGTCTGCAGGGGGCCTCTGCAGTCCAGCAAATTTTGCGCGAGTTCGATTTACGCAGGATAGATTCGGCGGTCACCGAAGCGCAAAACGTTGCAGATCAAAACGAGTGATAAGAGTGATAATAAAATATGGCGGAAGAACGCTATAAGGCTTTCCGGGTCGGCGGCCCATCCCTGACCCTTCACGAACATCAGAGCATCGCAGCTCGCTATTCGGAATACGAACAGCTAACGCGTCGAGCTGTTGAGGTATTTGGCAATGAAATCGAAGCTGCTCGCTGGCTTTCAACTCAGAGCCAGGATTTCGCAGGTCGCACTCCTCTGCAGGATCTGATTAAGGAAGGTCCTGATCATGCAGTCGCGGTGCTCGGAAAGCTCGAGCATGGAGTGTTCTTCTGACCCCGACCTCCCAGTTTAGCCATACCGGACCTGCCCGTGCCCCGACGGTACGCGCCTCGGTTGAGTTCGTTTCCGTAGCGAACAGCAAAAGCTTCAGCCCCCACTGATCGCCGGTATGATCGAGATCTCACATCCAGGCGAAACCGGACTCGCAAGTCCGCCGGTATATCGAACATTCTCGTCTCCGATAAAAACATTGATGTGTTCTCGAATCTGTCCTTGCTCCGTTGCGATGCGATCTCGAACGCCGGGGTAGAGTGTCCACAGTGCGGAGAACGCGTCCGCCAGCGTAGCGGGCGACTGTTCGATCTCGACTTTAGAATGCCCATTAGTAAACTCGCGCAACGCGCCCGGAATGTAAAAGCTGATCGGCATAATTACTTTCTCGTTCGACGCGATTTGGTTGCCGCCTGAGATTTCGCTCGAGATCCAGTCGCCAATGAAGATCCCCCTGCTAAGGCCGGCCCTGAACCGGCAGAGGCGTTCTCGACCACCGCATTCCGTATGCAGAGCACTGGCGGTAGCCCCTCGACTATCTTTTGCCACGTCTTTCCCTCATCGTGCGAGGCAAACACTTGCCCGCTTCGCGTGCCGAAGTAAATTCCCGCAGGATCGAACGAATCTGCGGTCATTGCATCGCGCAACACCGTCTCGTAAGCTCCCTTCTGCGGCAAACCACGCGCTAGCGGTTCCCATGACGCGCCGGCATTGCGCGTCCGATACACCCGCAATCGCCCGTCGCACGCGCAGCGGAACTGGTCGGACTCCACGGGAACAATGTACACGCAGTCCGGGTCTTTGGGGTGCATGACCACGGCAAAACCAAAATCCGACGGCACTCCATTCGCAATGTCGGTCCAGTTTTCCGCATAATCGTCGGAGCGATACAGGCCCCAATGATTTTGGAGGAACAGGCGTTCAGGACGGGTCGGGTGCATGGCGATCTTGTGTACGCATTGCCCGAACTCGGGGTATTTGTTGGGCACGAACATAGCGCGGATGCCGCGGTTTTGCGCCGTCCAGCTACGTCCGCCGTCTTCGGTGCGATAAACGCCGCCGGCTGAGATTGCCACGTACATGCGCTGGTCATTCGCGGGGTCGAGCACAATTGTGTGCAGCGCCAGACCCCCATTTCCCGGCACCCATCGCGGCCGGTGCGGATGATCGAATAGGCCGCGCACTAACGACCATGTCTCGCCCGCATCGCGGCTTTCGAAGAGCGCGGCTGGTTCTACTCCGCAATAGAGGACGTTGGGTTCCGCCGCCCGGCCTGGCAATATCTGCCAGATGTTCTTCAGCGAAACGCCAGTCTCCGCGGGAAATCGAATCAGCGCCTCCCGCGGATTGGTCCAGCTCTTCCCGAAGTCGTCGCTCGAACGCAGCAGCGCGCCCCAGTAACTCTGCGTTGACATCCAGACCCGGTGTCGGCTTTCGCGGCTATCATAAGCAATCGCGTAAACGGCATGGCCGTGGAAATAGGGGCCGCCCACCTCCCAACGCGCGCGCTGAACGTTCGAGCGCAGCAGAAATGCTCCTTTCGTGGTCCCCACCCACAAAAGAAAATCTCCTCGCCTGACATGAATGTGCCGCACATTGTGCAAAACCGTAGTCGGCGGGCCTCCTCGATCGGCATTGGGGTTAGTGGAAACGGGTGCTGCTGCGGACTGAACGGCTTCTAATGCTGCCTGTACTTCACTCGCCCGTTGATATCGCTGGATGGGCTCCTTCGCCAGGCAGCGTTGGATAATGGCCCACAAGCCCGGCGGAACTGGAGGCCCAAGCGGCTTAGGCGTTTCGCGCATAATCGCTGAGCTGATTTCAAAGGCGGTGCGGCCTTCAAATGGCAGACATCCAGACGCCGCTTCATAGAGCACAACTCCCAGCGCCCATAAATCATTGCGGTAATCCGCTGGCTCGCCGCGCAACACTTCGGGCGCCATGTACGGCACCGTCCCGCTCACGCCCGATGCCTCCTCCGTCGCAAAAGACTGAGTGGAGCCCTCGAATGTTCTAGGTCCTACTCGTTTGGCTAAACCGAAATCGAGAACTTTGACCAGACCGTCAGGAGTGATGAGAATATTCGCAGTCTTCAGATCCCGATGCACGATACCCCGGTCATGAGCGCGCGCCAGTGCACTGGCTATCTGAACGCCGTACCGCAGGACGGACGCGGCCGGCAACCCCGTATCTGCGCTCATCGCGCGCAGAGGCTTGCCCTCCACCAGCTCCATCGCTATGTAGAGGTCCCCCTCAGTCTCGCCGACTTCGTAGATGGTGCAGATATTCGGATGAGAGAGAGAGGAAGAAGCCCGCGCTTCATGCAGCAGATTCTGGCTTGATGATGGATCAAGCCCAGCGTCCTTGTTGACGACTTTCAACGCTACATCGCGGTGCAGCACCTCGTCATGAGCGCGATAGACAACTCCCATTCCCCCTTCCCCAATCTTCGCCACGACGCGGCAATGCCCGAGCACTTCGCCGATCACAAGTGTTCCTTTCGCACTCATGCTAGGCTACCCTACCGAACGTCTATCAACGAATGATCCCCAGGATCAGAGCTCGTTGCTATTTGGTCCCAGTCGGGATCGCTACGTAACCAGCGCGGTATCTAAGGCGCACTCCTTTGTGTTCGGCCCTCATCAAGCGCTGTTTGCTTTCCGCTGTTCGCTTCCTTGGATACCTTGGTGAAAACGTTCTGACTTGTGTGCCGGAGCCGCGTCCGATGCAAAGCCGCAGGCCGTTGCACCGGCAAAAGAGCCTTATGAGCCTGTTGAAGAATGCCGGGCGCGCAATGTGGGAGAGATCAAAGGTCGCATTGCCGCAAGTGGTATCGCGTTCGCTCATGCAGCGATCCGGACGGGCCGTAGAATGTCATGCGTGCGGCGGGCGGATTGGAAGATTGGATGGTGGCGAATGAAACCGCTGCAGCCCAGCGTGCCATTCGTTGGTCCGACGTCGAAACATCGATGAGTGCGCCTACGAATGCTTGAGGTTGTCCTCGACACGAATGTTCTAGTGGCAGCGTTCCGATCAAAGCGAGGAGCTTCCTATCAGCTCGTTCGCTCCATCGGGTTGGGCGACTGGACGCCCAATATCTCCGTTACCTTGGCGCTGGAGTACGAAGATGTGCTGAAGCGGCAGCATCTGCTTCCGAATATCAGTGAGGCAGACATTGACGGATTTCTCGATTACCTGTTCCAAGTCTCCAATCTGATTCCATCTGTCCAGCGCCGGCGGCCGAATTTGCCTGATCCCGGCGACGAGCTTATCCTGGAGTTAGCAGTTGAAAGCCGGGCGATCATCGTGACGCACAATAAGGCGCATTTCGCGGGCGCTGCCAACTTCGGCATTGTAGTGAAGACGCCGGCGGAATTTCTGAAGATGTTGCGAGAAAACCTATGAGCGTGAGCGTCAGCGTACCTGAAGAACTCTACGAGAGGGCGGCAGCCATCGCAAAAGCTCAAAACATGTCAGTAGATGAGGTGTTCGCGTGTGCCTTCGCTGAACATCTTGCCGCATGGGAGCGGCTGAAACGCAGGGCAGCACGCGGTAATCGTGAAGAGTTCCTTGCCGTGCTCGATAAACTGCCTGACGTGGAGCCAGTCCCCGAAGATCGCATATAGAGTGAGACGGCAGCCGCCTCGCCGTGAGCGGCAGAATAAAACTCATTCCGCATCAACTGGGCACTCTGCTGAAACCTCCCGGCTTCCTGCGCGTCCCCAAAATCCCCAGCGAGTCACATAGTACTTAGGGCGCGCTGCCTCCGTAGTGGCCGGGCACTGCCCGGCCATGACCGACTACGCGTATTTGCGACACCCGAGCAGCTTCGTAATAAAGCACTCCCTGAGCGGCACCAACGGTGGTGCTATGCGCTCATCATCACTGGGCCGTCACAAACGACCTATACGGTACCAAGCCTCAAACTCTACTCCGCTCGCAATGCATCTATCGGATCGATCGAGGCAGCGCGCATGGCAGGCCATATTCCCGCCAACAGGGTCACGATGGCCAGCAGTACGCAGTGTTGCAAACAAGCGTAAGCGGATCGAAAGCGGAAACGCCGTACAGCATGCCTTCCACAAAGCGCACTGCGAAGAACAGGACGGCGCCGCCCAGCAGGATTCCCACCCCCACTAGGCGCACCGCTTCCGAGAGAATCATGCGCAGGACAGTAAACCATTCGGCGCCGAGCGCCATGCGAACACCGATCTCCGCAGTGCGTTGCGCAACGGCAGAAGAGAGCAGACCGTATACGCCGAGAGCGCTCAGAAACAAAGCCAGTCCGGCGAAGAAATTGCTCATTGCAGTAATCAGACGTTGACTGCCCAGCGCGGCGTCCATTTGCTCCCGCAGCGTGACAAACAAGACCAGTGGAATCGAAGGGGCGATTTCTTTCAGGGCTGTGCGATACGCAGCGATCGCTTCTGCTTTCGTCCCGGAATTAATCAGAAACACAAGGTCTCCCGCATCACCAAGAGTCGTCTTGCTAACCGGAAAATAAATCGTGCGAGGAGGCGCTTCGCGCAAGCTGGCGAATCGCGCGTCTTGAGCAATACCTATCACACGGCAAGAAACCGCTTTGGGGAACGCCTTGGGATCATTGCTCCGGACATATTGTCCGAGCGCCGGTTGCTCCGGAAACAGATGGCTCGCGGCGGACTGATTCAAGATGCAGACGCTACTCTGACGCTCGCTCTTATTGAATTCACGCCCGGAGAGGATAGCGGTTCGCATGGTGCGAAAATAGCCCGGGCCAACGGCGTTATAAGCCATTTGGAACTCTTCAGGCGCATGGGAATTGTTATTTATGGCTTGAAAGCGGGCGGTGCTTTTATCCCCGGTAAGGGGCGTGTACCAAGTCACCGCCGCGGATCGAATGCCAGGTAATTGTTCCAGCCGGTCCACCATTCTTTGATAAAGATCAAGCTGGGCATCGCCCTTTCCCAGCTCATCGAACGGTGGTGTCTGGATGGTGACGTGATTCACGTCGAAGCCCGTGTATTCGCTCCTCAGCCGAACCAAACTCTGGGAGAGCAGCGTCGCCAGTGCAACCAGCGCGACCGACAAGCCAACTTGGACCGGCACAAATGCGCGCCCGGCAATTTGCCTGCGGCCGCCGAATGAGGTCCGTGACTTCAACAGGACGCCGGCGTCAGACCGGCCGGCCTTCCAGGCGGGAAGAGTGCCAAAAAATAAAGTTGTAATAACGGCGAGCAAACCCGTTACCAGGAAAACTGTTGTATCCGGATGCAGCGACATGCCTTCAAACATGTTCGGGTCACGGAAGAACTGAACCAGAGATTCGGCGCCGTACCATGCCCCGACGGCTCCCACCAGAGCTCCCGCTAATGCAATGACCAGGCTTTCGGTCAGGTATTGCCGGATGAGACGCCAGCGTGCCGCACCCATGGCCGTACGGACGGCAAACTCGCGCTGGCGCGCATAGACTTTCGACATCATCAACCCGCCTACGTTCACACAGCACAACACAAGAACAATCGCGACCAGCCCTTGTAAAAGAAAGAGAGGCGCTGAATAGGTGGCGCCGAAGAAGGTAGGTAAACCCGTACGGGCGGATGCGACTCGAAAGCTGGCCTTCTCGAAAAAAGGCAGGCGCCGCCGATCTTCGAGCGGAATGGTGTCCAACAACTGTTTCGCATACACTGCGATCTCGGCATTCGCATCGCGAATGGATACTCCCGGCTTGAGGCGGCCAATGACAGAACAGCCGTTAGTCGCGGCCCGCGTGTTGACCACGTCTCGACCAGCGATTACGTTCATGAATTGCATCGGCACATAGACCTTCGGATCAATGCCCGGCCAGACGCCTTGAAAAGCCGGTGGGGTCACGCCGGCTACGGTAACGGAAGTGTTTTGGATTGTGATTTGTTTTCCGATGATCTGCGGATCAGCGGCCGAAGCGACTGTTCCAAAAACCGTAGCTCAGCACAACGGGCCATGCGTAAGGAGGGCCGCCGCGAACGTCATCGGAGCGCGTAATCAGCCTCCCGATGTACGGCTTCATTCCGAGCACAGTGAACGCGTTTCCGCTAACCAGGCCGGCATCGTATCGCCGCAACGTTCCCTCACGGTCTTGGGTAGTGACGAAAGCGGTGTCCCAGCCCGAGATCTCCGTGAATGAGCGCTGTCGATTCGAAAACTGCTGAAGCATACGATAGGTCAGGTATAAGCCCTGTTCATCCGGCCGAAAAGCAGGGCTCACCAGGCCGATATGCACCAGCCGGGCCGGATCCGTCACTGGCAGGCTGCGCAAGAGAAGTCCATAGAGAACGGAAAAAACAGCAGTATTCGCGCCGATGCCCAAAGCCAGCGTCAGAATGGATGTGATGCAAAAGACCGGAGTCCTGCGTAGAGCGCGAAGACCGAGGAGCAGGTCGCGATACCAACTCTCAATCGCAGTGATGAAATCTTGATCCCTTATCGACTCGACAATGGACGAGGCCTGTGCGGCCGAGCTGTACGTGAGCGCGGCGCCGCGCTTCGTGATCACTCATCCCGCTCGCAGCGTTGTCTTCGGCGATCAGCTCCAGGTGAGCGCGCAGCTCTTCTTTGAGATCGGAGTCGCTACGGAAGTGACCGATGCGCCTCCAGACTCGCCATAGTTTACGGTTCATCTGACTCTCCGTTGGGAATCACCTGGTTCTGCTATAAGCCGGGTCTGGCCGCCCGGGATGACATCGAAGAGGCGAATTGCGTTCAGCGTATGCTTCCAGTGAACCACCAAAAACAATGAATCCTCGCCTCTCAAGTAGAGATCCTGTCGCAGAAGACACCAAGGGCCGTTCGCCGCGGCTGATTCGCCGCGTGTAGATGAATCATCGGGCTGATATCCAAATGCCTGAAGATCGCTTGCCACGCCATCTTGTAGCTCTATTGTGCGCTCAAATGGAGCACGGCTGATTAACCGGCTGTCCTGATCGATGGTGCGGACGCGTTCCATCAACGCCAAGCCCTTCGGCTGATGGGAACGACTTCGAATATGGTACCGGGCGATCGCGACCGCGCCCTCGAAGTTCGGCAGGCAGCCACGGTTCTTGTCGCCCTCCGCTGAGAGACAGAAGCGCCCCTGCGTCATCCGCTCCTTGAACCAGAAGCCTTTTGCCGAATAGTTGTCAAAGAATTCGACCGCCATGCTGATATCACAATCGCCGGCCGCGAACCGATATACCGTTTCGTTGTTGGCCGGGTGTGAAGCACGCCAGAGATGTCCCAAACGCCGCCCCAGTCCATAAGAAAAAATCTCCTGTTCATGACTATTTACGGCCCTCGCATTGTGCGAATGGTGCATGCACAGTTCCAAACGGTTGGATGGACCCGATCGCTTTTAAAACTGCCAGTCTTGAGGTACTGTCCGAACATCGAAACGCACCGCCTAAGAGTCCGATACTGGGACGTTGCTGTTCGTGCCTGACACACATAGTTGTTTGCCTACCTATGGACCGCCAACCATGAAGTTGATACAATGCTATCAAGAAAATGGCACCGAAAGAACAGGCGAAACTTGATCTGCTGCAGGGGACGTTGGACATGATGGTCATGCGGACGCTGCTCGCTGGAAAAGCGAACGGCTACGAAATCGCGAAAGCGATTGGGCGGGCCTCAGAAGATGTGCTGGATGTGGATCACGGATCACTCTATCCGGCGCTATATCGCCTCGAGAAGAACGGGCTGGTTGCTGGAAAGTGGGAGGTCTCGTCTACGAACCGTCGCGCTCGTTTCTACCGGCTGACCCCTGCCGGTAGAAAACAATTGACGTTAGAACGCTCTAAATGGGAGCAAATGGCCGCGGCAGTTTCGCGTGTTATGCGCTCTGCTTGACAGCAGCATCAGGCTCTAGCGCTATACCTTTTTTGGCATCCCTGCCAGTTCCTTAACAATGGCCCCGAGCTGCATAAATTCATTCAGATCAGATGGCTTCCGGAAATAGCGGGCCGCGCCCAGCTCCGCCGCCGCAATGCGATCCGCTCGAGCATCTGACGACGTGACAACGACGACGGGCACTCGCGTGCAAATTGGATGGCTGCGAAAGGCGGCGAGAAGCTCGTGGCCGCTGCCTTTCGGCAGATTCAGGTCCAGCAGTACTACGTTCGGGCATGGCGCGAATTCGGTTTTGGCCACGTTTTCAAGGAAACTCGCTGCTTCTTCGCAGTCTGCGGCTACCTGCAGTTGGTAAGACAATCCATGGAACCTGAGAGCTTCATTTACCAAATACACATCGGCTCCGTTGTCCTCAGCTAGAAATATGTGGATGTCGCCGGTCATGGGTCCACGGCCGGCATCGAGAAAAAGAAAATCGAGCCTTCGCCGGGCTGGCTCAACGCCCAAATGCGCCCACCCTGGCGCTCCAGCATTGCGTTTACAAATCGCTAAACCAAGGCCTGTGCCGGGATACTCGTCGCGATGCAGCCGCTTAAACAGCTCAAAGATTCGGTCCGCATGCTTCTGCTCAAAACCGATACCATTGTCTCGAACTGAGATAACCCAGGACCTCGCCCACCGCTCGGCTGACACATGGATGCGCAGCGCTCGATCCGGCTTCGAGTACTTGAGTGCGTTTGATAGCAGGTTCTGGAACACTTGAGTGAGCTGTGTTGCGTCTCCTTTGACCGTGGGAAGCTCGCCAGCAGTAATTTCCGCGCCCGTATCGTCGATGAGTGTACGCAATCCATCGAGTGCTTGCTTCAGTGACCCGGAAAGCGGCACTGGAACCAGCAAGCTCTTGTCCTCATGAATCGTACGCGAATAGGTAAACAGATCCTTGATGAGCATCTGCATGCGTGCAACACCGGCGCGGACGTAGCCTGCAGATATCCCGGCTTGCTCGTGCTGGCCTTCGGCGAACCGGCTCAACATGAGCTGCGTGTGCGCGTTAACCGTACGCAACGGCTCTTGCAAATCGTGGCTGGCAACATAAGCGAACTCCTCCAGCTCGCGGTTAGCTTCGAGAAGTTGCTGATTGACCTCCCACAAGCGCGCCTCGCTCTCACGCAGCACGCGCGTGGCATGCGCATCTGCGCGCCGCTCTTCCTCCTTTATCAATACCTCCTGCCGCAGCCGCGCCAATTCGATGCTCGCTTCTACACGCGCCATTAGCTCACGCGCGCCGAATGGTTTCACAACATAGTCGTCAGCTCCCGCAGCTAACCCGTCTATCCGGGACTCTTCGCCCGCCCGCGCCGAAAGTAGAATGACTGGAATCGCTGCGGTCCGCGGATTTTGGCGAAGCTCTCGAAGCAGTGCAAATCCGTCTAACCCGGGCATCATCACGTCAGCAAGCACCAGGTCGGGAACGCGCCGCTCGGCTACCCGCAGAGCCTCTTTCCCGTTCGCCACAGCTTCCACATCGAATCGATGCGCTAACAGGCGGCACACGTATTCGCGCATATCCGCGTTGTCATCCGCCAAAAGCACCCGAGCTCGACATTTTTGTTGTGATGCGGTTATCGGCTCCTCCTCCGAACACACCATCGTTTCGTTCGCGTCAGGTTCAGGTCCCACTGCCGCGGGTGACCAGTGAAGTGCTTCCTCCACTAATGCGACTGCAGTGTTGCTCGCCGGGCGAGCAGTTGTCTGCGTTTCAATTTGTTCCTCGGGCAGGGGCGCTGGCCCGTATGGCAACGAAACCGTGAACCTGCTTCCCCGTCCGGCGGCGCTCTCGACGCGAACAGATCCTCCCTGAAGCAAAATCAGTTCGCGCACCAGAGCGAGGCCGATGCCGGTACCCTCGAAGCTTCGGCCCTGGGCGCCTTCAACACGATGAAACCTCTCAAAAATGTGCGGAAGCTCGCTCTCAGGAATCCCCGTCCCGGTATCTCGTACCGAGAACTCCAGCGTGGGTCCTAAGTGCTTTAGAGCCACTTGGATCTCCCCATCAAACGTAAATTTCAAGGCATTCGAGATAAGGTTTAACACCACCTTTTCCCACATGCTCGGGTCCACATAAACCCGCTCGGGAAGGGGAGGGCAGTCGACGAGAAATCGCAGCCCCACCCGTTCCACGGCGGAGCGAAACACGCTTGCCACGTCCTTCGTAAACGACGCGAGGTCGACCGGCTCGTAACTCGCCCGAACGCGTCCTGCTTCGATACGTGAGAAATCGAGAAGCGCATTTACCAGCCTAAGCAGCCGTCTGGTGCTTCGCTGCATCATTTCTACATCCCCACGCGGAGCCGTAATCGTAGAGCCGCTCGCGGACCCGGAAAGCATTTCTTCAATTGGGCCCAAAATTAGCGTGAGCGGCGTACGAAACTCATGGCTCACATTCGTAAAGAACGTGCTCTTCGCGCGATCAAGCTCGGCTAAAGCTTCCGCCCGGCGACGCTCTTCCTCGTCCGCTCTTGCGTTTGCGATCGCCGTGGCTAAGTAGCTCGTAAGCAAATCGAAAAAAGCTCGATATGGCTCGTCCAACGGAAGCCGCGAACTCACCCCTGCAATCAGGAGCGCAGCAGCACGATTCATTCCGGGCCTGGGGATCGGCGCCACAAACGCCGCTTTGGGCGGTTCCGGATAGGGCCCGCATGATAGCTGAAAACGCTCACTAAGATTCTCGATCAGCAGCGGCTCGCTGGAGTCGATTGGTTGCAAAATTGGCCACGCCATCGCTGCGCTCCCCACTTCAACAACACTCGGGCTGGCGGGCGTGTTGGGATCGATACCGGTGGCCGCAACCAGGCGCGCTTGGGATCCCTCCTCGTTGAATACGTAAAGCAGAACGAACGGAAGGTCTAACGAATATTCGGCCAGCACTTCAGTAGCAATGCTGCATGCCTGTTCGATGCTCTCGGCCTTCGTGGCGCGAGCAGTCAGGTCTCGAAGCGCCCGCGTGCGCCGCTCGCTCAGCATCCTCCTCGTCGTCTCCGTGACGGGATGAAAAAGCCCGCCTACCCGCCCGCTTTCATCGCGAATGGGGCTGAACGAAAACGTAAAGAAAGTCTCTTCCAGATAACCGTTCCGGTCCAGAAACATCCGTTGATCTTCGATATAGGTGGCTTCCCCGGCTTGCGCTCGCTCGAAAGCCTCCCCAATCTCTGGCCACGCCGAGAACCAGCATTCTTTGAAGTCCTGTCCCATCGAGTGTGGGTGTTTTCCGCCACAAATGGGCCAATAGCCATCGTTGTATATCTGGACGCGATCATCTCCCCAAGCAATAGAAATGGGGAAATTCGAAGCTAGGCAGAGGCTAACCGTGGTGCGCAAACTCTGGGGCCAGCCTTCGAGCGGCCCCAACGGCGTGACCGACCAATCTTTGGCCACGATCGCTTTGGCCATTTCCCCGCCGCCCGCCAGGAAACTGAGTGGTAGATCGAGCATTCAACACCTCGTGTGGCCAGTTCGGAAACCCTGGGAAAGACGATCGCTACACGTCGAGAGGCCTACCATACAGAAGCGTTGACACGATCTCCCCGCCCGAGTATGCCTCCGCGGCCTGCCCGCTACACCTCCTGATTTGCTTGTAAATGTCTGATTCTAAAACCGCATCTTTAATCGACAACTGCTGCTACTCACCTTTTGGGTAGGCTCATGCCACATCGCCGATCTGAAAGGTCTCGCTGGCGACATGCGACAGCGGCCGCTCCGGTCCGGCACCCACGCGCCCTTCGTCGACCGGTTCAGCGTCATCGGATGTCCAATGCAGCTAGCGCCGGATTCACACGCCTAACCCCCGCGTTTCAGCCGCCCACACTTTAAATCTCACCCGCGCACCCGCGCCGTCCCGGTTCACGTATTTTGCGTGTAAACTTGGATGAGTGAAACAGAACATCACGCTTTCGCTCGACAAGCAGTTGTTGAAGAAGGCACGCGCCTTCGCCGCCCAGCGCGGAACCAGTGTCAGTCGCATGCTTGCCGAAGAACTTCGGAAGCTGATGGCCGATGAAGCGATATACCAGCAGAGCAAAGCCAAGGCACTCGCGTTCCTGAGTTCCCCTTTCCGGCTCGGCGGAACCAAGATTGCCAGCCGCGAGGCCCTCCATGACCGGCAACGTCTTCGTTGACTCCAATATCCTCGTCTATGCTCACGATCTCGATGCCGGCGCAAGACACTGACGCGCCGCAGAACATCTTCAGCAGCTCTGGGAAACCCGTGCGGGACGAATGAGCACGCAAGTGCTCCAGGAGTTCTACGTGAATGTAACCCAAAAAATCAAATCACCACTCGCGAAAGGTGCGGCCCGCGAGATCATTCGCACCTACACTCCCTGGGTACACTCACCAATCACGCCAGGCACAATCCTTCGGGCTTCGGAAATCAGCGAAGGCTTCCGCCTCTCGTTCTGGGACAGCATGATCATCGCAGCTGCCGAACAGAGCCATGCCGTCCAACTGTTGACCGAGGATCTGAACCATGGCCAAACCATAGCTGGAATGCAAATCGTAAATCCCTTTTTCAGCCTCTAAGGTCCCGATCCACGCTACCCCTCCATCTCCTCCCTCCTCCTCCTCCGCCCAATCTCCGCCGTCCTCCGGCACACCTCGCACACACACACGCGTCCGCCGCTTCTCCAGATCCTCGCCCGTATCGCTCAAAATGCCCCCGCAACGCAGCTCTCTCCTGAGTTGCTGGCCCCCAGGCATCTGGATCACGCCGCTCTCTGTCTCTCGTTCTGAACCCGTGCCGGCACGAATGCAACTTCGTCGGCTAAACCTGCCGATTTCAGGGTACCTATCGTGACCAACCTGCGCACTTTGCCGGGTCAGTGGCCCAGTTCATAAACACATCGCCGTCACAGACGACCTATAACGAGGCGAAGCGGACAGATGTCCGGTTTGCGCCTTATGCGGCAAAGTTGACGCTTGCTGCCCAAGTTCAAAATCATCCCGAACGCAATACTGGAACTTATGTGATGGGACCAGAGGACCAGGCGGGAACCATTCCTTACTCCTGCCGTAGCGCAGAAATCGGATCGATTTTCGCCGCTCGCAACGCCGGTACAGCACAAGCTAGTAAGCCAACGCAAAGAAATAGCACGCTGACGCCCAAAAGAGTCGGCGCATCGATCGGCTTCGTCGCAAATAACATGGACTGAATAAACCGGGCCAACCCAATTGCGCCGACTAAGCCCACAGCGATTCCCGCCAAAACAGGCATGGCGCCATCGCCTACGACCATTCGAATCAAGTCTGCGCGCGATGCACCCAACGCAGCGCGAATACCCAGTTCCTGCGTGCGCCTTGCGGTGACGAAAGAAACCACACCGTAAATCCCGGCGCAGGCAAGCAGCATGGCCAATAGCGCGAAACCCCCGAGCAACATCGTAGGCAACCTTCGCGTCATCAGCGACTCAGCCTTGATCTGTTCCACCGTTCGCGGATCATCCAGCACCTGACTCTTATTGATCCGCCATATGGCTCGCTCGACAGACTTGATCAACGCGTCGGGATTTCCGCCGCCGCGCACCACGATTCCTAAACCGACCACGGGATTCTGCGCAAAGCTCGCATAAGCGCCCGTATCATCTGCGGCATCCAATCCTTTTGATTTTTCGTCGGCTACGACACCCACGATTTGCCACGCGGTCAGCGGCCCAAGTCCTTTTCTGGATGGAAGTATCCGCTCCACAAGGATCTGTTTTCCAATCGCATCGCCGTTTGGGAAATAGCGCTTCACAAAAGACTGATTGACTACCACAACCGGTGGAGAACCTGCCGTATCGCGTTCGTCCAGAACTCGCCCCTTCACCGGCCGAAGTTGCAGTGCCTGGAAGTAGCCAGGCGTGACAATCGTGAATCCGGTTCCGAGAATCTTGTCTCGTTTATCCGGCATGCGGAATGGCATTCCATCCCCCCAACCGCTTAACGGTATGGCGGTGGCTACAGCCGCGTCCCGCACTCCAGGAACTGCCCGTACTTGCTCGAGTAGTTGTCTTATGTATTGCGTCAGCCTGGTCGCGTCGGGATTACTCCCCGTCTCGAGTGGAAGCCATGCAGCAATCACGCCTTCTGTGTTGAATCCAACATCTACGTTCATCAAACGTTGGAAGCTGCGGATAAGCAGTCCTGCTCCGACCAGCAGAACTAACGCAAACGCCACCTGCGCCGCTACGAATAAGTGCCGGAGATAGACCTTGCTACGACTCGCAGAAGCGGCACGTGCGCCTTCCTTGAGCGATTCGGCCGTGTCGCGCCGCGAAGCTTGGATTGCCGGCGCCAAGCCAAAGGCAATGCTTGTAAGAACGGTGACAACTGCCAGGAACAGCAGTACTCGGCCATCCATCGCGATGTCCGCTTCCGAAGGCAGGTAAAACGGCGGCAGTAAATTGTGAATCCACTTCAGCAGACCATAGCCGAGTGCGATCCCAACAACTGCGCCGCACGCCGATAACATCAGACTTTCCGTTAACAGCATCCGAATCACACGTCTGCGATTCGCTCCTACCGCCATGCGCAACGCGATCTCACGCGAACGTAGCGTCGCTCGCGCCATCAGGAGATTCGATAAATTTGCGCAGCAGATCGCCAGCACCGCCAAAACGGCCCACATCAGGACAGTGAGTGCCAGCCGTAAATCTGGGTCCACGACGCGATCAAGATAACGATCCACGATCGATCCCCACCCCTTTTTGATGGCCGGATACATTTCAGCGATCCTTCCCGCGATTGCGCTCATTTCGGCTTGTGCCTGCGCGATGGAAACGCCTGGCTTCAATCGCGCTGCCGCCGACAGGTAGTGATAATCTCGTGCCGCATTCGGCGGAATTGTCAATGGAACCCAAATCTCCGCCCATGCTCGGTCGAATGCGCTGGCTGCTGGCAGCACGCCGATTATCGTATAGCTTTCCCCGTTCAGAAGGATCGTCCGTCCAATCACCCCAGGATCGCCGCCAAACTGATTCAGCCACAAATGATGACTGAGAACGACTACCTTGTTCTTTCCAGGTTGATCCTCATCTTTGGCAAAAGTTCGTCCCAACGCAGCCTCGGTTCCGAACACATTGAAATAAGGAGCGGAAACGATTTGGGTGCGAAGCGATACCGGCTCGCTGCCCCCTGAATAGCTCATTGAGGCGCCGGTCCACGCGGCCATCGCTTCGAAAGAATGGCTTTGCCTAGCCCAGTCCAGGTAATTTGCGCCGGATATGGGGTTTCGTCCTCCGTCCGGCTGCTTTTCCCACAACTGCACAATGCGCTCCGGGTCGCGGTAACCCGTGGACTTCAACAACACGCCATTCACCAGACTGAAAATCGCCGCGTTCGCGCCCAGGCCCAATGCAATCGTCAATACTGCAAAAAAGGTGAACCCCGGACTCCTATACAGCAGCCGCCCCGCATATCGGATATCCTGCAGTGTCGTCTCCAATCCTGACGTCATACGCGCTTCCCTCATTTTTTCTTTCACTTGCTCGGGTCCTTCGAAAGCGATTCGTATCGCCCGCTTTGCCTGGTCCCGGCTTAGGCCCTTTGCCATGCTGCGCTCGACAAGAAGTTCGAAGTAAGCTCGGACTTCATCATCGAGCTCCACCTCGATTTTTTGGCGATGGAAAAGCTGACGATAAAAGTGCTTCAGCGGCGCCCCAGACATCTAAGACTCCTCGGCGAGCACCTGGTTCACCGCCGTACTGACGTTCTGCCAGTTACGTTTCTCTTTGGCAAGTTGAGCCCGTCCGGACGGGGTCAGGACGTAGAACTTCGCGCGCCGCCCGCTCTCTAACTCGCCCCACTCACCCCGAATCCATCCCTTTTCGGCCAGCCGATGCAATGCAGGGAACAGAGACCCCGGGCCGACGCTAAAAACTCCTTTTGTGACCTGTTCGATTCGGTCCGCCACGCCAACCCCATGTAACGGACGAAGCTCCAATGTACGCAGAATGAGTAGATCCAGTGTCCCTTGGAGGAGTTCGGTAGATTTGGCCATTGATCAGATTCTATTGACAATCGATATCGAGTGTCAATAGCATTTCTGATGCAGGATAACGCTACTCTGTGACGCTTACGATTACCCGCGGGCGGGCGACCCGTTTTTGGGTCCGAGACACGTTCGTTGCTGTCACCAGGTCGGCCACGGAAGCAAGCCCAAGGATTGGTTGGAAATTGAGGCCCTCGTCACTTTGACGTGTTGTCGCCAACTCGGATAAGTGGCTTCGCCCATAATCGCGAGCAGTCGGCAAGCGTTTACTGATCGTTCATGATAGTTTGCTTGCCGATAGCTCCACTCCCCCTACCGCTCAATCTCCTACCTCCGCCTCCGCCCCGTCACAGACGACCTATGACGAGGCGAAGCGAACAGATGTCCGGTTTGCGCGTTAAACGTCAAGTTGATTCGGGATTACAACTTCCGGGTAGCGCATATGAGGCCGCGTAAACGAAAGACCGGTCCGTATCCACTTTGTTGCGTGCCACAGCCTCGTCTCTTGTTCGATGCTGGCCAACAAAACTCGAATCCTATTTACTTCCTCTCGCTAACGTCAGCGATATCTGACCTGCATGATTCGAGGTATGAAAAAGAGCGTGAACAAACAATCTGATTCGTGTAACCGTGCCAAAAAAAGGAGTATCAACCGGTTTCAGCCAGTCTTCATCAGCGCTGTTTTCGACGAGGTCCTTCAACACACCGTATCCCCTTGAGATCAATTGCCGGCTGAATTCGACATCAACCCCCTGACCGGTATCCGTTTGACCAATCGTTGTATTTTTTACGTCGGTTGGGACGCCCAAAAGCGCACCAAACAAATTCATCGTTTCGCCAATATGCCGGTATATGAACCCAATAGATGCTGTCTTGCCATTCAGCCTTAGCGATGCATTTTCTTCGCTAACCCGGTCAAGCGAAAAATGGCTTGTAAATTGATTCTGCTTCAAAATTTCCAGCAAGATTTCCTTTTGCATACGCTGCTCCTCTGTAATGATACTTTTCACTCGTTCGTGGTTTGCAGCAGCGACCTCAACTCGGGTTGCGGAATTTAAGCTGCCCACCGAGGTCTTCAAACACGCGGTTTGTGGTCAGAGGTAGGCAGCGCGTACCAATTGCCCGCAAAGCGAATAACGGGAGGACGAACTCAACGGGCGCTTTACTGTTGGCCATTCCTTTACGATGAGGACCGTCGCCATTCGTACCTCAAAGGATTCATTCATCTCGCCACTCAGGTCCGGAGCGGGCTCGACGGAACATCGGTTGAAACTGCCACTTTCTTGATGTGCTTCCATCCATTCAAGAATTTACTCGCCAGGCTGCCAGCGCGAGCAAGGCGCGGGTGCCGTGACGCGTTTTGGATAATAGACTCCCACGTTGACCGAATGCCGGCAACTCGGAGAAGTGGCTTCACCGATAAGTCGCGAGCAGTCGCGAAGCGTTTACTGATCGTGCATGATAGTTTGGTTGCCGATAGCTCCACTCCCCCTACCCCCCATCTCCTCCCTTCTCCTCCGCCCAATCTCCCCCGTCCTCTTGCACACCTCGCACACACACCACGTCCGCCGCTTCGGCGTCTCCAAATCCTCGCCCGTATCGCTCAAAATGCCCCGGCAACGCAGCTCTCTCCTGAGTTGCTGCCCGCCAAGCATCTGCATCACGCAGCTCTCTCCTCTCGCGTTCTGAACCCGTGCTGGCACGAATGCAACTTCGTCGGCTAAACCTGCCGATTTCAGGGTACCTATCGTGACCAACCTGCGCACTTTGCCGGGTCAGTGGCCTCAGTTCATAAACACATCGCCGTTACACACGGGCTTGCGACGGCCAGATATCAGCGATGCGCGTCATACGGCCAAATGGCATTCTTGGGCCCCGGCCGACTTGTGGGTCCAAAGTCGTGGGCAAGACGAATCTGCAGCTCCATTCCTATATACTTTAGAATGATCCCTCAGCCGGGCTGCGTTTCTGGCCGTCACTGATCCCCTTTGCTCTTGCCCCTCATCGGGGGCGGAAGCAAAAGAACTCGACCTGATATGTTCTAGAGTTCAGGCAAGATCGAAAAAAGCTGGACACCACCAGACGGTTTCACCAAGTTGAGGAGATGCGAGTGCCGTTCCGACAGCGGCTGCACGAGATTCGCTCCGGTTTCGAGCCCGCTTTCTGGGCTGCGAATTTCACTGAGATTTTCGAGCGCGTCGCTTACTACGCCACGACCGCCGTCCTTGCCATTTACTTAAACGAGCAGTTGCACTTTTCGACCGAGCGCACCGGCTGGATCCTCGGCACGTTTGGGCTCGTAGTCTGGTTCCTGCCCATCCTGGGCGGAACCTTGGCTGACCGTTTTGGCTTCCGTCGTGCGCTTATGTTCGCCTATTTGGTCATGACCGCTGGATATTTCCTGCTTGGGTCGCTCTCGGCCACGTGGATGGCGCCCGTCCGACATTCCCTTGGCGACAAGTGGCTCGTGCTGGCCATCCTCATGATTCCGGCCTTGGGTCCCGGCGTCGTCAAGCCTTGCGTGGCGGGGACCACAGCGCTCGCATCGTCAGAAAACGTGCGCTCAATCGGTTATTCGATTTACTACACACTGGTGAACATCGGCGGAGCGCTAGGCCCGATCATCGCGTTTTTGGTTCGCAAACAGCTCGGCTGGGGCATGGAAGCGGTGTTCCGCGTTGCGTCTTGTTCGGTCTTTCTGATGTTTTGGGTAACTTTGCTCTTTTATCGCGAACCCGCACGTTCGGGCCAAGAGCCTGTCGCGAGCGCGGCCCAGGCCTTCCAAAATATGGTCGTTGTGCTCGGGAATTTCCGCTTTGTAGTTTTTCTACTGATCGTGTCGGGCTTTTATATCGTGTTTTGGCAGGAATTCATCTCCGCCCCGCTCTTTACGCGCAATTACATTAACTCGAAAGCAGATGTGGACCTGCTTCTTTCCGTCGATCCCGCCATGATCATTTTGTTTCAGATCGCTATCACATATTTAACGCGACGCATGGAGCCGGTGCGAGCCATGGGGCTGGGTTTTCTGGTGGCGGGGCTCGCCTGGATCGTTCTTGCCGTCCGCCCCAGCATTCCTATGGTCGCGGTCGCTTTTGCTGTTCTTGCGCTGGGTGAAATGATGTATGCCGCCCGGTTCTACGAATATGTCTCTCGCCTCGCGCCCTCAGGCCAGCAGGGCCTCTACATGGGCTACGCATTTTTGCCCGTGGCCATAGGCTATTTCATCGCAGGGATTCTGGGCGGCCATCTGCTGCACTACTTCGGGGTCGTACTTAAGCGCCCGCAAGGAATGTGGTGGGTGGTCACGGGCATCGGCGTCGTCACCGCTGCGTTGATGTGGGCGTTCCATGCGTTTGTTCGGCCGCCAGCGCCAAAAGTTCCGCTGTGGGCCGAGAGAGACCCCTCAGCACAACGCGCGCCCGCGGCTCCATAATATGAATCACTTAGAATTGCGCGCACGCAAGTCGTAGGATAGGTCCCGAAAGACGCGCCAGTATAGAACGATCCACCTGGCTTTATAGTCGCCTACACGTTGATTGACGACCGCGCGGCAGCGAGGTCTTGCCTGACCCGCGATATGTCGCGAAGCGTTTACTGATCGTTCATGATAGTTTGCTTGCCGATAGCTCGACTCCCCCTACCCCTCCATCTCCTCCCGTCTCCTCCGCCCAATCTCCCCCGTCCTCTTGCACACCTCGCACACACACCACGTCCGCCGCTTCGGCGTCTCCAAATCCTCGCCCGTATCGCTCAAATGCCCGGTCACTCTCTCCCGCTTCAGCGCCGCCAGCCACCTCTCGACCGAAATCTGCTGCAATCCCCACTTGCGCGTATGCCGCTGCTCTTCGGTCTCAAAGCACCACGCATACTCATCCGGAATCCCATCCTGAAAATGAAACCGCCGGCACACTTGCTCGGGCGGCGGCTCCATCCTCAGCCGGTCCTCTAGCAACTGCTCGTTCGACGGCTCCAGTCGCGTGACCGCCTTGCCCTCCTCAATCGCCACATCCACCCACTGATCGAGCACATGAATCGCCTCCACCTGAATCGCCTGTCCCGTCTTCGCCGGCCTCGTCACTCTCGGCCTCCTCCTCCGGCTGTTCGTCACTCGCCTCCCCGCCGTCTCTTCCGCCGCCTCTTTCGGCCCCGCTTTTTCCCCCTCCCGCGCCCGCTCCTCCGCCCGCCGCTTCTGCCGCGTGCACACCTGCTCCAGCGTCGTCACCGCCCGCGCAAACGACCGCTCCGCCGTCGTCCGGTAGCGCGTGATCAGCAGCATCTTTTTGTGATCTTCCTCCGTCCACGCCAGCACGTTCGTCTCTTGTAGGGATTGCTCCAGCTCGTCGTACCGGTTCCGGTTGCGCTGCAAGACCCAGTACTCGCGCGCCGCATCTTCCACCAGCGACCGTTCCCGCTTACGCGCCGGCCGGTAATCCTCCATCCAATCCTTCAGCAACTCTTCAAACTCCTCCGCGCTCTCGCCCTTGATCAGCGTCTTTCTCGCCGTGCACCCGTGCGTGGTCGAATTCTGGCTCGACCGATCCTTCCCCGCAACTGTCCTCGGCCCGGTTGGCCCGTGCACTTCCTCGTGCAGCTCCAGATCCTCGAGGAGGCCCGTTATACAGAAACTTTGACATGATTTTTCCCGGCCCGAGTATCGCCAGACGCCTTCCCCCAACACCTCCCGATTTCTTTGTAAGTACATGATTCTAAAGGAACATCTTTGTTCAATAACTCCTGCTACTCACATTTTTCTGTACCCCCCGCCCCCTGGAGTTCGTTTCGTAAAAACGCCCCCGCCACTCCTCCGCGAACGCCCGCCGCATGCCTCGAAATTCCCGCCTAGTACCTCTCTCCCGCTCCTCGCTGGGATACTTGACAGCGTTGTTATCCTGTTGACAAAAGGAGTTTGTAGAAGCCGCTTTTCGTAGTACCATGCGGTTTCATAAAGGACGCGCATGCTCGCCCCCGAAGAGGTCGACCCCCTCGCACCGCAACGCGAAGCCGCCATCTTCTACGGGCTCTTTCTGCGCGGTCACGCCGCCGACGACCTCCGCCGCGATATCGACGTCCCTCGCCCCATCCTCGATAAATGGCTGCATCCCCGGCGCTATGAACACGATTTCCGCCACTCGCTCCGGCGCATGTACAGCTATCGCAAGCAAGTGCTTGCCATCTTCGATGAGCTCGTCTTAAAAGAAAAGCACCGCCCGCGCATCCATTAGCTCTCTCGCATCATCGAACGTAGGTGCGAATTCCTATTTATCAGGTGGACGCGTTCTCGAGCGGCGTCTTTGCCGGAAATCCCGCCGCTGTCTGTCCTCTCGAAACCTGGCTCCCCGATCACAACTCTGCAGGCCATCGCAGCCGAAAACAACCTCGCCGAAACCGCGTTTTTCGTGCCCGGCTCCGGATCTAACAAGGCTTCGAATGGCGGACCCTTTCGCTTGCGCTGGTTTACTCCCGTATGCGAAGTCGAGCTCTGCGGCCACGCCACTCTCGCCTCCGCCTATGTCCTCTTCGAGCCGTTGCATCACCCCGGCAATACTCTGCGCTTCGAAACGCAATCTGGCGAATTGATCGTAAAGCGCGACGGCGGCCGCCTGGCTATGGATTTCCCCTCGCGCCCACCCGCGCAAGTCGACGTGCACCCGGATTTGGTTCGCGCGCTCGGAGGCGCTCCCGTAGAAATTCTGGGCGCTCGCGATTACCTCGTGCGCTACGGCTCACCCGAAGAAGTACGTGCTCTCGCCCCTGACATGGAGGCTCTCAAACATGTCGATCGCTTTGCGGTAATCGCTACTGCCGCCGGCACGGATTGCGATTTCGTCTCCCGCTTCTTCGCGCCTTCCAAAGGCGTCCCTGAAGATCCCGTTACCGGCTCCGCGCACTGTACCCTCATTCCGTACTGGGCGAACCAGCTCGGCAAAACCACGCTCCGCGCGCGCCAGGTTTCTTCCCGCGGCGGCGATCTCTTCTGCAAGCTCCTCGGCGATCGCGTCGAAATCGCCGGCCACGCCGCTCTCTATCTCGAGGGACACATCTCCGTCTAACGCTACTTGAGTCTTGGTGACCCAAACAGAGCCGAGACGGTGACGGAGCGGTTTGCTATTCTCCGAAGCAGTCGCCATAGCTCGCCAAAGCTTACTTTCTTGCACACCGCCTGAGAGAATGTTCCGGCTACTTGTACCTAAACTCATCAGAGGCGTCCGGCATGTGCATTTCCTTAATATGTAAAAGTTCCAGTTTCGCTGTCGCTTCGAGCGAACCCGCCGCGCCGAAAAAACGTCTCTCTCCCAGGTATCATTCCGACGCAAGCTTTTGTAGGCGCTGCCGATACGCTCTCAGGGGCTTGCTCGGGCCGATTTCAGCCTCCGGGTGCCTGAATGTTTTCGGACTTTACGATTTGACCCGGGCTGCGTAGAATGGAACCTAAATTGCTAACCTTCTGTGGTATCATGCGTAGATCCGAAAAGCGTTTGCTTACCGGACGGGGAGCGCGGAGTAGCTGTTTTCTTGCAGTTCTTCCGCCAGCCTCGAAGAACAACCGGGCCGCTTCCCCGCTCGCGAGAAGTGCTCGCAACGATACTAGGCTCGTTTTGCCTGGCGTTGATGAACCCTTTTTGAATAACCCTGCGTCTAAACGGAAGACTTGGCTGCCACGATCCATTTAGTAGTGGGCACGCTAGCCGGTAGAAGGAGAAATTAAAAAATGACCAAAACAGAACTAAACAAATTTAAGAAGATCCTGCAAGCCAAACAGGACGAGTTGGAGCACATCGTTCGCAATCGCGATGCGATCACCATCGAGAAGAGCGCGGATGCATTGGACGAAGTCCAGCATGCCGCTGAGCGTGAGCTCGCCATCCGCAACTTGGATCGCGACTCGCATCTGCTGCGCAATGTACGGGGCGCTCTCCGCCGCATTGAAGACGGTACCTATGGCACCTGCCTTCATTGTGAAGAGGAGATCAGTCCCAAGCGCATCGCCGCGGTTCCCTGGGCTGCTTTCTGCATTCAGTGCCAGGAACAAGCCGATCGCAACCACGACGAAGGCAACGACGCTCTCGAAGATCTGCTCGTCAACGCTGCCTAACTTCAACCACCTTTCGGTGCCTCTGGTCGAATTCGGCCACATCGCTCGGATTGGGCCGGTTAACTCCGAATCGGTAACCCACCAATCATTTCGCCTCTCTACCGTACGACGCCCGGAGCAGAACCCTCCGGGCGTCACAATATCTGTATGCGACCTCTCGCCATCTGCGCGATCGCAGCGCTTCTTTCGGTGCACACCGCTTTTGCGCAAACGTCCGCGCCCGCCAAGCCGGATCAGCACGTGATCGGCACCATCACGGCGGTCGATCCAACATCGCACCACATCACAGTCAAGCAGGACAAGACTGCAACCGCCTACACCGTCTCGCTTGAGAACACGAAAACACTCCTCAAGGTAGAACCCGGCGCGAAAAACCTCACCGGCGCTGCCCGCATCACCGCTAACGATTTGGCGCCAGGTGATCGCGTCGACGTGCGCGGTTTCAAGGCCGAAAGCCCAACTTCCATCGCCGCCGCCAGCCTCATTCTGATGTCCGCCCGCGATCTGCAAAAAGCGCATGAGGCCGAAACGCAGGATTGGCGGACGCGCGGTACCGCCGGTACGGTTACTTCCATCGACCCCGCTGCACAGAAACTGAACATCAACGTCCGCACGCCCCAGGGACCCAAGCCGGTCGCGGTCGATCTCTCTGCTTCCACGCAATTCACGCGCTTCTCTCCCCAGACTCCGAAGGCCGCCGTTCCCTCGCAGTTATCAGATATTCAACCTGGAGATCAGGTTCGCGTCCTGGGGAACAAGTCTCCGGACGGCTCCTCGATCACTGCCGAAAAGATCTATTCGGGATCCTTCCGAACCGTGGCGGGAACCATCACCGCTCTTTCGCCCGCTGGCAACCAGATGACGGTCACAGATCTCCGCACAAAACAACCCGTTCAAATCGTGCTGACCGACGATTCCGCCATCCGCAAGCTTCCGCCGCCGGTCGCCATGATGATCGCGCGGCATCTAAACCCCGGAACTAGGCCGTCTGAAGCTTCTTCTGTCGGTTCGAGCCCCTCTCCGGGCAGTCGGCCGGTTGCCGGTTACATGCCGCGAACCGGTGATATCTCTGAAGTGATCGAACGGCTGCCAAAAATTACAGCCTCCGATCTCAAGCCGGGCGATGCCGATCGTTGTCTCGGGAGCAGAAAGCGCGGACAAATCGCAGCTCGTTGCCACCAACGTGATCGCGGGCGTCGAGCCCATCTTCCAATCGGCGCCGTCCGCGCCAGGGCAGGGAACTCGGAGGCGACTGGAATTTGGACATGGCGGTTCCCGCCCAATAATTCACGTAGTTAATTCGCATGTCGCGCTTGCTTTAACACAATAATGAATACAAAACCGATACTTGCGGCCTTCCTTGGCCTCGCTCTTGCAATAGCAACCATGTGCGCCCAAACGCGGGTCCACCACCGTTCGGGGCGCCGTCAAAGATGATACCGGCGGCGTCATTCCCGGAGCAGTCGTCACTCTCACCAACAGCAGCGGGTACCGCAATAACCGCCAAAACAGCAGCGGATGGAACCTACACCTTCCGTGGAATCGCACCCGGCTCGTACACCGTCTCTGCCGCCTACACAGGCCTCCAGCAAACGCACGCCGTTCCTGTCACCGTCGCCACCGGCCAACCCGCCACGGCCAACATCGTCATGACCGTTCAAACCCAGAGGCAAGAAGTCACGGTCACCGAATCGGGTAACAACCAGGTCAGTACCGATCCCTCCAATAACGCTTCCGCGCTGGTCCTGCGGAAGGAAGATCTCGATGCGCTTCCCGATGATCCCGACGACCTGCAGGCCGATCTCGAGGCGCTCGCCGGACCTTCAGCTGGTCCCGGCGGAAATCAAATCTATATCGACGGCTTTACCGGAGGCCGCCTTCCTCCCAAAGCATCCATCCGTGAGATTCGTATCAACTCGAATCCTTTTTCAGCCGAATACGACAAGCTCGGTTACGGCCGCATCCAGATCTTCACTAAGCCCGGCACCGACAAATTTCACGGCCAAGGCTACTACAACATCAGCGACGGGATCTGGAATTCGCGCAATCCGTTTCTCACCGTCAGCCCGCCTTTCAGAACGCAGCTCTTTGGCGGCAACCTAAGCGGCCCCATCACCCAGCGCGCCAGCTTCTTCATTGACCTGGAGCGCCGTAACATTGACGATAACGGCATCATCAACGCCACCATTCCGTCCCCCGATTTCCTCTCTCCCGTCCGTGATCAGACCTTCTATTCCACGCCTCAGCGCCGCACCACGATCAGCCCGCGCGTCGATTACCAGCTCGATGCCAATAACACGCTGAGCTTCCGCTACGCCTATCTCGACAATCACCGCCTTCTCACCGGAGTCGGCGGCTTCTATCTGCCCGGAAGCGGCTATTCACTTGCCGATAAGGAGCAAACCGCGCAGGTCGTCGAAACTTCCGTCTTAGGCCCGCACGCCGTCAACGAAACGCATTTCTCATTCGATCGCGAAGACCAGCGGCAAGCCAGCCAATCTACGACTCCTACTCTCAATGTCGCCAACTCGTTTGTATCGGGCGGTTCCGGTTACAGTTCGCCTACGTTCGGCTCAACTTCGACCGTCGAGAACGATTACGAGCTCCAGAACTACACAACCATCACCCACGGAGCGCATAACGTCAAATTCGGCATCCGCATCCGCGCTGACAGCCTCGATGACTACTCGCCCAAGAATTTCAACGGAGCCTACAGCTTTCTCGGAAATTCGCAGATCACGTCGATCCAGCAGTACCTCACTACCGAGCAGCTCCTCAACGCCGGTTATACAAGCCAGGCGGTAACTCAGATGGGATACGGTCCCTCGAAATTCACGCTCAGCTCCGGCAAGCCCGACATCAGTTTTTATCAGCTCGACTTCGGTCCGTTCATCCAGGATGACTGGCGCGTGCGTCCCAATCTCACGGTCAGCGTCGGCGCGCGTTGGGAGGCGCAGACCAACATCTCGGATAAAAACGATTGGGCGCCTCGCGTGGCCTTAGCTTGGTCTCCTGACGGCAAGGGAGCGAATGGCCGCTCGAAGACTGTCATCCGTGCCGGCTGGGGAATTTTTTATGACCGCTTCAAGGCCGAAAACGTCCTCACCGCCTATCGCTACAACGGCCTGAACCAGATCAATTACGTGATCGATAATCCAACCGTCTACAACGCCGACTTCACGATCACGCCTCCGATCAGTGAGCTTGCGCCCTCCAACACCCGGCAACGCTACGAAATTGACAGTGACATTCACGCGCCCTACCTCATGCAAACGGTCGTCGGCGTCGAGCGGCAGTTGTTTTCTCATACGACTCTCGACCGTCAACTTCATGAACTCCCGCGGCGTCCACGAATTCCGCACCGTCAACATCAACGCGCCCTTGCCAACCCCCGCTATTCCCCTGCCGGGCGCGCCCATTTCCGTCGCGGGTAGTTCCGCAAGCAACGCCAACAACATCGGTGTCCGGCCCATATGGCAATGTCGGAGACATCTATCTCTACGAGTCGACGGGCATCTTCAAGCAGACTCAGGTCATCACCATGCTCAACAGCACCGTTGGCCGCTGGCTCACTCTGTTCGGCCGCTACACCTACGGTGAAGCGCACAGCGACACGGACGGCCTCGGAACTCTTCCTGCCAATCAGTACGACTTTTCCCAAGAGTTCGGCCGCTCGCAGCTCGACCTTCGAAACCAGCTTTTTGCAGGCGGTTCCTTTGCGCTTCGCTGGGGTCTGCGGCTCTTCCCCTTCGTCGTCGCTCACAGCGGAACGCCGTTCAACATCACAACCGGCACAGATCTCTTCTTAACCGGCCAGCCGCAGCCTACCGCGCGGCCCAGCGTCGTCACCGGCCCCGGTCCGAACATCGTCGATACGCCTTACGGATTCCTTGATACGCTTCCGTTCCCCGGCCAGCCGCTCATCGAGCGCAACATCGCCAACGGCCCTGGATTCATCGGCATCAATCTGCGGCTCAGCAAGACTTTCGGCTTCGGCACGACCAAATTCAGCGGGCCTTCCGGAGGCGCAACAGCTCGCCATGGTTACGGCGGCGGCGGACACTTCCACGGTGGTTTCGATACTATGACCGAACACCGCTACAACCTCACGCTCTCGGTCAACGCGCGCAACATTCTCAATCACGAGAATCTGAACACCCCGAATGGCGCACTCACCTCTCCTTACTTTTTGGAATCGACCGGTATCACGGGCGGGTACGGCGCGGAGGCAACGGCCAGCGATCAGCGCCGCATCGATCTGCAGCTTCGCTTCGCCTTCTAGGCGTCCCGCACGAACAAACGAATCACGGCAAAGGCGGCTGCCGATACCAAAGCCGCCGCCGGAATCGTCAGAATCCAGGCGGCAATAATATCGCCGGCAACATTCCATCGCACCGCTCGAACCCGCTGGATGGAACCGACGCCCGCAATTGCCCCCGCCACCGCATGCGTTGTTGAAACCGGCAACGACAGCCAGGTCGCAAACAGAATCGATATCGCCGCTCCTGTTTCAGCGCAGAATCCGCTGCGCGGCTTCAGACGCGTCAACCTCGTTCCCATGGTCCGCACGACTCGCCAGCCTCCACTCAGCGTTCCGAGTCCCATGGCCGCGCTGGACGCGAGTATCACCCAATCCGGCACATGGAAGCCGCGCTGAAAATCCCCCGTTACAAGTACCGCCGTAATGATTCCCATCGTCTTCTGCGCGTCGTTCGTTCCATGCGCGCAGCTCAGCAGCGACGCCGAGAGAATCTGCAAGTGACGAAAGTAGCGGTCCATCTTCGCCGGACTATAGCTGCGAAATGTCCAGTAAACGATCATCATCAGCACGTATCCAAGCACCATTCCGATCAGCGGCGCAAGCACGATAAAGGCTACGCGTGCTGGGCCATTTTCCTACGATCAATCCCTTTACTCCGGCCTTCGCCAGCGCGGCTCCCGCATAGCCGCCGATCAGAGCGTGAGACGAGCTGATCGGAAGACCCGAGATACCACGTCAGCAAATTCCAGAGAATCGCGCCGATGAGGCCCGCCAGCAGCACATAGGGCGTTACGATACCGATGTTCACGAAGCCTTTGCCCACTGTCGAAGCCACTTTCGTCCCCAGAAAGAAAGCTGCCAAAAAATTAAACGCCGCCGCGAGCCCGACCGCCTGCACGGGACTCAGCACGCGCGTCGCAACCACCGTCGCGACCGAATTAGCTGCATCATGGAACCCGTTTGCGAAATCAAAGATAAGGGCAATGCAGATGATGAGAATTACTAGTCCCAGAACGGGCATGTTCTCTAGCTGTTCTTCACCGCGACATTCTGCAGTACGTCGGCCACGTCTTCGCAGAGGTCGGTCGTCTGCTCGAGCACCTCGAACACCTCTTTCTGCTTGATCAAGGTCAGCGGATCGATATTCGCCCGAAAGAGATTCCCGACTTGCGTCCGCTCGACAGCATCCGCCAGGTTCTCGAGCCGGTTCACCTCGATGCAGTCATCCATCACCGGCTTCCGGTCTCGTAACGATGTCCATCGCTCTCGCGAGAGCGCGGCAGCAGTCGTCAATCATTTGCCCGAGCTGAACGGCCGCTTCCGGAATTGGATCCAGCCGGTACGCCACGATCCGAAACGTCGCATCCTCAATGGAATCGAGAACGTTGTCAAGAGTCGTGGCAAGCGTTTGAATGTCCTCTGGATCGAACGGCGTGATGAATGTGGATTGCAATCTGTCGAAAATCTCATGAATCACGTCATCGCCGTTCTGTTCAAGCGCTTCCATTTGCTTGGATATGTTCCGCATTCCGCTGTAGCCCGATTTCAGGCCCGACATCAGCAGCTCCGAAGACTGGCATAGGATCCGGACGTGCGAGTGGAACAGGTCGAAGAACTTCTCATCTCTAGGTAGCAGGTTCATAGGCTCAGCCGATGGTCGCGCGTGTGACTCTAGCCAAGGTACACTAGCCCAAGCCCCAACCGCTAAAATCGCAGTTGGAACGTCTTTCGTATGCCAAAACCGATCGGCGAAAACCATCCGCTGCGCAAGCTTTTCTCCGAGCTGGTGCATCAGCATCTCGTGCGTGCAGCCCAAGTCGAAGACCCGCAGATCAGCCGCTATATCGGCGATCTCCTGCTCACATTCACGCATGTAGACAACCTGTATAGGCTTCGCAATGCGAAAGGCCGGCGCATGGAAGACGTCGGCGAAATGTTGATTGCCTCGAATCCGTTGCTCGAAGGCCGATCCTTCGACTACGAGCGAGAAGTGCGCAAGCACATCGGCGATTACACGCTCTTCCTCGCTGGCCTGTTTCCCGAATACGTTGCCAGGCTTGGACGCACATCAGCTCGCCTCGATTCTCTGATCGACTATCTGAAAGCCGGCAAGGAAAGCTATCGGGTGGTGGCGGCATTCGATCAGTTCGAATACCGCGACGCAGCCCCGCTTTTCCGAAAGCTCTCGGAACAGTTCGAGATCTGCGTGTATGGCTTGAATCTGGTCAAAGAAGACCTCGCCCGCAGGCAGGTGGCGAGCTACACCCGCGTCAAGCAGATATTGATGTAGCGCAGATCCTGGCAGGCCGCGTCTACTGCTGTGTCGCGCCCCCGGGATTCCCCGCGGTCTGCTCCTGTTGCTTGTATGCGTCCAGATTCCCTTTGTCGATAATCGAGGCGCCAGTATCGATGAATGTCGGAATCGGAGAAAAGGAATTCTGTCCCCAGTTCGATAACAATGGATTCGGTTTGTGATGGTGCAAGTCGTCCAGCACCTTGCAGCCGTAATAGCCCATCGTGAAAGGCTTTTGCGCAATGGTTGACGAAATCACGCCTTTCTGAATCCAATCGAGCGTCCGCTGATCGGTATCCATCGCGACAATCGTCACCTTGCCTGCCAGGTTTTCGCGGTTCACCACCTCGCCTACTTCCGGGCACGCGATCGCCTCCAGACACACAATCGCGTCTACCTTATTCTTGCTTTCGAGAATCCGTCTCGCATTGTCGAATGCAGTAGGCGCGTCTCCCTTTATGTCGACGGTCTCCGTTATCTTGATCCCCGGGTGCGTTTGAAATGCGCTCTGGTATCCCTGCAAGCGCTCGGCGAGATTGGCTTGCGGCAGCATTGTAAACACCGCCACGGTTCCTTTCCCGTTCAGCAGCTTTGCAACCAGTCGGCCGCCAAGGCTTCCCGCATTGAAGTTGTCCGTTCCCACAAACAGCAGTCTTTTGCTGTTGGGCGCGTCGGAATCAACCGTGATCACGGGGATGCCCTGCCCCAGCGCCGCGTCAATATCCGGGCCGATCACGCTGGCATCGGCCGCAGAAACCATGATGCCGCTCGGCTTCTCAGCCACAGCTCTCTGGAACTCCTTGTGCTCTCCTTGCGGATCGTAGGTGTCGGGCCCGGCAAGTTCAGACTTCACCTTCATCTGTATAGCTTGGCGCTCCAAGCCAGCCCTTACCGTCTGCCAATACGGCAGCTTAATGTTCGACGCCACCAGAACGTACTTCTCCGTCGGCTCGTGCGGTGGGGCTGCACAGCCGCTCATCAGGATTACTGCCAACGCGCCTCCAGCCGAGGCTACCCATTTGGTTTTAAGCATCTGAATCGTTCCTGCGCGGGAGTATATCACGCGTCACCGCGGCTCGTTCATACACGAGCTTCGCTGCCGCGACATCCTCAACCGCAATCCCGAGCGATTTGAAAATCGTCGTCTGCCCCACCGGTTTAATGGCTGCGCCTGCCAGCAGCTCGCCCAGTTCCGCGTAGATCTGTGCGCCCGAGCGCAGAATCTCGGCCGATTCCTGCAGCGCGGCCGCGCGCGATTCGACCACCACCGCGCCGCTCTGCATCGCATCGTCATCAAGCTCGCGATGCTTCGGCCCAACGGCTCCGACGGCATTCACGTGAGCGCCTTTCTTGAGCCAAGCTCCACGCAAAACCGGCTCTTCTGCGTTGGTCACCGTGACGACAACATCCGCGCCACGAACTGCGTGCTCGGCAGTCGTCGAGATCCCTCCTACTTCAGATGCGAATCGGGCGGCGTGTTCTGCGGTGCGGCTCCAAACACGCACCTCTTCAAACCCTCGCACCAGCTTCAACGCCTCAAAATGCGTTCGCGCCTGTACGCCGCTTCCCAATATCGCGAGCACACGCGCCTTCTCCGTCGAGCGCTCGTGTCGCAATCGCCGATACCGCGGCCGTACGCCAGGCCGTGATGACGCGGCCGTCCATCACCGCCAGGCTCTCGCCCGTATCGGCGCGATTCAGAAAGATAGATTGCGAGATGAGTGTGCAAACCGCGCTCTGCGTTCTGCGGGAACACGCTCACCAACTTCGTACCGATGACATCTTCGTAAACCGCCGGCATCAATCCGAAAAATGCGCGGTGTTGAGGAATCGCAAGCACGCTGCGTACTGGCTGGATTACGCGCCCGGCTGAAAAATCGATCAGGGCCTTCTCCATTACTGGGAGGAGCTCTTCCAAATGAAGCAGCTCTGCAACACGCCCCTCATCGAGAAAGATCATGATTGATTCTCCCCAACAGCAGACTGTTAGACTTGTGCTGTACCCGACCCGCGAGTCTTATTAATGCCTCACTCCGACTTGCCACGGACGCTGGGCGCGCTTCGCACCAGCCGTTTTTTCGATCAGCTCGAACCCGATCGGACCCTTAAAGAAGAGCTTCGATCGAACCTAATCTGCAAATTGAACCGGGGCGACAACCTCTTCCCCGGACTTCTGGGATTCGAAGACACAGTTATCCCGCAGGTTGTGAACGCCATCTTGTCGCGGCACAACTTCATCCTCTTGGGGTTGCGCGGCCAAGCGAAAACTCGCCTCGCGCGATTGCTCACCGGCCTCCTCGACCGCTACATGCCGTACATAGCGGGCTGCGAAATTCGCGATCATCCGCTGAGGCCAATTTGCAAACAGTGCCGGGAGAAGTGGGACAGTCTTGGCGATGACACGCCGATCGCCTGGATCTCCGCCGAAGACCGGTACGTCGAAAAGCTGGCCACCCCCGACGTCACGATTGCGGACCTGATCGGCGACATTGATCCGATTAAAGCGGCTCGAAGCGGGCAGGACATCTCGAACGAGCTGACCATCCACTATGGCCTGTTGCCGCGCGCCAACCGCGGCCTCTTTGTCGTGAACGAGCTTCCCGATCTTGCCGGTAAAGTGCAAGTCGGATTGTTCAACATCATGCAAGAGGGCGACGTGCAGATCAAAGGATATCCGGTCCGGCTGCCGCTCGATCTGTTGCTCGTCTTTACAGCCAACCCGGAAGACTACACCGCGCGCGGAAAAATCATCACACCGTTAAAAGACCGCATCGGCAGCGAGATCCGTACGCATTATCCGCTTACTGTCTCGCAAGGGATTGAGATTACAAGACAAGAGGCATGGACGCGGCGCCGCTCGCCGATTGCAACGGAAGTTCCGCCGTACATCCATGAAGTGGTCGAGCAAGTAGCGTTCCTGGCCCGCGATGATAAGCGGGTAGACAAGCGATCCGGAGTATCGCAGCGCTTACCCATCTCGGTTCTCGAGAACGTCATCTCAAATGCCGAACGCCGCGCGCTGAAATCGAAAGAGAGCGAGGCTGTTCCGCGCATTCTCGACCTCTACGCCGCGCTGCCGTCTATCACGGGCAAGCTCGAACTCGAATACGAAGGTGAATTGAAGGGCGGAGACGCGGTTGCGCGCGAGATTATTCGCAACGCTGTCGGCAAGGTTTACAGCTCATATTTTGACGGCGTCAACCTGCGCCAAATCATCCAGTGGTTCGAGCTAGGCGGCTCGCTTCGGCTCGATGAGAACATGAGCGCGTCGGAAGTGATCGAGCAACTGAGCCGGATTCAGGATTTGCTTTCGCTTACCCGGAAGCTGGGCCTCAATGGCGATGAAAGTGACGCTATGCGCGCCTCGGCGGGCGAGTTTATTCTCGAAGGCCTGTACGCTCACCGGCGCATCAGCCGCAATGAGGAGCTTGAGTTCGTGGCAGGCGAGCGGCACTCGCGCGAAGAGCGCATGCGCGACGAGCGCGAGGAACCGCCACGGCGCGGATTCGATCCCCGGCGCGGCGGCGGCCCGGGCGGACGGCGCAACCTGAACTGAATCGCACGGCGCGAGCCTCATGAAGTTCATTTCTTACTCGCGGTTCTCTGAAGAGGATCTCGGCATCGAGATCGACGATCTTCTGAAGGCTCTCTCCGACTACTTCCTGCAAAGCGGCTACAACGATCCATACCTTCAGTTCTCGGAGATGAACGAGCATACGCTGGAAGAGCTCAAGCAGGCCATTGAGCGCGCGCTCGAGAGCGGCGAGCTGTTCGATCCCGAGCGAGCGGAACAAATCCGGCAGCAGCTGGAGCAAATGTCGGCGCAACAACGCGACAAGCTCATCGAACAGCTTGTCGAGAAGCTTGAACAGGCCGGGTATATCGATCGGCAAAGCGAAGCTCCGGACTCGCCCTCCGCAACCGGCTCTCAAAACGGCCCCGAGAGTCACTCTCATTTCGAAGTGACCGACAAGGCAATTGATTTTCTGGGATTCAAAACCCTCAAAGACCTGCTTGGCTCGCTTGGAAAGTCGAGCTTTGGCGCGCACGATACGCGAGACCTCGCGACCGGCATCGACGCGAGCGGGGGCGCGAAGTGTTACGAATTTGGCGACACGCTGAACCTGGACATCACTGCCACGCTATTTTCGGCTCTGCAGCGCGAGGGCCTGAAGCTTCCTCTCAACCTCGAATACTCCGATCTCTTTGTGCATCAATCCGAATACCAGAGCTCTTGTGCGACGGTTCTGATGCTCGATTGCAGCCACAGCATGATCCTTTACGGCGAAGACCGCTTCACGCCCGCGAAGAAGGTTGCGTTGGCGCTATCGCATCTCATCCGGACGCAATATCCGGGCGATTCTTTGCGTTGCGTGCTTTTCCATGACTCGGCCGAAGAAGTGCGTCTCTCTGAATTAGCCCGCGTACAGGTCGGCCCGTACTATACGAACACTCGCGACGGTCTGATCCTCGCGCAACGCCTCTTATCGCAAGAGAAGAAGGACATGAAGCAGATCGTCATGATCACGGACGGCAAGCCTTCCGCTCTGACGCTCGAGGACGGACGAATTTACAAGAACGCATTCGGCCTGGATCCGCTTGTGATCAGCCAGACGCTCGAAGAAGTCGCTCGCTGCAAGAAGCAGGGCATCTTGATTAATAGCTTTATGCTCGCGAGCGATTACAGCCTCGTGCAGTTCATTCAAAAAGTAACTCAGATGTGCCGCGGGAAAGCGTATTTCACGACTCCTTACACACTGGGTAATTACTTACTGATGGATTACATGAACCGTAAGACACGGACCATACATTAGGATCGAGCGATTCCGCTCAAGACCGAAAGCACATACACGACGGGAAGAGCGAACAATGTGCTATCGACTCTGTCCAACATGCCACCATGCCCGGGCAACATGTGGCCGGTATCCTTCACACCCGCGCCGCGCTTCATAGCCGACTCTGAAAGATCCCCGAACTGGCCCGCGATATTTCCCGCGATGGCGATAGATGCTATATGCCACGACGGCGCGCCAGGGACGAAATAGCGCATATAAAGGACGCCAAACACCACTGACCCAATCACCGAACCCACTGAGCCTTCCCAGCTCTTTTTCGGACTGATTACAGGCGCGAGATGGTGTTTGCCGATGGCCTGTCCAACGTAGTACGCGACGGTATCACCGACCCAGCTCAATGCTAAGCCGAAGAACAGCCAGTGCGTGCTCTCCGCCCGCAGCAGGGTTGCGAATCTCCAGGGAATAAAACCGTAAAGGCACGCGAAGAACGTACAGGCGACTTGCGGAAGAATGGAACGTAAATCCGAATGGCGCATAGCGACAGTCAGAGCGAGCGCGATCAGAAGCGAGAGAGAGGGTAGCGCTTCTTCCGGCCAAAGTAGGATAAGCACGCCGGCCAGAATGCCGAACACGCCGGGACGCTGTATTCCGTGCGCGACAACCAAGCCTGAGAATTCCAGGTAACAAAGGAGGCCCATCAGGACCGCTGCCGCAAGAAAGAGCCAATTCGGAGCCCAAAAAATAAGGTACGTCGCAATTGCGATCAGGCCGATCGCGGTACCTGCGCGCGTCATGCTCGGCTAAGCGTAGCCGGAATGATGCGCTTTATGCAAGCGGGAGTTGGGATTCCTGTTCTTCGAAAATCGGGACAGACGCCTCGAACGTCCAGGCGGGATTCCTCGACAAGCCTCCAAAGCGCCGCTCGCGATTCTGGTACTCGAGCATAGCGCTCAGCAATTCCGCGCGGCTAAAATCGGGCCATAGCGTTTCAGTAACATATAGCTCGGCATAGGCGATTTGCCAGAGCAGAAAATTACTGATGCGCATTTCGCCGGACGTGCGGATCAGCAAGTCCGGATCCGGGAGCCCTGCCGTGTACAGGTGCGCCGCAATGGCTTCCTCCGTGACTTCGAGCGAATCGAGGTTGCCATCGACTCTGGCACTGTCGAGGATTGAATTTACCGCATCGACTAACTCCGTGCGGCCTCCGTAGTTGATGGCGAGATTCAAGCGCATTCCACGATTCTGCGAGGTCTCATTCACAACCGCCTGGAGTTCTTCCTGCACCGAGGCGGGCAACGATTCCAAGCGCCCGATGGCCATGAGCTGAATATCGTTCTTCATCAAATTGGGCAGCTCACGGCGCAAATAAAAGTGCAGCAAGCGCCACAAACCATCAACCTCATGCCGCGGCCGCTTCCAATTCTCCACGGAAAATGCATACAGAGTCAAAGCCTTCAGCCGTAGTTGAGCACAGGTTTCAACGACTGTTCTGACCGGGTCAACGCCCGCCTTATGGCCCAAAATCCGCGGATAGTTTCGGCGTTTCGCCCAACGCCCGTTCCCGTCCATAATGATGGCTACATGCCCAGGCAAACGCTTGGGATCGAGCTGCGCGGCAATCTGCCAGCCGGGCTCATCGGGAGAGAGAGCTTCAAAAAGTTCCTTCATACCGTAAAGCTCTATGGTACATCAAGCGAAATTTCAGCTAGTCCCACCATTTACAGCCTCTTCAGTAACGGCGCCAGCGCTGCTCCCGCACACAGAAAGCTGCCCAATGGAAGCTGGTAGGTCGACGCTTTTTTGCGGGCCGCCCAGATATAGAGGATGCCAATGACTGAACCGCTTACGACGCCGATCAGAAGTGCGAGCAGGCCCTTTTCGAGCCCGAGAAACACGCCTAAGAGGACCAGCAGCTTCACATCGCCCAGCCCCAGACCCTCTCGTCGCCGCACACGTGCGTAGATCGCCCCCAGCATCCAGATAGGTCCCGCCAAAACGATAACGCCCAGGGCGGCATTAAGAAGCGATTGCCCCACCCAATTGGTATTTGGCAGCAAGAGCTCGCTAAGCTGTCCCGGCACTCGGACCAGGAAAGCAAGTATGAATCCGATTAACGCGCCACCTAAGGTCAGCTCATCCGGGAGAATGCGCTCCTCGAGGTCCGTCCAGAAGAGCGCCACGAGTATCGCCTCGAAGAGCGCCCATTTGAACGTGCTCAGGGTCCATCCATATTGCAGGGTAGTGGCAAGAAACAGGAGTGCAGTCGTCAATTCGACAATTGGATACCGGAATGAGATGCGGTTGCCGCACGCCCTGCAGCGTCCGCGCAAGAGGGCGTAACTGAGTAAAGGAACGTTGTCCTGCCATCTGATGGGCTCGCCGCAATCCGGACAAAACGAGCGCGGTGCGACCACCGACAGATCGCGGGGAATGCGGAAAATGCAGACGTTTAGAAAACTGCCGAACAATAGCCCGAAGACGGCGCCGAGCGCGGCATAGAGCGGCTCGAAATCAGGCAAGCGCCCTCTCGTACGACAACAGCGTGGCGCTCAGCAGATGCGCGGGAGTGAAGCGCTCCATGACGCGCGCCCTTCCGTGCCCGATCAGGCGGCGCGCGAAGCCGGGGCGCTCCAAAATGCTGCGCATGGCAAGTGCGATCTCGCGCGGCTCGTTGTTCACAAACACACCGGAGATTCCGTCTTCGAACACTTCCGTCAAACCGCCGGCACGGCTTGCGATTACCGGAACGCCCCTGCTCAAGGCGAGCAGCGTCGCCGATCCCAACCCTTCTGAACGCGTGATGTAGACGAACATCGACGCCCGTTGAAGATCCCGGGCGAGATCGTCCGAAAAGATCACACGCAGGTCCGCAATCTTGGCAGCTTCCTCGATCAGATCGCGGCCTTTCAGAGGATCTCTCGAAGCAAGCGCCACGGCAGGATAGTGCGCGCTCCACTCCCCCGAAGGAAGTACGGGCTCGACTGCGTCATAGACCACGTCAATCTTTTCTCTTGGAATCCTGGCGCGTTCAAGCTCAGACGCGACAAACCCGGAAACCGCCAAATATCGGGCCACGCGCCCATACTTCCAATTGGAAAGAACAGACCGGCGCACCGGAAAGGCGACTCTCCGGGAGACAACGAATCTGCACCTCGCGGCGAAAGCGGCCATCGTGTGCGCCCGGGCATCATGCGCGTGAACCAGATTTGCCTCTCGCGAATATTGCCAGAGCTGCCTCGATCCCGCGGCGCACACCGTGAATCCCTGGGCCGCAGCAGCACGCGACAGGGGTGCGTTCTCACGCGCAAGCAACGTAGACTGATGCCCCGCTTCTTTCAACGCTTTCAGTAAAAGAAGCACCTGGTGCTGTCCGCCACGCATCTCGCGCCCGCTATCGATATGCACGATGCGCAACTCTTATTTTCGGCCGGGGCTCATGTGCCGGGCTTTCGAATACTTTACGAAATTATAAAAAGCGCCCATATAAGCGATCGCCAGCCCTTCGGCTCCATCCAAGAATCCAAGCTTGACGAAGTACGTCTGAAAAAATGTCCAGGGAGGATCGAAAAGCAGGCGCGGCAGACTTGCGCATTCACCTCGCGTCACCATCTCTTGCGCAGCGAGCGTGGTATAGCTGTCCATCGATCGCAAATGCTCCGACAGCGAATCGCAGGTGAAATGCAGCAGGTTCGATTTCAGATGGCCGGCCCGGCCATCGACTTTCACCGACTCATGCACGAACTCGCCCACCCACTTCGCCTTCTTGCGGTTGAAGAGCCTGACTTTTCTGTCCGGATACCAACCGCTGTGCAGAATCCAGCGCCCGAGATATTGAGCCAGGCGCGGCATCGTGTAGCCGTCGAATTTCGGACCATTCTTCTTGATCTGCCAAATCTCTGCTTCCAGCGCTTCACTAAGGCTTTCGTCAGCATCTAACGACAGCACCCAATCGTGGGCGGCCAAATCCGCCGCGATGTTTTTCTGGGCCGCATAGCCGTGCCAGGAGGCTTCTTCGACACGGGCTCCCAGCTTGGTCGCGATCTCTACCGTGCGGTCATTCGAGCCGCTATCGAGCACCAGGATCTCATCGCAGCACCGCAAGCTCTCTATGACTCGCGCGATGTTCCGTTCCTCGTTGAATGTGATGATCACCGCCGAGATCTTTATCGGCATGCGATCTATCGCGCGTACACCGGCACGATCGACATTGAAAGCAGAAACAGCAAGACGGCGCAGATAGTCACCAGGATTCGATGTGCATCGAGCGGCGTTTGATCGTACACCAGGGGATGGCGCCTTCCGAAGAAAAACATGAGCACTGCCCAAATCCACCAGGGCCAGTATGCAAAGCCCAGCAGCACGAGTACGAGCACAAAAATACCCGAGAGCGCGCGATGCACTCTCGTTCCGAACGCCGCGTACAAGATGTGGCCTCCGTCCAGTTGGCCGATGGGGAGCAGGTTAATGGCTGTGGCAAGCAGGCCCGCCCACGCCGCCATCGCCATCGGATGAAGCAGGATGTCGGACTGCTGCGCACCGGGAAAACGTAACCACTCGACCAAGCGCAAGAACAGCGGTGTACCAAATACCACCTGGCCGCGGGCGGCGACGCCCGGAATCAGCCGGGACATTCCGATTCCCGCGAGTAAGAAGGGCACCAGCACGGCAAATCCCGCAATTGGTCCCGACACCCCGATATCGAATAGGCTTCTCCGGGTCAAGATCGGCGACCGGATTCTGATGAATGCACCGAGCGTTCCAAAAAGCGTCGGAGAGGGCAGAAAATAAGGAAGGCTCGCGTCCACCTTCCAGCGCTGAGACGAGATGTAATGTCCAAACTCGTGCGCCAGCAGAATGAGCAGGAGCGGAAGGGAAAAGTTCAGGCCCGCCAGCACGCTCGTGTCGCCGTGCCCTAACCTGACATATCCGTCCGCAATCCAATCTATTTGGAGGGGGCGGTTAGCGCGGAAACTTTCGACTTGCGCGTAACCGAAAACGGTCGTGGTGACGAGCGTGAGGAGGAACAGCAGGACATGAAGCCACCACTTGCGGGTCCGACGGAACCGGGGGGCTTGCGGAAGATCGCGCCACTCGGGCTGCAGCGGCGCTCCGGCTGACAAGTTAGAGGAACCGCTCTCGACGCGCCCCGACAATCCCGGTTCAGACACTTGGTCTATTGCAGCGTCTGCAATTCCTTGCCGGGCTTAAAGCGGACGGCTCTGCCCGGAGGGATCGCCACTTCGGCGCCGGTTCTGGGGTTGCGTCCGATACCCGTTTTTCGCGGGCGCACGTTGAAGATTCCGAACCCGCGCAGCTCGATCCGATCGCCCTCGCTCAGCGCCTTCTTCATCGTTTCAAAGACCGTCTCGACTGCCATTTCGGCTTTCGTTTTGGTGATCCCCGTGCGGTTCACGACCTCATTGATAATGTCTAGCTTGATCAAAGAGCCTCCAGAGCTGTTCCATTCGCGGGGATTTTGCCGGCGTGACCTGCCGGGCGCCTTCCGAACTGCCGCAATGTCAATGATAAGAAGCGGCTTACTCAGTGTCAATTGGTGGGCGGGGCGGCCGCAGGAGGGCAACGCGCCTTTTTTACGCAGCGCTCTGCCGGCGGGCGCTACTTCTTACCTTACTCCACGGTGTAGTGCTTGCGGGAAGTATTTGAAAAGGCGAGTTGTTACAGGTTGGCTGCAGAGTTGCTACTTCCTGAACGGGAGCTAGTTGCTACCATGCATTCACTCAACATTCTTCACGTTGAGGACAGTCCGAGCGATGTCCGGCTGATCTCAGAGGCTCTGAAACAGACCTCGATTCCGGTGCAGATTACCGTGGCGCGCGACGGGGTCGAAGCCATGGACTATCTGCGCCAGTCCGAGAGCGGATTGGTGAGGCGGCCGGATCTCATTCTGCTGGATTTAAATCTGCCGCGCAAGAATGGCCACGAAGTACTGGCCGAAGTAAAGGGCACGCCTAGTCTGAGGCAAATCCCGGTGCTGGTGATGACCAGCTCCAAGGCTGATGACGACGTGATGCAGGCGTATAAATTGAACGCGAACTGCTTTATTACGAAACCGCGCGACCTTCAGGAGTACATCGACGTGGTCCGGTCAATTGAGGAATTCTGGTTTGTGACCGCGACCCTGCCGGATGCACACGCTGCGTAAGGGACGTGCAGCTCGGCAGACGAGGCAAAGCGATCGTCTGCCCGACGCGAACTAGGAAGCGGACGCCACTTTCTCTGCAGCAGCCTTTGCCGCGCTGAGAGCCGACTCATAGTCGGGATGATCACCGACTTCTTTGACATATTCGACGTGGCGAAGGCGGTTCTGCCGGTCCAGAACGAAAATTGCCCGGCTCTCGATGCGCAGGCCGGGAATAAGTGTGCCGTAGCTCTCCCCAAAAGATCCGGTTCGATGATCCGATACCATGTGCACGCGATTCACTCCGAAGTTTCCGCACCAACGCTTTTGGGCAAAGGGCAGATCCATGCTGATCGTGTAGATTTGGATCTCGGGGAGCTTTCCCGCCTCATCTTCGAAACGTTTGGTTTGAGCGTCGCAGACCGGGGTATCGAGAGAAGGCACGACGCTGAAGATTCGAACTCCGTTTCCCGTTTTCGCGAGATTGACTTTCTGAAGGGAATCGTCCACCGCTTCGAAGTCGGGTGCAACATCGCCGGGCTTGAGCTCGGGTCCTGCTAAGGGGAGGGGATTGCCCTTTAGCGTTGTCTCTCGAGTCGATTCTTTCGTATTGGGCATGGGCACAAGTGTACCAGCACGGCGGCTTTCTACAAGTCGGGTGATTTTCTGGTCTTGTCCTTAAAAGCGAGTCGGTAGGACCGGCGCTCGGCGGCCTCGGCAAAGCGGCGTCTTTCGTCATCGGTTTCGGGAACGATTTGCGGCAACACAACACGGTTGCCTGCTGCATCGACGGCTACAAAAGTCAGGTACGCAGAGGATGTGTGCCGGATATCGCCGCTGTGGAGATTCTCAACCCAGACCTTCACGCCGACCTCCATCGAGGTGCGAAACACGCGGTTCACCTGCGACCGCAATCTGACAAGCTCTCCCAGGCGTACCGGATGCAGAAACGTCATTTGATCGACGGAGGCGGTTACGACGGGACAGCGCGCGTGCCGCATGGCTGCAATCGCTCCGCATAAGTCGACGAGGTGCATGACGTGCCCACCCAGCATGTTGCCGAGAGTGTTGGCATCGTTTGGCAGGCAGAACTCGGAATACTCAGACTGCGTTTCCCGCACCGTTCGAACGCGCGCGGCTGCCTCGACGACTAGCTGTTCTGACCCCACGCTCGCCATTCTAGCGGTTCAGAACGCGGGGATGAGGAAAAGCGCTCGAGATAGCTTCGGCAGAACGCAAGAGCCTGCGCTCGAATGCAAGTATCTGCGAACTCGGGATCAAAGCGGCCGGTATCGGGAAAATAAGAAACCGGGCGCCAGGCGAGCGGGACGTAATTTTGCTCTTCTATGAGGACCAGCTCGAGGGTAGTTGGAGTGTGGCGCAGCACGTTGTACCGCATGGCCGAACGCACTTCCTCGGAAGGGAAGCGGCTGCAGCGTCCACGCGAGTAGCCGTGGTTGCAACACTCGAAGCGAAGCTCTGGCGGGGCGTCGACCGGCTCTGAGCCCGCGTGGCACAATCCGTCATATTCTTGGATCAGCGGCAAACGAGCGTTTGCGTGACGGGAGTGGATGGCCGCGTGTTGAGGCTCAAAGTAGGGGCACGGCATAACCGGTCACGTGTTAAGAGCAGCGCTGATGCTATGAGTATATGCGCAAAATTGCGCAAATGGCTGCTAACGCCCAAAATCAATGTAACCGCGTTCCGGATCTGTTGAGAGTAAGGTCACTCGAATCCGGTCTCCGACGTCGGCGCCGGCTTCGCCGCGTATCAAGCGGCCGTCGACGGGAGGATTCAGAACGCGCACGAAAACGCCCTTTGGAGTGACTCCCGTGACAATTGCGTCAAACTGTTGCCCAACGCGCGTTTGCAGCGCGACCGCGGCCACCCGCTTGTTCATGACGCGCTCCACTTTGCGGGCTGCATCCTCTTTCAAGGTGCAATTCCGGGCGATGGAAGCGAGCTCATCGTCCGAGTACGGGGCGGCTTGGCCGGCGAGCACTGCTTTGATCAAGCGCTGCACTACGAGATCCGCGAATCGCCGATTCGGCGCAGTGGAATGTGTGTAATCCGAAACAGCCAATCCGAAATGGCCTTGTTCGGGCTCACCCGGGCGCGACAAAACATATTCGCCCGGTCCCATTAGCTTGACCACCGCGAGCGATAGATCCGGGTAATGCGTTTCGTCAGCCATGCGCCGCTTTTCGAGGAAGGCGTTCAGCGCCGCTGAATCGGGCTGGGGCGGAAGAGTCTCTCGATAGCTTGCAGCAAGCTCAACAATACGCGGCCAGCGCTCGGGAGACTTTACAATCCGCCGGATGGTCGAGACGCCGCTGGCTTTGAGCTTTTTCGCCATCACTTCATTGGCAGCAATCATGAGATCTTCGATTAGGGCATCCGCACGCGTCCGCTTGGTGGCCGCAATTCCTTGCACCTGGCCGTCTACTACAGTTGCTGTTACCTCAACGCGATCGAAGTTGAGCGCACCGAGCCGGTAGCGCTGATTCCGAAGCGCACTCGCGGCTTCGTCCTGCAGTTTCAGTTGGCTTTGCAGGTCAGCAGAACCTATCAGTTTCGAAGGAGGATCCGCGCGGCTTTCGAGCCATGGTCCGATAGCGCTGTAGGTCAGTTGCGCTTGGTTGCGAACGATGGCGCGGTAAATATCGGACGATTTTATACACCCGTCAGAGGCGACGACCATCTCGATCACGATAGCCAGGCGGTCCCCATTTTCCGCGAGAGAGGTCAGATCCGTCGACAATATTTCGGGCAGCATGGGGAAAGTGCGCACTGCGGTGTAGACGGTCGTGGTTTCGGTCGCGGCGTGTTGGTCGATTGGCGAGCCCTTCGAAACAACTGAATCGACATCGGCTATTCCGACCAGCAAGCGGATGCCTTCGGGAACGCGCTCGGCGACTTCGATCTGATCGAGATCGCGGGAGGTGTCATTGTCGATCGAAGACCATAGAAGCTTGCGAAGATCCCGGAGGCCGGCTTCGGCCGCGGACGCGGCTCGACTCTTTGCATTTGCGAGCTGTTCATCGGTTACGGGAGGGAAATCGGGATGGAAACCCTCGCGAAGCATCTCCTGCCGTGCAGCGGCAAGGAGATCAAAGTGCGTGTTCAACATGAAATGGGAACAGAAGCACTAAAGGGAGAGGAACAGCGATTGAGTTCGTGGTTGTCACTCACTCAGCTCGGGAGTGAGCTCGAACTGGAGGGCGTCGGCCGTTTTGGCCGCCTTCAGCGCACGAGCCCGTCCCGCGGCATGTTCGCGCTTGAGAGCGCGAAGGTAAGGATAGTACTCGACGATATCGGTTTGGCGGCCTGCGTCTGGGAATATTGCCGAGGCTTTCCGCGCCTCTCTGGCCGCGCATCGCTCCAGTTCGTCAACTGAGGGTAACAGACAACGTCCGCTTACCAGATCGGCAACCCACATGGCTTGCCTCTCGAAGACCGGAAAAAATGGTCCGACTGCGGAAAGCCTACCAACGAAAAACAGACCCGGCTGACTCGGCGGTACCACTCGCAGGTAACGCGCCGCGAAGGATCCGGTTCGCCGCACGGTTTCTGTTGAGAAGAATGGATACGTAAACTCGTAACCCGTCGCACATACGAACACATCGCAAGGCGCCCTACTCGCGTCCGAGAAAATGACGCAGCCGCCGTCGAATCGGTCGACCGCCGGTTTGACGAGAATGCGGTCGCGGTCGATCATCGCCGGAAGACGATCGTTGAGCACCGCAGGTTTAGCGAACGGAGAGGTGTCGCGTTCGAGGGCGGCGCGGACTTTGGGCGAAACGGAGCGCTGCACCAGCATGATCTTCCAGCGTTGCTTTCGAATCGCGAGCGGAACCAACGCCAGCCAAGGCCGGTTCGCCTCATCGCGCGGCTTTCCATCGACATATCTCGGCAGAACGTATCCGCCTCGCCGGGTTGACAGAATCACGCTGTTCGCTACGGCAGCGGCATCGCAGGCGATGTCGGCTCCTGAAGCGCCGAATCCGGCGATGATCACGTTTTTGCCCGCAAATAGGTCGGCCGTCCGATACTCGGATGCATGCATTCTGCGCCCATGGAACGTTCCCGGGATTTGGGGCCATTTGGGTGTCGAGTGGCAACCGACAGCGACGATGACCGCACCATAGTTGCGCGTATGGATTTCACCCGATCGATTCTGTGTGGAGACCGCGAAGCCCTGCTCCTCAAGCGGCTCTACAGTTTTAACCCGGGTCGCGAATGTGATTTTCTCTACCAGGTTCTCGCCAGCCGCAAAACTTTCCAGATAAGCGAGTACCTGCTCGTGCGTAAGGTAATCGTTGGGGCGCTTCGGCATTGGATAGCCGAACCATTCCATAGTGGTTTGCGAGGTGTTGGTCCGCAGCGACGCGTAAACGGAGGAACCGCTGTCATTACCGAATCGCCAGATTCCGCCCAACCGGGAACCCGCTTCGAACCAATCGAAAGGAATACCGATCGTCGATAGCGCCTTGGCCGCTGCGATGCCCGCTGCGCCGGCACCTATAATGCAGGTTTTATCGAGGTTCATGCAGGTGCGCGTTCCGGAGCAGAGTTACCTCTCTTCACCACTGTAAATGACGAAGTAGTTGGCTGTCATCTGCCCTACCTGTCTTATCGGTGTAAGAGGACTAAGTTTCAAGAAAGATGTGCTTACCGATGTAAACGTAAGGCCAGCAGGAATATTAAAAGTTAGTAATTCGAGTTTGCGGCATTTATGAATCGCAGGTGTTCGAGCTTCAGCCGGCCGGTATAGATCGCCATGCCAATTGCGCAGTGGATATGCATACTGGTCAGAGCGCGGATTTCATCGAGCGTAGTGATGCCGCCTGCTGCCACCAGCTCGTGTTTGGTCTTACTTCGCAAGCTTTCAAACCAAGCGAGGTCGGTACCTTGCATCAAGCCTTCCTTATCGACGTGAGTACATAAGAAACCCGAGCAATAGGGTTCAAGCTCGGGGATGAGGTCGAGGGCCGACCAGGGAGTGGATTCTTGCCAACCCTTAATTAGGACGCGGCCAGCCCTGGTATCGAGCGCAACGGTCAGCCGTTCAGCTCCGACTGATTCCGCGGCGGCGCTCAGGAAGGCGCGGTCCGGTCCGCTGGAGGAGAAGACGGAGGTTCCGAGAATGACCCGGAACGCGCCGTAATTGACGAGCTGTTTCGCCCGTTCGATGCTTCGGATGCCGCCACCCACGCGAACCGCAGTGCGGACGGTGAGATCGTGAACGATTCCGTCGTTGGAACCTGTTCCGAGCGCAGCGTCGAGATCGATTACCTGAATCTGCGGGAATCCTGCAAAGCTGGCCAGCATCTCCTCAGGCGATTTTCCTTCTAAAGCTTTGGTGCGGCCTTGCACAAGCTGCACTACTCTTCCGCCCATCAAATCGATGCACGGAATAATCACGGGAAAGGCCTAACGGGAACGTGGGCATCTTGAAGCGCGTGTTTCAGATCGCTAAGCGTGTACTTGCCATAGTGAAAGATAGAAGCGGCGAGCGCTGCATCAGCTTGGCCGTTTGTCAGGACCTCGACGAAGTCTCGTGGCGTACCGGCGCCACCCGAGGCGATCACCGGAACGCCAGTCGCGCCTGCAACGGCCTTAGTCAACGCGCAATCAAATCCGGTCTGAATGCCGTCCGTATCCATAGAGGTGATGAGGATCTCCCCGGCCCCGAGACTTTCGCCGCGGCGCGCCCACTCGATGGCATCCAGGCCCTCGTCTACGCGCCCTCCTTTGGTGTAGACGTTCCAGCAGAGGCGCTCCGATGCGGCGGCTGCAGGACGGGAGCGCCGCGCATCGATGGCCAGCACGACGGCTTGAGATCCAAACTCCTGGCTGAGTTCTCGAATCAGATCAGGACGGCGCACGGCGGCTGTATTCACGCTCACCTTGTCGGCGCCCGCCAAAATGATTGTGCGCGCATCCGCAACGCTGCGAATGCCGCCGCCTACAGTTAACGGGATAAACACCTTTTGAGCGGTCCTCGCGACAAGATCCGCCATGGCCGGACGCGCGTCGCTCGAAGCGGTGATGTCGAGAAACACGATCTCATCCGCGCCCTCGCGCGTTATAGCGCTCGGCCAATGCAAGAGGATCGCCGGCATCCCGCAGGTCCAAAAAGTTCACGCCCTTTACGACGCGGCCGTCCGCCACATCCAGACAAGGCAGGATTCGTTTCGCCAGCATCAGAGGTCGACGAAGTTTTGGATGACTTTCAAACCTGAGGGGCCTGACTTTTCAGGGTGGAATTGAACGGCATAGAGGTTGTCCTCCTGCAAGATTGCTGTGTACGGAAAGATGTAAGTGCATGTAGCGACTGTGGCCATCATTAGCGGAGCGTAGTAACTGTGCGCGAAGTACATATAAGGTTGGTCAACCAAGCCGTTCATCAGTGGACAAGGCTTAGATAGGGAAACAGAGTTCCAGCCCATGTGAGGGATGCGCGCTTGACCAGAAAAGCGTTTCACCACGCCCGGGAAAATGGCCAGCCCCTTCGTTTCGGGCGATTCTTCGCTTGCCTCGAACAGACACTGGAGTCCTATGCATATACCAAGAAACGGCACAGGTTTCCGAATGGCTTCACACAGCGGTTCTCGCAGGTTCAGCTCGTCGATTCTCCTCAGCATTTGGCCGAAGTGCCCCACTCCAGGCAGAATTATCTTTTCGGCGCGGCGTACAATCTCCGGATCGGCCGTAGTGACATATCGCTCCCCAATAGTAGTAAGGCTGTTTTCAACAGACGTCAAATTGCCTGCGCCGTAATCGACAATGGTTGTCATAGCAGGCCCTTTGTCGAAGGAAGCTGGTCTTTCAGCCGTTCATCGGTGGAGCAGGCGTAACGCATGGCGCGGCCAAAACATTTGAAAAGCGCTTCTATCTTGTGATGACTCGAGCGGCCGTAAAGAACCTTCGCGTGCAGGTTTGCGCCGGCATGCTGCGCGAAGCCGTTGAAGAAGTCCTCGAGTAACTCGGTCTGCAGATCGCCGACATGAGAGACGTTTAGCTGCTGATCATACACAACAGCCGGGCGCCCGCCAAGATCCACGGCAACTACCGCCAGCGATTCGTCCATAGGCTGCAGGAAATAACCCGCCCGATTGATGCCGCGCCGCTCCCCCAAAGCCTTCGCGAAGAGATCGCCGAGAACAATTCCGGTGTCTTCGACCGTGTGATGCTGATCAACATCTAAATCGCCGCGCGCAGTCAATTGAAGATCGAAGCCGCCGTGCTTTGTGAAAAGCTCGAGCATGTGGTCAAGAAAACGGATACCGGTAGAGATTTCGTAATCGCCCGTTCCCTCAATGCGGAGATGACCTGTAATTTGCGTCTCTTTGGTGCAGCGCTCGATTTCGGCCTCTCTCACTTATTTCTCCGGGCAGCGGCTACCAAATGTGCGTGAGCTCATCGAGAAAGCGCCGCACTTGCTCGCGAGTTCCGACAGTGACCCGAACGCCGCCGGGTATTTCGTAGGTGCGGTCACGGATGAGCACGCCGCGCTTTCGCAACTCGTCGCAGATCGCCGATGCACGAGCGCCTGCTTGAAACAAGACAAAGTTCGCCTGGCTCTCTACGTATGGAATATGGAGCCGGTCGAGGCCGTTATAGAGCAGCTTGCGAGCCGCAATGACTTCCTCCACATAAGCTTGCACGAACGAGTGATCTTTCACGGCGATCCGCGCCAGCATCGCCGCCAAAGAGTTCACCGCGTAAGGAGATTGCGCGTTGCGAACGTAGGCCATGTTTGCGGCTGCCGAAAACAGGCATCCGCAACGCAGGGCAGCCATTCCGTAGACTTTAGAAAATGTCCGGCTGACGAATAAGTTCGGATACCGGTGAATCAGTGGGAGAGCAGTGATACCGTTGAACTCGAAATAGGCTTCGTCCACTAGCACGAGAGCATTCACCGATTTTGCCAGAACTTGCTCGATGGCGCTAAGGTCTGTTCCCGTGCCGGTTGGATTATTCGGATTGCTGATGAACACGGCGCGGGTGGCCGGGCTGATTCGCTCCAACAATTCTTCGAGCGGGAAGGCGAGAGTTCTCGGCCGATACTCTATTTCTTCGAGGCTTGAGCCTGCCAGTTGATTGTAGAACTTGTACATTGCGTAAGAAGGTCGTAAGATCAGCACTTTTTGTCCGGGCTCGATATAAGTACTTACTAACAATTGAATTGCCTCGTCGGTTCCGTTAGTAAGTGTCAGTTCCTCTACCTTGACCGAGAAATGCTGGGCCAGATCTTCGAGCGCATGCTCGTATTCGGGATAAATAGCCAAATCAGCGGGTGTAAGATATCGCTCGAGAAAATCAAGCACAAGAGGCGGGGCGCCGATCGTGTTCTCGTTGAAATCAAGGCGCAGCTTGTTTCGGCGATCCCGAACGGGTGGATGATACTCGCTCATACGCAGGACCGCATCGCGTGGTTTGGGCGCTCGCTGCTCGTGCTCGCAGGAACGTGCTTGTGGTTTGGCTGAGTTACTGGACAAAGCGAACCTCCACAGAGCGAGCGTGCGCCTCTAACCCTTCCATCCGGGCTAGCGTCGTGATCACAGGAGCGAGTTCGCGCAATGCTGAGCGCGAGAGCTGCTGAACAGCGATGATCTTGACGAAATCGGCGACGGAAAGACCTCCGCGCAAGCGCGCCCAACCCCGCGTTGGCAGAACGTGACTGGGTCCCGCTGCATAGTCACCTGCGGATTCAGGTGAATCCTGGCCGAGAAAAACGGCGCCGGCGTTTCTAATGGACGGTAAGAGCGATACATCGTATAGCATCAGGTGTTCGGGAGCGATGCGATTGACGAGTTCGACAGCCAGGTCTAGGTTGCGAGTAAGAAAAATTGCACTCTCGCCATCGATGGCTTGTTTCGCTACGGCGGCGGTGGGCAGAGTCTCGATTTGGGTCTCGATCTCAGCCGAGACTGATTTTGCAAGAGACGGCGAGGTAGTGATCAGAATGGCTGAAGCGTTCGGGTCGTGCTCAGCCTGGGCGAGCATGTCGGCGGCGATAATCACAGGGTCGCCGCGCTCGGTAACGATCACTATCTCGGTTGGCCCTGCGACAAAGTCGATTCCCACGTCGCCGGCTAAAAGTTTCTTAGCTGCGGCGACATAGAGATTTCCCGGCCCCACGATGCGGTCCACACGAGAGATGGTTTCTGTGCCGAAGGCCATCGCGGCGATCGCCTGAGCGCCACCCACACGAAAAACCTCAGAGAGGCCCAAGAGATGTGCACAGCCGAGAATCTCCTGAGATGGGTTGGGTGACGTTACACAGATCCGATGGACACCAGCCGTTTGTGCGAGCACGGCTGTCATGAGCAACGCAGAAGGCAGGGGATAACGCCCTGACGGGACGTAGCACCCGACGGCATCGAGAGGCCGTACAATCCAGCCGAGCTTGCGGCCCGGGCCGAATTCTCTGAAACACTCAGTGGGCAACTGCGCCTCGGCGAATTGACGAATATTTCGGATGGCTGTGTTGACGGCTTTGCGAACTTCTGAACTCATGCGGTGTGCCGCATTCGCAAGCTCAGCATTGCCGACGCGCAAGGGTTCATCTCCCAGGTTGTCGAGCTGACGCGCATAGCGCACCAACGCAGCATCGCCCTCTTTGCGAACGGCCGCGAGAATCGGGGCTACAGCGTTTTCGTATTCGAGGATCTGCTTGCGCCGGTCGAGTTTGACTTCACAAGCTTCGCTCACCGGGATGATCTTAATCATGGCCGCCTATATCACGATCTTGTTGAGCGGATACTCGACGATTCCCTGTGCACCGGCTTCCTTGAGCCGGGGAATGATGGTGCGAACGGTCGTTTCGTCGAGAATCGTGTTTACCGCCACCCAGGCTTGATCGCTGAGCTGCGAAACGGTGGGGTTCTTCAGCGCGGGAAGCACAGAAATGACGCTTTGAAGATCCTCTTTCCGGACGTTTAGCATCAGCCCAACTTTTCCAAGGGCGTTGATAGCTCCCTCGAGCAGCATTTTGATATCCAGCAGCTTGCGGCGTTGCGAGTCGTTGGCCCAGGAATTCCGATTCGCAATTAGCTGCGTGTTTGATTCGAGCACTGTTTCAATAATTCGCAACTTGTTTGCTCGGAGCGATGAGCCGGTCTCTGTCACTTCTACAATCGCGTCTGCCAGCTCGGGAGGCTTCGCTTCCGTAGCACCCCAGCTAAATTCCACCTTCGCGGTGATCCCTCGCCGCGCCAAATACCGCTTGGTCGTAGAAACAAGTTCGGTGGCGATGACCTTTCCCTCAAGGTCGCGCGCACTCCGATACGGCGAAGCCTCTGGAGCAGCCAGCACCCATCGAACTTTTCCAAAACTCTGCTTGGCGTAGACCAGGTCGGCGACGGTCTCAACCTGAGCTTCGTTTTCTTCCACCCAATCGCGGCCCGTCAGACCGGCGTCAAGCACGCCATCTTCGACATAGCGCGCCATTTCTTGGGCGCGTATGAGCATGCATTCGATCTCGGGATCATCGATTACGGGGAAATAACTGCGGCTGCTCGTCGCGATATTGAAGCCTGCGCGACGGAACAGATCGATGGTTGCTGCCTCCAAACTGCCTTTGGGGATCCCGAGCTTCAATCTCATCGATTGGCTCCGTACACGGCGTCCGGATTGTAGGTCTTGTGTTCCGTTTCCACCCAGTTTCCGTCTTGCCAGGTTCGAAAAAAGCAGCTTTCGTATCCCTTGTGGCAAACGCCTGGCCCAATCGGTTCTGCTTCGATCAGCAGAGCGTCTCCATCACAATCCGCCGCGATGGATTTTACGATCAGGTAGTGCCCTGAGCTTTCTCCTTTCGTCCAAAGTTTTTGGCGCGAGCGGCTGAAAAATGTGACACGACCGGTCGCGAGCGTTCGGTTGAAAGCCTCGCGATTCATGTAGCCGACCATCAGTACGCGATACGTCCTGACGTGTTGCACGACCGCCGTGATTAAGCCGCGGTGTTTATCGAATTGGAGAAATTCAGCCATCCCTCTTTAGAAATAAAAAGACCCGCCGTTTGGCATGGGGAGTTAGGCCGAACGAACAAACGCCTACAACATAAGCCAGAAATAGATCTTGAAACTGTTCGTCGTATGGGAAGTTCAGAAAGACCGAAGTACGATATGCTTTCGGAACGCGCACGTGTCCTGTAGGCGCCGTGTGGCGAAATGCTTACGGAACGATCTCGATCGCCTTAATCGTTTTGGCCGCAAGCTCTTTTAACTGGCGAACGCGGCCGGCTGGTACCTTAAGCATTCTCGCGACCTCATCGGTCGAAGGATACGTGCGATTATCGATAGCCGGAGGCTTCGCCCGAGTCCCAGTCGACACACCGCGGCCCCGCCTCGGCTGTCTCGCTTCTCGCGGCTGACTAGTTCGGCCCATGCTCTTTCTTATCGTATCGTTTTCACGGTTCAGCAGCGCGCTGTGTTCATCTTACGGAAGTTTCTCGAGTACGACCCGTTTCGCCGACTCGTCCACATCGAGCGCCACAGCGCAGTGCTTTCCGATCAGCGCGCCCCGCATCTGCTCGAGCGACGTATAGAACTCGAAATAGTGGAATGGAGAAATTCCGCCGCGCACCATCTGATATTCGCGCACGGCTTTCTTCCATTGCTCGAATACGTCCGAAACGTCTACATAAATGTAGGGCTGAAATCCTTCGTCATCTTCCCAGTTCTCGGCGTAATAGATCTGCCGCACTCCGCTATAGGGTTCATGCGCGGTCTTGATCGCCTCTAATCCCGCCATCAGCAGCGCATCCACCACGATCGAGTGCGTGTTGCGGTGATCCTTATGAAAGCTGTTCTTCCAATGCGTAATGACGTAGGTCGGCTTCACCTGCCGGATGACGTCCGCGACATATCTTCGTGCTTCCTCGTCGTTCGGCAGCATCGCATCCGCGTACGGGCCGATGATTACCTCGGCGCCGAGATCCTTCGCCGCGGCTTCTGCTTCGCGCCGCTTCTGCTCGCGCATATTTCTGCGGCGACAAATGCGGATCTCCCGCTTCGCCCAGCGTCATGTGAAGTAAAACGACGCGGTCTCCGAGCTTTTTCTGATGCGCCAGCAGCGCGCCTGCCGTCAAGTCCATATCTGCCGCATGCGCCCCAATCGCCAGAATCGTATTCTGCTGGGCAAGTCCGGCGCACTCGCAAATTGCAATCACTGTGGCCGTGGCGAGCGCGCGCCCAACTCTGTTAAGCATTCTCTTGTCCTCTCAGCATTCGCTTCGCAGACCATTGCAAGGCGAAAATCGCGAGCGCATTCAGTATGACGACAACCAACGCTCTCCGGATACCCCAGTCTCCGGCCATTCTTCCTACCAGCCAAGGCATGCTCATACCGCCGAGGAGAGCGATTCCGATCAAAATCCCGAACACCGTTCCGGCATGGCTGGCGTAGCGCGATCCCGCCAATCCCAGCACCGTCGGAAAGATGGTGGCGATGCTGAAACCTAGCAGGATGACACAAAGTAAGGCGGCCGCAGTCGATCGTGCGGACAGAAGCAACATCATCGCCACCGCCACTCCTAACGCGCTGCTCCCCACTACTACTCCGCCGTTCGTGCGCAGCATGACGCGGCTCAGAACGACGCGGCCCAACATGAGAGATGCCCAGTACGCCGCGAGCAAGTAGGATGCCGTTTGCACAGTTGCGCCCAGATCTCTTGTCAGATAGGTGCTGATGTATCCGCCGAGAATGAACTCGTTCCCCGATTCGAAAAACAACAGAAACGCGAACGTGAGCACAAGCGATTGCCGCGCGAGCGTTAGGATTTGCCGTCCCGAAACGCCCTCGCGCTGCCGTGGACGCGGGAATGCAAAAGGAATGCTCAGAATCAGCGGCAGCAAACTCAGCGCCATCGCAAGGAACAGGATCGGCCCGAACCCGAGCGTGCGGAGCGCCGCGCCGATCGTGAACGGTACGAACAAGGCTCCGAATCCAAAGAAGATGCCGAGCACGTTCAGAGCCGCGCTTTTGGCGCGCACGTCCTGATACAGGTCGGCAATTAACGTGTTGGTCGCCTGATTCAGAACCCCGCCGCCGATTCCCAGCAGCAGCAGGGCGAGCATTAACTCATTGAAGCTGGCGCTCCGCGGCACGAGGCCGAGCGCAGCCGCAACGAAGAGGGGCGCAATCATCAGCGGAAGCTTGTGGCCGAAGCGATCGATCAGCGGACCGACGACCAGGGTTGCGACGAGCATGCCCGCATTCATGACTAAAAATAGGTCGCCCGCGCGGGCGAGATCGAAATGCACCCGCCGAGCTAAAAGAGGCAGTACCGCCCCGAGCAGCGCCATCACGATGCCGAACCCGAACATGCCGGCATACGCGGCTGCGCTGAGCCAGCGCAGAGACAAACGCGGTTCTGCGGATGTATCGATCACGGGACCTATAGATCACGGCCCTGTGCGCGAGGTCCACAGCTTGCTGAAGGTTTCGAACACCATCTGGTTGTGATTCTTTTCAATGCCAGGCACGTTGGGCGAAACGAAAGTCTCCGGTGCATGGCCCTTCGCAGCGAGCCGCGCTCCGGTCTCGGCGACGAGCGACATGGCGATGAAAACCGCAGCGATGGTCGAACCGGCGGCAACTTTTTCGGGCCGTCCGATATCGACTTGGGCATCCTCGGGCTCGACACAGTTATCGATCGCGATATCGGCGAGGTCCGGCAACTTTTTCCCGCTCGAGTGCTTCGATTTTGCGACGCCCGCGTTGGCCAAGGAAGACACAGTGATCACGAACAGCCCTTTTTGCTTGGCGTACATCGCGGCCTCGATCGGCGCTGCATTCAATCCGCCGTGCGAGAACACGATCATTGCATCGCCGGGTTCCAAGGGATAGCTTTGCAGAAAGATTTCGATATAGCCTTCCTGCTGCTCGAGCCACAGCAGTTCTCTCGCTCCACCGGGGCCGACGACGTTCGACCACATCAAGCGCGGATCGTAGAGCGGGAAGAAGCCGATGAAGCTGCCGTACCGCGGGAACACGTCCATCACCGGGATCACCGAATGGCCGCTTCCGAACAGATACACGCGCTTATTCGCGGCAATGGCGTTCGCCAGCGCTTCTCCCGCCTTCTCGAACTGGCTCTGCTGCGTGGCATGAATCTTTTCGAGAACGCCGGAAATCTTCTCGTAGTATTTGGTTGCAGACATAACTTTCAATTTGTGACTGGAATTGCCAGGCTATCGAACGCGAGCCGGGCCGCACCGAATAGACCCGCATCCTCTCCAAGTTGTGTCACGGCGATGCGCACTTGCCGCGCCGCAATAGGTTGCGCCCACTTGGCCACCTCACGTTGAATCGCATCGAGGAACAGATCCGCCGATTGCATCAGCCCGCCGCCGAGTACGATCATTTCGGGGTTCAGCAAGCTCACGATATTTGCGATGCCCATGCCCAAATATTTCGCGGTTTCCTCAATCGCACTCTTTGCGGCTGCATCGGATTTGCGCGCTGCCGCAATCACGTCTTCCGCTGAAGCAGAATGAAGACGCCGCGCCAAAGCTGGTCCGGCTGACTCGGCCTCCCAGCAGCCGATCGTTCGGTAAGCATCTTGAAAATTCGGGTTGAGCGCAAACCACCCCACCGCGCCCGCGATATCGCCCGCACCCCGCAAGAGACGTCCACCCGCGATGATACCGGCCCCAATGCCCGTCCCGACCGAAAGAAACACGACGTCGTTCAATCCCGTCGCTGCGCCGAGCCAGCGCTCGCCGGTTACGTATCCGGCCCGGTCGCTATCGATTACCACGGGCAGGTTCAGTTCGCGCTCGAGTTCGGATCGGAACGGCACCTGATCGTGGCCCCACAGATTCGGCGCCCAGACGTTACCGGAATCGGGGGAATAAATGCCCGGCACGATCACGCCGATACCGCGGATCTGTTTTCCACGCGAGCCCGCGTCCTCAATTGCGCCGTATATCTGTTGAACGCACGCGCACACGTCACCACGCATAACCGGGCGCTTGCTGCGGCAAGAAACCTGGCCGGCGCTGTCTACGATCGCGCTTGCAAGTTTTGTGCCGCCTAAGTCGATCGCAAGAACGGAGTCCATGGCCGTCTGCTCAGCGCGGGGCTTCCAGACTTACGATCCAGCTTTCACCGGCCGCAAGATTCTTGTGCAGAACGAAGGCGGCGTCATTCGCGGTAAAAGGTACAGGCGAGTCGTCCTGCAGGTTTCGCGCTTGCCGCGGCTGCCAGGGCAGAGTGACCGAGACGGTTGTGTCGACAGGAGCGTTCGAATGGTTGAAAGCGAAAACGATTTGTTCGTGACTGTTTACCAGCCGCCTCACTTCCACATTCGCGGTTCCCTCGCCATTCACTTGCAGGTCCGGGGTAACTCCCACATCTCGCGCCAGCGACAGAAAGAGCTGCTTTGCCGACGCATCGTTGTCCTTCTGATAACCCAAAGCGAGAAACGAACCGATGAGAATGCCTTTGCCTTTTCCCGATGCGTTCTCGACAATTGCCGCCGTGCCGTCGGCGAAACGCCCGAGCACCCGCGCTCCCGTTGTTGGCTCGAGCTCTTCTTCGAAAGCCGCGCCATTCACCGCCGCCGGACTCGCGGCCAGAACTCCCGGTTCCATCACGATGCGTGCGGCGTCGGTTGGCCGGATCAACTTTTCTTTAGCGCCGAAAATCCGATCGAGCCCGAAGCCGGGAATCACATCACTCGCGAAGCCCGCGCTCGTCGTTCCAGGCGAGACGCGCCTCGCTCACCGCCGTGCCACCGCTCTCGATATACCGTTTCACACCATCAGCCACATCTCTTGACAACATCACCGGAAACGGCAGAAACAGGATCTTATATGCGCCCAGCTTATTCGCGGCCACATTTTGTGCGCTCACAAAATCCACCGGAACATGCGCTTCGAAAAAGGCGCGATACAGGCCGAGCAGAGAATCGCGCTCGCCATTGCCGAGTTTTGAAAGCGAGGGCTGCGAGCCCCCAACCATATAAGAGAGCCGGTTATACAGGATGGCGATTTGAGCTGGCGCGGGTTTTGAATCGAGCAGTTCCGCCGCGTGCCGCCCGATACTCTTTACGGCGTTGCCGGCAGCTCGCGCGCGATCGGTCACGCTTCCATCCAGATTGATCAGCCCGTAACCGTTCGATTCGAATCCGGAGCTCATCGGGTACCACGCATAGATCGCGAGCTCGCGCGCGCCGTGCGCAACTACCTGCCAGATCCAGGATTCTTCATCTCGCGGAGTAACAGGATCCGCAATGCGCATCCCGGTCGCTCCCTGTCCGGCTTGCAGCTCACCGATCCAGAACCCTTTATCGAAGCTGTGCCCGGCTGACCGCGTGAAATCGAGACCGGCAGCTAACATCACAGCGGACCAGGGATGAGTAGACTCGGAGTGTTTCGGATACAGCGAAGTGCCAAACGAATCGGCAGTGGCGGACATCTTGAAATCATCCGGCTCGCCGTAGCCGTCAGTGGGCGAAGTGAAGAGCGCAGGTGCGGCTGCATGGCTTGTGATCGGATGCGTTTTGTCCGCGCTGCGAATCGCATCCACCCGCGTTTTCAAGTCGCCCGCCAATTTGTCGTCGATGAACGCACGCCAGTCGAGGTAGTCCGTGTAAGAAAGAATGGTCGGATAGTGTGGCGGCTCAACTTGCCCCCAGGTTTCAAACCTGCGATACCAGGCGGCGTTCAACGCGGCAAGCGTGACGTATTTTGCTTTTAGCCATGCGCGGAAGCGTGCCTTGGTATAGGCGCAAAAACAGAATTCGGGATTGCTCAGGTAGGGAAATTCGGCCCAATTGATGACGTGCGGCTCGCTCCAGACATCCCAACCATAAAGCGAGGGCGAACGGTTCGCATCGCGCGAGAGCGCCTCTAAAAATGCGACAATTTCACTCCGCACCCGAGTGTGATCGATGCAATATCCGGGCGCGGATTGCGACGTGATCACCGCGCCGCTTCGATCGACGAAGCGGCATCGGGATAGCGCTGACCCACCCAGTCCGGAGCGGAGTCGAGATAGATCTGAATGATCACGCGCAACCCACGCTCGTGCGCGAGCCTCAGAAGCAGGTCGAGATTCGCGAACGAAAACATTCCCGGCTTGGGCTCAGCAGTCGCCCAATCCACCCAGCACTTGACGGTGGTGAAGCCTGTCGCTTTGATCTCGTCGAGATCCTTGCCCCATCGTTCGGCGCTGGTAGCGTCCAGCCGCTCGAGCATCGGCGCGCGAGCCTTCCCACCTCCATACCAGACAGCGGCAGGATAAAAGTTCGTATCGGGTGCAGCATCTGCTTGCGCGGCTCGCACACAAGCGCTCATGGTTATAGCTGCAAGTGCAATTCGGAAGAGATTCACGCTAGAAAAACTCGCGATTGAGACGTGTCAGACGGTTGACGATCTGATAGCGGTCGCCGCGGTATGTGGATAAAACGTACTCTACCGGCTGACCCTGTTGAACATAGGAGGTGCGTGTAAACGAGAAAACCGGGCTGGCTTCTCGAATCCGCAAGAGCCTTGCCCCCTCCGCTTCGGCTAATCCCGCTTCCACCACTTCGTCCGCAATAGCGATTTGAATGCCGTATCGCTCCGAAAGAGTTTGATACAGAGAGGTCCCCGGATCGAACATATCTTTGATATCGGGGCACAGCCGCGCCGGAAGATGAGTACATTCAATGCCCATCGGAAGGGAGTCGGCGATCCTGAGACGCTTTAACCTGACAACGTCATCGCGGCGTTTTAAACCAAGTGCCTCAGCAATTGCGCCTTGTGCCGGGATGATATCGAAATCCAAAACGCGCGAGCGCGCTCGCCGTCCACTGAGTTGCATCTCTTCGGTGAACGACAAGACCTGGCGGAAGTTCTTCTCGAGCTTCAGGCCCGAGACGAAGCTTCCTTTGCCTTGCTTGCTGTACACAATGCCCAGCTCGCATAGAGACTTGATTGCGAGTCTCGCGGTCATGCGGCTGACTCCGAGCCGCACCGAGATCTCTTGCTCGGAGGGAATCGGATCTCCGGCCTTCAACTCGCCCACGCGAATGCGCTCGAAAAGCTGCTGCTGTATCTGGTAGTAAAGCGGCGCGACACCATTGCGGTTGACGAAATTTAGCTCCACTAGGCTGCTCCGGTGTTCAGAAAGTGAACCTGGCGGCGAACTGGAACTGCCGCGGCGTATTCGCGGCATTCGTGATCTGGCCGAAACCCGCCATGTTCGCCGGAGTGGGACTCGGATTCCAGAAGATGTTGGGATAGCCGTATTGCACCGAATTCGTGACGTTGTATGCGGCGAACTCGAGCTGAAGCTTGGCGCGCTCGGTGACCGGAATGTTTTTGAAGATGGACGCGTCGAGGTTGTGCCCGCCGTCCGTGCGCACGTGGGTAAAGAAAGCAGGCGCCGTGCCGGGAAAGAATGGGCTTGCCGGTTCGGCCAAACAGGTGTAGTTTACCCACTGCGCGGGCGTGTGGGGCGCGCCATTCTCCGGATCGCAGGTCAAGTCCGGACGCTGATTGAAATAGGGATCGCCCGTGCCGTTGGGGACATTGATGGGAGTACCGCTGCTGAAGAACACGATGCTGTTGATCGTCCAGCCGCCGAAGATTCTGTCAGCCCAACCATTGAGATTCACGAAACGGTCTTTGCCAATAGGCAGATCGTAAGAGGTCTGCCAGGAGAACACATAGCTGAGATCCTGCGGGCTGAGAGAGCGCTCGATATTCAGGTCTCTCCAATCCTGATAAGCCTCTGTGCCGTGATAGCCGATGAACGCGAGTGGGGGGCCGTAGTCATCGGTGATCAACTTGCCCCAGGTGTAAGCGGCGAGGGTGGTGAAGTGCTTCGTCAAGCGCTTCTGAAACTTTAACTGGAGCGAATGATAGATGGAATCGCCTCCTCCATACCCAGCCACGCTGACACCGCAATTAAGAGCGCCGCAATTGAACTGAGGATAGGGCTCGAGCGCGAGGAACTGCGGAACGGTAGCTTGGCCGTAGAAAGCCGAAGTGGTGGGCCAGATTGGCGCCCATCGGTTCGGGATGGGAGTATTGAGCGCTGTCTGATAATGCGCGATGGTGCCGAGAGCGAGTTGATTCAGATCGACGCCTCCAATCGGCATATAGAGGCCGCGGCTGCCCACCCAAGCGGCGGAGAAGATGGAATCGTGCGGCAATTGGTATTGAAAGCCGAAGTTGAAGTCGTAGGTAGTTGGCGTAGGCTGCGAGTGCAAGGCGGTTGCGAGCACGTTGCCGATATTGGTGGCCGGCCCGAGGGAGCTGTTCGTCGGCTGGACGACGCCGGCCGGAAATGGATTGCTAAGCGTGGCGATCGGGACCGTATTTCCGTTCGCGTTATAGGCCGTCGCGTTCCACGTGCTCGCTGCGAAGAATCCGTCGCTGTTGAGCGCTGAATTAGCCACCATCTGCGTGCTGGGTCCGTAAAAGATACCGAAGCCGCCGCGGATGACAAGCGGGTTAAAGGGCTGATAGGCGAAGCCGATGCGCGGCCCGAAATTACTGAGGTTCGTCGTGAATGAGCTGCCGCCGTTTTTCACAAACTGCTCACCGCCCACGAGAGGCACGCCGTTAAAGGTGTACTGCACGTTGGGATCAAAGTATTCCAAGCGGTTGTAGCGCTCGGTACGGCCGCCGAAAATATCCCAGCGCAGGCCCAGGTTCACCGTCAGTTTGCTTGCCACATGATAGTTGTCCTGCACATAGGCCGCATAGTAGGGATTGGCTTGCGCGCCAAAAATGTCTTTGGTGAAATTGTCGAATTCAAAGCCCGGCGGCTCGCCCACGCCGAGGAGGAATGAGGCAAAATCGCTGCCGTCGCCCGCGAACGTAGTGGAACTGGTAGGGGAGCTATCGAATTGATACCAGCCGCTAGGCGCAACCGGCTGGCCCTCATTCATAAACTGTTTCTGGAACTCGAAGCCCATGCTCAGATCGTGTTTGCCCTTCACAGTTGTCAGGGCGGCAATCACGTCATGAGCCATGCTCGCAAATTTGAAAGTCGTATAGGCATTCGAACCAAGGCTCGTCGTGGTGTTAAACGTCATTAAGGGAATGTCGTTATAGACCTGCTGCGCGGCAAGCGAGGCAGGGAAGCCGAGCGAAGTCATATCGAAGCCGATCTGCCGGGGATCGCCGGTCTGATTTTCGTAGTGCCGCGTAAAGGAATACCGCAGCTCGAGAATCGTCGTGGGGCTCAGAGTGAAGTCGTCGGCCAGCAGAACATTCCGGCCGTTGGTGATGTTCTGGTAGTAATGGGGATCGTAAATGTTGTTAGCGCCGTAGAGATCGGAGTTGCCGAACTTGAGCCGCCCAAATGAGAAGCGGCCGAAGATGCGTTGTTTTTCGCTCTGATAGTAGTCCATCCGAATATCGAATTTCTGGGCATCATTCGGATTCAGGCCCGAAGCGAAATAGTTATTGACGTGGTACGCGCCTACCCCGGGCTGATTCGGCGACGGAAATTGTTGCGCGTACTTCAGAGCGATCGGGTTCAGATCGGCCGGCGGAATGATGTTTCCAGCAAAAGGCTGGCGCTGGCCGTTCGGCAGATCGGGGGCGAGCGGGTTGTAAATCGTGAACGCATCGCCTGAGAAGTTGCCTCCGCGTTCAGCGGCGGTTGGAACCGTGTATGTCGCCGTTTGCAGTGACTGCTGCTGCGTGGCCTCGTAATCGCTGAAGAAGAATAGCTTGTTGTGCAGAATCGGGCCGCCGAACGAGCCGCCTTCCTGATAACGGTGAAAATCGGGGGGCTGGTTCGGCTGGCCGTTGGCAAGCTGGCTCGCCTTAACGAACGTATCGTTCGCGGCGAAGGCGTTCGGCCGTATGTAGGCGAACGCGTCGCCGTGGAACTCATTAGTGCCGGATTTCGTGACGAGACTGATAACCCCTGCGCCTCCGCTCTGGTACGTGGCGGGCACGCTCTGCGTCTCAACGCGATATTCCTGCACGTCGTCCAATGGCACTTGAAACGCAGGAATTAGAGCGGCCAGGTTATTCTCGGCGATGCCGATTGGGCTGCCGTCGAGCAGATAGTAAACCGAGCCTTGCAGTGCTCCGTTAATCGTGTAGCCGGAGACATCGGCACCGGGCCGCGAGTTGTAAATGCTCGGAGTGTCGGCGGCATTCGGAGTGCCGTTGGTCGGGTTCACGCCCGCGCTCAACTGAACCAGCTCGTACACGTCGCGAGTAATCAGGGGCACGCGATCGATCATGGGCGCGGTGATCAGTTGTCCCACAGTCGAGTTGCTGGTCTCGGCGAGCTCGGGCGCGGCGGTCACGGTGACGACCTGATTCACGGTGCCCGGCTGCATGGTGATGTTTACCGTCGCGACCTGATCCACCGATACCGCGATGTTCTGCTGGACCACGCTTTGAAACCCGGGGTGATTGACAGTTAGCTGATAAGTCGCTGGCGTAAGGGAAACGAAGGAATACAATCCGGCGCCTGTCGTAACGGTCGAGATGGTTACGCCTGTGCCAGTGCTGCGAAGTTCGACAGTAGCTCCTGGGATCGCGGCCCCGGTTGCGTCAGTGACCAAGCCGCTTAAACCGCCGCGGCCAGCCTGGGCGAATACCGGTACCGTTGTCACCAACACTAGAGCCAAGGTTCGCAGCAGTTTCAAATTCGAATGATAAGTCTGCATTGTGGACCTACTTGTATAGACAACTAGACTTTTACTAGAAGCGGAACCGGCGTGTCAAGGATTATCTTTGATTCCATGCGGCTCTTTTTGACGCTTTTCATCGCGGCGTTTCTGCTCGCGGACTCTTCGCTTGCTGCCGAGCTCAGTGCCATCACGGACCACAAAGCCTACAATGTTGGCGATACCGTCCGCATTCGCCTCGACCGCGGCACGAGCGCAACTGCTTCGGTCAGATATGCAGGCGAGCAACAGCCCGTAGTTAGGGGCCTTCCGGTCACCGGGGCCGAGTACACGGCATTCTGGAACGTGCCCTGGACGGCTCGCACGGGCCTATATGAAGTTGACCTAAGCGTCACGGGCAAAGCGAAGGTTCGCGGCGCTACGTTCTTCGCCGTTCACCGGCAGCTTGCAAAGATCACCGCGCTCGAGCTCGATAAGCCGTTCTATACTTCCGGCGATGCGGTCAACCCGCGAATTGTAGTGCGCAACTTCTCAGACCGCCCGTTGGATCACGTCGAGATCGATTTCGAAGCGTACACCTTTCCTTGGATCGCGCCGAAAGCCGATGCGCCGGCTTCCTGGAAAGCCGTGGCCGCGCAATCACTCACGTTGCCTCCCGGCGGAGAAAGAGAATTTCGTGTCCAGAAGGCAGCAGTCGTACAGGCGCCGAAAGATCCGGTCGCCATCTACTTTTCGGTTGTCGTCCACGATAGTCGCGATCCAAACCATATTTACGATCTGGTCGCTTCGCCTGCCGCGTTCACTTTTCCGCCGAACACCGACTTCCCCAAGCAGTATCCGTTTCTGTATCTGTATCCGCGCTTGCAGGACGTTCCGAAATCCGAGGCGTACCGGCACTTCTATCCGCCGGAATTCGTCTCCGATGTAATCACGTTCGATTCATCGCATACTATGTTTCCGGCAGGGGTCGCGCCTACCGTGTCGTTCAACATCAAGCAGCCGTCCGATGCCCATTGGGGTACTCAGTCTGCTCGCGCATCGATTCGCGCCCGCATTCTGAACAGCGAATCGCCTGCCGCCCGGCCCGATTCAGCGCCGTTAGTGGGCCGCCACACGCTGACCCTGCATCCTCTCCCTCCGGGCAATTACACGCTCGAGGTCTCTGTTCAACTGCCCGGGAACATTACTGTGGCGCAGAACCGGCTAGAGTTGGGCGTCAACCCGCTCCCCAAATCGCTGCTTATCTTTTGCGCGCATCAGGATGACGACACGGCGCACCCAGGCATCATTCGTGCCGCAGTCGAAAACAACATCCCAGTTCATGTGGTCTACTTCACAAGCGGCGGCGGCAACGGCTGCGAGCGCTATTACATGCACATTTGCGATCCGTCACGCGCCATGGATTTTGGTGAGGTGCGGATGGGCGAGGCCCGCGGCTCTCTCGGCCATCTCGGTGTTCCGCGCGAAAATATCTTCTTTCTAGGCCTTCCGGATGGCGGGCTGGGTCACGTCTGGTCTCGGCATGACAAAGGCCATGAGCCTTACCTTTCGGAGCTGCTTGCTACTGACCATTCTCCGTACCGCGAGGCCGCGATTCCGAATCTGCCTTACACAAGAGAAGCGGCCGTGTCCGCCGCGAAAGATTTTATCCTGCGTTTCAAGCCCGATGTGATCTACACCGGGCATCCGGATGAGCGCCACGTCGACCATCGCACGAACAACTGGATCGTGGTAAAAGCCATGCAGGAGCTGCTGCGCGAAGGCAAGCTTTCACGCGACACTCAGCTCATCGTGGACGTGGCGTATGGCGCGATGCGTGAACAGCACGCGCCATACAAATATGAAAAACATACGCTTCACGTTTCCGGCGAAGTGGCGCGCATTTCGCAAGAGGCGCTCTGGTATTACCAAACGCAGGACGGCAACCATCAGCAGGCAGAGATCATCGATTACGCAAAACTGCCGCGTGATGAGCCATACCCGCACGACCGGATTCTGGATTGGCAGGATCACGAAGGCTGGAACGAAAAGGAGTGAGGGTCTTGTCGGAATTTATCCTCCGGACTGCCCTTCGTCTTCTAAACGCGGCGGATCTGCGTGCTCGGTGGTCTGCCCTTTGATTTCATCTCTGAGCAAACTAGTGTTGTTCGGATCGAGTGTCTCCGGGCATTGCTCATCCGTGGGCAACGGCTCGTTCTTAGGCGGGTCTGGTTTCATTCTTCAAGCGTGCCTTGCTGCGGCTGCTATTTACTGAGCCGGGGCCAGCAGCTACATCCTACACAATGTGGCGTACACCGTGCAAATAAACGAGCGACTTCTCAATCAGAAAACATGCTGATGCGTCTCGACGTCCACGCGTGAACCCCGAAATCGCACGCCTTCCATCTCTAAGCGCATGCGCTGCTCGAAACCGCCGTCGCGCTTGCACTTGATCTGGCCGCCTGCGCCCAACACGCGATGCCACGGTAGCCCGGAACCCCATTTGCGCAGCACTTGCGCGACCTGCCGGTGATAGCGCGGGTATCCGGCGGCTTCCGCCACCTGTCCGTAGCTCGCAACTTTGCCGCGCGGAATGCGCCGGATCACGCTGCGAATCGCGGCTTCCATTTCGCTCGTCTTAGGCGCGCGCCTGACTTGCCTCATGCGGCCTTCGCAAAAATGAAGACTACCATGTCAGGCCCACTCGTAGGCATTCGCGTTATCGATCTAACCACCATAGTGATGGGACCGTACGCTACCCAAATCTTAGGCGACATGGGCGCTGACGTCATCAAAGTCGAATGTCCTGAAGGTGACATTTTTCGCGAGGTGGCGCCGTTCCGGCATCGCGGCATGGGCGCGCCTTTCCTCAACGTGAACCGGAACAAGCGCAGCATGACGCTCGATCTGGAGGCCGAGGAACATAGGCAGATCCTTCTGAGACTCCTGGATAGCGCCGACGTATTCGTGTACACTTTGCGGCCGCGTTCTCTTGTGCGGTTTGGCCTCGACTACAACACCCTACGAGAGCGCAACCCGCGCCTGATTCATTGCGGTGCTTATGGCTTCTCCGAAACTGGCCCTTACGCCGGGCGTCCCGCTTACGACGACATCATCCAGGCCATGAGCGGGACCGCTGCGCTCGAAGGCCGCAATCGTCCCGACGGCCCCAGATTCGTCAACACCATCATGGCCGACAAAATCGGGGCGCTTTCGGCGACGTATGGGATCGCAATGGCGCTCTATGAACGTGAGCGGTCCGGCTTGGGCCAGGCAATCGAGGTGCCCATGTTTGAGACGCTCGTCTCGTTCAATCTTGTCGAGCATCTGGCGGGCGAGACATTCATTCCCGCGCTCGGCGGCATGGGTTACAACCGCGTGCTTTCGCCACACCGGCGTCCGTATCGCACCAAAGATGGATACATCGCGCTCATGCCCTACACGACGCCACAGTGGCAGCGCTTCTTTGAAATTGCGGGAGCGCCGCAATACGCCGGTGATGCCCGTTTCGCAGATCACGCTGCGCGAAGTGAAAATATCGACGAGCTCTATCGCATTCTCGCCGAACTTTTGACCCAGCGCCCAACCGATGAATGGGTGTCGCTGCTCAAAGATGCCGACATCCCGATGACGGCCGTGTTATCGCCCGAAGATCTGCTCATCGACGAGCACTTACAGGCAGTCGACTTTTTCAAGCGCGACATCCACGCTTCCGAAGGCGAGGTTCGCACAGTCGCGATCCCCATCCGTTTCAGCCGCACGCCGGGCAGCATCGATCGCCTCGCGCCACGCCTCGACGAACACCGGGAAGAGATATTGCAGGAAATAAATAGGACTCGCGAACCGCTGTGATAATACGTGTGCTTCAGTCTCCGCTTCTGATACTTTGCTTGGCCGAGGGCTCGATCTTATCTCAGGGCAAGCCAGCTGAGAGTTCGACCGCCGACCCATTTCTCGAAATGGCACGGCCAGGCGGCAGCAAACTTTCCGGGGATCTTCCTAAATTCGTATGCCAAGAAGTGAACACTCGCTTCTACAAAAAAGCGGGTGACGGGTCCTGGCGGCAGCAGGACGTTATTTCTGCTGAAGTTGCTTACGATTCTAAGACTGGCGAAAGTTATCGCGACCTTCGATTGAATGGTTCCCCGACAGCTAGCGACATTTTGGCCTTGCCGGGAAGCAGTTCGGAAGGCCAATTCGCTCTGGATCTGCAGAACCTCTTCGCTTCGTCGGACGACAAAGACTATCGATTCGTGGAAGAGACGGACCTGAACGGAAGCATTGCGAGGGTATACGACTACACCGTTGACAGGGCTGCCTCGAATTGGAAGGTCAAAGAAGGCTCCTTAACCGTTACTCCGGCCTATAGCGGACGGATTTGGATCGACAAAACACGGGGTCGCGTGGTCCGGTTGGAGATGAGCGCCAACGCCCTCCCGGTAAGTTTCGCTACTGATCGTATCTGCATAGACATCGATTACGGACCTGTGAGGTTATCCGGCGGAGTCATTTATTTCCTTCCCATCCGTGCTGAGGCGCTATTCTGCCGAAGGCGACAACAGAGCTGCAACCGCAATGTTATCGAGTTCCGTCATTACCGCGAGTTCGATGTGGAGTCCGCCATAACTTTTACAGATCCTTTGGTAGAACTTGGGTTAACTCCGGGTGCGCCGCCGTTTCGAGCGACCGAGCACAGAACCACAACTAAATCACGACTTACTTTCGCCGGTGTTGTCCGCGTCACCAGCAGCCGAAACATAGTTTTGGAACTGGACGACACGCGCTATTTCATAGTCTCTCGCAGAGAAGACAAGGCTGCTCATGTGACCGACGGAGACCGCGTTCAGGTGGAGAGTAGCGAGTATGACGGCCGAGGTTTGGTGCCCGACTCTATAATTGTCATGCGAGCGCCGGTGCAGGCGCATTCTTTGATCTCCGAAACGACGCCCCGCCAGCTAAAGACAGACGCCAGCATCGAGCAAGCGCGGAAAGCCGAGACGGATCTGCTTCGGGCGCTTCCAAATTTCCTCTGCACAGAGAGGGTAAAGAGATATGAAACGTGGCCGGGCACCCGGGGTGGCAACTGCAAGACAAACTCTCGGCTGAAGTTCTATGCAGCCGCACCACAGGCGAAAACTACCGAAATATCCGGGTTAATGGCAAGCCAACCAACAAACAGTGGCCTGAACTAACCGGCGGCATAACTGCTGGGGAATTCGGCAGTTTGCTCCGCAGCATTCTTTCCAAGCACGTTGCAGAGTTTCAATTTATAACCAATACCCGCATCGCTGGTATTCCGGTTCTCGAGTACAGCTTTCACGTCACTCGTTCACAATCCGACTGGAAGATAGGCATCGATTATCAATTCATCATGCCGGCATACACTGGCCGCATCTGGTTGGACCAAGAGTCGAAGCGCGTCCTAGGCCTTGAAAGGAACGCCGAGGGGATTCCAGTGGCATTCCCGATCAGCCGTGTCTCAAGCGTCGTGAGGTTCCGTGAGATTCACGCGCAAGCGCTGAACACCGCTATGCTCCCCGTAATGGCTGAGACTGTTCTTTGCATCCGGGAAACCCAAAAGTGCAGCCGGAACACTCTCGAATTCACCGGTTATAAAATCTTTACGGCAGAAGCAAAGATTGGTTTTTGAGTGAATGCACCAAGGCGGCGCACGGCCTCAATCTCCAAGTGCTTGCTGATACGCCTTGGCCAGACCCTGGCCGATCTGGTCCATCGCGGTCAAATGAGACAGCGCCCGCCGGACATCAGTGCTCCCGGCTAGTGCATCGGCAGGCAATATCTTCTGGGGATCATACCCGATATCGGACTGAACCTGGAGAAAGTCTTCGAGCGTCTGAGATTGCAATGCCGAGAATTCTTCCTGGACCTGATACCCGTTGGCGTATCGCTGGACATGCCCATAGTTCATGTAGCTGAGTGCTCCGGTCGCAGAGGCCGTCTGCCAGCTCGCGTTGCGTAGAGTCCCTAACACGAAATTTGTGGACATCTGATGAATGTCGTACTGCTGGTTCCGACTGCGCGCCTGTAGAAACTTGAGTATCGAGGTGAGATTCTCGCGCTCGTTCGGAATCGCCGAGCGTGTGTCCGCAAGCTCCTTTTGGTTGTCGGTGATCTCCTGGCGCAGCCTGTCGTCGGCTTCGTATCGCAGGTTGCGGTGATGCCACAACTCGACGCATCCCTCTAGCCCAAGTGCGATCAGCAGACCAATGGTGATGGTCAGCAGGTGAAGCAGGAAATCACGGAAGCCCCCAATTCTTCCGCCCGGCGCGTGGACCTCTATCATTGGCCTCTCCCAAAGGCAATGGTACTGGACCCCGATTGCCCGCTCCTGTGAGCAGATTGATCACAGCCCGAACACAGGCGAGGACGTCGCACCACCCTGCGGTAATAACACCGCGGCCGGGCGAATAAGAGCCGCGAATATCTCGCAACCGGCAGCCTAAGCTACGATCCAATTCCGGCTCGAATGGATCGTGGACGAGGCTCGATAAGATCAATCCGTGACAACTGCTCTCGCAATTGTTCGAGTATCTATTTGAATTTACATAGCTTAAAAGAGAGCATGGGGACGGTGGCTCTTCGTCCGATTGAGTCTGTAGATCAAGACTTCCTCAACGGGCTGATCATCCGCTGGAAACTCGCCGAGGAATATATGGAAGATCTGGAGATGGACTCACTTCCCGCGGAAAGAGCGTTGACGACTCTCATTCAGCACGATGTCCCCGTACTCCTGAGAGAGATTATCCGCTTGCGGCCGGAGTTGGAGTAAATAGCCGCAGGCAACCACCTCGCGACGCCGTACGCGTCTAGCACAGCAGCATCGATCTGCAGGAAGATCTGTATGGTAATCGGCCGACAATCACACTTAAGGTTGTCCTGTAGCCTATCTTCGTTGTTACAGGAGTTTTGTGAATCGAACACACGATGCCGTTTTGCAGATCCTATCTTGTTCAAAAAGCCGTGGCACTCACAAAAACCAGAAGCCTCGACGGAAGGTGCTGGAGTAGCTGTAATACCAGTGATGCAGCGTCGAGCGCGAGAGCTTCGGACGGGTCTTATTGAATGATGGTGAAAGCCCGGCGGCGGTCCGGGCCGAAGCGAAATACCGCAAAGTCGTTATCGAGGGAGGCGGCGCGCTCGATCGCTAGCCGACGCATCACAGCAAAGCTGGTTCTATCGATGATCGAAAAGTCCTGATCGGCATAGGAAACTCCAATCTGCCAGGCGGCTTCGAGATCCGCGACACCAACAGGCTCGATAGTTGCCACACCGCTCCGCAAACCTTCCCAGAAGCGCTCGGCCGCATACCGGCTGATGCGGTGGCGAAGCAACGTCCAGGTTTCGATGAGAATGTGATCGGTCGTGAGCAGCCGCTCGTCAGTTTTCAGGATCGACTTCGCGCGAGCATTGCTGCGATCTGAAGAGTCGGCTGCTGCATACCAAATGGATGTGTCGACGAACAGGCTCATGTAGCAGGACGGGTTATGGGCGCGGAGACTTCCTGGAATGGAATGCCTCTGCGAGTATCGTGTCTTTCTGATTTGCAACGTCGGCGCCGCCGGAAGTACCGAGGTCAAACACGCAAGACGGGTCGGTGGTCCTTCGGGGGTTCGTAAGATCGCGAGCCACAAGACGGCGCACGTACTCAGCCAGAGAGACGCCGAGTTCGCTCGCGCGTTGCCGGGCGGTTTGGTGAATCTCAGGGTCCAAAGTAATCTGGGTACGAGACATCATGATGGCACCATTATAACCCAAATAGTTCCCGTCGAAACACGTATAAGAGTCTTTTGGATCAGAATGCGAAAGGATGTCTTGCCCGTAAGGGTACAAACGTAAAACGCCACGGCCTAACTTGTTCCAATAATTGATGCGCCGACTCTTCCGTATTGAACGCAGCGAATTCATCGCTTCTAACGAGAGCGAAAGGGAGCCGTGGTATCAATTCAAAGCGGGCTATGCTCCAGACGCCGAGCAATGGTTATCGAGGGAAACAAGTGCTGGCTGCTGGGTTCAGCTCTGGTTCGATCGCGATTGCCTGTTCTTTTATCGATTCGACTGGCTCAGGGGATTTTGGGGTCTCAGTTTACGGACTTACAAGAGAGACAGATCTGATACGGAGAGTGATCGAATAGATCGGGGCGTTGATTGGTTCAAAGCATCTTTATCTCGCCTGGGAATACCAGCAGTGAACTGCCAGACGCGAGAGGATGTCATTAAAACTAGCCGTGTACTCATTGATCCGCTCAAAGCGGATAACCTCGAGAGGCTCGCAGAGGTTCACCGGGGTTCTTGCTGGCTGAGAGATTCCCGAGCGTCATGAATGCTTCTGCGCCCAGCTAGTCGGGGTGCTTGGTCGAACGCTGCACCTTTGTGATCAGGACGGTTCACCACCTTGCCTGAACGGAAAAAATGGGTCCCCTGAGCCGCACGTCTACCCCATTGCCGTCGTTGCTGCTTGAATGAAGGTCGACACTTTCGGCGCGATAACCTGCCTGAAAGGTGAGTGGTCCGAAGCCGATGCCGCCGTTTACGGTTCCCTCGACATAGTGGCCGTAGCTGCCGAAGCCCATGCCGCGAATTCCTCCATCGAACTCGAGCAGTTTGCGATTGGGGAGGACGAATACGCGACCCTCGGCCCCCGCGAGAGGTAGCCCGACGGTCTCCGATTTGGTTGCCGAGAGGCCGGTCTGTACTCCTCGGATGGTTCCGGTGGCGTTCAAATACGCTCCTCCGATCGAGAACCCGAGATGTCCGGCTGGGCGGCTGATCGCATCATATTGATAGCCGCCAAAGAAATAGTTCACGTCGGCTGAGGAGGCAAGCGCCTCGCCTACAGTGAATGTCTGGCCGCGATAGACGATGGTGCGGTTGATTGTGTTAGCGCCCTCCAGCCGGACCGGCGTGCCTTCGAGAACAATGCGGTGTTTCCTGGCGGGTTTTATCACGAGCCGGCCGTAGAACGTTGGCTGCCGCTGCTTGACACCCAAGTCGGTGACGAGGTCGATAGAGGAAGTCGGGAGAGGCGCACCAGGGAGCGTCACCGCGGGGATAATGCCGAGACCGCCTGCCTGGATCGTGCCGGACGAATTGAGCAGCCAAGCTGATCCGGTCACCTCGACACGGAAGTTTTCAGGATCGGCGGAGCTGCTTAGCTGGCCGGCCGCGCGTATCAATGTGATCGAATTCTGGGACAGAACCCAGCAGAGAAGAATAAGCCATAACCTTGAGACTCCGCGCATCATCTAAACAAACGGTAACGCAGGTGCCGCTCAGGGAGAATGGAAGAAGTACGAGGGAACGGAAGGACGACCCGGGTTTGTTACACTGGCGCATCGGAACATACCTCTTGGGTTTCGCCGGACAGGAGCGCGTAACGCGGTGAAGGCTTTCACGGCTCTGCTGCTGCTTCCTCTTCTCGCATGGAGCGCGCCGGATGAAAACACGAAGGGGGAAAATAAAGCCGCTGTAACAGCCATCATCAGCAAGTACGTTCAGGCGATAGAGAAGCACGAGGACAGTTCCCGAGACGTTTCGATGCAGGTCGATATCAGCGCCTCAGTACCGAAATTGAAGGAGCAAGGCCACCTTCGGGCGCTTCGGAACATCTCGAAAGTAGGACAGATTACGTATCACGTGCTCGGGTTCCAGGGGAACAACACCATCAAGAGCCAGGTCATCGCGCGTTATCTACAGGCGGAGCAGCAGGGGCAACACTCGGGAAACCTTGAGATTACGCCGGCCAACTACAAGTTCAAATACAAGGGCGAATGGCCGTTTGAGACTAAGCAGGCGTATCTTTTCCAAATCTCGCCGCGCAAGAAGCGGGTGGGCTTGTTCAAGGGTGAGATCTGGGTGGATGCCGCTACTTATCTGCCGGTGTATGAGAAGGGGCGGTTTGTGAAAAACCCTAGTGTTTTCTTCAAGCGAGTCATTTTCGAGCGGGCTTTTTCGATTGCAAACGGAATGGCTGTCCCGCGCTATATGAGCAGCACCATCGATACTCGGGTGATTGGGAAGGTAGAGATCAATATCAACTACTCGAATTTCGAGACGAATCCTGGTCCCAACACGCAGCCAGCGCAGCCCGCGACGACAGCAGGCGTGGCTAAGTAGGCGTGTCCCGGCCCGCTCAATGGCACAATAGGACCATATAGCTCTGGTACTACGCCGGTGGCTTCATCCGGGTTGAGTGCTGGTAGCAAGCGAACTACGCTAGAGAATCAACGCTTAAGGGGCTCGATGAGAACGCTTTTTTTAAACCCTCCTTCGTTTGAGGGCTTCGATGGTGGTGCCGGTTCGCGCTGGCCTGCCGCGCGGGAGATTGAATCCTACTGGTATCCGGTGTGGCTGTGCTATCCGGCAGGCATGCTGGCCGATAGTAAGGTGGTTGACGCTCCTCCGCACAAGATCTCCATAGACCAGACGGTGAAGATGGGCTCGGACTTCGAGCTGCTGGTGCTGTTTACTTCGACGCCGGGATTCGACGTGGACGTGAAGATCGCCGAGATGATGAAGGACGTCAACCCGAAGCTGAAGGTGGCGTTTGTGGGGCCGCCGGTGACGGTCGAGCCGGAGAAGAGCTTGCGTGCTTCTGGCGCCATCGACTTCGTGGTGAAGCGCGAGTTTGATTACCAGATACGCGATTACGCCATGGGCAAGCCGCTCGAAGAGATTCCGAGCGTGGTGTTCCGCAAGAACGGTGGATTCCAGCACAATCCCGAGCGCGGCGTGATTGAGAATCTGGACGAGCTGCCATGGGTCACGAAGGTATATAAGCGGGACCTGGATTTCCGGCGCTATAACGTGCCGTTTCTGCTGAATCCGTATGTTTCGTTTTACACGACGCGCGGGTGTCCGGCGCAGTGCACGTTTTGCTTGTGGCCGCAAACCCACTCGGGGCACCGCTGGCGGCTGCGGTCTTCAGACGACATCGTGAACGAATGCCGCTGGACGCTCGAGAACTTTCCAGGGATGAAAGAGATCTTTTTCGACGACGACACGTTCAATTATCAGAAGGCGCGCACCATCGAGCTGTGCAGCAAATTGAAGGACCTGAAGTTCACGTGGAGCTGCACGTCGCGCGTGACGACGGATTACGACACCCTGAAGGCCATGAAAGACGCAGGCTGCCGGCTGTTGATCGTGGGCTATGAATCGGGCGACCAGCAAATTCTGAAGAACATTAAGAAGGGCGCGACCATCGACATGGCGCGGCGATTCACAGCGAACTGCAAGAAGCTCGGCTTAGTGATTCACGGCGACTTCATTGTGGGGCTGCCGGGCGAGACGCGCCAGACGATTCGCAAGAGCATCGATTTCGCGAAAGAGTTGGACGTCGAAACAATTCAGGTATCGATTGGGCATGCGTTTCCGGGAACCGAGTTCTACGAGCACATCGCGACAAACGGGCTGATCAACTTGGAGCAGAAGATGGCGGACGATACCGGCCACCAGCTTCCGAACTACGCGTATCCGGGGCTCGAGCGCGGAGAGCTGGTCGAGTGGGTCGAGCGGTTCTATGGCGAGTTCTATTTCCGTCCCAAGGTGGCGCTGCGGCTGGTCCGGAAGGCGATGTTTGACGGCTCGGAGCGGCGGCGGCTGTATAAGGAAGCGCGCGAATATCTGGCGCTGCGCTCGAAGCGAAAGCAGTTCGTTCAGGAAGAGAAGCGGCAATCCGCGGTTTTGAGCGCGGGTGATTGATCTGGATCGCCTTCCTTCCGGCGATTGCGTACCAGTGTCTTGCGATTTGCGCGGCGCTGCGGCAGCTGTTATTACGGAGCACGGCGCGGCCGCCTCATAAACACGAGATCCTCCCCGGCATCTCGGTTCTGAAGCCTCTACGCGGGCTTGATCCGAATACATACGAGGCGTTCGTCTCGCAAGTAGAACAACACTATCCTACATTTGAAGTTTTGTTTGGCGTGCGGGATGAAGATGATCCCGCGGCGGAGGAAGTGCGCCGGCTCATGCGGGAGTTCCCGGAGAGATCGATTCACTTGGTTGTTGGCGCGGCGCCCGCGGCGAACGGGAAAGTCGGCGTGCTGATGGAACTGGCCCGCCATGCGCGGTATCCGATCTGGGTCGTGAATGACAGCGACATTAAGGTCACTCCTACATACCTCTCAAACCTAGCTGGTTCGCTCGCGGGGAATATCGGTCTTGTCACATGCCTCTATCGGGCACAAGGGCACAGTGCCGCTGGAAATTGGGAAGCGCTGGGCATCGCGACGGATTTCATGCCGAGCACGCTGGTCGCTCCGTTCCTGGGAGTTCGCGAATTCGGGTTGGGCTCGACACTTGCGTTTCGAGCGGATGATTTGGAGCGGATTGGCGGGTTCACGGCGCTGTCGGACTATTTAGCAGACGATTATCAGCTCGGAAAACGCATCAGCCGGCTCGGAAGACGAGTGTTTCTCTCGACGTACACGGTTGAGACTTCTGTCAACGAATCGACGTGGCGCGGCGTGTGGGAGCATCAGCTGCGCTGGGCGCGCACCATACGCGCATCGAAGGGCTGGGGCTACGCGGGGCTGCCGATCACGCACGCCGGAGTGTGGGCGGCGATTGCGATTGCGTGCGGAGCATGGTGGGTCACAGCGGTTCTGATCGCGATCCGGATCGCCTCAGGCCTGATTACAGGTTGGTTTGTGCTGCGGAGCAAAATTGCCGCTGCACTTTGCTGGTTGACGCCGGTGTGGGATCTGTACGCGTTCGCAGTCTGGGCGGCATCGTATTTTAGCCGCGAAGTACGATGGCGGGATCGCAGGCTGAGGATTGATGCGGCCGGGCGGATACAGAAGTGAGCGGGAACAGGATCGGTCACCAGCGTTCAATTTTTCTCAATATCTCCGTATCGCTTGGCGGGATCCGGTTTACCACATAGCAAGTAAAGCCTATGCGTATGAGATTGAAGAGTACGACAGCGCCACGAACTATTTGCCTTCCATCGGGAACCCCGCGCACCAAACTCGAAAGTGCAGATCGCGCATACATAACGGCTCGTAATGGACGCGAGCGTTGCGCCTGCGTGTTAGCCTGATTATCGGTTCAACGAGGAGTTTACGGAATAATGTCTTTGAAAATTTGGAGCGTTTTTTTGCTTGCACCCGTCGCGGCGCTTACGGTGCCGCTCGCACACGGCCAAACCATCGCTCCTGCCAAGGTTGTCATCATCAACGCACAGAAATCAGTAGCCGACACGCAGGAGATCAAGAAAGCGCAGGCGGCGCTAGAAGCGAAATACCGGCCCAGGCAGCAGGAGATCGACACTCTCCAGCGCGATCTGCAGGGCATCCAGCAGCAATTGAATACGCCGAACCTGAGTCCGGACCGGGCCGCTCAGCTCAGGGCGGACGGGACTCGCAAGCAAAAACAGATGCAGCGGATGAGTGAGGATTTGCAGGCGGATGTGAACAATGAGCGGCAGGACATTCTTGGCCGGGCAGGGCGGCAGATGACGGATGTCGTCAAGAAGCTAGCGGAAGCGCGAGGGATCGATATCGTGATCGATATCACGAACACCCTTTATTTCAAACCTGCGCTCGATATTACCGCGGATGCGACTGCGGCGTATGACAGGGCATATCCTGCAAGATAGAAGCGCTGCGAGCAGCAAACAAAACCATGGGCGCCTATTTGGAGCAATATGGAGCCGGTGATGAGCGCCGTATCCGCATCATCAAAACGATTGTGATTGCTTGTGTCGCCGTCGTGATTTTGGCGATCGCCGCTTACTTGTTCTTTCGGAACTATCCCGAGAAGCAGAAGATCAAGCGCTTTCTTGCCGAAGTGAATGCACACCAGTATGCGGCAGCGTATCGCGATTGGGGCTGCACGACGCAGCATCCGTGCCGCGACTACGATTACCAGCGCTTCATGCGGGATTGGGGGCCGCAGGTCTCTTCACCCTGGTCGATTGCATCCGTCGATGGCTGTAAGACTTTCGTAACCGTGAACGTTCAGGCGAATGGAGCGGAGCTGCAGTCGCTTATGGTCGAGCGCGGCACGCATGTGATGGGCTTTGCTCCCGCGCCTGAATGCCAGGAGCGCGCAGTGGCGCTGGAAAGCAGTTCTTCCATCGGATCTTCGGCGGATCGTAGTAAACACATCTAATGCGGCTCGGCGAGATCCGGCTCATATGCCGGCAACATGTCGCGTTCGCCTGCGATCCAGGTGTAAATCGTCGGGAGCACGTACACGCTGAGTAGAAGCGTCGCGCTCAGTCCGCCGACGATTACGATTGCGAACGGCTTTTGAGAGTCCGAGCCGATGCCGGTCGAGATAGCGGCAGGCAGCAACCCGAGCGTCGCGACCAGCATGGTCATCATAATCGGGCGTAACCTCAACACCGCGCCCTCGACAGCCGCTTCCTGAATGCCGTAACCACGCGCACGCAGCTGGTTGATGTACTCGATCATGATGACGCCCGTTTCAACCGCGACACCGAAAAGGGCGAGCGTCCCGATTCCGGAAGAGACGCTGAAGTGCGTGCCTGTGAAGTAGAGCGCAAAGAGCGCACCGATGGGCGACAGCGCAACGCTGACCATAGCGAGCCCGGCCCATTTGAAAGAGCCGAACATTGAATAGAGCAGGAAGAAGATGACGGCGACAGTGACAGGCACAATGACCGCCAGCCGCGCATTGGCACGTTTGGCGCTCGCATATTCGCCGGCCCACTGCAGGTAATAACCGGGCGGCAGTTTCACTCTCTCGTTCACTTTCCGAATGGCTTCTTCGACGGTGCTGCCCAAGTCGCGGCCGCGCACGCTGTACTTGATCGCGACATAGCGCGAGTTGTTCTCGCGATAGATTTGAGAAGCGCCGTCGCGCATGCTGATGTCGCACACCTGATTCAGAGCGACGCGCTCACCGGAGGGAGCCAGCAGGCGGATGTTGCTGATCGCCGTCGGCTGTATCGCGAAATTGCGGCTGGTAACGAACCATGAGATCGTAGCGCTGCTCGCCTTCGAGAATTTGGCCTTGAGCCTTGCCGCCCACCGCGGTCTCGATCGCGTCCTGGACATCGGAGACATTCAAGCCGAAGCGATCAGCCTTGGCGCGATCGACTACGATGTTGAGGTTCGGCTGGCCAATCACGCGAAACAGCCCGAGGTCTTGGATGCCGCGAATCCCCTGCATGACTCGCACGATTTCGTCGCCCTTGCCTTCGAGCTCGCTGAGATCGGTGCCGAAAATTTTGATGGCGAGCTCGCCTTTGACGCCGCTGACCGCTTCTTCCATGTTGTCGGCGATGGGCTGCGAAAAGTTCCAGAGCACGCCAGGGATCTTTTCGACTTCACGATCCATGGCGCGAATCAGCGCCTCTTTGTTTTCGCGGAAGACGGGACGCCATTGTGCTTTTGGCTTGAGATCGACGAAATATTCGGTGTTCGAGAACAGAGCGGAGTCCGTTCCGTCGTCAGGACGCCCGACCTGACTCACGACCTGGGTCACTTCGGGGAAGCTGGCGAATATCAGGCGCGCGTGCCGCATGACGCGCTCACCTTCAGCCGGACCGGTGCTGGGGGCCAAGGTGCCGCGCGCCCAGATTGCGCCTTCATCGAGATGAGGCAGAAACTCGGAGCCGATTGCGCCAGTGATCATTAGAGATGTTGCCACCAGCAATAAGCCAAAAGCCGTCCCCAACACCAGCCAGCGCCGGGGAACCGATTTCAACGACCATTCGAGCGAGCGCCGGTAACCGCTGATGATTGCCGCGAGTATGGGGTTATGCCACTCCTTGGTTTTCGGCCCGAAGAGTAGAAGCGCCAAAACAGGCAAGATGGATAGCGAGAACAGCAGCGCACCGATTAACGCAAAGGAGACAGTCAGCGCCATGGGGCGGAAGAGTCGGCCTTCAACATGCTGCAGAGTGAAGATCGGCAGAGTAGGCCGTAATGATGATGGCGCGCGCGAAGAAGACCGGCCGCTGCACTTCATGAACGGCTTCACGGATCAGGTCCATCACGCTTCGCTCGCCATGCCGCAGGCTGCTCATATGGCGAAGCACATTCTCGACGACCACGATAGATCCGTCGACAACCATTCCGAAATCCAAAGCCCCGAGCGACAAGAGATTCGCGGGTACCTGACTCAGATCGAGACAAATGGCCGCGAACAAGAGTGCGAACGGAATCGTCAAGACGACAATCAACGCGGAACGCAGGTTGCCCAGAAATAAGAAGAGAATAATCGAGACGAGCAGGATGCCTTCGGTGAGGTTATGCATCACTGTGTGCGTGGTGAAGTGAACCAGGTCGCTGCGGTCGAGGAACGGCACGATCTTCACGCCGGGAGGCAGAAAATGCTCGTTAAGATATGCGACCTTCTCGTGCAGCGCCGCCAGCATCGCATCTCCGTTCGCGCCCTTGCGCAGCAGCACGATGCCTTCGATGGTGTCGGGATTATCGAGAATGATGCCGTTCTTGCGCGGAACCGCCTTGCCGATTTGCCCCAAGCGAATTTTTGGACCTTGCGTGACGAACGCGAGATCTCTGACGCGGATGGCCGTCCCATTTGAATTCTTCAACACGGTTTCGCCGATGTTGCGAACGTTGCTGAAAAGGCCGACCTGCCGGATGTTGACCTGCTGCGCGCCCTCCTGGATGAAGCTTCCGCCCGAATTTGTGTTGTTGTTTGAGAGCGCCTGTTCGACTTGCGGCAGGCCGAGTCCGTAGGAGATGAGCTTATCGGGGTCTACCCGGACCTGATACTCGCGCGTGAGGCCGCCGAAACTGGAGACGTCGATGACGTCGGGCACCGATTTCAACTGCTTTTCGATCACCCAGTCTTCGAGCGATTTCAGCTCCATCAAGTCGTAGCGGGGATTGGTGCTGGTCAGCGTGTACCAATACAACTGCCCGACGGGGCTGTAATCGGGCCCGATGGTCGGCTGCAGATTGTTTGGCAACGTGACCATCGATAAGTCGCTCGAGGACTTTCTGGCGGTTCCAATCGTTGTTCGATTCATCGTCGAAGTTCATCGTCACGACGGACAAGCCAAATTCGGAAATTGATCGAACATTCGCGAGGTGCGGGATGCCGGCCATCTGCACTTCAATCGGAATCGTGACCTGTTGTTCGACCTCTTCACCGGCGCGGCCCGGCCACTGCGTGATGACTTGAACGTAGTTATTGGCGACGTCGGGGTACGCCTCGACCGGCAGATTCTTGAAAGAAATGGCGCCCCACACGAGCAGGAGAATTCCGACTGCGAGAACCAGCAGTTTATTGCGGAGCGAGTAATCGACAAAAGCTCGGATCATGCTACTTCTTCCTGAATGAATTACTGTCCACTTTCGCTGTTGAGAGCGAGCGCATTGCTCACGACCGCATCTCCCGGCGAAAGGCCGGCCATGATGTCCTGGGTTGAGCCGTCGATTTTTCCACCCGTGACTTCTGTTCTGCGGAATTTGCCGTCGCCCATGGGAACGAAGACCCAATCACGATCATGCAAGTGCAGAACCGCGCCGGTTGGGACAGTGGCGTAGGTCCTCCCATGCTGGCCGTAGAACGTCGCCGTGACGAACATGCCCGCGCGCATCAGCCCGGGGTTGGCCAATTCAATGCGCACCTTTGCCGTGCGGATCGTCGGGTCGAGAACGCGGCTGATATTCGTAATCCGGCCGTGAAACGTCAGATTCGGATAGGCATTCAGTTTCACATCGGCCATATCGCCCAGCTTCACCATCGGAATATCGTTCTCGTAGACGTCGGCGATAATCCACACGCGCGAAAGATTTGCGATGGTAAACAGATTGGGCTGATTGTCAGGCGTATGGACAGATGAGGAGATGACGACGTTCTGCTCGACGATGGTGCCAGCCGAAGGAGCGTAAATGTTTATGACGGGATCTGGATGATTGAGGTCCCCGCCCATAGTACGCAACTGTTGAGCCGCAGTTTCGAGCGCGACTTTAGCTTTCTCTTCGGTGTCTTCGGCGACCTGATAATCGTTCAGAGAGATTGCACCGTGATCGTAGAGAAGCTTCGCGCGTTCTAATTGCTTGCGCGCGAGGGCCTCATCGGCTTTGGCTTGGTTATAAGTCTGAAAGCCTGCGGCGATGTCGTTGCTGAGGATCTTTAAGCAGCAACTGGCCTTTCTTCACGTCATCGCCGAGCTTCGCGTAGATCGCGACGACGCGCCCGGAAGCGAGCGAAACCACAGGGATGGATCTCTCGACATCAGGATTCACGACGCCGGTAGCGTTCAGCTCCGGAAGCTGTTCGCGCTGCCCGGCTTTGATGATCGTGAATCGTTCAGGGCGGTCAACCTGGATGATATTGACATCCGGCTGTTCCACGACCCTAGCGGGTGGAGGCGCGGCGGCAGCTTCGTCGACAGTGCCGTTCGACCGGCACGCGGACAAAATCGCGCTCACAAAGATGGCGAGAGCAGCCAATACGAAATACGATCGCTTCATCGAATAACCTCACGTCCTACTGCAAAATTCAGTTGATTGGCGGCGGAGAGATATGCGCCGACTAAGTTCAGATAATTCAGCTCGGTCTGCCGGTATTCCTTCTGCGCATCGAGAAAATCGAGCAACGACGCAGCGCCATGCGCATACGCGAACGAGACCGTCGAGCGTACGCTAGCCGCCTCCTCCAGGTACTTGGTCTTATAAGGACGCAGCAGCTCGAGCGTATTCTGGAGCGTCGCGTAGGCGGAATCGACATCATGGAGCGCGGTGATTTGGGCCGCATCACGGAGTTTCTCGTTGCGGCCGATATCGAGCAGGGTGTGCAGCTTTTCGCCCTGGTTGCGATCGAAAATGCGGAGGGGAATGCTGACGCTGGCGCCCAGTGTGTTGTAGGCAGCCGGATTATTGAACGAACCGTTGTGCGTCCACCAAAGGGCAAAGGTGGGATCGGTCGAGCCGTTGGCGACAGCCAAATGGTGATCGATTCTCGCTTTGTCGAGCGACTGCTCTGCTTCTCTTAGGTCCGGACGAGTGCCTAACGCAGTCCTACGCAACTCCTCCAAAGGCGTGATCGTATCGTCGAAGTCGAACTTTCCGGTGATATCGAACTCATCAACGGACGTCCGATCGCGGAGCAGTTGCAGCAGATCGATTTTTGCGGTTCGTAAATCTACCAGCGCCGTTTGCAAGTCCGATTCGAACTGGACACGCTGTAACTCAACGCGCTGGAAGTCTACGCGTGCAATACTGCCTACCTTGAAACGATCACGATTTATAGCGATCTCTTTGTCGTAGTATTCGAGATTCTCCCTGGCCACCGCGAGGACGGCTTTCGCCTGAAGAACACGGACAAACGCGTCGCGCAAGTTGAACATCAGGGTCCGTTCCAGATCGGATTGGGCAGATATTGCGATCGCAGTGGCCTTTTGCGCACTTGCGAGGCGGAGTTCGCGCTTATGCTGCCGTTCGTGCAGATAGCTCACGCTCGGTGTAAACAGGGTACCGGCGAATGGCCGCCACACTCCTTGGGAAGGAGAGATTTGGGTTCCATCCGTCGTCAGAGTGAAGTCTGGATTCGGCCGCAAATACGCAGTAATCTCGTCCGCGCGAGCCTCAGGGATGGTCACTTGCCCGGCAAGCAACGTGGGATTATTCGCTCTAAACTTCTCTTCGGTTTCCTGCCATGTCAGTGCCCGGCCCGGAGTGGCAGTCTGGGCCAAGCATCCGGCTGCGAACAGGAGACCGGAATACAAACGCCAGATTCGGCGCTGCATCTGTCCTCCTAGAAAATTTGCTGGGTTCGGGAGTTAGACGACGGCGAGCGCGGGCGGAGAACGGCCGGCGCGGAAGGGCGCGATGCGCTCGATCAACCGGACAACTGGGAAGAATACGATGGCGATGAAAAACCAAATCAGCGCGACTTGGCGAACCTGGCTGACGAGGGGAGTGTCCATCGTCTCGTAAAGCCGCATGAGCGTGTCGTTCTGCGTTTTTTTGCCGGGGTGGTTCGAGTTGTGCTGAGCGTTGAAGTGCTCGATGCTGAGCACATCATCGGTAGCGGAAATGTAGGGAAACAGGGCTGCAACGATGAGCGCCACGCCGACAATATGAAGCCGGCGGGCGCTGCGGGCCTGAGTGCGCTGCTGAAAACACGTTGCCCGCACAGTGCTGACAAGCGCCAGCACGCCCAGCGAGAGCCAAGCCAAGTTTAAGGCAACATCAAAGGGCACTTTTTCTTACCGTAACACGTATTTCAGATAGGTGATCCGGTCACTAAGGCCCACACGACTCGGCCTTCGGTAAACGATGAATCGATTTGGATGATGAATTGCATCGAAATGTTGTGCAAAGGATTTGTGGATAGAGTCGTGACACGCGTGCCCAGTCTCGCCGTTATTATCTGCGCCGCCATTTCGACTATGGCCGGCAGCGCTGCTGGCGCGGATATCCCAAAGCCGGGAGTCCCAACGACTGTTCTGCGTGAAATCAACCGATCGGGTTATGAATGGCGGGTGACGCCCGCAGGCAAAAGCGCCGAGCTGCTCACATTATTCTGCCGGTCGTGCGAAGCGCTGAAGAGTTCGGATAACGGCGTTCCACTCGTAGCCGTTTTGCGTGACACGTTGGGCGACAGCGATCGCGAGAACGACCGAGTATCCTATATCTGGCTTCTCACGTACGCGCGTCCCAATCTGGGGCAGCGGCTTTTGTCTGCGGTTCCGTTCTTCTACTGGCGGGTTACGGACGGATCGCGATCCGTGAGCCGTCATGACACGGCCCCGCTGCTCGATCTGACCGCCCCGCAACATCCCGTGGCCTCCGAGATCAGCCGGACGGTGATGCAGTGGATGATGTTTGACCCGCTGACAACTCCGGTCCGGGCGGCCTCGCGGGCCTATCGAACCAACGAGATCGATCACGAGCGATTGCACCTCGAAGAAGCCATCGGCTATTTACGGAATGCGCCGGTGGGAAATGCGGATAACGCTCTGACCGAAGGGCAGTTGAATACCGTGATCGCGCGGCTGGAACTGCGCAAGCGGCTGCTGGGAGGTTTGGTATCAGAGCGCCGCGCCATGCGCCTGGGCGAAGAATATGGTTTTGAAGAGGAGCGCATTCGAAGCCGTAACTGGGAGGTGCTGCGGCAATGCGCGGAAAAAACAGGGCTGCTGTTCGAGCCGCTCAATCTGGCTGGAAACGACGGGCAATATGCGGTGTTGTGGTTCCCGCTCGGCCGGTCATTCCAGGATCCGGGCACTTCGCTCTCGGCAGTTTGGAAAGTTCTGAAGATCTCGAATCCCTGGACGGATGTGAGGCTGAAGCACTGGCAGGGGCGCGATTACGATCGTGCGATCGGCGAAGACCGCGCATTGATGGCCACAGGCCAACCCGGCGCCCATGAGGTCCGGCTGATTCCGCTGGCTATTTACAGCCTGACTTATCCGCAGGTTCCGTTACTATTGCTCGATTTTCGCGACAAGCTGCACATCCGGCGCCATGAGATGGCGCAGCGCACAGTCAACGAAGTCACCGCCGGCGTGATTGGAATCTCGCATTTCACTAACTGGTATTACTACGTAGCCGCGGATGTTTACAACTTCGTCCGATCGCGCCACGGCGCAGCCGTTAATCAGGCGGCGAGGCTTGACTGTTATTCGGCATTCCGCGTAGATCTCGCTCTCGATCATCAACTCGATCCAGCGCTTCGCAAAGAGATGGAAACCCGAATCGAGTCTTTGGCTGTAAACCCGCTCGAAGGCGCCGCGAACCGGGAGCTCGAGTTGGCACAAACGCGCTACGCACGACTGCAGGCCGCCGCTCAGAATGGGGGAGAGCTACTAGCGCGGCTCGATAACGACCGCCGAGCCGAACTAGCGCGGTTCGGAGAAAATGGCCGCCGCCGCTTGGCAGATAACCTGCTGCACGATGCGTCGCTGGGGCTTTACACGCATCGTGCCCGGGAAAATGCGAGCAATGTGGCCCTGCTCGACCGCGAACGGCGGCTCGAATACGATTTGAATTTTCTCGATTCTCTGGTCCATGAGGGCACGCAGCCGGAAGTCGCGTACAATCCAGTGCGCATTCAGGCGCGGGTGACTGAGTTGAGCAGTTTGTTGCCCGGCGTACGCGCGGGAGACGTGCGCCTCCGTGCAAAGGCGGCGCTCGAAAAACTGCAAGGGCTTTCGCAGGACGCGGGCTTGCAATCCGATTGTTCGATAGCGCTCGCAGCATTAGGGCGGGATGAGAACCCGCCAGGTGCAGTTTCAGAAAGCAACGGAGCCACTGCGACCGGAACACTCGCGCTCATCAAACCCGGCCCAGAACCGCGCAAGTGAATCGCAGACATTTCTTCTGGCTCATCGGGCTTCTGGCCTTTGGAATCGCGGATGCTCAAACTGCCCAGTTACAGCCCAGGTCAGGGCCAGCGCGCCGTGTTGTCATCCTTAAGATTGACGGTCTGAATGCGGATCTGCTGTACCGCAACATGCGCGAAACGGACCCCGCGACCGGCAAGTCACGTCTGCCCTGGTTTTCGCACGTGTTCGCCGAACATGGCGTCGTGTTTGAAAACTTCTACACGCGTGGAATCAGCCTTTCCGCACCATCCTGGTCGATGCTCGACACGGGCCATCACCTCGTCATTCGGGGCAATGTCGAGTACGACCGCTTCACCGGGCACGTTTATGATTACTTGAACTTCTTTCCGTTCTATATCTCCTATGCGCGTTTGCATCAGGTCGATATGCCGGGAGTCGAGGTTCTCGATCGCGCGGGCATCTCCTTGCTCAGCGACGCCTTCGCCTACTCGCAACGCTTTCAAAGTTTTCAGCTCTTCCAACGCGGCGTGCGCTGGCCTACTATCGAGCATGTTTTGGAGCGGCGCTTCTCATCCAAGGTGCTGTTTTCGATGCTCGAGAGCGCGGGAACGCCATCGCTCGATGAGCTCCTCGCCCGCGAGACCGAGGCCGAACTGACGGGGCGGCTCGCCCAAGCGGACATTCTGTATCTAGACTTTTATTCAGGCGACATCGATCACCAAGGGCACGCGACGAACGACCCGGCCGCGCTGCTGGATAGTTTACGAACCATGGACGCACTCGCTGGGAGACTCTGGACGGCGATTCAAGCGAGCCCACTGGCTGGCGAAACACTCTTCGCGGTGGTGTCGGATCACGGCATGAACAATGTGCCGGGCGTCTTCAGCCAGACTTTTAGTCTCCCCGACTTACTGAACAGCGCGGCGGGTGGAGGTCACCACGTCATCACGAATCGCCATCAGCTCAGCGATTACAAATTGTTGGGGCTGAATCCCCTAGTACAACGCGCGACCACTCCGAGCAGCGCCTCTTTTTATCTGCAGGGCCAGGGCGATACCTATCCCACCGCGTGGCTCGATCTCGATGGGAATGAGCGCGCTGCGGTTCACTTGCGGAACAGTGGTCTGAATAAGATTCACATCCTGCTGCTCGAATTGCGAAAGCCCGATCTACCAGCGCCCGTCCGGCAGGCCGCAGCAACGTGCCTGAACGAAACCATCGAGCGGCATCGCGCGGGTTGGAATAAAACAGCGGTTGAATTGAATGAGGAGATGGCCGGGCTGCAGCAGGCCATCGAAGAGCGCGCAAAAATCATCGAGCGTCTGCCGAATAAGTGGACTGCTCAGCAGCGCCAGCGCGGCGAGGATAAGCAGGCGCGGCGATTACTTCAGGAATTCGCGCACTGGCAGCGCGAGCATTCCGAGTACACGCGCTATTTGGCGCACCTTCGGAATCTGATGCAGTTGCAAGCCGACCCACAACATCCGTTTCGTGACAATGTAAGCGACTTCGTGCAAGAGCTCTCGCTCGGGGACAACAATAGCGTGGCCGATCTCGAGCACTACGTGGCAGGCCCGGCCCCGGGCGGTCTCGTCGTCAAAGAAGGCGGGGGGCTGGATGAGGAGCGGTCGTTTCGTTTCATAAACTATTTTTCTCTTTTAGCGGAGCAGCGGGTGCACAATAATCCGCAATCGGCGTTGTCGTCGCGGCCGGTTGATTTCACGGCCATGAGCCTGCCCGAAGCGCGCAGCGCGCTGAACAGTGCCGTATACGATGCGAACGTGAATGGCGCGCAGCAGGCGTATTGGGTATATGGCGATGACGAGAGCCAACTGATGATCCTCGTCGACCGCGGCGGCCGGATCGCGGTGAAGCCGATCCGCGCGCTCACTCAAAACGAGAGCGGTAAATTGCACTGGTCGGTCCAGGAATGGAGGGCCGGGCTGCCCTTGCACTTATTGGAAGATACCGAGTTGCAGTTGCCGGTAGGCGCCGCGCGCCTTGACTGGTTATCCCAATGGCATAGCGAGCGCGAGTGGTTCGACGCCATTCACCTGACTGAATACTCAAACGCAGTCATCGGCATCACCGAAGAGCTCTCTCCGGTTGCCGACAACGTGCCCGGGCCGCCCGGAATCAGTCCCATCCTATTGCGGTATGAGCGGCATCGCCGTGAGCTGGTGCAAGCCGATTTTCACGTGTTCGCGGCGGACCACTGGAACTTCAACGTGCGGAATTTCAATCCCGGCGGAAACCACGGTGCTTTCTTTCGCATTTCGACCCACTCGGTCTGGATGATGGCAGGCGCCGGGCTGCCCACTAGAACGGTGAGCGAGCCCTACGACAGCCTGAACTTTGCATCGACCATCCTGAGCCTTTTAGGTCGGCCTGCTCCAATGCCCGAAAAAGTCGTCCACTGAGCTTCCGCCCGCCACCGCCCGCGCGCGTCGGTCGAACTGTTCCACTGGTTCCTAACAGAGCCGCGACCGTAAGCGAGCGGGACCCGTCGAAAGGTGACTGCACACCTCGCCGACAGAAAAGGACAGCAATCAAAGAAACGCTTCCCTGAAATCGAAAGATAAGGTAAGATAACGACAAAACTTTAGCGACTTACAGTTTAGGCTGCTGAGCCCTGCCACGTGAACGTGTCGATATCGAAAAAAAACCCGAACCGGCTGCTCGCTGAAGAGCGGCGGCGCGAGATTCTCGCGGTGCTCGATCAAAACGGCAGAATTACGGTCGAGGAAGTCGTCACCCGCTTCGGCGTCTCGGCGGTCACCGCGCGGGGCGATCTCGATACGCTCTCGGAAGCGGGCGCACTCGTGCGCTCTCATGGCGGGGGAATCCGTCCGCTGGCCGCAACGCCCGAACATCCTCTCCTGGTACGCGAGAGCATACATCATGCAGAGAAAGCGCGCATTGCGCAGGCGGCATTGCAATTGATCCGGCCCACCCAAACCGTCATTCTATGTACCGGCTCGACTTCGGCCGAGTTGGCCGCGCAGATCCGGCGGACCGCGCCCGAGAACCTGACGGTGATCACCTACGCGCTAAACGTGGCCTCGCTGCTGGCTGAGGTGCCGCAGGTCTCGCTTGTCATGGTCGGAGGGATCCTGCGTCAAGTGTCGAGCGCTTTCGTGGGACCGCATGCCGAGCAGATGATGGAGTCCCTGCATGCCGACCATTGTTTCTTGAGCACCGTGGGGCTGGATGTCGAAGTGGGTCTGACGACGCTCGACATTATGGAAGCCCAACTCAACCGGCGCATGATCAAAGCGGCCACTCAGGTGAGCGTGCTCGCGGATTCGAGCAAGTTCGGTCACCGAAGTCTATCTGTGATCTCGGATTTCCGCTCCATCCATCGCGTGATCACCGACTCCGCAGCGCCCGCCTCCGATATCGAAAGACTACAGGCGCGCGGGGTGGAAGTCGTTCTGGCCTAAAAGAAAGCGGTGTCTATCTTCCTTTTCTTGCGCATTCAACTAATCGTAAGTGAACGAAAGTGTCCGGCGTGTTGCAACCGTCGGTTCCTTTCGTTTGATTATCTTTTCTCTTGACACGCCGGAAAATTACGCCTACAATTCCGTCAATGCTCGTGGATCCGCCAAGCTCGTTCGGACTCCCCGGCAAAAGGGAGTTAGGCAGAATTTCGCATTCTCAGTTCAGCCAGATTGGGATACACTAGATCCCCACAGGAGTCTTTTATGCAACCGAAATCCAGATTTATTGCGGTTACCCTTACCTGCGCTCTGCTTGCCTGCCTCTTCGCGGCAGTGCCGGTTTTCGCGCAGCAAGTCACAGCGACAATCGACGGGCAAGTCACCGACCCGAGCGGAGCGGCGATGGCGGGAGTGAAGGTTACCGCAACGGATATCCAGCGCGGCACGCAATACACGGCCACCACCAACTCGGACGGGCGTTACACCATCTCGAACATTCTTGTCGGGACCTACAACGTCAAGGCCGAGAACGCCGGGTTTCAAACTGCCACGGTGTCGAATATCACGCTCCAGCTAAACCAGGTCGCAAAGCTTGACTTCTCAATGCAGGTGGGCAACGTCGCAACCACGGTTGAAGTCACCAGCGCCGCGCCCGTGCTGCAGACCGAATCTACGCAGTTGGGTCAAGTCATCGACTCGAGATCGGTCACTACTGCGCCGCTGGCGACACGAAATTACGTGCAATTGACATTGCTGGCGCCTGGAAGTGTTCATCCGGACCCCTCAACTTTTACAAACGGCCAAACGACTGCGAATAGCGGGCGGCCGTACGTCAACGGCAACCGCGAGCAGGCGAACAATTTCATTCTGGACGGTATGGACAACAACCAGGTCTCCGATAACCTGGTCGGCTACGCGCCCAGCGTTGATGCCATTCAGGAATTCAACGAGATCACGCAGAACGCGCCGGCGGAATTCGGCAACTTCATGGGCGGCATCATCAGCACCCAGATTAAGTCAGGCGCAAATGCGTTTCACGGCGACATTTTCGAATTTTTCCGTAATGACGTATTAAACGCGAACTCATGGTCGAATAACTTCACCGGCGCCTCCAGGCAGAAGCTGCGCTGGAACGAATTCGGTGGAACCTTTGGTGGTCGAATCATTCGTGACAAGCTGTTCTTTTTTGTCGATTATCAGGGTCAGCGCTTTGACTTCCCCACGAGCGCAAGCGCAACTAGCGTGTTCACAGCAGCCGAACGGCGCGGAGACTTCTCGCAGCTGTTGCAAGGGCCGCATCCGATCCAGCTGTATAACCCGTATTCGAGCAATGGCACGACAAATCGCGTGCCGTTTACAGGAAACATCATTCCAGCTAATCTGCTCAATCCCGTGGCTCTCGCAATCGTCAATTCGTCCGTTTACCCGTTACCGACGACCTCCGGGCTGCTCAACAACTATCTTTACTCCTCGCAAAGTGCGATTAACGGTGACCAAGGCGATGCAAGAATCGACTGGAATGCCTCAGAGAGCAACCGCGTGTTTGGCCGCTTTTCACGAAGCCTGATCGACAACCCGGGTACCAACAACATGCCCCTGTTTTATAACTCGTTCGCGACATACCCCACATGGAACGGCGTACTCGATTGGGTGCACACGTTCAGCCCGTCTATCATCAATGATGCCCGGTTTGGCATAAATTACGTACTGGTCAACAACGGCGCCGCTGTAAATGGGACGGGCAATTTCCCACAGACTGTGGGTCTTCCCGGTATCCCATCCAGCATTCTACCGGCAATGGATTTTAGCGGCGGGAACGCGGCAACCGTCGGTAATTCAGATGTCTATCAGCTATTCGCGGACACGGTGATTCAGTACGAAGACACCATGAACATCAGTAAGGGTGTGCACACCATGCATATCGGTTTCCAGGGCTGGCGCCAGCGCATCAATAGTTTCTATTCCGGCAATAACGGACGGGCGGGCACGTTTACCTTCGATGGGCGCTACACTGCTGGTCCGAATCCATTGGCCACGGCGAGCGCGGCTACGGGCATAGCGGAAGCAGACTTTATGATGGGCTTGCCGGCCGAAATCGGAGGCGGTGTCAACGGCGGTACTTGGGGCCAGCGCGCTAACATTTTCGCGACGTTCTTCCAAGATGACTGGCACGTCACGCCCACACTGACCCTGAATCTCGGCGTGCGCTGGGAACTCCACACGCCTTGGATCGAGGTGAAAGACCGGCAAGCCAACTTCGGGCTGTTCTCCGGGGCTTTGGAACTTCCGGGACAGAACGGCAACAGCCGGGCTCTCTACAACCAGTACAACGGAATCACAAACTACCAACCCCGTATCGGAATCGCTTGGAATCCCAGAAGGAACACTGTGATCCGCACGGCGTACACCTTATCGAGTTACTTGGAAGGGACCGGCACGAACCTGCGGCTGCCGATCAATCCTCCATTTGCTCATGAAAACGATTTGAAATACCAGTCCCTCAGCTTCCCCGGATCTACCCTGAGCGATGGCTTCCTGCCTTTCCTAGAGAATCCTGGTAATCAATTTGCCGGGGCGACGCTGCGCGTTTGGGACCCGAATGTCCGCCCCGCCGTTTCGAATCAGTGGAACTTCACGGTCCAACAAGAGCTAAACAGTTCGACCACCCTGCAGGTGGGTTATGTCGGCCAGCGCACTACCCACCTCGCCGTACCCATGCCCTATTTGCAGAAGCAGCTGCTGCCCGATGGAACAGTCGCAAACAGTCCCTATCTTTCGGGGAATCCAACGCTGCAGGGTGAGATCGGCCAGATCTCCGGTACTGCCACCAACGGCAATCAGAGTTACAACGCTTTACAGGCCGTGCTGCAGAAGCGGCTCGCGAGCGGGCTCGAGTACTCGGTCGCGTACACGTACTCGAAGTGCATGACGGATTCGAGCGGCTACTATGGCTCATGGGGTGGTCAGACCACGCCGACCTCGCCGTATTGGCAAAATCTGTACGACAAGAAGGCCGAATGGGGCCCCTGTTACTATGACGCCACGCACGTTCTGACCAGCTATGCGACCTACGATCTCCCTCTCGGACGCGATCGCGCTTTCGGAAAGGATATGAACAAAGTCGTGAACGCGGTCATCGGCGATTGGCAGATCAACGGCATTTTTAGCCTGCATGGCGGCTTCCCTCTCACCATCTCGGCCGGAGATGCTTCGGGTACGAATTCGCGTGGGTCCCGTGCGAATTGCGTTGCCCCCGCAACCGTCTTCGGCGAGCAGAATTCGCCATCAGGTGGCTATCAATGGTTCGATCCCAATGCCTACGGGCCGGCAGTTCCAGGGACCTTTGGAACCTGCGGCGTTGGCACAGTGCGAGGGCCCGGTTTGCACACGCTCGACCTCAGCCTCTCGAAATTTTTCACAGTCACGGAACGTCAGAAGCTCGAATTTAGAGCCGAGTCGATCAACCTGACCAACACGCCTATTCTGAATTCGCCGAACGTTGGCTTAGGCAGTAATCTTGGCCTGCTCCAAAGTGCGCAAGGCGCGAGGAACATCCAGTTCGCTTTGAAGTACCTATTCTGAACCGGCCATATGCTGCTGACGCGCGTGACTCCGAACAGCGCCTATCTGAGCCGCGCGCCTCAGCAAGCGGTTTCTTGCTCCTGCATGCTGAGCCGCGACCGTCAGCGAGCGGTTCTCGCAGTACGCTAGTAGTTGCATGATTACGGCAGTCAGGTCAGGTCTCCTGGCGCTTTCATTGGTTCCTGTCCTCGCGTTAGCGCAAAAAACTACCGTCGAGCACGCCGTAATACTAGCGAACACGGGCCACTGCGCAGAGGCCCTTCCCGAGCTGACCAAAGCCATCGGCCATCTTCAGGACAGCGATCTGAAGCGGAAGGTTGGCATCGCCGGCGTGAAGTGCAGCATGTCGAAGAACGACGCCAGCCGCGCCGTCTCATTCCTGGTCTGGCTGAACCACGAGTTTCCGCACGATGCTGAAATTCTGTATCTTTCCTCGCACGTGTACTCCGACTTGTCGTTGAAGGCCTCGAACGAGCTGCTGACCAGCGCGCCGGGCTCTCCGCAAGTACGCGAGCTGAATGCCGAAGCGCTCGAGACCATGGGGAAATGGAAGGAGGCGGCGGAAGAATATCGCACCGTTCTCGCGAAAGATCCGCAAATGCCCGGGATTCATTATCAACTGGGTCGGCTGCTGCTTTCAGAGCCCAATCCGCCTCCAGACGTCAAAGATCAGGCGCGCCGCGAATTTGAAGACGAGCTGAAAGTCGATCCTTCGAATGCCGGGGCGAACTTCATCTTAGGCGAGCTCGCGCGGCAGGCCGAGAAATGGCCCGAAGCGATTGAGTATTTTTCGAAAGCGACCAAGCTGGATGCAAGTTTCGCGGATGCTTACCTGGGACTGGGGCGATCGCTGCTGGGTGCTGATAAGCCTGCTGAAGCGATAGCGCCGCTTGAAATCGCGGAGAAACTTCAGCCCTCGAATCCGGTCGTGCATTTCCATCTTGCAACCGCCTATCGCCGCGCCGGACGCAAAGCCGATGCGGATCGGGAGTTCATTGCACACCGCCAGGCTTCGGAAAAGCTGAACCAGACCCAGGACGAGATCAAAAAGCAGGTTTCCGGCAACGCAGGGACGCCCGCTTCTGACCAAAGGCCACCGCAATGATCAAGCGCATTTTGCGCCGCTTGGCGGAAATAGCGCCGGTAAGGCACGCCTCGGATATCCTTAACTGAGCCGCGCGCGTCAGCAAGCGGTTTGCGCTGCCCTCTAGGGATGCGGAGGGCGATCGACCGGTTCATTCAACCAACTTCGGCGTCCAGACTTCTTTGATGTTGTACTGCATTAGGACATCCTTTCTGTTCCGCCATCCTCTCGAGGATGTCGGCTTTGCCATTGCACGAGCAATAATTGCAGAATTGCTCGCTGACGGTCTCCGTATTGGAATCGCGTAAATAGGCATACTCGGCTTCCTTCCAGCCGAGCGTGCCTCCGAAGTGTGAAAAGGAGATAGGAGCGAACGGGTTCCAGAAAGGCGGGTAAGGGCTCTTCCTTAAGCAATTTAAGCTGCTCCCGAGTTTTCTTAAGAACTTCGGTGGCGTTGCGCAAAAAAGCGGCATCCAGAGTCGAATGCATGCACTCTGTGTAGCCGGGCATGCAGGTCTCAAGCGGCAATGCGATGATAAACTTTTCAATTTTGCCTGGCACGACCCTTTGAACAGTCGTCATGAAAGGAGCACCTGGAAGGGTCGGATCGATTAAGGGCGATAGCCAAGCGATCCGGTGCATCTCTGCATACGGAATGATCTGATCATCAAAGCTGAGCTCGTAAGTCTCGGACTCGTCTCAAACCGAAGATGTTGTTCCTTCCCCAGCAGCGGGAAGGAACAGCAACACAATAAGAGAATTGCTGGGAGGCTACCAATTCGTCGGATCATTATCGAGCGCTATTTCAAAGTCAAACTTACTGGTGGGTACCATATCGACACAACGAATGATAAGGTTCACTAAATTGCCGTTTGGCTCCCTGCGGGCGACATTGCGATGAGCGGCCTCTTGGACCCTAAGTTATCGAGGGTCCCAAGGAGATCGTGCGCAGGGACAGTGTCGCCGATCTTAAATGCCCGTGTCCGGTTTCGTCGGTAGAATCAGCTAATCGCTAGTGGCATCAATAGTAACGGGAACTCTGGGATTGTCAATTAAAAAATCAGAACGGCTCCGAGATCACACGCGAGGAGTTTGCGCCGGAACGTTAGCTTGCGGTCTGCTGCTGTTCACGGTTTCCGCCGCATTGTCGCTCAGCACGGGACCGGGAATTCAGTTCACTGACATAGCCAAAACCGCCGGCATCAACTTCACGCATTACAAGGGCACGCGCGGCATCTCAACCATCCTCGAAGAAGCCGGACCGGGCGTATGCGTCGCCGATTTCGATTCCGACGGTTTCGTAGATATCTACTTCGTGAATGGCCGCGATCTTTACGGCGGCGGCCCGCAGGTCCGCAACGCGCTGTATCGGAACAATGGCGACGGCACGTTCACCGACGTAACTGAAAAAGCCGGCGTGCCCGGCAATGCTTATGGAATAGGTTGCGTGTGGGGCGATTACGACAATGATGGCCACCCGGACCTCTACGTCACGCAATACGGCAAGAACATCCTATATCGCAACAACGGGGACGGCACATTCACCGACGTGACCGAGAAGGCGCACGTCGACGGCGCGGATTTCGGAACCGTCTTTCATTCAGGGGCGACGTTTTTCGATTATGATCGCGACGGCTACCTGGATCTCTACGCGGGCGGCTACGTCAATTTCGGGCCGGGCAGCCAGCGCACGTGCATTATCGGGCGCGATGTCCAGGCAAGCTGCGGTCCGTGGGTCTACAAAGGCACTCCGGCTGTGCTCTATCACAACAATCGCGACGGAACGTTTACGAACGTCACGAAGGCAGGCCAAAATTTTTCAGCCGAACGGCAAGAATCTGTCGGTCGCCGCCGCCGACTACGATAACGACGGTTGGCCGGACCTGTTCGTAGCGAATGACGGAATCGACGTCTATCTCTATCACAACGAACACAACGGCACGTTCAAAGAAGTAGCTCTGACGACAGGAATCGCGCTCACCGAGAACGGCAATCCCATGGCCGCCATGTGCATGTCGTTCGGCGACTACGATAACGACGGATTTCTCGACCTGTACATCTCCGACTTCCAGGGTGCCGGCGACCACATCTGGCACAACGACGGGCACGGCTTCCTCGAAGAAGTCAGCGATCGCGCCGGGATCACCGCGGCAACCCAAGGCGTCTTGAGCTTCGGAGGCGGCTTCGTCGATTACGACAATGACGGCCGCCTCGATCTGTTCATCGCGAACGGCCACGTCTACCAGGATGTCGAGAAGACCGCGCCCGAGATTCATTACAAGCAGATCAATTCGTTATTCCATAATGACGGCAAGGGCCGGTTTTCGGATGTTACTGCGTCGTCAGGCAGCGGCTTCGCGACTCCGCATCTCGGACGCGGCGTGGCCTACGCCGACCTTGATAACGACGGATACGAGGAGATCGTAGTCGGAAATAACGGCGATCCGCCACTGCTGCTGCACAGTAATGCCGCCGCGACAGGCAATCATTTCGTGAGCTTCAAATTAGTGGGAACGAGGAGCAACCGGGACGCAATGGGCGCGAGAATCAAGCTCACCTCCGGCGGCGTTTCTCAGATTCGGGAAATCGCGGGCGGCGGCAGTTATCTCTCGCAAAGTGATCTGCGCGCCCACTTCGGACTGGGGAGCCAGACGCGGATTGAGAACGTCGATATTGGATGGCCTAGCGGCTTGCGACAGACCTTCAAGAACGTTGACGCGGACCGCTTCTATCGCGTAGAAGAGGGCAAAGACACGCTCCGATTACAAACTTTCAAAAGATAGCTCCTCGTGGAGCGGGTCTCCAGACCTGTCATGCCGCCATTCGTGGCGGCATCTCTGCGCGCCTCCAATTCGGGTACACTCGAAGCATGACTGACACGCAGATGGTTACGATCGCGGTGGCTTTCCTTGCTGCGATCGTCGCCGTGCTGTTCAACAATTCCCGCATCGGCGATCTGCGGGACTCGGTGAACGGTCGCTTCAGCGGCATGGACGGCCGTTTCAGCGGCATGGACAAGCGCATTGACGACTTGGCAACCTCTCTCAACCAGCACATCGACGACAAATTCAAGTTGCTCGATACTAAGCTCGATCACATCATCGAAATGCTGGCGACCTAGCTTCCCGTGGAGCAGGTCTCCAGACCTGCCATGCCGCCATTCGTGGCGGCATGTCCGCGTCATTGTTCATTCACAACAAAACAAAATTTTTCTAGCCCTTCCCACCCGCGCGTCTGCTTCTCGCCACCCGCCATCCGCCTTCAGCCCCGTCTATATTCGGGGCCGAAAGCAGACTTTCATGGCCTCACCAGAACAACTCACAGCGAATCGCGCGAATGCGCAACAATCAACCGGCCCCACCTCGTCTGAGGGCAAGGCCAAGGTTTCGCACAACGCACTCAAAACCGGCCTCACTGGCCGCACCGTCCTCCTGCCTAGCGATGACGTTGCCGCCTACCAGGCCCACATCGAGCGTGTACTCGCTCAGTATTCCCCTGCAACGGACCAGGAAAAACGCCTCACCGAATCCATCGCCGATGCGCTCTGGCGTCTGGACCGCATTCGCTCGCTCGAAACCGGCATCTACGCAATCGGCCGCCGCGAGCTGGCCTCTCAATTCGCCGACGAACAAGACTTGGCCGTCCGCAAAACCATGATCGAGGGCCAGATCTTCCTCACCTACCGCCGCGATCTGAACAATCTCTCCATTCAGGAAGCGCGCCTGCGCCGCCAGTGCGCCAAGGAAGAAACCGAGCTGAAGCGCTTGATCGCCGAGCGCCGCGCGGCCGCCGAGCAACAGCAACAAGCCGAAAAGGCGCGCTGGCGCAATGCCCTCGAGCACTACAACACGGCGCAAGCTATGGGTTTACCGTTCGATCCAGCCGAAATTGGCTTTGAATTTTCAACTCAGGAAATCATCGCCCGCCAGCAGCAGGAACAGATCGAAGGCGCCATCCGCAACGGCCGCTATTACGAGTTCAAAAAGAAAGGCTGGATCAAATCCGCATAACAGCCGAAACTGAGCCGCGACCGTAAGCGAGCGGATTAATCGATTTTTGTGATGGAAACTAACTAGCCACGCCTTTGCCTTCCACAACGCGGACGTAAGTGTTGATCGGTAGCTTCGTCACTTTGTCTATCTGCTTGCTAGGCGCGGGCCAGTGAATTTCGACTTCATCGATTTTGGCCGCCTTGCCGATGCCGAGCACTTCGCGGGGATCGTGCGACGAAAGATAACTTCCGCCGTTGTTTTTCAATCTGTATCGCTTCTTCCCTCCGGCGGTCCAGTAAATCTTCGCTCCAATTGCGTCGCGATTGCAGGTAACGCCTTCCAGCTTAAGGCCCAGCCAATTGTTTCCATTCGCGGCGTTGTTCTTCAGCAGCACGGGCGCGCCGCCATTCACACAGACCAACACGTCCACGCCTCCGTCATTGTTGTAATCGCCCACTGCAAGACCCCGCGCCGCAAAGTTTTTTCCAAATGCCGGGCCCGCGCGCGCCGTGACGTTTTCGAGCCTCCCATTTTCCTGATGAAAGAGCAGCAAGGGTTCCTTGTACGTAACCGGAGGCGAGTACTGGCCGATCATGTCGTCCGGATGCCCGTTGGCGAGAATCAAATCGATTGCGCCATCATTGTCATAATCGAAAAACTTGAGTCCCCAGCCGCTGAGGAGCCGCGTCGCCTGGGCAATGCCCTGCCCCACCGCAACATCGCGGAATGTTTCATCTTTATTGTTCTGATATAGCGAGAACATTTCGTGATCGATGTTGGCCACGAACAGATCTTGCCAACCGTTCCCAGCCAGATCGGCGGCATCCACCCCCATTCCCGAGCGAGCGCGGCCATTTTCGCTGAACGCAACTTCGGCCTGAAGCGCGATCTCCTCCCATTTCCACGTGCCGTTCGGGCCCGGGCCCGCGATTCACGAACAGAAAGTTCTGCACAGTATCGTTCGCGACGAACAGATCCATTCTGCCATCGTTATTGATATCCGTCGCGACGACGCCCAGGCCTTTGCCGATCGCCTTGGCGATATCCGTGCCCTTGCTCACCTCCGTGAACGTGCCGTCGCCGTTGTTGTGAAAAAGAAAGCTTGGGGTGCCCTTGAACAGGCTCGGAATGCAGTAATAGCGCCTTCCAATCCGGTTATCGCCGCACGCGAATCTGTGACTCGCGGAGTAATCGACGAAGCTGCAGACAAACAGGTCCAGCTTGCCGTCGTTGTCGTAATCAAACCAGACCGCGCTCGTGGTCCAGCCTTGAACGCCGAGCCCGGACTTCTCAGTTACATCGCTGAAGGTGCCGTTGCGATTGTTCTTATACAGAATGCACTTGCCGTAAGAGGTGACGAATATGTCCGGCCAACCATCGTTGTCGTAATCGCCGGCCGCGACGCCCATTGCGAACGTGCCCCCGGACACGCCGGCCTTCTCCGTCACGTCAGTAAATGTGCCGTCGCGATTATTTCTGTATAGAGCATTGCGGATCGGCTTCTCCGGCTTCCAGAAATCGCAACGGCCGCTATTGACGATGTAAATGTCCATCCATCCGTCGTTGTCGAAATCCAGAAACGCGGCGCCAGGCCCCATGCTCTCGGGCAAGTAGCGATTCGGCGACATAGCGTTGTCGTGCACGAACTCGATGCCGCTCGAGGAAGTAGGAACTTCGATAAACAGAGGCTCGGGCCGATTTGCCTGGCCGCCCGCAAGCGGCAGCGCGCTCAGACCTACGCCCAAACGCATCCACTCTCTTCTGGTCAGCGTCATCGACGACGTTTTATACCGGCAGCCCCTTTACTGTTTGGGCGTTCAGCAGCTTTTCGGCATTCAAGGCGCCTGCGGGTGTCTCTTCGTGTTTGAAAATTGCAAACGTCGGGTACTCATTGGCGCGATATTGCTGGACGCGGTAAGCGATGCTCGCCAATTCGGATTCGGCATAGTCAGGCTTGCGCAGTCGCAGATACACGAAATCGGCCGTGACGACGTGCGGGGTCTCCAGATTCTCGTTCTCGGCCATGCACAGCGCCACGTTGGCTTCGCGCAGCAATTTATAAGTAGCTTCATCGAACCAAGTGGCGTTTCTAAATTCGAAGGCGGCCTGAATCGACTTCGGCAGCAGCGTGATGAAATCCTGAAGAGTCTCGAGATCCGCCTTGAAGGACGGCGGAAGCTGGAACAGAATCGGGCCGAGGCGATTCGCGCTGCGCAGCGGCTCTAACGATTGCAGAAACACGCGCGTAAAGTCGCCCGCGTCCTTCAGCTTCAGCGAGTGCGTGATCGTCATGTGCGCCTTTGGCAGAAACACGAATCCATCGGGAGTCGCTGCGATCCATTTTTCGAACGTGCTCGCCTGCGCGATGCGGCGATACGTGTAGTTCACCTCGACAGCGTTGAGGCGGCTGGCGTAATAGGAAAGAAATTGTGAGCTGGGCAGCTTCTCCGGGTAAAAATCGGGCTTCCAGCTCTGATACGCGAAGCCCGAGGTTCCACAATACAGCTTGGCTTCCGGCATTCCCTACAGGCCCGCGAACCAGTCGTAGCCTTCTTCGGCCCAGTAATCGGCCGGCTTATCGTCCGTGTACTGAATCACAGCCACGCGCTTCAGGTGTTTGATCCCGTACTTCACCGGAATCACCAGGCGAAGAGGCGCGCCGTGTTCGGGAGCCAGCGGTTTGCCGTTCTGTTCGTAAGCCAGCAAGGTCTGGGGATGCAGCGCACTCTTCATATCGAGTCCCACGTAATAATCTTCGCCCGGTGTTGCCAGATACACGAAGTCGGTCAGCTTCCGATCCGGGCGGAAGTACTTTTTTGTGAAGTCGGAAAAGCGCGCTCCGCCCCAGTAAGTGATCGTGCTCCAGCCTTCGATGCAGCAGAACCTGGTGATCATTTCGGTTTTCGGAAGCGCGGTGATGTCGCTCAATGACAAATCGAGATCCGGCCCGCCTTCGTCATTCGTGACCTTAACCTTCCATTTGTCCGCATCGGCATCGCCGTCCATGCCGATATCGCCGTTGGGCTTCAGCCATCCTACCTGGGTGCGCGAGTACGTAGGCATCAGATGCGAGTCGCTGACATAGCCGTGCCCCAGCTTTCCGTTCCAATCGAGCACGCGGCGTTCGGGCCATTGCAGCCCATTGTCGCGCTTTCTAGATCGCATCCACTCATACCCGCTGATCGCGCCAACAGCCGCTGCTCCTCCAATGAGAAAGTCCCGGCGCGTTCTTCGCTGTAACTGCCTCTTCGCTTCATCGGAAGGAAGCACAATCTCAGGATGGCGATCACTCATTCCCGTGCACCAGTTCATAGCCTATGACCATACCGCGGAAATTGTTCCAACCGGCTCGAATCACTTGCGCGATATGCACGACGAAAAATGCCAAATACCCCAGCGTCAGGACGAAGTGAATCAACCGTGCTGCGCTGTACCCGCCGAACAGAGCCGCCAGCCACCATAGTTGCGCAGGCTTGTAAATCGCAAAGCCGGTTAACACCGAACCCAGACCCATCACGATGATTGCCGAGTAGCTGACCTGCTGAGCCGCATTGTATTTCCCTTGAATCGCAATGTCCTTATGCAATCCGAAGTCGTGCAATACCACATACCACGCGTCCCGAAAAGTCGACATCGAACGCGGCACCAGGAAACGCCACTCGCCGGATAAGAAAGTGTAAGCGACATAGAGCACGCCATTGATCACAAACAGCCACATAAACACGAAGTGCAGCCCCATGCCGTCCGCCAGCCGGTGATCCATATGCAGCGTCCGGTAGACCCAGGCGGGAAACAAGTGCAGCGGGCCAATGTGATAAATATCGTAAGCCCAATAGATCAAGAGCCCGCTCCAGATCATCAAAAATAGCAGTGGAAAGTTAATCCAGTGAAACCAGCGGATGGCAAGGAGGTGCTTTAGCTTCAGTTTTTCCATCGAGTTCAAGTTGCCGGAGCTACTAAAAGGGTATCCTTATTTGTTCGGGTATGCAGGAATCGGACACGCCCGGGGTTTCACAGCCTTTGACGTTGTTGTGCCTCGCGAGTTTCGAAAAGGGGCAGAGTTTCCTAAAGCAAGCGAAGCGCCAGGGCTGCCGGGTTTTCCTTCTCACGTCTTTAAGCCTTCAGCACACGGCGAAATGGCCGCTCGAGAGCTTAGACGATATTTTTTACATGCCCGATCAGCAGCACGAATGGAACCTCCAGGATACGCTGCTCGCGGTCAGTCATCTTTGCCGGACCTTGCAGATCGACAGGATCGTCGCACTCGACGATTTCGATGTCGAAAAGGCGTCATTCTTGAGGGAGCACTTGCGGCTGCCGGGCCTGGGTGAGACGGCGACGCGCTATTTTCGTGACAAGCTGGCCATGCGCATGCGTGCAGCGGAGCATGCCATTCCGGTTCCGGAGTTTACAGCCACCTTTAACTATGAAAGGATCACGCGCTATCTCGAGACGGTGCCTCCTCCCTGGCTGCTGAAGCCTCGCTTGATGGCAGGCGCGATCGGCATCAAGAAATTTCGCAAGGGGCAAGAAGTTTGGGACAAGATTCACAGCCTCGGCGATAAGCAATCCTTCTTTGTGCTGGAACGCTTTGTGCCCGGCGATATCTTTCACGTGGATTCGATCTGGTTCAAAGGCGAGATGGTCTATGCGGTCGCGAGCGCGTACGGAACGCCGCCGCTCGATGTCACGCAGGGCGGCGGTATATTTACCACGAGAATCCTGGAACGGGGCTCGGAGATCGACAGTGCTCTGAAGTGGCTGAACGAACGGGTTCTCAAAGCTTTTGGGCTTACCGACGGCGTCTCACACACCGAGTTCCTCCGCGCTCACGAGGACAAGAGCTTCTATTTCCTGGAGACCTCCGCTCGTGTCGGGGGCGCTCACATTTCGGACCTCATTCAGGCCGCAACGGGAATTGATCTGTGGGAGGAGTGGGCGAAGGTCGAGTATGCCGCGGCTTGCGGAACTCCTTACCCGCAGCCCGAAGCTGCTAACGATTATGCGGGCTTGCTGGTTTCGCTCGCGCGCCAAGAATGGCCCGATACGTCCAGTTTTCACGAACCCGAGCTAGTGTGGCGCATGCACAAGCGCCATCACGTGGGCTTCGTTGTGAAATCGCCGAACTACAAGCGCATCGGTGAACTACTGCAGCTCTACTCGGAGCGTGTGCGCAATGAGTACCACGCTTCAGCGCCCGCTCGTGAAGATCTCCGCGAATAGTCGGGATGCGCCCTATTTCAGCAGCAGCGGTCGCGGGCGGAGCGGTGCTGGGCGGCGTTTCCGCAACACTTGCCTACGGGAGCCTCTCCAAGTCATCACAGCTTTTTGGGCCATCGGTCTATCGCGGCCCGGGCCACAGGCGTTCCATTGCATTGACGTTCGACGATGGCCCGAGCGAAGGCACGCTGCCGCTTCTCGAATATCTGGCGGAAGAGAACATTACGGCTACCTTCTTCCAGTGCGGCATGAACGTTCGCCGCCTTCCGCAGATTGCAGGCGAGGTTGCGGCCAACGGGCACCAGCTCGGCAATCATACGTATTCGCATCCCAAGCTGCCGTTCAAATCGCGCGATTTCGTCGATCGGGAATTTACAACAACCCAGAGAATCATCCAGTCAGAAACGGGCTTCACGCCGATGCTGCTGCGCGCTCCATATGGCTATCGCTGGTTCGGAATGGCTGACGTGCAACGCAAACTGTCCCTTTTGGGCGTGATGTGGACCGTAATTGGAAATGACTGGAAATGGCCGGCCAAGCGTATTGCGAAACACGTGCTGGCGCATTCATCACCGGGCGGAATCATCTGCCTGCATGACGGACGCACGGTCGAGCCGAATCCTGATGTGAGGGAAATGCTGAGCGCGCTCCACGAGATCGTTGCAAATTTGAAGGATAAGGGTTATCGGTTCGAGATTGTCAGTGACTTGCTTCAGTAATCGTGGCCCAGCGCGTCGTACCCAAGCAAGGAGACTGCAGTTTGATACTCTGCTCGAATGCGTCCGCAACCCCTGATCGCTGTGACCGATGTAGAGGCTAGCAGCAGATGGTATCAACGCCTGCTCGGCTGCCGGAGCAATCATGGCGGCACCGCTTATGAACAGCTGGTTTCAGACGGTCAACTTGTGCTTCAACTGCACAGCTTCGAAGTAGAGCATCATCACGGTCACATAGGCGACCGGGACGACAAACCGTATGGAAACGGCGTCTTGCTGTGGTTCGAGGTAGATGATTTTGAAGCGGTCGCGCAGCGCGCTGCGGAAATGGAAGTCGAAATCGTCATCCCGCGGCATCGAAATCCGCCAGATGGTGACGGCGGCCCAAATCATTGGGAGTGCTGGATGCGGGACCTGGACGGCTATCTCGTGGTCGTGGCTAGTCCGTATGGAACCGCTGATGGAGACTGGCGTCCGGACCAAAATCCGTTCGGAGCGTGATTCTACAGCGCTGATACCTTCATAATTCCTCAACGGAACTCGATTACCGCGAGCCCCTGGGGAGCAATGGTGATGGGTTTGCCGATCGAGCGCTTCTGGGCCGCCGCAAGCTCGGAAGCTTGAATTAACTCTCGGATCTGGTCGCGCGAGAGGTACGCCGGATTTGCCATGTCTTGCCAAGCCTTCCATGCCGATCCGTGATCGGGATCGACAAATTGCATCGTGTATTCGGTCGCGCGTGAACCTTTCACCTCCAGCCGGAACGTCTTGGGTCCGGCCTGCTCGCCCGGCTCCGCGTAATTCCAAACAGCAATTACGAGCGTTCCGTCGGCCCGCTTTGTCGCTAATGCGTTCTCCGACTGCACGGGCACGCGTTTGTTGCCCAGCCGGTGCAGTAGCTCAAACGCGCGGAATGCCGCCTTGGGAATGCCACCCTCCGCAACCAGCCCATAGCCGCCGTAAAAAGGCGTTTTCACTACGCCTTGTTCTTCGAAAACGTCCGAAAAGGTCCAGTACGACATGAGGTCTGCGAGGCCGTCGCATTCGCGAATGTTGTTTGCGAGCCACGGGCCCATGAACGCGCTGTCGGTCACCTCCGGTTGCGTCATATAGCTCGCGTTGTATTCAGACCAGATGATCGGTGTGTTCGGGGCCGCGGACGCTTTCACCTGGTCGTACACTTTCTTCGCCGCCCGTGCCACCATGTCGCGCCGGGGAATGGGCTGGTTCTTGCCGAAGACGTCTTTCGAGGTGTCGTTTCCATACACGTGAGTCGAAACAAAATCGAAAGGGACGTGCTTTTCAGTGCAGTGCGCGATGAAGGCATCCACCCATGCGGCTTGCGCGGTCGCAGGGCCGCCCACCCGAATCTTTGGATTGACGCGCTTCACCGCTGCAGCGGTCACATCATAGAGCTGGAAATAAGTAGGTTGTTTTGGAACACCATCCCAGAAATCGATGTTCGGCTCATTCCAAACCTCGAAATACCATTGCTCGACTTCGCTATTGCCGTACCGCTCGATCAGATGTTTCGTAAAGGCTTCCATTAGCGCGCCCCATTTCGCCGGATCTTTGGGCGGCGACGGGAGCGGTTTATACCAGAACGGGTGCGGCGTCAGATTCACCGCCAGCTTACGCGGCATGAAACTGATCTCGACGAACGGCTTCACTCCATTTTCGAGAAGCCCGTCATAGACTTGATCGACGTAGGAAAAATTATAAACCGGTCTGCCTTGCGCGTCCTCGTCATAGACGCCCATATTGTCATCGAGGATGGCGTGAAAACGGACGTATTTGAAGTCACTAATTTTCTTGACGGCTTTCAGATCCGAGCGATAGCTTTCGCGCAGGCTCAATACGGCGCGACCCGAGCCGAACATCCGCTCCCAAAAATGCGGGAAGGGATGGGCCGGAGCATTCGCGTCTATCACGATGCGCTCCTCTGAAGTAGTGGCTTGGCTTCCGGACATGGATGGGCGAATCCCTACAATTAGGGCGAGACTTGCGATCAAATAGTAGCGCTTCACGGCTGTTAGAAGATAGACTTGCTATCTGCGTTGCTTGTTACGATACGAATGTCCCCGCACGGGATGAGGTATTCAAGATGAGCAAGCATCTTCTCCTGGCCATATTTGTGATTGCGGCGTTCGGCGCGGCCGCCCCCGCTCAATCGACAGATTCAAATCCGGCGCATGCGCCCAGCGTGTTTCTCGGGAATCATCGGCCGCCGAATAAGAAAAATAAAGCGCCGACATCCCGTTCGGTGAAAGGGAAGGTGGTGGACGCTTCAGGGCAGCCGCTCGAGGGAGCGCTCGTGACCTTGACGGATACGAAAGCCAACGAGAAGGTGACGTTCATTACTAAGGGCGACGGACAGTATCGCTTCGATGACCTGAGTTTCACCATCGATTATCAACTGCAGGCGCGTTACAAAGATAAGCTGAGCGAGTCGAGGAAATTGAGCCAGTACGACCACACGCCAGAGATGGTCCGAATACTGGATATTGCCGCTAACCCGGCCCCCGCGACGCAGGCCAAAAAACAAGAGCCTGAGCCGAAACAATAGCGCGCCTTAGCGCTTGCACATTTGCGGATATTGCTTCTTCAGTTCTGCGAGCTTAGGAAGATCGTTGTACATGATGTACGGGTTGTCCGGATTGCGGTCGAGAAAGTGCTGATGGTAGCTCTCGGCTGCGTAGAAGCCGTGAAACGGAACTACCTGGGTGACGATTGGCCGCGAGAACACATGCGCGTCTTCGAGCTGGTGAATGTAAGCTTCGGCGACTCGCTTCTGATCGTCATTCATGTAAAAAATAGCGGAGCGGTATTGAGTGCCGGTATCGGGACCTTGCCGGTTTAACTCGGTCGGATCGTGCGCGACAGAGAAATAGACCTTCAGTAACTGGCCGTACGTGATCTTGGACGGATCGTAGGTGATCTCGACCGATTCGGCGTGCCCGGTCCTGCCGCTGCTCACCGTCTCATAGTGCGCAGTCGACTTCTCGCCGCCAGCGAAGCCCGAGACTACGTTGGTTACGCCTTTGAGGTGTTCGAAAACGGCTTCAACGCCCCAGAAACAGCCGCCCGCCAAAACGGCTTTCTCATGACCTCGGTTCGCCGCTAGAGGCGTATCTTGCGCGGCGTCCGGGAACGGAACCTTGGTGCGGGCGCTGCAAACGCCGGCAACAAAAAGGGCCGCGAGCATAAGAAATAGCGGCAGCTTAGAAGACGTGTTTCGGGTCATATAGGATAGATTCGGCGTGCTGCTTCAGCGTTCCTGATTGTTCAAGCTGCTTCCACTCCGGATTCTTGCCGAGACTCACCAGATTGGCCAGGATTCGAAACGCGCCAGGCACGCCCGACGGTAATTGGCGATACAGCGCAAACGCGTCATAGATATACGCGCCCTTGCCGTAGCGGGCGAGCAAAAGGCCGCCGCGCTGCGGGTCCTGATTGGGATCATGCGTTTCGATCAGCGCCTTGTAACGCGGATCCCAGGTCTGCATGAAGCCATGGCCGCGCTCTTCTTCCCAGCCCTTGAAATCTGCTTCAGTGATCCGGTTCGGCCAAGTGAAAACCGGACTGGCTGGATCGAGTAGCTTCACCTCCGATGTCTCATCCACCACTTTTTGGGGGTTTGAGCCGAGGCTGAAGGGATACGGGCCGTAGTCAGCATCGAAGTTCTGGAGATTGTACTGGACGAGCAACACCCCTCCGTCTTTTACGTAACTCAGCAACCGTCCGTTTGCTGCGCGCAGCCCGGCACTCACGGCGTAGGCTCGCACGCCGAGGACGATCGCGTCATACTCGTTCAGGTCTCCCGTTTCAATGTCGCCTACGGACAATATCTTTACATTCAGGCCGAGATCTTCGAGGGCGCGCGGAACATCGTCGCCCGTACCCGGTAGAAATGCGACGCGCAAGCCCGGGGCGGTTTTGACGTCCACTCCAACGGCCTTGTAAGCGGCGGGACGGTAATAAGGATAGGGAGTGAGGCCTGGATAGCCGGCCAGCCGGTATCCTTCCTCGTACTTCTTGCCTTCGTACTCGGCGACCGCCTTTATTTCGTACTTTTCGGGTTTGATCGAGTGCGGCGCTACCTGAAAGTTGGCAGTGTGCATCTCGCCATCGCCTGCCATCGAGAATGGATACTCTTCGGGCGTGGAGCGCCAGCCCGAGGGCAACTGCAAGCGCAGAACGCCTTTCGCAGGCCCTTTCACGTTGCTGCGAAGAACGCATGAAAATGCAAAGGAGCTAGCCGTGAGAGGCACGGCTCCGGCGGCCGGAGAAACGGAGACGGAAATCGCCGGTCCCATCAACAACGGCTGGGCTTCGAGTCCGATGTCTTCGATACGCTGCGTGGTTTGGACTACCTGCTTCAATGCGAGATCGGTTCCACGATACGTGACGCGCGCAGTCGCCGAGAGTGGATAGGGCGCGAAAGAGAGATTGCGATAGCGCTCATCGGTCAACTCGTAGTAGGGCTGCTCCTGATCGGGACGCGAGAAATACGGTTTCGTCAACTGCGCATTCAGCGGCGCAGTGATCGCAAATTTCAAGCCGCACATCTTCGCCGGCGGGCAGTGTGGGTTTCGGCGAAGCGGCGGGAACGATCTTCCAGGCCTTTCCATCACTGGGCTGGATCTCGATGCTTTCGATCCCGATCGGTTCCGGGCTTTGATTCAGCAGGTGCGATTCGACGCTGAAACTCTGGCCCGGGATCGCGGTGCTGAATGTCACCTGCGGCCCGCCGAAACCGGCAAACGGACCCGTGGGTTCTTTTTCCGGCGCGACTCTCGCCTGAAACGAGAGGCCAAGAGCAAGGCAAAGCGCCTTTTCGAACTGTTCTGCTTTTACCCCGAGCTCGAATGCAACATCGCTCCGGCCGGGCTCATCTAACTGACTGCTGCGAACTCGCTGTAGTAGCGCGCGAGTGGCTTTAAGGCCATCGCCCAAAATCGGAGCGATGGCGGCGGGGTTGTCCGGATGATAGCGGGAAGAGGCTTCCTCCGCAAGCTGAGAAATTCGCTCGAGCCCTTGCTTCAGGAATCCGGTATCGCCGTGCGCGAGCGAGGCGATGCCCATCAACGAAACATCGATGCCGTCGTAAAACGACTTTTCCTTTTCGGCGGCTTCGATGCGGGATCCGTAGCGATGATACGGCGCGTTGTAACGAGCCGGAGGAGGTATGGTTCCGCCGCCGTTCTGACTTTTTTGATAGCCCCACCCGGCACGGCCGATTTGCAGGAAAGTGAGACCCGCAGCGGGATCGGGGCTGCCTTCGGGAATCTCGACATTCGCCGCAGGCCGCTCGGTAATCCAGGTCTGATGCACGTAATCGAAGAACCTTACTGGAACATATTTGTCGGTTGCGTAATCGTAGATGCCCTTCTTGGTTGTCGAAAAGAATGGAACGCGCGCATAGACTTTCAGCGGCGCCCACGCGCGCAAGCCGTCGTGAAGCTGCTCAGGGAAGCGGTTGGGATCGCCGGCCGCGAGGAATACCTCCTGCGCCATTTGTCCTGAGACTTGATGATTGCCATGACCGTCCGTGGGTGCTCCGGCAAACACGGAGGTGATGATGAGCGGCCGCGTCATACGCACCACGCGCACTACATCAGAAAGCACTCGATCGTGACCCCACTTTTGCAGCGCCTCTTCGCGAGTCTTTGAGAATCCATAATCGATGACGCGGCCCCAGTATTGATCGACTCCGTAGTAGCGATCGGACGCGAGCAGCTCCTGTGTGCGGATGAGGCCCAAGGCGTCGTAGAGATCCATGGACATCACGTTCTGGCCGCCTTCGCCACGGTTGAGCGTGAGTAAAGTAGCTCGTGCCCCAAGTCCACGCGTCTGGTAGGCCAGCATTCCGCCATCCTCATCATCGGGATGCGCGACGACCATCAGAATGCTCGCGCGGGTGCGAATCGCAGCGAGCCAGCGGGACAGTCCCGAAGCGCCCCGATTTACATCCACGGGCATAGCGTTCGGATCAATGCTGGCGGCCCAGATTGCACCAGCGACAATCGCGAGGAGCCACGAGGTTCGCGATGACTTGGCGATTAAACGAGCGGAATCCCATGTTCCTCGAGTGTGCCGCGCACTTCCGCAGGCAACAGGCGAGAGGCATCGTACTCGACGAACAACTCTTCGCCGGAAGGCTGCACGCGCGCTGTCAGGATGCCATAGACTGTGTGGATGCGGGAGATGCTTTCGAGATCGCGGTCCGTGAGCGCACGCGAAAGCTTATAGGTGACATCCACCTTCGTCATCGGGATTCAGAATAACATTCGTTACCTGTAATTAGCCGCGGGCATGCCCGCCCGGTACGCCGATTCGTTATCGTAGGAAGCGATGATTTTAAGTCGTTTATTCTTCTTGCTTTGGATTCTGTTAGCCCTTGCGCCTGCTACGGTCGGCGCGCAGAATTTGTCCGTGAAGTGGGAGGAGCTCACAGCCGCCGATTTTTCGGCAGGCATTCAGAAGAGTCATGGCGCCTGCATCCTGCCATTCGGCATCATCGAAAAGCACGGTCCGCAACTACCTCTCGGAACTGATCTCATCAATGTCCGTTACGTGTCTCTGCATGCCGCGGCGCAAGAGTACGCGGTGGTGTTTCCCGAATACTATTTCGGCCAGATTTTCGAAGCCAGGCACGAGCCCGGAACTGTCGCTTACAGCCCGCGCATGCAGATGGAGCTGCTGCAGGAGACCACTGACGAGATGGCTCGCAATGGTTGCAAAAAGATTCTTATTGTCAATGGGCACGGTGGCAACAACTCCCTATTGCCGTACTTCGCGCAGACGCAGCTCGCGTCGCCTCACGATTATGTGGTCTACATTTTTCTGCACCCTCACAATCCCGCCGGTCGCCCACCGCTTAAGTCGGGCGTTGACATGCATGCCGGAGAATCGGAGACCTCGCACACCATGATTTCCCGGCCGGACTTGGTTCATTTGGACCGGGCAAAAAGCGAGTCCGGCGCCGATCAGAAACGCCTCGACCTTCCCGAAGGAGTGTACACGGGTATCTGGTGGTACGCACGCTTCCCCAATCACTACGCCGGCGAAGGCGCTGCTGCGACAAGGGAATTAGGCGAGTTCGACATGAAAGCCTGGACAGATCAGGTGGCAAATGCGATCCGCGCCATAAAGGCGGACCAGGAGAGCTTGCGTCTTCAAAACGAGTTTTTCGAAAAAGCCAAGCATCCTTTGGATACAAAACAGTAATCACGATTATGCTCATCATTCACGTTCACGTCCGCGTCAAGCCAGAATCCATCGACGCCTTCCGAACCGCTACACTCGAAAACGCACGCCACAGTATCGAAGAACCCGGAATTGCACGATTCGATGTTCTTCAGCAATCTGATGACCCGAGCCGCTTTCTGCTGATCGAGGTGTATCGCAACTCTGAAGCGCCTGGCCAGCACAGGAGCTACCGCTCATTACCTGACCTGGCGCGATACGGTCGCCGGGATGATGGCCGAGGACAGAACCAGGATTCAGTATCAAAACGTGTTTCCGGAAGACGGAGGCTGGGAATAAATAAGCCGATGCAGTTTGAGTTCGCGGCCGCCACTCGAATCATCTTCGGCTGCGGAACCGTCGCTCGTCTACCGGAGCTCGGTCGAGAATTCGGCGCTCGAGCGCTCTTGGTCACAGGCAGTAATCCCGGCCGCGGCGCTTCCCTGTTAACGCAACTGCAAAACGCGGGAATGAAATGCGCGATCTTTCCCGTCCAGGGCGAGCCAACCTTGGACATAGTTCGTGCAGGCGTCCAATCGGCCCGGGAGGGATGCGATGTCGTCATTGGCTTCGGAGGCGGAAGTGCGATCGATGCTGCCAAAGCGATTGCGGCGCTCGCCGCTAACTCCGGTGAGCCGCTCGATTACCTGGAAATCATCGGCCTCGGCCGTCCGCTCGAACACACTCCGGTTCCAGTCATCGCTGTCCCGACTACTGCCGGGACCGGAGCGGAAGTGACGCGCAACGCAGTCCTGGGCTCACCTGAACACGGAATCAAGGCCAGCCTACGCAGCCCGGTGATGGCGCCTAAAATCGCGTTCGTCGACCCCGATCTAACGCTGGACTTACCGCCTGGCATAACCGCCACAACGGGTCTCGACGCTCTGACTCAGCTCATTGAAGCCTATGTTTCAAATCGCGCGAACCCGATGACAGATCTCTTTTGCATCGAAGGTATGAAGCGCGCCTCAGCCTCTCTCGAGAGAGCGTTTCACGATGGACACGACCGGCACGCCCGTGAATCGATGTCCTTTGCGAGCCTTCTCAGCGGGCTCGCGTTAGCCAACGCAGGTCTCGGCGTGGTTCACGGTTTCGCCGCTCCGCTCGGCGGGCTACTTCACGCACCGCACGGTGCGCTCTGTGCTGCGGTCCTTCCGCACGGAATGGCTATTAACATCCGGGCCTTACGCGAGCGCGCTCCCGAACACGAAGCTTTGCAAAAATACCGCGATATTGCGCGCATTCTGACGGGTAATTCAAATGCTGAGCCCGAGGATGGCGCCGCATGGGTTGCGAAACTTTGCGGCCGGCTCTCAATAGCGCCCCTGCGCGCCCACGGCCTTAACCGGCTCGAACTGACTTCGCTAATTGGAAAAGCGGAAAAGAGTAACAGCATGAAAGGCAATCCGATTTCGCTCATGCAGCGCGATCTGATCGAGATCGCCGAACGAGCGTTTTGATTTCGCGAAGCGGGCGCACGGGCCTGTTAGCGTGGGATGCTACACTCTCGCCATGCGGCTAGCCAAATTTGCCCTTCTTCTTTGCACAGTACCGTATGTTTTCGCGCAAGCGGGCGCCAAACGGCCGCTGCAGTTGGACGACCTCTATCGGCTTCAGGAAATCAGCGATCCGCACTGTTCGCCGGATGGCAAATGGGTCGCGTACACCGTTGCGATAGTTGATCGCGAAGCCGACAAACGCAATACCAGCATCTGGATGGTGAGCTGGGACGGCAGTCAGGACGTCCGGCTTACGTACGATACGGAGTCCGAGAGCTCGCCGCGATGGAGCCCCGACGACAAGTATGTTTCCTTCGTGTCATCCCGTGCGGGCAAGGCGAAGGGCTCGCAAGTATGGGTTCTCGACCGGCGCGGCGGGGAAGCCCGCCAACTCACTCACGTAAAGGATTTCGGAATTTCGCAATACGAATGGTCACCTGATTCCAAGAAGCTGTTGCTGGTCATGAAAGAGAAAGAGGAACCGGATTCCGATGCGAAAACAACGCCTGGCGCGCCACCCAAGCCTCCCAAGCCCATCGTCATCGACCGCTACCACTTCAAGCAGGACAGAGAAGGCTATCTTACCGGCTCCAAACACAATCACATTTATATCTTCGATATCGAGAACGATAAGCTCGCTCAGGTTACGAACGATAAAACCTATGACGAAACCAATGCCGCCTGGTCGCCGGACGGGACGAAGATCGCCTTCGTCAGCAATCACGATAAAGATCCCGATCGCACAGAAAACACCGACGTGTTCGTGGTGGACGCGCGGCCCGGATACACTCCCCGCAGGTTGACTAACTATCCCGGCCCGGATACCGGACATCTGGCATGGAGTCCTGATAGCAAGCTCATCGCGTATCTTCAGGGCAGCCCCAGCAAGTTCACCGCCTACAACATGAATCACCTGGCCGTTGTACCGGCAGAGGGCGGCCCCTCGCGCGTGCTTTCGGAAAAGCTCGATCGCGGCGTTTCTTCTCCGGTTTTTTCGCGTGACGGCGCGTCCATCACTTTCGTCGTCGCGGACGACCGCTCTGAATATCCCGCGCAAGTGCGGGTTACAGGCGGACCCATTGAACGTCTCATCGGCGGTCCGGTTGTGGTCTCGGCGGTATCATCGAAAGCCGGCCACACTGCCGCATTGGCGTCGACCGACCATGCACCGCCGGAAGTTTTTGCGCTCGACGGCGGCAGCCTGCGTCAATTGACGAAGCACAATGACTCTGTCATTTCGCAGTTGCAGCTCGGGGCAGTCGAAGACGTCAGTTTTAAAAGCCACGACGGCACTGAGGTTCACGGGCTTCTCACCAAACCGCCTTCCTATGAAAACGGGAAGAAATATCCAACTCTGCTTCGCATTCATGGCGGTCCGAATGGGCAAGATGCGCACGCGTTCAGCTTCGAGCATCAGTTCTTTGCCGCGCACGGCTATGCTGTCATCGCGGTGAATTACCGCGGGAGCGCCGGGCGGGGTCAAAAATACGGTGAGAGCATCTTCGCCGATTGGGGTGACAAAGAAGTCGCCGATCTGCTGGCCGGCGTGGATCATGCAATCAGGATGGGCGTCGCGGATCCCGATCGCCTCGGCATTGGCGGCTGGAGCTATGGCGGTATCCTGACCGACTACACAATTGCGTCGGATCAGCGCTTTAAAGCAGCCATCAGCGGAGCCGGCAGCGCGCTTCAGCTCTCGATGTACGGCGTGGATCAATACACGTTTCAATATGACAACGAGCTCGGGCCTCCCTGGAAGAATCCGGAGGGTTGGATGAAAGTATCGTATCCGTTCTTCAAGGCCGACCGCATCCACACCCCAACCTTATTTATGGGCGGCGACAAGGATTTCAATGTGCCGTTAATCGGCGGTGAGCAGATGTATCAGGCGCTTCGCACACTAGGCGTCCCGACCGAGCTGGTCATTTATCCCGGCGAATTTCACGGCTTCACGCGACCGAGCTTCATCCACGATCGCTACGAACGATACGTCGCCTGGTACGACAAGTACATCAAGCCAGCCAGCGTAGCGCCTGCTCAAACCACCACCGTACCGTAGCAGGGCGAGGCATCAGTAATCATCTCCTCGCGTTACGATGCAGGAGGATGATATCGACAGACAATAGGCGGGTTAGCCGTTGAAGGCACTCGTAAAAAGCCAAGCAGCGCCGGGCTTATGGCTCGAAGACATACCCGAACCGACGATAGGCATCAATGACGTTCTGATTCGGGTGACTCGTACCGGAATCTGCGGCACGGATGTCCACATCTATCAATGGGACGATTGGGCGAGGGCCACCATTCCGGTCCCGATGGCGATCGGGCACGAGTTTGCCGGCGAAATTGTCGCGGTCGGGTCGAACGTAAACGACTTTCATCCCGGTGAAATCGTCAGCGGTGAAGGACACGTGGTCTGCGGGCGCTGCCGGAACTGCCTCGCCGGCCGCCGTCATCTGTGCGCTCACAGCCAAGGCGTGGGCGTCAACCGCCCCGGTGCGTTCGCCGAATACATCGCGCTTCCGATGAGCAACATCTGGCGCCACAACCCCGGCATCGATCAAGACGTGGCCGCGATTTTCGATCCCTTCGGCAATGCGGTCCACACGGCGCTCTCGTTTCCCGTATTGGGCGAAGACGTTCTCATCACCGGAGCCGGTCCGATTGGAGCGATGGCGACCGCGGTGGTGCGTCATGCCGGAGCAAGATACGTCGTTGTCACCGATGTGAATCCGTATCGGTTGGAGCTCGCTCGGAAGCTGGGCGCCACGCTTGCGATTGATCCGAATGCAACTTCTCTCGCCGAGGTTCAGAAACAGCTCGGCATGCAGGAGGGCTTTGATGTCGGTCTCGAGATGTCCGGCAATCCTTCGGCGTTTCGCGACATGATCGCCAACATGAGTCATGGCGCAAAGATCGCCATGCTCGGCATTCCTGCGCAAGAAATGCCGATTGATTGGAGACAGGTCATCTTCAGCATGCTCACCATCAAGGGCATCTACGGCCGTGAAATGTACGAAACCTGGTACAAGATGACCGTCATGCTCGAATCCGGACTCGATATCCGGCCCGTGATTACGCACCGTTTCTGTTATCAGGACTTCAAACAAGGATTTGAGATTATGCTCTCCGGGAAATCGGGCAAGGTAATCCTCGATTGGACGTGTCAGGCATCATAAAGAGTAAATGTACGGAAATGTTCAATCGTATCTAGCGGAAAAGATCGACGAAATCGAAGCTGCCGGACTCTTCAAGCGCGAGCGCCTTATTGAGACGCCACAGAAGGCCGAAATACAAGTCGCGAGCGGCCCCACGGTGTTAAATCTTTGCGCCAACAATTATTTGGGGCTCGCAAATCATCCCGCCGTGGTCGAAGCCGCTCACGAAGCTCTCAACCAGTGGGGGTACGGGCTCGCGAGCGTGCGCTTCATATGCGGCACACAAGCTGTCCATAAGCAGCTCGAGGCGCGGCTCAGCCAGTTTCTCGGCACCGAAGACACAATCCTCTACAGCTCATGCTTCGATGCCAATGGCGGGCTGTTTGAGACACTTCTCGATCAAGAAGACGCGGTTATTTCCGACGAGTTGAATCACGCCAGCATCATCGACGGAGTGCGGCTTTGTAAGGCCGCGCGGTTCCGCTATAAGAACGGCGACATGGCAGATCTCGAAGCGAAACTCAAAGAGGCAAGCGGCGCGCGCCACCGCCTCATCGCCACCGACGGCGTTTTCTCAATGGACGGGCATATCGCCAAGCTCCCCGAAATTTGCGATCTTGCCGACAAATATAAGGCGATGGTCATGGTCGACGATTCTCATGCGGTCGGATTCATGGGAAGGAACGGACGAGGCACGCACGAATATCACAACGTCATGGGACGGATTGACATCTTGACCGGAACCTTGGGCAAAGCTCTGGGCGGCGCGAGCGGCGGGTACACGAGCGGCCGTAAAGAGATCATCGACTTGTTGCGCCAGCGGTCGCGTCCTTATCTCTTCTCAAATTCCGTGGCGCCTCCAATCGTGGCGGCCTCCATCAAGGTCTTGGACCTTTTGTCCGAAACGTCTGAATTGCGTGAGCGCTTGTTCTCGAACACCCAGCTTTTCCGGGAGCGCATGACTTCTCGCGGGTTTAACATTGTTCCCGGCGAGCATCCCATAGTGCCCGTCATGCTTGGCGATGCGGCGCTCGCTTCACGAATGGCGGATTTGCTTCTGAAGCGCGGCGTGTATGTGATCGGCTTCTCCTATCCCGTCGTTCCGCAAGGCAAAGCTCGCATTCGTGTACAGGTATCGGCCGCACACACGCCGGAAGAGTTGGAATTTGCGGTCGAGCAGTTCGCGGCGACCAAGTCTGAGCTCGGGATCTGAACGGTTCCTTCACACAAGGCTCTTATATCGGCATGGACCAGGACACACGCATCGCCTATCAGGGAGAGCCCGGCGCGTTCAGCGAAGAAGCGGTCCTGACGTTAGGTCCGGTTGTGCCGGTGCCGTGCGCTTCCTTCACCGAGCTGTTCTCGGCAATTGCTGAGAACCGGGCCAACCGCATCCTCGCGCCTGTTGAAAACACAATAGCCGGTCCGGTCACCGAAGCGTGCAACCTCGTGGCGCATTCAGGGCTGTTCGTGATGCAGGAAGTCACGCTTCCGATTCGCCTTCAACTCATCGGATTGCCAGAAGCAACGCGCCCAGGAATTCGCAGGGTGCGCTCACATCCCGTGGCCTTAGCTCAGTGCCGCCGCTACTTATCGAGGCATCCTGAGATCCGGGCCGAAGCTGCGGCGGACACAGCGGGCAGCGTGCGCGAGATTTTTGAGCTGCAAGATGTTTCAGTCGCCGCGATTGCGAGTGAGCGGGCCGCGACCATTTATGGAGGAATCATTCTCGATCGTGACATTCACGATAATGTCAAAAACTGCACCCGATTCTTACTTCTGTCGTCCGAGCCGGTGGCTAGCTCAGATGACCGGGAGACTCTCAAAGTCTCAAACGTGGAAATAGAACATTGGCGGCGCAAGATCGACGCAATTGACCAGAAGCTGGTGGAGCTGATCAACCAAAGGGCGAATGCCGCGCGCGAGATCGGCCGCATAAAGCAGGATGCCAATCTGCCCATTTACGAACCGGGGCGTGAGGAGATCATTATGAAAAAGATCTCGGCAGCAAATGCCGGTCCCCTGCCCTCATCGGATCTTCAGTTTATCTTCGAAAATATAATTGCGGTGATGCGCGCCTTTCAGCGTTCTGAAGGCAACCCAAACTAAAAGCGGAGGCGCATTTCCAGTTGAACCAAGCGCGGCGTATTGATGGTTCCGCCGATATATCCAAAGTTAGTTCCGGCGAACCCAGGCTGAGGGCCTAAGTTGAAAGGCGATGCGAATATGTGCCGGTTCGAGATATTGAAGGCATCCGCACGGACCTCGAGATTCACCGACTCCGTTAAGTTAAAGCGCTTCATGAGATTCGCATCTTCATTGAAGTATGGCTGCATGCGAAACCCTGTAACGCGCGGGAGCTGTCCGAATACGATCGGCGCATTGGGGTTGGGATTTGGATCAGCGAAGTAGTTGTTGTTCAGGTATGGCGTGGTAAGACGGATTGAAGCCAGGCTGATTGATGGCGAGTTATAAACCGATTGTCCCGGGAACGGGTTAAACCGGATACAGTTATCCCATCCAGGCATGCCATAGGACGCGCAATAGAACGGTAGCGGCTCCCCGCTTTGGTAGCGCTGGATCGCGCCAATTTGCCAGCCGCCGAAAATCGCGTTCACGATTCCTCCGTGGTTCAGAAATCGCTTGCCCTTGCCGAACGGCAGCTCATACATGTAGCTCAAGACGAACATTTGCGGGACATCCTGGCTGCTGATCGCCTTCTCTAGATGTAAGTTGTAGGGATCCTGATACAGGCCACCACCGGCGTTCTGGCCAGGTTGCAAACTGTCGGCGTCGTTAATGCTCTTCGACCATGTATAAGAAGCCTGGAGGTTGAGCCCGTTGTGGAATCGCCGCGCTAATGTGACTTCAAGCGCCTCGAACGTAGACATTCCGTCGTTCTCGAGACAGCAATCGGTATTGAAGCGGCGATATTGCGGATAATGCCGAAGCGCATCGCCCACGGACCCGGTAAAGCCCGGATAGGGCGCAAATATCCCGGCGGCATTGGCTATTGGCGATCCGATAGCCGCCCCGAGCAAGTTTGCGCCGAGCGTGAGGTCTTGCACAGGCATGTTGTTGTACATTCCAAAAGCTCCAGCCGAGCGTAAATTTTGGCCTTTGTTGCCCACATAACCCACACTCAAGATGAGATCCGGGGCTAATTGTTGCTGGACCTGAAAACTCCAGCTTTGGATCATTGGCGGCTTGCCGAATCCGGGAGTGATGTAATCGACGCTCTGGTTATTTCTGATTGTGGGATCAAGGATCGGGGCCGGTTGGTATAGTCGGAAAACCATTGCCCAGAATGAAAGCAGGCGAAAAGCCATCTGGAGAAAGTGGGTTCGGTGTGGCAGCGTAGCCCGCGTTCATGCTGTTCGCGAAATCGGCATAATACAGCGGTCCATAGATGATGCCGTAACCGCCGCGGACTGCGGTCTTACCGCTGGCTCCCGGTGACCATGCAAAGCCGATGCGCGGCGCGAAGTCGTCGTAAAACGTTTTTGCCCAGCGAACATTACAACCATTGCAGTTCGAAGCGAATATTAAGGCCCCCAATCTTCCCGGCGCGCCAGGGTTCGGAATGCTCGGATCGAAGTTCGACGTGAAATTATCGGCTTCTTTCCGTGGCTGATCTACATCCCAGCGCAACCCAAGATTAAGAGTTAGGTGTGGCGTAACCTTGAAATCATCCTGGAAGAACAGGGCGTAGTAACTCGACGTGTAACGTGGAAAATGCGCAAAAGCGTTGATATACGCGCTATCGGTTTGGCCCAACAGAAAGCTTGCGAAACTGAAACCGCCTTCGTTCGACAGTGCACCGGGGCCTGCCGCGGTCTCATTAGGCAAGAAGAAATACACGCCGGACTGGTTGTCGTAAGCAAGATTGTTGTATTGGATCCAGCGGTATTCGCCACCCATAGTCATCGTGTGACGGCCCTTTGTCCAGCTAAGAGTATCTACGATGTCGGCTTCATTGCCGATGTCGTCATCTCCTCGAGGTTGGCCAATCGAAGGAAAGCCAGTATTGATGAAGTTGAATTGCGGGAAAGTAGGACCCGCCACCCCCGTTAGGCCAAGCTTCGCCGGCCAATTCACTCCATAATTCACCGAAGCCGCATTGTTGTTGCTGTTAGTGCGGTTGTAGCCTAAATTCACGTGATTCAGCAGACTGCCGGAGAAAATGTGATCCCACCCCACGCGGCCGTAATGCGTGATGAAATCCTGGTTCCAGGTGTTCGGATCGATGGGATTCGGCAACGCCGGGAATCCGCCGGTAAGCAACGTATTCTCGCGCGCATCGTACGAGACGAAGATCTTGTCGTTGTTCGAAACGTTCTGATCGATGCGGATGGTGTAAGTCGTGTTGTTGGTCGGAAAATGACTTAGGAAATTGAAGTTGTTCGACAACCCAGGTGCGTTGGGCGGGGGCAAGTAGGTCAAAGCCGCCACCGCTACTGGATCGAATCTATTGGGAGGGATTTTATTGCCCGGAAAGGGAGTAGTGCGGCAAGGCGTGCCGTCGGGCGCAGTTGCCGTCGAGAGCGGATCAAAGATCTGGCCTGCATACACCGGCGCACCCGTGCACGGATTTGTTCCTATCTGGTTGGTCGTCAGGAGAGCCGAAAAGTCCCCGGTTCGTTCCGCGGCAGTAGGCACAGTATTCGTTGTGACAGCGCTGCGCGGCCATTGCAATTGTTCCCAAGCGAAAAAGAAGAAGGTCTTGTCCTTGCCGTTGTAGAGATGCGGAATGATAACGGGCCCTCCAAGCGTAAGGCCGTAGTCATTCTTTATGTCTTTAGGCGTGTCGAAGGTTGAACACGAGGGACCCGGGCAAGAAACGTTTCGATTCAGATTGTTGAAGTACGTGTTCGCGTCGAGATCTGTATTGCGCAAGATGTCGTATGCAGTGCCATGGAACGAGTTTGTACCTGACCGGGTTGTAAAGCTTCTAATGCCTCCCGTCGTTCGGCTAAACTGCGCCGGTGGCGTGGCCGTCGTTACCTTGAACTCCTGAAGTGCGTCGACGGAAGGTGCCGTTTCATCAAACGTCGAACCGTTATCGGGCCGCGCTGCCGAAGTGCCATCCAGTATGACGTCATCTCCGAAGTTTTGGCCGCCGCTAGTCTTTTGGATATAGATTCCATTTGGGTTATCGCCTGTGCCCGGTCCTACGACGCCGGGAAGCAGAAACTCAAATGCTTCAGGAGAACGGAACGCGCCCACTCCGCCGAGCGAAAGCGGCAGTTCCTCGACCTGCCGTGGTGTGATGACGCCACTGATTTCGGACGAGGTAGACTGCACCGTCGGAATATCGGCGGTAACGGTGACGGTTTCCGCCGTTTGGCCGACTGATAGTTGGATATTCAGAGCGCTCGTTGTATTAATCTGCACGACGATGCCAGTACGCTTCTCCGTTTTGAAGCCCGGAGCGCTCACCGTCACCTCATAGCTGCCGACCAGCAATTGCGGAAAGTTGTAGTCGCCCGATTGGGACGTGGCGGTGCTGTATGTTGTCGCGGTGCTCGTTTCAGTAGCCGTTACGGTTGCATTCGCAACGACTCCTCCGGTCGGGTCGGTCACCGTGCCGGAGATAGATCCGCGGTTCGTCTGGGCAAAAGCGCCAAACGCTCCCGATGAAAAGCACCACCAATACAAGATTCAGAGAAGCCAGCCCACGCCGTCTCATGGTCCTCCTAAATACAAAGGCGAAGCTTATTAATAAACAAGATTTGCGAAATCAGTCTATCACCAGCTAAATGAAAAAATAACTCGTACAACTAACGGATTTATTGGGGAATTTGCAATCTGGAACTGCCTCGGCCGCTAGCGAGGCTCTCTTGTAGACTGAAGCCAAGTCAAAGGGGACGCCTATGATTGCGCGCGTCTGGCGAGGGGTCACACGCGAGGCCGACCAGCACAAATACTTCGAGTATTTGAAACAAACGGGATTGAAAGATTACGCCCATATGCCGGGGAATCGCGGCATGTGGACGCTTCGGCGGGTTCATGATGGCAAGGCTGAATTCACGGTCATCTCGTTGTGGGATTCCTATGAATCGATTCGAGCTTTCGCGGGCCCCGAGTTCGAGAAAGCCATGTACTATCCGGAAGACGAGAAATACCTTGTGGCGGTCGATCTATTCGTAACGCACCACGAGGTGTTGACCACGCCTGTCGAATGGCGGACGGCGGCGCTGGTTGTCGCTGTTTGGACCGTGCACGCACTTCTTATGGCGTGCCAAATATACATATTCCAGCCCCGGATGAGCTCTTCAATCTCCTGGGGAAGCGCTCTGGCTCATGCGCTTGAATACAGCTACATTTGGCTGCTTCTTACCCCGCTGATTCTAGCCGCGGCCAAGCGTTTCCCACTCAGCTCGCGCACCTGGCTCCGAAACAGCTTGGTGCACGTGGGGGCCGCTGCCGCGCTCGCGACCATTGCTACAGCCGGAACAGCGATGTTAGCCGGCAGCACCGCTGTGCAATTCTTTTTTCAACTGTCCGCAATCACTCGTGACCGCGCCGCTCTGGGCTCCTTAGGCCACGGTTTCACGTTGTACTGGGTGGTCCTTCTCATTTCACAGGCCTTTGTGTTCATGCACCGGTACAATCTCGAGCGGCTCAAGCGTTGGGAGCTTCAAGCCGAGCTAGTGAATGCGGAGTTGCAGGCCCTGAAAATGCAACTCAGGCCACATTTCCTGTTCAACGTCTTGCATTCGATCTCGGAACTAATCCACAGGGATCCAAGAGCAGCCGACCGTACGATCGTGCAGTTGAGTGAACTGCTGCGGATTTCGCTTAACGCCGACCGAGGGCAAGAAGTCACGCTGAGAGAAGAATTGGAGCTTCTCGATCGATACATAGACATTCAAAAGATTCGCTTTGGAGAGAATTTGAGCACTCACGTGAACGCTTCGCCTGACACGCTTGATGCGCTGGTACCCACGCTGGTGTTGCAACCACTCGTAGAGAACGCGATGCGACACGGGGTCGCTGACCGCACCGAGGGAGGCCGCATTGAAATCATGTGCCAAGCTCACTCGGGTCGGCTGTTGATTTCCGTCGCGGACAACGGAAAGGGGCTGCCGGATGGCGGAGTGGTTCACTTAAAGGAGGGCACGGGTTTGCGTTCGACGCGAAGCCGATTGGAGCGGCTGTACGGGCGAGACCACCGGTTCCGGCTGGAAAATCGACCGGCTGAGGGAGCGGAAGCGATCATCGAAATTCCCTATCGAGTGGACGCCGATAAACGAAAGAATGAAACGGATACGAGCCATCGTAGTTGATGACGAGCAGCTCGCGCGGGCGCGGATTTGCCGATTGCTCGCGGAAGAGCAGGAGCTCGAAGTGGTGGCGGTGTGCAATAACGGGCAACAGGCGATTGCGGCGATTGAGGAGACTGCCCCAGACTTATTGTTCCTGGACGTTCAGATGCCCCGCATGGATGGATTCGAGGTGCTCGCTGCAATCTCACGTCAACGAATGCCTCTGGTCATTTTTGTGACCGCGTTTGATCAGTATGCAATTCGCGCCTTTGATGTGCATGCGCAGGACTATCTGCTGAAACCGTTCGAGGAACGCCGTTTCAAAGATGCGGTAGCACGGGCCAAGAAGCAGCTCGCGCTGACGGGTCGCGACGGTAAGGATGAGCGCTTGTTCGACTTACTGAGCTCGGTCCAATCGAGTCGAAAATGCCTTGACGCCATAATGGTTCGCTTGCCTGATCGAATTCTATTCGTGAAGACGGAGGAAATCGACTGGATTGAAGCAAACGACAACTATCTCCGGCTCCACTGTGGATCCGCTTGCCACACTTTGCGCGAGACCATGAGCGCACTCGAAACGAAGCTCGACGCTTCCAAGTTTGTCCGAATTCACCGTTCGACGATAGTGAACCTCGAAAGAGTGAAAGAGTTCCGGCCCTGGTTTAATGGTGACTACCTCGCCATTTTGTCGGACGGTGCGGAACTGAAAATAAGTCGTAAATATCGCCAAAGAGTTCACGACTTACTCGGGCAATCACTTTAGCGCGTTCCGCCCCGAAAGAGCGGGGCTTTGCCCCAGGATTCTGCCGTTTATCACATTGTGAATCTCTAATCGAAGCTGATCGGCTACGTTCGGGATAAGGGGTCTTAATTGGTATGAAAGCTCTAAAACTGTTTTCTGGACTACTAGTCGCAGTGTTTCTCTTCACTTTTCAGGTTGCGTATGCCCAAACGGTCACGACGGGCGATATAGCCGGGACCGTCGCTGACGCAACCGGCGCGGTCGTTCCTGGAGCTGCGATAATCCTAAGAAATTTGGGTAACGGCGCGAGTCAAACCGCGACAACGAATCAATCGGGCGCGTACCACTTCACGTTTCTGCAGCCGGGTAATTATGAGGTGTCGGCGACGGCTGCGGGTCTTAAAACCGACGTGCAGAAGGTAGCCGTCGAGGTCGGGCAGGCTGCGACGGTCAACTTGGTTGCAAAGGTACAGGCAACGCAGGAGGTGGTCGAGGTGAACGCGGCGTCAACCTTAGTTAACGCCGAGAACGCGAATCTGAGCACAACCTTTACTACTAAACAGATTCTGCAGCTTCCCGCGCCAGGCGGCGACATCACGACCGTCGCGTTCACCGTGCCCGGAGTAGTGGTGAGCACGGGCGCCGGATACGGCAACTTTAGCTCGCATGGGCTGCCCGGGACTTCGAACCTGTATACCATGAACGGCGACGACTACAACGATCCGTACTTGAATTTGAACAACTCAGGGGCTAGCAATCTTCTGCTCGGCCAGGATGAGATCGCAGAAGCCTCCGTCGTCTCGAACGCTTACAGTGTGCAGTACGGACGTCAAGCAGGAGCCCAGGTCAATTACGTCACCAAGAGCGGCGCAAATCAGGTCCATGCCTCGCTGCTGTTCAACTTCAACAACCACCTGATGAACGCCAACGACTTCTTCAACAACGCAAACGGAGTTCCGCGGCCCTATGATGTCTCGCGGCAATGGGGCGCGGATATTGGCGGTCCAATCTGGAAGAACAAGCTGTTTTTCTATTCCGATAGCGAAGGGCTCTATTACTCGCTTCCGTCTACCGGCGTAGTGTCGATCCCGTCGCCGCAGATTCAGGCCTATGCGCTGGCCCACATTACTGCTGCCCAGGCGCCGCTCTATAACCAAGCTTTTAGCATCTGGAATGGCGCTCGGGGCGCAAGTACCGCAATTCCGGTCGTTAACGGGTCCGGTACCTTACAGGATGCGAGCGGAACTCTGGGATGCGGCTCGTTTGCCGGCACGCCGGCTCCCGGCGGCGGCACCTTCGGAGCAAATGTGAGTTGCGCCAACGCCTTTCGAACTAATGGACTAAATACGAATAAGGAATGGCTGGAGACCCATCGTGTCGACTGGAACATCAATGATAAGCAGAAGATCTTCTTCCGCTTTAAAGGCGATCACGGATTCCAACCCACCTTCACGAATTTGTTAACACCTAGTCTCAATGCGCAAAGCATTCAGCCTCAATACGAAGGACAGATCAATCATACGTATGTTATCTCGCCTAGCACGGTGAACAACTTCATTCTCTCCTTCCTGTGGTACAGCGCAATATTCGGGCCGGCCGATCCAGTCGCAGCACAAAAGGTTTTGCCAGTCAGCATGACCTTCAATAATTTCGGACCGAGCGGCGCATTCTTCGGAGGGCCGGGCACGGGTAGCTATTATGAACTGGGTGGCTTTTACGAGAACGGCTTCTTTTTCCCGCAAGGCCGCGATTCGGGCCAGGGTCAGCTTATTGATGACTTCTCTGTCATCAAGGGCAACCATACCTTGAAAGTCGGCGGGAATTTCCGTAAGAACCGGATCACCGACTTCAGTTACGAATCGAATACGGTCGGGCTTTATACTTTTAACTCTCTCGCCGACTTCGTTAATGGCGTGACAAACTCGGCAACCGGGACTAACTATGCCCAGAAATTCAGCCCGCTGCTGGACGCGCATCTCCGCCTGTATAACTTGGGCCTGTACGCGCAAGACGAGTGGGCAGTGAAGCCGAACCTTAAGATCACTTATGGCATCCGCTTCGACCGCACGGCGAATCCACTATGCCTGGATCACTGCTTCTCGCGCTTAACGGACCAGTTCTCTTTAGGCGGCTTCCAAAAGGGCATCGATATTCCCTATAACTCTTCGATTCAGAGCGGGCTTTCGCATGCGTACTACAGCACTGACTCAGTGGTTGCGGATCCGCGATTGGGCGTGGTTTGGAGTCCTCGTGGCGCCAACAGCACGGTGATTCGCGGCGGCGTCGGGCTGTTTTCCGATCTTGCACCGGGATTTCTAGCGGCGAACGTATTTAATAATCCCCCTTTCCCGTACACTGCCTCAATTTTCGGGGGCCAAGTTGTAGACACAGCCAATAATCCCGCGAGCGCCGCAGCCGCCGCGCAGGCCCAGTACAACGCGTTTAAGACCGGGTTCTTCGCGGGTGACACTTTCGGGACGTTGAGCACCTTGGTTCCGGGCTTCAGCCCTTTCAACTATTTCTCCATCCCGCATCATTTTGGTACCCCACAGTACCTCGAATGGAGCTTTGAGATCGAGCAGCCGATCGGGTCAAAGAATGTCTTCGTCGCCACATACAGCGGAAATCACGGATATAATCTCTTGATTCAGAACGGTTTTGTGAACGGTTTCGTTCAGCCGAGCTACACCGCCGGATTCGCCGGCCTGCCCACGGCTGCCCCTGATCCCCGTTTTAACGCCGTAACGGAGCTAACGAACGGGGGCTACTCGAATTACGACGGTTTGACCGTTCAATTCCGCCGTGCATTCTCCTATGGATTCCAGGGCCAGATCAACTATAGCTGGAGCCACGCGCTCGACACGCTTTCGAACGGCGGCTCAGGCTTGGCTTATGCCTTCTGCTCGGGGTGTGCGCTCACGACCATCCCCACTCCCTCGATCAGAAACAGTTACGCAAGCGCCGACTACGACATCCGGCACAGTCTTTTGGCCGATTTCCTTTGGGATGAGCCGTGGAAACCGTCCAACCGGTTGCTATACAATGTGCTCGGCAACTGGACGCTTTCGAGCAAGTTCTTCGTCCGCAGTGGAACTCCGTTTAGTGTTTTTGACGGGGCGCTTGCAGGCGCCGTATCGCCCGCAATAACCGCAACGATGCTGGCGAGTGCAACTGGCCCTGTAAACGGTTCATGCGGCGTGAGTGCGGTCAACACGCCATGCTTCAGCGCTTCGAATTTTGTGCCTAGCCTCGCGGAAACAGGGTTCGGGAATCTGGGCCGGAACGCGTTCCGTGGACCCGGGTGGTTTGACATCGACACATCGCTTTACAAGAACATCAACATCACCGAGCGCCTCAGGTTCCAGTTCGGCGCGAGTGCTTATAACATCCTGAATCATCCGAATTTCCAAAACCCGAATGCCGACCTAGCGGGAGGCGGACTTGGGTTGATCTCGTCGACGGCGATTCCGCCGACCAGCGCGTATGGCTCGTTCCAGGGCTCGGCTGTATCAGGCCGCGTTTTGGTCGTTACCGGGCGGTTCCAGTTCTAAAGAAGTGTTTTCGGTAAAGGGTGAGGGCGCCGAGTTCCATGATTCGGCGCTCTTTTGATGGGCTACTGGGGCGTCGGGCCCCGGACAACTTGGACGAAGTTTGCTGGGTCGATCCATTTCGAGAATGCCGCCCGGACTTCGTCAGCCGTCATATTGAAATAGCGCTGGGCCGCGCGGCTCGGCTCATCGAGCGGCAACCCGATAGCCGCTTGGCCTATCAGGTGTCCGGCAATAGAATCCTCGCTCGCTTCACGGAGCGGCATTTGGCGAAGAAGCAGCGCCTTTGCCTGTTGCAGCTCGGCGGGCGCGACGGGCGTTTTCTGCATGCTCACGAGTTCTTGCTGAATCATGGCCCTCGCCTTTGATACGTTTTGCGGATCGCAGCCGTAATCGATCGTGTAGGTCGCGCGCGTCTCGCCCGCCTGAAGCGAATCGTCAATGTTGTACACGTATCCCGCTTTCTGGCGGAGATCGCGGTATAGCCGCGTAGCGTAAAAGCCACCGCCTAGAACGTGATTCCCGAGCTGCAGCGCGTAGTAGTCCTTATTGAACCGGTTTAGCTCGAGTTCTTGCGAGAGATCGACTGAGTCTTGCACTCGGCTGGGATCGGGCACGTTTACTGCGCTTGGCTTGTTGGCGGGCACAGGCGGGAGCACAACCGGCGGCTTGGGGCCGGACGCCTTCCAATCCGCAAAAGCTTTCCCCACCACGGCGCGCGCTTCGTCGGGAGCGATGTCGCCAATCACGACGATGGTGGTCAAATCGGGCCGGTACGTTTTTTCGTAGTAAGCCCCGATGTCGTCGTAACTCAGGGCTGACACGGTTTGTGGCGTAGTTTCGCGCAGTAGCGGATCACCTTTCGGCAGTAGCGCGTTTTGGAGCGCCCGATCCGTACGGTAGCCAGGACTCTGCAGGACACCGGCGGTCAACTGCGCCGTTTGCTGCTGGACAACCTTGAAGGCATCCGGCGGCAACGCGGGATGAAGCTCGTTATCGGCGAGCAACTCGACGCCGCGCGGAAAATCCTGCTTCAGGACCTTCAAGCTGAAGTTCGCGCCGGCGGATTCAGAGGCCGCGATGTCATCGAGCGCTTTTTGAAAAGCCAGCCGGTCGAGCGTCTTTGTGCCGTAAGAGAAGAGGCCTTCGAGGACGTCGGACACGCCATCTTTGCCGGGCGGTGTTTCGAGCTGCGTCTGTTGCTTAACGGAGCCAACCAGAGTGACGGTCGGACTGGTTTTCTCGGTTTGCACAATCAGGCGAATGCCGTTGGGCAGCGTCATATCCACCGGGTGAAGATTCGCCAGCGGGATGCTGAGCGATTTTACGGCCGCGTCGGCCCACTCAGGCAATTGCACGGGCTTAGTGGGCGAGGTAGTCGTGACCTCGCTACCCCCAAAGCCTTTAGCGGAAATTGGCGCGCCTGAAGGCGTGGGTTTGAGTGTCGCAGTGATTGCATTTTGCTCGAGGAGATAGGTTTTAGCGACGCGGTTTACATCATCGGCGGTCACGCGCTTGATGGCGTCCACATTTTCGTCGGGTGACTGGCGGCCTTCCGAGGCCAAAGCTTGTGACCAGACGGAAGCGAGATTCGAAATGGAGTTGCGCGCGAATTCGGCGCTCGCGATCTCACCTTTCTTCGCGGCGGTCACAAGCTCGGCGGGAACGCCTTTGGTCGCGTAGTCGCGGATGATGTTTTTCATCTCGGCGTTGAGCGCGGTTGGGTCGGTTCCGGTAGGCAACGCCGCGACCGCAAACGCAGCGCTGGCTTTTGGATAAGTCTCGAGAAGCGCGAACTCGGTTCCGAGTGCTTTTCCCTGCGGAACCAAGCCGTACAGATTCGCTCTCTGACTTGAAAGAACATCGCTCAATACGCGCGCGGCCGCGAAATCGGCGCTGTCCGTTCCTGGAAAACGGAACGAAACAAACGTGAGGACGTACGGAAGATTGCTATCGAGAGTAAAGGAGTCCTGCGGAACGGGCTTTAGGCTGATTTCCGGGTGATTTGGAACGGGGCGGCGCGGAATGGACCCGTAATACTGCTTTACCTTGGCGAGAGTTGCGGCCGGGTCGACATCACCAGTGATGACGAGAATGGCATTATTCGGCGCGTACCATTCACGATAAAACTTCTTCAACGAGTCGCCGGTGGTCTGATCGAATGACGCGGTTGTCCCGAGAGGGTCGTGCTCGTAAGGCGTGCCGGCGAATAGATCCTTGTTCAGCCGGGTGATGAATTTGTAAGTGGGATTCGAGAGATCGCGAGCCACTTCCTGCTCTATCGCTCCGCGTTCTTGGGCCCACTGATCTTGTGAATCGGCGACGTCAATCATACAGGCAGCGTCGACGCGCAGGGCCAGATCCAAATCCTTCGATGGCACGGTAACGAAGTATTGCGTGATGTTCTGCTGCGTATCGGCGTTTTGATCAGCGCCTAACTGCGCGTAAATAGCCGCGATTTGATCGGCAGTAAGGTTCGAGCAGCCTCGGAAAGCCATGTGTTCCTGCGCATGCGCCATGCCGGGGAAGCCGGAAGGGGTCTCATCCCCACCGGCCAGGTAGTTATCCTCGATCGTCGCCACAGGCGCAAGGGCATCGCGGACGATGACTACGCGAAGACCGTTGTCCAGGGTAGCGCGCGTGACATTGGTATTTGCATCTTGGGCGTGGCAAAGCCTTACGCAGCAGGAAACGAGCAGGATACTCGTGAAAAAACCAGTGAAGGACCGCATGAACAGTTACTCTCAGCTTACGGTACGCGGATTCCGCCCCGGCGCTGTTGAAACAATGCCTTCGCGCGCGCATCGAATGTTGTATGAAAGCTGTGTTTCTGATCGGGCGCCTCGTCTTTGGAGGTTTTTTTCTTTACAACGGGATCAACCATATCAAGCAGCACAAGCATCTTGCGCAATACGCAGGCTTAAAGGACGTACCGATGCCGGAGCAGGCCGTAACCGCTTCGGCTGCGATGCTGCTTCTCGGCGGCGCGAGCATTATCCTTGGCTGGAAACCGAAGATTGGCACAGCGGCCGTGATCGCTTTCTTGGCAAGCGTCTCACCGATGATGCACGATTTTTGGACCCAGAGTGATCCCAGCCAGCGGCAGAACGACATGATTCACTTCAGCAAAAATATGGCGCTGTTAGGGGCGGCTGTGGCGCTGATGGGTACAAAAGAGCCTTGGCCTGCCAGCCTGAACGTCCTTGCCTCGCTGTAGAACTTTTTCGTTTCAGAAACGAAAGTGCAGCGCCAACTGCAGAATACGCGCCGGGTAAGTTGTCGAGACCTGGCCAAACGTACTGTCGGTGATGATCGTGTCCGGATTCTGAAATTGCGTGTGGTTGAAAACATTGAATGCGTCGCCGCGCAGCTCAGCCGTCAGGCGTTCATTCAATTTGAAGTGTTTCGAAATCGCCAAGTCGAGATTGGTCTGCCCCGGACCGCGTAGTCCGTTTCGAGGGAATGACCCGTACGTGAAGTAGGGCAGCATCGAGGCGTCCGTGCTGGCAATTGTGTCCAACGCATTAATTCGATTCACCGTGAAATTGTTCGGATTGAAGTAGTAGTTGCCGGCCGACGCCGTCCCTGCATTCGCGTTGCCGAGAAGCTGAAACGCTTTCGGATTCAAAATCCCAACGGAGTTGCCGACGAGATCGGCACGCACTGAACCGGCATCGCCTGCGCCGGAAGGTCCAGGGTCATTTGTAGTCGTGTTCAAATCGCCGTAGATGTCAATGGGAAACCCGGTGCGGATTGTCAGGATGGGATACAGGCTCCAGCCCGATGTCAGCAGCTTCGGCCCGCCTTGCCACAAATGATCGAACGGCAGATCCCAGCCGCCCGAAAACGTGAGGACTTGCCGCACATCCGTATCTCCGGAAGCACGGAATAAGTTGTGGTTGTAAAACGGCACGTCTGAATTCCGCTCCCGGAATCCCGACGTGTTATCGATCTCGTGCGACCAGGTGTAACCCAGAGTGAAAAAGCTGCTACCCCACCCGCCCATATTTGCGAAATTTCGCCTCAGGTTCACTTCGAGCCCGTTGTAGTTTGCTCTTCCAACATTTGCGAACTCGCTGATGTAGCTGTATATAGAATTCGTAGAGTCCGGGTCGTACACCCTTCGATTCGTTCCCAGCACAAACGGATTAATATCCATGATTCCGGTAAGCTTGTGAGCGGAGTAACCGAGGTAGCCCATTTCGAGAACCAAGCTCGAGACGAGCTGCTGCTGGATAGAGAGATTGTACTGATAGATGTAAGGAGTGCGCAGGTTCGGGTCTACAAAATAGACAGCGCCCCCGCCAAACGGAAGAAAGCCGGCGCCAGCGAAATTTAAGTCCCGCGTCGGTGGCTTCGAAGGAAACGGATTGACGGCTCCGGCTGCGGCGAAGGGATTTTGCAGCGCGCTCGGGCCAGTGCCGATCACAGCCGACGGGTAAATATCGACAGCGCTAAAGAACGGCGGTACGCCGTTGAATTGCAGATTATCTTCGCCTTTCAATACGTCATAGAACACCCCGAACCCGCCACGCACGCTGGTTTTGGCATTTCCAAAAACATCCCAAGCAAAGCCGAAGCGCGGGGCCCAGTCGTTCTTATCAGGGAAATTCGCACCTTTTGGAGCACCCGGATCACCGGGAAAAACGAGCCCAGGAGGAGCGTTCACAAACCGTTGTGACTGCAACCCCGGAATGAACGAGAAAGTCCGCCCGTGCGTGTCATATTTCGGCTCGGCGTACTCGTAGCGCGCGCCCAGTGTCAAAGTTAAATTTCTGGTGAGATGCCAGGCGTCTTGCGCGAAGCCTGCATATTGGTTAGAGCGGATGTTCGATGGCGCCTTTGGATATTGCAGATACTCGTCCGGCAGGCCCATAAGAAAATCGGCCAGATCGAACCCGGACCCCACGCTTGTGCTTTGACCATAGAAGTAGTACTCGCCGGTCACGTGATAGTCATACTGCGTGTTGTTTTGGAACGGTGAGAAGTAGAATCCGAACTTCCAGTTGTGGTTGCCCTTCGTCCACGAGAGATCGTCATAGAGCGCGCCCGAGGTGTCGTACCAATTCGTGGGACCCTGTGAGCTGAATCCAATGAACAGATTCGAACCTTCAAAACCGAGGCGCGGCGGTCCCACAGGATCATCTTGAATGATGCTGGTTCCCAGTTGAGCGGCGTCTGGAAGCTTAGCCGCAGGAATGTATTCCAACCGGTGATGGCGCTGCACGGTCAAGCGCAGCTCATTCAGAAGACTGGGCGTGAACGTGTGCGTGTAAGCCAGTGAGCCGTAATATGTAGTGTTGCCGTAGGTGGCGGGATATCCAACCACGCTCGCGCCAAATGGAACCAGTTGCGGTCTATCCCGAGTGCTGAACGTCCCGCTGACTACATCCCTCGCCGAGAAATTGTAATCGAACTTCCCAAGATATTCATCGTAATTATCCGTTGCGATGGCCTGGGGAAAAAGGAAGCCAGTGCTGGATGTCGGGATCAAGTTGTTCGCAAAATACGCCTTTGCGACGGGATCGATCCGGCTTGGATCCATGATGCCCTGCGCCGCAAGAGCGGGGTTGGGCTGAAAGTAGGGATGCGCCAAGAGAAAGGTAGCTACGGGATTCTGCCCCGGCGGGAACGCCTGCGAGAAATTACCTTGCGCTTCGGCCGGCGTGAACGTATTTACCTTGCCTTGACTCGTATCAAGTGCATTCTGGCGCTGCCCCTCATATGAAAAGAAGAAGAACAGCTTGTCGCGTCCATTGAATAACTTTGGCACGATGATCGGGCCGCCCAGCGTTCCGCCAAATTGATTGCGCTTCAGCGAAGGAACAGGCAGGCCCTGTTCGTTGTTGAAAAAGCTATTGGCGTCGAAATAGTTATTGCGCAAGTAATCGTACGCGGTGCCGTGCAATTGGTTCGTGCCGCTCTTCGTTACAACGCTGATCACGCCGCCGGCGTTGCGTCCGTACTCGGCGCTGTAATTGTTTTCGAGAAGCCGAAACTCAGCCACCGCGTCGGGGTTCGGATCCGCCACTACGCCGTTGTCCAAGAGATCATTATTCATGCCACCGTCGAGTAGATAAGTAACCGAGTCCGTGCGCATGCCGCCGATGCTGTAGTTGCCGGCGGCTCCGGAATCGGGATTACTGGGCGTAACTCCAGGTTGCGTTTTCACCAGATCGAGCGTGTCGCGTCCATTCAGTGGCAGCTCAAAAATCGCCTGTCCCGTAACCGTCGCGCCGACAGTTGCGTTTTGCGTTTCAACCATGGACGGGCGGCTCTCAACGGTTACCGCACTACTCACCTGTCCCACCTGGAGGGTGACGTCGATGCGCAGCGTCTGATTGATTTCGAGCGGAGTCCTGGAATCCACAGTGACTTGCCGAAAACCCGGCGCTTCCGCGGTTACACGGTACAGGCCGATCGGCAATTGCAAGACCTGATAGAACCCCGACTTGTCGGACATGGCTTCGCGGCTGATGCTGGTCGCAGTTTGAGTGACGGTGACCTTTGCATTCGGCACGACTGCGCCCGACGGGTCCGTGATGATGCCTGTGATTTTCCCGGTTGTGTCCTGAGCCGCAAGTTGCAGCACGCAAAACGAAATCAGTGCCAATGGCAGGCTAAAAGCTCTAAATCTTTTCATCCGAAAGGTCCCCCACAGAAAGCATGAACTTCCCAAGAAAAATCAATTGTAAGCAGACTACCACGACCCAGGCCGACCGAATGCGCTACATTCATCGAGGATGGGGTTTCGACAAATGCACCAGCTTCGGCAGAGCTTTGCTATCGCTATCTTTTTCATTGCGGGGTTACCGTTGGCGCAAGGGGCGAACGCTATCCCTCTGGACGGCTATACGGCGGACGGCAGTCAAGCGGAGCGCCAATGGGAAGCAAAGTTTCGCTCCATACCCTCGCCACAGAACCAAAAAGAATACATGCGGCGTTTGTCCGCCCGGCCGCATCATGTCGGGTCGCCTTACGACAAGAACAACGCGGAGTGGATTCTGGCGAGATTTAAAGAATGGGGCTTTGACGCCCATATCGAGAGCTTTGATGTCTTATTCCCAACGCCGAAGGAAGTCAAGCTCGATATGGTCGAGCCGCGGCGATTCGTGGCCCAGTTGGCCGAGCCACCCATCGCCGTTGATCCGACCTCCTCGCAAACCGGCGAGCAACTTCCCGCCTACAACGCTTACTCGATCGATGGCGACGTAACCGGACCTTTGGTGTACGTGAACTATGGCATGCCGGCGGACTACGAAGAACTCGCGCGCTATGGCGTCTCGGTAAAGGGCGCGATTGTGATTGCCCGCTACGGACATGGGTGGCGTGGGGTGAAGCCCAAAGTTGCCGCAGAGCACGGCGCAATTGGATGCATTATTTACTCAGACCCCATCGACGACGGATACACGGACGGGGACGTGTTTCCGAATGGTGCATGGCGGCCGCCTGAAGGGATTCAGCGAGGAAGCGTCATGGATACGGAGTATCCGGGCGATCCGCTGACCCCTGGAATCGCGGCGGTCCCCGGAGCCAAGCGGCTGACTTTACAAGAGGCGGTGACCATCACGAAAATTCCGGTGTTGCCGATTTCGTACGCAGATGCCCGGCCGCTTATGGCTGAACTGAGAGGACGGGTAGTGCCCCGTGAATGGCGCGGAAGCCTTCCGATTACCTATCACCTTGGAGCCGGACCCGCAAAGGTACATCTGAAGATGCTTTCGAATTGGGATCAGAAGAGGCTTTATGATGTCATCGCCAGAATTCCCGGCTCCGAATTTCCGGACCAGTGGGTCATACGCGGAAATCACCACGACGCGTGGGTGAACGGAGCGTCGGACCCGATTTCCGGCTTAGTCGCACTGCTCGAAGAAGCGCGATCATTCGGCGAATTAGTCAAGCAAGGATGGAAGCCGAAACGAACGATCATCTATTGCGCGTGGGATGGCGAAGAGCCTGGGTTGCTGGGGTCAACGGAATGGGTGGAAGCGCACGCCGACGAGTTGCGGCAGCATGCAGTGGCTTACTTCAATAGCGATTCGAATGGCCGTGGTTATTTCCGTGCCGAGGGGTCGCACGTGTTGGAGAAGTTCATCAATGATGTCGCCCGCGACATTATCGATCCTGAGAAAGACATTACAGTTTGGGAGCGCCGCAAACTCTATGACATCGCGCATGCGCAGTCGCCCGAACAGCGCGAAGAGATTCGCAAACGGCCGAATTTGAGAATTGGCGCACTGGGCGACGGCTCCGATTACACCGCGTTTCTCGATCATGTGGGCGTCCCCGCCGCAGATATCCGCTTTAGCGGCGAGAGTAGCGGAGGCGTGTACCACTCGATTTACGACGATTTCTACTGGTTCACGCATTTTGGAGATCCGACATTTCAGTACGGGCGCACGGAATCGCAGATGGTGGGAACGGCTGTCTTGCGATTGGCTGACGCCGAATTGCTTCCCTTCGACTTCGCCGGGTTCGCGGACACGGTAAAGATGTACCTGAGTAACGCACAGAAGTTTTTGAAGAAACAGCAGGACGATATTCACGAGCGCAATCGGGAGCTCGAAGAAGGTGTATTCACAGCCAGCAGCGATCCGCAGAAGCCGCTCTTGCCTCCGCCTGCGTACGAAGCGCCTTGGCATTTCAATTTCGCGCCACTCGAAAACGCGCTGGATGCGCTGACCGCGAGCGCGGACCGTTATTCGAAAGCGATTGCGAACGCGCAATCGAACGGAATGACCCTGACTAATTCCACGCTGCTCCGCGTAAATAATCTTCTAATCCAGAGCGGGCCGGCGCTGACGGATCCTGCGGGCCTGCCGGGCCGTCCCTGGTTCAAAAATCAAATCTACGCTCCGGGGGCTTATACCGGATACGAGGCCAAGCCGCTGCCGGGCGTCTTAGAAGCTCTCGACCGGAAGAACTGGAAAGAAGCGGAATCGCAGATTCCACGCGAAGCTGACGCGCTCGAGCGCGAGATAAAAATTATCGACGAAGCTACAGCCGCCCTTCAGCGGGAGGGCGCGGCGCCTGCGCAACGCTGAAGCCTAGCGGCCACCTTGCGACCTTTCTCATCCGGTGACAAATTGGATTCCGGTCATGCCCTCATTTTCCTTCACATGTGGCTGGCCATCCGCGCGAGCTTTGCTATCGTACAAAACACGGAGAATACTTGCCGGGGCTTCGAAGAATACTCATTATCGAGGACAATCCTGGCGATGTGCGCTTGATGCGGGAGGCGCTTCGAGATATGCAGCCGCCAATCGCCATTGATGTTGCCGGCGACGGCGAACAAGCGCTGCAGCTTTTGAGAGGTGAAGGGCAGCACGCCGAAGCGCGGAAGCCCGCCCTCATTTTTCTCGATTTCAATCTGCCGAAATCAGACTCGCGTGACATCCTGCGCGAGATAAAAGACGATCAGCGCCTGAGGCTGATCCCAGTCGCAGTACTGACCAGCTCCGATTCTGAAAGAGACATCCGGCAGGCCTACGACCTGTATGCGAATTGCTACTTGCGCAAACCCGGCGATCTCGACGGATTCCTGAATACGATTCGAGCGGCAGCCGATTTCTGGCTCAACGTTGCATACGTTTTAGACGAGATACCGTAGATCTTCGCGGCGCTCGTATCTGTTATGATTCAGGCGCATGAGCGCCTACTCGATCGGTGTCGATCTAGGCGGCACCAATCTGCGGGCGGCCGCCATTGATGGCGACGGACTGATTCTGGACAGAATATCCGCCCCGGTGAACTTCGGTTCAGGTCCGAAGAGCGTTATCAAACATATTGCGGGTGTAATCACAGACCTACGAACACGAGTAAGTACGCGTGATTTGCGCGGTGTGGGCATCGGCGTACCGGGGTTCATCGACATGGCTACCGGAATCGTGATTGGATCGGCGAACTTGCCCGGCTTCCAGGGATTCGGAGTGCGCGATGAAATTCAGAAATGTTTGGGAACGCCGATCATGCTTGAGAATGATGCGAATGCGGCGGCGCTCGGAGAAATGTGGATGGGAGCCGGGAAAAACGTTCGCGATTTAGTGCTGCTGACGCTCGGTACGGGAATCGGTGGAGGCATTATCGCCAATGGCCAAGTGCTGCACGGTTTCCTCGGTATGGCCGGGGAGTTGGGGCACATGACGGTGTATCCGGACGGGAATCCCTGCGGATGCGGTAACTGCGGGTGCCTCGAGAAGCATGCGTCGGCAACGGCGATTGCGGCGATGGGACGTATGATGCATTTCGGCAAGCCCGAGATCACTGCCGAGGACGTGTATCAGCTTGCGCGTGAGGGGAATGATCGCGCCAAGCTGGTTTTCGAATCCGTCGGGCGCGCACTCGGAATCGCGCTCGCAAACCTGATAAATGTATTCAACTTTCCGCTTTATTTACTCAGTGGCGGCCCGCTGCCCGCCTGGGATTTCTTCGCGCCCGCAATGCTAACTGAGGTGGAGCGGCGTTCTTTCACGTTCGTCCGAACCGGCACGAAGATTGAGAAAGCGGCCTTAGGGGCGGATGCGGGACTGTTTGGCGCGGCATATCTTCCTTTCCAGCATGAGAATTCTCTCGTCGAAGCCGCCGGTTAGAGCGGCTTAACGGGCATGTACTGGCTGGGGCTCGACGTAGGCACGGGCGGATCGCGAGCGTTGCTTGTAGACGCGCGCGCTCGGGTCCGTTATTCGTTTACCGCTGCCCACGAGGATATGCGCATGCCAAAGCCGCTTTGGGCCGAACAGGATCCCGACGACTGGTGGCGCGCATCACAGTTGGCAATCCGCGGTGTGCTTGAAGAAGCAAACATCGACCCTGCCGAGATCGCGGGGCTCGGATTATCAGGCCAGATGCACGGTCTCGTGCTCTTGGATCAGAATCACTGTGTCATTCGGCCCGCATTGATCTGGTGCGACCAGCGCAGCCAGCGTCAAGTCGACTTCCTCAACGCGAAGCTTGGCCCGGAAAATGCCGTCCGCTACACCGCGAATCCCGTATTGACCGGCTTCACGCTCCCAAAACTGCTTTGGATGCGTGATAACGAGCCTCACACCTTCGAAGCAGTGCGAAAGATTCTGCTGCCGAAAGATTACGTGCGCTTCAGATTGACGGGCGAATTCGCGACCGATGTTTCCGATGCGAGCGGAACTGCGCTGTTCGACGTGGCCAACCGGAAGTGGTCCGCCGAAATGATCGCGGTCGCGAGGCTGGGCGCAGATATTCTTCCGAGGGTGTACGAATCGAGCGATGTGACGGGGGGAATCACTGGCTCCGCAGCTAAGGCCACGGGACTTTCCGCGGGCACGACCGTTGTCGCCGGTGCTGGCGATCAAGCCGCGAGTGCCATTGGCAACGGCATAGTCGAGCCCGGAGCGGTATCGTGCACTATCGGAACCTCAGGCGTTGTCTTCGCATTTTTGGCTGAGCCCGCCTATGACCCTGCCGGCCGGGTTCACACGTTCTGCCACGCCGTGCCGGGAGCTTGGCATGTTATGGGTGTTACACAAGCAGCGGGGCTCAGCCTTCAATGGTTCCGAAATCGTTTCGCGCCGGATTGCACGTATAATGATCTGACTCGCGAAGCCGCGCAGTCACCCGCCGGAGCCCACGGATTGTTTTGGCTGCCATATTTGATGGGTGAACGGACGCCGCATTTAGACGCGAGTGCGCGGGGAGCATGGGTAGGGCTCACGGCGAAGCATGAGAGAGCCGATCTGGTGCGTGCAATTCTCGAGGGCGTCTGCTATAGCCAGAAAGACGCGCTAGAAATTATCGCGAACCTGGGAGCGCGCCCTTCGTCAGTAAGACTGTCTGGCGGAGGAGCGAAAAGTGTGTTCTGGCAACAACTCTTCGCCGATATACTCGATCAGCGAGTGGCTATTCTCGAGACGCAGGAAGGGTCGGCGTACGGAGCCGCTCTGCTCGCGATGATCGGCAGCGGAGAGTATCCTAATGCGGTTGAAATTAGCAAAGTGGCCGTCAAGGAAGTCAGCTCGAAGGAGCCACAACGAGACGCGGCGCGTTTCTATCGAAATCGGTACGACGTTTATGAGTCGCTCTATCCCGCGCTAAAAACAGCCTTTCAAAAAATCAGTCAAGCCGATGCCTGACGCTGTTCCTGCATACTGCGACGTCAGCCTTCCCGTACCGGTCGATCGTTTGTTCACTTACGAGATTCCCGTAACGCTGCGCCATCGTTTGCGGGTGGGATGCCGCGTTTGGGTCCCTTTTGGCGCGCGAAAGCTGACCGGTGTTGTATTTCGCACTCATCACGACCGGCCGAGCCAGGAATTGCGTCAAGTATTGCGCTTGCTCGATCCCGAGCCCGTTCTCGATAGTGAGCTACTGCATTTAGGACGGTGGATCGCCCAATATTATTGCGCTCCGCTGGGTGAAGTGCTGAAAGGCATGCTGCCCCTCAGCGGCGAAATTCGGCGCAGCGAGCGCTATGCTCTGACCGAAGCTGGCCGTGATATAGCGCGTCAATTGATCGTCAAACCCGAGAGCGATTCCGCATCACGCGTCCTCTCTTTGCTAGAGCAGCAACCTCGTTCTGCTGAATACTTCGCTGCACGAATTGACAACGCGCGCAGCTCTCTGAAAGCTCTCGTAAAGCGCGGATGGGTAAGCGCTGAGGAACAGCATGATGAACGTGATCCTCTGCGTGCGTCGGCCCAGCGGTTGCGAGCTGAATTTCTGCAAAGGCCGCCTGATGACGTCAGGTTGAAGAAGAGTGAGAGGGAACTGCTCGCTTTTCTCGAACTGCATCCGGGCTCTCACAATCTCGCAGAACTTAGAGAAAACGTGAAGCACGCCAGCCAGGCAGCGCGTGCGCTTGCGAGATCAGAGCTAATCACCTTACAGCCTCAACACGCGCAGGCTCCGGCACCGTTCGACGGCTTCTATCCCGGCGCTGAATGCGCACCAACAAGACGCTTTCGAAGCGATTCGTAGCGCACTCGAAGCGCATCAGTTCCAGGCCTTTCTCTTGCATGGCGTGACCGGTTCCGGCAAGACCGAAGTCTATTTGCGAAGCATTGAGGCGGCGCTCGCCATGGGCAAGCACGCTCTGTTGCTGGTTCCCGAGATCGCTTTAACCCCGGCTATGGCCGGACAGTTCTTTCAACGCTTCGGGAATGAAGTAGCGATTCTGCATTCTGCGTTCGGAGATGCGGAGAGAGCCAAGCAGTGGCGGCGGATACGGTGCGGCCAAGCGCGTGTGGTCGTCGGAACACGCTCCGGTGTCTTCGCGCCGGTACAGAACCTCGGATTAGTAATTATCGATGAAGAACATGACGGTAGCTATAAACAGCAAGAGACTCCGCGCTATCACGCTCGCGACGTAGCACTCATACGCGCAAAAGACGCGGACGCGGTGGCCGTGCTTGGATCCGCGACTCCCAGCGTCGAGAGCCGTTACAACTGCGAACGCGGGAAATACAGCTTGATCATGCTCCCCGAGCGCATTGAGCAGCGGCCGCTTCCGGAGGTTCACGTTGTGGACATGCGCGTCGAATTTCTGGAGACGCGGCGGCAGGCGACATTTTCTCGAAAGCTGCTGGAGGAAATCGAGCAGAGGCTCGGCCAAGGCGAGCAGACCATCCTGTTGCTCAATCGCCGCGGGTTTTCAAGTTTCATGGTTTGCCGCGCGTGTGGCGAGCGGTTGCAATGCGCGAACTGCGCCGTCGCCCTGACGCATCATAAACGCGACCGGCGCATGTTGTGCCATTACTGCGGGTACGCCGAAAAAATCCCGGCCCACTGTCCGAAGTGCGGCAGCGACTATATCCAATTTCTCGGGACTGGATCGGAGCGTGTTGAAGACGACTTGCACAGCCATTTCCCGATTGCTCGGATCGCGCGCCTCGACAGCGACAGCGCGCGCGGGAAAGGCACAGTCGAGCGGATTCTCGATACTTTTCGAAATGGAGATCTGGACATTTTGGTCGGCACGCAAATGATCGCGAAGGGACACGACATATCGAACGTCACGCTCGTCGGTGTGGTGCTTGCCGACATTGGCCTCAGCATGCCGGATTTCCGCGCCGCTGAGCGCAGCTTTCAACTGTTGACCCAAGCGGCCGGCCGGGCAGGGCGGGGCTCGGCGCCGGGACGCGTCATCATTCAGACGTTGAACCCGGACCATTACGCGATCAGGTTTGCCGCACAACACGATTACGATGGCTTCTATAAAAAGGAAATGGAATTTCGAAAGTGGCTCCGCTACCCGCCCTACGCAGCGCTCGCAAACGTGCTGGTCCGGTCCCGAAAGAAGGAAGACGCGCTTCGCATGTCAACGCAGTTGAGCACATTACTGAATCCGCCGCCCGAGGGCATCCGGGTGATGGGTCCGGCGGAAGCGCCCGTTCCTAGACTGAAGGACGAGTTCCGGTATCAGATCTTATTAAAGGCAGCCAAACGGCCGATTTTACGGACAGCCTTGCTGGCGTTGCGGCACTTTGCAGAGCAGGAAAAATGGAGCCCCACAGCTCTGGTGATAGATGTCGATCCGATCAGTTTAATGTGAACATGATCGCCCAACGAGCAACACGCATTCGAATGTTAAACTCGATCATGTTGCGGCGGCTGTAGCTCAGTTGGTAGTAGCGCCAGATTGTGGTTCTGGATGTCGTGGGTTCGAATCCCACCAGCCGCCCATTTCTCACCATGTCCGACCCGGACATGATTCAGATCACGGCCCAATAAGCTGACCAGATTCTGCGCCAAGTGAAACTGGATTAGCGAGAGCAGCAAAAGGACGACAGCTCGACGCGCACAGATTGGCCGGGCTGGCGCACGTTGCTTCCTAGTCACTCGTACCGAATCGCCCGGATCGGATCCACTCGCATGGCGCGCCACACCGGAACCGCCGTTGCAATCACTGCCGCCACACTCAACGCTACGACACTCATCACCAGTGTCACTATATCGGTGGTAGTCACACCGTAAAGCAGGCTTTGTAACGCCCGCGCGGATGCCAATCCGCCCAAAGCGCCAATCATCACACCCGCACACACCAGCGCCAGGCTTTCTCGCGCAAACAGGCCCGCCACATCGTGACGCTGAGCGCCAATGGCAAACCGGATCCCGATCTCTCGTGTCCGCCGCGCCACCGCGTACGCGAGCACTCCATACAATCCGATTCCCGCGAGCAACGTGGCCAGAGCCGCGAACAGGGTGGAAAGATAACCCAGAATCCGCTCCGTCGAGAGCCCGGCCTGAACATCAATATCCAGGGTGTGCACCGAATACACGGGCATTCGCCGGTCGATGCTTCGAACGATTGCAAGCAGTGACGGTATGAGGGCCTTCGGATCCTGCTCTGTCCGCGCAAGAAGTGTCAGCCCCGAGGTTTGACCCTGTTTTTCGGGAACATACACCATCTCCTCGGGACCGCCGCGGATGCTACGTTCACGCGCATCGGCTACTACACCCACAATCTCCACATCACCGTCGCCTTGCCTGAATTTCCGCCCGATCGGATCTCGACTCGAAAAATAATGCCGGACAAACTTTTCGTTGACGATCGCTGTTCGCGGAGCATTCTTCGCGTCTCTCTCGCTGAAGTCCCGGCCTCGGAGCAGTGGTTGACTCATGGTCGCAAAGTAGCCCGGGCTGACGAAATTGAAGTCAACAATCTCGTCCCCATCGCTCTTAGAGCTATAGCCGGGCACATCAATGCCCAATGAAATTGCCATCGAGCCGTTGGGCGTGCTCGCCGCTAAACTGGCTGCCTTCACGCCCGGTAAGCTCCGCGCCCGCATCAGAATCTCGTCGAGGATCTGCGAGACCTCCACACTCGAATGGCCGCTCGACGCAGGATCGACATTCAGCGCAATCACCTGCGCCGGCTTGAAACCTAGATCGACGGTTTCGAGCGTTCGCAGAGTACGCGTGAGCAAACCCGCCGCGAAAATCACTGCTAGCGAAAGAGCAACCTGCACGATTACCATCGCTCTCCGCATGAATCTCCGGCCGAAGCGCTCTCCGCTCGTCGATTCATCTCTCAGGCTCAGCATGGGATCCGCTCCCGTAACCAGCCAGGCCGGAATCAGTCCGAAAAGGATCGTCGTTGCAAAACACAGCGCGACCAGAAAACCGGCCACGTTCCAATCTGGAGATACGTGCAAGGCGGAAACCGCTGATCTCCCGGCATTGAGAAAGCTCAGCAGCGTTTTATCGATCCAAAACGAGAGAACCACGCCCGCCGCTCCCCCACACATTGCGAGTATCAGACTCTCGATCAGAAGCTGCCGGATTAATCGCCAGCGCGATGCTCCGATCGAGACCCTCACCCCAAACTCCTTCGCGCGGGCCTGCGCTCTTGCGAGCAACAGATTCGCCAGATTCGCGCACGCGATCAGTAAGACGACAACCACCACCGCCATCAGCACGATTACCGGCCTTCCAAACTCGCCTCGCATGGTGTTGAATCCCTGGCTGCCATCTTCGAGCCGTAGGCCCGTGGGCTTTTCCGCGTGTCCGCCGCTGTTTTCTAACTCGATCTGCTGGAACACTCGCTGCGTCTGCTCTTTTGCCGCAATGCGTGTCATGCCAGGTTTCAGCCGCGCCATCGGGGTCAGCCAGGACAGCGTCTTCAGCCAGTCGACTCCCGTATCGCCGCCAAATGCCGGCATAAAATCTCCGATTCGCGTGGCGGGAATCTGTACATCAATACGTTGGTGCAGCACGGCTCCGTGAAAGCCACGCGGCGTGACGCCCAATACCCGATAATCATGTCCATTCAGGAGCACCATCCGGCCAACCACGCCGGATTCGCCCGCGAACTCGCGCTGCCACAGCGCATAACTGATCACGCAAACCGGGTTCCCCACGGCGTTCTGAACGTCAGCGTCGTTGAACAATCTTCCGACTGCCGGTTTTAATTTCAGTGTTTGGAAATACTGCCCTGTGACCAGCTCGCCCATCACCCACTGGCCCGTTTCACCCTTTGAAAAATTCACGGGCCTTGCAAACCATCCGAACAGTCCCTCGAGAACCGGATTCCGCTTTGCCATCTCCTCAACCGTTCTCGTGCGCCACACGGGTTCGAACGTTTCAGCGCCGCGGATTTCTGCGAACCGTACGAGCCGTTCCGGTTCGGTCACGGGTAACCGTTTCAGCAGAATCGCATTCACAAACGAAAAGATCGCGGTGTTTGCGCCGATTCCAAGGGCCAGTGACGCAAGTGCCACCGCAGTGAACGCGGGCGCTTTTTGCAGCCCGCGCAGAGCAAATCGAAAGTCTTGCCACATACTCTGAGGTGCTTTCAGCTTGGGAATTGCCGTGCCGTTGCCTAGAGTAGCAAGCCAGCAAGCAGTGGGGACTCTCCATTCCCGTTGCGGGAAAGGCTCAGATTTGGAACCTTCCTTTGCTCAACCTAAGCTGGCCGAAATGCACCGGCGGTGTTGGCCTAGAGCCACCACCGGTTACGAAACGAGCGCCTCGTAGCGCGCCGAGATTTCTTCGTGTAGCATAAAAACTTACGATTTGTCTAATGTTTCCGGTAGCGAAATGGATGGACTGATAGTTGCACAAGAATTTGCCTCGCATGCTGAGAGACTTTGTCACCCTGTTCGCCGCTATCGCGGTATTTCCCCTCTTCGTTCGTTCCGCACCGGCGGACTCGCTTTGCGCGGGAACGCGTTTAGAGGTGCGGCTATCCTCCCCCACGGGATCGCGCATCTCGCATTCCGGCGACCCTATACAAGCGGTAGTCATCGCCCCCGTCTTCTCGAACGGGCGCGTACTCATTCCTCAGGCAGCGATGCTTTCGGGAGTCGTCGAACGCGTCGAGCGCGTCGGTTTAGGACTGAAGCATGCAACGTCCGGGATCGGCTACCGCTTCGATACGCTGCATCTGCCGGATGAGCCGCCGCTTCGAATTGACGCGCGCGTAGCCCAAGTAGAAACAGCCAAGGAAAGGGTAACCGCCGACGGAGTCATAGGCGGCATCTATCCCACTGCGAACGTCTCTTCAACCATTGACTTCTACGCTGTTCCGGCGTTGTGGATGAATCCGGAATTTGGTGTCCCCGTTTTCGGCATCAAGTGTCTCATCGCTCGCTCTCCAGACCCGGAGATCTATTTCCCAGCCGGAACAGAGCTGGTTCTCGAACTCATCGCAAGCGCCAACATTCCCAATCCAGGCACTCCGACGGCCAACATTGCCCCACTCTCAACAGCGAAGACAGCCGAAGCCGAACGAGTACTTGCCAACCTCCCCGAGCAGCGCACCGACAGAGTACGTAACCGCCCTTCGGATCTGATCAACATTCTTCTTCTTGGCAGTCGCGAATCGATTCAGCGCGCCTTCGAGGCAGCCGGATGGGCGGGCGCCCAGCCTCATTCGCTCGCCTCCATTTACCGCATGTATCACTGCATGGTTCAGCGTATCGGCTATAGCATGGCGCCGATGGGAAACTTAACGCTGAACGGGATGATTGCCGATGCCGAGTATCAGAAGAGTCTCGACACATTTTCCAAGCGTCATCACGTGCGTTTGTGGAAGGGAGGACAGGAAAACACCTGGCTGGGCGCCGCGACCGAAGACGTGGGTTACAGGCTTCGCAGAATGCGCCTCACACATGCCAGTGACGCATTCATCGACAACGAACGGGCGAAAGTTGTGAATGACCTGGCGTTTACCGGGTGCGTTGCTGACGCCAACCTGATGAATCGCGATTCCTCGGGAAGCCCCGATCAGCAGCAGGACTCGATCAAGACAGATGGAAAAATCGCGATCATTCGAATCAACGATTGCGAAAATCCGCGTCGCATGCCGGCCCAGTCTTCACAGTTTGGTCCTCACGCTCGAAAACGATCCATCCAAGTGCTGATTGCGTTGAGAAACGATGTGATCCGGGCAAACCCGGTCTCTCTCGCTTACAATACGATCCGCGGCCTGCGAGATCATGAAAGCTCTCAGATGAACGGCTCCATCTCTGCGTTTCGCGCGAATCCCAAACAGGCAGACTCGCCGGAAAGCCGCCTGCAAGTCAAATGGATCCGGCCCAGCGTGCTCGACGCTAATTCACTGCGTTAGCCGACGCAAGCGCTGTCCAGCTGCTTCCAAGGTCTCCGCTTTTTTGGCGAAACAGAAGCGAATCAGGTTCGCGCCGTCCGCCGGATCGGCAAAGAAACTGGATCCCGGGACAGCCGCCACGCCAATCTCTTCGACTAGATGGCCGGCAGAAGGCCACATCATCGCTGAATCCGTGTGCTGAAATGTCACACATAATGTAATACGCGCCTTTCGGCGGATAGCAGTGGAATCCCGCACCCTCAAGAATGCCCAAAAGCAGATCTCGCTTCGTTTCGTAATTTCGGGCGAGCTCGACGTAATAGCGGTCGGGCAGCCCTAGCGCAGTGACACCGGCAGCCTGAAGCGGAGCCGCGGCACCCACTGTCAGAAAATCGTGAACCTTGCGGATCGATGCGGTCAGCTCCGGCGCCGCGATTACCCATCCAACGCGCCAGCCTGTGACGGAATAGGTCTTGCTCAAACTGTTGATCAGCACGCAACGCTCGCGGATTGCCGGAATAGTGATGGGAGGCACGTGCCGCTCTGCGTCGAAAATGATGTGCTCGTAAATCTCATCCGTGATCAGTAAGGCTATCATACTCTTCGCACAACTGAGCCAGCATCGTCAGCTCCCGCAGCTGAAAAGACATGGCCCGTGGGATTATTCGGGGAGTTGAGTATCACCGCACGGGTTCGCTTCGTAAAAACGGCCCGCAGCTCGTCCACTTCAAAACTCCAATCCGGGGGCCGTAGCCGGACATACCGGCAAACAGCGCCGCTCAGTTGAGAGTCGGGCCAGTAATTCTCGTAAAACGGCTCGAAGAGAATTACTTCGTCGCCGGGGTTGAGCAGAGCCAGCAGGCTTGCAATCATGCCCTCGGTCGAGCCGCAGCAGACCGTGATCTCGCGCTCGGGATCAATTTCGAGTCCGTAGAACCGCCGATAATACCCGGAAATCGCATCACGGAATGGCTTAGCGCCCCAGGTGATCGAGTACTGATTGATGTCTTCAGCAATGGCTCTTTGGGCCGCGCCTTTGAGTTCCGCCGGCGCGCAGAAATCGGGAAACCCTTGCGCCAGGTTCACGGCCGCGTGCTGCAGCGAGAGCCGCGTCATTTCCCGGATGACCGACTCCTTAAACTCTGCTATTCGCCTGCTCTGAAACCGGCGTCCCGAGATGGTGGCCATATTGCGATTGTAGTGGCTATCCGCTCTATGTGGCGTTCTGGCCGTACGGCAACATGGTCATCAGCTTGGTCTGCCCCTGGAACGGCAGCGGCTCGCGGTTCACTTTTATTTCGACCAACGTGGTCGTGAATGGGCAGAATAAAGAATCTTCACCGCGCGCGAGGTCTGAAATATCGAGCACCACGGGCGACTCTTCCGTTATGGTTGCCGAATGCGGCGTGTAGCCCTGATAGGCGATCAAGTCCGTTCCCGAAGACGCAGTGAGCCGCATCCATAACTCACCCGCGCCCTCTTTCGAGAACCCGGCGGGAATCCGGACGTGAAAGCATCGAAAGCTTTGATCGGCCTGGTAGGCATGCACATCCAGGTCAAACTCCTGGACGTCGGCGGCTTGCAGGTCTTTTCCTTGCAAACTGGTTGGATCTTGCCTGAACAGATCCACTACATAATCGGGAACGGGGTCGCCGTACTCATCGACCACATGTATGACGAATTGTTGCCAGCCATCATGGGTTCCCTGGTTGTCCTGCTTCATTTTCTCCAGGGCGGAAGAGTTCCACGAGCTCGCTTCGCTCTTCCAGCCTTGGTATTCGGAATCCGAAGAGACGCTTAAAAACTTCGCCACCAACCCTGCGAGGTCATCTTCAGGCTCCTGCAGCAGAGTGGTGTGGTTCTTGCCTTCGACAGCAAACATCGGGACAGATAGCCGGCCCTCAACCCACGGAATGATTTGTGCTCGTGAGCCGGGCGCGCCCGACCTCCGAAGGTCCACCGTGAATTTGCGCGTGTTCAATCCGCAACCTGACCAGCGAACCGTGCCATCCGTTCCTGGCTTGTCCACCAGCTCCTTGATCCCTGTGTACGACTGGTTCCCGATAAAGATTGACACGTAGGGAGACTCGGCTGCATTTGTAAATATCGGAGCATCGCAGAGGAGATCGCGGTGCGCAAGATCCCACGTGAATTTGCTCCCCAGCTCCAGTCCATCTAAGATCCTGTTTCCCGCGTTCAGGAAATCCGGACCAAACTGGTGATTGCCGCGCACAATCGCCGCCAGCCAACTTCGCCCCTCATGCGCCAGTGGAGACCCCCAGGTCGCAGGAGCAAGTCCGATAAGGTGCTTGAGATATTTTTGCCGGTTTCGTTGTTACAAAGCCAGGCGCGGATAACCAGCATGCCTGTCGAGTGCACGATGGCATCGAACTCCTGCTCCGGAGGCCAGCCCAGATAATCCGTGGCGCGCCCCAAGCCCTCCGCAATATCGGGAATCGTGACTTCGTTGTTCAAAGAAATGTAGCTGCAAATGTTGATCTGTGTGGCATCGACTCCGTGGTCGCGAAGCTTGCTGGCCCAATTCTTGAACGAGGGTCCTTGGTCGCTGTACCCGTGAATCAACACAAGCTTGCGTGCCATATGTCACTCTTTCCTCCGCCAGAGCCTTGAAGCAGTCTATCGGATCTGATACTCCGCAACGGTCATTTTCGCGTGGGCTTCCGGCGCCTCGATTTCGATTTCTTTGGCGGAGGTTTCGGACGGTAGGCCGGCACGTCCGGAGTCGACCCAGCGTACAACCGCCGATACACATCCGCATTGCGCAGTACGATCTGGATGTACCCGCGCGTCTCATGAAAGGGAACACTCTCGATAAACTCCGGCTGTTCGCGAAACGGGCCCCACGTGCGCCAGAGACTTGCGCGCCCCGGACCTGCGTTGTAGGAAGCCAATGCAAGTTCAGTCTGGCCATTGAAGGAATTCAGCAGATTGCGAAAGTAATAAGTCCCGAGTTGGATGTTCCGATCAGGCGTTAATAACTGCGCGGCCCGGAAATGGCGCACGTGCAAGTGGCGGGCGAGATCGCGGCCAGTCGAGGGCAGCAATTGCATCAGGCCGTACGCGTTCGCATGTGAAATAACTTTCGACGTTGAATTCCGATTCCTGCCGGATCAGTGCTGCCACAAGAAACGGGTCGAGACCTTCCTCGCGGCTGTGCTGTTCGATTGACGCTCGAAATGGAATCGGGAAAGCCAACTTCCAGAATGGGACGGGCGCTTCGTCGAGCGGCATGTAGAGGTAGTCCGGGCGCATAGTGCTTGATGTAGCGCATCGCCTGATCGGGCGAGTTGCGGGCCGCAGCCAGCTTCGCGAGCTCGTAGGCATAGATGTTTGGCTGATCTCCGTCATTGCGAGCTCCGAATTTCAGCTCGCCTTCCGCGAAGTCATCTAATCCGGTAAGATCGAGCAATTGGGCCCGCTGGATGCGGCTCTGAACTGTTTCGCCAGGCGTAAAGCTCGGGAATTCGGGGCGAGCCGGCCAGTGGACCGACTGCAGAAAATCGCAGCATGGCGGGGCTCGGGTCGGCGGCCTTCACGTGCCGGCTGCTTCAATGCTTCACGAGCGACGATTGCGTAGTAGCTGTTCGGAAAGCGCTTGATCAGTTCTTCATAACAAGCCCGTGCCGATGCGGGATCGCCTTTTTGTTCCGACAATCGGCCGAGAAAGTACAGCGCATTGTTCACGTCTTGTGAGTCGGGATATTGCTGGATATGCCTGCGCAGCAGATCGTTTGCATCAGGCGCCGCTTTTCGATAGCTGTCAAACGCGAGGCGCCAATCGCACCATCCCGCGCGGGAATCGCTCGGGAAGGTTGCCACACAAGCGCGATACAGAGGCAAATAAGTTCCTGAATCGTTATCGACGCGGGCCTGATCGGCGACCAAGATCAACGCATCCAGACGCCACGAGGATTGCGGATGCTGCTGCTCTAGCTGTTTCAAAAAAGGCTTCACGTCAGCATGGCGGTCGAGCTTGCGCGCACATCGGATGAGATAGCTGATGCGCTCGGCGTCGGCTTCCGGATCGTCGACCTTCAGAGCAGTCAGGTATTGGAAAGCTGCGCCGGTATTGTCGGTGAGAAAGTCAGCCTCTCCCAGGCGCACGCGCGCAAGATCGCGCTCAGCGCCGGATATCTGTGGAATGGCGGCCGCGAGCTCAATTCGCGCGGCCGCGGGATTTTTCGCCTCAAACAGCTTGTCCGCGCGCGCCGAGCATCGCGGCCGGCCGGGGAGGAGGATAGGCGTCTCCTAGCCGCTGCTTCAGATCCACAAGCGCGTTTGCCGCGTCGGTCACTTCGTTCACGGCGGCCGGATATCCATAGTAGACGCGCTGAAAATACTCGGCAGCTTGCGCGAGATCACCGGTCGCTTCGAAACTTCGCGCGAGAAGCAAGTCAGCCATAGGCTGCGGAATGCGGTCGTGATATTTCTTGACGAGATCGAGCGCTTGCTTTGGGCTACTGCTATCGAGATCCGCGCGTACTGCCAGCGCGGCCGCAGGACCAACGAACGGAGAAACAGGAACCTGATCAAATACGCGCGTGGCGGCTTTGGCCACTTCCGCGTAGTCTCTTAAGCGAATACTCGGCTTGAGCGCGAATGTATTGGGCGTAATCATCAAGGACCGGCGCTTTGCCCGACGCCGCTGCCGCGTACTGTGCAGCCGCGGACAGATTCCCGAGGGTGAGTTGGTGCTGCGCAACAGCAATCAACCCGGCTGCGCCCACGATCTTGGGTGCGTGCACAGCGGGCGCAGTGCGCTTTTTCGTCGCGCGCACGGCGGGTGAAATCAGTTGCCGCCGCGCTCCGAGCTTCGGGTTTGCCTGCGGGTCCGGCTTTGAGAAAAGGGTTACAGTCGACGCTGCAATTAGTAGTAATGCGCTAAACCAACTGCCCTGGATACTCTGCTCCCAACTTCTGCTCATCGCCGTTTGCAGCGGCTCGAACCAGCTCGATATGAAGATAATCGATCATCGACGGGTTACTCATAAACTGCTTCCGATATGCCTCGCGAGCGCTATCGATTTCCTGTCTGAGGAACACATACAGGTTGCCTTGTTCACGGCCAGCCCGGCAAGCGTCGGGCGAGGATAGCTGCATTTCGGCGGTCCTTACGCGGGCGAAACGTTGCGCTCGAACGTGAAGCGCGCGCTCGCTCTCGGGAAGCTCCGCCCAAGAGGGTCGATGGTCTCTCGCGAACCCATTCGAGTGCTGGACCAGTTGAGGCGCAATTTGCGCGTGTAGATCCGCATTCGATCGACGTTCAAGTACTGTGGATGCGAGCCCAGCGATCAGCTCAAGCGCGTTCACATCTACGTTCATATTTGAGAACCCTGGTTCGCAGCAAAAAGCAGAGCCACAACGCGCGGCCCGTTCAGTATGGGCACGATGTACGCGCGTTCCGCTGGTTCCGGTGAGCTGAGCAGTTCGCCGACTTCCGCTGAAGTTCTGAGCGCAACGACTCTGTCCTTCGATTCAATTGCACTTTTAAAAGCGCCCGCACCGGCAATCGCAAAAGAGACATCTTCAGCCAGGTGCAGATTCCGTTGCCCGCGCAAAGAGAGGACGCCGCCTTGCAATGAAAAGAGCGCTAGCTGCCGGGCGTAATGCGAAGCCGCGTCGAGGACCGCGGAAACCCATTCTGCCTCGCTCTGATACTGCCGTAGCCGGCGAAATACCTGGTTCAACTCCTTCGTGATTTGCGAGCGCGCCACTTCGAACTGAACATTGATCGTCTCCCAAACCGAATCGAGAGGATGCATTCTGTACCTCGATTTTACAGGAGCGCGGAGATGCTGGTCAGCGCGGGCCGCCGTCTTTTGTGAGAGCAGAAGAGACGGCGGGTTCCTCTGCCTGGAGCGAGCTGACAATGCGCCGCTGGCGCCCGGCATTTTCGAGATCGAAAATCAATTTTCCATCACTCTGGCTTACGGCTTCGCCCAGCCACGCTTCCTCTCCTTGAGAAGCCTCGACCTGCGATAGCTTCAGGCTGGGCCAGCCGGCATCGAACGACACATCAAACAGCCCCGACACTTTGCTGAACGCGTCCTCTGCCGAAAGGCTTAGATCTTCGCCCAGAAAACCTCCGCGCCCGCGCAAATTGCGAACCGTTTCTAAACCTGTTCCCGATGTCTCGAACGTGCCGTTGGCGTCGAGGATGCCGCTCCTCCACGGAAACCCGGCGACTGCAACAGTGAACCCGTAACGCGGCGAGTACGACGCGAGATTTACCGTTCCCTTCGCCGTTATAGAGCCTTCCGGCAGCTCTAGCTGAACAGTATTGAACTGGAGCGTTGTGCCTTGCCAAACGAGTGCCTGAGCGAAGCGCCCCTACAGGAGCGCCCTTAATCGAGAGTTGTTGGACGGCAATATCTGCCTCCAGATCGCGCGCGGCGAGCCAACTCGGGATCGCGCGCCGGCCAAAGCGCAGCCGAGCCAGCAAACCCGGCGGCCGCAAAGCCGGGCCGAGCGCAAGCTCGATCTGGGAGAGATCGGCGGACGACAATTGCGCGCGCAAACGCTCGGGGTGCGCCAAGAGTGCACTGTAGTGATAATTCGCGCGGACTGTCTCATCACCTAAACGGCCGAAAAACTCGTGCGCATCGAACGTCGAAGGATCAAAAGTTATGCGGCCACGTGCACCTGGTAATTGGAACAGCGAGACCGGGCGGGAGCAGCGCGGCCTCGGCGAAGTCGAATTGGCCAGACCACGAGGACGGTTTTGTTTCCTCGTGAGTGTAGACGAGCTGTCCGCTTATATTGCCGCTTTGAAAAGCAGCCAGAGCAGAAGGTGGCGGGAGCCATGGCGCCACAACGGAAGTGAGCGCCTGTATCGGATATTTGACTGAGTGCAGTGAAACGGCGAGCTGACGCGTCGCTGGGTAGTAATCCGCTGCAACTCGCAAGCTAACGCCGGGGTTCGATTGGATCGCAGCCGAATCGAAGTGGATCGCGCCGGACAAAATCTTGGCGGTAGCGAACGGAACGCGAACCGGCCGGGCATTTGGTAAAGCCAGTCCAAGCTCGTTAAACATTAGTCCCCCGGAAAACCCGGATCGATTGGAATAGCCGATCGCGCCGTCTACGGTTCCACTTACGGTTAGGCCCTGGGGCAGCGGAACGCCCATACGCCGGCAGAGCGGAAGAAGATTCTCAGACGGAGTTTTACGCAAGCGAGCTAGCACGAACCAACTGGGTTGGGCGAGAAAGTCGTCGACCCGCATTTGAAGCACGACCGGTGTGGTCTCATTCTGATTCCACGGAACCGCTTCCAAGCTCACCTTTCTGGCAAGCAAGTCAATGTCTCCGTGATACGCAATTCGCAGTTGTTCTCCGGCGGCCGGCAAAAGATCCCAACGGTGCACGTCTTCCACACGCAGTTGACCGGAGACACGGAGCGCGGTTGTAGGTCCTTCAATTCGGGCTTGGCCGCTCGCTGTCCCGTGAACACCCACATCGTAGCCGCGCAAAAGAGTGGCGATCTCGCTGACATTGCTGGGGTCGAGAATGATATTCGCTTCGATTTGATTTTCGGAAGGACCGCGCCGGCCCAAATACCAATTGGCAGTGCCGTGCAAGTGCCCAAACCCGTTTCCGGCGCGATCCGTGCGCGCTGGCGAACCCGCGAACTGGATGTACAGTTTCCCGGAACGCTCAGGGTAAATCGAAACATCCGGGTCATCGATATACAACGTCGTTTTCCTTACTCCAAACTTAAAATCGATGCGCCCGCCCGAGATTGCGAGAGCTGGAAACAGGCCGGGAGAAACGGCAGGAGCCGCGCTCAACCGGCTTACGAGTTCAATGATGTTCCAGGATCCGTCATTTCGTTTCACAAGATTTAGGGAAGGGTCCACCAGCCGCAAGCTTGAGAACTGAATGCGTCCGAGAAGCAGCTTATCGATGCGAAGGCGAGCCTCAAGCTTGGGAACATAGGCAAATGGCTCGATCCCGAAACGAGGACTCTCGTGGATCGTCACAGCGCTTAAGTGAGAACCCGAGGCCGGAGAAGAATGCAAAGTGCGCTTCGCCAAAATCGACCTTCCGTTGTAATGAAGCTTCAAGCGCCTCCCGAATGCGGCTGCTATATCGAGCCGCATTGACGAAGGGCGCGATTACACCGGCGATCAGCACCAGCAAGCCGGCGGCAAACCCCGCTCGCAAGAGTTGGCGAGACGCGGATTTCACTCTGGCTATCATTGCTTACCGGTAACTCAGTTATAACTTAAAACGTGAGCTGGTTCGCCGAGTACCGAGAATCGGGTCGAGAATAAGACATATGACACGACGGACGCTGTTGACATCTCTTCCGTTCTTCATTTCGGCTCTAGCGGAAGCTCAAGAGAAGTATTCCGGGCCGAAGCCCCCGAAAAAAGACCTTCCTTATCTACTGCACGGCGATAAATTGGTTCCGACAGAAGTGGAGAAGGCTACGCAATCGAATTCGAAGGAAGGACAAGTGTTTTTTGTTCCCGGCGCAACCTCGACTGCCCGCACACCGCTCACTTCGCCTATTTTCCTCTTTTCACCCGATCAGTTCCGGGCCGAGCAGCTCGGGCTCTTTCGATTTGAGGTGCAGAACGGCCGCAGAGAGGTGTTCATCTCCGGCAAGCACAAAAAGCAGAGTGAGGCAGCCGTGTTCCATTTGTCTGTGCGCCGCATCGACGAAGGTCTTTTCCGACTGGAATCACAGGAGATGCTCGATCCCGGAGAGTACTCCCTGTCTCCCGAAGGCGACAACACTGCGTTTTGCTTCACTGTTTATTAAAGAAGCGAGCGCACTTGCATAACCAGACTGCCGCGTCGCAGGTAGCCGAGCGTCGCACTCCCAGAAAGAACATGCCTTGTTAAGGCGAGTTTTTCGAGCCTTTGAATATCCCGATTTCCGGCTGATGTGGCTGGGGGCGTGCACCTCGAGCATCGGAACCTGGATGCAAATTCTGGCGCAGAGCTGGCTGGTGTATAAGATTTCGAACTCATCGGTGTATCTGGGTCTTGATGCTTTCTTCGGACAGATACCGGTTTTTCTGTTTTCGCTGTTCGGTGGTGTTTTCGCTGATCGGAGAAGCCGCCGGACCTTGTTACTGATCTCACAAGTAATCCAGATGGCATCCGCGTTTCTACTTACTGTTCTAGTAATCACCGGGACAGTGCGCATCTGGCACATCTGGTGCTTGTCGTTCACTGTCGGGCTTGCGCAATCGTTCGGCGGCCCGGCTTACTCGGCCTTGATCCCGACACTCGTGAACAAAGAGGATCTTCGGAACGCCATTGCTTTGAACTCCATTCAATTCAATTTGGCGCGAGTGGTCGGCCCGATGCTGGGTGGCATTGCACTGAGTAAATTAGGCGCAGCGTGGTGTTTCGGGCTAAACGGCGCGTCCTTCATAGCCGTAATTGTTTCCTTGCTGAAGATCCGCCCCACTTTTGTGCCGGAAAAGACCGGTCAATCAGTGCTGCAGAGTATGCAGCAGGGCCTGCAATTCATACGTCGGCAGGATGGAATGGCCAGTCTGGTAGCGCTCGCGTTCCTGCTCACGCTGCTGTCCTTTCCGCTGATCACGTTTTTGCCGGTGATGGCTCGCGATGTCCTTCATGGCGGGTCGAACACGTTCACCATCCTGTTGTGCCTCTCTGGCATTGGGTCGGTCGCGGGCGCTCTCCTCGTAGCCGGGATCCAGGACCGGATTGGGCACGCAAAGCATGCATTATTCGTAATGCTCCTGCTGGGCATCTTCATCGCGGGCTTCGGCATTTCGAAAGACTTGGCCCTGAGCACGATTTGTGTTTTCGCCGCCGGCGCCGCGTTGATGATTGTGTTCGCGTCCAATACTTCCTTGGTTCAGCTGAATGTCACTGATGCCATGCGCGGCCGCGTGATGAGCGTGTATAACGTTGCATTTCGCGGCGGGATGCCGTTCGGCAGCCTGGTCTCGGGTTTCTTGATCAAGAATACGTCCGCGCCGGTCATGATGATTGCGAACGGTTTATTGGTCGTGGTGCTCGCTCTCTATTTCTTGCTGTTTCAACGCCGGCTGGCGAAACTGTAGCGGCTGTGCGGATCTCGCCTCCTACAATGGAGTCAGAATGCCGATCCGGTTTGTCCGCGCGCTTTTCGCCTGTGTATTGAGCGTGTCCTTCTATGGAATCGCACGGACAGCCGACATTCCTACGGCAACCGATTTGGACCGGGCTCTCGATCGCCAGGACATCCCGGCGCTTGAGAGCATGATCTCGCAGTATCAGCGCGCGGCACAAGCCGCGCAATCCGCGGAAGCAAATTATCGAATTGCCCTTGCCGATTCGTATGCGGCCGAAATAGCAATGGAGCTGCGAGACAAGAAAAGGGCGGAGACGTTTGCGGAAGCAGGAATCGGTCCGGCGAAGAAGGCCATTTCCGAAAAGCCGCAAAATGCCGAATACCATCGGATCTTAGGCGAGCTCTGCGGACAGGTGATTCCGGCGAATCCCGTGTTTGGAAGCCTCAAATATGGACAGTGCGCGCGTGACGAGATCAATAAGGCGATCCAGTTGGACAACACGCTCGCCCTGGCTTACGTCAGCCGCGGAGTCGGCAACTACTATTTGCCATCTTCCATGGGCGGCGGCATAGATCTCGCGCTCAAAGATTTCGATAAAGCCATTTCGCTCGATCCAAATCTGGCGGAAGCCTACTTGTGGAAGGGCATCAGCTTACGAAAAGAGAATAAGCACGCCGAAGCGCGGCAAGCGTTGCAGCGCGCCTTTCAGCTCGATCCCGGCCGCGTTTGGACCAAACAGCAGTTGGACAAGACTCCGCCCCAATAGATGCGGCGAGCGCTTCTGCTGTGCTTGGGAATCGCTTCCGTTACTTGGCTTGGATTCGAGGTTTTTCCGGGTCATACTTACTTACAATCCGGCACACAAATCTACGTTCCAATGCTGGAACGGTTGGATGCGCCGGGTTATCTGTCGCGTGACCTGGTCGCGACACATCCTCTCCTGACTTACACAATTTATGACGAAGTAACACTTTTTCTTCGTGAAAGCGCTCAATTACATTTCAAGGCCGGGTTAATTGCTCAGCAGCTTCTCTGCCGCGCCGCAGGAGTACTCGGTGCGCTTTTGATCACCCAAGCCGCAGGCGTGGACACGCTCTTTGCATTTGTGATTGCATCACTGCTGAACCTGGGAGCAACGCTCGTCGGCCCGGGAGTCTCTCTCGTGGAGTACGAGCCGGTACCTCGCGCGTTCGCCTTGGGGCTCGTGCTGTTGGCAATAGGGTTACTTGTAACAGAAAAGCCGTTACTCGCGGGACTGGCGGGGGGTGTTGCCGTCTTGTACGATGCACCTACGGCGGCTCCGTTTTGGATCGTGGTATTCGTGGCTGTCGTCTTCGACCGGCGTTTGCGCGCGCTATTCCGGCCAACCCTTACCGTCCTGTTGATCTTTCTTTTGCTGCTGGCCAATCTGGCACAGCTACAGCCCGGCGTTACCGAACCACAAATATTCTTTGGCAAGGTATCGGAGAAACTTGCGGATCTTCAGCGCTATCGAGGCAGTAGCGCATGGGTCTCTCTCTGGGCTGGACGAGAGATGTGGCATTATCTCGCAATCTGGATTTTTGGCGTCTGCGCGACAACGCGCATCTGGCCGTCACTGAACCGGCAACTGCGCTGGATTTTCGTGCTGCTTCCAATGCTCGGCATTCTCTGCGTACCGGCCTCCTACGTCCTGCTCGAGCAACTGCGCTGGTCCCTGATTCCGGACATTCAGCCGGCGCAAGAGCTGTTGTTCACCGTTTGTATCGCGTCACTTGCATGCAGCCTAGCGGGCATCCGAGCCGCATTATCGAAGAAAAGTTTGGAAGCGTTGTTCTGGTTCTCGATCGTGTTTGCGCTGCCCATGAGAGCTCAGATTTTTGAGCTATTGCAAGTTAGTAATCTGATGAACCTGGTGCAACTAGCGTTGTGCATTGCGCTTGCAGCTCTCCTCGTCATGAGCATCGTGCCCTTCAGTTCGACAAACTGGAGCCGTATGGCGTTACTCGTCCCTGTCCTCGCCATGTTCGCCATGGCCGCGGTCGCCCATATTGCGCATTCGGCAGTTGACGAAAAACCCATTGGCGAAGTCGCAGATTGGGTCAAGAACAATACCTGGGGCAGCTCGATGTTCCTCTTTCCCGATGCACGACGCGACCTCTATCCCGGTGTGTTTCGTGCCGAATCGCGCCGTGCTGTTTGGGTGGACTGGAAATGCGGCGATCTCAGCGATTACTTCCCATCTTTTGCGAACGAGTGGTGGGAGCGATGGAAGCAAACCATGCAGCAGCCGTTTTCGGCAGAACGGCTACAAGACACGCTGGCTTTGCCTGTCGATTATTACGTATTGAAACGTGCCAATCAGTTGGCGGATGTGAAGCCGGTATTTGGAAACGCTCAATTTGTCATTTATGACGCACGCGACCTAAGAGAGTTATCAACTCCGTTGCGGCGGGCGCACACCGGTCAGTCCAACTATTGAGCCTAGCTGTTGAGATTGATGCCGTGCTTCTTCAGCTCCTCGGCATAATATCGCCTGTGCAAGACATCGTACTCCTCGCCGCCTTCGGGAATCTCTCGCTTTTGGCTGCGGATCTTTTCACGAGCGGCCTTGTCGACTCGTTCCTCCATCTGAAGCACGTCAGTGATCTCCCGAACTAGCGCGAGACGAAGCTCGTTTGGATCTTTGCGCACCCTGAACTCGCGTGACTTGCGCACGGCCGAGACGATCTTGTGAGCCAGATCGTTCACCTTATCGCGCGACAGCTTCATCGGATCGCCGGTGTCCCGGCCCGAGGCGCGAACCACTTTCCGCTGCGTCAGAAGCTGATTCTTGATCCTGCGGAACATCTCGTGATAAGAAACGTTCTCCCGGCGCATGTAGTCGCTGTAATCATCAAGCAGATCGCGCACCTCATCGTTTAGGCGGTCCTCAACCGACAAATCATCTTCGATGACGTGAGCAATCAGCTCAGCGCCCACCGCCGGATTCGATGTTTCGAACACCGTGGGAGTGAGGCGGTCGACCAACTGCCGTGAAAGATAGGCTATAAGTTCTCGCGCCAGGACCATCCGAGCGTTAGTGTAACAACTCGGGCACTCTCAATCGCCGCCCTGGCCCGCCAGAAACTCGCTATCAATAGGCTGCCGGCCGCGATATCCATCTTCCACGCGATGCCAAAATCCGATGCCGGATTCACCGAGTTTCCAGCAGAGATACACTTCCTGCCCGCGATAAAGCGCCGGAAAATCCACTAGGCCAGTCTCGACATCTTTGAGCTGGCATCCGGTCCCCTGAATCGTGTCAACGGTCTCTTTCAGAGAGCGTGCGCTCGAATCCTTGCGGCTGCGAATGTGCTGAACCTGTTGCCGGTCAACGGCCATGCCTCCGGCCAGCGCAATGCGTTGATTGATGCGGCTGAGCTCGACCTCGGCGGTTTCGTAGTCTCGCTTGTGCTCGATCAGAGTTTTCAAAAGCTGTTCTACTCGCGGAAGAAGAGCTTCAGCCTCAGGCAAAGTGAAGAACCGTGGCACGAAAACACCGCGTGCGGCGCGGAGCCGCATCGCCGAGACGAGTATAGCAACGGCGCTAGTATCCTAATTCTTGCGCATCGGTATTCATTGTTCGACGGCGGGTTCACTCCATCACGCGGCAATCAAGGCCAATGAATTGGGCGCGAATACGTTCCAGATTTTCTCTGCAAGCCCACGCATGTGGCGCGCGAAGTCTCCCGATCCGATACAGATTCGAAGCTTGCATCTGACCCGGGAGAAGCACGATCTGATGCCTCTGGCCATTCATGACAGCTATCTCATCAATCTGGCTTCAAACGACCCCGCGATTCGCGATAACTCACTGCGGGCATTTACAGGCGAGTTGGAGCGCGCGCTTCTGATTGGAGCGGAGTATCTGGTCGCGCACCCCGGTAATTACAAGGGATTGAGTCTCGAACAGGGAATCTTTAACGTAGCCGAAGGATTAGTACTTGCCTGGCGCGCCGCGGACGACAAATTGAAGCGCAAGCCGAAACTCACGATCCTGCTTGAGAACACTGCGGGAGCTGGCGCGCAGCTGGGCAGTCAACTACACGAACTAGCCATCATTCGTGAATTGGCGGGCCAATATGTCGACATACCGATCGGTTACTGTCTCGACACGTGTCACTGTTATGTCTCCGGATTCGACATCGCCCATGAACATGGGCTCACTAAGTTGATACAAGCCGCTTCAGAAACATTGGGCCTTGAGCATGTACCCGTCGTTCATGCAAATGATGCCAAGGCCGCCTTGAACTCGCACGTTGACCGCCACGCCAACATAGGTGAAGGTAATATTGGTGTGGAAGGCTTTCGCCGCATTCTGAACCACCCCAGATTGCGAACCAAAGCCTTTATCCTCGAAACGCCCGTCGACAAGCCGGGCGACGATCTCCGTAACGTTGCGGCATTGAAGGAGCTGGTATCCCCGAGAAAGCATTCGACCACCAAGCAATCGAGGAGAAGTGGTATGAGCGCTGGTCGAACGACGCGTCACTCTACGTAGCCGACGCCCCGGACAAGCCTAAATACTACGTTCTCGAGATGCTGCCATATCCCAGCGGCAAGCTCCATATCGGACACGTGCGCAATTACGCGATTGGTGACGCGCTCGCCCGTTACATGTGGATGCGCGGCTATAATGTCCTGCACCCGATGGGTTGGGATGCGTTTGGTCTGCCTGCTGAAAATGCGGCACTCAAGGCGGGACGCGAGCCGCGGGAGTGGACGCTCAGCAACATCGCTCACATGAAGGCGCAAATGAAGCGCATTGGGTTCGCGATTGACTGGAATCGCGAAGTCACCACTTGTGAGCCGGAATATTACCGCTGGAACCAGTGGTTCTTTCTGAAAATGCTCGAACGCGGCTTAGCCTACCGCAAAGAAGCGTTGCTGAATTGGTGTCCCGAATGCGCCACTGTGCTGGCGAATGAGCAGGTCGTGAACGGTTGCTGCTGGCGCCATGAGACTACGCCTGTCGAGCAGCGCGCCATGCAGCAGTGGTTCCTGAGAATTACGCAGTATGCGGGCGAACTGCTCGATGCCTTAACTGATCTCGAGAACGGCTGGCCGGAGCGCGTCATTTCGATGCAACGGAACTGGCTTGGCCGGTCTCAGGGCGCAGAAATCGACTTTGCGCTCGAAGGCTCGTCCGCGAAGATCCGGATTTTTACTACGCGGATCGATACGATCTACGGGGCGACATGCCTGATTCTTGCGCCGCAGCACCCGCTCGTTTCGGAGTTGGTGACCGGCGACGCAGAACGGATACAGATCAAGGAAATGGTCGACGCGGCCGCGCGCCAGGATCCGGGTGATGTCGAGAAGACCGGTCTTTTCACCGGACACTACGCCATTCGTCCGTTTGATGGATCGAGAATTCCTGTTTGGGTCGGCAATTTCGTACTGATGGGTTACGGTACCGGTGCGATCATGGCAGTGCCCGCGCACGATGAGCGTGATTTTGAATTCTGCCGGGCCTATGGAATACCGGTGGTTCCCGTGATCCGGCCTGTGGACGGAACACTGTCTGATGGCACTTCGATGACCGAAGCCTTTACGGAAGACGGAATCGTAGAAAACTCAGGCGAATGGTCCGGATTGCCGAGTGATGAAGCGCGCAGAAAGATGACCGACTTCGCGCGGCTGCACGGATTCGGCGATCTATCGATCACCTATCGCATCAAGGACTGGGGAATCTCGCGGCAGCGGTATTGGGGAACGCCCATACCCATCATCTATTGCCCGAAGTGCGGTGCGGTTCCGGTTCCAGAGCAGGACTTGCCCGTGCTGTTACCGCCGAACGTGCAGATCACTGGCCAAGGCCGATCCCCCTTGCTGAGCGTCGATACGTTCATAAATGTCGAGTGCCCGAAGTGCGGCGGAGCGGCACAGCGCGAAAGCGACACCATGGACACGTTCGTCGATTCCTCCTGGTACTTCTACCGCTACTGCGACCCGCACAACAGCCGGGCGCCTTTCGATTCGGAAGTTGTTGCACACTGGTTTCCAATCGATCAATATATCGGCGGCATTACGCACGCGATTTTGCACCTGATTTATTCGCGGTTTTGGACCAAAGTGATGCGCGATTTAAGGCTCATCGCAAATAGCGAGCCAGCGAAGAATCTCTTCACTCAGGGAATGGTTCTCATGGGCGGCAGCGCCATGTCCAAGTCGAAAGGCAACGTTGTCGATCCGGACGAGATGGTCGAAAAGTACGGAGCGGACACCTGCCGGCTTTACACGTTGTTCGCCGCTCCTCCCGAGAAGGACATGGACTGGAATGAGTCGAGCGTCGAGGGGCAATATCGCTTCCTTGGACGCGTGTATCGTTTCGTAACACGCAATACAGGCGAAATGCGCCGCGGCAATCGCGCAACCACGGCGACCGGCAAGCGCTCCGCAAACTACATCAGACGCTCCGGAAAGTTACCGGTGATTTCGACAGCCGCTGGCATTTCAATACGTCCATTGCGTCCTTGATGGAGCTGATGAACGAATTGTATGCGCTCGAGGCCAACTCTCTCGCCGGAGTGCCTGCGCGAGTGTTGCGAGAAGCTCACATTGATGCTCGCGCCTTTCGCGCCCTACACAGCGCAAGACCTTTGGGACACTCTCGGGAACGACGGTCCGGTATTCCGCCACCCTTGGCCCGCTACGATCCGGACCTGGCAAAGGAAGATCTCGCCGAGATTCCCGTACAGGTCAACGGCAAACTGCGTGCCCATTTACACGTAGAGCTCGGAACCGCACGGGAAGAGCTCGAGCGCCTCGCCATTCAGCAGGAAAAAATCCAGCCTTTCCTTGATGGCAAAAACATCGTGAAAGTGATCGTCCTCCCGGACAGGCTCGTGAACCTCGTCGTCAAGTAGTGGCGCGGACACTCGTGTCTGCCGCGCCGAGAATCGTCTCGGCGTTCCTTGGAGTCATCAAAGCTCTTAGAAGATCGTCTACCCAGTTGAACCAATAATTGGGTAGAATATCTTCTGAAGATATGCCAAAAAATTCTTCTGAACGAATCGAGCTGTTGCAGGGCACTCTCGACATGCTCATCCTGCGTACACTCCGGTTTGGCCCCGCTCACGGCCACCAGATCGCAAAACACATTCAACGCACTACAGAAGACTTGCTGCAAATCGAGCACGGCTCGCTTTACCCGGCCTTGCATCGCCTCGAGCGCAAAGGTTGGTTGACCGCCAAATGGGAGCCAGCGGGGAAGGACCAAAAGCGCGAATTCAAATACTATCGGCTCACAGCCGCGGGTAAAAAGCAGCTCGCAGCGCGAAGAATCCCGTTGGAAACAAATGGCAACCGCGATCGCTCGGGTCATGTGGCCTGCCGAGGAGAGTTGATATGCGCTGGTGGCGGCGACGAAGAGATCGCGAGCAGGATCTGGAGCGCGAGCTGCGTTCGCATCTGGAGTTGGAAGCGGAGGAACAACAGGAGACTGGGCTGTCGCGGGAAGAAGCGCGTTACGCGGCCCTAGCGAGCTTTTGGAAACAGAACCTTGGTGAAGGAGCAGGTGCGTGAAATGTGGAGAAGCATTTCGTTTGATGCGGGATTCGAACGCGGTATGCCTGTCGGATGCTCCGCAAGAATCCCAGTTATTCGATGGTTTCAATGATTGTGCTGGCGCTGGGCATCGGCGCAAACACAGCGATTTTCAGCGTTGTGAATACGGTTTTGCTGCGGGCATTACCCTTTCCGAACCGCAACAGTTGGTGCAACTTTGGGATTCCTACGGAAACCCTGGCAATCTCGCGCCGGTTTCCTATCCGAACTTCCGGGATTAGCGCTCTTCGAATCATACTTTTTCTGATATGGCGGCGTTCAAGCCACGCGGCTTCATTCTCACCGGCGCTGGAGACCCGGCGCACGTTCCGGGAGTCATGCCTCAAGCAGCCTTTTGCGACTGCTTGGCGTGCAGCCTATTCTTGGCAGGTATTTTCTACCGAAGAAGATAATCCACACGCGAATGGCGGCATGGACTCCGTCATTATCAGCTACCGTTTGTGGCGGGAGCGTTTCGGTGGAGATCCGCACATCCTCGGACGCGTTCTGAAGCTGGACGGAAATCCATTTTTCGTAGTGGGCGTCATGCCCGCGCATTTTGATTCCTACACGGGTGGTGCCACTCCCGATCTCTGGATCACAGCGGCTGTGATCGCTGAGCCGTCGCCGACGGCCGCAAAGCCCGTCAGCGAAGAGCGTGGCACGTCGTTCCTGAATGTCATGGCACGCCTCCGGCCTGACGTTTCGCTGAAGGAAGCCCAAGCCGATATGACCCGATCGCAGCGCTGCTGATGCGAGCGTACCCGAAAGACGATCCGAAAGAAGGTGTGATCATCAAGGATCTACAGGAATCTATCACGGGAGACACCCGGCCAATTTTGCTCGTACTGCTGGGCGCTGCCGGAGTTGTCTTGCTAATCGCCTGTGCAGATATTAGCGGGCTGATTCTGGCACGCGTGACTCGCCGCCAGCGCGAAATGGCGATTCGTGCGGCGATCGGAGCGGCAAGATGGCACATTTTCCGGCAACTCCTGACCGAGAGCATTCTGCTCTCAATACTTGGGGGAGCGCTGGGGCTCTGGCTTGCAACCCTACTGAATCGCCTGCTGCCGCGAGTGCTGGATTCGGGAATCCTTGCGTCCGGCTCTGGACGCACGCGTCTTTGCATTCGCGTTTATCGTCGCATATCGCAGCCATCATTTTCAGCCTCGCGCCGGCAATTCATGCAGTAGGCCTCGACCTGCAGAACGGATTGAAGGAGACTGCGCTCACGGTGAGCGAAGGTCGCCGCCAGAAGCGATTGAACACGCTTCTGGTTGTCAGCCAGATCGCTCTCGCCATGGTTCTCCTGAACTCTTCGGGTTTGCTGGCGCTCACTCTCGTTCGCTTGCAGCATGTCGACCTTGGCTTCAATCCGCATCATGTACTCACTTTCCCGTCAGTCTGCCATCCTCCAAACAGCCGAATCGAGCGGCATTTTTTCAAGAATTGACGGACCGCCTTCGTGTGTTGCCAAGTGTCGAGGCAGCGAGTGTAGGAGGACAGCTACCGCTTCGCAGTGGCGTGGACCGCACGGTCCTCAACAACGTAGCGGGACAGGATATTCCGCTTACGCGGCGGCGCGGGATCGCCTTCTCGGCGGTAACGACCCAATATTTTCAGACCCTCGGAATCCCCATGAAACAGGGACGAGACTTCACGGATCGGGACACGAACTCATCGCAGCAGGTTGTCATAATCAACGAGGCTGCCGCTAGACAATATTTCCCCAAGCGCAATGCCTTGGGTCAACAAATCGAGCCGATGATGTGGAACGGCGCCGGAAGCACAACTCAGCCGCGCACAATCGTCGGCATTGTGGCGGACGTAAAGCTGGATGATCTGCGGGACAGCCCTATGCCTGTCGTTTACTGGCCATTCGCGCAGGTTCCCTCCGATCAAAACGTGTTCGTCGCGGTCCGAACTTCCGGCGATCCTTTCGCTCTCTTACACGCGATTCGGGAACAACTCCGGGAAATGGATAAAGATTTGCCCCTCTATGCTGTCGAGACATTAGAGCAATCCGTCAGCGAATTACTAGGCCGTCCTCGTCACGAGACCGTTCTCGTCGCCCTGTTTGCAGGCTCTGGCTCTCATCCTGACAGCAGTTGGACTGTACGGAGTTATCGCGTATTCAGCAGCCCAGCGCACGCATGAAATCGGTGTGCGCATGGCGCTTGGCGCCCATCGTCGCGACGTCATGTGGGATTTTGTCAGGCGCGGCTTAGTAATGGGACTGCTCGGGGTTGCAATCAGAATCCCAGTGGCCACGGTTGCTGCGCGATTGATGCGAAGTCTGTTATTCGGGGTATCTCCTAACGGCGCGGCAACACTGATTGCCGGAGGGGCGTGCCTGGTTTTTGTCGCGCTCGTTGCAACCTACATTCCCGCCTGGCGTGCAACGAAAGTCGATCCGATGATCGCCCTCAGATACGAGTAGGAACTTCCCATGTTCTGGTGGTGGCGACGGAGAGTGGTGGCGACGGAGAAAAGACCGCGAGCAGGATCTCGAGCGCGAGCTGCGTTCTGATCTGGAGTTGGAAGCCGCTGAGCAAAGGGAGAGCGGCCTATCCGCCAGATGAAGCACGTTATGCCGCCCAGCGCGCATTCGGCAACTTGAGTCTAGTAAAGGAGGAGGTGCGTGAAATGTGGAGATGGGCTACAGTAGACCGCTTCGCCCAGGACCTGAAGTACGCGGCTCGAAGCTTGCGAAGAGATCGAGGATTCACTGCGATTGCAATCCTCACGCTGATGCTGGGCATCGGTGCAACGACTGCAATCTTCAGTGTCATCAACGGCGTGTCTGTTGCGCCCTTTACCTTATCGGGAACCCGACCGATTGTTTTCTGTCCAGGAGAAGGCCCCGGCTTTGGCAATCCCACTTCATATCCGGATTTTGACGATTGGCGTGCGCAGAATCATGTCTTCACGGATATGGCGAGCTATCACGCCGACGATTTCACGCTGGTGACAGGCAATTGCGCCTTGCACGTGCCCGGCGTGGTTGTTTCGGCGAATCTGTTATCAGTTCTGCAGGTACGCCCGATCCTCGGCCACGGTTTTGAACCGCAAGACGATCAGCCGGGGAGGCGCGTGGTCCTTATCAGTGATCGACTGTGGCATGAGCAGTTTCATGCTGACCCCTCTATAGTGGGACGTTCTCTTGAGATCGGGCAGGACGAATTCACCGTTGTCGGGGTTATGCCGTCCAGCTTTCGATTCCCGCCGACTTTCGATGGGGATCTTTGGGTCACTTCCGCCATCGACAAAGGAGCACCAAGGGTCCAGCGTGGCTACAGTTGGCTGAGCGTTATCGCACGCCTCAGGCCGGGCATAACTCCCACCCAGGCACAAGCGGATATGAATGTCATTGCGCAGCGCTTGGCCAAACAATACCCGCAAACAAATGCAAAACGGACCTCTATTCGGGTTGTGACCGAACAGGACCGCATTGTGGGCAATTCCCGGCGCGCATTGATGCTGCTGCTTGGAGTCACGGTGGGCATATTGCTGATTGCGTGTGTCAATCTCGCCAACATGTCGCTCGCGCGAAATCTCGCGCGGCAAAGGGAAATAGCCATTCGGGCCGCACTCGGGGCGAAGCGGCGAAGTGTTGTGGCCCAGCTTCTAACAGAAAGCGTCCTGGTGTCCCTTATCGGAGGATGCTTTGGAGTGGCCCTGGCATTCTGGAGCACGCGCACGCTCCTGGTTGCGATCCCACAAGCGATTCCACGGGCCGAGGAAGTCGGCCTGGACCTTCATGTACTAGCATTTGCCGCGATCATCTCGGTGGCAACCGGCATTCTATTCGGAGTGATTCCAGCCTGGCAGATTTCCGCTCCGAGGCTGGAAACGGCCCTAAGGGAAGGCAGGCAAACCGGCTCGGAAGGAATTCGCGGGCGGCGCTTTCGAGATGCCCTCCTCGTTTTGGAAACAGCGTTAGCCGTCGTTTTGTTGGCCGCTGCCGGGCTCCTCATTACAAGTTATCTGCGCCTCCTTCGAGTAGACCCTGGCTTTCAACCGCGCAACGTACTGACGTTCGATTTGAGTTTGCCCGTGCCACCCTATACGGCTGATCGTCAGTTGCGGTTCTATGAAGAATTGCTCGCTAAACTCAACCAGCTTCCCCAAGTGAAATCAGCCGTTGCCGGCTGGCCCGTGCCGTTCACCATCAACCCCTCTTCTGGCTTCGAAATCAAAGGACGTTCCTTTCCTCCAGGCTACACACCCACCGCTCGTGTCCATCTTGTCAGTCCAGGTTATTTCCGCACCCTAGGAATACAAGTCAAAGCAGGAAGGGATTTTACAAACCGCGACAACCTGAATTCATTACCCGTAGTGATTGTCGATGAGGCATTTGTAAAAGAGTTCTTCCCGAATACTGGGGTGCTTGGCAAGAACATTAAGCCAAGCCTCTCGATGAGCGACACACCGCCCTGGAGAGACATTGTGGGCATCGTAAACAGCACCAAAGCACTCGGCTTTGGACGAAGCTTTCGAGCCGCAGTATTACATTCCTTATGCTCAACTTCCCGGCCCTCAACCAGAAGTCATTCTGAAGATAGACGGCGCACCACTCGCGCTCGTCCCCGCGATCCGTCGCGCTGTGAGCTCTATGGATAAGAATGTGCCAGTTTACGACGTGAAAAGCATGAACGAGATCATATCCTCCGTCACGGCCCGCGAACGCCTCAACACGATTCTTTTCGGGCTGTTCGGCGTTTTGGCGGTTCTCCTTGCAGCAATTGGTATCTACGGCGTGGCCAATTATTCGGTGAATCGAGCGACGCACGAGCTGGGCATCAGAATGGCGTTAGGCGCACAAGCTCGTGACGTATTGACGGTAACAATTGCCGCTACTTTGCGCTATGTCGCTGTCGGCCTTGTTCTCGGGCTGGTATTGATTTTTACTCTCACCCGGCTGATCAGTAGTCTTCTGTACGGTATCCGCGCGACAGATCCCGCATTGATTGTGATCGCCTGTGCCGTGTTTGTCGCAGTTGCGCTCGTTGCAAGCTATATTCCAGCGCGGCGCGCAACGAAAGTCGATCCGATGATTGCCCTGAGATACGAATAAACGAAGTTTCGAGGGGGAATCGATTGCCTCTCTAGCGGCCACAACAAAAACGCCCATTCTCGTGCAAGCTGTTTTACCCTAGAAGTAAAGGCGGGAGATTGAGCCCAGAAAGCGCGATTCGGGCCGAGTCTCTTACAAAGAGATACCGGTCCGGAGGAGCGGAGATAATCGTGTTTCAGAATCTCTCGCTGAAGGTGCGCGCGGGCGAACGGCTGGCGATTATTGGCGAATCAGGCGCTGGGAAGTCAACTTTGATGCACCTGCTGGGCGGCTTGGATAGGCCTTCGGCCGGCAGAATCTACTTCGGAGATCAAGACTTGAGCTCAATGGCCGAAGACAAGCTGGCCGATTTTCGGAACCGGGAAATTGGGTTCGTTTGGCAGAATCCGTCTCTGTTGCCCGAGTTCACTGCGTTAGAGAACGTCATGATGCCTCTGCTGATTCGAGGAATACCACCCAAAGAGGCAGCGGGCAGGGCGCGGGCCGCATTACAGGAAGTGAGACTTCTGCCGCGCGAATCGCACCGTTCTGGCGAACTGTCCGGAGGAGAACAGCAGCGAGTGGCTTTGGCTCGAGCCCTGATAGGCCGTCCGCGCGTCTTGTTGGCCGATGAGCCCACAGGCAACCTGGATTTTCGCACGGGTGAGGCAATTGTGAACCTGCTTGGCGATCTTCACACGTCTCATGGTTTGACTTCTATTTTCGTCACGCACAATGTTTCATTCGCTATTCGATGTGACCGGGTTTTAGAGTTAAAGAAGGGCAGCCTGCATGCGCCGTCATTGATGGAACTGCAGGAAGCCGGAGTTGGACAAGACGCAACCCGTCTTGACGGTGCCACTTATGTTTGAACGATATACCGAGAAAGCGCGCCGCGTAATCTTTTTCGCGAGATATGAGGCGAGCCAGTTCGGAAGCCCTTACATTGAGACCGAACACCTGCTGCTCGGTCTGCTGCGGGAGGATAAAGCGCTTGCGAACCGGTTTTTGCGCTCGCATGCCGCGATTGAATCCATTCGCAAACAGATCGAGGCGCACACCACGGTGCGCGAAAAGGTGTCTACGTCTGTCGATCTCCCGTTGAGCCACGAGTGTAAGCGAGTACTGGCCTATGGAGCTGAGGAAGCGGAGCGCTTGAGCCACAAGCATATTGGCACGGAGCATCTGCTGCTCGGGCTGTTGCGCGAAGAGAAGAGCTTTGCCGCGGAGATTCTGCACGAGCGCGGCCTCAGGCTGTCTGCGGTCCGCGAAGAGATTGCGCGTTCGGCGTCCGAGAAGACCTCCGCAAGCCGGCCCAAAGAGAGCTCGTTGCTCGCGGAGTTCAGCCGCGACCTCACGCAAGCCGCCATGGACGGAATGCTCGATCCGCTGATCGGCCGCGACTCAGAGGTAGACCGCGTGGTTCAGATCCTGTGCCGCAGGACGAAAAACAATCCGGTGCTGATTGGCGAGCCGGGCGTTGGAAAGACCGCCATCGTCGAAGGTTTGGCTCAGCGCATTGCCGATGGAGATGTGCCTTCTTTCTTATCCGATAAGCGCATTCTCGCGCTCGACTTATCTCTGATCGTGGCGGGCACGAAGTACCGCGGCCAGTTTGAAGAGCGCCTGAAAACCATCATGAAGGAGCTGATGGAAAATCAGAACGCGATCATCTTTATCGATGAGCTGCACACGCTGGTCGGGGCAGGCTCGGCGGAAGGTTCGCTCGATGCCGCGAACATTTTGAAACCGGCGCTTTCCCGCGGTGAGATTCAGTGCATTGGCGCGACTACCCCGGCAGAGTATCGCAAATCGATTGAGAAGGATCGGTCTCTAGAGCGGCGGTTTCAGGCAGTAAAAGTGCCTCCTCCGAACGAAGCGGACGCGATTCGTATTCTCTTCGGCATCAAAGAGCGTTACGAGAAGTTTCATGCCGTCGCGTATACAGACGAGGCCATCGAATCGGCCGTGTACACCTCCACGCGGTTTATACCCGATCGTTTCTTGCCCGACAAAGCCATTGACCTCATTGATGAAGCGGGCGCTCGCGTTAAGCTCCGTCAGACGACACTGCCGTCGGAAGTCGCGGATATTCAGAAAAGAATCAAGTTCATCGTGCACCGCATGGAGAATGCGATTGCGAACCACGAGTTTGAGAAGGCTCGTTTCTATTCGGACGAGGAGCGCAAGGAACGCGAGAACTTGCGCCAGCTTCGCGAAAAGTACAATCTCGACGACACCTCAACCGGCGTGGTTTCAAAGGACGACATCGAAGACGTGGTGGCGCGCTGGACCGGCGTGCCCATGACCTCGATTAAAGAAGAAGAGATCAACAAGCTTCTACGCATTGAAGAAGAGCTGCATAAGCGCGTCATCAGCCAGGAAAAGGCAATCTCGGCGCTCTCGCGGGCGATTCGCCGCTCCCGGGCGGGCTTGAAATCTCCCAAACGTCCGGCCGGCTCGTTCCTGTTCCTCGGGCCAACCGGCGTCGGCAAAACGGAAGTCGCGCGAGCACTCGCGGAATTCTTGTTCGGCAGCGAAAAGTCGCTCATCCGCTTCGACATGTCGGAGTTCATGGAAAAGCATTCGATCTCGAAGCTGATCGGCTCTCCTCCCGGTTATGTGGGCTACGAGGAAGGCGGCCAGCTCACCGAGCGCGTCAAGCGCGCGCCGTACTCGACCATCCTGCTGGATGAAATCGAAAAGGCGCACCCGGATATCTACAACATCCTGCTGCAAGTGTTCGAGGACGGCCAGCTGACGGATGGACTCGGCAATACTGTCGATTTCAAGAACACCATCATCATCATGACCTCGAATCTTGGAGCGAGATTTTTGGACAAGCGCGGGCAGATTGGCTTCTCCGCTCCCTCGACTACCGGCCTCCCTCAAAAGATCGAGGATCAGGTCATGGGCGAGGTAAAGCGCGCCTTCAATCCCGAGTTCCTCAACCGCCTCGATGAAGTGATCCTGTTCACATCGCTCGTCGATGAAGACTTGCTGCAGATCATCGAGTTGCTCGTCGAGCAGATCAATGCGAATCTGGTTGCCAAGCAGATCAAGATCCGGCTCGAGCCCGAAGCCGCGAAGTACATCCTCGACAAGACGTGCGGCGATCGGAGCTACGGCGCAAGACCGCTGCGGCGCGCACTGCAAAAGTACATCGAGGACCCGCTCTCTGAAGCGCTGATTCAGGGCTCGCTTCCCCGCCCCGCGGAATTAGAAGTCTACTTGAGCGAAAACGGAATCTACTGCCGGCAAATCGGCGATTTGGAAGGGCAACCCGTGGCGGCCGGCGATGTTGGCGAGATCGCGACTGTAACCAGCGGTACGCCGCTTTACATGTTCTAAGCGCCTATTCCGGCACGTTGAATGGAATCGTCCGGGCGCTCATCTCATTGTTGCGGCGCACTTCGACATACACGTTCCACTCCCCAGGCGCGAGGAAAATGGGTTTCGCCAGATAAACTCCTGGGTTGACTGCAGGCGCGCGAAACACTTTTGTGTGCGTATGATCCGGCCTCTCGATCTGAAGCGTCACGACAGCATCGGGCAGCGGCTTATGCAGCGCATCGTTTACGTGAATTTCGAACGGTACCTCGACCCCGGTTTGAAGTTTCGCGGTGGGCTCGAATCGGATATTAAAATTCCCCTCACGTTCTGCTGCCGCGAATAAGCCGAAAGCGCAAAACAGAAGGGCCAACCATTTCACGCAACTATTCTACCGGCTGGCGTCGGCTTTCAATAGCGCTCGAGATGTATGCTGCCTGTGCTTGTGCTTGCCGAAATCAGCGGGCCACCCTTCCCCAATTGACCCATCAGACGATGCTTTGACGCTTCGCTGGTCGAGGATAAAGTGAGCTCATTTTTGATGCTCGACAAACTCGTTTCGAGATCGACATTGGCATTTGCTGCGGCAGGGAGCCGGAGCGTCACACTCCCATTCACGGTATGCGCCTGCAATGGATTGCTATGAAGTTCCGCAATCGCGAGTACAACGCCGCCGTTCGTCGTTGAAAGACGGATAGGCCGATTGTCAGGCGGCTGCAGCAGAGTAAAATCAATGGACCCGTTTGTGGACTCCGCCTCGATGACTCCCGTTTTGAGGCGTCCTCGAATGGAGCCGTTCGTCGTCTTGGCGCGCTCCGAGCCGCTGCACTGCTCATATTCAACTGCGCCGTTGGTTGTTTCGGCTTGGTAGTCGCCCGTGTCGCGGGCAAATGAAATACGGCCATTGGTGCTGTTCACTCGGCCACCCCCTTCCAAGTCCTCAACCGAAACGCCTCCATTTGTCGTTTGCGTCCGGCCCAAGGCGGTTTGCCGCGGAACTCGAATCAGGTATTTCGCACCGTAAGATCCGAACCACGAAGCGTTCGGCGCTTCCGTCTCAACCGACGCGTCGTTACCGCCGACACTTACGTTGATTTTGATCTGCTTTAGCCGCTCGGCGTTCGAGGCAAATTTCGTGCCTGAAACATCGATACTGTTACGATCCCACCCTGCGATTTCGATCGATCCGTTTCTATTCCTCAAATCCAGGCGGCCTCCAGGCTGGAGCGGGTACGAGTAGTGGAAGTCTTCTTTCGCGCGATCAAAATCGCCCAGATCGCCGCAGCTTGAGAGCAGCACGCCGCCTACCAGCCCGATACCTATCCAACTATGCCGCATTGTTGTAACCTCTATTCACCCATGTTAGGCAATACAATCGAGTTTTCACTCTATCGCGAATGCCCGATCCGGCCGAGCCAACTCACCGCCTTTCCCTGGCTGATCTCCGCGAAAACTACGGCCTCGGCGAGTTGCGCGAGGGTAATTGCCACCCGAACCCCATCGTACAGTTTGAGCGCTGGATCAAAGACGCGGAACGCGCTGAGCTAAAGCAACCCAACGCGATGGTTGTCGCCACCGCGACACCGGGCGGCCGACCCTCAGCCCGTGTCCTCCTCTTAAAAGAGGTAAGCGATGCCGGCTTCATCTTTTACACCAACTACACCAGCCGCAAGGCCCGGGAGCTAGAAGCCAACCCGTTCGCTGCCCTCACGTTTTATTGGCCGGAGCTCGAGCGTCAAGTCAGGGTCGAAGGCCAGGTTCTCCGCACCTCGCGGCAAAAATCAGAAAGCTACTTTCGAAGCCGCCCGAAAGGCGGCCGGTTAGGCGCTTGGGCTTCTCATCAGAGTCAGGTTCTCCCCGGCCGCGACCGGCTCGACGCCAAGTTGAGGGATCTCGAAGCGCAATACGCCGATACCAATGACATCCCGGCCCCGGAGTTTTGGGGCGGCTACTGTCTGGTCACCGGAAACGATCGAGTTCTGGCAGGGACGGCCGAACCGCCTGCACGACCGCCTGCGCTATCGCAAAATCAACACCTCCGAATGGGTCCTCGAACGCCTCTCACCCTGAACCTGAGTTCGTTTGGTAAAAAGGCACCGCCCGCCCCGAACTTGGGTTCGTTTCGTAACTAAAGCGAATAGCCTAAACCGGATAAACGCAGGCCAACCCCCATGCGTCTCATCAGTATGCTCCGGATTACGGGTGCGCTGCTCACCTGTGCCTCTTTCGCACTGGCCGGCTCCGCCGACGCGCTGATCCAGCGCGTCGAAAACCGCTATAACAGCGCCCGGACCCTCTCGGTAAATTTCGTCGAAACCTACTCTGTCCAGGGCCACGCGCGCCACCCGGAATCCGGTACCCTGACCCTCCGCAAACCGGGCAAAATGCGCTGGGACTATGCCCAGCCCGCGGGCAAGTTGTTCATCTCAGACGGAAAACTCGTATACCTATACACCGCGAGGGACAATAGGGTAGAAAAAGTAAAGCTCAAGGACACTGAGGATATGCGGGCGCCGCTCGCCTTCCTGCTGGGCCGTTTGGACATGAAAAAGGAGTTCCGTGATTTCCAGCTGCGTACCGCCGAGACGGGCACGTGGCTCGCTGCTTCTGCAAAGAACGATCGCGTGCCGTACAAGAGTGTCGAAATGCTGATTGCGCCGGACGCTTCGATCCGCTCCCTGCAGGTAATCGGCCGCGATGATTCCGTCCTCTCGTTCTCATTCAGCCAGGAGCGGCTGAACCCGCCCGCTCCCGAAGCAATCTTCCATTTCACCGCTCCGCCCGGAGCTGAGGTCGTTGACTCGCTAGGATTCGGGTCCGAGGGGAACTAGAGAAGAATGGCCGAATTCGTCCTCCGCTACGCGGACCCGCGTGGCCAAATGCACGAGCAAGTGGCCGATGCGCCGACTGAGCGCGAAGCCCGCGAACGCCTCGCCCAGCAGGGCTACCTCGTCTATTCGGTACACGCCAAGCATCTGGGCGCCCGCCTCGGCGCGGTCAAGACGCGCGGAAAGACCGTCAACCTTGAAAAATTCCTGATCTTTAATCAGCAGTTCGTCACCCTAGTTCGCGCCGGCCTCCCGATTCTCAAAGGCCTCGACCTGCTCGCCGACCGCCTTACCGATGAAAAGCTCGGCCGCCACATCAAGGCCGTGCGCGATGAAGTGAAGACCGGCACTGTGCTCTCGGACGCCTTCGCGCGTCAAAACGTCTTTCCTCCCATTTACGTCACCTCGGTCCTCGCGGGCGAAAAATCCGGGTCGCTGGTCGAGGTCCTCGATCGCTATCTCACGTATCAGCGGCTCAGCCTCACTCTCAGGAAGAAGCTGCTCGTCTCGCTGCTCTATCCCTCCGTCCTCATCGTGCTCGTGATCGGCTTGATCGCGTTTCTGGTCACCTACGTCGTTCCGAATTTTGCCGAGCTCTACAACAGCATGGAGGCAAAGCTTCCCACGGCCACCCGCATTTTGATTGCCGTCGGCACTACCGCGCGCAGCTACGTTCTGGCTGGCTTCGGGCTCCTTGTCGTTGCTGGCATCGGCGCCTATTTTTGGTCCAAGCGCGAAGCCTCCCAAGAAACGCTCGACACCTGGAAAATGCGCATGCCGCTGTTTGGCGAAATCTGGACCAAGTACCAGGTCGCGCAATTCTCGAGAGTCTTGAGCACTCTGCTCGTCGGCGGAATCCCTCTGGTGCAGGCGCTCGAGACTTCCGGCCGCTCCCTCGGCACGGTACTCTTAAAGAAGACGCTCGAGCGCGCCGCTGTCCTGGTTAAGGAAGGCAAATCGCTATCCGCCTCCCTGACCACCACCGGCATATTCCCCGATTTGGCAATTGACATGATGGAGGTAGGCGAATCGACCGGCGCTTTGCCGCAGATGCTAAGCAGCGTGGCTGAATTTTATGAGGAAGACGTGTCCACGCGAATGACTGCGCTGCTCTCGCTCATTGAGCCCGCCATCATGATTTTCATGGGCATTTTTGTGGCATTCGTCTTAGTGGCTCTCTATTTGCCCATTTTCTCGCTCGCGGACACCATCAGATAACTCATGGCAGCCGAGACCATTCAGATCAAAGATCCCGCCGAAGAGGCCGAACACGCGAAGAGTGTCGCGCGCCGCTATCGCTGCGACTTTATCGATTTGAAAACCGCCAAAATCGATCACGAGCTCTTTCGTACCGTTCCGGTCGATTTGATGTTCCGTTATCACTTCGTCCCCTTGCAGGGACATAACGGAACGCTTGAGATCGCTCTTTCCGATCCCCGGCAGATCGTTCACATCGATGAGCTCTCAGTTCTGCTCTCGAAAAAGCTGAAGGTCAAAGTCGCCACCTATTCGCAGATCTCGGATCTGCTGAAGAAAACCGAACAGTCCCAGCGCGTCCTCGAAGAAGTGACGGAAGGCTTCACGCTCGACGTCGTCGGCGATGAAGAGAACGCAGACGAAACTCTTTCAATCGACCGCCTCGCTTCGGATGAAGGCAATATCGCCCCGGTCATCAAACTGGTCGATACGACCATCTTTAATGCGCTCGAGCGCCGCGCGAGCGACATTCACATCGAAACCCGCGACCAGGAGCTCGCCATCAAGTACCGCATCGATGGCGTCTTGCAGTACGCGATGAGCCCCATCGCGAAGGAATGGTATTCCGCGGTCATTTCGCGCATCAAAGTCATGAGCGAGCTCGATATTGCCGAGCGCCGCGTCCCGCAAGACGGACGCTTTCGCGTGCGTTACAAAGGCCGCCTGATCGATTTCCGCGTCTCGATCATGCCCACGATCTATGGCGAGGACGCCGTGCTTCGCGTGCTCGACAAGGAATCGATGAGCGAGAAATTCTCGCAGCTCACGCTCGATGTCGTCGGATTCGCCGACCAGGATCTCTCGAAATTCCGCCGCTATATCAAAGAACCCTACGGCATGGTGCTTGTCACCGGCCCCACGGGATCAGGCAAAACCACCACGCTCTACGCCGCATTGAGCGAAATCAAAAACGACGAAGACAAGATCATCACCATCGAAGATCCGGTCGAATACCAGATCAAAGGCATTACCCAGATTCCGGTGAATGAAAAGAAGGGCCTCACCTTTGCCCGTGGGCTACGGTCCATTTTGCGTCACGACCCCGACAAAATCCTGGTCGGCGAGATTCGCGATCAGGAAACCGCGCAGATCGCAATCAACGCTGCGCTTACCGGCCATCTCGTCTTCACGACCGTTCACGCCAACAACGTGCTCGACGTCTTGGGCCGCTTCTTGAACATGGGCGTTGAGCCCTATAACTTCGTATCCGCGCTGAACTGCATCCTCGCCCAGCGGCTGGTCCGAGTCATCTGCCCGCACTGCCGCCAGCGCGTCACCTACGACGACGACTATCTCCGCGAGAGCGGGCTTGACCCGGTCGACTGGGGTTCCTTTCCGTTCTATGAGGGCCGGGGCTGCATGGAATGCAGTGGCACTGGATTCCGCGGTCGAACCGCCATCCACGAGCTGTTGGACCTGAGCGAGCGCATCCGCGAAATGATCCTCGAGCGCAAGGCTACTTCCGAGATCAAGCGCATCGCTCGCGAGGACGGCATGACCTTCCTTCGCGAATCGGCTCTCGACCGGATTCGCCAAGGCATCACCACGCTGCGCGAAGTCAATAAAGTGACATTCATCGAGGGATGAGGTAGCTTCTCTGCGGTTGATTGATTTCGTCCAACGCTGGGTATCTGAGCCTCCGCCAGATCATCTCTTCGAGATCACGGAGACTTCCCTGGCCCGAGTGTCTCCGCGTATTCCGACCGAATTGAAGCAGCAGATCCTTGCCGAGCGCTCCCTTGCGCCTTCTCCAAGCGCGCCGAACCTCCTAAAGCCCCACCTGTTTCGGGACGCCCTCGCGCAACTCCGCGCCAATGGCGCTGGGCCAACACTTGCAGCAAAACGGAACGGGCCCAAGCAACTTGCAACCGGACTTGTGATCCCGGATTACGCAGTCCGCATGGCAATTCTCGATTTCGATGAGTTCCCTTCGGGCGAGGAGGAGCGTAACGCGCTGATCCGGTTCCGGCTTCGCAAGAGCGTCCCGTTTCATATCGAGGAAGCCCAAGTCTCGTATTCGGTTCAACTGAATGAGCCGAGACGCATCGAAGTGCTCGCCATTGCAATCGCGCGTCCCATATTGAATGAATACGAAGCCCTTTTTGCCGAGGCCGGATATCGCGTCGGCCTCGTAACTCCCTCGACCATTGCGGCCCTGCCGTTATGCTCCGACTCCGAGCCCGGGCTTCGCGTGGTCGCCAAGATTGCCGGCTCAACCCTCTCCGTTTTGTTGCTCGAGCGAGGGCGCGTGCGCCTCGTGCGTTGCGTCGATCTGGCGTCGGGCGAGGACGACGAAGTTGAAGACGAAGAGTCCAACATTTTGCCCTCCCTCGAGCAAACGCTCGCATACGCGGAAGACCAGATCGGGCAACCCGCGTCGCGGCTTCTGCTGTGCGGCTTCGGCCCCCAAACGGAGGCCTTTGGAAGACTCGCGGAGCAAGAGCTTCGTATCCCGTTCACGAGTGTTCGCTCAAAGTTCGGCCCGGCATCGCAACAGAACGCTGGGCTGCTTGGGCTTCTGGAGCAATACGCAGCATGACGAGTGTCTCTCCTGCCGCTCTCAACCTTGCCTCCCAACCGTTCCGCCGCGAGCGCGCCCAGAACGCGGTTCTTGCATTCGTCTGCCTGGGGCTGGCATGCTCGCTACTCGTGCTGGTTGGACTCATTCTGCACGGCCGCGCAACGGCATCCGACATTCGCCGGCAAATTAACCAGGAGCGCGCCCAGTTGCAAAGCTTGCAGCGCGAAGAAGCTCATTTCTCGAGCATCTTGGGGAGGCCCGACAACGCCGATGTCTTCTCAAAGAGCGTGTTTCTCAACCAATTGATTGCTCGCAGGGCCGTCAGTTGGACGCACGTGTTTGAAGACCTTGCGACAGTGATGCCCAGCAATATGCGGCTTATGGCTGTCCGCCTGCCCCAAGTTCCAACCGAGAACGTGGGCGGCGTCGATCATGTTCAGCTCGACATGGTCGTCGGAACCGACCGCCCGGATACCGTGATCCAGCTTTTGAAACGCCTGCAAGCTTCCAGCCTGTTTGGCGCGGCGACGGTGGTCAATCAGACCCCCCCCAGCCAGAACGATCCGCTTTACCGATACCGCGTGACGGTAGCCTATGCCCAGAAACTTTGAGTGGCTTCGAGCGAATGGCAACCTGCCGCGTCGCGGACCCGGTCTGTGGCTCCGCGCGACGGCCGCTACCCTCGCGCTGCTGAACGGAGTTGCGCTCTTTCTGTATCTCGATCCTCCCGGGGGAACCCGGCGCGAGCTCACCCAGCAAAGCCTCGAAGTGCGCAATCAAATTGCGGCCGCGCGCTCGAGTACCGTTCGCCTCAAGAAAGTCTCCGCGAACGTACAGCTTGGTAATACGCAGTCTTCGGCATTCGAATCCATTTATTTTCTGCCCCGGCGCGCGGCGTATCAGCGTGTGATTGGCGAGCTCCAAAGGATGGCCGCGGCTTCGGGACTGCAGGAAGGCGATCGCGTCTATTCGGAAGAGCCTATCGAAGGCACTCCCGACCTGACTCTGCTAAACATCGCCGCCAATAATTATCAAGGCACGTACGATAATTTGGTCCGTTTTCTCTATCAGGTTGATAAGTCGCCGATGCTCTTGATCCTCGATACTCTCATGGCCTCGCCTCAGCAAACGGGCGGCCGCATCAACGCGTCCCTCCGCTTTCAGGCGATTATCCAGGAAGAGACCAGCCCGCCGCTCGGAGCGCAGCCATGAACTCCGCCGCTCCGACCAAAATCTTTGGTATCCGACTCGGACTCGATCCGAAGATGCTCGTTGTCTTACTCATAGGAGTCGCCGCGTTTTTGTTCTGGTACAACTCGCGCAGCGACGAAGGGCCAGCCGCTCCGGCAACCACGCGCCCAGCCGCGAATTTGGCCCCTGCGCAGACTGAAGTCCCTTCAGCGCCTAGCGTAGCCGGACGCGCTCCCGGGCGCAATGCCGTTAGCGAGCGCCGCTCCACGACAACGGCAGATCGGGGTAGCACCCTAAGAATGCGCCCTATCGATCCGACGCATGGCGATGTCGATCCCACCCTGCGCCTCGAACTGCTGGCGCGGTTGCAATCGGTCCAGCCCGCGGGCGATCAGCGCAATCTGTTCCAGATGGGTCCCGCGCCTCTCACCGATTTGGCGGGGCGGCCGATTGGACACCCCATCATTCCGGTGAAGCCGGTGCCGATGCCTGTTCCGACTCCCGCTCCGATGGTCGATCCAGAGGCGAACATTCCGCTAAAGTATTACGGTTTCGCGAAGCCTTCCGGTAGAGCATCCTACAATAAGGGCTTTTTCCTCGATGGCGACACTATTCTAGTCGCATATGAAGGCGACCTGCTGAAGCAGAGATATCTGATTGTTGAGCTGACGCCTACCAACGCCAGAGTCGAAGACACACAAGTGAAAAAGGGCAAGACATTGCCGCTGGAGCCTCAGGCGAGAGATGAATTCTAACTTGAAAACTCGTCGTGCTACTTCCGAGCGTGGCTCGGCTCTGCTCATCGTCTTTGTCTTTGCGGCTTTCGTCGCGATCATGCTCTATCGCGAAATGCCGGTTGCCGCCTTCGAAGCCCAGCGCCAGAAAGAACAGATGCTGATTGACAGAGGCGAGCAGTACAAGCGCGCCGTCAAGCTCTTCTACCGCAAGTTTGGAATGTATCCCGCCTCCATCGAGCAACTCGAAGATACCAACCGCATGCGCTTCCTGCGGCAGCGGTATAAAGATCCGTTTACAGGCAAGGATGATTGGCGATTGCTCCACATGGGACCGGGCGGGATGCTAATCGATTCCAAAGTCAACCCGCTCAAGCCCGTGAATCAGAACCAGAATGCTTCGGGCTTTGGACCGAATTCAGGACCGCCAGCAGGTTCAAACGCAACGGCAGGTTCGAGCTTCAGCAGCAGTTCCTCGCCGCCTGGCGGCTCATGGTCGGCATTCGACAGTGATCAGAGCGGGGTTGTGGTTGCACCCGTTCTGAAGCGCCGCCCAGCGATATCGGCCAACGGAAGCACGCTTTCCGGGAACCCTGCGGTCACTGGCGCCAGCCAGTCTCCGGAATCGGCTGATGCTGGCCTACTCGAGGAGGCGATGCAAAGCGGCGCTTCAACACAACCGGGCCAACCGGCGCAAGCCACCTCGGGTGGTGCCGCGCAATCCAATCCCGGCGGCGCTGCTCAACCCGGACAACTGCAAACCCCGAATCCGCAGGCGCCGAGCGGATCTCAATCTAGCGCCGCAGTCAGCCCCGATCAAAGCGGCAGCGCTGCCCCCACCGCAAACTCCATGGACTCGATCCGTCATATGCTGACCAGTCCAGGAGGTCAAGCGCAGATCTCGAGCGGTTCGGGCTTCGGCTCAAGCTCCTTCAAGGTCATGAGCGGCGGCTTCGCCGGAGTGGCGAGCAAGGCGAAAGGCCACAGCATCAAAGTCGTAAACGATCAAGTCGACTATTCGCTGTGGGAGTTTTACTACGATCCCAACAAAGAGCTCCAGCGAAACATGCCCAGCCTTGGATCAAGCTTCGCGAATGCGCCGCCCGGAGCCGTTAATCCAGGAAGCCGAATCGTAACTGCCCCCGCGCCGAGCGCCGCTGCGCCAGCGAACCCGAGCCCATTGAATCAAAACCAGCTAGAGCCGGAAGCTCCGAATCCCGAGAACTCGCCGCCAACCGACGCGGAGCCGACGCCCGAGGAGCCGAATCCCGAGCCGCCGCAATAAAAAACCCTCCGGGCAGGATCCGCTAGGACCTTGCCCGGAGGGTCGCCAACTCACGTTCGTGAGTTAGTGTCTCTTAATGCACGCCGACGTGAGCCTCGTAAGGTTGCGGGACGCCGCTGCGCCCGTCTGACCACGCTACGAAGAGCTTATTCGACGTCGACACATAGTTGTCCGTATAATCCCCGAAGTTGGGGATGATTACCGAGTAGGTCGCTAACCAATCGGTCGACTCGTTGGTGATCCGCAGATTGCTGCTCGGAGTGCTTTCGGTCGTGGGTTTGACATTTAAGGCTCCGTAAACGTCCGTTTTTCCGGTGCCAGCATTTCTGCCCCGGCGGTCATACCATGTCACATTGATGAGACCGTCGCTCGACGCGTTCCTCAGACCCGGCAGGATGTGCATGTCCTCGGAGCTGTCATCAGTATTAAGCCGCACCGGCGATCCCTGCACATAGTCCAAGCTATCCAAGCTATAGCTTTGCAGGAAGATATCGCCGAGCGGCGTGTTTCTCGCGTCATTCCAGACTAAGCTCACCGTCTTGTACGGCTCACTGACTGCGATACGCGGGAAATCGTTCCCGCCCGGGAAAGACCGATTGTAGCCTGGGACAGTTACGGCATCAATCGATACAATAACGTTCGAATTCTGATTGAACGGCCCGGTACAGGGCGAAAGAGGCGTGCTGTCGGGATCTGGGAGGCACGTTTGCGGGACATCCGCTACGACCACTAGCGTAGGCTGGGTATCCACGCAAGCGGAGCCGCCCAAGAAATTCGTGGCCCAATTGTATTCCCAACCCACGTACACATCGCCCGTCGCCGGGCGAACGGCTGGGTAAGCGCCTTCCTGCTCGCATCCGTTAACATCTCCAGGCTGGACGACTAGGTAGGGTTGGCCGAAACTTGTGCCGTTCGAGCAAACGGGCGACGCTGGATTGTCCAGGTCGCAAGCGGCCAATTCGATTGCATTGAAGCCATAACTCGCCGCATCGAAATCTGTGAAACTGATGTATAGCCTCTTCCGCGCCTGATCAATTGTGAGGAAGTCCTTATCGAGGGCCGTATACGTGCCACTCGTAGTGCAGCCATTCGTAGAGTTGCAGTCACTTGTCGCTACGATGATCGGCTGGTTGCAGCTTAAGGTGTCCCCGGTCACTTGGCAGGCACTAACCGCCACTGCGAGGCCGGTCGTTGTGAACCCATCAAGTGTCACGGGAATTGCATAGAGGCTCGAGATATAGAAATAAGTAAAGCCTGAGTTTGTATAGACGCCGACGCTGGGGTCACCTTCCCATCGCGTGCCTGTAGTGCACGTGTCATTCGGGAGGCCTCCCAGGTCAGTAAAGCTTCTTCCACCGTTGCTGGAGAACGCGTAACCGGTCAATTCCTCCTTGTAGTTTGGTGAGCCGCATCCCGCGAAAAAGCCGGTTGCATCGTTCCACGCTTCTACGACGTAGCTGCCGGACGCAGCGATAGACGTTTCAGATTGTCCGGCAATGTACGTGCCAGACCCGGTACGGTCTTCGGCACGATTCGCGGCATCAACGTTTGCCAACCCTCTCGACGTCCTCTGCCGCGTCGCCTCGATCGCCGCGCGCTGGGCCGCATCTCCGGGACCATTCGGTTGTGGCCCAAAGCACCACATCCGGGCGCCCGATGACACCCCAATGGTTTTCCCAACTTGGGAACAAAAATCAGACTTACTGTTAAATTTCTGTTTGGCCTTCGCCGGAACAGACACCACAACCAGGCCCAGGGCTGCCAGACCGCAGAACAAAGCCTGCCGACCGCCTCGTGAGTACCTTCCACTCGCTTTCCATCTCAACATGGATTCTCCTTTAAACATTTCTCTCTTTACCTCAATCTGTCATTCGGGGAAGCAAGCCGGTACCCAGGCTGAGTAAGCGGTGGATGTAATTGACCTTACTTAACTTACTCGGCGAGAGAGGCTTTCAACCAAAATGGCTCAGGGAATATATACCCGTTTCCGGCGAGGAATAACAGTTCTAGTACTCTCAAAACTATGTCGCGCCGCACCCAACTTGAAATGTGTTCACGAAATGAGTGAACACGGGCTCAAATCGAGAGAGCTGATCGGAGCGGCACTCGAGCTCTAATCGGTAGAGCGTCTCGTTTCGTTCCACGAAAACGATCTCATCGACCCACGTCGCGCCGTCTTGCGGATCGAAATATCGATCCTTGGTGAATAGCGCAGAGTTCCCCGATAGTTGCCACCAGGCGCTTCTCCAGAATTTCGAGATGCTCCGCACGCTGGAATCTCTTCAGACCTTCGACGTGCAGCTCGAAATTCTCGGCCAGGCTCACCGGGCCGCTTGGCCGCCGTCTTGTGCGATCGTTTGGAAGCGCGCTGATGTCGATTTCACCCACGGGCCGCGAATGTTTCTTGACGCCTGTTTCAACGAATATTCCGGCTCCTTCGAAAGCCTCCCCCTTCAACCAGCGCGAGGGATAGCTCACGCAATATTGCCACTGGCGGTTGCGATAGCGCCTCCAGGAAGTCTCGCGTTTGAATGCCGGGCGGCCAGCCCCAGCCGCTATCCAACAAACGCCCAAACAAACAACGAAAAGCTTCGCGGCTCCGGTGGGCATCAATGAGACAGCCTCGCACATTCCAGGTAGATTTTCCAGGCATGTGTGGTTGGTATCAGGATTTTCCTTAGCTGGCGCATCGAGAACCCCCCGGCACGCTGCGAACTTCCTGATTGCACACTCGAGGAACGATACGAATGGACGATCGCCGCAAACAGATTTTGGCCGCGCTGGCCCAGATGGACAAGCAATTCGGAAAGGGGTCGGTGCTGATGCTCGGCTCGCGGGCGGCTCTGCCCGTCGAAGTGATCCCAACTGGATCGATTGGCGTCGACAATGCTCTGGGCGTAGGCGGATTCCCGCGGGGGCGCGTGGTCGAGATCTTCGGTCCGGAATCGTCGGGCAAGACCACTCTCGCGCTGCACGTCATTGCCGAGGCGCAGCGCGCAGGCGGGGTCGCGGCGTTCATTGACGCCGAGCACGCCCTCGACCCGACCTATGCCACAAAGCTCGGAGTCGATACGGAAAACTTGATCGTTTCGCAGCCGGACCACGGTGAGCAAGCGCTCGAGATCGCGCAGGCGCTGGTGAGTTCGCAGGCCATTGATGTGATCGTAATCGACTCGGTAGCGGCTCTTACGCCCAAAGCGGAGATCGAGGGCGAGATGGGCGACAGCCATATGGGATTGCAGGCCCGCATGATGTCGCAAGCGCTCCGCAAGCTGACAGCCTGTGTTTCGCGTGCCAACACGTGCCTCGTGTTTATCAATCAACTGCGGGAAAAGATCGGCGTAATGTTTGGAAACCCGGAAACGACGACCGGAGGCCGGGCGCTGAAGTTTTATGCGTCCGTTCGCGTGGAAGTGCGGCGCGCGACCGCCATCAAAGACGGCGAAGCTGTGATTGGCAATCGAACCAAGATCAAGATCGTCAAGAACAAGGTGGCCGCGCCCTTCCGCGAAGTGGAAGTAGACATTCTCTACGGCAAAGGCATTTCGCGCGAAGGCGACGCATTGGACTTAGCGGTACAGCAAGGCCTACTCGAGAAGAGCGGGTCGTGGTACAGCTACAAAGGCGAGCGCATCGGACAGGGGCGCGAGAATGCACGCCAGACTCTGATCGATCGCCCCGAGCTGTGCCGTGCGCTTGAAGCCGAGCTGCGCCAGACGCTGGGCCTGAATGGATCGGCATCTCGCCAGACTGCCAGCAGCGAGTTTGAACTGACGACGGAGAACGACCGCCGCAAGGTGCTGGTCGCTTCCTAAGCCGCGGGCACGAACTGGAATGCGACGGGCGACGGCACGTCGATCTTTTGGCCGGTCGGCGTGAGCTGCCCGGTTGCCGGGTCCACTCGAAAAACGACAAACTGATTCGATTTATGGTTTCCGGCGAAAAGAAAATGGCCGGTCGGATCGATCTCGAAACCGCGCGGCTCCTTACCTTCGGTCGAGATGACTTGAACCTGCTTCAGCGTCCCGCTCGCCTCGTCTATAGCGAAAACAGCGATGCTGTTATGCCCACGGTTCGAAGCGTAGACAAACTTCCCGGCCTTATCTACTTCTATTTCAGCGGGAGCGTTCTCGCCTGAAAAGCCTGGGGGAAGCGTCGAGACAGTTTGAATCTCCTTCAGATTGCCCGTCGAGGTGTCATGCGAAAAGACTGTAACGAACGACTTGAGCTCGTTCACCACGTACGCGAATTTGTGCGAGGGAGCGAAGGCAATATGCCGGGGACCTGAACCCGGATCATCTTTCGCAAACGCAGGCTCGCTCGGAGTGAGCTTCGCCTGCGAAGGATCGAGCCGATAGATTCGAATCTGATCGAGACCGAGGTCGGGCACATAGAGGAAACGGTTGTCAGCCGAGATCACCGTCTCGTGCGCGTGCGGGCCTTTTTGCCGATCCGGATTCACGCTCGAGCCATGCGCTTCCATTAACGCAGACATCGGGCCTAAGCGCCCGTCGCGCTCGAGCGGAAACGCTGAGACAGCTCCCGTGCCGTAATTGGCGACGACCAGCATTTTCGCCGTCTTATCGACGGCTAAGTGGCAGGGCGCAACGCCCGCCGATGAAGCGCTATTTAAAAACTTCAAGGAGCCATTTTTGCGATCTATCGAAAACGCCGCGACGCCTCCGTTCTCCTTGCCCTCGACCTCACTCACCGAGTACAGAAAACGGAAATGCGGATCAGTAGCCAGAAACGACGGGTTCATTACTTCTCCCAGGGGCCCCATTGCATCGAGCTTGCCCGAACCGGCATCAAAGCCATACCCAAAAATGTTCTTCGTGTAAGTGCCTACATAAACGAAATACTTCGTCTGTTCCGGATGGCGTGAGGCTCCGAGATTCTCAACAGCGCACATGATAGTTATTAGTCCTGAAAGATAGATGGTGAGTTTACAGAGGAGTGATCGCATTGATCTGGCGTAAGTTCTCAGTATGTCATTCGGGGTTGGTGATGCTCGCGTTGCTGGCGTCGCTCGGTGCAAGCCGGCCCGAACAAGTGAAGAAGAGCGAGATCTGCCTCTACAACTTAAACAGCAAATCGGTAACAGTGATCTACTCCGCCGCGAAGCTGATCGAAGCTCCGAACTGGTCGCCCGATGGGAAATTTCTGCTTGTGAATTCGGGAGGCGAACTTTGGACACTGCCGCTCGGTGAAGGTGAATCGCCGCAATTAAAGAAGGTCGATGTAGGGCAGATTCGGGACTGCAACAACGATAAAGGCTTCTCTCCTGACGGCAAGCTGATCGCGTTTTCAGCCAGCGGCAATGCTAGGGAATCGCAAGTCTACACGGTTCCTTCGCAGAGCGGCGCACCGAAGCTTATCGTTTCGGAAACGCCCAGCTACTTTCACGCTTTCTCTCCGGATGGACGGTGGCTGGCAATTGTCGCGAAGCGCGGCGGCAATTTCGATCTCTTCCGGGTACCCGTGGACGGCGGAAAGCAGCAGCGCCTGACGTCGAACCCAGCCTACGATGATGGGCCAGACTATTCGCCCGACGGCAGGTGGATCTATTTCAATTCGAATCGCTCGGTCAGTTGGGATATCTGGCGCATGCCCGCCGACGGCGCCGGACCAAATGACACGAGAGCCGAGCAGGTGACGAGCGATGATCTTGAAGACTGGTTCCCGCATTGCTCTCCCGATGGGAAGTGGCTCGTCTTTCTGACCTTTCCGAAGGGCACTTCCGGCCATGACGACAGGTTGGAAGTCGAGCTGCGAATGATGCCGCTGCCCGGAGCCACAGTAACGCACTCACCCATTCAAGTCCTGACGAAATTTACGGGCGGCCAAGGGACAATCAACGTGAATTCGTGGGCGCCCGATTCGAGTAAGTTTGCCTTCATTCGCTACCAAAAGTGACGTACATGTTTCAACATGCAGTTGGATTCACGTTGACTATTTGAAAACTGAATGGCTGCGCGTGATCAATTGCTGTCGCGATAATCGGGCCGGCGTTCTGAAGTATGGACCAGTCATTTGTGCTCAGCACGATGAGGGCGATCTCGCGTTCTTTCAGGTTCTGCTGATAGCCAATGTTCTTATCGCACGTGACTACGAACCTCGAACTCGGCACTTTCAGCAGCGCGAAGCAGTTCCCCATTTTCCATTACGCCCCAGCCTTGCTCCTGAGCCGTAGCTGATGGTGTGATTTCGAATCAGATGCCGAGACGCTTTGGCACATTCGCGTCGAAGAGGACTCGCAATGACTTAGCGCTGCATCAGCGGAATGCACCGACACTCGCGGATGAATGACAGAACAGTGTTGACCTGTTCTCGCGTCACATCGAAATTCTCGAGAATCTGTTCGATCTCCTCGGGCGTGCCCCCTCATGAACATTATTCAGGACCACGTCGACGGGTATCCGCGTGCCTTCGAAGATAGGAGCGCCGCTCTGCCTTGTCGGATCGATCTCGATACCGGGGCATTGCGACCAGTCGATCGGTTCCATCAGCTTCCTCTTTCTTCCCATCCTACAGTTCTTGGTGTTCGCGGGGGGCGCACCATCCGCCGAACTGCGCCTCTATCATTTGGCAGATCTCGAGCGCCAGAAGGTCGCTCCAAGGCTTGGTCACTACTTGCACATTTATGGGAAGGCCTTTCCATTCCGCGCAGCGCACGGTCGCGGCGGGCGCTCCGGCAACGTTCCACGCCATGGTGTAGCTGAATCCTTCGAAATTCCCGGGCTTCAGCGAGTCTCCGTGCGGAAGCGCGGGCTGTGTATAGACCGGGCAAAGAAGCGCATCGTACTGCTCGAAAAAACGTGCCATTGCCGCGCGATATTCGTCCCACAGCGCCCAGCGAGAGGCAAGCTCGGAAGAGTTCGCGCGAAAGGGACGCAAGCGATCGAGAAATCCCACGAGCAGCGGATGAATTTGCGAGCTCCCCGCAGCTTGCAGGTACGAATCGACAGCGTCCGCACCGTCAGCTCCTAAAAGCGAAAGCTCGAGTTCAAAGGCTTGCTCTACACACGGCGGCCTGCATTCTTCGACCGGCATTCCAGTTTGTGATAAGAAATCCGCGCAGCGCCAGATTGCACCCTCAATCTCAGGCGCGCACCGGGCAATTCCGTTATAGGTGAAAAAGGCAATTCGCGTTTGCTGCGATCTCGTGCTTTCGATCAGAGGAACCGGAGGCGCGGAGAAGTCCCGCCCGTCTTCGCCTGCAAGAAGCTGCAGCGCAACCAACAGATCTTCGACGCGACGCGCCATCGGCCCGATCTGCCATAGCCCCGCGACCCAGCCGCTCGCGGGAGGAACATGACCTGTCCGCGGCAGGCGGCCTTGCGTTGGCTTAATGCTCGTGATACCGCAAAAAGCCGCTGGCACTCTCACGCTGCCAGCCGCATCGCTACCCAAGCCTAGTGGCGAGCCGCATGCCGCGATTAGCGCCGACTCGCCTCCGCTGCTGCCACCCGGTGTACGCGACAGATCGTACGGGTTATTGCTGCGCCCGAAGATCAGATTGTCGCTTTCGAACGCGAACAAGAGATCCGGCAGATTGGTTCTAGCAATCGGAATCCCGCCCGCAGATCGCAGCCGTTGCACAACGGTCGCGTCCTCGAGCGCGGGCGCTGCGTTGTTCCTGCCGATGGTGCCCGCCGTCGACGTTCTCCCTTCGACTTCGATTGAGTCCTTGATCGAGAAAGGAACGCCGTGCAGCGGACCGCACAGCCCGCCGCTTGCGAGCATCACGTCGGCGGCCTTCGCCTGGCGCAGAGCGGAATCAGCCAGCAGATCCGTGACTGCGTTGAGAGCCGGGTTGATTCGCTCAATCTGCTCAAGATGCGCGGCCATCAATTCCGCAGACGAGATCTCGCCGCTGCAAATCAGCTTCGCCATCGCAATCGCGCTTTGCTCGAGCACGCTCACAATTTAACAGTGAAAGCGATGGCGGGCGTGCCCGCACCCTGCCCTTTTAGGCGCTATAATTCTCGAACCGGGTCATGCAAAGAGCAGTCCAACACGATGCGATGGAAACCTCGTCTCACGACCTCAGCCAGCTTTTACGGGCTTGGAGTGACGGAGATCGATCCGCGCTCGACAGGCTGACGCCTATTGTTTACGAGGAACTACGCCGCCTCGCGCGGCGTTATCTTAAGGGCGAACGCGCCGGCCACAGTCTACAGACCACCGCGCTGGTGAACGAAGCCTACATGCGATTAGTGGACTATCAGCGCATGCACTGGCAGAACCGCGCGCATTTCTTTGCCGTATCGGCTCAATTGATGCGGCGAATTCTCGTTGACCATGCGCGTCGTCACAACCTGAAACGTGGAGGCGCCGCGCAGCATGTGTCATTGGAACAAGCCGCTGCAGTGGGTGGCGACCGGGCCGCGGATATCGCGGCCCTCGATGACGCGATGAATGCGCTCGCACGGATCGACCCGCGTAAAGCGCAGGTGGTGGAACTACGGTTCTTTGGCGGACTAAGCGTCCCAGAAACGGCGGAGGTGCTGAAAGTATCGTCTGTTACCGTGATGCGCGACTGGAGCACGGCCAAAGCCTGGCTTTATCGGGAAATGGCTGGCGGAACTAGCAGTGGAGCGTGACCGATGGCAACAAGTGGATGAACTGCTGCAGTCAGCATTGCAGCACCCGCCCGGCGAACGTGAGGTCTTTGTGCGCCAGACGTGCGATGGCGACGAAGAGCTCGAACGGGAGGTCCGGTCGCTTCTGCTTTCACACCAAGAGGCGGGCAGCTTCCTGGAAAATCCGGCCGTAGAAATAGCTGCACGGGTATTCGCCGAGACACAAGCGAGCATCGACTCACTTATCGGGAGCACCATCTCGCATTACCGGATTGTCGAAAAACTTGGCGGCGGCGGGATGGGTGTAGTTTACAAGGCGGAGGACACCCGGCTGCACCGTTTGGTTGCCGTCAAGTTTCTGCCGGAGGCAGTTGCGCGCGACCCTGAAACCCTCATTCGTTTTCAGCGCGAAGCGCGAGCGGCTTCGGCTCTGAATCATCCGAACATCTGCACGGTTCACGATATCGGGGAGGAGGAAGGCCGCGCTTTTATCGTCCTGGAATATCTGCAAGGCGCGACGCTGAAGCACCGCATCGCCGGGCAGGCACTGCCGTTGGACGTTCTATTGGCGCTGGGGATTGAGATCGCTGACGCGCTCGATGCCGCTCATGCCAAAGGCATCGTCCATCGCGACATCAAGCCGGCAAATATTTTCGTCACGGAACGAGAACACGCCAAGGTTCTCGATTTCGGCTTGGCTCAGTTGATGGAGGCAAGAAGCGTTGAGGAGCCGCTCACCAGATCGGGCATGGCGATGGGCACTCCCGGCTACATGTCCCCGGAACAGGCGCTCGGAAAGCCGCTGGACGCGCGAACGGACCTATACTCCTTTGGGGTCGTGCTCTGTGAAATGGCTACGGGAAGAGTTTCGGCGACTCGGGTCAGCCTTAATGGCGTACTCCCCGAACTGGCGCGAATCGTAACCAAATGCTTAGAGAACGACCCTGATCTCCGCTACCAGCACGCTTCGGAAATTCGGGCCGACCTGGAACGGCTAAAGCGAAGAACAGATTCAGGAAGTAATCTCGAAAACAGGCCGCTCACGCGTGCGGCTCGCTTTCCGGTGTGGGTCGGCGCCGCGCTTGTCTGCCTGACGACGGCGGCTTACCTCTTACTGCGCCCGCTGCCGTCACCACGCGTATCGGGTTATGTTCAGCTCAGTAACGATGGCCAGGGGAAAGGGCCATCGGAGGGTGCGATCTGTAAGCGACGGGTCACGGCTTTATTTTGGGGAAGGCTCGGGCATGGCGAGCGTCATTGCCCAGATTTCCACAGAGGGCGGAGAAACAGCTCTGCTACCGGAAGCACCTGTCGGAGAACCCTTGGTCCAGGATATTTCGCCAAGCCGCTCCGAGCTCCTGGTCTCTAATTACATGGGGTTTGGACAGGAATTTGGGTGGCCTTTATGGGTATTGCCGGTACCGGCGGGGGCGCCTCGTCGCATCGGGAATGTTTTGGCGACGTGTGCGGCGTGGTCTCCCGATGGGCGCGAGATCGTCTATATCAAGAATCGGGATTTGTATCGGGCCAAGCGCGACGGAAGCGAGGCCAGGAAGCTCACGACCCTCCCTGGAACGGCATGGTGGCTACGTTGGTCGCCTGATGGAAGCCGCCTACGACTGACCCTCGGCACCCCGCTTACCCGCATCGGCGCGCTTGCCATTTGGGAAGTTTCAGCAGATGGAACGGGGCTCCATCCTTTCTTACCTGAGTGGAACCAACCGCCGGCAGCGTGTTGCGGCAACTGGACGCCGGATGGAAAATACTTTATTTTTCAGGCTACCCGCCACGGCAAAACTGAGATTTGGGCGACTCGAGAACGAGCTAGCCTGCTGGGCGCATTCCGAAAAGCTGATCGCGAACCGGTACAACTCACTGGTGGACAATTGAACTCAATGATGCCGGTGGTTAGCCCCGATGGCAAAAAGCTTTACGTCGTCGGCCAGCAACTGCGAGGCGAGCTTACACGCTACGATTCCAAGTCGCGCCAGTGGATGCCGTATCTTTCGGGGCTTTCGGCAGAGTTTGCGGATTTTTCGCGCGACGGGCAGTGGGTCGCCTATGTTACCGTCCCCGAGGGCGCTTTATGGCGGAGCAGAATCGATGGCAGCGAGCGTCTTCAACTCACCAGTTCTCCCCTGCAAGCCGTGATGGCGCCAAGCTGGTCTCCAGACGGCAAACGAATTGCCTTTCAAGGCATGTTTCCAGGCAAGCCTTGGAGGATCTACCTGGTTTCAGTGGACGGTGGAACGCCGGAGCCGGTTTGGGACGAACCGCTCGATCAAGTCCGCCCTAGTTGGTCGCCGGAGGGGAATTCTATGGTCTTCGGTTACATCCCCGGACCCGAAGTTGCGCACGGAATCACGGTTGTGAACCTGGCAACGCGCAAAGCGACCACACTGCCCGGCTCAGCGGGACTTCTCATACCGGAATGGTCGCCACACGGCCGATACATTGCTGCCCGTACCTCAGATCATCAAACCATCATGCTGTTCGATCTGCGGACCCAACACTGGGCGGAACTGGCGAGACGCGAACTGAACTGGTTCAACTGGTCGCGAGGCGGTCAACACGTCTATTTCGAACAGCACGGGGCGCAACATGCCGTAATGCGTGTAAGTGTAGACGACCACAAAATAGATGAGGTAGTCAGCCTGCAGAATGTGAAGCGAGCCGGACTTAATGGAAGCTTCTGGTTCGGCCTTGCGCCGGACGATTCGCCCGTAGTGCTGCACGACACCGGCACGCAGGAGATCTACGCGCTCGATTGGCAGGAGCCGTAGGGGCTGCGGCATGGCCGGCGCCCCGCGGTGCCGGCTGCCCGCACCCTACCTTCTACTGTCGTCCTCGTCCCGGTCACATGGAATAGCCAGAAATCCGTGAGTCTCGCCAGCGCTTGTCACGCCTAAGCCCACGATCTCCCCGCGGTCGTTGATAGCGTTTGCGAACGCCAGATACAACCCTGGGTTGCCATGGATCAGCGTGTTGAGATCAGTCATGCGGCCGTTCTCCCAAACGTAAGCGCGTGCGAACGACAAGCTGGCATCCAGCGATGCGCCAACCACCTCGCCTCTGTCGTTAATATCGAGGGCGAGGCTCGCAAAGTCTCCGGGAAGCGGTTCGATCGCCCGCATACCCTTCTCTTTAGTCCACAAGAAGCCATGAAAGGTTTTGTCGTTGGCCAGCTCCGAATGCCCAACTACCTGACCTTGGTTATTGATTGCGCATGAGTGATTCCCGGCGATCCCTCCCGTACCGCCGAGATTGCCGAGGTCATGGGGCGTGCCATCTTTTTCCCACAGCAAAGCGTGATTCTCCACCAGGTAGAGCTCGCTATACGGGTTGAAGGATGCGCAAGTGCCCGACGAGCCGACGGCCTGACCCTTGTCATTAATCCAGGCGGCGACGCCATCCGAGTCGCCGGGGTATATACGGAGTTCATGAACCTTGCCATCTTTCCAGATGACAGGCTTAAACTGCGACACCGGGCAGGCGTCCTCGAGCGTATTGGTCTCCGCATATCCGGCCGCTTCGCCTCGATTGTTGATCCTGCTGGCGACGCCGTTCGCACCTCCCAGCGTCGGGAGCTGAGTCATCTTGCCGCGTTGCCAAAGAAACGGGACGCATGTTGTATTAGAGGGTGGAAGTCCATACGCGCTAAAACCGCAAAAATCCTCATCATTCGGATCGAGAGTTTGAGCCGCGCCCACGGCTTGGGCTTTTTCGTTGACACCAAACGCTGCGCTGTTCGGTCCTCCGAATCCGCGTCTGCCGATGTCCAACTTCAGTCTCTCGTACCAGAGGACGGCATGCATTGCGCCGTCCGGACTGGCCGCGCCGCCGCTGATTAAGCCATTATTGGTTATGAAGTTCGCCCCGCCAGGCGGCAGGCCCACCTTGCCGAGATCTTTGATTCTGTAGTGAACGTGCTCTCGTTCGTGTTCTTGCTCTTCTGCGCGGTGATGTGGGCCGGGGTTGCCAGTGCCGCAAGTACCGTCAGGCTCGATATGGAAATCAATGTCGATTTCATGTTGCCTCCTGTTTAGGAAGGCGTAAAGGCCGGAACAAAACTATCATCGACCTAGCGGTCGAAGGGGCTCCTCCGCAGTCGTCTTATAAAATGGATGATTTCAGGCCGTTAATGAGAAGCTTCAGGGTCTTAGCTCCTGTAGCGGGGTTTTGTGCCCTGTTGTTTGCCGCCGATATTGTCCCTCCGGCGGAGAATCGCCTGTGGGAGTGCCGGAACCTCGGCAAAGCTTTCTACGAGAACCCGGACACACACCTGCAAGCCGTCGAACAACTCCGCAATGCGCTTCAGCTTGCTCCCGATTCGGTGAGAGAGCGCATCAATTACGCGTTGGCGCTCCTGCGCGCTGGACAGACGCAAGCCGGAATGACCGAGCTGATTCGCGCGCAGAAACAGGATGCCACGATCCCGCACACCTGGTTCAATCTAGCCATCGCCTACAAGCGGAACGGCGACTGGGATCAGGCCATTCAGCAGTTTCAAGGCATGCTTCGCGCTTGCGCCGAACGAGCCGATTGCTCACTACAATCTCGCTGCCGTGTATCGATCGAAAGGTGAGCTGGACCGCGCGCGCGAGGAGTTCATCGCGGCTGAGAAGCTGAATCCGAACCTCGCAGGCCCGCATTTTCAACTCTTCACGCTGTACCAACGCGCAGGCAACAAAGAAGCCGCAGCACGGGAGAGACAAGCCTTCGAAGAGGCCAAAAAGCGCAACGAAGGCGCGGCCGTTCCAGAAGACATGGAGTGGTGTTTCTATGCGGAGCTGTACGACCCTCCTGAGCCGCGGCCCTCCGCGTCAGAAGAGGCGACGCGTTATGAAGACCGCCTCGTCAGCAAAGGCTGGGACCCGGCAAGTTCTGGAATGATGGTCATCGATTCCGAGGGAACCGGGCACGCTGATCTTCTCGTCTGGTCTCGAGACCGCGTAGCGCTGCTTAAGCGCGGAGTCGACGCGGTTCAGAATTCGGGATTAGAGAGCCTCCATGATGTGCGCGACATCGCGGCCGGAGATTTCGATAACGACGGTTTTGCCGATCTGTGCGTCATCACAGGCAGCGGCGCAATGCTGTTTCACAACGACCACGGCAGGTTTTCGAAGTTTCTCGAAATGCCCAATACAGCCGGCGTTCAGAAGGCGCTGTGGCTCGATTATGACCACGACTACGATCTCGATTTACTGCTCTTCGGACCCCATCCGGTGCTGATGCGCAATAACGGAAAGGGCAAATTTGAAGATCACACGGCGTCGTTCCCGTTCGTGAAGGGACAGGCTCTCGATGCGGTGACGTTCGCGGTTCGCGGCGACACGGCCGCGCGAGATGTCGCCGTCTCTTACGCGGATCGGGTGGGCGTGTTGTATCTGGATAAGCTCAACGGCGTCTTCGAAGCAACCGATGTTCCAGCGATCACGTCCGGCATGTCGCGCTTGGACATTCAAGACTTTAATCACGACGGGCTGCTGGATATCGTGAGTTACTCCCCTGAAGTGCGCGTGCTGAAGAACGATCCTGTAACGGGTCTCGCGCGCGTCGATCAGGCCCATGCCGCGCCGTCGCCGGTTCGCGCGGATTTCAACGGCGACAACCGCGAAGATTACGCACGCATTTTGCCGGACGGCTCGCTTCACGTGTTTTTCAACGCTTCACCCGCGCAACGCTGGGTGACAGTCCGCATTCAAGGAATCAAGAACATCAAAGAGGCTGTGGGCGCGACGGTCGAAATGAAGTCGGGCGCGTTCTACGACAAACGCGTGTTTCAGGGCGTTCCGCTGGCATTTGCGACCGACGGCCACGCAGACGCGGATACCATTCGGATCACGTGGCCGAATGGACTGATCCAGAATGAGACGCGTAAGAAGAGCGGTGAATCGCTGACGATCGCGGAAGCGCAACGGCTTTCCGGGTCATGTCCCATGATCTTTGCCTGGAACGGACGGGCATTCAACTTTATTACCGACGTGCTCGGGGTCGCGCCGCTGGGAGCCAGCTCGGGCGATGGCAACTACTTTCCGGTCAATCATCAGGAGTACATTCAGATTCCCAGCTCTGCGCTACGCGCCGAAGATGGCGAGTATCGCATACACATCACCGAAGAGCTTCACGAGATTTCGTATCTCGACCAGGTCCGGCTGATTGCGGTCGATCACCCATCAGATGTCGACATTTACACGAACGATAAGTTCAAATCGCCGCCCTATCCCGAGTTCCGCCTCTTCGGCACGAAAGAGAAGATCCACCCCGTGCGCGCCATCGATGATCACGGGAATGATGTCACGGACCGCGCTCGCGCGGCAAGATCGCAGGTATCCGGATGCCTTCATCCACGACGCGGCCGGCGTTGCCCAGCTCCACACCCTGGATCTGGACTTCGGCAATGTGGCCACTGATAATCGTGCTGCCATCGCGCTGAACGGCTGGGTGGATTGGGCGGACGGCAGCACGTTTTTGGGTGCGTCGCAGGACGGCGCCGGCCTGGTCTTTCCCTATCTGCAGGTGAAAGATGAATCGGGCAAGTGGCAGACCGTTGTCAAAGACATGGGGATGCCCTCGGGCAAGCCGAAGACGATTGTGGTCGATCTCACCGGCAAGTTTCTGTCGCGCTCTCGCCAGGTTCGCATCGTGACGAATCTTTGCGTGTACTGGGACGAGATCTTTCTGATGGAGAATTCGCAGCGGCCGCAAGTTCGCCTAACAGCCGCTAGAAGCGGACGCGGCAGACCTGCATTTCCGGGGCTTTTCTCGCGTTGCGGTCGATCCGCGGCGGCAACAGCCGGAGCAGTTCTTCTATGATCAGGCTCGGCCCGTTTCGAACTGGAATCCAACCCCGGGGCTTTACACGCGCTATGGAGAGGTTCGCGCGCTCATAAACAAGGTTGACGATCGTCTGGTGATTATGGGATCAGGAGATGAATTGAAGCTCGAGTATCCGGCAGCGCACCTGCCGCAACTGCCTCGCGGATGGTCGCGAGACTTCCTGTTGCAAGTTGATGGCTGGGCGAAGGATTCCGATCCGAATACCGCCTTCAGCCAGACTGTCAATCCACTGCCGTTTCACGCCATGAGCGCGTATCCTTATAAAACAGACGAGCAGTTTCCCAACGATAGCGAGCACCAGCAATACGTACAGGATTACCTGACGCGCCCGGCTTTGCGCTTGATTCGCCCTTTGGCGCCCGTACAATGACTCGACGCCTCACAATCATTTGCGGGCTCTGCGCTAGCCATCCTGCTGATCAACAGCGCCGTACTGGCTGCGTTTCCAACTACCGCAAGCATTTTCGGAATCGGAAACGTGCTGCTGCATATTGGCCTAGGGGCCGTGCTCGGTGTCCTCGCCGCCATCCTGCTGCGCAAAGAGAGACGTCTGCTCTGGATTGTTATCGCCGCGGCGTCGGGAGTCTTGCTCGCCGTAGTCGGAAACACGCGGGATCATCGGCTCATTCTTCTGATCCACGTTGTGATTTCGCTCGCGGCCATAGCGATTCTTTTTTCGAGGAGACAGTACTTCCTGCTCGCGAAAGTGTCGGGCGCTGCGGCCGCGCTGATCTTGGTCGCCGGCGCGGGCTACCGCTTGTTTGTCCCCCATCCGGAAGATCACATCACTAATTCGCGAGTGGTGCCGCTTTCGATGTATCAGGAAGGCGCGGGTCCGAAGAGCCCGTTCTTTCCGTCGGGCGCCAATACCTCGAACGGACGCCTTGTCCCATCGGCGTTTTTCATGGAATCGAAAAAGTGCGGCGAATGCCACAAAGATATCTACGAGCAGTGGAACAGCTCCGCCCACCACTTTGCGTCATTCAACAATCAGTTCTACCGGAAATCGATCGAGTACATGCAATCGGTGGTCGGAACGCAGCCGAGCAAATGGTGCGCCGGATGCCACGACCACGCGGTGTTCTTCAACGGACGCTTCGACCGCCCGATTAAAGAACAGATCGATACTCCTGAAGCGCGCGCCGGCCTGAGCTGTATGTCTTGCCACTCGATCGTGCACGTCGGCGGCAGTGTCGGCAACGCGGAGTTTACGATGTCCTATCCGCCGCTGCATGAGGTCGCCAGCAGCTCGAACGCGCTTCTCCGAGACGTGACCGATTTTGTGACCTACGCGGCGCCTGAAGCGCATCGCCGCACGTTCATGAAGCCCTTCATGCGCGACAGCACCGCTGAATTTTGTTCAGCCTGTCACAAAGTTCATCTGGACGTGCCGGTAAACCAATATCGCTGGTTCCGCGGCTTCAACGAATACGATAACTGGCAGGCCAGCGGCGTTTCGGGCCAGGGGGCGCGATCGTTTTACTATCCGCCCAAGTCGAGCAACTGCGCGGATTGCCACATGCCGCTCGTTTCGTCTCATGATCCGGGAAATATCCATGGACAGGTTCACTCGCATCGCTTCCCGGGCGCGAATACGGCGGTTCCGTTCGCCAACCAGGATCAAGAGCAGCTCGCGCTTACTGAGAAGTTCCTGAAGTCCGGCTTCATCAGCGTGGATATTTTCGCCGTGAGCCCGGTGACGCGGCAGAAGTCCGACACCGAGATGATCCGGCGCAACGGAAGCGTTCCGCAAGCGATGACCTCTTTTGCCGTGGGCGAAGAAGCGGAGCAGACTGGGCCCGCAGTCATCCGCGACGTCGGTAACGTTGCTGCGCCCGTCGATCTCTCCCACGTGAGCCTCCAGCCCGGGACAACGGCGCGTGTCGACGTCGTTGTCAGGACGCGCACCATCGGCCACTTTTTCCCGGGCGGCACAGTAGATGCATTCGATGTCTGGCTCGAGCTGAAGGGCGAGGACGATAGCGGCCGCACGATCTTCTGGAGCGGTATGGTCGAGGACAACGGCAAGGGACCGGTTGAGCCGGGCGCGCATTTCTATCGCTCCTATCAACTCGATGCGGCAGGCAATCCGATTAACAAACGGAATGCATGGCAGGCGCGCAGCGTTCTTTACGCGCGTCTGATTCCGCCCGGCGCCGCCGACACGGTCCACTATTTAGTCACGGTCCCGCGTGATGCCAAGGGCCGCATCCACTTCACGGCTAAACTGAACTACCGGAAGTTTTCGTGGTATTACACGCACTTCTCCTACGCCGGCGAGCCGCTCCCGGGCCAAAGCCGGCTTCTGCTGGCGAGCGATCGCAACAGCCTGAAATACGGCTTCGATCCGCATAACATTCCCGCCGATGTTTCTGGCGAGATCAAAGGACGCATTCCCGACCTGCCGATCATTACGGTGGCGCAGTCGCAAGTCACCGTCCCCGTCGGTTCAGAGCCGGCCCAATGGCGTCCTGTAACCGCCGCCGGTACGCGAGAGCGCTGGAACGACTGGGGCATCGGACTTCTGCTGCAAGGTGATCTGAAGGGCGCTGAGTATGCGTTTCGTAAGGCCGCTGAGGCGCAGCCCGGCTATGCCGATGCCTGGCTGAATGTCGCGCGGGCCCTGATTCAGGAAGGCGAGACCGACCGCGCCAAGCCTTACATCGCGAAAGCGCTGCAAATCGATTCCTCGTTGGGCCGCATTTACTTTTTCCGGGCGATGATCGAGAAGGCCGACGGCGACTACGATGCCGCCTTGAAATCCTTGGAGCGAGTAGAAGCGCAGTATCCGCGCGATCGCGTGACGCTGAATCAAATCGCGCGCATTCTCTTTCTGAAGCGCGAGTACGCGAAAGCAGTCGGATATCTGGAGCGTGTGTGCGACATCGACCCCGAAGATGTGCAGATGCATTACACGGCGATGTTGTGCTACCGCGGTTTAGGCCAAGCGGACAAGGCGAACCGGGAAGAGATTCTCTTTCGACGCTTCAAGGCCAATGAGTCTGCCGAGACAATTACCGCCATCCCGCGCATGGCCAGCCCGGAAGACAACAATGAGCGCCAGCTGATTCACGATCACGAATCGGTGCCGCTGCCGCAGCAATGAAAGCCGTCCTCTGTAGCCTCGCCATCGGTTTAGGCGCAATTGGATTTGCAGCGAAGACTCCAGAGACTGCAATCCGCTTTGTCGATTCGACCAAGAAAGCCGGAATCCACTTTGTTCACCACACAGGCGCGACCGGTAAAAAATACCTACCTGAAACTCTGGGCGCGGGATGTGCTTTTATCGATCTCGATGGCGACGGCTGGCCGGACATCCTTCTGATCAATGGCAAAGACTTCGGGCCGCACGAACAGAAAACGCTCGCCGCGCTGTACCGCAACAATCACGACGGCACGTTCACGGATATAACTCGCGGCAGCGGTCTCGATGTCGAGATGTACGGGATGGGAGTGGCGGTAGCCGATTACGACAATGATGGGCTGCCGGACCTTTATATTACAGCGCTCGACGGAGATCGTCTGTTTCATAACGAGGGACACGGGCATTTCCGCGATGTAACAGCGCAGAGCGGCATCCGCAATGCCAATTTCGGCACCAGCGCTGCGTGGCTCGACTACGACCGGGATGGAAAGGCCGACCTATTCGTCGCGAATTATGTCGCCTGGACCCAGAAGAACGACTTATGGTGTTCGCTCGACGGCGCGACGAAATCGTACTGTACACCGGAGTCTTATAAAGGGACGTCTTCAAAGCTCTATAGAAATCTCGGCGGCGGGAAATTCGAAGACGTCACTCAGAAAGCCGGGCTCGCGGACAGCACGAGCAAATCTTTGGGAGTGGTGGTCTTTGATTACAACGGCGATGGATGGCCGGATCTGTTCGTTTCAAACGATACCCAGCCGAGCAAGCTGTACAAGAACAACGGAAACGGCACGTTCACCGAAGAAGGCATGCAGGCGGGCGTGGCGTATGGCGAGGATGGCGTGGCGCGCGGAGCCATGGGCGTCGATGCCGCTGACTATGATCGATCCGGCAGGCCGGATCTGCTGGTCGGCAACTTCGCGAACCAGATGATCGGGCTCTATCACAACGAGGGCAACGGATTTTTCGTCGACGAGGCGCCTGCTTCGACAGTTGGCCGCGCCAGCCTGCTGAGCCTCACCTTCGGCGCTTTTTTCTTCGACTACGATCTGGACGGATGGCCCGACATCTTTGCCGCGAACGGGCACATCGAGCCGGATATCAACCGCATACAACCTAAAGTTGCGTATCGCGAACGGCCCTTGCTTTTCCGGAATCAGGGCAATGGACGTTTTGAGAACGTCAGCGATGATGTGGGCCCGGATTTCCGGCGTCCGATCGTGGCCCGCGGCGCAGCGTACGCCGATTACGATCGCGACGGAGATCTCGACCTATTGATGAATACGAACGATGGACCGGCGCTGCTCTATACAAACGACGGCGGTAACCGGAATCACTGGCTGACGGTTCGCTTGAACGGAACGCGTTCAAATCGAAGCGGCCTCGGCGCAGTCGTCCGGGTACAAAGCGCATCGGGCAAACAGTGGAAGGCAGTGCACGGCGGCGGCAGCTACTGCTCGCAAAGCGATCTCGCGCTGACCTTTGGGCTGGGGCGGGAAACAGCCGTATCGGCGCTTTCGGTCGAATGGCCCAGCGGCGTCCGGCAGCGGTTTGTGAATGTTCCGGCAAACCGGTTTGTGACGATCGACGAATCCGCCGGAATGCGCCAGTAAGGGGCGCGTTAGACCGGATACAGGACGCCTCCCCGGCATTAGAATCGCGTCGAACGATTCCAGAAACAGAATCCGTGGGGGCTTGCTTCTACGCATTCCCGTAGATGGCTACGCGGCAATTTGTTGATAGCACAGGCGTTTACCTGGTGTTAGCGTTTGGTGAGGTAAATGCACTGCTGAAAGTGCGGCCCACGTACATTTGGCACGTTGGGCGAATCTCGAACAGGGGTATAAAGAGGATTCTATGAAAGTTGTAAAGACGTTTTCTGGGCTGCTGTTAACGCTCATGTTGGCCCTCGTAACAGCTCATGCACAAACGATCACGACTGGCGATATTACTGGCACGGTGAAGGACCCGACCGGAGCTGTGGTTCCGGGTGCTACCGTCGTCTTGAAGAACGTAGACACAGGTGATACGCGCAACGCGACTGTGGGGACATCGGGCGATTATCGATTCACGACATTGCCTCCGGCTCACTATCAGATCTCGGCGAGCAGCCCAGGTCTCAAGTCAGACACCGGGGCGGTAAACATCACGATAGGGCAGGTGGCGACCGTCGATCTGGTGCTGGCGCCCCAGACTTCGCAGCAGATCGTTGAGGTTACCACCACAGTTCCGCTATTGCAGAGCGATAACGCGAACTTGGCAACGTCCTATAACCAGCTCCAGCTTGAGAACCTGCCGGCGCCCGGAAACGATATGACAGCTTATGCGTTCACGGCACCAGGAGTGACGATCAGCACGGGCGCAGGCTACGGCAGCTTCTCCGCGTTCGGTCTCCCCGCCGTTGCCAACCTGTTTACGATCAACGGCAACGACAATATGGATCCGTACCTAAACCTAAACAACTCCGGTGCGAGCAACCTAACACTCGGCTCGAATGAGATTTCGGAAGCTGCGGTTGTCCTCAACGGCTACACCGGCCAATACGGACGTCAAGCCGGAGCCAACGTGAACTACGTAACAAAATCAGGCACGAACGACTGGCACGGAAATGCGGCTTGGTTCTACAACGGTCGCGTTCTGAATGCGAATGACTGGTTCAATAACGCGACGAGCACGCCTCGTCCTTTTGCGATCTCGAATGAATGGGCGGATTCAATCGGCGGCCCAATCCTCAAGAACAAGCTGTTTTTCTTTGTAGATAACGAGGGTTTGCGCTATGTCCTGCCAGGAGGCGGACCGGTGTACATTCCGACACCTGCATTTTCGACCTATGTTCTGAACAATCTTACGGCCAATAATCCGGCCGCACTTCCGTTCTATCAAAAGGCTCTGGGCCTGTATGCTGGTGCCTCTGGCGCCGGGCGCGCTACCCCAGTAACAACGGCGCTCGATCCAGCTTTGGGGTGCGGCGATTTCACTGCAGCAGGTTTTGGCACTGCTCTCCCCTGCGCCGAGACTTTCCGAAGCACGGTCAACAATCTGAACACCGAGTGGCTGATGGCGGCGCGAGTCGATTACAATCTCACCAGCAAGGACCGCGTTTACTTCCGATACAACACTGATCACGGAGTCCAGGCGACAGGTACGGACCCTATCAACCCTGCGTTCAATGCCAATAGCGTTCAGCCATCCTATGGTGGCCAATTTGGATACACGCGTGAGATTGGGGCGACGATGGTCAATCAGCTTTTGCTTTCCGCGTCGTACTACACCGCAATCTTCGGTCCTCCGAACTTCAGCGCAGCAATTGCGGTATTCCCGACAACGTTTAGTTTCGGTCAAGGTCTCTTTTCCAACCTCGGCGGCAGCGACAATGCTTATCCGCAGGGCCGGAAGGTGAGGCAGTGGCAATTGGTAGACGATTACTCGATTGTCCACGGCACGCACACGTTCAAATTCGGCACAAATATCCGAAAGAACTTCATCAGTACTTACGCCGCCCTCCCAAATACAAGCGGTTTGTTTACCTTTAACTCGATCACCGACTTCGTCAATGGTGCGCTTTCATCCGCTGGCGGTTCGACCTACTCTCAAGCGTTCCCAAATATCGGGGCTGAGGGCTTGACTCTTTACAGCGCTGGTTTCTACGGGCAGGATGAGTGGAGGGTCCGCCCAAATCTCACCTTAACGTTGGCTTTGCGTTTGGATCGCAACAGCAACATTAAGTGTTCGACAGGATGCTTCAACGAGCTAGCTGGTCAGCCATTCGCTCAAGTTAATCACGATCCCACCGTACCGTATAACGGAATTATTCGAACCGGGCTCACAGAAGCGTTCCCGAGTGTAGAGCCAATAGTTCCTGAACCACGAGTTGGAATGGCGTGGAACGTTACGAAATCCACCGTTCTTCGTGGCGGGTTCGGCATCTTCTCCGATCTGTACCAGGGGTTGATTGCGGACCGTCTGATTGTCAACTCGCCCGCGGTGGCATCGTTCACCACGAGTTCCGGTACCGTGGCACTTGGCGATCCAAACAGTGCCTTTGCAGCAGTCGCGAACTCGAACAACGCCTTCAGGAACGGCTTCGCAAGTGGCGCAACAGTAGCACAGCTTCAGGCCGCTGTTCCGGGGTTCAAACTACCGAACTTTAATACCGTCGCAAACAAGCTCTACAATCCCAAGTACTACGAATATAACTTCGAACTGCAACAGAGTTTCGGCAACAAGTCCATGCTGGCACTCAATTACGTAGGCAATAAAGGGTACCAGGAGCTAAATCAGACACTGTTTGGAAATGCGTACTCTGCAGTAGGGTTCCAGGGTTTACCGCTCGCGCCGATCGACCCACGCTTTGGAGAGATTCGTGGACTGAACAACCAGGGCTGGTCAAACTACAACGGATTGGTCAGCTCATTCCAATGGAGGATGAGCTCAAATCTGACAGGTCTATTCTCGTACACCTGGAGCCATGCACTGGATACCTGTTCGAACGACTGCCTGGAACCATTCAACGCTACGGCTAGCGGTGCGCCGAGTCTTCGTTATCAGCTGAGTCCGATTAGCCTGAGAGCTCTCAATTACAGCAACGCCGACTACGACGTGCGCCACTCGTTGAGTGCGAATTACGTGTATACCGTCCCAACCTCACACTTCCAAAATGGAGTGCTTAAGGAAGTTCTCGGCGGCTGGACGGTTGCGGGTACGTTCTTCTTCCATAGTGGATATCCATTCAGCATCGTGAATAGCGATGTTCGCGGTACGCAGGGCATACACAATGCGAGCGGTATTGCGACCCAGCCGATCATCGCGGATCTTGCCGGTCCGGTACCGGCGAGTTGCACGACACCGAATGTGTCCTGCTACACTCCAACCGAGTTCGTTGCCGCCGGAAATCAGTTCAATTTCGGCAACATGGCGCGCAACTCCTTCCGTGGACCTGGGTACTTCGACACGGACTTGAACGTCAATAAGACATTCGCGATCCGTGAGCGCTATCATCTGCTCATTGGCGCGTATTTCTTCAATGTGCTGAATCACCCGAACTTCGACTTGCCCGTTAACAACGTCGCAAACGGCCAGTTCGGAAGCATTGTAGAAACCGTTTCGGCTCCCACGAGCGCCTATGGCTCCTTCCAGGGGTCAGCGGTCTCGGGGCGCGTGATTCAGATGCAAGCGAAGTTCAGCTTCTAATCGCTCGACCAAAGTCAACGAAAGAAAGGGGAGCCTTCTGGCTCCCCTTTCTACGTTTCATAACCCGAATTTCATGGCTAGGCTCTGGCGTTCGTGGTGGGTCCTTTGGGAACGCGCGTGAACGAGAGAATGCGCCGCAGCTGCGAATCTGCAATGGGCCGTACGCGCAAGGGCCGCTCCTGCAGAATCAGCTCGCTCGCTTGCACCAGCGGCTCGGCGTGAAACCAGCGCTGGAACGCGGTGCCATGAAACAGATTGCAGATCGCCGCGAGCGTCATGCCTTGGTGGTGTGCCATCCAGCAACGCACCAGTTCATATTTGGGCGGCAGAATGCGCCGGCGCGACGCAGTGTAGTCGGCCGATTCATAGAAGCCATACTCGCCCAACCAGCGCTTGCGAGCCATCGCGCGGAGGTTTTCAACTGCGCTCGCCGAATCGATCATGAGCGCGAGACAGCTTGAGTAAGGCGATACGACCAGATTGCCCGCGCGCGCGACGTTCAGCGCCAAGCCCGGGACGCCGAAGGCCGCGTATTGGTAGTTCCCGTCCTGATCGGTTTTGCTGTAAGCGGCTTCCGAGATGCCCCACGGTACACGCCGGTTTATGGCATAAGATTTCTGCGCGCGCACAGCGGAATGGGTTGAGCGGTCGAGCAGCGTTTGGGGATAAGACCTCATCCAGATGACGGGCATGAGGTATTCGAACATCGTGCCCGTCCAGGAGATTAGGACGTTCTCTCCTTCGCATAATGTGTGTTGGCGTCCCAGCCGGAACCAGTTCTCCTGGGGCACCTCGTTTTTCGCGACCGCGATAAATGCGGCCGTTCGCGACTCGGACGCGAGCAAGTCGTAACAGGATTTCGAGAGCTGTTGTCGCTCAACGTCGTAGCCGATCGAGAGCAATTTTCGCCGCTTGTCCCCGAACATGCTGAAATCCATTTCGCGCACGAGGCGCTCGGATTCGCTCGCAAGGGCTTGCAGGCGCGATGCGAGATGACTCAGGCGTGTCCGGCAGGAAGGGATCTCGTCGCGTAAACGGTGAATCAGATTCAGCGTTTCCGGCGCGAGATTCGCAGCCGTCGCAAGCTGGAGCTTTCGGTCTAACTCGTCATAGAACGCTGCGGCATTGTGCGGGGTCAGCAGCATATCGGCCGTTTCGAACAGCGCCGGCGAAAGCCGTCGGAGCGAGTCATACTCAGGAAGGCACCAGGGCATGAAGCTGCGAGCTTCATCGCGAAGGGCTTCGAGGCGCCGGTCAAATTGGAACGCCCACCAAGCCTGTTGGCCATCCTCCGGCGGCTTCGACGCGGATGCAAGATGTATAGCTGCCTCGAAGAGCCGCGGCACCCATTGAGCCGGACGCTTCAGGCCCAGCAGGCTTTTGAAATTTTCGGGTGCGTTCTTACGGCTCAGGATTCGATAATGATCGGCGATTCCTTCGAGAGCTTGCTGCGCGACAATAGGCCGGTGCAGCCATTCGAGGCAGCCTTGCTTGAGCGCCCAGAGCGAAGCGGCGAGATTGCCGGAATCCACGCTGGATAAAAACAGCGGCCTTATTGGCTCGAGCGAGACAGTGTCGTACCAGTTCAGAAAATGCCCGAAGTAGCGGGTGAGCTTCAGACTCGATTCGAGCGTTAGCTCAGTTTGCGAAACGAACTCGGTGACCGTTAGATACCCGAATTCAAGAGCGGCTTGGCGGGCATTCAATAAGAACCCGAGATTCGTGGGAGAGATGCGCTCAGCCACGCGATAGGGCTGCTGTTGGACATTGTCCGGAATGAGCCAGTTGTTCTTCTCAGTGCTGAACTCCGCGAAGTAACGCCAGGTGAGGAGAGCCGTTTCGCGCAGGAATCGCCCGTCATTTTCCGACAATTCGCGAGCTGCCGAGTGGGGCGACCGGTTGATCCAGAGAGATAGCGGCTTCGAGAAGCACCAGGCAAGGATGAAAGGCAGCGCGTATGGCGCAGCCTGCGGTCTGCCGAAGAGCGCGAGGCCGAGGCAGACGGCAACTACGGGTATCCAGTTGAGATACACATCGACAGGCGTGCGCTTGTTAATTCCGAGCTCGGCTTCGGTGGCGGTCTCCCATTCGAGGAGCCGGCTATGCGTGATCGCGCTGCGGATAATCGTCCGAACGATTGCATCCAGCGACACCAAAGTTTGATGGGCGAGAAAGGCGATGTTGAGCAAAATGCTCACGTGTGCGGTGACAAAGTCGGTGAGCGCGTCGCGGGCGGTCATCCGGCTGTGTTTCCAGACGGCGCGCAGCAGCGAAAAAACGAGCCGGAAATAGATGGGAAGAAACAGCAGCGCAACGGTGACTAGCGTCCAGAAGCGCGGGCCACCGGGGAGAAAAAACCAGCCCGCGAAGAGCAGGAAGAACGTGGCCGGTTCTACCAGACTGCGGCGCAGATTGTCGACGATCTTCCAGCGTGAGACGAGTGAAATGGGATTGCGAACCAACTGGCCGGAGTCGTTTGGAACGCGATTGAAGATCCAGCGTAGAATCTGCCAGTCCCCGCGCAGCCAGCGGTGCTTGCGGCGATTATACGCGCTGTAGTGCGAGGGATAGTCGTCGATTACTTCAATGTCCGACGCGAGGCCCGCGCGCGCGTAGGCGCCTTCGATCAGGTCATGACTAAGAAGTGCATTACGCGGAAAGCGATTTTCGAGGACTTGCCGGAACGCGTCAACATCGTAGATGCCCTTCCCGGCAAAAATGCCTTCGCCGTACAGGTCCTGATAGACATCTGAAATCGCGCGAGAGTAGATATCAAATCCGGTTTGGCCGGAATAGATGCTTGCGAGACGCGAGCGGCTGGCCGAATGGACGCTGATATCCACACGCGGCTGAAGGATGCCATAGCCTTCGGTCACGATATTTAAATCGGGATCGATGAGCGGCCGATTCAGCGGATGAGCCATTGTGCCGATCATGCGTTGAGCAGCGCCGCGCGGCAACTGCGTATCGGAATCAAGCGTTAGAACGTAGCGGATATGAGGCAGATGTTCTGTATCGCCGGCTTTTACCGGGAATGGATCATACGTCTGGCGTAGGTAATGATTCAGCTCGAGCAGCTTGCCCCGTTTGCGCTCCCAGCCCATCCAGGCGCCTTCGCGCGGGTTGTACACGCGATGCCGGTGAAATAGATAAAAGCGCCCGTAAGGCTCGGTCTCATACTTGCGATTCAAGTCCTCGATGAGCCGTACAGCGAGATCGATCCGCGGGTCATGCTCATCGGCAGGTTCGGCGGAATCGGGTAGATCGGTCAGCAGCGCGTAATGAATGTTGGCATCGCGATTTACGAGATAACGAACCTCGAGATCGTCCACAAGCGTTCGAATCTGTTTTTGATTCAGGAGCAGAGTCGGGATCGCGACCATCGTGGCGCAGGAAGCATCCACGCCCTTCGAGAAGTCGAGCTTAGGCAGACCATGCGGAGTCAGGATGGCAGTGACCAAATAGTTCATGAGCTCGACCGCCCACTGGGTGGCAGGCAAAATCAGCAGCAACGTGCTGAGGATGAGGCCGGTTCCCCCGTGCGTGCGAACGATGCTCATGATCAAAAACACAACCGTAATGAGCGTGACGGCCTCAATACCGATGATGTAAACCTCGTCGGGGTAGCGCCGTAGAAACCGCTGGATCGCAGCGCCGGGTGGAGGCCGGTAACCGGCGCGGCTAAACAACTCACTCGAACCGGAGCGATCGAGTAAGTAGTAGCCGACATGGCCTATTCGATCGCGCAGCGTTTCGGGATTCGAAACGGCGGGCATTCGTTCGTGCGCGAGACCGCGCCGGCGCGCCATATCGACAGCCAATCGAGAGAGCTCAAATTCACTGACGTCTGAGTGGGTCGCGGCCTTCGCGATGATGCGGCGGTACGATTCCCGGCTTTCGAACTCCATGCGCGGATAGACGCCGGCAGGATCGAGGCACAGCGTGCGATGAACCCACGAGAGCTGTTCCAGAGTCTCCTTCCAATCGACCTCGCCGAGAAACCGGAGGCTCGTAATGATATGTCCGATCTTGTAAGACGGCGCGTTTGAGCCTTCCGCGCGGAAGGCGCTCAGGGCTTTCCAGCCGCGATCGGCAAGCAGCTCGAGAAGAACGAGCTTGAGCGCTGGAATCATTCCCGACAGCTCAAAAAGGCGCAGCGGCTCGACTTCCTGGGCCGCGTCTATGAAGAAGACGAACGACGTTTCGCTGAGCTGATTTCCGGTGGCTGCGAGCAGACTGCGGGCGAGCACGATGCAGCGCGGGATGGATTCATCCGTCGACGTGCGCACGAGAGGCAGCTTGGCCAGGCTTTTCGCTGCGTCATGGAGATCCTGGATATCCGTGCGAACCAGGCGAAGGTTGTCGTAGAGCCAGGTGAGATCATCCGAAGGCTCAGCGGATTTCAGTTTGTATAGCGCGCGCTCGAGTTTGGACAGATCTCCTGCGCTCTTGAGGAAAATCTCGCGCGGCCTGCCCGACGAGCGTTTGCCATGAATCCAGGCGCAGGAACGCGCCGCTCGAATCGCCTGCGCGCGCAGATCGGCTTGCTCAGCTTCGCTCAGCTCTGAGGCGGGCTGCCCGGCGGCATCGATCTTGGTTTCGCTCGTGTGTTCAGGCATTCGGAACGCGGTGTCTACCTGTAACTTGAAGCCTGCAGCTCAAACATTTCAGCGTAGCGCCCGCCGCGCGCCATGAGCCGGTCGTGATTGCCTTCCTCAACAATCGCGCCGTTCTCGAGGACGATAATGCGCGTGGCCATTCGGACCGTCGAGAAGCGATGCGAGATGAACAGAGCCATTTTGCTCTCCGTCAGCTCGTTAAAGCGCTCAAACACTTCGTACTCGGCGCGGGCGTCGAGGGCCGCCGTGGGCTCATCCAGAATCAGCACTTGCGCTTCCCGCAAATAGGCGCGGGCGAGTGCCAGTTTCTGCCATTCGCCGCCCGAGAGATCCACGCCGCCCTCAAAACGGCGTCCCAGCATCTGCTCATACTTTCTTGGAAGACGCCGGATGACCCCATCGGCCAGGCTCTTTTCTGCAGCGCTGCGGATCAGCGCATCGTCATTGAGCAGCTCGATGCGGCCGACTCCAATATTTTCGCGGGCCGTCATTTCGTAACGCATGAAGTCCTGAAAAATGACGCCGATCTCGCGGCAGAGATCTTCAATGTCATACTCGCGCAAATCGATGCCGTCCAGCAGAATTCTGCCTTGTGTCGGGTCGTAGAGGCGGGCGATCAGTTTCACTATGGTCGTCTTGCCCTGGCCGTTTTGGCCGATGAGCGCCAGGCGCTCTCCCGGCTCGAGCCGGAAATTCAAGCCATCGAGCACGAGGCGCTCTGTTCCGGGGTAGGCGAACGACACGTTGCGGAATTCAAATCCCTGCGTGATGGGGCGTGGAGCAGGAAGTGCCCCGGGTTTCGAGGTAACGGTTGGGCGCATTTCAAAGAAGGCCAGCAAATCGGTGAGAAAAAGAGCCTGGTCGGCGATGCTCGAGAGCGTCGAGAAGATGAGCGAAATGTTGCTGGAAGCCGCCATGATGGCCTGTGTCAGAAACACGAGCTGGTTAATGCTGAGTGCGCCAGCAACCGTCCGGTAAACGACCCAGGCGTACGCTCCGTAGTAGCCGCCCGTACTCAACATCGAGAGCAGAGAAACCGCGAACGCGCGTTTGCGGGAGAGCGCGAGGTTCTCGTCAAGGATGCCATTCGAAAGCCGGGTAAAGCGATTCGTTAGAAAGCGGCTGAGGCCGAAGAGCTTCAGCTCTTTCGCGGCCTCTTTACTGCCGCCGAGTTGGCGAAGATAGTCGAGCTCGCGCTTCACAGGGGTCTGGCGGAAATTCTTGGCGTAGCTGAGGAACGCGAAATGGCTCTCTCCGAGAAACGCGGGTACCAAACAGCCGACCAACAGCAACAGCAGCCACGGCGAGAAGATGAGGATGCCCACCGACAGCGAAATTGTCGTGATGGCCTGCTGGAAGAGACGGCCGATCGATTGAATCATTCCGAGGCGATCGGTTGCTTGCACGCGAGCCCGTTCGAGCCGGTCGTAGAAAACAGGGTCCTCATAGGCTTGCAGATCGAGCTGCGAGGCGTGATCCATCACTTGAATGCTGACGTGACGCGTGTAGCGATCCGCCAGAACCGCGTCGTAATAGTCAATCATGCGGCTTAAAATATTGCCGACAATCGCAAGCGAAAATTCGAGCAGGACCAGCCACCAGAGTTGCGCAGAAACAGGCAGCTTGTGATAGATAACGTTCGTGACGTTCCCGATAATGAGACCGCTTACCCAGGCGATACTGACGGGCACGAGCGAAACCAGTAATCGGAGTATGAGGCCCCAAGTGACAACCAAAGGGCCCGAATCCCATACAATGCGCAGAACGGGCGGGACGTTTTTTAATGCCTGAAGGCGCTCGCGCCATGCGCCGCTCGGTGCTTGATCCACTCTCCTACAGTGTGACTTACGCGTGCGCGAAACCGGCTACGATACGTGGCGCCAGGAGTGCGGCATGTAGAAGTTGCCGCGGAGTTTCCTTCCGGCCTCAACGTGAATGGAGGTGCAGCCGTGCTGCCATTCAAAAGTCTCTTGGGTAATGGCCTGCTCGATGCAGGTGTCGATTTGGTATACACCCGGCTGCAACCCGAGCTCAGCGCAACTGAATTCGATGGAGCCGGTTCCTGCTCTCATATTGAAGCCCGTTGAATCTGCGGACGTGGTCCATTGGGACGCAATGTTGCCGTCGCTCGATATGAAGTAGAGCGAAACTGCGCCGTCTCGTATCGCAGCGTGTGCGAAATACTCAATTCGGGCCATGAGCGGCTCGCCGGTAAGAAAGCCGGTGCAGAGATGTCCCAAAGCATTGTGCAAGGTTACGTTCGTGATCTCGGCGATACGTGTCTCACCAGAGATCTGCGATGCCTGGTGAAAGCTTGCGGTCTCAGTGTAGCGGCGAATGATCTCGTCTGGAGGGCCCTGCGCGAGAATTTCGCCGTGCTGCAGGAGCAACACCCGCTGGCATAGATTCCGTACTGCCGTAAGGTCGTGGGAAATGAAGACCAAGGTTGTTCCCCGGCGATGCAGATCGCCGATGCGCTGCTTGCATTTCTCCTGAAACGCCATATCGCCGACCGCGAGTACCTCATCGAGCAGCAAAATATCCGGATCGAGATGGGCGGTGATGGAGAAGCCGAGCCGTACGTACATGCCCGACGAGTATCTCTTTACTGGCAGATCGATGAACGGCCGGACACCTGAAAACTCGATAATGCTGTCGAGCTTGCTCGCGATCTCAGCGCGCCGCATCCCGAGGATCGAGCCACTCAGGTAGATGTTTTCGCGTCCGGTCAGCTCAGGATGAAAGCCGGAACCTACTTCGAGCAGAGCAGAGAGACGGCCGTTAATCATGATTTCGCCGCGAGTCGGGCTGGTGATGTTCGACAGCAGCTTGAGAATGGTGCTTTTGCCTGCGCCATTATGGCCAATGATGCCGAGCGATTCGCCCTGGCGCACTTCAAAACTGACGTCCTTAACAGCCCAGAAATCCTTCTTTCGGGAGCGGCGAGCTTTCGCGAGGAGCCCAGAACGCGGCGACTCGGTTTGGCTTTGAATGCGATAGCGCTTCGAGACGCGATCAAACCGGAGATCGATCATGAGGCTCTCAAATGATGTCCGCGATGGTCGCTTCGCGGTGCTTGAAATAGAGGTACGCGGCCGGAAAGATGATGACTGTGATCAGGCTGGAAATGCAGAGTGTCGACAGATCGGCGCCCCAGCCCTGAATGGATACGCGGCGGAAATTTTCGACGATTCCGACCATCGGGTTTAGTACGTACCACGCTCGAAAGCGGTGCGGAACTTGAGAAAACGAGTAGACGACCGGACTGCCGAACATCCACAGTTGGAGCAGCAGAGGCATGGCGATGCCTATATCGCGGAACCGCACTTGCAATGCGGAAAAAAACAGCGCCAGCGCCGATGTAAACAGGAACTCGATGATCAGAATCGGAACGAGATAGAGAGCTTCGCGGGTGAGCGGTACGCGGTACCACGCCATCATCACGCTTAGAATGATCGAGGCAACCAGCAGATCGAAAAGCGCCGACACAACATACGTGAGCGGCACAATTTCGCGCGGGAAGTAGACTTTTGTGATCATCTGCTGGTGAGTGACGAGGCCTTGCGCAGACGTCGCGAGAGCGGTCTGGAAAAACGTCCACGGCAGGATGCCTGAGAGGACGAACAGCGGATAGGAGATGCCTTCGCTGGGAATGCGGGTGAACAGAGAGAAAACAATCGTGTAAACCAACATCAGTGAGAGAGGCTGCAAAAACGCCCACAGGACTCCGAGGGCCGACTGCTTGTAACGTACTTTGATGCGGTGAACGGTGAGGGTATAAAAGAGGTCGCGATATCGAAAGAGCTCCGATATGCCGCTGAGCAGGAGAGCAGGGGAAAACCGAGGCGGCCGGATGACTTTGACCCGCCTCTTGCCCTTGCTCTCCTCGAGGTCCGAAGAGACGGGAACGGCTTGCTCGATCTCCATTTGAGCGGGTAGTCTTAGTGTTGCACGAGGCATGAGTGCTATTTGATAGTCCGGTCTACCTGGTTTTTCTCGCGCTGGTTGTCGTTTTGTACTGGCGGCTGGGCTGGAAACAACAGAACCTGTTCCTGTTAGCGGCCAGCTACTTCTTTTATGGCTGGTGGGATTGGCGCTTCCTGGCGCTCATGCTCACGTCGACCATCGTCGATTACAACTTCGCATTGAAGATCGCGGGCAGCCCGGATCAGCGGTTGCGAAAGACGCTGCTCATCGCTTCGCTGGTCATGAATTTTGGATTCCTGGGCTTCTTCAAGTACTGCAACTTTTTTGCGGGCTCGTTCGTGAATGTGATGGCGTTGTTCGGAGTAGGCCATATCTCGCCATTCTTTCTGAAAATCATTCTTCCGCCCGGCATTTCGTTTTACACGTTCCAGGAAGTGGCGTACATCGTGGATGTGTATCACCGAAAACAGGAGCCGTCGCGCTCCTTGATCGATTACGGGCTGTTCATCAGCCTGTTTCCACATTTGATTGCCGGCCCCATTCAGAGACCATCGCATTTGCTGCCGCAGGTGCAACATCCGCGCGAATTCGATTCGGAAAGATTCTTTGGCGGCTTGATGCTGATTCTTTCAGGCTTGTTCCGAAAATGCGTCATCGCGGACAACTGCGCCCTGCTCGCGAACGCTGCATTCGCCGGAGAGCTTGGGCACACTTGCTTCAGCTCGCTGATCGGAGTGTATGCATTTGCATGGCAGATCTATGGAGATTTCAGCGGGTACAGCGATCTCGCGCGCGGTAGTGCTCAACTGCTGGGTTTTCATTTCATGGTGAATTTTCGACAGCCCTATCTAGCCAGCAGCCTGCAGGACTTTTGGCGGCGCTGGCATATCAGCCTGAGCACGTGGCTGCGCGATTACCTCTATATACCGCTAGGAGGCAGCCGGAAGGGCGAAGCGCGCACGTATGTGAATCTGCTGATCACAATGGTGCTGGGGGGCCTGTGGCACGGCGCGAACTGGACCTTCGTTGTTTGGGGCGCGGTTCATGGCGGGTGGCTTGCGGCTGAACGCTTTCTAGCGTTACACGTATTGAAGCGGCGAAATGAGCTGAATTTAGGGTGGCCGGGGCACTTGGCGACGCTTGCCATTGTTGGGCTCGCCTGGATCTTCTTTCGTGCCTCATCGGTGAGTCAAGCGGCTAGCATGTTTCGTGCGCTCTCGAACTTTGCGTGGCGCTCCGAATATGCCACGGCGCTCGTTTATCTCGCCGTGGTTTCGGTGGTGGCGCTGGCAATTGACTGGCGGCTCGAGTCCGCGAACGAGGAGTATGTTTTCGAAAAGGCGCGTCCTAGTGCCGCGCTTGCCGCAGGCTTGGCAATGTGCGCGGTGATCACGATCTTTGGAGCGTTGGAGAGCAGTGCGTTCATCTACTTCCAATTCTGAGCTGAACGCGAAAGGGGTTGACCGGGCGCCGTCGAATGCGAATAGGTATTTCATTTGGTCCGTTCACGCGCTAGTGAGCCTGGGCGTTTTCTGTATTGGCATTGAGGCACTCACGCGATTCGGTTTCGCCCATATCAGCCGAATCGAAGCACGCGTTTCAACCGATTACCAAGTCGCCCGATCCATTAGGGCGAACACGCATTCCGTGCTGCTGATCGGTAATTCGCTGCTGCTCGAGGGCATCGATTCTTCGCGCTTGCGCATCGCGCTGGCAGGTTACGCGAACCCGGTTGTTTTCCCCATTGAGCAGACAGAGTACCTGGACTGGTATTACGGCATGCGCCGGTTGTTCGCAGAAGGGTCCCGGCCGGAGATGGTGATTCTGTGCATGAGTGCTGATCATCTAGTCAGCTCGAGAATTCGCGGCGACTATTCGGCTTACTATCTTTTCCTCTTATCAGACATCCCGCGCATTCGCCGCGAGGTTGGCTACGATCTGACGCAGGCCTCCGGGCTTGTGCTTTCGCGTTTCAGTCTGTTCTACGCGGGGCGCACTTCGCTGCGCAATTTCGTTCTGGTGCGCACGGATCCAGCGTACGCGGACATGTTGCAACAAATCGCGGCGGCGAAGGCGCACGCCGGGTCAGACGAGGACATTGAGCCTATTGCCGAAGCTCGTCTGGCGGCTTTTCGGCAGCTGTGCGCGTTGCACGGCACGCGATTCCTATTCTTGTTGCCTCCAGGGTTCGGCGGCGGAGAAGCCCCGGTAATAGCGGCTGGAGAGCACGCGCACGTGACTATGAGCGTACCGTTCCATCTGAACGCACTCGGGGCCGATCAATTCAGAGATGGCTTTCATCTGAATGCTTCCGGCGCGCGTATATTCACGGACAAGGTGTCGGAGATGCTCAAAGCGCATTTGGAACACTAGCCATCCAATTCGGAATATAGCCGAACCCATTCGCTCACGACCGCAGCTGGGGCATACTTGCGGCATTCTTCGCGAGCGTTCCGGGCAAACTTAGCTGCTAAGCCGTCTTCTTCGAGAAGACGAAAGGCCGCGTCCGCTAATGCCCGGTGGTCGTCGCGATCAACCAGAAGCCCGGTATGCTCATCCTTCAAGATGTACGGGATTCCACCGACTCGGGTCGCAACCACCGGCAGGCCCGCTGCAAAGGATTCAAGCACCGATACCGGCATGTTGTCGATGTTCGGACTCGTGATGTAAATATCCGCGGCATCGTAGATCTCTGGCGTCCTCTCTTGGCTCACGCGGCCGAGAAAGGTTGTGTTTCTCAGGCCAAGTTGGGAAGCGAGATGCTCAAGCTGCTTCCGTAGCGGGCCATCATGAGCAATGGTTAAGGTTGCCTCGGGATAGCGCTTCTGGATCAGAGCGAAAGCTCGAAGCGTACACGGAACGTTGTACACCGGCTCAAGGCCGCGGTTATGCAGAAAAACCGGTCTTGGGCGAACTCTTTCGCGGAAATGGAACCGCGCCGTGTCAACGATATTGGGAATGGAACGGGCGGGCAAACGGAACTTTGAAAAGACGTGAACCAGAAACTCTGAGGGAGCCACGATCACGTCAACTAAGCGCATGAGCCGAACAGCGCGCGGCGAATGCGTAAGGTGGTCTTCCGCCCGGCCGTCGCGGTAGTTGAGGATGGTCTTCTTGCCCATTATCTTGGCCAGCAAAATGGCGGGAGCTGGCGCGAGCAGGAATGCGAAGTAGCCGGGCGTGAAAATGTGTAGGATTTGATATCTTCGGACACTCGCGAGCAGGCGGGCAGCGTACAGAGCACTAGTGAGAACCGTGCGAAGATATTTGATTCTCTGCAGCGGGAGTAGCAATCTTGGAGCGCGCGGATTGATGGGCAGGAAATCCATTCTGATCCGAGAATCCTCGCTGATCAGGCTCAACAGGCGCGCCGCCTGAACTGCCTGGCCACCAACAATATCGAAAGAGGGAGCGATCAGCAGAACGCGAATGGGCTGCATTGCCGGACAGCTACGCTGCACTGGGGACAGCAGCGCGGTCATGCCGGAACCAGGTCTCGAGTACGTATAGGTACCACAACTGCATTGGCGTCGGGCCGGAATCTGAACACTGCTGCAAAACCGTCCGGACTGCATCTGCGCGGATGTAACCCTCGCGCGCGAGCATCGAATCGTGCAGAGAATCCTCGAAGGCCGCGCGCCAGCGCCCCGCGAGCCAGCGCTGGACGGGCACAGTAAATCCCCGCTTCGCGGCCGTGGCAGTGCGCTCATCAATGTTCCGCCGCACGGATTCACGCAAGACGGCTTTCAAAACGCCGTGCCGCAGCCGGATGTCGAAGGGCAGAGACGACGCGAAGTTCCATAGTTCCTGATCGAGGAACGGTGAGCGGGCCTCGAGCGCGTAATACATAGAGCCCCCGTCCACTTTGGTCAGGTACTCGCCGGTGAAACGAGTTTGGCGGTCGAACACGAGAAATTCCTGCAGAAGATTCCGCGCCGAGGTGAGCGAAAAAGGAATCGCGCGCTGTGCGATGCCGGCGTGTGCCAGGCGGCCTCCGAGAATGCCGTTGCGATCATAAAACGGCAGGCCATCGTGAGCATTCGCGACCCTGCCCAATCCGCCGGTACTGTAATCGAAGAAGTGAATCATGCGGCGCAGGAGGCCTCGAGAAGGAAGCGGCGGGCGTAGCGCTTCCCAGCCCTTCGCGGCTGGGGCGGGAATTCTGTTCGCAAGGCGCTGGGCCATCCAAAGATGCTTGTGCTCCGGGTAACCAAGGAAAACGTCGTCGCCTCCATCGCCCGTCAGCAAAACGGTTGCAAACGGCTTTACCGCTCGAGAGACGCGCAACATCCCGAGAGCCGAGGCGCAGGCAAACGGCTCGCCGTAGGCGGACACCAACTCATCGACGCCAGGAGAATCGTCGGGGGAGATCCCGATGACGCGGTGCTGAATGCGCAATTTTGCGGCAATGGCTCGCGCATCAGAAGCCTCATCGCCCGGATCGCCGGGAGTTGAAATGGTGAAGCTCTGGACATCGCCGCCGAGCTTTGAGATCGCCCAACACACGAGCGACGAGTCGATGCCGCCACTGAGGAGCGCAGCAACCGGCACGTCTGCGGTCAATCGCAGCTCTACCGCTCGTAAGAACAGGCGCTCCGTTTCTGCAACTACGTCTTCGAATGCCAAATTGTTCTGCGCAGGCACTGCGGGCGACCAATAGGTTCGAAGATGGCAGGCACCGCCCGACCACTCGAGAATGCTCGCGGCTGGGAGCTTCGAAACGCCCTTATAGATGGTGCGGTCATCGGTCACATATCCGAATTCGAGAAATTCAGTTACGGCCTGATCATCGATGGCTTCAGCAAGGCCCGCCTGGCGCAGCGCACGCACTGTTGAAGCGAACGCGACACAGCCGTTCGAAGCTGCGTAGACGAGCGGCTTGACACCTAACCGGTCACGCACCAAGTAAAGGGTTCGGCGGAGATTGTCCCAGAGCCCGAACGCGAACATGCCGCGCAATCGATGGACGAGCTCGTCGATGCCCCACTCGCGATAACCATGGATTAGGACTTCGGTATCGGTATCGCTGTGGAATCTGTAACCCGCTCGTTCGAGATCAGCGCGAAGCTCTCGAAAGTTGTAGATTGCGCCATTGAACACCACTCCGGCAGAACGGTCTTCAGAGAGCATCGGCTGCTTCCCGGCTGCGGATAAATCGAAGATGGCTAAGCGCCGATGCCCCAGGGTCGCCATGGGCCAACTCTCTTTGCCTTCGCCGTCAGGTCCGCGGCGTTCGAGAGACGCCATCATCTTCGTTACGTAAGAATTCGCTCGAACGGAATTCGAATCGCCGATGTACCCTGCGATGCCGCACATAAGAACCGCCTACCCGCCAGGCACCGTATGCGCGGCTAACTTGGATGCCGACTCATAGTAAGTGCATTGAACCTGTTTCAAGTTGCGGAACCAAAGCTCGAGCATCAGCAGACGCCATAGCCAGTGAGAGTTGTCGCGGCGACCTGTATCGTGCTCGTTTAAGAGATGCAGTAGAAACTCTTCAGAAACGAAATTGCGATCGAGGAAGGTTCTGCTGGTCAACAAATCCCAGAGCAGGCTGCGTAGAGGGCCGCGGAACCATTTTGCAAGCGGCACGCCTAATCCCTTTTTCGGCAAACTGAGCAGCTCGGGCGGCAAGCGGTCGCCGACGGCTTTTAGAAAAATCTGCTTGCCCCTGCCGTTCCGCATTTTCCATTGCTGAGGGATGGACATGGCAAACTCGGCGAGTTCGTGATCGAGTAGCGGGCTGCGAACTTCGAGCGAGTTCGCCATCGACATACGATCTACTTTGACGAGCATGTCCCCTGTCAAGTTAGCTCGCGCTTCAAAATAGATGGCCTGTGAAATGATATCGTGTTGGCCCGCCAGCAAACAGTCTTGAAGCGCTTGACTCAAGAACCCTGAATCGGCTGGGAGCATCCACTCAGGCTGAAGCAGGGCTTTGCGCAAGAAGTACGGAGCGTAATTCAGCTCGAAGTAGCGGGCGAGTGCCGAGGGCCGGCTGATCATGCGCAGATAGTTTTTGCCGTAGAACGAATAGGGCCAGAGATCCGCGATGCTCGACAGCAGAGCGCGCGCAAGTGGCGGTACATGATCCACGCGCCGGAGCCGGTCAACGGCGAAGAAGCTTTCGTAACCAGCGAAGATTTCATCGCCCCCATCGCCGGTTAAAGCAACTTTGACGTGCTGTGCCGCAAATTCAGAGACGATGAAGGTGGGAATGGCCGAGCTGTCCCCAAACGGCTCGTCAAAGTGCTCGACGAGCCTAGAGACCAAGCTGACCGAGTCGGGCCGCACCAGAATCTCGTGGTGGTCGGTATTGAACTTTTTGGCAACCAGCGCGGCGGCGGGAAGCTCGTTGAAACCGCTTTCTTCAAATCCAATCGAGAATGTCTTCACGCGCTCAGAAGACTGCATGGCCATCGAGGCGACAACTGAGCTTGAATCGATTCCGCCGCTGAGAAACGCTCCGAGAGGAACGTCGGCAATCATGCGCATTCGAACAGATTCATCGAAGATCTCGCGAACTCGGGTGGCAGCGCTCTCCTCGTCAAGAGAATCGGGGGCTTGAACCGCAGGCTCGGGCAGCTTCCAGTACAGCCCCTCGTGCACCGTGCCGTCCGAATCATAAAGCAACCATGCGCCGGGCGCCAGCTTACGAATGGCCTTGTAAGGAGTCAGCGGATCGGGAATGTAAGAGAACTGGAAATACAGCCGGAGAGCGTCGGCATCGATATCGAGCGGCACGGCAGCGGGATAGAGACATTTCAGCTCGCTTCCGAAGAAGAGGCCGCTCGGAAGAACTGTGTAATACAGCGGCTTCTTCCCGAAACGGTCGCGAACCAGAAGCAATTCGCGGCGGCGCGCATCCCAGATCGCGCAGGCGAACATGCCCCGCAGTTGCGAGATGCCGCCGATGCCGTGTTGTTCATACAGGTGGATGATGGCCTCGGTATCGCTATGGGTCGCGAAGCGATGGCCGTCTGAAACCAGTGCGTCGCGGAGCGCTTGATAGTTATAGATCTCACCGTTAAAGACGATCCAAACATCGCCGCTTTCGTTCGACATCGGCTGATGCCCGGTGCTCAAATCGATGATGCTCAGCCGGCGCATGCCGAGGCCGCAGCCCCGATCTATATAGATGCCTTGATCGTCGGGTCCGCGATGCCGGATCTGATCGCACATGGCCCGCACGAGGGAGGGGTCGGCTCGGCCTTCCCGCAGAACATAACCGGCTATCCCGCACATAGCGGATCGTGATGGCAGGGCATGGTCGGCTCAATTATCCCAAGATTTCATAGGATGCACTATTACCTTTATGTGCGAGAGGGCTAGCTACCGCTCGCTTAGGTTCGCGGCTCGGCGACCGCTGAAGTAGTTAACGAAAGGGTCTCAGGCTGCGTTTTCCATGGAGATTACCGAGTGAGGGGGCGTCGAATTCCGCTGTAACTGGCGGTCGAGCTTGGCTTCGGCGAGCGAAACGTTCCATTTGTGCAGCTCCTGTTTGCGGGTTTCGGCGGCGTCGCGGCGGCCCCTATCCGCTTTTTTCTGCTGCTGCGATTCGAAGCCAATTTGGGCTTTGCGCTTTTCGGCTCTTAGCTTTAGGAGCTGGTCGAGACATTTATGGAAGGCGCGGTCGTGGGTGGTCTGGTAGCGCAGAAGGAGCGCGAGCTGCTTGGGATCGTCGACCGCGAGGGTTTCGGGATTGAGGGTGGTGTCTTGCAGGGCCAAGGCGCGTCTAGCAAGCCAGAGCGATTGCGCCATTTTCTCGACGAGAACGGATTCGGTCGGGGTGGCCGGTTGATGTTCGGCGTGCAGGGCGTCGAGTAAGGCGTTGAATTCCTCCTGACTTTCCCCACGCACGACGCGGAAGGCGCCGGTGAGGCCGTAGCGCAAACGGTTCTGAGAGGCAATGGCCTTCCCACTCTCTGTGGTAGGACCGGTTGAAAGTTTTGCGTTCGCCTGATTCGCTGCGATCTGAGCGGAAGTTGACATGATGATCTCCTGAAATGAAAAACGCCGGAGAGGCGCGACGGCCTGATCCGGCGTGTTTACGAGAATTGAGAAGCCCCAGGGCTTCTTAAGACCAGTGTAACAGGGCTGTGCAAGCAATTTCTTGTAAGTTTATGAAAAATGCAGTAGATCGGGGTTGTGACTGAGAATTTGATCAAGCGCTTTCAGTAGGCCAGGGGAACTCGAAGATTCGTTGATTCTCCCCGTTTGACCACTCGAAGACCGCAGTGCGAGGCTGTTCGCGAATCGTGAATGCGGCGGTTCCATCGAGAATCAGAGCTGCCGCGAAATTCGCCGGGAACGTGGTGATTCGCCGGACGACAAATGATGGGGCGCGCTCTTTCTTCCCGAACACAGGCGAGTGCCAAGCCTCGCACTCTTGTGCGGGAGATCCAAGAAAAATGCGGTTCCGCGCGCCGGACGAGGCGAAGTGCCAGGACTGCTCGATCTCATGCTGGCCTGGAGGGCCGTCAACGGTATCCAGCACGAAGACGAGATTCGGCTTGAGGAATCGTACGAACCGACGATGGGTAATGCCATCGTATTTGCATTCGGCAACCGCAGTGTCCGCTGCCGCGTTTGAGGACCAACTGATCAGCCTGACGCCCGGCGGATTCGACCAGCGGAAAGGCGCGATCGGGATGGCTTGATCGCGATGATCGACGCGGATTGTATTGTGAGCGGATGACCCGCGAAACGCGTTGCGGGAATCGCGATCCCCGACGTAGGTATACGTGCCCGAGTCAACGAGGATCGGGGCGGCGAGCGCAGTAGCGATGATCGCGAGCGAGTCGGAGTGGCTATGGCCGGCCGAACCAGGGCCAAACGGACCCGCATCAAACAACACAGCATTCGAGGAGTCCTGCATGACGGCAATCCCGGCATCCGGAAATAGACGAGAGCCGTATGTGCCAGTCCCGCACCCCTCCGTACGACCGAGCCACCATGCAGCCTGCGGGAAGAGATCAGGGGTTTCAAATGCCCAGTGATCGTGATCCAAGAGCGTAGCAGCGGTGGCTAGTGTCGCACGGCCAAATTGATCGCGCGGGCCGTAGGGGTGGAAACAGCGGCCGCCATCGTCATCGCCAAGGAAAGGCAGCCTGCGCTCCGGGCCCATGACTGCGTGTAGGAAATCCGCCATGCGCGCCAGAGTTTCCGTGTATTCCCGAGCAGGATGAGAGACGATGGCGTGAAAGAGCAGCATGTCGAGCGCGTAAACGTGATAGTAGGTGGATTGCTCGAAGTGGCTGCCGTCGGGATGAATCTGGCGCTCGATCTGCGCGAGCACTGTGCTGTTGCCTAGTTGAACCCATTGCGTAGCGTGCGGAAAATACGGGAAAAAACGTCCGAGCGCGTGCAAGACAACGGCCTCGCCGAACAGATGCGTGTTAGGCGAGAAATAGATGGAAAGATTGTTTTCGATATGACGGCCGTGCCAATATAGGCTCTCGAGAAACCGACGCCGTAGATCGCCGGGCATGCGATTGCCGATGAGGTGAAAGAGCCAGATCCAGGAGAATGCGCGAAAAGCAACTTCTAGTGCACTGGTCCAGTTGATCCCGCGCTGATACGGATTCTGGCGCCACCAGCTATTGAGCTGATCGAAGATAGCGCTGAGGTAAATTTCGCGATGCGAAAACAGGAAGGCTTGGGCCAGCAGCACGAGGTGTTGATGACGATTGAGCTCCCAAATGTTTTTGTGATCGCCGGCGCGAGAAATATCGAGGTATGGGATGAAGCGGAAGTATGGAGCGCCCGTCGAGAGTTGATTGATGTAATCGCGGCGCCAGTCGATATTCGGTCCAGTTTCTATGGTGAACCCGAGAAGCGGAATCCGGTGAGCTAGGATTTGATCGGCGACGTCTAAGAGCTCTGTCGCGAAGCGCGTCTCCCGCAGTTTTTCGCTGACTTCGTCGGGATCGGGAAGGCCCGGAAGAGGTGAAGACGCTTCGCCGCTATATGCGGGTGGGAACGCGAAGAGCTGAACATTGCGAATTTCCTGTTTCAGGCGAAAGGCGATTTCGCGCGAGCTTCGCATGCCGGTTCGGCACCTATTCTCGCAGGCTACATAGCGAATTCGTGGTTCCCGGTCAGACCACGCGGATCATGTGGTCGGGACAGGCAAACTGGACCTCGTCGATCAGGCGATTTGGCAGATCGAGCCCATGTTGCGCAAGGAACGGAATGATCGAGTAGAATCTTTCCTGCAAATGCCGGTACGGATAGAGCAGATTCGTCAGATACGTTGCGTCCTCGGATGCCCGCTGATCCCGCCGCAGGGTTTCGCGCGCAGCTTTTTGTGAAAGCTTGTCGAGCTGGTAAGAAATTTTGGCGGCGCTCTTTTTGGCAGCGGCCTTCAGCGTGGGGTCGAAGGCGGCCAAATCCGATTGGAGTAACGAGAGCTGAGAAGCCACGCTCGAGCGAACGGATGCAAACTCGTCAGTGACAGGTTTTGGCAGAAGCCGAGCGGCGATACGGGCTTTGACATTCTCCTGGTGATCGAAGATCTCGGGCATGCAGATGCCGTAGCGTTCCAAGAGCTTCGCAGCTCGCGAGTCAAGCAGCGTAAAGCTGTTCCTGGGAAAGATCACCGGCATTCGGCCGAGAAGATTTTGGTACAGCACCTGGGCTTGGGCCATGTAAGCGATCTCCGAAGGGCCGCCGACGTACGCCACTGTGGGGAGAAGATAATCCTGCATCACCGGCCGGAGCAGCGCATTGGGCGATACGCGGCCATCTAGAGCGTCCAAGTCATCCGGCGTGTAGGAAGCATCCCTGGTGAGGAAGCGGCCATCTTTCCAACGAAGCGGAATGCGCTTGCCTTGCTCGATCAGGAACATGAGCGAAGTGCTGTCGTCAATGTGAACCTGCGCGTGATATCCGGCTGCGACGAGATCGCGGTTGCGCTGTCTGAGCGCTTCGAGCAGATCGGGAACGCGATGCACTGCGCGACTGATAAAAGGAGCAGCGACTTCGCGAATCGCCGGCCCTAACGGGTCCAGATACAAAAGGCCGAAGTCCTTGAAAAGATCGCCGAGAAACGAGCGAAATGCGGAGCCAAACGTCGGGCTGTCCATGGCAGTTGGGCCGTAGGACTGCTCGAGACGCGCCACGGTCTCATCGGCGAACGGCAGCTCTCCCAAGCGTTGCCTCAACTCGGCGAAAGGTACAGGCCCGAGCTTTACCTGACCGACTGGAGCGCCGAGACCTGCAGCTTGCGAAACCGTTATCTTGGACGGGGTAGCCGCGTGATCGAAGACCCAGGCGTGATCGACCTCGGCCAGATCGTGATCTTCGGTCGCGAGCCAAAAGACCGGCACAGCGGGGCTGCCATGGTCGCTGAGGTGTTTGGCCAGCTTGACGGCGGTGAGTGCTTTGAAGATGGTATACGCTGGTCCGGAGAAAAGCCCGACCTGTTGACCGGTAACGACAGCGACCGTGCCGGGTTGGGCTAATTTCGATAGCGTGGCTGACTCGCCATTCTGTTTTCTGAGCGCCGCGACAAGCGCTCGACGGTGCGATTCCGGGAAATCGATTCGCCGGGCCGATTCCGCCAACTGCTCGAGATTCGTGAAGTGATTGGAATAAAAGGCGTTTACCTGATCGAAATTGTACAGGTAATCGGCGAATAGGGGGCTCGTGCCAGGAATTAGGGTTTGATGGACACACGAACACTCCATAACGGACCGCGCAGTTAGGAAGATGAGGTTGGGCGCGGGAAAGTTCCAGAGTTTCCGGGGATGGCTAAGAAGAGAATGTAAATAGGGCCAGGATGGACGAACAAGAATTTAAGACAAAAGCAGACGCGGCGCTGGAATCGCTATACAAGAAACTGACGGGCGCGTCGGACCGCTACGATTTCGAACCGGATTTCAACGCCGGGGCGCTGGGTATCGAGTTCGAAGAACCGAAGGCGAAATTCGTAGTCAGCCCGAATACGCCGGTGCGGCAGATTTGGGTTTCGGCGCACTCAAGAAGCTTCAAGTTGGATTGGGATGCGAGTAAGCAGGCGTTCGTACTGCCGCAGACCAACGAGACCCTGGATGAACTAATTGGCTCGGCTATCGGGCAGCACTTGGGCGAGACAGTTCACTTATAAACTGCATGCCGGGCGTCTATATCTCTTATCCGTTTTGCGAGCAGAAGTGCAGTTTCTGCAATTTCGCTTCTGGTGTTTCAGGACCGGAGACTCGCATTCTATACGATCGGGCGCTGCTACGAGAGATCAAGTCCCATGAATGGGACTGGCTGCCGGAAACGGTTTATTTCGGTGGGGGAACGCCGAGCCTTATGCCGCTCGCGAGGCTTCGCGCTTTGATGAGCGAAATTCCTGCAACGAAGCTGGGCGAGGTGACACTCGAGTGTGCACCGGGAACGCTGAACCGAAGCGCTGTTGAGGAATGGAGACGGTGCGGAATCAATCGCGTGAGTCTCGGAGTGCAGTCGTTTGTGATGGCCGAGCTCCGGCAGACGGGCCGCCGGCACACCGCCGAGGTCGTAGCCAGCGATATCCGGGTGCTGCGGAAAGCCGGTATTCACAACATCAACATCGATCTGATCGCGGGGTTGCCGGAACAGACTTCGCGGTCGTGGGAAGATTCGCTTGACTGGATCGAACGGCTCGCGCCGTCGCACGTTTCGATTTACCTGTTCGAGATCGACGAAGAGAGCCGGTTGGGAAACGAGATCTTACTGGGCGGGACGCGTTATGGCGCTGCGCGCGTTCCCGCTGACGATATGACTGCCGAGTTCTATGAGCGCGCGGTGGAGCGGCTGCGCGGAATGGGGCAGCAACGTTACGAGATCTCGAACTTTGCGGTTCCAGGATGTGAATCGAGGCACAATCTGAAATACTGGCGGCTCGAGCCGTATGTTGGCTTTGGCCTCGACGCGCACTCGTTCAATGGGCGAGAAAGATGGTCGAATAGCGATGCGCTTGATGAGTATTTTGCGCAGCAGGACCGCGGTGATGTCAAGCCGCTGAAGGTGACAGAAAGCGACCGTTCCGAAGAGCATTTCTTTGTCGGACTGCGCCTCACGGAAGGGATAAGGCCAACTGCAGAAGAGTGGTCGCGCTTTGCGGAGCCTATTAATAAATGGCTGAGCGCCGGCAAACTTGAGCATGATGGCGAACGGTTGCGGCTCTCGGATAACGCCGTTCTGCTCTCGAACGAAATCTTTCAGGAGTTTATCAGTGCGTAAGGAAGACTTAATTGACCTCCGCAGCGACACTGTCACAAAGCCGACCGACAAGATGCGAGCCGCAATGGCACAGGCCGAAGTTGGCGATGATGTCTATGGCGAAGACCCAACCGTAAACCGACTGGAGCAGCGTGCCGCGGAGATTCTTGGCAAAGAGGCAGCCCTATTTGTTCCGACCGGCACAATGGGCAACACCATTGCGATCAAGCTGCACACGCATCACGGCGAAGAAGTGATTTGCGAGGCGCGCTCGCATGTCCTCGACTGGGAACTGTCGATGATGGCGTGGTTTTCGGGGTGCGTGGCTCGGGCCGTGCCTGCACAAGATGGCGTGATGACGTGGAGGCAGATTGAGAGCGTTCTGCGGCCAACCGGCCCGCACAATGCGCCGACGACTCTGATTTCGCTCGAGAATACGCACAACATGTCGGGCGGTACGGTGTATCCGCTCGAAATTATCGATGAGATTTGTGCAAAGGCGCACGATCAGGGATTGAAAGTCCACATGGACGGAGCGCGCGTGTTCAATGCGGCGGTTGCGACGAACACGCCTGTTTCGCGAATCGTGCGCGATGCCGATTCTGTGATGTTCTGCCTTTCAAAGGGTCTGGGCGCGCCTGTCGGATCCGATGCTCGCGGCATCGGCGGAAGATATTGCGCGAGCCCGCCTGTATCGAAAACGGCTGGGCGGCGGTATGCGGCAGGCTGGGATTCTCGCCGCAGCGGGATTGATCGCTCTCGAGGAATCGCCAGCGCGCCTGCAGGAAGATCATCGAAACGCGCGATACCTTGCTGAGCGCTTGTCCGAATTTCCGGGAATCGAAGTCAGTCCTGCCCGCGTATCCACGAACATCGTGATCTTCGACATCTCCGGCCTTGGCCTCTCAACCGCAGAATTCAGTGGGGAGTTGAAAGCTCATGGCGTGCTTGCGAATGGGATTAGTCCCACGCGAATGCGTGCGGTCACTCACATGGATGTTTCGCGCGAACAGTGTGAGTGCGCTCTCGAAGTTCTCGCAGCCGTGGCGGCCCACAAGCATGCTTCAAGCATTGCGGTTTGATACCATCTTTCGAAATGCTCATATTGGCTGCTACGCTGGCCATCTTTGTGTACGGTCTGATTGCGCCGATTCTGGGCGCGCTGCTGCCGTCGTATCCATTGACGCCCGCGCAACAGGGCAATCTCGGAATGGTCCAGGCACTCGGATTGGTTGTCGCCTCCTTATCTGCCGGGCCGGTGATCGACAAAAAAGGCAATAAGCTAGCCCTCATCACGGGTCTGGTGCTCATCGCGGCGGCTTTGTTCGCGGCTCCCAACGTCGGCGGCTACGTTGGTCTGCTGATCGCGTATTTTGTGCTTGGCGTGGGCGGAGGCATCGTGGTCACAGCGGCCAATGCGCTTGTCGGAGCAGTGGAACCAACCCGGCGAGGCTCAGCGCTGAATTTTCTGAACCTGTTTTTCGGTTTAGGCGGAATTATTACGACGTACGCGGCCAGCTACCTGATGAGTCCAATCGTGCTTTGCTATTCGGTGGCTACTCTGACGATCATCGCTCTCCTGGTAAACGTTGCGACGCGAATGCCGGGGCCGTCGGGCGAAGCCAGCTTTCGTCTCAACGAAGTACCCGCGCTGCTCTCGCGACCCGCGCTGATCCTTTTGTGCTTGTTCCTGTTCCTGTATGTGGCCTGTGAGGTCGGCGTATGGAACTGGCTCAAAGCTTATCTGATCTCCGCGCACTTCGATGCTCGTTCCGCCGGGGGCGTCGTCAGTTATGGGTTCGCGTTTGGAATTCTGGTCGGAAGAGTGGTGGTCTCGAGAGTACTGATCAAAGTGCCCTCGCTCGCAGTCACGCTGGCGTCATCGATTCTGATGGTGATCACGACGTTCGCCATGCTGCACCTCCACTCCCGTACCAGCATTACGATTGCCGTGTTCTGCGCCGGGCTTACGATGGCGCCCGTTTTCCCTACGACGCTTGCGATCGTGGGCGATACCTTTCATCGCGGGGCGGCGACTGCGTTGGGAATCGTGATTACGTGCGGCTGGATCGGCCTGGCCGTCAGCTCACCCATTATCGGCGCATTAGCGGAGCATCAAAATTATCAGCGTGGCTTGATGCTGCTGCCCATCTTTTCAGTAATCATGGTACTAGTGAGTCTCGTACTGCGGCCTATCTTACGCCGGCATGTCATTGCCTAGCATTTGTTCTCGAACTGGAATAGACTCAAACAAATCGGCTTTTAGTCACAGGAGGACTTTATGGCATTCTGTCCAAATTGCGGTGCGCAGGTTACAGGTAGTTTCTGTCCAAATTGCGGCACGGCAGTCGCGGGAGGAACGACGGGTACGACAGGCGGCGCGGCGGCGTTTTCCGCTCCTCCGCCACCGGTCAGTTCTACTTCCGGACTTACGAATAATGTAGCGGGCATGCTCTGTTACTTTCCGTTTTTTGTCGGACTGATCTGCAGTATTGTGTTCCTGGTCGTGGCACCTTATAACCAGAACAAGACCGTTCGCTTTAACGCATTCCAATCCCTGTTTTTGCATTTGAGCCTGTTTGTGTTCTGGATGATCTTGCATATGGTTGTCGCGATGTTCGCTTTCGCTACGCACGGCGCCGGATTTCTACTCGTCCTTTTCTATCCGATACTTTGGGTGTGTATTTTTGTGCTGTTCCTTGTGCTGATGTACAAGGCATACAACAACCAAACGATCAAATTGCCGTTTATCGGAGACCTCGCGCAAAAGCAGGCGTGAACAAGGGTTTGGAAGCGCCCGTTTGATACTGGAGTAGTGAAGTTTTGCATTGCCGCGCTCGCGGCTCTCGCGTTCGGCCTCGCGATCAGAGCGGAAGACATCAGCCCGCGCATCGGCGTCATTGAGATTTACGGCGCCCGTAAAGTATCCGTCAAGAAGATCCGATCCGCCTTGGGCGTTACTGAGGGAGAGGCTTTGCCGGTCTCTCGCGAGGACGCTGAGGATCGGATCGGCAAAATCTCTGGAATCGTCGCATCGCGGATAGAAGCGGCATGCTGCGATGACGGGAAGATGGTGCTTTATGTCGGCATAGAAGAGAAGGACGCGCCGCATTTTGAGTTTCGGCCAGCTCCCAGCGGCGACATTGCGTTACCCGACGAAATCGTCAAGAATTACCGCGCCTTTCTGGATGCGGTTGCCGCGAGCATCCGAAGACGTAACACGGATGAAGACCTCACCAACGGCTATTCACTGATGGCCGACCAGGATTGCCGCGAGCTGCAGGAGGCTTTCCTTCCCATGCTGGCCCGCGATCTGGCGGCGGTTGATCAAGTCCTGCGTGAGTCCGGAAACTCCGAGCAGAGGGCAATGGCGGCTTACGTGTTGCAGTACGGGCCGCGCGATCTCCGAAGCTCAAAAAAGATCGTGAATGGACTCGAATACGCGCTTCAGGACCCCGAAGACACGGTGCGGGAGAACGCGCTGCGCTCACTCAAAGCCGTCGCGGTGGGTGCGAGGCTCCATCCCGATCAGGAGATTCGAATCGAGCCTACGTGGTTTGTTGAAATGATGAACTCGGTTGTGTGGACTGACCGCCGCAACGCGAGCCTCGCGCTTGTAAATCTGACGGAAGGGCGGGATGCCGAGATGCTCGATCTGATCCGGCAACGCGCTCTTGCTTCGGTACTGGACATGGCGCGCTGGCACGATCTCGAGCACGCTCTTCCTGGGTTTATCCTGGCAGGGCGGCTGGCGGGCTTGGATGAGAAACAGATTCAAGCCGCGTGGGTCAACGGCGATCGGGAAGTCGTGCTTCGAAGGGCACTGAAGCCGAACGGGAAGCGATCAGGCGCGCACGAAGTTAGCTCGTTCCTGGCTCGTCCGTCGACACAGCCGCAGCGGTAAGTGCGTCGAAACCGTTCAGCGGCGTCGCTATGAGCGGAGTCGTAATGGCATCGCGCTCGTGATTGCGTAGGCGTGTTTCGCATTCACAACAGTCGCTACAGCGGCGGCAGCGCTCGCACAGGTGATTGCCGCAAGCGTCTTTGGTGCAGAAGACGCAGATGTCCTGGGAGTTTTCGCCGCAGATTGAACAGGTGAAGGTACTCGCTTCCATCAATTTCTACTGGATCTTCGGGCCGGTTTCGTTGCCGGTTCTTTGCTGATCATACCGCGGCAACGCTGCGCTTCCTGGTCGGCGATCTTGAAGTTTTGCTCCTTGCTTGTGGCCAGATCTCGAAGGTAATCGCGGAAACGCTCACGGTTACTGAAGTTTCGTCCAGCCAATTCGCTCAGCTTGTCCGCCGTGGCCCGGTCGCCATACTGATGAGCGCCCTCGGCTAGCGAGCGGGCGCTGGTCTCGAGCGCCTCCAGACGAAAGTAAGTGTCTAGCGCGAGGCTCAGGTTCTCGGTATTTTGGGAAAAAAGCCGACTCGCGATGACTACGTCGTTGACTTGCCGTTGCGCAGTGGTCCATTGCGGGATGTAAGTGGTGGGCGCGCCCTTTTTCTCATACCATTGTTGCGGATTTAACTGGGCGATCACCGGCTTAAGCTGTTCGTTATCCTTCAAGATCGCAGCGATGATCGTGCGCACGTCCCAGGGCGCTTCGAGGCCCGTGCCTGGCTGTGTAAGGGGCGGCGTGACCGGATTTTGAGCTGCACAGCTGAACGCAACGCTGACAACCAAAAGTATGTGGCTAGCGGTGCGCCCGCACCGTGAATTCATCGGCCGGAACTCTGATTGAGAGGTGATCGCGCGGCTTGCGCCAGGAACTTGCTTGTTTCGGGTTCAGCTTGGGCGCCGCGGCCGGAATGCCCGAATGTGATCGCGGACAGAACGTCCTTCAACGGTTTTACCGTATAGCGGTAAAGGGAGCCGCGATCCAGACGGCGCGAGATCTGCTGATCCTTTTGCACCAGGATTGCATCGACTGCGGTGACCAGCACCGGCTCGCTCCGCGGCAGAAACGCGTGCTGAACCTGGATGGCTCCTTCGATCACATCGATTCTGGCATTGTCGTCCTCGTCGACCGCAAGCGCGATGGTTGCGGGCTGATGAGCGGTAATCGCCGCTACAGGACAAAGAACTCGCTGCTGCAATTGGCCGGGAGCGGGTTGCAGGCGGATACGCACGCGGCCGGCCAGAACATCCAGCAGGTCAGCGCCGTTCGCCGCATTTTGACGGAAGACTACGCGCGAGTTTGCAAACATCTCGAAACTGCTTCCGCCGGCAACTCTGAAGTGGGCGTATCCATCGCTGCCGGAAGTAATCACCTGCTGAATGGGAATCGAATCACCGGCACTCACCGCCCACGGTTGTCCGTCTCGAATGCGGCTAACCTGGCCGCTCACTGAGGTCGCGCGAGCACTGTATGGGTCAGCGGATGGCGAGCGGGTTGCCGGGCTCTGTGCGAACAACGCGGAAGCGCTTACAAACGCGACGAGCCATCCAACGGTTCGCATCGGCAAATTTCATTCTTTCATAGCGGAAGGTCATTGAGGCCGGGGCTCGACACTGACGTGCTTGATGTCATCGGCCCTCTCCCGCGCCTGGATCTGCTCGGACATGGCCAGCTCGCGCGAGGCCTCGGCGGAGCGGCCTAGCTTGCGAAGCGCTGTGCCTAACGAATAATGCGCTTGCACGTAATTGGGATCGAGCTGAACTGCTTTGCGGAGGGGCGCAACGGCCTCTTGCGGCTGATTCAGCATCAGCTCCGATTTGCCCAACTCAAACAAGGCTTCCTTATAGTTCGGATTCGCGGCAATGGCGGCCCGGAAATGACGGAGAGCCTCAGCGGGATCGTTTTGCTTGCGTAAGATCTGGCCGAGCAAGCAGTGGGAAACGGGATCGGTGGGATACCTCTTCAGTTCCTCCTCAAACTGCTGCTTGGCGGCGTCTATTTTGCCTTCCTTCCAATAGATCAGGCCAAGGCCGGAATGCACGCCGAGCAGATTGGGATTGGCCTTTTCGGCCGCCTCATACTCGGCGCGCGCATCGTCATCGCGTGAGAGCTTGTCGTAGGCCATGCCCATCATGGCGTGGGCTTCGGCCGAATTCGGATTGACAGCCATGATTCGCGCGAAGACATCCGCGACCCGGTCGTATTGTTTGGCGCGGGTATACGCCTTGCCCAACATGTCGAGGGTGGGAAGGTCAGAGGGATTCAACTGGCTGGCTCGTTCGAGATATTGTGCCGCTTCGGAGTAGCGGTCGAGCGCGAATAATGAGAGACCCGCGAGTTCCAGAACCTGAAAATCGGGCTTTGCTTTGCACATGCGCTCGAAAAGCGGCCACGCTTTGCTGTAGCGCTGAGCGCGGAAATAGGCGATGGCGAGATTCCGCGTGGTGGCCGGATCGCCAGGTTTGATCTTCAGCGCCCGTTCGTAAAGCGAAATAGCTTCTGCTTCTTTCCCTTCGCGAGCGAGAGCGATAGCCAAATCGTTCAGGATCTCGACGGACTGCGGCTGCAACTCGAGCGCATGGCGGAAAGCAGTCTCAGCTCCTGCGTTGTCTCCGCGCTGGAGAGCTTCGGAACCCTGGACTAATGAGGTTTGCAGGTCCTGTGGGCTGGCAGAAACCGTCGATGTGAGGGCAACGAGAGCGGCGATAAGGCAAGAGACCGTCCCAAAACGCGTTACTCTGCGTCTTCGGACGGCCTCGAGCGAAAAACAGCTCACATACTAAAAATACAACTTTAGCCCAAGCTGGATATTGCGCGGGTTGTGCGTACTGGTAACTTGCCCAAAGCTGGCATCGTTAATGCCCGTGTCAATCCCGCTCCAGTTTGTGTGATTGAACGCGTTAAAGAACTCACCGCGAAACTGAAGGCTGAAACGTTCGGCAATCTTGATGTTCCGGATGGCTGCGAGATCCCAGTTCTGCAGTCCAGGGCCTAGAAAAGTTCCAACGCCTGCACTGCCGAAGTGGCCGACAGCGGGGACAAAGGCTGCGGTATTGAACCATTCCGCAAGAGTGCCAGGCCCGCTCGGGGAAGCAATCGCATCGGGACGGACTTGTACGGAGCCGTTAAACTGTCCGATACCGATTCCGCCTGGATACGTGCCGGGGGCGCTGCCGGGCACACACAAACCCGTGGTTACAGAAGTGCTGCAGCTGAACGGATCGGTACCCTGCGTAATCGTTTGCGATTGACCCGTTTGTACGGTCGTGATGCCGGAGAGCTCCCATCCGCCCAGAACGTGTCCTATCACGCCCTTCTGGTCTCTAAAGAACGGAAGCTGGTACACGTAACTCGCGACAAATACATGTGGCGTGTTGTAAGCGCCAGGACCGTAACTTTGCGCGAAGTTATAGGTATTGTAAGTTGCGACATCCCGATCCACCGAAGCATTCGTCAAGAGCCTTGACCAGGTATAAGCGATGCCTATGGTTAGGCCTTGACTTACATGACGGTTCAGAGATATTTGGAGCGAGTTGTAGTTGCTCAGGAACTCCGGAAGGCGGCTCTTGAAAAACGCATAACCGAGAAATGGCCGAATCGCGTTTACGTTGACATCGGGGTTAGCTTGCCGGACCGCAACCGGGACTTCGTTCAGATCGGCTTCACCCAGTAAGTGCCTACCCAATCCTCCTACGTATGCAATCTCGAATTCAGTGTTGGGAAGAATCTCCTGCTGTATGGAGAAATTGAAGTCTTGATAGGACGGAACCTTAAACGTTGGCCGGCCGGTTGACTCCAGGATGTTGGGGCCGAGCGGAAGACTCAAGGTACCCGCCAGGGGATTGTCGAAACTCGTATTCTGAATGTTAGTGGACTGGACAAGAGGCGGGTTCGTGAACGCATTCTGTTCCCACATACCGTTGAGTGTGCGGTCGTAGAAGATTCCATATCCTCCGCGGATGGCGGTTTTGCCCCTACCCGTGGGATCCCAAGCGAATCCAAAGCGCGGGGCGAAATTATTGTTTGAATTCGGATTCACGAGGCTTCCGTAAGGCGAACAGGTGACCTGGGGCGAGATCGCCTTTGCGGCATTGCACGCACCTCCAACCGGGAAGATAATGCCGTTCGTGTAAGTTGCCGGAACAATGCCCTGCCCTGCTACGAAATTGCCAGTTGCCGGATCGATAAGAGGGGCAGCAGCGGGATTGTAGAGGAGCGGGTCGAAATTGTTCAAGGTGTTGTGGACGTCGCTGGGCGATGGGAAGAAGCTGTATCGCAGACCGAAGTTGAGCGTCAAGCGCGGAGTGACTTTCCAGTCATCCTGCACATAACCTTCCAGATTGACGTAATGGAGATCTGGAACAATATCACGGCTGGATTGTGAGTACGAAGCGGCATTGCCCAGCAAAAAGTCACCGAAGGTGTTAAAGCTGAAACTGGCGGCTCCGTTGGAGGCGTTCTCGGTCTTCAACATCCATTGAGCGCTGATGCCGGCGCGGAACGTGTGATTCCCGGCCGTGAAGGAGAAGTTATCGAAGATGTTTCGATCGAGGTTGCGTTCAAAGTAAGGCGCGACGCCTTCCGAAAATCCCTGAATGCCTGTAATGCTGACGCTAGGTATGCGGTGATACGGATCCTGAAAGGCCGTCGGAGTCAGCGCGTTGACGAAGGCGGGCGAAACGGCGGGCCCGGAGAGCGCTGCGTCAATAGCGCCCCAGGAATATGCGACCTCGGTCTCGTTGACGGCGCGCGGCGAAAGAGTCCAGCTTAAGTTGCCGACGACATTCTTGCCCGGCGCATCGAGCGCGACGTTGCTGACGCCGGGATAATTGCCACCCGCAAACAATCCCTGGGGAAAGTTTTCCGGCACATCGTCCTGCATGAAGCGGGCGAAGAAGTGGATCTTATCGCTGATCGTCTGATCGATCCGCACGATATCCTGCCGAAAGTTGTTCTTCTGCGAGAAATTCGTAATGTAATTGCTTCCACTGTTTGCTGCAAACTTGTCGAAGATATTCGTAAGATAAACCTTTGCGTTTGCGCTGTAGCAAGCCGGATTGATCGTGGTTGTGTTGGTCCCCGCGTTAAAGGTAGCGCATCCGGGAGCCGCGGGACCGGTGATGGTTCCGGGCACAACGCCGCTCAACTCTGTAGCGGTGGGAGCGACTGCGCTAAAGGCATTCGGAGTACTCGTTTTGCGCCACTCTTCGGACCAGAAGAAGAAAGTCTTCGACCGTGTCTTGCTGTACAGTTTGGGAACGAAGAGCGGGCCGCCGACGGTGAAACCGAAATTGTTGTACCGCTCGATTGCCCGCGGAGTCCCGGTGCTATTGGAAAAGAAATCGTTGGCGTTGAAGTAGTCGTTGCGGACAAACTCATACGCGCTGCCGTGGAACTCACTGGTACCCGATTTGGTTGCGACCAACACCTGGCCGCCTCCGCTCCGCCCGTATTGCGCGTCATACGTGCTTCTTTGCAGCGTGAACTCCTGGATTGCGTCGACGCTCGGAACATTAAGCAGCGTTCCGTTTGAGCCGCTGTCGTTAATATCGGCTCCGTCCACCGTCCAATTGTTAGCAGTCACGCGCGCGCCATTGACGGAGATAGTCGTGGAATTTGAGAGGCCGAAGCCGACTTGATCCGGCAGGCCGTTCGTCACGCCCGGCTGCAGGAGCACCAATTGCTCAAAATTGCGGTTATTCAATTCAAGCTCGCGGACCTGCTGCCCTGTGATCGTGCCCGCTTGTGCGGCAGTTGAGGTCTGAATAGGCGTCGTACTCGCTTGTACCGTTACCGTCTCAGTCACCTGGCCGGCTTCGAGCGACGCATTGAGGGTCCGCTTTTCGGCCACGTGAAGCGTCAGGTTATTCGACGTGAAGGTTCGAAAACCGGCGGTCTTGATGGTAACTGTATAGGTCGCAGCCGGAAGATTGGTCGCGGTGTAATTGCCGCTCGCGTCCGTCGTGACCGTTCGGACATCGGTATTGGTGTCGTTGTTGTGAATGAGAACTGTGGCGCCGGGAACTACCGCGCCGGAAGGATCGGTCACGGTACCCGTTAAAGTCGCGTACAGCTCTTGCGCCACGCTCAGTGTGGGCCAAACCAGAAACGCGAGCGCAAAAATCGCAATCGCAAAAAACTTCTTCGTCATCTGAACAGAACTCCCTTAAGCAACATGCGGCCGGAAGGGCCTTTCTTTCGATGGTAGCTCACATTGACTCGCCAGTACCGTGAGATAAACTACGCTGCGTTAATCTGAGCGACGCTTGAACACTTCGGTTCTGACGATTCCGGCGCCTTCCCGCACAATTACGAGGTGATCCGCGGCGACGTTTGAGATCCGTTCATTGCCGCTATTCGGCCACCGGATATCGAGATCGACCTTTTCGGCCGCGCCCAGGCCGAAATGCAGCCGCAGATCGTTCGCAGAATAAAAGCTGGCTTGACTCAACACTTCCTGAGCTTGTATTTTGCCGCCGTAGTGCGCCGTTACGCGCGCTCCGATTGCGCTGCGGTTCGATTTCGTCCCAATCAGCTTCACTTTGAGCCAGTGCCCGGTCCCGCTAACGTCGTTGCGCAGGAGTGACGGAGGCTCGTTCAGATTCATGATCAAAATATCCACGTCGCCGTCGTTATCGAAATCGCCGAACGCGCAGCCACGACTGGCGTGAGCCGCTGCGACACCCGGGCCGGCCTGATCCAATAGCTCTTCGAATTTGCCGTTTCTCAAGTTGCGAAAGAGAATGCGTGGACTCTTGAACGGATAGTTCGGCAGGGTCGCCTCGATCTCCGGGTAGACGCTGCCTGTCACCCAAAACAGGTCCGGGTAGCCATCGTTATCGAAATCGAAAATGCCCGCGCCCCAGCTGATGTATCGCGTTTCGACGCCCAAGCCAGCCGAGTTTGTGACGTCCTCAAAGCTGCCCTTCCCATCGTTACGATAGAGAACGGCAGTGTCGTCGGCGAAATGCGTTTTGAGGATGTCGAGACTGCCGTCGAGATTGTAGTCGCTAACGCCGACGCCCATGCCGGCCTGCTCCATCCCGTCTTCGTTCAACGCGACGCCGCTTTCAAGGCCCACGTCGGTGAAGGTGCCGTCGTGATTGTTCTTGAGAAGAAAGCTGGGCGTCGAATCGCAAGCGACGTAGAGGTCCGGCCAGCCGTCGTTGTCGAAATCCGCGGCGACGGTCGTCATGGCGTAGCTGCCTCGCGCCTTCGTCACCCCGGATTTCACGCTGACGTCCGTGAATGTGCCGTCGCCGTTGTTGTGATAGAGAGCGGGAAGACTGGGGGGCAAGCCACGTGGCCCGCAGTTCACCGGAATGCCCTTCCAGTTGCAATACGGGATTCTCGCCGGGTTTAGGAATCTTGTTGAAATCGAACTCGAGATAGTTCGCGACGAAGAGATCGAGACGCCCGTCGCGGTCGTAGTCGATGAACGTGCAGCCTGAACCCCACCGGGTTCCGGTATGAAGCAAGCCGGCATCTTCGGTTACATCGGTGAAAGTGCCGTTCCCGTTGTTTCGATACAGCGCGTTCTGGCCCCAGTAGGTGAGGAAGAGATCGTCGAAGCCGTCATTGTTATAGTCGCCGACGGCCACGGCCGATGCCCAGCCGGTGCGTCCGAGGCCGGCTTTCCCGGTCACATCGGTGAAAGTGCCGTCTCGATTATTCCGGTACAGCCGGTTGATGGCGCCTTCGGGCGGGCCTTCCAAGCGGGAGCCGCTCAACAGGAAGACGTCGAGCCAGCCGTCGTTGTCATAGTCAAACAGCGCGCAGCCGCAGCCCACGGTTTCGAGGATGTACGTCTTGCGATTGGGAGCCCCGTAAATGAGAGGCGCATGCAGTCCGGCCTGGCCCGCGACATCGATGAAGCGCGCATGGAACGGAAGTCCGGATGGCTTTCCGCGCGGCAGCGGTTTGACACCGCGCGTAGATACGCCTTGACCAAAAGCCGCGGCCACTGGCGCTCCCAATAGGGTCAGGCAAGTTCGCCTGGTCAATGTTTCTCGCCCCATCGATTTGCAGTGTAACAATGGCCGCGACTGAAGAAACGTGAGTGCACGGCTCGCAGGTGGGGCCACAACGGGCTGGAACAGGGCAGCCCCTCTGCTAGAATCGAGATCGAAAGTAGATGTCCAGCCAACGGGAACCGGTTCCGGCCAGTTCGGCCCAAACCAATCTCGCCAGAGTCAGCGTAGGTCAGTTCGCGGAACGATTTCGGAGCGAAGTCATCCCGCTGAGCAATACGTTTGGATATTTTTGCGCCTCGGTTCCGATGAGCGAAGAAGTGCTCAAGGAGTATCTGGAGGAGCCCGTCGCGGCGCTTCCGCCTTCGCTTGCGTCGATGCTGCCGCGCGTTTCCATTCTGCTCGTGCCGTATCTGGAGCGCTCGGGCGAACGCGCTTCGGCCAAAACGAGGCGCAAGACCCGGGCCGCGCTCGAGAAAGTAGCCGATTTCGTGGTCGCCGAACGCCCTGCCGACGGGCATCAATCGTGGGCTTCGCAAGTGAGCTTCGAGAACGAAACTGTGCTGGTGTTCGCGCTGAAAGAACAGGATGTCGCCGAATATCATTACCGCCTTTACCGGCGTCTGGCCACTCTGGTGGCTGAGACGTGGGCGGTTGAAGTGGGCAGCGGGTATAAGGCGATGATCCGCGAAGAGCTGGGCGCGAGCGTTCACGGCGAGGTGGACGACGACAGTTGGCAGGCGAAGCAAGCTTTGCTGCGGCGTCAAACCAACGTGAAGCGCGAGAGTCCTTTGTTTGCCGATTATGTGCGGCAATCGTTCATCGATACTTTGACGCTGTACCTGCACGGTATCTGCTGCGACATCGATGTCGAAACCGGCCCGCGGCAATTGCCCAGCCGGTATCTCCGTAAGCGGCTGAGCTTGCTGCAATCGTTCTATCCTGCGCCCGCGGGATATGCGGTTTTTCCAGAGGACGCGGAAAAGTCGAAGGACGCGCGCGCCACGCGAGATCGAAAAATAGAACCGAAATGGCAGGAATGGCGGGAGATGGAAACGGCACGACCCGATTAGATCGGCTCGAGAAGATGATCGGGTCACTCGGCGAAGTGGTCAAGGGCCTTGTGGATCACGCGGAACTGACCGACAAACGAATCGATAACACCAACGTGAAGCTCGATCGCCTGACCGACATTGTTACCGAAAATAATCAGCGGATCGGCGACTTGGTATCGGCTATCGGGGTCTACATCAAATCGCAAAGTTGGGGCTCGATACGTGCTTGACTAGACTTCTTGTGCGTAAAATGGCTCGTTGCATTTCCGCCTGTATCCGCTAAGGTTCTCGTTCGTCGCGCGTCAAGCGATTCATTTCCCGCCCGGCAAATCGGCAAACATCCTGCGCGGGGCATTCGGGACGATTTTTCGGCGGATCGCGTGCGTGCCCGCACTGCCCTGGCGTCGCGCGATTGCGAGTTGCGCGGCTCGTGTCCCTATGCGCGAATGTTCGAGCCTGGAGCGGTTGCGCCCGGGCCGAGCGGTCTCGCTGACTGGCCGCGCCCGTTCGTGTTCCGGGCAACGCATCTGGATGGTAGCGCGATCCGGCGCGGCGAGACGTTCTTCTTCGACTTGAACCTTTTTGATATGCACAGCCCGGCGATTGCGTACCTTGTGCTCGCGTTTGCTCAGTTGTCGCCCGAAGGGTTGGGACCGGGACGCGGGCGCGCCGATTTGGTTGAGGTGCTGCAGCGCGGCGAAAACGGCGAGGCGGATACGCGTATTTATGATGGGAAGTCGTTTCTGCTGCACCATGGGCCGCCGCCATTGGAGCTCAGTTTGGAGGCGGGCGCGCAACGAATCGAGCGCGTGCGGGTCCGTTTCGTGACTCCGACGGAATTGAAGGCAGGCCAGAAGCTGGCAGAGCGGCCCGAATTTGGCGTACTCGCGGCACGGATTCGCGACCGCCTCAGCACGCTGCGGGAGTTATATGGTGATGGACCGCTCGAGATCGATTTCCGCGCGTTCGGCGAACGCGCGGCAAAGGTGCGGATGATCCGTTGTGAGATCGAGCGGCTGGATGTGATGCGCCGCAGCAGCCGGACCGGGCAAGTGCATCCGATCGGCGGGTTTGTGGGAGAAGCCGAGTATGAGGGGGAGTTGGCAGAGTTTGTCCCGTATTTGCGAGCGGCGCGGTGGACGGGAGTGGGGCGGCAGACGGTTTGGGGGAAGGGGGAGATTGGGGTGGAGTATTTGGGACAGCCTCGATGAATTAGCTGGCGTGAGGCAGCACGTCGCGCTCGATCTTCTGCTGGTCTAAGCAGCGGAGGTCGTAACTCACCTGCAGCTTGAGCCAGAAGTCTGGGGTCGCGCCGAAGTAGCGGCCGAGCCGGGCGGATGTATCAGCCGTGACCGGAATTACCAAACGAACTGCCGTCTGTACTGTGAGTTGACTTACACTCTAAACTGCTCGTCGATCTCGACCTGGTAACCGCTCACGAGGCTGTTGGTCTCGCAGGCCATGCCGATCACCGCCATTAACTCGGCGAACATCTCGGCCGTCATGCCCTTCTTCTGCGCCGACGCAGTATGAGACGCAATGCAGTAGTGACACTGGTTCGCGGTGCTGACCGCAAGATAGATCATCTCCTTCGTGAGCGGATCGAGCGCGCCCGGCCCCATGATCTGTTTGATGCTGTCCCAGGTTCTGCGTAGAGTCGCCGGATCACGCGCGATTGCCTTCCAAAAATTTGTAACGGAGTCGGTCTTGCGCGTCGCCATGATGTCGTCGTAAACGTCGCGCACCTCGGGACTCGCGTCCTGATATTCAACCATGCCGAGTGTGGCCATCGTTCCACCCTTCCTATGACTTGCCGATCAGCATTCCAGCGACAAACACAAGAACTCCGCCGAGCACGACTTGCAGCGCTGCCCGCACCAGAGGCGTCTCCATGTAATGCTTACGAATCCAGCTGATAATCCCCAGCTCAATCGCGACCACGATGATGGCGATCGTTGTCGCTGTCCGGAAATCGGAAATGAGATAGGGCAGCGTATGACCGATTCCGCCGGCTGTGGTCATCACCCCGGTAATGATGCCGCGCACCAGCGGCCGCCCGCGTCCGGTCAACGACCCGTCATCCGAAAGAGCCTCCGCAAACCCCATCGAAATGCCCGCCCCGACGGAGGCTGCGAGTCCGACCAGGAATGCATCTTTGCTGGAGTGCGTGGCAAATGCCGCAGCGAACAGTGGCGCAAGCGTCGAAACGGAACCGTCCATCAGACCCGCCAATCCGGGTTGGATGAACTGCAGCACAATCGTGCGCCGATACGCCTCGTCCTCTTGCCGCCGAACTTCGGGTGTCAATTCATGCCTTTCGATGGACTCCGCCGCCGCGGTATGCTCGGCCTCGGCTTGCGCGAGATCGCCTAGCAATTTCCGCGTCGATGCGTCAGTCACTTTTTCTAGCGCCAGCGTGTAAAACCGGCGCGTCTCGGATTCCATCGATTCGATGGACTTGCGCACGGCCTTGGGGCCAACGGGTTCGACGAGCCATACCGGGGTGCGCGACACGAATCCTTTGACGTCCTGACGGCGGATGAACGGGATGTGCTCGCCGAAGCGGGACCGATACTGATCGATCAGTCTCGCGCGATGCTCCGATTCTTCCGCCTGCATTTCGTCCATCATCTTGGCGGTCGCGGGATACGTGCCACGGAGGCCTTCTGCAAACTCTCCGTAGATGCGGCCGTCTTCTTCTTCGAGAGAGATCGCTACGGCCAGAATCTCGCGCTCGGACAGGTCCTTAAAGTCCTTTGCCATTCACTGCCCCCGGACAGGTGATCAGGAAAAGTGCCACGTGGAGCCATTTTAGCGAGGGTTGCCGGTTCTACCCGGCAGGGCATGAAAGACAATAGGAGTAGACCTCCCGCGGCGCACCGTGATCGTAGTGCGCACTTAGACAATGCTTGATCGTATTTCTGTGCATGGCGCGCGCCAGCACAACCTAAAAAACATTAATGTCGAAATCCCGCGAAACACTTTCACGGTGATCACCGGGCTGAGTGGCTCCGGAAAGAGCTCCCTCGCGTTCGATACGATCTATGCCGAAGGCCAACGGCGCTACGTCGAAACTCTATCGCCCTATGCGCGGCAATTTCTCGATCAGATGGAGCGCCCCGAAGTCGATTGCATCGACGGCTTGAGCCCAGCTATCTCGATTGAGCAAAAGACAACTTCCCGCAGCCCGCGATCTACGGTCGGCACCATTACTGAGATTTACGATTACTTGCGGCTACTGTATTCTTCCATCGGCATTCCGCATTGCCCTATTTGTGGCGCGGAGATTTCGCGGCAATCACCGGCTCAAATTGTCACGCAGGTTCTTGCAACGCACCAGAACGAACGCATTATGGTGCTTGCGCCAATTGCCCGCGGGCGCAAGGGCGAATACAGGAAAGAGTTGGCGGCGATCGCAAAAAGCGGATTTCGCGCGCGCGTCGATGGGGAGCTGATGTCGCTTGACGAGCCGGTCAAGCTTGACAAGCGCAAGAACCACACGATCGAGGTCGCCATTGACCGTCTGATTGTTAAACCCGGGATCGACCAGCGGCTCGAAAACTCGATCCAAACCGCACTCAAATGGTCCGGCGGAATCGTCGTCATCGCGGCCATTGGGGGGCCGGAGACCCTGTATTCAGAGAAACTCGCGTGCCACAACGATGGTACCAGCATTCCACAGATTGAGCCGCGCTCTTTTTCTTTCAACAGCCCGTACGGCGCATGCGAGACATGCAACGGGGTTGGCAGCACGTGGGCATTCGACCCAGTGAAAGTGATCTGTGATCCGGCGAAGCCGCTGCTCGATGGCGCGCTGGGCCCCGGTTCGACTTCCTCGTACATGATTTCGAACCTCACGGATGCCGCCGCAACCTTCAGAATCGATCTGACTAAGCCGTTCGAAGAGCTGCCTAAACGCATTCGCGCGTTGCTTGTGGAGGGCAGCGGGCAGTTCCCCGGGATTTTGAAACTGCTCGATGAAAGCTATCAACGCTCGAGCGAAGGCTATCGCGAGTGGTTGATGGATTACATGTCGCCGACTGCCTGCCCGGAGTGCAAGGGGCGGCGTCTGAAGGCGGCCAGTCTTGCGGTCCAGGTGAAAGGGATCTCGATTGCTGATTTCACTGCGACGCCCATTGCTCGCGCTCTTCCCTTAGTAAAGAGTTGGAGCTTCACCGAGCGCGAGCTGAAAGTCGCGGGGCGGGTCGTGGGAGAAATCGAGAACCGGCTCGAGTTCCTGTGCGCCGTCGGCCTGGATTATTTAAGTCTCGACCGTTCGTCGGCGACGCTCTCCGGAGGCGAGGCGCAGCGCATCCGCCTTGCTACTCAGATAGGCTCAAAGCTGCGCGGGGTGCTCTATGTTCTCGATGAGCCCTCGATTGGCCTGCACCCGCGAGACAACGGACGCCTGCTCGACACCCTGCATCATCTCCGCGACCTGGGCAACACAGTGCTCGTGGTCGAACATGATGCCGAGACCATCGAGCGCGCTGACCATGTGATCGATCTTGGCCCCCGGGCCGGGCGCCTGGGCGGAGATTTGATCGCGCAGGGGACTCCGGCGGAAATCATGCAGACGCCGCACTCGCTCACGGGAAAGTATCTTTCGGGCCATCTCTCGATTCCGCTGCCGCCCGTCCGCCGTGCGGGCACCGGGCGAACACTCACTGTGAAAGGCGCGCGTGAACACAATCTGAAGAACATCGACGTCGATCTGCCCTTAGGCACGTTTATCGTTGTGACAGGCGTGTCGGGCAGCGGCAAATCGACGCTGGTCCACGATATTCTCTACCGCGCTCTCGCGAAGGAAGTCTACGGCTCCACGCAGCAGCCGGGGGCGCATGACGGAATTTTCGGCCTCGAGAACATCGATAAAGTGATTGAGATCGATCAGTCTCCGATCGGCCGGACTCCGCGCTCGAATCCTGCGACATATACCGGCCTCTTCACTCCGATTCGCGAATTGTATGCGATGCTTCCCGAATCCCGCGAGCGCGGTTATAAAGCCGGGCGATTCAGTTTCAATGTTAAAGGCGGCCGTTGCGAAGCGTGCCACGGCGATGGCCTGAAGCGAATCGAGATGAACTTTCTGCCGGATGTTTACGTGACCTGTGATGCATGCCGCGGCCGTCGCTATAATCTCGAAACCTTGCAGGTGAAGTACAAAGAAAAAAGCATCGCCGACCTGCTCGAATCGACAGTCGACGAGGCGATGGAGCTGCTCGCCAATATTCCACAAATTCACGCGAAGCTCAAGACGCTCACGGAAGTAGGACTTGGCTACATTCATCTTGGCCAGTCTTCGACTACGCTCTCCGGAGGCGAGGCGCAACGCATCAAGCTCGCGAAAGAACTGAGCAAGCGCCAAACGGGCCGGACGTTCTACTTGCTCGATGAACCGACGACGGGCTTGCATTTCGACGACGTGCGGCATTTGCTCGAGGTTTTGCAGCGGCTCGTAGATCTTGGAAACACTGTGCTCGTTATTGAGCATCAGCTGGACGTCATCCGGAGCGCGGACTATCTCATCGACTTAGGTCCGGAAGGTGGCGAACACGGAGGATACGTTGTGGCCGTGGGCACTCCCGAACAGGTGATGGGTAACCGGCGGAGCCACACTGCCCAAGCGCTTCGCAAGATAATGGAGGCGGGACATGCTGCCTGACTCAACTGATACGCCGCCTTTCGAATCAGTGCGGGCGGAGATAACAGCGGAAACAACGGCACGGCCGGCAATTCGCGAGCCGTTTTGGGGCTACTCGGACGTGTTCCTGTTCCTGGGGCTTAGTCTCGCGGCCCTTGCCATGATCGGCGTATTTGTTGGGTTGTGGTCGGCCCGAACCGGGCTGCACAAGCCTTCCGGCACGTTGCTTCTGAGCTTGCAGCTAGTTCTCTATGTGATGTTCTATGTCGCGGGGCGCCTCATTTTTACGCTCCGCTATGAGAAACCGCTCGTGACCTCGCTCGGCTGGCGCCGCGCTCTATTCAACCCGATCGTCATGGGAGCTGTCGGAATCGGCCTGGCCTTTCTTGTCTCTTTCATAGCTTCGGCACTCCACACGCCAAAGATCTCTACGCCCATTGATCAACTCGTGGATTCGCCGCTTTCGTTTATTCTGTTTACGTTGACGGCGGTGATCATCGCGCCATTTTTCGAAGAGTTTTTCTTTCGAGGATTGCTGCAGCCGCTCTTTTCGCGCACGTTCGGACTGGTCGCCGGCATCGGATTGACTGCCGCGCTGTTCGGCGCCGCGCACGGGTACGAATACGCGTGGGCTTGGCAATACATACTCGCCATCTTTCTAGCGGGCGTCGTGTTCGGAGTGGCCCGCGCTCGCACGAAATCCATCATTCCGCCGATCATCATGCATTGCTGCTACAACGCAGTCTTCTTGATCGCCTTCGCTGCGACTAAGCACGGGCGATTCCAGTGATGCCCACGGCCGTTCTTACAGAAAACACGTTCGAAACCATCGCCTGGACTGAGAAGGGCGTGGTCATGATCGACCAAACCCGGCTGCCGCATGAGACCACGTACGTCACTTGCCGGACGTATATGGAAGTCGCGGATGCGATCCGAAACATGATCATTCGCGGCGCACCGGCGATCGGCGTAGCCGCTGCAATGGGCATTGCGCTAGGCGCCCTTCACTCGGAGAATCTTGAGCAAGACATGCCGGTGATCTGCGACACGCTTCGAAACACGCGTCCCACCGCCGTAAATCTGTTCTGGGCGATCGAGCGGATGAAGCACGTTTACGGCACGGTTCAACATCTAGGCATCGAAGAGATTCGCGCGCGGCTGGTCGAAGAGGCGCAAAGCATCCGTGAAGAAGACATCGCCATCAACAAGGCGATCGGCCGGCATGGGGCTGTATTGGTTCCCGATCACAAGACAGTTTTGACGCACTGCAACGCGGGCGCATTGGCGACAGCGGGCTTCGGCACAGCGCTGGGCGTAGTTCGGACAGCGGTGCAGATGGGCAAGCAAATCGACGTATTTGCCGACGAAACGCGCCCGTTTTTGCAAGGAGCGCGTCTGACTGCCTGGGAACTGCATCGCGATGGGATCGACGCGACACTCATTACGGACAACATGGCGGGGCATTTTTTGAAGAGCGGCCGGATTGGCTGTGTCATCGTCGGGGCAGACCGCATCGCCGCGAATGGCGATGTTGCGAACAAGATCGGCACGTATACGCTGGCTGTTTTGGCCAAGGAAAACAACGTTCCGTTTTATGTCGCCGCGCCGATATCGACGCTGGATCTGACTCTCGCATCCGGTGACGAGATTCCGATTGAAGAGCGCGGCGCGAAAGAAGTGACGCACCTGCAAGGCGTACACGTAGCGCCCGAGGGCATCAAAGCCGCGAATCCCGCTTTCGATGTGACACCCAACCGCTATGTGACGGCGATTATCACGGAGCGCGGCATTGCTCGCGCACCGTTTGTGGAGAGTTTGCGCAACTCGTGCTAGCCTCCTGATGAGGTGAAAATGGCCGTCCAGAGCAGATATTCGCAGGCGCCGTATGTGCTATCGTTATTGCGCATCATCATAGGACTTACTTTCTCCTGTCACGGAGCGCAAAAGATTCTTGGCTTATTCGGCGGGATGGGAGGGCACGGCGAAAAGGTGCACGTGGCCTCTATGCTGGGACTGGCCGGCTTTCTCGAGCTGATCGGCGGAGTTCTGATACTTCTCGGCCTCTTCACAAGACCCGTAGCACTAATCCTCTGTGGCGAGATGGCGGTTGCCTATTTCACCGTGCATGCTCCACGAGCATTCTGGCCGATCGTCAACAAAGGCGAACTGGCGGTCGTGTATTGCTTTGTGTTTCTGTACCTGTTCGCGGCAGGCGCGGGCCCCGTGAGTCTGGACAGGCTGATCCGGAAGCGCGCATGAACGCGTCGCCTCACCAGGCGATCACAACTGTCTTCGCTTGGTATCCGGCGCCCTCGGGGAAGTGCAGTCGGAGTTGATTCCCCGCTAACTCTCCACCATTTACACTGACGTTCGCACGGTTCACACGGACCGGCAATTGATAGCTCGACCCGCCGGGCGCCTCGAAGGTGAATCTGGCCTGCCTCGAAGAAAACTCCTCATTCAGCACTTTGAGTTGGGCCGTCTTCGATCCCTCGCTCGGCAACGTGGCCGGCAGGGAAAGTTCAATCGGCTTTGAGTGGCATGCCATCGGTGTGTGACGCTGCATTAAAACCATCACACGGCGGTTCCGCAGCCGCACCCGCAATCAGAGCAAAACTTTTCAGGCCCGCTTGTGGTAGCGCGCACGATTACATTTCCGCCGCTCCGCTCGTAACTCAAATCCACGGTCGAACCGCCAAGCGGCACGTTGTGCAGCGTTGCGCGATCCCACTCAGCGGGCAAATGAGGCGTCACGCGCAGGGTCCGATTTGCCGCATGCCAGTCCAAGCCGAACAGCCCGCGCAGCAGAGGCGTGATCACCATCGCGGAAGACCACATCTGATGCGAGCTGCTGCGTCCTAACGGCTGAAAGAACTCGCCCGACAGCAGCTCCGTTACCGATCCGAGATCCTGTGCCCAGGTGAGGTTTAAATTCTGCATCAAGTGCGCATAGCCGGATGACGTTCGGCCTGCGCGGTACTCTGCCAACGCCGTCCACCCCGTAAAGAGAGGCCACACGGAGCCTTGGTGATAACTGATGGGATCGTAAAAAGCGGTGCGATCGCTGATGTCCCGCAAGCCCCAGTCGGTTGAGAACTCGTGCGACGCCCACCGGGTGAGCATGGGCCCCGCATGTTTGAGCGCGAGCGTTCCGTTCCACCATGCAACGGAAGGATAAACGGTCGAGGTGTGATCGAGTGATCCATCGGCATTGCGGCTGAACGCATAAAACTGATTCGCAGGCTCGAAGTATTCGGACTCCAGCTTCTCGCGAATCTGATTCGCAACCTTGAGGGCAGCCGCCGAAAGTTGATCATCGTTCATATGCGCCGCCAAGCGCGACATCGCATAAGCCGATTGCTGATCGAGCGCCGCTAAATAGATTTCCTGATGGGGCATGCCGGGCGGCCACGATTCAACCCACCCGGTCCCTTCCGTGTTTTCATAGATGCCGTCGCGATCAGAATCGTGAGCGCGCGTGAACGCGTATGCCTTTCGCACGGCCTCCCAATTCCGCTTGAGATACTCTGCATCACCGCTGACGCGAGAGTAGTCCCACATCGCCATGACGAAGAGCGGCGTTGCATCCGCTGCGGCGTAGAAATACGGCGTTGCGTTCCAGTCGACTGCGCCGGCCGATTGCGAAAATTCGTGCATCATCTTGCCATCCGCACGCTGCCGGTGTATGAGGAAATCGAGCGCCCTTCGCGTCAGCGCGAAATCGCCATAACTGTTCACTGCGTATAGAGTCCAGAGCGTATCGCGCCCGAAAAACCAGCCAAAGCCGGGACGAGCGGAGTCAGCCGACTCGTAATAGCCCGCGACGAGGCCTGTCTCGTCCCCATACTTGACCTGCATTTGATCAATCGCGAGCTCCGCCCATTGCAACGCTTCGTTGATGCGGCGATCGGGTGTCTCTGCCGTAAGGCGGTGATCGAAGAAATGCGCATAATAGTCCCGCGTCTGCGCATAGAGTTGCGGAATGGCCGAGTTGATAGCCGAAACTTGTTCGAAAGCGCCAGCGCCGTTCCGAAGCGCCAACACCAGGGGAAATACCAGCCCGTGATCGCGTTTCGGATCGTAGGAGAGCTTTAATTCGAGCGGATACGTCTGTGGATGTTCCTGGTAGGGTACCAGAATGCCCGGGCGCGTGTGCGGCATAGCAACGACAGCCGAGAATTGCGGATTGTCAGTATGCAAGACATACAAGCCGCTATCACCCTGCGTGATCCATTCTCCATTCGGCCGCCCAAAGTTCGGAGCCGGCCACATGCGAAGCATCTCAGGAGTGAAGTCGAAGGTCAATTCAAGAGGGCGGACACTCTCGATTTCAAAGAACACGACCGCGCCCGTCAGCGGACTCGCATTTCCCCCTCGCGGAGCGAACATGTGTTGACGGACCGTGAACGCCGCGTGCGAATAGGTGATGATTGTCTCAGCCGGAGTGACCCGGATTTCAGCGGCCAATGCGTTCACATCAATCGGGACAGGATAATCGGCAAGCTCGGCTGAGATTCTGAAGTTGCTCAGGATCTTCACCGGCCACAACCACGCTTCAAACCTGCCGTTTTGACGCCCAAAAAGCGCGCCGTGTTCGCCAGCAACGGTCCACGGCGTTCTTGTAACGCACGGCCGAACAATCTGTAGCGAAGCCGCACTGCTTGAGAAATCGGGAAGCGGAGCAAGATCCGCGCTGAAAAGGCTCGTCGCTGCCCAGACGAGTACAAATGCATGCTTCAGACACCTCACCAACGAAGCATTAAAACGTCTAAATAAATAGGAGGTTGAAGTCACCATGACACCAGATGAAGCAATGACCAGCAGCACGAAAGCGACTGCTGTCAAGGCGGCCAGCACCATAGTACTGCTTGCTGGAATTTGGTTTTTCGTTTCCCCTTGGGTGTACGGCGCCTATACGGCCGGGAACGCGTGGAATTCCTGGATCGTGGGTGCCATCATGTTCATCCTGGGATGCATCCGTGTCTCCCATCCCCGCAGCATGACGGGCCTGAGCTGGCTGAACGCACTGCTTGGGATCTGGGCATTCTTCTCGCCCTGGATTTACGGGTACACCGGCAATACGGGTCGATTTGTTAATAGCCTATGCGTCGGCGTGATCGTGTTTGTGCTGGCGCTCTGCAGCGCGATGATCGCGTCGCGGACTATGCATCGCACGGCAACAATCACGGCTTCCACGCGCACGTAAATACGGCTCCGGCGGCCGCTCGCTATTGGCAATGCCCCTTTTCAAGAGGCATTGCCCCGCGAGCCCGGAGTAGCTCAATCATCGAGAACCGGCTCGAGCCTTTCCTGCGGCTGAGGCCGCAAGTCCCGGTTGCGCATCAAGGTTCTCGCGCACGTGTTCCAACGCAGAATCGAGTCGTCGTTCCCGACGGGCCGCAGAGCCTCGGCCTCTTCATACCTTCGCATTGCATCAAGGAATTCGCGATAGGCAACAAAATTTGCGCCGGGAATCGCCTGCTTCAGACGCGCTCTTGCAGACCGCTCAGAGATGATGCCTGCATAGTAAGCCCGCTCGTATTCGCCTTGAATGGCCGGCAATACTTCACGAGCCCGGCTTGCCGAAACATCCCCGCCAAACTGATCTGTCAAAGCGAGCAGCAGCGTTATCAGGGCACTCTGGTTAGACGGCTCGATGTTGAGCACATCGAGACAGATGCTTTCCGCCTGAGACGGTTCATTGAGAAGCCGGTATCGCTCCGCCCTCTCGAGGGCTTCCGGAACGCCTGATTGCGAAAGCGACTTCAATTCGAAATCCATAGTGTTTTTCCGTGGGTGCTTCTATTTTCCAAAAATCCGAAACAGTTTGCGCACCGGGTCGAAGTACCGGTCCACCACGCGCTCTTTTAAAGGGATGATGGCGTTGTCAGTGATCGTGATTCCTTCGGGACATACTTTTGTGCAGCACTTCGTGATGTTGCAGTAGCCAATGCCCTGCTGCTCGCGCAGATCGGCGGTGCGATTCTCAATATCGAGCGGATGCATTTCGAGTGCTGCTGTGTAAACCAGCAAACGCGGGCCGATGAACTGGTCGTAGAGAGCGTGCTCGCGAAGCACGTGGCAGACATCCTGGCATAAATAGCACTCGATGCATTTCCGAAACTCCTGTACGCGGTCCACGTCCGCCTGAGCCATGCGCCAGGTTCCGTCGGCCACATTCGGCGATCGCGGCTTGAACGGCTTGATCTTCTGCTTCGCGCGATAGTTCCACGAAACGTCCGTCACGAGATCCTTGATGAGCGGGAACGCCTTCATGGGCTCGATTTTTACCGGCTGCTCGAGCGGGAGGGCGTTGAGGCGCGTCATGCACATCAGGCGAGGATGGCCATTGATCTCCGCCGAGCACGAGCCGCATTTGCCGGCCTTGCAGTTCCAGCGCACAGCGAGATCGTTCGCCTGCTCGGCCTGAATGCGATGAACCGCGTCAAGCACGACCATGCCGGGTGAAATCTCGGTCGTATAGTCGCGGAAATCACCCCCGTCCTGAGTGCCGCGCCAAATCCGGAACGTTGCGGCCGCGACATCGTTAGGCATCTCGCTCATTTCATCTCTTCGATAATCCGGTTCAGCTCCGCAGGCATCTCTTTCAGAGGTTCGCGTTTCACTTCCATCTCACCTGAACCGTTTCGCCGCACGATGATGTTGCATTTGCCAACTGCGTCATTCTTCGAAGGATAATCCTCGCGAAAATGCGCGCCGCGGCTTTCCTTCCGTTCGATAGCCGCGCGCGTGATCATCTCCGAGACACTGATGAGATTGTGCAAATCAAGAGCGGTGTGCCAGCCGCCGTTGTACTCGCGATTTCCCACGACCGCAACTTTGTTTGCTCTCTCCTTGAGCTGCTGCAATCGAACCAGCGCGCGCTGCATTTCCTCTTCGCGCCGGACAATGCCGACCAGATCCTGCATGAGTTCTTGTAAATCCTGCTGCACATGATACGGGCCCTCGCCGGTTCGCTCGAAAGGTTCCAGAGCGTCTCGCGCGCTTCGCTCTACCTGATCCGGATCTGCCGTCACGGCGCCATTCTCTTTGGCAAATTTGGCCGCATATTCACCGGCGCGCTTGCCAAATACGAGTAGATCGGACAACGAGTTCCCTCCCAAGCGGTTCGCACCGTGCAGGCCCGCCCCGCACTCGCCCGCCGCAAATAAACCCGGCACATCCGACATCTGCGAATCGGCATCTACTCGAACCCCGCCCATCATGTAGTGAGTCGTCGGCCCAACCTCCATCGCTTCCTCAGTGATATCAATATCCGCCAGTTGTTTAAATTGGTGATACATGCTGGGGAGCTTTCGCTTGATGTGCTCGGCGCCATTCGGAATGCGGTCTTTGATCCAGGCGATGTCAAGGAAAACGCCGCCGCGCGGGCTTCCCCGCCCTTCGCGAACCTCGCGAATGATGCAGCGCGCAACGTGATCGCGGGTTAACAGCTCAGGCGGACGGCGCGCATTCCGGTCTCCCTGCGTGTAGCGCCAGCCCTCCTCCTCGTTATCCGCGGTCTGTGCTCGATAGTTCTCGGGGATATCGTCGAACATGAAGCGTCGGCCCTCTTTATTCTTCAGCACTCCGCCTTCGCCTCGAACGCCCTCCGTAACCAGAATGCCGCGTACGCTCGGCGGCCAGATCATACCGGTCGGATGAAATTGCACGAACTCCATATCCATGAGCGACGCGCCTGCATCATAGGCGAGCGAATGTCCGTCGCCCGTGTACTCCCAACTGTTACTCGTGATCTTGTAGGCTCGACCGATACCGCCTGTGGCAAGCACTACTGATTTAGCACGAAAGAGCAGGAACCGGCCACGCTCGCGCTCGTAGCCGAACGCACCAGCAATCCGCCCATCATCTTTCAGCAAGCTCAGAACCGTACACTCCATGTGAACGTTCATCCCGAGGTGGATGCCGTGATCCTGAAGCGTGCGGATCATCTCGAGCCCGGTCCGGTCGCCGACGTGCGCGAGACGCGGATAGCGATGGCCGCCAAAATTGCGCTGCAGGATGCGCCCGTCTTTCGTGCGGTCGAAGAGCGCGCCCCACGCTTCTAGCTCGCGCACTCGAGCAGGCGCTTCTCTCGCATGCAGCTCGGCCATGCGCCAATCGTTGAGATACTGGCCGCCCCGCATCGTATCGGAAAAGTGAACTTTCCAGTTGTCGCGCTCATCTACATTCGCCAACGCGGCCGCGATTCCACCTTCCGCCATCACCGTGTGCGCTTTTCCCAGAAGACTCTTGGTAACGACGCCGACTTTCACTCCATTTGCTGACGCTTCAATCGCCGCTCTCAGCCCCGCTCCACCTGCTCCGATGACCAGCACATCGTAATCGTGTGTCTGGTACTCCGGCATTAGAAGATTCTCCAGTCAGACCAGATCCCCATCGAGCAGAGGCGGACGTACAGATCGGCGAACATCACCGAAAACAGGCTCATCCATGCCCACAGCATGTGGCGGCAATTCAGACGCCCAACACATGTGTATGTGGCCTGCCGCACTGGCCTTTTAGAAAGCTCGTCAACACAGCCGCCGATCAGATGCCGCAACGAGTGGCAGCCGAATGTGTAGCCGCCCAAGAGCACAACGTTAGCCGCAAGAACCAGGGTCCCGATGCCGAGCCCAAAGTGCGCGTGGCCTGTAGCGGGATCGATAAACCACAGCGCCCGCCAAACATCGTGCACCAGAAAAACGAGGAAAAGCAGCGCAAGGTACAGGAAATAGCGATGCACATTTTGCAGCACAAGCGGGAACGACCGCTCGCCTCGATATGTTTTCCTCGGCTCGCCGACGGTACATGAGGGAGGATCCGCCCAAAACGCTTTATAGTATGCGCCGCGATAGTAATAGCAAGTGAGACGGAATCCGCCCGGCGCCCAGAGGATCAGCAAAGCCGCTGACATCGGTATCCACCCTGGCCACCAATGCGGCCAAGCCCCGAACCAGGCGTGCGTTGCGTCGCCCAAGATCTCCGGAGAATAGAAGGGCGACAAATAGTTGCCGAACCGGTAATGATTGCCCTGGAATGCTGCCCAAGTAGCGTAAACGATGAACAGCGACAGTCCTAAAAACGTAAGCACTGGCTGCACCCACCAGAAGTCGCGCCGCGATGTGCGGCCGAAGTGGCCGTCTCGCAAAGGGACGTCAATCGACGACATTCATAGTTCTCCTAAGACGCAAGTATTTTAAAAGCTCGACAGGGCAAAGCGTTTCCATGTGTTCACGCCTACGCAGATGTAATAGTAATCATCGTCGAATGAGAATTGGCCCGCCGCACAAGTATCGCGGGATGTTTTTGGCGCTTGCAACACATGCAAGCTGACGAGAGTTGGATCGACAGATACAGTCGTGACTCCTGCATTCTCGATGATCATGATTCCGCTCCCGCTTGCAACTGGCGTCGTCGATAATATCGCGCGAAAATCGGCCAACCCCGCCTTTTCGAAAGCGCCGCCGACCACCGTCCAGGTGAACAACGGAATTGAGCCGGATGGAAATTGCTTCACGCCGGGCGCGTACGAGCAACCTTGGCAAACAAGTTTCACCGTGCTGGCGGCCGTGAGACTGCCCGAGCTATCTACATACACAAACACCAATCCCGAGCTGGAATCGGAAGTTTTGATCGTTGCGGGAGTTTTGAAGCTATGCACGACATTTCCGAATCGCACGTTACAGGGCCTGTGTTCAGAGCAATCAGTCCCTATCTTGAGCGCTGCATTTTCCAGCGCCGCGGTAAAACCCGCTGGATGCGCCTGGAAATCGACCCCACTTTGGCCATGCGCCAGGCCGATCAGCAACGTGAGGAGAAGAAACTTGAATCGCTTCGACATTGTTGATGAATGACTCCAATCCAATCGCTACGATACTCCGGAAGCTACGCGGAGTCCCTGAAAAGGCCCTAAAGGCGATGCTACGATGACCGTTACGGAAACGCATACAAGTGAGGTTGCGCGCGGGGAGCGCTTCGAGTTCGGCGCAAACTGGCAACGCTTCCTCCGCGATTTGAGCCCCGAGCGCATTAGCGCTGCCGAGCAGAGCTTGCGCGATATGCTTGACGTCTCCGATCTTCGCGGACAGACCTTTCTCGACATCGGCTCCGGTAGCGGCCTGTTTAGCCTCGCAGCCCGGCGCCTCGGCGCTCGCGTTTTTTCGTTCGACTATGACCCTCAATCCGTCGCGTGCACTCTGGAATTGAAGCGCCGCTACTTTGATACCGACGCGGAGTGGCGCGTGGAAGAAGGATCGGCTCTTGATCGAGACTACATCGAGAGTCTCGGGCAATTCGATATCGTGTATTCCTGGGGTGTTCTCCACCATACAGGCGCGATGTGGAAGGCACTTGAAAATGCGTCGCTTGCCGTGCGCGAAGGCGGACTCCTGTTCATCGCTCTCTATAACAATCAAGGCGGTGCGAGCCGCCGCTGGACGGCGATCAAGAAAACTTATAACCACTTTCCCGTGTTCCGCCCCCCGCTGTTGGCGCTGTCCTTCATTCGCCTTTACGGAACCGGATTGGTTCGCGGCTTATTGCGTGGCCGACCGCTTCAGATATCTCAACAACAAGCGCGCGGCATGTCGCTGTGGCGAGATCTAGTCGATTGGGTCGGCGGCTATCCCTTTGAAGTTGCAGACCCGGGTGAAGTCTTCGACTTCTTCAGCAAACGCGGATTTAGCCTGCAGCGGCTGGTGACAACACACAGCCTCGGCTGCAATGAATTTGTCTTTAAACGCCAGCTTGCACTGTAACGCACAGTTCTCCGGAACGTTGACTGACGTGCACGCATCGAAAATCCTCAATGCACGCAGCCGCGTTTAGCTCCGCTTGACAGAAAGTAGTGGTTATCCCGAGCGCCCGCATTCCCGCCATCCGCGCCGCTTCCAATCCTGCCGGAGTGTCCTCAACAGCCAGACAACGCTCGGGGGCTACGCCCAGCCGCTTGGCCGCGAGCAAATAACCTTCCGGGTCGGGCTTGCCCCTGCGCACATCATCGGATGAAACCAGCACTGCCGGCACTCGGAGGCCGGCACAGTCGAGCCGCATTTCCGCAACTCTCCTGCTGGCGGATGTGACTAAGGCCCAGCTTTCAACCGGTAGCGCCGACAGTATTTCGAGCGCACCTGGAATCGCGATATTGCCGTCTCGATATAGCAGCTCCTCTTCGTCGAGCCGCTTGGCTTCTTCCTCTACGGGCAAATGCGGAGTGAACTGATGAACAAGATCCAGGTTGCGCCGCCCTTGTGCCTGCGAAGAGATGAGCTCCGCGTCCAATCCATGCCGCGCCGCCCAACCGCGAACCAGGTTTTCACATGCGATTCTCGAGTCGACTAGAGTGCCATCCAAATCGAATAGAACGGCATCGCAGTGAAACGTCATGCCCAACGATTACTTGTGAAAGATCAACGTGCCGAAGTGCTCAGGAACGTGGTTCGGATCGCGGTTCTGCACGCACGTAGGCTGCCAGCACAGAAAATGCCTCTGAGGGTCAGGGCCGAGTCCTTCAATGCGGTAGAGGTTCATGCGCCATTTTGTCCCGTTATCAACGGGCTTGCCGCTGACTGCAGAGAGCGGAATCCGGGCTGCGGCGTACCAGGTCTTGTGCTCTTCATCAATACGCGCCATGGTTTGCCAACCGGATCGCCAACTGTGGTCATAACTCTTGTGATCGAGATCGATCGCCAAATCGATCCAATCGCCGGTCGGTGCAATCTCGAATTCACGATAGTGGCGGATGTTTGTCCAATCGTCTCCAAGAAACATCTCGACGACGTCTCTGTCCCATAAGCCCACGTGCGGACCGGCGTGATTTGGCGGCAGGAACAGATTCAGAACCGTGTACGGACAGCGGAAGAGAAAATACAAATCCGTGTCCGTCCAGAACGCCCGTATTTCGGTCTTCAGATTCGGATATTCCGTGTTCGTGCTGCAATCCTTCGACATGGACTCCGCTGCCGCGTTCTTCCACATGTCAGCGTCTGGATTTAAGCTGAGCTCAGGTTTCCCCGCAACATGCCGGATCGAAAAGGTCGCCGCGGGCCCCGTAAAGACGCAAGGCTGTTCTGGCTGCGCCATAGAGGCTAAACCGAAAAATAATGCCGCCGCGTGATGATACATACCGAGTTTTGTCTCCTATCGCAGTGCAAAAGTAAAAAGATCGCTGCCCGATGCGATCGCGACATATTGCTTCCCGTTCACCGCGTAGCTCATCGGCGATGCGTGCATGGACTGTCCGGTGTTGAAGTGCCATAACGACACGCCGGTCTGCGCATCAACGGCTTCGAGCGATTCCGAATCGTTGGCAAAGAAAACGAGTCCACCCGCGGTCGTCATCGTCCCACCCCAGGACCGGCCCGCGCCCACCTGCGGATATCTCCACGCGAACTGGTTTGTCTCGGGGTTATACGCCAGAAGAATCTTTTGTCCGTACTCGCCGGGAGCGTGCTTGACGCCTGTCGCATAGAATTCGCGACCGGGAGTGAATTGCTGCGGTTTCAAGAAATACAACTGGCAATTTTCAAGCGCCATGAAGTAGAAGAGACGCGTAGACGGGTTGTACGAGGGCGAGTACCAGTTCGTAGCTCCCGTCATGTCGGGGCAAATCAGGGTGCCGTGTTCCGAAGGTTCGGCGCCGCTGCGGATGGGCCGGCCATTCTCGTCAATTCCCTTCGCCCAGTTCTGCTTTTTCACAAAGGGAGTGGCTGAGAGAAACTTGCCATTCGTTCGGTCGAGAATGTACAGGAATCCGTTGCGATTCGCTTCGACCAGCAGTTTGCGTTGCGCACCCTTGAAGCGCGCGTCAACGAGCACAGCCGTCTCCGTTGCGTCGTAGTCGAAATCGTCGTGTGGCGTGAATTGGAAATACCACTTCAGCTTGCCGGTATCGGCATCGAGAGCTAGTACGCAAGCACTGTAGAGATCGTCGCCGGGACGTGCCGCTCCATCGAAATCGGGAGCCGCATTACTGGTGCCCCAATAGACGGTATTGAGTTCCGGATCGTAGGTGCCCGGCATCCAAGTGGTAGCGCCGCCGCGCAGGTACATCTCGCCCGGCCAGCTCGAAGACCCAAATTCACCCGGCGCAGGAATCGTCCAGAACCGCCAACACTCCTTGCCGGTCAATGCATCGAACGCGGCCACGAATCCGCGCACTCCATCGTCGCCGCCCGAAGTACCGGCGAGTACTTTGTCCTTCACGACCAGGGGCGCACTCGTCGCGCCATAGTTGGGGTTCCCTGTCGCATACGCAATATCCCACAACAAGTGACCCGAACGCGCATCGAGGCACAGCAGATGCGCGTTGTCGGTCTGCATGTACACACGCGAGCGCCACACAGCCACTCCGCGATTGTGGTGGGCAGACGCATCGTCGACCAATCCTTCGGTGACCGGACGTGAGTAATGCCAGACCACGCGCCCGGTTCGCGCATCCAGAGCAAACGCGTCATTTGCCGAGGTCATGAACATCAGTCCATTCACGACGACGGGCGTCGCCTCGAGATTGTTCGAGTTCGAGGAGTGGAACACCCACTGCGCTCGCAGTTGGCCTACGTTCCTCGGGTTGATTTGAGTCAATCCGCTGTAGCGCCGTCCTGAATAATCGCCGTTATAAGTAGGCCAGTTCGCGAAGGTGGGCTGTACGAGAAGGTCCGGAGGCCGCACGTCGATCGTTACTGAAACGGCCGTTACTGAAACGGCGGCAACCGAAATCGGTCCGTCACTTTTGCTCTGGCTTGCCGCCCAGAACGTGGCACAACTCAAAATCGCGCCTGCACAAGCGAATGTCCAGCCGCGCCGCCCCACTTGAGATCTCTACGCCTCGGTCGCCTTTGATAAGACGTCCCGAAGACGGCGCGCCACAATCATGTCTTCACCGGGTTGGAGCATCCACACGCCGACGACAATCGTGTTTTCATCGGAGGACAATCCGTTGGATGATTCCTTCACGCCGGTGGACGGATGCAGCTCGATACTCGGAGTCCCCTTGCGAAGGTTTTCCGCCACATCTAGCGGCTTGATTTTTACGCGCTGCTGATCGTAGCGGATCAGAAGAGTTGGCACGTGGTTCGCAACCTCGGGAACAACGATCTTCGATTCCAGCGTGGGAACGTCCTTCAGATGATTCGCGATCCGGCCTGCGCGGCGCCGGAACTCAGCGTCCATTTCTTCATCGGATTGCGCGAGAAACCAGTCGATTGCCGCAACCATTCCGATGATCTGTTCCTTCGCGACTTTCATCCCTCGCCCAACTCCATCGTCAAATGGATTGTTCGTCTGTGCGGCCGCAGTAATCAGATCCTTTCTGCCCAGAAGCAAGCCGGCGTTCTGTGGCCCTCGAATGCCCTTTCCTCCGGAGAACGTGACGAGATCGAAGCCCATCTTGGTGTAGTTCCACAGATTCGAAATCGGCGGAACGTCCGCAGCCGCATCGTTGAAACACGGCACGCCATGCTGATGCGCCACTCGCACCCAATCCTCGCGCCCGATCTGGCCGCCTTCAGCCGCATTGAAGAAGTGCGCCATCACCGTGCGGTTCGTGAACGCATTCTCGTAATCCTGCATGGTTTGCACTTCCACGAATCGCACGCCGCAGTTTTCGAGCGCATGATCGTAACCGTAGCGATGCGCTTTCTGGATAATTACTTCGTTTTTTAGGTTCGACACGTGCATGGGGACCGCTGGAGCCAAAGATTTGTTCATCACGCCAATGCATGCGGCAGTGCCCAGCGTCAGGGCGGACGAGGCGCCCGCCGTCACCATCGCTGCTTCGCACTGCAGCCGTTTGGCGAGATATTCCCCAGCCGCTTTCTGCAGTTCGAGTAATCGAACCGGATGTTTTGCCGCGCGATCCACGGCCTCCTGTACGCTCGGAGGCATGATCGATGCAGTGAGAACTGTGTACGTTCCCGCAGCATTAATGATTTTCGCGACGCCGAGCTTGTCGTAATAGTCTTCGCCTTCAGTCGGACTCGTGCGCGTGCCTGCTGCGCGCAACGCCAGGCCCTGAGTTGCCAGCAGGGCTGACGTCGATCCCAAAAAACCCCGTCGTGTCCGAAACTCTTTCATAAATACCTCGCGATTAGATTCAGAATCGCATCTCGCATTAGTGAACAGGTCTTAGATACGGCACAAACCCGCGTGACTTCGTTCTGATCCGATACACGGAAGTCGTCGCTGTGATGTAGAGTGTCTGATAGTCTTTGTCACCCCACGCGAGATTCGCAGGCTGCTCGGGAACAACGATGGTTCCCAGGTGCTGCCCGTGCCGCATTCCAGACCCAGATTCCCTTCGGCCCCACAACGAAGAGATTGCCCGCTTCATCCACTCGCATGCCGTCCGGCACGCCTTCCGCTCCCTTCTCCTCGCCAAACACGCGCTCGTTTGTGACACTCGCCGGAGCCGAAAAATCAAATACCCGAATGTCCTTCCGATCGCTGTCGTCTACATACAGCTTTTTGCCATCCGGCGAGAACGCAAGCCCGTTCGGCTGCGACATGTCCTTGATCAGCAGCCTGACACCGCCTCCTTGCCCCAGGCGAAAGACGCCCTGGAACGCAATCTCCTGCTTCTGTCCGGGCGGCAAGTCAAGCGTGGGATCCGTGAAATAGAGCGCCCCATCCGGGCCAACAACCACGTCATTGGGGCTGTTGAAGCGCTTTCCTTCAAATCGGTCCGCGAGCGTCGTGTATTCGCCGTTCGGATTCACGCGAATGATGGCGCGGAGAACGCTGGCGCAATCGATCAGACGGCGTTGCGTATCAAACGTGTTGCCATCCGGATCGCCGAGCGCCACGACGGTTTCTTTTTTTCCGTCCAGATGAACGCGATAGATCTTGTTCTGTGTTTCATCGCTGATATAGAGGAACCCCGCTTCATCCCAGACCGGCCCTTCGGTAAACCCGAAACCGGTCGCAACCGTTGTTAGATGTGCGTTGCGATCGAGCAGCTTCCAGAAATCAGGAGACAGCGCAACCAGCTCGAATTTGCGCCGCGGCTTATCTGCGCCCTGAAAACCGGAGAGCAGCGCTGCCGAGAGTAGTATTGCGCGTGTAAGGTTCCACATAATTTCAGGGGCCTTCTTCATCGCCGCCCGAGGATGCTTGCGTACCCGGCGCCGCCGCCAAGAAACTCACGAGGTCGTCCAACTCGCTACGGGTCAGTCTCGAGCCATAGTTCGAGGGCATAATGGATCGCCGTTCATGCTCGACGCGAGCGAGATTCGCTTTCTCAAAGAAGTGGAACATGCCATCGAGCGTCTGTAACTGCAGCGAAAAGTTATCTTCGTTGCGCGCGATTCCCGTATACTTCTGCCCATCGCGCGTGACGGCTGTCACAGTGCCGTGACGCGGATCGAGATTTTTGTTCGGATCGATGATCGCGCTCCGGATCACGTCAGGGGAGTGCTGCTTGCCGTAGCCAGAAAGGTCGGACGCGATAAAGCCGCCCTGCCCCGCAATCGTATGGCATTCCGAGCATCGAGCTTTCCCAAAAAAGAGCGACCGGCCCTTTTCAGGATTGCCTTTCACTTGTACGACGGCGTGTTTGCCCTGCAGAACGCGTACATAACTTACAACTGCGTTGATCTGCCCGTTATCAAGCAGCGAGCGGAATGGGGGCATGCCGGCGCCCGCGATGCCATCCCGAACGATATGGAAAATATCGCGATCCTCTAAACGCTGCACTTCCCCTCTGGTCGCGATGTTCGGCCCATGCTCGCCGCCGCGGCCGTCGAGACCGTGGCATCCGGAGCAGTTCGAAGTAAAGAGCTGCTGGCCTGCATCCACTTTCTCGAGCTCGTTCTGAGCGCTCGCGTGCGGCAAGTACGAGCCCCGCACATACAATTGCCGGCAAAAAGTCCGCTTCTCATCGTTCGCGCATTCGCAGCTTCGATCCCCTTTGCGCGAGCCACGCATTAAACTCCTGGATCATTTGCTGAGTCCACCGCTCGTCAATCTGCCCCGGCGTATATTTGCCTTCGCGCAGCATCATATGGCCCCAGTCATCCTGGTATCTCGTCAGCTCCGCGTCATCCGCGACTTTTTCAGCCAGCTGAGCGGGGATGAACGTAATCCCGTCGCGATCGCTCAGCACGACATCCCCCGGCAGAACGGTCGCATGCCCAATCCGTATTGGCACGTTGATCCCCATCAACATCACGTCTTCGATTGCGGAAGGATGAAAATCGCGCGCGAAGACGTGAAAGCCCTTGATCTCTGTGAGCCCGGTAGGATCGCGTACAGCTCCATCGACTACCAATCCAGTCCCGGTCTTTGCCATCATCGAAGTCCCGAGATTATCGCCGATGATCGTGCCGCCCTTTATCTTTCCGAATAGATCGACCACCATGACGTCTCGCTTCGTGAGAGTGTCAATTACCCAGGAATTCTGGCCCTCGCCGACGCGCCCTTCGCGTTTGCCGTGATCGTCAATCACCGCGTTCATGTCCGGCCGCACTGGCATAAACACGCAAGTTACCGCCCGGCCGATTAATCGCTTTCCTCCGTTCAGCTCCTTCCAGCCGCCCTCGAATTGCAACCGGTATCCGGCTTCTCCCAAGGTGTCCCAGGCTTGTTCGGCTGTCACGTCCGCCAGGCGGTCGAGCACCGCGTCAGGCACCTTCGGACGTCCATCCGGAAATCTCTCGCCTGTCCAGGCGCGCGTGATGTCGATGCGTTGCTGGTTGCTGAACATCCCGAGTTGCGCGGCAAGCGGTGCAACAGCGCAGCAAAGCAGGCTTGCAAAGATCGCGTATCGATTGAGCGCCATGCGAAGTTCAATTCTACTGGACGATTTGTAAGATGATCGCCTTATGAAGACTAAGCTCATTCCCATTCTGCTTGCGTCCGCATTGCTCTGGTTTGCGGGGTCCTCAATACATGGCCAGCCCGGCAATACGCAAGAAGGTCTGATTCAAGGATTCCGTCTCGTCGAAGCTGCTTCGGTCGCGGACGCCATGGAGCAGCTCTATGGAATCAAGGCTTACATGTCGCACGACATGCGTCCGCTCATCTCAACCAAGTTCGCCGGACCGGCCGTCACGGTCCTGCTGAAGAAGGAAGAACACAACGAAGGCTCCAAAGCGCAGCAAGGGATGCTGGACGCAATTGACGAGGCCCCAGCCGGATCTGTATACGTGATGGTGCTCGAGAATGGCTTGGACTATGCCGGAATCGGTGGCCTGATGAGCACAGCCATGAAGTATCGCGGGCTCGCGGGCGCTGTCATCGATGGCGGCCTAAGGGATACTCCCCAAATCACAAAACTGCAGTTTCCTGTCTTTAGCCGCGGCATCGTGCCCTCGACAACCGTGAATCATTACCGGTTTGCCGGCAAAAACATTCCTGTGAGTTGCGACGGCGTCGAAGTCCGTCCCGCCGATATCATCGTCGCCGACATGGACGGAGTCGTCGTCGTGCCAAGCGACAAGGCAGCCGCCGTTCTCAAGAAAGCCCAGCAGCTCGATGAGAGCGAGCACAGCATGTATCCCTTCATCGAAAAGTACAAATCCATTCGCGAAGCGGTAGCGAAGTTCGGGCGCTTGTGAACGCGTTTGCTTATCTCGGCGAGAGTATAGTATTTGACAATGAAGCCCGTACTATCGAGTCTTTTCCGCGAAAAGTTCAAGGCCCGCTTCGATGGTTATAACCGTCGAGACCTGCTGCGTCAAGGCGGATTGCTGACGCTCGCGGGGGCATTCCCCTCCGTAAACAAAAGTGCCAGCGCGGCACCTGTAAAAAACGCGGCGGCGAGCGGCGACCTGTACCGGGCCATTGGTGTCCGGCCCGTCATCAACGCCCGAGGCACGTTTACTATCATCACCGGCTCGCAGACCCTGCCTGAAGTAAAGCAGGCGATGGATGAGGCTTCGCGCAGCTACGTTCAGATGGACGAGCTGATGGACGGCGTTGGAAAGCGCCTTGCTGAGTTGACACAGGCCGAATGGGGCATCGTGACTAATGGCTGTTGTGCTGCGCTGACCCACTGCACTGCCGCCTGCATCGCGGGGACGAATCCGGAACGCATGCAGCGCGTGCCCGACCTCACCGGGCTCAAAGACGAAGTGATTATTCCCGAGTACTCGCGCAACGTCTACGACGATGCGATTCGCATGCTGGGCGTGAAGATCGTCGAAGTAAGAGAAAGGGCCGAGCTCGATTCCGCCTTCAACGAACGCACTGCCATGGTCTACATTCTGGCTGGCCCCGGCGACACCGGTCCGCTTGGGACGCAAGCTGTATCGGAAGTCGCGCGCAGGCACAATGTACCAGTGATTGTCGATGCAGCGGCCGAGGTGCTCACGATTCCCAACGTACATTTGCAGCGCGGCGCAACAGCGGTTGCCTACAGCGGAGGGAAGTGCATTCGAGGCCCGCAAAGCGCCGGGCTGTTGTTGGGCGACAAGAATTTATTGCAAGCGGCCTGGGCGAACAGCGCTCCGCATCACGCGTTCGGGCGCTCGCTCAAGGTCGGCAAAGAAGAGATTATGGGCATGCTTGCGGCGGTCGAGATGTGGAAGAAGCGCGACTACGATGCCGAGATGCGTCTTTGGCAGGAGTGGCTGGACCAGATCTCAGCAACGGTGAAGAAAGTGAACGGAGTAACAACGCGCATCGAGCCTCCCGAGGGACTCTCGAATAAAACTCCGGTGCTCAAAGTTGAATGGGATGGCGATCGGCTCGGAATTACAGGCCAGGAAGTCAGTAAGGTGTTGCTCGAAACGGAACCACGTATTGTCCTGGGCGGAGCTTCAGGTACCCGCCCCGACAAGATGGCGAGCTCCGTTTCGATCACGCCTTACATGATGATGCCGGGCGATCACCAAGTCGTCGCGGAGCGCCTGTACGCGGTGCTTTCGAAGCCGCCGAAATTTCAGAATCCGCCCCGTCCGGAAGGCCAGCCCGTTTCAATTGCGGGGCAGTGGCAAGCCGAGATGCAGTATGACCGCGGCAGCGCGATTCACAGGCTGGTTTTCGAGCAAGACGGCGCGAACTTGGTCGGCACACATTATGGGGAGTATGTTTCAGGCGATCTCAGCGGCAGCGTAGCAGGGAATCAGGTTCATTTCCGCAGCTCACAAAAGATTCAGGGTACACGGCTATTCTTCGCATTTACCGGCACTGTCGAGGGCGATAAGATGTCCGGTAACGTGAGTCTCGGAGAATACGGCGAGGCTCGATGGTCTGCGCAGCGGCACGAGTATCAACAGCCGGGCGGAGTTGTGAAACCAGTGAAACGTGCTTAGTAAGTCAACAACACCAAGGGAGAAACGAATGGGAAACAGTAACAGACGAAAGTTTATTGGGAAGAGCGCGGCAGGTGCTGCTGCGCTGGCAACCGTGGCAGCCGGCCCGGTCGCCGCGCAAACCAACGCAACCAAAAAAGTTCTTTGGGAAAACGGTAAGAAGCCGGAAAAGCCTCAGTTGTTCAGTCCGGCAGTTTCCTATGGAAACCTCTTGTTTCTTTCGGGCATCGGCGCGCATTTTCCAGGCGACATTAAAGCGCACACTAAGCACGTCCTCGACGAGATTCAGAAGAAACTCGAAGCCTCGGGATCTTCAATGGATAAGGTGCTGAAGGCCCAAGTCTATTTGGCCGATCTCAAAGATTACGACGGCATGAATGAGGTGTTTCGCGGCCGTTTCGGATCGGAGCCGCCTGTTAGAACGACGATTGCAGCCGCGGGCGTCCCGGGTAATTCTCTCGTCGAAATCGACGTGATCGCCTACATCTAAGCCGCCCATTTGAGCGGCATGCCTAATTCACGCGCCAGCCGTGTCCGATGGCTGCTGATCTGGTGGATGTTCCTTGTAAGTGCGATCGCGTATCTCGATAGAGTGAATATCTCGATCGCAGGCCAGGCCATAGCTAAGGAATTTCACCTTGACAATATCCAGCTAGGCTGGATCTTCAGTGCGTTCGTTCTGGGTTATGCGTTGTTCCAGGCGCCCGGCGGATCATTGGCGGACCGGGTTGGTCCGCGCAGAATCTTAACTGCGGGAGTCATTTGGTGGGGCATTTTCACCGCGCTGATAACGTCCCTGTCGCCCGCGACGATGGGACTGTTATTCTTATTGGTCGCGGTTCGGTTTCTATTGGGCATGGGAGAAGCCGTCGTTTATCCGGCTTCGAACTGTATTGTTGCCGCCTGGATTCCTTCTTCCGAGCGCGGCATTGCGAACGGAATCATTTTTGCCGGGGTCGGCTTTGGCGCAGGGATAACTCCGCCGTTAATCGGTTATCTGATGCTGCATCAGGGATGGCGCGCCTCTTTCTGGGCCAGCGCCATGCTTGGATTGATCGCCGGGATCGTTTGGTACGTGATCTCGAGAGACAAGCCCTCGGCGCACCCCTGGGTTTCCCCTCGAGAACTATCTTTTATTCAGGCGGGATTACCAGCTGCACAGTTAGCGGCCCCTCAGAAGACAAAACTTTCCTGGGGCACGATTCTTACTGACAGGAATGTCCAAGCGATCACCTTCAGTTATTTCACTTACGGATATGCAGCTTATATTTTCTTCAGTTGGTTTTTTATTTACTTGAGCTCCGTCCGTAAGCTGAACATACGCGAGAGTTCGTATTACACCATGCTCCCCTTTCTTGCGATGGCGATTGGATCGCCGCTCGGCGGCTGGATTAGTGACCGCCTCACAAGCAAACGGGGGAAGCGTATTGGCCGTTGTTATCTTGCCTGTGCTGCGATTGCAGTCTGTGCGGTATTCATTGCGTTCGGAACGCAGGTTCAAAGCGCCCGGCTCGCGAGCCTGGTATTGGCTGGCGGAGCCGGTGCCTTGTATCTATCCCAGAGTTCATTCTGGTCCGTATCTGCCGATATTGGTAGGGAGTCCGCCGGCTCAGTCTCAGGTTTCATGAATATGGGAGGACAGTTCGGCGGAGCACTTACAGCTTCGCTAACCCCCGCGATTGCTAACCGCTATGGTTGGACAGCCTCTTTTATGGTTGCCGGCTGCCTTTGTGCGGCGGGTGCAATCGCATGGCTGGCCGTACAGCCAGAACGCAGTCCGGAGCGCAGCGCGGACTTACTTACTGTTTCCTAGCAGGATTCAGTCCATCCCAGCGAGGATCACCCACTTGCTTGTAATTAGGTGGAAGCTTGTCCCACTCCGGACGGCTAATACCGTTTAAGTCGTAAACTACTTTCCCGTCGCGGATAGTCAACTCACAAACAAACTTTTTGTCCCCATTCATCCGGGCGCCGTACATATCAGTGAATCCGAAGTTCCCGTGCTCGACGCGAAGAGCAACAACGTCGGCCGGTGATCCTACTGATAAGTTGCCAAGCTCAGGATGATGAATCTCTCGAGCAGGATTCCAGTTAGACCGAACGATGATGTCGTCAACGGAAAGACCCAAGGCCAGAAATTTACTCATGACGTTGAGCATGTCTTTCATTCCGGCGTTCATGCTCCCGATGTGAAGGTCGGTCGAGATCGAATCCGGCAGAAAGCCCTCGCGAATGGCCGGCACGGCAACGCGCCAGGCGAAACTGCCGCCTCCGTGACCGACATCAAAGATCACACCCCGCTTCCTCCCATCCCAAAGCGCGGAACTGACGTGCCCGGATGCGTCGAGCTCGTTGCGAAGGCCGGAGAAGCAATGCGTATAGATATCACCAGGCCGCAACTTCTGAGTCAGCAAGATGCTGATCGGCCGCTCCGGCCGGTTCTCGCCGAAATCAACCATCACGGGAATGTTCGCAAGCGTGCCTGCTTCGACCGCGTGCTCGACGGGCGTCCACTCCGGACCTGCGTAGTGAGCGGTCTTGATTCCGACAATCAGGCCTTTGTATCGGTTCGCCATCTCTGCCGCAGGTTTCGGATCCATATCGGCCAGGTTATTTTCGTATTTCGGCCCGCGCATGCCCGCGCCCACGATATTGATAAATGCAAGCACGCGGGTTTTTGACCGGTCGATGATGTGCTCTTTGAAATCCTCGAAATTTTTATAACCGGAGCTGCCGGCGTCGGCCGCCGTTGTGACACCCGAGCGCAACGTGAATCCATCCGGGAAGACGCCGTTGTCTCCGGCATAAGAGTTACGCTCGCCCGTGCTGGCGTACACGTGAACATGGATATCGACCAACCCGGGAGTGACGTAGAGTCCCTTGACGTCAACGGTTTTGAGCGCCAGAGCAGGGTCAATGTGCTGGGCGACCGCCGCGATCTTGCCGTCGCGGATCGCGACATCACGCACCGCACTGATATTATTTTTTGCGTCGATAACATGTCCGCCCTGAAGCAACAGATCATATTGAGTCTGGCCAAAAGCACCGAATAAGCCGAGGCTCATCACAATGCCGGCCGTAAGTTTGTTATTCATCCGACGACTCGCTTCATTTTGATGCATGGGGAAGGCTAATGACTGCAAACGTTTTCAGCTCAGGTATGGTGAATTCAATTGCATCCGAACTAATGCTGACGTCCTGAAGACCGCCGATACGCGTATCATAGTCAGCGATCTCGGGTTTTGCATAGTGACCTAAGACGCGAATGCGAACGCCTTGAACGGGCCATTTTCCGGCCGCGTAGTTCATCAGGTACAAGCGCGCGTGGCGCGCGTCACCAAGCAGGCGGCCGATCACAAGTTCACTTCCGTACACTCTCAGCAGCCGCTTCCGATCGGTGAGACGGCTGCGCACTTTTTCAGCCAGCAAGCTGGGATTGGCAGCTTCAGACCTGGGATATTCCGGCGAACCCAATGCCACGCTCAGATCGAGTTTAGGATCGGGGCGCCGGACAACCTTGAAAAGAAGGTTTCGCCGGACGAGCAGGTTCATGAATTCGCCGGATTGCGGCGACCGATCATCGATAAACCCGATGTTGGCTAAGGGAGCCAGATCGGCGCCAGGAATGCCTTTTAAAAAATCGAGCATTTTCCCAAAACTATTCAGGCCGGCAGCATCCGTGTGGATCACAGCATGAACGCCGTATGTAAACGCCTCGGCTGCTGCGAGAGGCGCCGCCTTTCCGGGAGCTTCGTAGTAAAAATGCCCTTCAGGTTGGCGCAGAAATCTCCAACCATTCGAATTCACCCAGGGCGCGCGTGTCGCGGACGCTTCTTCTTCCTGAAAAACTACCGAGGGAGTCAGCACGTGCGTAAGCTGCTGAGGATCGACAATCTCGACTGAAAAACCGGGAACGGCCTTCCAGGAATCCGCTAACGAAGCAGGAGCTGAGATGCGCGCAATATGAGCTCGCTCCAAAAGAGTTGCCGTTTCAGGGCCTTTGTCCCAAAAGAGCGAAGGCAGCAGAGCGGCTATGACGAGAAGAGTCAAAGATTGATTACCTTCTCGTGAATCTGATTCTTGTCGTAGACTCCCAAACCCAAGCGCGACGCGTATTCCACGTGGCCGGGCTCGCGGATGAAGCTATTGAAATTCGCGTCCAGCTCGGGAGCGAATTTCAGATGCGCTCTGGAGCGGTCGAAGATCGAGGGCGCTCCCTCCTGCTTTCGCTTCGCCTCGATCATATCGATCAGGAGATGATCTAGTGCGACCGGATCCGTTCCAACGACAATCCGTTTCGGAAAAAAGAGAAAACGTGGGCTTTGCAGGAAAGGACCGCCTTGCCATATGCTTCGTAGCCCGTCCATTACATTCAGCACGGTTCGCGACCGCAGGGGTTCTACGGACGCGAGCGTGCCGATAAAGGAATACGTGTTCGACCTTTCCCGTTCATGAGAGCGCGCCACGTTCGAGAAGTCGCCATACGCGATGTTTTTGAGACAACCCGTGACGCCCGCGGCGCGGTGCTCTTTCATGGTAGGGACGTTGATGATCTTCGTGAATTTTTCCGAAACGAGCCGGATCAAATTTGAGCGGGTGTCTTCTTCGCCGAAGAAATCGACCTCGACGTACGTGTTCGGGTCATAGCCCAGGATGGAGCCCCGTGAGCTCTCGGCAGCCGCGGTCCTGACGCCTTTGGGAACGTGCGCTTCAAAGTTCACGATCCGCATCTGATTTGCGAAGCGATCGTAAATGTAGATATGTTCGGGAGGCAGTCCCACGCCTAAGAGATTGCCGATGATCGCCGCGACAAGCGCCGGATCGGAATTGATTTGAGGCGCGCCGGAGCAGTTTACCTTGATGCCTACGATGTCTGACGGCGAGATGAATTGGGACCAGGCATCGCGGTCGTTCGAGGCGCCGGTTAGCTCGCACATGCCTGCCGAAAGCATCGCCTTTAGAACAGCCGGGGCCACGCGATTGGAACTTGTATCAAGCGCGCGATCGGAGTGTACTCGGACGGCTTTGCCGCGATAGCGTCCGGGCATGCCGGGATGCTTCGATGGTTGAAACCGAGTCACGATGCGGTAGGAGGGAATGGGTGGAGCTTGCGCGAGAAGCGGAGAGGCTGCAGCCCAAGTGAGAAATCGCCGTCTGTTCACAGTGCCTGCTTTAGGGGAGCCAAGCGCACGCGGCGCCAGGCTTGTCTTCACACATCAAAACACGAAAGTCTTTTCGCTTGTGCCGTTCTGTCCAGGCTCGGCCCCGGATATAAAACGGTTTCGCCCATACTTCACTATCGAGGGTACGCGGCGCGATCACGGAAACCGAGCGCGCACCGGTCGAAGGATAACCGGTGCGTGGGTCCATGATGTGGCTGTAGAGCTTGCCGTCTGCCCAGAAGAATTTTTCGTAATTGCCGGAAGTCGAGAGCGAGTCATCGTGCAGAAATACTTGGGCGGCGGTTCGGGTTTCATCTTGAGGATCGCGAATACGGATGCGCCAGCCGCGAGCATCTCCGGGTGGTGCACCAAGACCGTAAATACTGCTTCCCCCGGCTGAAACCAGCGCTGAGCGAATTCCATGTTCCTGCAGGATCGCCACCATGCGATCGACAGCGTACCCTTTGCCGATGCCGCCGGGGTCCAAATTCATTCCGGCCCTGTCGAATTCGACAGTTAAGTTCGCTGCATCGAGTTCAAGATTACGGTAGCCCACGTCGCGGAGCGCGGCTTCAACTTCGGATCGCCTAGGCAGGTGCCCGGAATCCTTATAGAATCCCCAGACCTTCATGAGAGGGCCGACGGTAATATCGAACGCTCCGTTGCTGGCGCGGCTGTATTCGTGGCAACCCGCCAGCAGATTGAAAAATTCGCGCGAGATCTGTACGGGATGTTCCGCGGCCTCCTGGTTCACCCGGCTGAGCTCGCTCGTAGGGATGTAGTTGGACAGCATTCGGTCGAGCCTGCGCGCTTCGGCGAGCGCCTGAGCGGCAGTCCTTTGCATCCGGTGCCTATCGAGGCCATACATTTTGATCGTAAAGGCGGTTCCCATCGCCTCGCCCCAAGCCTCTAGAGGTACTGGATCGCTGGAAACTGCCTGAACTGGCCGGTACCCCGCGAAAAGCGCGCCGGCGCTTAGCAGGCCGAGGATGTGAAGGTGCCTTCGCATTACGCGCGGAGCTGGCATGCGATTGCCAGTACCCGACCTAGTACCCTCTAGGACTTGTAGGCAGGTCGGTCCCGTGATAACGTAGCACGACGGAATAACTTGAGGGGGCGGTGTGACTAAGCGACGTTTGGCAGTTCTCATTTTCGGTGTAGCTGTGTCCGGATCAACGGCGTTTGCATCTACGGCCTCGCTACCGGTTGGCGGAAGTGTGAGCCCGGTGCCGTCGAACGGCTCGACTCCTTCGGGAACTCTTGAAGCCACGATCAGCGGCTCGTTTATCTCGACGCCCAGCAGCGCATTTTCGGGCACTTATCAGGCCGAGGTGTTTCTCGATCCGACGACTCACGACCTGGATTTCTACTATAAGGTCAGCGATGCGGGTCCCGACGCACTGAGCCGGATCAGCATCGTCGACTTTACGTCTGCGATCACCCGCGTGGCGTATCTGACAAGCGGCGGGATCGCACCGAGCGAGGCTGACCGGAACACCGCGAAGACGGTCGGCTTTGACTTCTTCGGCAGCGGCCATGTGCTGGCAAGCGGAACGAGTTCGGACTGGCTCGAGATCGCCACCAACTTTAAGTACTACACGAGCAGCACGATGTTTATCCAGGACGGCGGGCAAGCCAGTGTCAAGGCTTTTGCGCCCTCACCGGTTCCGGAGCCTCTCTCCATGGGCCTTCTGGGAAGCGGGCTAGCTTTCCTGGGCATCCTGCGCTTCCGGCGTTCGCGCAGCTAACACCCGGCCTGTTCTCTTCGCGCGAGCTGAAACCGGTCCCCGCGCTTGAACGTCCCCGACAATCCTGACCCGCATCGAGGCTCAAACTAGCCTAGAATGCAGATGTATGAAGTTCGTGGCATGCATCCCGCTCTGCGCGCTCCTGCTGCTTTCAGGCTGCCGCCAGAGCTCGGAGAAGTTGGTCGCCGAAGCCAACCAATACCATCAAAACAAACAATATAAAGAAGCCTCCATTTTGTACCGGAAGGCCATCGCAAAAAACAAGAGGAACGCCGAAGCCTATTATCGCGAGGGGCTGAATGAGCTGGATCAGGGCAATATGGCGCAGGCTTCGCAGTTTTTGCGCCGGGCTGTCGATCTGAAGCCGGACAACAGCGATGCCGAGACGAAGCTGGCTGAAATCTATATATTGGCGTACGCCCATAATCCGAAGAAATTCACGAGTCTGTTGCCGGAAATTCGGGATCTTACTACGAAGGTGTTGCGGCAAAACTCGAATTCGTTTCAGGGGCTTCGATTACAGGCGCTCTCCGCTTTGACGGAAAAGAATGTAGACAAGGCGCTCGAAAGTTTCGCGAAGGCAAATCAAATACAGCCACATTCGCGAGAACTGGTGGGGTGGTACGCCGAGACCCTTTCCGCTGCGAACAGACCTGCGGAAGCCGAAGCGCTGGTTCGCGACATGCTGGCCCACGATAAGACCTGGGGGCCGGGCTACGATTTACTGTTTCTGCGGTACGAAAAGCATAACGATCAGCAGAAGGCAGAAGAAGTGCTGCGGGAGCGGCTACAGAACGATCCTTCAAATCCGGCGGCGGCCTCGAATCTTGCGAACTATCTGGTTTCAAGAAACCGTTTCGACGAGGGCGAGAGCGTCATGCGGCGGGCCATTGCCGATAAAAAGAGTTTCCCCAACGGGCGGGAGGCATTGGGCGACTTTTATCTGCGTTCGAAGAAGTACGATCAAGCTCTCGAGCAGTATCAGGCCGGCGTTAAGGAACACCCGAAGAACGCGGTTCCGTACAACCAGCGTGAGGTCGCGACGTACCGGCTAATGGGACGCCGCGATGAAGCGCTCCGATTGGCAAAAACGCTGTCAGAGAAAAACCCGAACGATGCTTCGGCGGTAAGGATGTACGCATCACTGCTGCTTGAAACAGGGCAAAAGCAGGATGCGGTGCAGGCTCAAACCGAGCTGAAAGGACTTGTACAACGCAACCAGGCTGACGCTGGGGTGCATGTTGATCTCGCGCGCGCGTATTTAGCTGCCAATGACACAGGCAAAGCGCTGTCCGAGTCGCTCGAAGCGGTTCGCGAACAGCCGGAGCTGATGATCGCGCGGGCGCTTGCGGCACGCATCTATGAGGATCGCGGCGAGCATGCTAAGGCGCTCGAGCAAACGGATGTGGCGCTCGCAGCGGATGCAAATGATGCAGCGGTTCAATTGACACGCGATCGCGCGCTTATCGGCCTGAACGAGGCAGATAAGGCCCAGCCGGAATTGGAAGCGCTGGTGCGGCGGTATCCCGGTATGAACGACGCACGGTTTGCACTCGCGAGTGTGTATCTGGCCGAAAAGCAGTACGCGAGCGCTTCCGAGCAATTTCAGGCGATGGAGAAGGCGAACTCGGCGGACGCGCGCGGGCTAATCGGGCTGCAGGATGTGAAGGTCATGGAAGGGAAAGGCGAGGAGGCGGTGAAAGCCCTGCAAACGTTGGTTGACGCGAATCCCTCGGCCGTGGCTTACAGGTATCAACTGGCAAACGTCGAAGCGGCAACAGCAACGCAGACCCTGAAGTCCGATCCGAAACGCGAGAAGGCGCTTTTGGCGGAGGCAGCGGACAACTACAAACAGATTTTAAAAAACGCGCCGAACACTGCGGACGCTTGGCTGCGCTTGGGAATCATGCAGCGCGAGCTAGGAGAAAATGACGCAGCCTTGGCATCTTTCGACCGCGCCGGCAGTATCGACACGCACAACGCCGCTCCATTTCTCAATCGGGCTGTACTGTTGGATGCTCTGGGGAGGAAGAAAGAGGCAGCGGAGGCATACAACAAAGTCCTGGACATCGATCCCGGAAATGGGTTCGCGCTGAATAATCTGGCATTTTTGAATGCCGAGTCAGGCGCGAATTTGGACCAGGCCCTGACTTTCGCGCAGCGCGCGAAAAAGAAGTATCCGAATAATCCCGATATTTCTGACACTTTGGGGTTCATTTATTACCAAAAGAATTTAAATGCCGAAGCTCTTGGGATTTTCCGGCAACTGGTACAGCAGGATCCACAGAGAGCGACGTTTCACCTGCATCTGGCAATGGCGCTGCTCAAGCAAGGAGACAAACAGGGCGCCAAGGAGGAGGCCGCGAAAGCATTGAAGAGCGCTTCGCAACCGCAAGAGCAGAATAGGATCCGGTCCTTTGCCAGTCAGATCGGATAGGCTTAGGAAACGTTTTACCGCATAGCGGATCAACTTGGGAGAGCTGACTCCGGGAACGGCGGCCGGCGCGAGTGGTTCTGGCCATGCGAGGTGTCGACACGGTAGATTCTCGGTTACAAGCACCGGCAGCTACACACAACCGGCGATCCGGCCAGCACTGGCTGAGATATGCCGTCATCGCATGTGCCGTTGTTGTAATCGTCTGTATCGCGGTTCTGGGTTTCAATTGGCCCTTTACAAAGCAGGGCGTGATCAACGCGCTGCAGGAGAGCTCAGTGCGATATGTGACGGTGGATCACTTTCGCAAGACGTTCTTCCCGCCGGGCTGCGTAGCCGAAGGCGTTAAGTTTCTCCAAGACAAACAGAACAATAAGCCGCCCTTGATCACGATCCGGAGGCTCACAAGCGAGGGCAGCTATGCGCGGATGCTCACATTCCAGAAGCGCTTATCGCTAGTGCGTGTAGAGGGAATGCACGTGACGGTTCCACCGAAGGGCCCGAGTGGGACGGCTAATCCGGTTATGCCGGTCACTCAGGCGAAGCGGCGGGGCTCGATGAATATCGGAACGGTGATTGCAGATGGAACGGTTCTCGATTTTTTCTCGAGTACACCGGGACAGCCGCCGTTTCACCTGGTCGTCAATAAGCTTGCGCTGGATGGAGTGGGAAGCAATCAGCCGCTTTCGTACCGCGCAACTCTTATCAATCCGGAGCCGCCCGGCGAAATCCAATCGAGCGGCCGGTTTGGCCCTTGGAACCCACGGGATCCCGGCCGCACGCGCGGTAACAGGCTCGTACACATTCCGCAATGCAAATCTCGCGTTTTTTAGCGCGGTGAGCGGAACGCTGTGGTCAACCGGAAAGTTTAGCGGGATGCTCGACCATATCGAGATTGCGGGGAGTACGGACACGCCGAACTTTAAGGTGTCGAGCAGCAGCCACGCGCAGCGCTTGACGACCGAGTTTCACGCGGCCGTTGACGCGACGGACGGAAACACGTTTTTAGAGAACGTGATCGGGCATTTCGATCGAACGACGCTCGCGGCGACAGGCCGCATCACAGGGGAGAATGGCAAACTCACATCGCTCGATATGTTCGCGGCACATGGCCGTATTGAAGATCTGCTGGATCTGTTCATTACGGCGAAGCGGCCGCCAATGACGGGCGACGTGAATTTCGGAGCACACGTGGAAGTACCGCCGGAGCCGGCAGCCGTTTCTGAAAAAACTCAAGCTGGTGGGGGATTTCGGAATCGGAGGCGGGAAATTCATGAACGCGCACACGCAGGGCGACATCGGGCGGTTAAGCGAGAGCGCGGAGAAGGCGGAGAAGGCCGAGGCCCCTGAAAATCCAGCTACGGTCGTATCGAATCTAAAGGGCCATGTTGTGGTGCAAGACGGGATCGCGACACTCTCGAATTTGTCCTTCAGCATCCCTGGCGCATTCGCGCGGATGCACGGAACGTACAGCTTGATCGATTATCGAGTCGATTTGCACGGCACCCTGATCACGCGCGGCAAGGTGTCCAAGGCGACCAGCGGATTCAAGTCAGTGTTGGTGGCCGCGATTTCTCCGCTTTTTAAGAGAAGGGCGTCGCTGAAGGTGGTGCCGTTCAGGATTACCGGGAGGTACCGGCATACGACGGTTGCGCTGGATATGGGCCCGAAGCAGCGCAAGCATCACCGGGGACGCCGGAGCCGGTAAAGGCTGGCTTTACGGAGCGCGCTTGCTCGCGAGTTTTCAAGTCGTCTAGCTGAATCAGCACACGTTTCCAATCCTTGGGATGTTGCTTGGTGTGCAGCGGCGCATTCAGGTCGCTGTAATAACCGAGCAGCTCATCCGCGATGGGCATGGTTGCGGTATCAAACGTCTTTTGCGCCAGCAGATTTAACCAGTAGGCATGAATATCGTCGTTGAGCCTGTAGATGCCGGCAGGGGTGATCACGCCTACGTCGTAGTTCTTGTTTTCAAGCAGCAGGTTCGTGAGCTTGGCCGTGCTTACGTCCGCGCGGTATTGGGCTGCCGCACGCTCGAAACTCTGCATAAAGAGCTTCTCCACATCGGGTGTCGGCATTTTGAATCTGAGAGTCTTTAATGGGCCGACGGGAGGCAAGAGCTTTAAGAGGAAGGCGAGAGTTCGCTCGCCTGGCGAAGGGCGATCGTACTGCTTGCCCCATTCGCGTTCGTAGCTGGAACGGTTCATCGCATACAGGAACTTCGCGCGTGTGATTCCGGGCTCGGAGTGCTGGATGTCGTCTTTGCGCTGCGCCCAGGCAATGCGGGTGGCCTTCGGAATGGTGCTGCTTACAGCACGGCGATAGGAGCCGATGGTACGGTCGAAATCTGTAAAGAGGTCGCGCAATTCGAGGCCATACGTATCGCGGAAAGCTCTCTCGAGAACGGGAGTCGATACGTCGAATCCGATGAAATCGTGATAAGCCTGGGGAGCGAAGTTGCCCTTCGCGATTTCGAGCACATCGAATCCAAATTCGGTTTTGAGATGCGCCGCGGGATTGTCTTCATAGGTGATCACGTCGCCGTACTTGCGCCTCAACTTGGGATATAAGAGCGGCTCACCGGGGTTGGTTGCAAAGCGATGACCGTCTACGTCCGAGATGTAGTGCGACAGGGCGCCCAGCGCGAATGCGAACTCATTCAGGTTCTGCGAATCGGCGATGAGGGCGTGGATGAAATCTCCGGTGCGGACGTAATGCGTCAGGTCACTGAAGTGGTAATTCGAATGCGGATAGTAGCCGAGGTCTTGAATAATCGCGCCACCATAGGCGTATGCGTGGGCTTGCTTGAGTTGCTCGGGAGTGGCATTCGGGAACTGGGCGAGCAGGACCGGCTTAAAGTTCCCATCCCACAGGGCGTCGACAATCGCTTCATGAGCGAGGACAGAGTAGGCGTGAGACGGCGTGGCGAGCAGGAATGCGAAGGCGAAGGTGATCGCAATGCGGATGCGATGTAGAGATGCGGGCACATAAGAGGATCGTCAGAGTGCGGACGAAAGTTTAGTGGGAAGAACTGTGGGATGGCCGGGCAGTGCCCCGCCCCTACGGGTCAGTCGGCGGAGCGCGCGGATTCGGGGACGTGGCGCCTGAGGCCGTCAAGTTCGGCGAGCAGCCGCTTCCAGTCCTTCTTGTCGCTCTTGGTAGAAAAAGGAGCGTTCAGATTGCGATAGTAGCCGAGCAGCTGGGCGGCAATCGGGGGCGTGATGCCGGTGAAATTGTCATCGGCCAATGCGTCGAGCCAGTAGAGGTAGGCCATCATCCTGCAGCCAGTATTCGCCCGGCCCGGCGATTCGGCCCAAATCGAAGTTTGTATTTTCGAGGTGCAGCGCGCCGGCGCCCGCGTCAATGAGCTGGTCTCGATAGGCGTGTGCTGCGATATCAAAGCTGCGCATAAAGAGCTGCTCGGCCGGGGGTGTCGGCATCTTGAAGCGCAATGTTTTCAGAGGCCCGATGGGGGGCAACAATCGCAACAAGAAAGCTAAGATGCGGTCGAGAAGCGAGGGCCGGTCGTATTGCTTACCCCAATTGCGCTCATAGCTCGAGCGGCTCATGATGTAGACAAACCGGCGGCGGGTGATGCCGGGCTTGGCTTTGCGGATCTCGTCGCCGCGTTGGGCCCAGGCCACTCGAGTCGCCATAGGGATGGTTTTGCTGACCGCGTGGCGGTAAGAGCCGATCGCTTCGTCGAAGTTGCTGAACATGATTGTCAGATCGAAACCGTAGGTATCGCGAAAGGCGCGTTCGAGCACGGGCCGAGCGACGTTGAATCCGATGAAATCGTGATAGGCCTGGGGAGCGAAGTTGCCTTTAGCGACCTCGAGCACATCGAAGCCGAACTCGGTTTGCAGATGAGCGCTGGGCTTATCTTCGTAGGTGATTACGTCGCCGAACTTGCGCTTCAGCTTGGGATAGAGCATGCGGCTCGGCGAGGTTGGTGGCGAGGCGGTGCCCCAGGTTATCTGAGAAATAGTGGGACAGCGAGCCCAGCGCGAACGCGTACTCATTCAGGTTCTGGGATTCGGAGATCAGCGCGGCGATGAAGTCTCCGGCACGCACGTAATGGGTCAGGTCGCTGAAGTAACCATTCCCGTGCGGGTAGAAGCCGATGTCCTGAATAATCGCGCCGCCGTACGCGTATCCGTGGGCTTCCTTTAATTGTTGGGGCGTCGCGTCCGGGAAACGGGCGCGCAGGATAGGCTTCAACTTCACGTCCCAAAGGGCGTCGACCAGCGCTTCGTGGGAGAGCACGGAATAGGCGCTCGAGGGAGTTGCGATGAGAAGGATGAGGCCGAGCGCGAGGAGTGAGCGGCAAAAGCGCTCCGCGGAAACAGGCATTCCCATCTATAGTAGTGTCCAAAAGAAAAAGCGCGCGGCACTCGTGCAAAGAAAAGCGCGCCGGGAAGAGCCTTTCGGCCCAGACAGCGCGCCTTGAATACAGGTTGATTTGGGAGAGTCTACCTGTTAGTTGTTGCTGATCTCGACATTGACCGTTCTCGGCTTGGCCACTTCCTTCTTGGCCAGCGTGACGGTCAGAACGCCGTTCTTGTAGTCGGCTTTTACCTTCTCGGGGTCAACCATGTCAGGCAAACTGAAGGCCCGCACAAACGAACCGTAACCACGCTCAATGCGATGGAAGCCGCGGCCGTTCTTCTGCTCGTCGAATCTGCGCTCGCCCTTTAAGGTGAGGGTTCCGTTCTCCATCTGAATGGAGACGTTCTTGGGATCGACTTCCGGGATATCGGCCTTAAGAACGAGCTCGTTTTCGGTCTCGAAGATATCAACGGCTGGGGACCACGGCCGGGAAGTGGGTTCGCTCAGCAGCCTGGACAGAGAATCCTGGAACACACGCAGACCGGTAGGGACATCCTGCAGCTCGGTATCGAAGGGGTTGTATTTCGTAATCGGCATTTTCATTCCTCCTATGGCAATCATTGGATACGACTCCATCATAGAATATGCGTTGGTACTTGTCAAGTATTTTAATCGAAATTTGCTCAACTCGGCAGTGCCCGTGTGCATGCGCTATGCTGCCTGGTATGTCCATTTTGAAAGAGGGCGAGCTCGCGCCCGATATTTCGCTGCCCGACGATTCAGGAGAAGTCTTTCAGCTTCAATCGCTTCGGGGAAAGAACGTGGTTCTCTACTTCTTTCCGAAGGCGGACACTCCGGGCTGCACCAAGGAATCCTGCGCCTTTCGGGACGCGGAGAAGAAGTTTACGAAGGCGAATACGGTGATCGTGGGGATCTCGCCCGATGCGGTTCGCGCGCAAGCCAAGTTCAAGGAAAAGTTCGATTTGCCGTTTGTGCTGCTGGCCGATACGGACCATCAGGCGGCCGAGGCATACGGCGTTTGGAAAGAGAAGAGCATGTACGGCAAGAAGTATATGGGGATCGAGCGGACCACGTTTGTGATCGACGGGACGGGCAGGATTCGACGGATTTTTCCCAAGGTACGGGTGGAAGGACATGCCGAAGAGGTTTTGGCGGCCGTCGGTTAGGGGTCAGGCGGCCTTTTCAAGGGCAATTTCCGCTTGCTGCGCACGCGGTTCCGAGTGAGCAGGGGTGGAATTCCGGAGTAACTGGTGGTCGAGCTTGGCTTCAGCGAGCGAAACGGACCATTTGTGCAGCTCCTGCTTGCGGGTTTCGGCGGCTTCGCGGCGGCCCGCCTCCGCTTTTTTCTGCTGTTGCGATTCGAACCCAATCTGGACTTTGCGCTTTTCGGCTCTGAGCTTTAGGAGCTGGTCGAGCGACTTGTGAAAGGCGCGGTCATGGGTGGTCTGATAGCGCAGAAGGAGCGCGAGCTGCTTGGGATCGTCGACCGCGAGGGTTTCGGGATTGAGGGTTGTGTCCTGGAGGGCAAGTGCGCGCCTGGCGAGCCAAAGCGATTGCGCCATTTTCTCGACGAGGACGGATTCGGTCGGGGTAGCGGGTTGATGTTCGGCGTGCAGGGCGTCGAGTAGAGTATTGAATTCCTCCTGGCTTTCGCCGAGCATGACGCGGAAGGCGCCGGTGAGGCCGCAGCGCAGACGGTTGGTGGAGGCGATGGCCTTCCCTGCTGTCGCTCTGAGGCCCGGTTGAGTGCTGTGCGTTGGCTTGGTTGGCCGCGATCTGAGCGGAAGTTGACATGATGATCTCCTGAAAATGAAAAACGCCGGAGAGGCGCGACGGCCTGATCCGGCGTGTTTACGAGAATTGAGAAGCGCTAGCGCTTCCTAAGACCAGTGTAGCAGGGCTTTGCAAGCGATTTCTTGTAAGTTGCTGAAGATATGGGAGATCGGGGTTGTGACTCAGTTTTGGGCCGCCAATAAAACGCCGGGCACATCTTCGGGTTTTTTCACCAGGCGATAGGTCCAGCGACCATACTTGCCATCAGCATTCACGGCATTAACCCACCGCTGGGCGGCTTCGACTTTTTTGCCCTCAAGCGGATCGTAGCCTTTGGTTTCCAAAATGAGATAGCGCGGGTCTGCGCCTTTCAGGCGGACGATGAAGTCAGGAATGTATTCATGGGCTTCGCCGTTGTTGAAGTAGGGAATGGCGAATCCGAGGCCGGCATTCTTGACGAAGGCATCGGTAGCGTGATGCTTGTCAATGTAATATCCGGCTGATTGCTCCCACTTCTGCGTGTCGGGGACGAGATAGTTTAAATGCGAGTGAAGAATTTCGCGAGGCTCGCGGCTGGTCCAGTAATCCACCTCAGCGGTCGATCCCATGCCGCGATTGGCTTCGATCTTCGGCAGCTCGGGTGCTTCACCCTGCGAAGTGTCGGGCCGAATCGCAGCGGCGAGATTCTCGATGCACCAGCCGTAATACGGTGACAGGAACACGTCGATGGTTTTTGCGGGATAGATCGGCCGAACGTACTCGCGCAGATATTGATCGACAATCTTGATCAACTGCGGAAATAACACATGCGCGGGCACAGCGCAACCGTCCTGCGAGGTGTAATCTCGCGTGAGCCCGGCTGCCATCTCGAAGACCAGCTAATCCACCTTCTACAAGTGTGAAGCGTTGCTAAAACTGGCTCGTAATCCAAGCATTCATGCTAGGCATCGGGCGAGGTATCTTGCCGCCGATATTCTTTCCGAACAGTGTTCTGCGAAGGGAATACATTATCGGAAGAACACCGTTGCCATCAAGTTGCGACCAATATGCTTGCGCTTTCACGCCCCGGACGAAATCGCACCAGTTCTGACAAACGGTAAGAACATCTCCTATTTGGCAGCTCAATCCTTTGCACCCAATCTGCGTGACGCCATTGCCGCCGTTCGGATCGGTAGCAATCTCGGCCAGCTCGTGCGAAAGGACGGTGGTTATGTAGTTGAGCGCTGTGGGTGATCCGTCATTTCCCGCCCATAAACAGTACGCCGGATCGTTGTCAACATCTCCAAGTTCTGAGTCATACCAAATTACTTGCCCATTTTGTCCAATAACTTGGGAGTTCTGCGACGTGGAATTCGCCGGCATAATGACCGCGTAGACAATCGGCCACTCCTCGTCCGGCTCTGGCAGCCGATCGTTATCCAACAGATTGGTGACGAAGGTTGTGACAGATCGGAAATTGAAGGTGCCGGGCTCGCTGTCTCCGGCAAAGGTCATTCCTCTGACATTTCCGCGATGCACGCCGTACTGCGCCAGGTAGGTCATGTAAGGTCCGGCAAGAAGGTTCACCACAGCGTTGTTCACCTGTGAAGCAAGCGGGTTGTTATTCCACCATGCTCCCCAGAAGATGAGCTGGACATGGACGTTATGCAACTTTTCTGCCGAGCCGTTTGAAAAAACGGCAGTGGCCGGAGGCGTAACTCCCGTAACGTTCGGATTGATCAAGGTACCGATCGGCGAGCAACCGGCCCCGGGAAACGCGGCGCCGGTCGGGTCTGGGAGCGCTTGGTATTTCCGTGTTTTCGGCATATCAGTGGTTGCGGGAAGTTACTGCAGACATACCAAAATACGTACCAGCCCCGTACCGGAAACGAAGTCGTCGAGCGACTTCCCAATCACTGCCCCGAAAGCCTTCAGCGGATCCTCCGCTTTCATCGCATGCCCAGGAGTAGGTGAAGTGGTGAGAAGATCTCCTACGGCTACGGGTCCGTACTGAGCGTCCACTTTGCAATAGACTTTGCCGACCAGCGCAACGGGTTGCCGCTTGCTGTCGGACTCCTGCTTGTCCAGAACAAGACCTGGCCTGTACGCACCGGCGCCCGAAATCACACCGGCCACCTTTTTGTCGTACGAGCTCTCGCTTGGCCGTAATGTGCCGTCACGATGAATGACGACAACAGTCCCTGGATCAGCCGCTGTCCCCTCCGCAATATCGAACTGTTCCGCGCAATCGGCGCCAGGGACGAATATGTCGCCGTTGACCTGAACATTGCCGTTCACTTGCACATTACCGTCGAACACACCGGCAAAGCTGTTAGTCCCTGAGTATGCTCGAAAGCCTCCGAATGCATATAGAGCAGGAACAGCGGAATTTCTGGTATAGGCAACCACTCCGGATCCAACGTCACTGGCTCCGAACACACCGGCGTTAGCGCCGTCGTTGCCAACAGTCGTTTCCTGTAAACGCGGGTCGCCATGATAGCCAAATACGCCGGCACCACTGGTCGATTTGCCGACTACACCGGAATTCATTTCGCTGGTTCCATAGACGCCTATGCCGCCTTTACTTGAGCCCAATACTCCAGCGCCTGCACCCGCGGTTTGGCCCCAGACGGCGTTGCCGGTATCAGTGATCCCAACTACCCCCTCCGAGTTCTTGGCCCAGCCCTCCACTCCCCGGCCCTCGTCAGAAGAGCCCCGAATCCCAGCGCTCTTGTTGCTATGTCCCTGGATGCCATAATTCCCATCGCTCGTCCCCGAGACGCCTTGGCCCTGAACGCTTTCGCCCAGAACTCCGATTCCAGTTTCTTTGCTGTGACCCCAGATGCCTCGACCTTGATCGCTGTAACCGATGACTCCGTTGCCGGTTCCGAGCGTGTTTTTTCCATAGACGCCGGTGGGTCCCTCGCCATATACCCCAGCCGTGTTTGGATCGGTCGATATAGCGATTAAAGATGGATGTGCCATTACAATCTCCGTTTCTGCTTCCGCTTACAGTGTGCGGCCAGATCGGTGGGCCCGCATAGTACAAACGCGACAACTTGCTTAAATCACGGCACAACGAGCGTTAGCACGAAATGCGACAATGTTTACCATTAACAGCTGAGATCCAAGACCTGACTCACGGAGGTTGGGGTTGTGCATCAAGTCCGCTCCGCAACACCGTGCCGCCAGCTCAGAGAGTACGTTCGGGCGTTTGCTCAGCGCGAGATCGGGTATGCCACGGAGGATATCGTGCAACCCGCTCCTGCCTCGCTCGAGACGATCCTTCAGTTTGATTTCTGCAATTCAACGGTCATCGAGTACGCGGACGGCGCGAATGAATCCGCCTCCCGAATTTCACTTGTCGGGCCAAATACCAAGCGGCGAGCATGGATTCGTCTCCGCGGGAAGATTGAATCATTTGGCATCTTCTTCCAGCCGCTAGGCCCGTCGGAGCTGTTGCGGATTCCTGTCCGTTTGCTGGTGAACCGGTCGTATGCCGCCCAAGATGTTTTAGGAAGCGACGTCTGGCAGCTTTGGGAAAGCATGTTCGAAACTGCCTCTTTTGAGGAGCGGGTGCGACTGGCTGAAAAATATTTGTTGAGACGGGCAGAAAACGTCGCCCGCCGTACCTCGATATCGAACAGCGCTCTTAGCATTCTTCAGCATCAAGGCGTAACGCGCGTAGGTGAACTTGCCAAGGACGCCGATATAGGTGTCCGGCAGTTTGAACGGCGATTTCTGGACGAGATTGGAATGGCTCCAAAACTGTTCTCGCGAATCACGCGTTTCCAAACGGCGCTTGATGACAAGCTCACTTCACCTGACCGTTCTTGGCTGACAATCGCTCACGGTTGTGGATACCACGATCAGATGCACATGATAAGAGATTTCCAGAGCCTCGGCAGCGATACTCCCGGTAGCCTTCTCCTACAGCTGGGCGACATGCGCCCGCCAGCCTTGGCAGCTTCGAAAGAGACCGCTCCTCAAAGTGAATCCTGCGTAACGCTGCACTCCCGTGGAAATGGCTGAAACGGCCGCTGAACGAGGCAGTGAAAGGTAAGCCGCGGATCGTTCCGAGCTCTGAGTCTACTATGATGCGCTTACGGATGGCGCGCGTATAACCTTCGACGCACGGAAACGAATCTCATAGCCCGCCTTCTCAGGAAGGGCGTGAGCGTGGAAGCGCTTTTCGCGCCTTGCGAGAGCTGCCTTTCGGATCCGCTTTGAACGGGATTACCTCGAAGGGCACGCCGAAAACTTTGGCGACTTTCTTCATTCAGTTTGCCCTCATTTGCTGAGGTCATAGCTGGCGCGGCGCAGCCCTCGCCCGACGACCTGTTGGCAGAGAAGCGGCTACAGGAACGGGCGCAGACCGACGATGTCGGGAATGTATTGCAGTCCCAGGTAGGATACGAATGCAGCCCGAGTTCCGTGTCTCGATAGGCCTGGACCATCTCGGGCTCGCGGGTCATGTCTTCGTCATCGCCGTGACTGACATCGCGTTTGCGGACGAATGGCTGGAAGTTCGAACCGAATTTGACGCCATAGGGCGGGTCCATGTAAATCATTTGGACCTTGCCGCCCATGCCCTCGTACTGAAATAGCGAGTTCATTACGATCAGTGAATCGCCGAGGATCATGCGATTCTGCCAGGGGCCGTGCTCGTAAGGCTTCAAAATCTGATCTGTGATCGAATGCTGCGGGTCGCCGAACAGATCGAACATTCTCATCTGCCCGGCATCCTGACGATGGCCGCGCAGAGTTTCTAAAATCGCACTGGTTGAAAGCCGCTCATGCACAAAGAGCGGAAGAGAGGGAACGTCGAAGGACAAGCGCTCGGCTTTGCCTGCCCAATTCAGAAACGGCTTCGAGAGCTGCTGCAACCGGCGTGCCGCATCGCGGGCGGATTCGAGGGTGGGCGCTTCGAGAATCTCGCGGATGAGCTCCTCGCCTTGCTTTCGCGCGGCGTTCTGACCGTCCCAATCGAGCGCGGGCGATAGCGAGGAATCGTACGTATAGCGGGCGGGCTGCTTCCGTTTTCGGAACTGCGCCTGAGTGCCGATGTCGGGCCGCAGCGGCGCGGGTTTCGGTCGGGTATGAGTAGTTCTTGGTTTGAGCGGTTGGATCGGATTCGCCGCCGTTCTTTGAGCCTCGAGCACGGCGGGACGAGGAGCCTTTCGTTCTGGTAGCCACGATTACTGAATGATTGTAGTGCGATCCGGTTCAGGTTGTTTTCATCGGGCCGCGGATTATTCTGATGCCGGGCCTGAGAAAGACCGGCTGCTTCAGTTCGCGAGAGTGTGGAGGGTATTGCGATACCGGGCCATGATGTCCTCGGCCTTCGCCATTTTCTTCTTGAATTCGGGGTCGTATGGGGTCAGGTGATAGCTGCCCTCAGGCGCTTCGATCAGAAAGAGGCGCCGGCCCTCTTTCGTACTCAGGCGCTTGACGGCTTCTTTTGGGAGAATCACCCCGAGCGAGTTGCCGAATTTGCGGACCTTGAGTTCGAGCATGCAATAGCTCCCGGTTCAGTTATAACAGAGGCGACCGATAGGTTAACAGTTGAGTTGCTGGGGTTCTCTACTTCGACTCATAGCAGCCGCCATACAATCGGTATGTACACGTGCTGCCGGACGAGTGCGCAAGCATGAAGACGCTCCACTTACGAGCTTCCCATAGAGGCAAGCGGGGGCGAGTCATTGCATGCGGACGAGGCGCCGCTGCTTAAACTTCCATAGAGGCAAGGGGAAAGTCACCATCCGGCTGGATGAAAATCCATCCGCTGGATGAAGACATCGTGGATCTCTTTTTCGAGATAGCCGAGCGGTCCGGCGGTTCAGTCGGGTATCAAACGCTGATTAACTCGGCTTTGCGCGAATATCTCGACGGCAAAGCGCCGAGGATCGAAGACACGCTACGGAGAATTATCCGTGAGGAGCTCAAGGGAAGCGCAGCTTGAGATCGCTGAGCGACTCGCTCGATCAACTGTTGAGCTCGCTTAGCTTCTTGCCGACCGCTCCGGGGCCGAAACTGATCTGAGCCTGTTTGACGGTTAGGCCGAGGACTTCGATGCGGTTAAGGTCGGCGGTTCCGATTCCTACTGCTTCGGCAAGTTTCAGCGTGTTGTCGCCGCGGATAAAGGGCGACGCGCCGCGGCCGGCTTGCGGACTGTAGCTCATTACGGCCATACCGACTGCGTCCACGCACACCGGATTGCGTCCGGCGATGATCACTCCCGGAGACATTCTCTCGAGACCGGGAAGCCACGGACCCTCACCGCCACGCACTGTCTCAACGCCGTCAACAATGGCCAGATCGATGGGCCGAATACCCACCTGGTCCACAGTGACGCGCGGAACGCGGTAACCGGGGTCGCGCGGGGAGGCAGGATGAAGTTCCTGGTCGACGCCCGCCGGGGCTTTGGCGCTTCCCTCATGCAGTACGGCGCCGCGCTCTTGAGTTGGGTTTTCATTACCATCCGAGCCGCAATCGCTGCCATACAATGAACACGGCGTGTTGCCGAAATTGTTCTTCATCGACATCGTGACGCCCGCGATCCAATGATTCTTCAACTTCGAAAGCGATGCATAGACGTCGCAGTCGGCGAAGGCGCGGTTGAGATAGTACGCCGGATACAGATAGCCGCCCCACGGGACTTTGAGACGAACATACTGCTTGTACTTGCCGAGATTCTGAACGTTCTCCCAGTCGACTGGAACGCCCAGGCTGTTGACCGTGTGGACATCGATCCCATAACGCGCCCATAAGCTGAGATCCTGGCGGGCAGGAAAGAAACTCTCGATGATTCGAATGCGGCGCGCTCCGGCGTTGGCGAGCAAGTGAACCGTTGCGGCGAGAGTGGTTCCGTCAGTGCGGTAGGGGAGATCCGGCGTGAGCGGAAAGTTTCTGGGATTTCCGGTGAGGTTTACTTTGAGCGCGACTGTTTTTCCACGAACCAGATTTTCGAGGCCGCCGAGGTGGTCGAAGGCGGTCGATAACTTGCTGCTGAAATCGGCGTAGCTGCGGCACCGGACGATGGCGACAGAGCTGGCTGGGGCACTTGCAAATATGACTCGTGGAAGGCCGACAGCCGCGACCGCTGCCGTCGCGGTTCTGAGAAGGTATCGGCGAGTAGGAAGAGATGGAGACTCGTGGCTTTCCATAAAGCTCGGTGGCGCTTTTCTTATCGTAGCGGTTGGGGAGCGGGTATCGGTTCAAGAAGAGCGTTGCGCTTGCAGTAAATTCTCAGAGATGTGACGCGATATTGGGCTAGGCGCAACGAAGCGGGCCAATCGCGGGTTTCGGCACTGAACATTTCAAGGTGACAGAGGCCATCTCGTCGATCATGCCGGCGTGGATTCCGTAGCATCGGTTTTGGGTGTACTTCGTAGCGGTTGCTTTATCGCAGCCGCGCTGAGCTTGGTGACAGAAATCCGGGCGCGTTTCTCAGCGAGTTTGCTCGCCTTGACGTTAACGGTAATGGTGGCGAATAGAATGAGACCAGTGTTACTATGACCTCCCGGCGTGCGTTTCTGCAGTCTGCAAGCCTGGCTACCGTAGCCTTTGGATCGCCCCTCTTTGGTTCGCGCGCGACACAAACGCCACTCGAAGAGTTCGGGTACGGCGACGTAGACCTGGCGCCTGGACTAGCTCAAACACAATTTGAGGAAACGCAATCTGTCCTCCTGTCGCTGAATGATGATAGTTTGCTTAAGCCGTGGCGGCTGCGAGCAGGGTTGCCGGCGCCCGGTCCCGACCTTGGCGGCTGGTATGACGAGGTAGAACTTCAGAAAACAGAAAGCGGCGGCCATGGCTTCGCACCGGCACATTGTTTTGGGCAATGGATCTCGGCGCTGGCGCGCGGGTATGCTGTCGATCGCGAACCTCGGACGCGATTGAAATTGGAGCGCCTGCTCGCTCTTTATGAGTCCGCTATTTCGGGCCGGTTCTACACGAACTTTCGCTATCCGGCGTACAACTACGACAAGATGGTCATCGGCCTTCTCGATGCTCATCGATTCGCGGATGTAGCATCAGCGCGGCGGCTTCTCGATCGAACCACGGATGCAGCCGAGCCGCATCTGCCGCCCGAGGCACTGAACCGCGACGAGCCCCAGCGGCGGTGGAGAAAGTCCATTGGCGAGAACACGAGCGATGATTACACGTGGGATGAATCGTATACTCTTCCGGAGAATTTGTATCTTGCCTGGGAGCGCGGCGCAGGCGAACGGTATAGGCGGCTGGCTTCGAGGTTTCTTCTAAACCGGACCTACTTCGACCCGCTCTCCGAGAATAAAAATATTCTGGCAAATCATCACGCGTATAGCTTTTGCAATGCGCTGAGCTCTGCGATGCAGGCCTATCTTGCTGAAGCCAGCCTGAAGCATCTCCGTGCCGCTATGAACGGCTTCGAAATGATCACGGCTACGCAGAGCTTTGCTACCGGCGGATGGGGACCTGATGAAAGTTTCAGCTCACCGGGGAGCGGGGTTCTGTATGCCAGCCTCGCGAAAACACATCGGGGATTTGAAACACCGTGCGGAAGTTATGCGCATTTCAAGCTGACCCGCTATTTGCTGCGCGTGACACGCGACGGCCGCTACGGTGACAGTATGGAGCGGGTTCTCTATAACACCGTGCTGGGGGCTAAGCCGCTGCAGCCTGACGGCCGGGCTTTCTACTACTCCGATTATCATTCTTCCGGCAATAAGTCCTATTTTCCAGACCGTTGGCCTTGCTGCTCCGGCACACTGCCGCAAGTGGCGGCGGACTATCGCATCCTGACTTACTTTCGCGATCAAGATGGCGTGTTTGTAAATCTGTTTCTGCCGTCCAGTCTGCGATGGACGACGGCTAGCGGCGCAGAGTTTACGTTGACGCAATCCGGAGAGTACCCGTTTGAAGGACGCATTAAGATGTCATTTCGAACTTCACGGGCTTCGGAGTTTTCCCTTCGTGTGCGGATTCCTAATTGGGCGGCCGGCGCCGCGCTCATCCGAGTAAACGGCGCGCGCGTTTCGCCGCCCGTCGCAAAAGGTTTTGCCACGATTCGACGGCGCTGGATGGATGGCGATCACGTCGAGCTTGACCTCGCGTTGCCTATGCGGCTCGAACCCATTGACCCTGCCCATAGCGACACAGTTGCGCTAGTCCGAGGTCCGCTCGTCCTGTTTCCGATTACAGAGAACGCGCTCGTGCTGACGCGCCAGCAATTACTCGGAGCTCAGAGGGTTGGCGATCAACACGAGTGGCAGGCTGAGACTGCCGTGGGCCGATTACGGTTCCTGCCGTTCGTGGCGATAGCGAACGAGCGGTATACCACCTATCTCACCGTCAGCTGATTCATGGGTAAGCCTAGAGTTTGAGCTCCCAGAACTGACCGATGAGATCGTGGCCAAAGCTGTGGTGGCGTTCTTGTTTGACGAGCGAAAAACCGGCACGCTCGTAAATTCTGCGGGCCCCGTGCAAGACATCGTTGGTCCAGAGCGTCACTTTTCGGTAGGCGGCGCAACGTGCGAATTCGACACATTCGTGTACGAGCCTGGCGCCCACGCCCATTCCGCGAGCGGACGGCTCGACTAAGAGCAACCGCAGCTTGGCGATCGATTTCGATTGCTTGACCAGAAATACGCAGCCTAGCCGCTCGTAATTGCGCTCCGCGATCCAGCATCGTTCATGCTCGGCGTCAAAGCGCATCAAGAACTTTCCGGCAATCTCGGCGACCAAGCCTTCGAAGGTGGAATCCCACCCATATTCCTGCGCGTACAGCTCGCCGTGACGCGCGATGGCCCAACCGATGTCGCCGGGCCGGTGCGTGCGGAGGGTAAACGCTTGGGGGGCATCGTCCGGCCGTTCCAGCAGTTCCCGAATGGCGTTCATGCTTGTGGCGAGCCGTTGCTGTTGGGAGCCGGTCAAGTTCGCGAGCATTTTGCCGATTTCGGCTTCCGATCGCGCGTTGAGGTTCTCAAACTCCTTTCGTCCGCGGGCGGTGAGCGAGACGTGATGGACGCGGCGATCCTGCTTTGAACTCGATCGCGCGATGAGCCGCTGTTTTTCAAAGCTCTTCAGCAACCGGCTGAGATAACCGGCATCAAGCCCAAGCTCTTCGAGCAAATCCTTCGACCGAATTTCCCGCCGCTGACCAAGCTCATAGAGGACGCGAGCCTGGGTGAGTGAAAAAGGCGTCTTCAGGAGCCCTTCGCGCAGTAGCCCAAGCCGCCTGGTATAGAAGCGGTTGAAGCTGCGCACAAGCTCTGTGTAAGGTTGAGGCAACCCGTTCCGCATTATAGGTAAAGATAGTTGACTTAGTCAACTAATGTATGAAGCGCCGCTGATCACGTGCAGTACTATGTTCCGATGTCGAGGCGATGCGCTTGGGCGGCCAACGATCCTCTTATGACCGCCTATCATGACCGGGAATGGGGCGTTCCTGTCCATGACGATCGCGCGCTGTTCGAGTTCCTCATTCTCGAGGGTGCGCAAGCGGGCCTGAGCTGGTCTACGATCTTGAAAAAGCGGCCGGCGTATCGCGCGGCATTCGACTGCTTCGATCCGGACAAGGTCGCTCGATATGACGAAGCGAAGATCGCGGCATTGCTCGGGAATACGGGCATCGTACGGAATCGGTTAAAAATTCGCGCGGCGGTGCGAAATGCCCAGGCGTTCCTAGCCATCCAGCAGGAATTCGGCAGTTTCGATGCTTACATCTGGCAATTCGTGGGCGGTCAACCCATCCGGAGCCGGTGGAAGCGCATGCAAGATGTGCCGGCGCGTACGGCGCAATCGGATGCCATGAGCAAGGACCTGGCGAAGCGCGGATTCACGTTTGTTGGCTCGACGATCTGTTACGCGTTCATGCAGGCGACGGGCATGGTAAACGATCACATCCTGGGCTGTTTCCGGCACAAGGAACTGCTCTGAACGCAAAAACGAACCCATTCGAGTTCGTTTGGTAAAAACGACGCCGGGAGGCCGAAAACTGCGTCTACAGTTCGCATATGCGCCGCGAGTATCACAACTGGTTCAGTCCACGGCTAGGCCGTAACATGGAGTTGCTGGCTTATGGGCATGCCGGATCGCCCCTTCTCGTATTTCCCAGCTCGCGGGGCCGATTTTTCGAATACGAGGATGCGGGGATGATTCACGCAGTCTGGCAGACCATCGAAGCGGGGCGCCTGCACGTGTTCTGCGTTGACAGCATCGATGGGGAAAGCTGGTACAACCGGAACCTCCACCCCCATGATCGGGTCATGCGGCACATCACCTACGAGGATTACCTGCTGTATGAGGTCTTTCCGCTGATTCGGGGCGTGAACGGATCTCCGCAGATTGGGACTACGGGCTGCAGCCTCGGCGCGTATCACGCCTTCAACTTCGCGATGAAGCACCCCGACGTCGTCTCGTCAAGCGTGGCGATGAGCGGAGCTTTCGATATGCGGCCGTTCATGAGCGGGTATTACGATAACGATTTTTATTTCAATAATCCGCCCGATTACATTCCCAATATCAGCGATCCCTGGTTTCTCGACCGGTATCAAAGGATGAAACTGGTTTTGGCGGCGGGGGATCACGATATTTGTCTGGGAGAAAACTTCCGGATGGCCCAGATTTTGGGGTCAAGAGGGATTCCGCACTGGCTGGATGTCTGGACCGGAGGCCAGCGCCATGATTGGCCGCTATGGCAGCGCATGGCGGTAAAATTCTTTACTTAAGCGCGGAAGCGGGCGGAAAAGCCATTTCGCGCCGCCACTTGCAAGGAGGCGAGTATGCCGAAGATCGGGATCATTTATGGGATGGAGAACACGTTCCCGCACGCGCTGGTGGAACGAATTAACAGCAAGAATGTTCGCGGGGTAACGGCGGAGCACATCCGGATCGGCGGGATCAAGATGGCCGAGCCGAGCGGGTATGACGTGATTATTGACCGCATCTCTCACGACATCGAGTTCTACCGCGCGTATCTGAAGAACTCCATGCTGACGGGCACGGTTGTAATTAACAACCCATTTTGGTGGAGCGCCGACGATAAATTTTTCAACTATGCGCTCGCGAGCAAGTTGGGAGTGGCGGTACCGAACACGGTGGTTTTGCCGCACAAATCGCATCCGCCGGGCACGACCGTTCAATCCATGCGCAATCTGGCGTTTCCTTTGAACTGGGATGAAGTGTTTGCGTATGTCGGGTTTCCGGCGTTTCTGAAGCCGTTCAGCGGCGGAGGCTGGAAGCACGTTTTCAAAGTGCATTCGCCTGAAGAATTCTTCAAGGCTTACGACCAGACGGGCAGCATGTGCATGACGCTCCAGTCGGCGGTGGAATTCGATGATTACTATCGCTGCTACGTGGTCGGGCAGGAGAAGGTGCGCGTGATGAAGTACGATCCAAAGCAGCCGCACCACTTGCGTTACGTGAAGGACGGCGCTGCGGGATCGGAAACGCTAAAAGCGCGATTGATAAAGGATTCAGTCACGTTGTGTAAGGCGCTCGGCTACGACTTCAACACCGTGGAGCTGGCGGTCCAGGATGGCGTGCCCTACGCGATCGATTTCTTGAATCCCGCTCCGGACGCTGATGTTCATTCAGTCGGGCAGGCAAACTTCGATTGGGTGGTCGAGAACATGGCGCAGCTCGCGATTGACAAGGCGCGCAGCGACAAGCGTTCGCAGGTGGAGTATCGGTGGTCCTATTTCCTGAACGCGGGGCCGGCAAAAAGTACAGCTGCGACATCCTGAAGAGAGGCGATGTTATGGCACCTAGCCTCACAATCGGCATCGAAGAGGAATACCAGACGGTAGATCCCGTGACGCGGGATTTGCGCTCGCATATCGACTCGGAAATTATCGCCAAGGGAAAGATGCTGCTGAAAGAAGCAGTGAAGGCCGAGATGCACCAGTCGGTTGTCGAGATCGGGACAGGCGTATGCCAGAACATCAAACATGCGGCGAAGGAGTTGAAGTGCCTGCGCTCGGAGATTGTCAATCTGGCAAAGCAGAATGGGCTGCGGCTGGCAGCCTCGGGGACGCACCCTTTCGCGGACTGGCGCAAACAGGATATCTATCCGGACGAGCGATATTACACCATCGTGCAGGATCTGAAGATGGTAGCGCGCGCGAATCTGATCTTCGGGCTGCACGTGCACATCGGCGTGGAAGATCGCGAGACGCAAATTCAATTGATGAATGCGTCCCGCTACTTTTTGCCGCATATTTTGGCTCTCTCGACGAACTCGCCTTTTTGGCTGGGCATGGATACGGGGCTGAAATCGTATCGCGGAAAGGTATTCGACAAGTTCCCGCGGACGAACATCCCGGATTACTTTCCGAGCTGGGGCGAGTACGAGACGTTCGTCAATCTTCTGGTGAAGACGAACTGCATCGACAACGCGAAGAAGATCTGGTGGGACATCCGGCCACATCCGAATTTTCCGACACTCGAGTTTCGGATCTGCGACGTGCCGATGCGAGCCGACGAGGCGATCGCCATCGCGGCGCTGATTCAGGCGACAATTGCCAAGCTCTACAAATTGCTCTCGGCGAACCAGAGTTTTCGGCTCTACCGCCGAGCGCTCATCATGGAAAACAAATGGCGCGCGTCGCGGTACGGCATAGACGGCAAGATTATCGATTTCGGAAAGCAGATCGAGGTTCCGGTGCGGGATCTCATCTATGAATATTTGGAGTTTGTCGACGATGTTGTCGATGAGCTCGGCTCGCGGAATGAGATCAACTACATCCACCGCATCCTTGAAAATGGCACTGGCGCGGACCGCCAACTGCGCATTTTCCAGGAGACAGGAGATTTGCACAAGGTAGTGGACTACATCATTTACGAGACAGAAGCCGGGCTATCGGCCGAGCAGTTGGGCGCGGGTGCCGCGTGATCAACACCGACCTGAGTGTGAAATGCTTCGACCCTGAGCTGAAAGCGGGCGCGCACAATGCCGTGTTTGTTTGCCTACGAATTCAGCCCTCTGAGAAAGTAACGCTGATCACCGATCAAGCTTGCGAAGAGATCGCTGCAAGCCTGGTCGCAGAGCTCGATTCATGCGGGTGCCCGTACCGCACGTTCGTTTTGGAAGATCTCGCGCCGCGGCCGCTGACCGATATGCCGAAAGCGATTCTGGACGACATGGAATCGAGCCAGGTAAGCATTTTCGCCGTGCAAGCGCAGCCGAACGAACTGAGGACGCGCATGCAGATGACAGATGTCGTGAATCGCAAGAAGCTGCGGCATGCACACATGGTCAATATCGAGAAAAAGATCATGCTCGAAGGCATGCGAGCGGATTTCCAGAAAGTGGACGAGCTGAGTCTGCGGGTGATGAGCATCGTCAAAAACGCAAAATCGAGTCCGCGCGACCACTTCGGCCGGCACCGATATCAGAGCTGAACTATGCCCTGAATACCGGTGGGTCAAGACGAGTGGAATCATCAGCCCTGAGAAATGGGGGAATCTGCCGGGAGGCGAAGTCTTTACATCGCCGCTCGAGGTGAATGGAACCTTCATTGTGGATGGGGTGGTGGGCGACTATCTGTGCAGCAAGTTCGGCGATCTGAAAGAGACGCCGCTGACGGTTCGCATCGAGCGTAATCGCCTTACGCAGGTGAGCTCGGAGAATAAGCAACTGGAACGCGACTTCGAAGAGTACACGCATCGCGATGAAAATAGCAATCGTGTCGGTGAGTTTGCGATCGGCACCAATACGGCACTTAAGAATGTGATCGGCAATATTCTGCAGGACGAAAAAATACCCGGCGTACACATTGCTTTTGGGAATCCTTACGGAATGCACACAGGGGCGGAGTGGACTTCTACCACTCACATTGATGTGGTTGGAAGGGATTTCGACATCTGGGCGGATGACCGCCAAATTATGCAGCACGGCGAGTTTCTGGTCTAGAGAACAGGCTTTGTGGTACCTGAGCTACGCGAGCGCTTCAATGCACGGTGGACCCCTGAGTTGTACGCTCAATTTTGCGGGGCGATCGACGAGGTCTCGGGTACGCACGTAGGGTTTCGTTGCAGCGAAACTCCGGTCTTCTTTCCGAAGCCGCTACTCGAAACCATGTCGCGTTATGGCCGGGAACTCTATCAGCAGCTGGCTGAAAATGAGGAGTACCGGAAAGCATCTGAGACCGCCATTCCGCCTCGGTTCCGGGTTCCTAATGAGGCGGCCAACCCGCTTTTTGTGCAGGCTGATTTCGGTTTGGTGCGCGCGCCCGATGGGAGTCTCGAGCCGAAATTGGTAGAGATCCAGGGATTTCCGTCACTCTATGCGTTTCAACCTGCTCTGGCCGATACCTACCGGCGCGTGTACCATTTGGATGGAAGCTTGACGGCGTTTCTCGGCGGCCTGGATGAGCACGGGTATTTGGAGCTGCTGCGACGTGCCGTCCTGGGCGGCCATGCGCCGGAGCATGTCATTCTGCTCGAAATCGAGCCCTTTGAGCAGAAGACACTCGCGGATTTCCTGCTCACGAGCAAGTTGCTGGGAATCCGTATCGCTTCGATAACGGATGTGAAGAAAGCGGGCCGGAGGCTGTATCTCGACGGGATCGAGGTGAAACGCATTTATAACCGGGCGATCGTGGACGAGCTAGTGCGAAAAAACATACATGCGGCGTTCGAGTTTACTGACGACCTGGATGTCGAATGGGCCGGCCATCCGAACTGGTTTTTTCGCCTGAGTAAGTTTTCGCTGCCCTGGTTGCAGCACGTCTGTGTGCCCGAGACCTGGTTTCTCTCTGAGCTGAAACAGTTGCCGGACGATCTCTGCAATTACGTTTTGAAGCCGCTCTACTCATTCGCCGGTCTTGGCGTGAAGATCTCTCCGAGCCGGGAAGAGATTCTTGCGATTCCGGAGGGCGAGAGATCGAACTTCATCCTGCAACGGAAAATGGAGTTCGTTCCTACTGTTGAGACGCCGAGCGGCATGACGAAGGTTGAGACCCGCATTATGTACATCTGGGACGGCGCGCTAAAACCCGTAACGACCATCATTCGCACTGGCCGCGGCAAGATGATGGGTGTCGATTTCAATAAGGATCTGGATTGGGTAGGCGCATCGGCCGGCTTTTATCAGAGGTGAGGTGGTTATGACGACTGATCCGCGCGCAGGCAAACCGGCGGAAGCATCTCAGTTGGTGAATGTTTCGCGCCTCATTACGAGCTACTATTCGCTTCACCCTGATCCGGCTGAGAAGAGCCAGCGCGTCGCGTTCGGCACGTCCGGGCATCGGGGCTCGTCGTTTACTTCGTCGTTCAATGAGGATCACATTCTCGCGGTTACGCAAGCCATCTGCCGTTACCGGAAGCAGCAAGGCACAAGCGGTCCGCTTTTTCTGGCGAAGGACACGCACGGTCTTTCAGAGCCGGCATTCGCGACTGCTCTCGAGGTGCTTGCGGCGAATCATGTCGAGGTGATGATCGATCAGGACGAGGGCTACACGCCAACCCCGGCGTTATCGCATGCCATTCTCACGTATAACCGTGGGCGGAATGAGGGGCTCGCTGACGGGATCGTGATCACGCCGTCGCACAATCCGCCAGAGGATGGCGGATTTAAATATAATCCGCCGTCGGCCGGTCCCGCCGATACGACCGCAACCAAATGGATTGAAGACTCCGCGAACCAGTTGCTTGTGACCGGCTTAAAGGGCGTTGCCCGAGTTCCGTATCAGAGCGCTTTGAAGGCAGGTACAACACACCGCTTCGACTATGTTTCGAGTTATGTGGATGAGTTATGGCGTGTGGTGGATCTCGCGGCTGTTGCGGGGACCGGTCTGAAGATCGGTGTAGATCCACTGGGCGGTGCCGGGATCGCTTATTGGCCCCGCATCGCGGAACGTTACGGCTTGAATCTCACCGTCGTGAACACCGCCGTCGATCCGACGTTCCGGTTCATGACAGTAGATTGGGACGGCAAGATTCGCATGGACTGTTCGTCTCCCTACGCTATGGCGAGCCTGATCGCGCTAAAAGATCAATTCGATATCGCGTTCGCTTGCGATACAGATCACGACCGGCACGGAGTGGTTACTCGCAGCGCTGGCCTGATGAACCCGAATCATTATCTTGCGGTCGCGATCGAATACCTGTTTCGCCACAGGCCACTTTGGCGCGCCGATGCCGGTATAGGGAAAACGCTTGTGAGTAGCAGCATCATCGACCGCGTTGCCGCAGCTCTGAGGCGGCAGCTGTTTGAAGTACCTGTAGGGTTCAAATGGTTCGTTGAGGGTCTGCTCGATGGGTCACTAGGATTTGGAGGCGAAGAGAGCGCTGGGGCTTCGTTCCTGCAAACCGATGCATCGGCCTGGAGCACCGACAAGGACGGCTTGATTTTAGGCCTGTTGTCCGCTGAGATGACTGCCAAAACCGGTGAGGATCCCGGGGAGCGCTACCGCAAACTCACCGGTGAGTTTGGGGATCCGGTTTATGAGCGGATCGATGCGCCTGCGACGCCCGATGAAAAGGCGATTCTGCAGAAGCTCTCGCCTGAACAGGTTTCGGCGGAGGAGCTGGCGGGTGAAAAGATCGAAGCCATGCTGACTAGCGCGCCCGGAAATGGAGCGCCGATCGGCGGCCTGAAAGTGGTGACGAAGAACGGCTGGTTCGCCGCGAGGCCGTCGGGAACCGAGAACGTATATAAGATCTACGCGGAAAGTTTTCTCGGCAAGGAGCACCTGCGCCGCATACAGGAAGAAGCGCGGGCGCTTATCTCTGCAACATTCAAGGTTGCCGCGGCCGTCGGAAGCTCGTAACCAAGTGCGATTTCTTGTTTCCGCGGGCGAAGCGTCGGGCGACATGTACGCGGCCGGCGTAGTATCGCAGCTATCTCTTAGATATCCGTCAGCGGAATTTTACGGATCTGCGGGGCCCAAGCTCCAGGCCGCAGGCGTGAAATCCGTAATCGATTTCGGCAAGCTGTCCGTTGTCGGTCTGGCGGAGGTGACCGGTCATCTGCCCGGAATCTATCGCGAATACCGGAAGCTGATCCGCTTCGTCGAGGAGCATCCTCCCGACGCGGCGCTGCTCACCGACAGCCCGGATTTTCATCTCCGTCTGGCCCGGCATTTGAAACGCCTGAAAGTGCCGGTATTTTATCTGGTGGCTCCGCAGGTCTGGGCCTGGCGGCAGAGCCGGGTTAAAACGATTCGGGCGCTGGTCGACAAGCTCTTCTGCCTCTTTCCCTTTGAGGAGGCTTGGTTTCGACGACGCGGAGTGGGCGCTGTATATATAGGTCATCCGCTCGCGGCGATGGTGCGCAAAACGCTGTCGCGCGACGAGTTTTTCGACCGGCACGGGCTTCCAAAAGATACTCGGATGCTCGTGCTGCTCCCAGGAAGCCGGGCGAGCGAGACACAAAGGCACTTGCCGATTTTGCTCGAAGCTGTCGCCGAACTTCGCCGCCACTTCGCCTTTTCTGCCGTGTTGGCGATACCGGCGGCAGCCCGAATGCGCGCCTGTCTATCAACATTTAAGGAACGCATTCGCGCTTTATCCATCCAAATAGTTGAAAACGAAACTTGGGACTCCATTGGTCATGCCGATCTCGCCCTGGCTGCCAGCGGTACGGTAACCGTGGAGGCGGCTGTGTTGGGCACTCCCCTGGTCACGTTCTATAAGGTCGCCCCTCTCAGTTGGTGGGCAGGCAGGCGACTCGTCAAGGTTCCTTTTCTTTCCATGGTCAATCTGATTGCAGAACGGCAGATCGTTCCCGAACTGATTCAACAGGACATGACGCCGTCAAACATAGCCGCGGCGGCTGGGGAGCTGCTCACGAACCCGGAGCGTGCCGGACGCATGCGCGCCGATTTGGCGCAGGTCCGGCTCGCACTTACGAGCGAAGGAGATCCATTCGCACGCGCGGCGGAGCTTATTGAAGAGGCATGCACGGGCCGAGCCGGAATTTCGCCGCTCGTTGGCATTCGCCCCGAAGCGGTTAAGGGAAAATCAAAATAATGAGACGCGGTTACCGATGGATGGTGCTTTGTCTTGCGTTGGCGATGTGCGCCTCGGCACAAGAAAAGCACGCGCGCATCCAGGTTCAGCATTACACCATTGACGCCGATATCAACCCGCGCACTCAATCGATTGCCGCCACAGCCAAAATCGATTTCACTCCACTTGATGATGCGAACGACGCCGTATTCGAGCTGAACAACGCTCTCACTGTAACCAAAGCAGTAGATGCGTCGGGCAGTGCGTTGCAAACCGTCCGGACGCCTCAGGATTTTTCGATCAACGTTTCCTTTCCGGGCGCACTGCATAAGAACCAGGCAACAGCGATTTCCTTGACCTATGACGGCAAGCTCACGGGTGATCAGGACTCGCCTGTATCTGGAATTAAGTTCGCCGCTTTGCATCCGGAATATGGTTATCTGCTGTATCCAGCGCGCTGGTTTCCGGTAAGCGGATACACTGTCGACCGGTTTAGCGCAGATATCCGGGTTAGTACGCCTGCTGAGTATCGGGTCGTGGCAAGCGGCGATATGAAGACGGATCGCGGCAGTGATGGCCGTACAATTTATTCTTTTCATTACGATAAGGCCAGTTTTCCAGGCAGCATTGCAGTTGTAAAAGGCGATCCCGCGCGCGTCTCTTCGCAGGGGATTACGACGCAGGTGTTTTTCCGCGACCAGCAAGCAGCGGATGCGCAGGCCTATGGCGAGGAGGCCGGCAAGATCATGACCTTTCTTACTTCGGAATACGGTCTTGCGCCTCAAGCGAATCTCACATTCATTGAAACGGACCAAGGCGCAGTAAACGGCTACTCAGCGCCGGGCATCATTTTTCTCGCGCCGGGCTCGATTACGCACCAGGTGAACACGCGCGTACTGGCGAACCAGCTTTCGCGACAGTGGTGGGGCGTTTTGGTATCGCCGACCACACGAAACCACCTTTGGCTGGTGAACGGGCCGGCGCGCTATTCGGAGCTTCTCTATACGGAGCAGACGGCAGGTCCGGCGGCGATGGAAGCGGATTTGAAATCGACCTACGTGGAAGCGCTCACTATAAAAGACCCGCCGGTGCTGCAAGCGGCGCGACTGGAGGATTATTCACCTGAGTATTGGGCGCTTACGGCGGCGAAAGGGGCGGCGGTCCTGAATATGCTGCGCGGCATCGTAGGCGATACGGATTTCAAGAAAGGCATGCACGCCTTCATTGACCAGTACAGCTATAAATCTGCCAGCAGTGAAGACTTCCGCAAAGTGATGGAACAGGCATCGGGCCAGGACCTACGGTACTTCTTCCTGCAATGGCTCGAATCGAGCGGATCGCCCGAATTCAAGCTCGAGTACACGGTGCTGCGAACGCAAAAGGGCTTCCGGATTGTGGGCAAGATCAACCAGGATCTTGATACGTTCCGCATGCCTGTTGACTTGCGCATCGAAACGGAAGGGAATCCCGAGGACAAGAAGATAGAGGTGACGGGCACTTCTTCAGAATTCAGCGTGGACACGTTCGGCAAACCGCGCAAAGTGATTCTCGATCCTCAAAATCGGATCTTGCGTCTTGACCCCAGCATGGAAATCGCGGTTGCGATCCGGCGAGGCGAACAGTTCGTCGAAGTGAACGATTATGCAAGCGCGCTGAGGGAGTACCAGAAAGCCCTCGAAGTGAACCGGAACAGCTCGCTCGCGCATTATCGAATCGGATCGCTGTTTTTTAAGCAGAATAATTTTCAATCCGCCGCCAACGAGTTTCGCGCGGCGATTAACGGCGATCTCGAGCCTAAGTGGACCGAAGTATGGTCACACGTAAATCTTGGAAAAATCTTTGATATTACGGGACAGCGTGACCGGGCCGTGAACGAATACAAGCTGGCCATTCGCACCCATGACAATACAGCCGGTGCTCAAGAAGAAGCGGCCCGATACTCGACTAAGCCTTATGAGCGTCCCGACCTGCTGGGCGAACGATAGGCAGTCGGTCGGCTCGAGGCGCGAATCAATCAGCCGCAGTTGCATCGAACAGGCAGATCGTTATTGATTACCGCCGGTCTAGTACTTAGAGCACCTATGGACGTAAAACCTGTAGTTTCCCTTAGGTGTGGATAGCCGGATCGGGTGATAACCTGAAGGTGCCCGGGGAAGGAATTATTTTGGACGAGAGGCTAAAGGACCTGATGCAGGAGCTGGGCAATGCGATCAACGAATCGCTCTCCGATTCGGACCGCATCGCAGGCGCTATCGGCGACATCAAGCGCGCTGGCTACGATGTCTTTTTAGTACTCGAAGCCACGATTGGGTTTAACAAGCGGGAAGACGGAGCGGAAGGCGAATCGCTCGGTGACGAGGACGGGCAACGTCCCGTGCACTACGAATCAACGGGCAAGATTCGGCTGACCACTCAAGATCAGAAGTTTCTGCGAGCGCTCAAAATTTCGCTCGACGAAGAATCGAAATAGCTCAGCCAGCCAGCTCCTGGTAAATGGCGCGAGTCTGCTGGATTGTGCGATCCCAGGAATAGCAGTTGGCGCGCAAGCATCCACGGCCCGACAGGTCCGCTCGCAAATCGGGATCTTTGATCAGGCGATTGAGAGCGGATTCCAGCTCCTCGACAGAGTACGGATCGACCAGCAGCGTGGCATTCCCGGCAAGCTCCGGCAGCGCGGACCGGTTCGAGGTCACGACAGGTATTCCACGAGCCATAGCCTCAAGTACCGGTATTCCAAAGCCTTCATCAAGCGAGGGCAACGCAAAGATGCTTGCACGAGAGTACAAGCGGTCCAACTCCGATCTCGATACGTAACCCGGGAGTTCGATTCGGTCGCGGCACGGGCTTTTCTTGATGCGGTCGAGGATGCGTTCGGCTTGATAACCAGAAGGCGCGCCCGCAAGCACAAGGCGCCATGCGCCCGATAGCTGTTCGAAGGCCTCGACTAGGCGGACGACGTTCTTTCGAGTCTGCAACGCGCCAACAAACAGGATCATGTTCTCCCGTGCGGTGCCCGAGGGATCTGCGATATCGCGTACTCCGTGAGGCACGATGCGGATACGTGAGCGATCAAACGCGAGCAAGCTACTCACCTGATCGGCCGTGAACTGGGAGACCGCGATGATGAGATCCGAGTTTTCAGCCGCACGCCGTGCCTGAGCAGTGAAACGTCTCCTGAACTCGGGTGACGAGTAGTCACCGGTGATGACGAATAGATCATGAAACGTCGAAACTATTTTCCTCGAAGGACGTGTGTCCGCTCTTTGATTCAGAGCATGGAAGATGTCAGCGGCGAAGGTCGGCAGCGGCGGTTGCAGGAGCCGCCGTTTGACATTGGGAAGGCCCGTGTGCGGCGCACGTCTCCACGGCTTTGGGCGAAAACACCATAGAAACTGATCTTGGGGATTCGCACGCGCCAGGCCGTAAAGCAGCTCTTGCGAGTAGAGGGCGATGCCCGAGGGATTTGGGTCAACGCAATAACTGGCATCGAGCGCAATGCGCACGATCCCAATCTTACAGTCCGTACTCCTTCAGCTTGCGGTAGAGAGTGGTTCTTCCGATGCCGAGCATCGCGGCAGCTACCGTGCGATCTCCCTTTGTGTATTCAAGCGCGTGTAGGATAGCCTTCTTCTCGACTTCGGCCAAGGGGATGACGGTCGACGCCACGCCATTGAAGCTCGCGAAAGGTAAGCCCGGGGAAGATTCCTCCTGGTTCCGACCCTCAATCTGGCGCTCAAAGGAACGATTCACGACGCTCGAAGGAAGATCGGCTACGGTGATCCACGGACCGGAGTTCATGGCCACCATTTGCTGGACTGCGTGTTCGAGCTCGCGGACATTGCCCGGCCAATCGTACTCGACCAGCGAATCCATAACCTCATCCGCAAGCCGGTGGTCATTGCCGTAGCGCTGCAAAAAATGCGAGATGAGAGCGGGAATATCGTCGCGGCGCTCGCGCAGCGGGGCAAGCCGCAGGCGCATGACGTTCAGACGGTAGTAGAGATCCTGCCGGAACCGCTTTGCCTCGACTTCTCCCATAAGGTCGCGATTGGTCGCGGCGATCACCCGGAAGTTCGAGTTGCGCTGGGCGAGCGCGCCGATCGCCCGAAACTGCTTTTCTTGGAGGACCCGCAGCAGTTTCATCTGCACTTCGAGCGGCAGCTCTCCGATTTCGTCAAAGAATGCGGTGCCCCCGTTCGCTGCGTCGAGCAGGCCTAGCTTTTGGTTGAAGGCACCCGTGAACGCGCCCTTGGTGTAGCCGAACAGCTCACTCTCCATCAAGGGGCCGACCAGTGAAGAGCAATCGACAATCACGAATGGTCCGCGCGATTCCATATTATGGATGGCGCGCGCGACCACCTCTTTGCCGGTTCCCGTCTCCCCGAGAATCAGCACCGGGAAGCGCGACTTCCCCATGCGCGTTATGAGACGGTGCACCTGCTTCATGCACGGCGAGTTGCCGACCAAGGTGGAAAGAGGCGAAACGTCCAGCGCAATCTGCGGGGTCACGAGTAGAGCTACCGTCCCTTGTGAAGATAGTGGTGAGGGTGACGGGAAAGTCTCGCGAGGCGTGCCGGGCGGCTAGTTCGCCGGTTCGGTAAGCAAGCCTGGAACAACACTGGCGCCAGGCTTGAGAACCGTCTCGTCCAAACGAACCACGAAGACGTTCCGGTTCTCAGCAGCGAGCACAGTCGCGAGTTCCTGCGCGGCTTGAATGGAGGGCTCTTTGCCGATGAGTACCCGCCAGAGTGGCACCGGCCCCTGCTTGATCGCTAGCAGCGCCGTCCCGAAACGCTCGGCATAGCGAGCCCGTAAGCGTTCGGCATTCGCGGCCACCGAGAATGCCCCGATTTGAACGGCATAAAAATCGTTCGAGGGATTATCGAGAGGCGCGCCGATCACTTCCAGCCGCACTCGCCCTACGCCTGGTCCCAAAAGATCGATCTGGCGCGCGGCCGCTTTGGAAAGATCGAGGATGCGGCCGCGCACAAATGGGCCGCGATCGATGATTCGCACGTTCACACTTTTGTCGTTCGCGAGATTCGTTACTTTAAGCCAGGTATTGAAGGGCATCACGCGATGCGCGGCGACCAGCGTTTCCATATCGTAAATTTCTCCATCGGCTGCGGGACGCCCGTGATATGGAATGCCGTACCAACTCGCGATGCCCTCTTCCGTGTACCCGACTGGCTCTGCCGGCGTGTTCTGGTTTCGTGGGAGCGGCGGGGTCGAATGCTGCGGAGCGGCGGCCGGGCTCGATGGTCGAGGCGGCGGCGAGATTTTTGCAACCCGCTGATGCTTTCGACAGCCGGATGAGAGCAGGAGGCAACCTAAAATCGCGAGACTCGCAACCGGAATGAAGTTTCGCTGCTTCATGATGCCGATGCCCCGATGATAACCGGCCCAAGGGACGTAGTGAAAGACGAAAATCGGCGGGTAAAAGGGTAAAACAAATTTTTGGAATACGTTTTTGGGCCACTTTTGGGATGAAGGCTTGCTCATCAAAAGGCTGTCAAGTTATTTTTTTCTTGACTTCTCTTCCGAACAACCTTATATATGAATCACACTGCGATCTGTAATGGATTGCAAATTTACGTTAGGGAGAATCGTTCGATGAAGAACGCAACTAAGAAGTCTGGTAGCTCGAAGAAGTCCACAAAGAAGAGCTCCAGCAAGAAAAAAGGGAAGTAGCCCTGGTACCCCGTAAGAGCGGGGACTCAAAAAAGTTTTGACCTCTTCGCCCCCGGTTCTTGCCGGGGGCGTTTTTATTTTGCCCGCCGATTCATGTAAACTTTACCGGCCGCCCTACGGCAGCGTGTAGCGCAGATCCAGATAAATCAAATTCGTCTTGGCGTATCTGGCTGCGCCCGGCGCTACCGACCATGGATTCCGCCAGAGGTAGGAATACTGACCGATGAACGACAGCGCGCCGTAGTTCGGATTTTTCCAGAACGTCTGAACCAGATCGAAGGTGGCCTCCTGCACAGTGCGGTTATTGTTCGTGGCGGACCCGACGAAGCCGTACCCAATGAGCTTGCCGTTCATATCGAGGGCGGTATTCCGGCCGAAGTACCCGCCCCCATACAGCATCGAGACAACTGTGTTTTTCGTTATATTCGCTTCGAAGCCGTCGACGGTCGAATATGCGTGGACTGGGGAAACAGCGCCATTCGGGCGAACGATCACGTCGGGTCCAAGGCCGAAGATGTAGCGGCCGCCGCCGGAACCGAAAAACGTGTTGGCGATCAGACGCACATTCTTCACGATTTCAAGATTCGCGTTTACCTCGCCACTTGCTGCCGTTGTGGTGGAGGATGTGAACGTAGTGGGCTTCGATCCGACTGCGTTTTCGAATTTGAAGCTCCGCACTAGAGCTCCCGCCTCGATGTGCCACACCTTATCTCCCGGGTGCGCATCGTAGGCGGTCTTGAAAATGACGTCGGGATGCAGGTTGGGTGCGGCGTAGGTTGTAGAAGTATTGTTGAATTGTGCGGTGGCGGAGGACGATAGCGCCGAGGGGAAGGTTACGATCCCATTTCCCACGTACTGCTGAGGGTTCTCGATAGAGACGCCAAATGCGACGTCATCGGTGGGGTGGGCAATCAAGCGGAATTGAGATTGCCGCGCCCAGATCAACCCAACCTGGTAGTTCGTGTCCATATCCTGCGAATAGAAGATGTCGCTCGGGAGCGGTGAGAGGCCGTTGCGGTTGGGAGTAAAGAGACTCCAATCCTGACCGCCCAGCACTTCAAAGCCGCCCTTTCGCACGTCGACAAAGAAGTTCCGCATCCTGAAGGTATTCGAGTTGCTGGTGACGAAGACATTCGAGGGGGCGTTGCCTAAAAAGTCGGCCTCTACGTAGCCCAGGACTTGAGCGCCCAGGACGGTTGAGTCGACGCGAAAGCCGAGGCGCGAGTTCTGCGTGCTGAAATTATTTTCAAACGCATGGCCCGCGACGGAGTTATTGTACGGGATCCCGCCAAAGCTGGTTCCGATCCCGCTGCCAACGTTTGTAGAGCGCCCATACCAGGTGAAATCGACGAAACCCAGTGGCGCGAGCGTGGTGTTACCGATGCGAATGGCGAGAGGTGATGCGTTCTCTACCGCTTTCTGCCCAGTTCCGCCCGATCCGGCGAGGTCCGGATGAGCAACGTTGACGATCGGCGCCAGCTTGACCGGACCGGATGCCGCAAGCGGCGAGGTTGTTGGTGAATTCTGTATCAAACGGTCGAGCAGCCCGCGCTGAGCTTCCAACGATTGCTGCAGCCGCTTGATCTCCTCCTGCTGTTTGGCGATCTGCTGTCGAAGCTGATTCAGGTCGTCCGCCGAAGGCGCCCTGTCTTCGGCGCTGACCGGCAGTGCCATCGCACACGCGCAGATCAGAATCAGAATTGTTTTCGAATTCATATTCTCCTGTTTGTCTTGGCTCCGTGCGGAGCCCATCGTAAGTAACCCTACCAGCCGGGCTTATCAATTTGATGACAGGATGATGAAGATCTTTTGCGAGATCAGGCGATTGATTGATCTGCCCGATGCCGGCGATTTACGGAAGGGTATTCATTTCGCAATGCACGTCGCCAGCGGCAGGCGACGACTGCGCTGATTTTGATTTGTTCTTTTCGAATGTGTAACCGAACCCACGTACTGACCGGATCCAGTCCGGAGCGGCCGGGTCGGATTCGATCTTCTGCCGCAGGCGGAGAATGTAAACATCGACAGTCCGGTCCGTCACTGCACGGTCATAACCCCACACCTTGTCAAGCAATTGATCGCGGCTGAACACGATGCCGGGCCTGCTCATAAGGAAATCGAGCAGTTTGAATTCCGTCGCGGTCAGCGGGACCTCTCGCCCATTTATGTGTACGCGGCAAGAGTCCCTATCGAGTTCTAAGCCGTCGATCTGGAGTTTGCGAGAAGGCGCACCAGCTCCGCGGAACTGTATTTTCACTCGCGCGACGAGCTCTCGAACGAAGAACGGCTTCACAATGTAATCATTGGCTCCGAGCTCCAGGCCGACGATGCGATCGGTTTCCGCAGCGCGCGCTGTGAGAAAAATTACAGGAATTTGGGCGAGATCCGGGTGTGCGCGAATACGCTTACAGATATCGAGGCCATCCGAATCTGGAAGCATGATATCGAGGAGGATGAGATCGGGCCGCTCGCGCTGGCAAAGCTCCAAGACCCCGCGTCCGGTTCGAGAGCCCACGAAAGCGAACCCCTCCTTCTCCATGTTGTACTTAACAAGCGCCAACAGGTCTGCATCATCCTCGACGAGAAAAATCTTCTTCATCATCCTCACTGTAATCGAGAATCTGTTACAGATGCATTACAGGGTACTGCGCTAAATCCTGGTTGATCCTGGTGAGTGCAAAAGAAAGGGGCTGGCTTCCGATTTGGAAAGTCGCCCCAGTTTAGGTTCTGTTTAGCTAAACAGCTTTCCGATTACCGGAATGCAGAGCGGGCACGGATAGCTTCGCGCCCACGCAACTCCAGCAACTGCAAGCGCGGCGAGCGATGCGAGGACCATTCTCGTTCTCATGCTGTCCCCTTTCTGGTTCTGGCGTGGATCGTTTTGAGGATTGTGCAACGGGTCAGTGGACCTCGGCCAGGGCAAGCATTTGCCGCTCTATCCAGCATTCTTTCATGCTTTCGAGCGATGCAATCTTCGCTTCGATATCTCGAATCTTAGCCCTCGCCACGGCTCGCACGTCCCCGCAACTGCCGTTCGCCTTGTCCTGAACACCCAGCAATTCTCGGATCTCTTTCAAGGTAAAGCCGAGATCCTGAGCTTGCTTTATGAACAGTACGCGGGTGATAGTGTCGGGCGAAAACTCGCGATATCCAGACCTCGTTCTACTCGCTTGCTCCAGCAGAGCTTCGCGTTCGTGATATCGAATCGTCTGGATGTTCGTATCACTGGCTTTTGCCAGTTGCCCGATCCTCATGGATCTACCATCCAGTCAAAGTGTAAACCCTATACTTAGCTATAGAGTCAAGGGCCGTACTGCGCTAAGTTCTGTTTCATCCTGGTGGACGGTTTTTGATGCGAGAGGGCGTGGTCAATCTTGGGTCCTTTCGACCCTTGTACAGTATTCGGCTGATGATCGCAAGTCCAGTGGCAACGGCGACCAACGTATATGTAATCGGACGAAGGCCGACGGCGAGGAGGGCCACAAGGCCAGCAGCCACGAAAGACATCTGACCGATGCCCAAGGCCATTCGAAGCCAGCCCCAAAGAAATGTATGCCGTGTCGCTTCGTTCATCTCCCGGCGCTTTACATTAAGCCTGCAGAACCTTTGCCGCAAACAGGCAAAGAGCAGCGATAAGAGCTGCTCCGGGTATCGTCAGTACCCACGCCCAAACAATTGTCAGGGCGACGCCCCACCGAACGGCGTGAAGCCTACGAACAGCGCCCACGCCAACGATTGCGCCCGCAATAGTGTGTGTTGTGCTCACCGGTACGCCACCGAAAATAGCCATGCCGAGCGTCAACGCTCCCGCCGTTTCAGCGGAGAAACCAGCCACTGGTCTTAGCCTGGTTAGTCGCGTGCCCATTGTATGCACGATGCGCCAGCCACCGCTGAGAGTTCCCAAAGCCATTGCGAAATTGCAACTAACGGCCACCCACAGAGGAATATGCGCAGCCGCATTCATGTCCAACTTTGCCGCTACCAGCACGGCGGCAATCATGCCCATCGTTTTCTGCGCGTCGGCTCCGCCGTGTCCGATACTGTAGAGGGCCGCTGATACAAGCTGACCTTTGCGGAACACTGTGTCCATTTTGTGACGGGTAAAGCCCCTGCATATCCAGAGAACGGAGAGCAGGATGCCGTATCCGAGAATCATACCGGCGAGGGGCGAGATGAAAATGAACGCAATGGTTTTTACCCAGCCGGACGCGATCAGAACGGTGAACGAGCCGTGATGCGCAGCAATTGCTGCCCCGGCATACCCTCCTACGAGCGCATGCGACGAGCTGGTCGGAAGCCCGACGTACCACGTGAGAACATCCCACACAATCGCACCGATTAAGCCGCAGAGAAGGACCCAGAGCCGCCAGTGTGGCTCGATCTGGTGAATGTCGACGAGGTCGCCAGCAACCGTTTTTGCGACTCTCGTTCCCAAGAGAGCAAAGGCAACGAAGTTGAAGAATGCGGCCCAGACTACCGCTTGCAGAGGAGAGAGAACGCGCGTAGAAACAACTGTGGCTATCGAGTTGGCTGAGTCGTGCCAGCCATTAGCGCAGTCGAAAACAAGCGCAACCGCGACGATAATGATTGCAAAGTCCAGAGCTGGTTGGATCAGTGGACCTACTCCTTTGAAAAGTAGCTGACGTCGATTTGACTGAATGTGTGAACCGGCGTTACACGTCCGTTCTTTACCCGATTAGATTCGTAGATGAGCCGTTTGGAGGCTTACGCTGCCCAAACGTGAGGTGTCCGATTGCAAGTCTTTGCATGACTGCCCAGTATAAGCGTACGATCTCAAGGGGCCGGTAAATCAGGCAACTACCTTCGCGACCAAAAGCAGGGCACTACCTGTTACAGCGCCGCGGATCCCGTGTATCCAGCTTGAACCTCCGCGATGCCAAGATCCCTCGTCGGGACTGTGAAATAGAAGCGCGATCCCGCGCCCGGAATGCTTTCAACACCAACTTCTCCGCCCTGGGCGCGAACCAGATGTTTTACGATTGCCAATCCTAGACCAGTGCCGCCCAATTCGCGCGAACGCGCCTTATCAACGCGGTAGAACCGCTCAAACAGACGCGGCAGCTCTTCCGGGGGGATGCCCATGCCCGAATCGCGAACTGAAATCTCCACCCGGTCATCCGCAATGAGCCGCGCTGCCACTTCGACGCCTCCTCCCTCAGGCGTGTACTTCAGCGCATTATCCACCAGGTTCGTAAGAATCTGATGCATGGCTTCTTCGTCGCAGAAAGCTTCGGTCACGCCCGGTGCGGGATCAAGAGTCAACTCAATGTGCTTCTGCTCCGCTAAAGGCCGGAGAGCCTCGACATGCTGGGCTAATAGGGCATTGATGCTGTAGGGCGCAAATTGAAAACTCTTTTGTTCCAGCTCGATCCGGGAAAGCGTGAGCAGATCCGCCGTCAACCGGCCCAGGCGCTGCGCGTTCTGCAGAATGATTTGTACGAACTTCAGGTTGATCTGGCGGTCATGAATAGCGCCTTCGAGCAGCGTTTCCGCATACCCCTGAATCGACGCGAGCGGCGTTCGCAGCTCATGAGACACGTTGATGACGAAGTCCTTGCGTACCCGCTCCAGCCGCTCGAGCTCAGCGTGCTCCTGGTCGAGTTGCTTGAACGTTTGTTGCAGTTTCGAGCCGGTCTCGGTGAGTTTACGCGCCAACGTTCCTAGCTCATCCCTGCCGATGACACTCAGGTGAGCCCGAAAGTCTCCGTCGGACAACCGGCCGGCGTAAGCAACGATCTCGCCCAAGCGGGCTGAAACGCGTCGGGCGAATAAAGCCGCCAGCAGAATAGAAGGCAAAAAAGCCAAAGCTGCCGAAGCAAGAACCTGCCGGCGGATTTGACTCACTTGCTCCGCTATCCTCGAGAGCGGAACTGCGAGGCGCAACGCGCCGTCTCCAAAGGGAACCGCGACGTAAAGAAAATCGACCTTCAGTGTTGGACTCAGGCGAACGCTCGATCCCTCGCGGCCCGCCAGGGCGGCTTTGAGCTCCGGACGCGAGCGATGGTTCTCCATGCGTTCCGGGTTCGCACCCGAATCGGCAAGCACTTTTCCGTCCCGGCTGATTATCGTGACTCGCGCCGAACCCAATGTCGCTGCGGTCCGAACTGCCGCTTGGTTTGCTTTTGGATATAGAGATGCTACGAGCTTGGCTTTCTCGAAGAGATCGCGGCGTAACGTCTCTGTATAGGTGCGCTCGGCGAGCCTGCCCGTCATGAAATTGACGCCCGTCAATGCGAGCGCCAGCAGAACGAGAACGGCAAGAATCAGCTTGAAAAAGAGGCGAGCCGCCAACATCTCATTCTAAGGCCGAAAACGGTACCGCTCTTCGCCTACAGTTTCAGCATGATGCCGGACATCGATCCCTTTGGTCAGGAATAGAACATCTTCGGCTATGTTGGTCGCGTGATCTGCGATACGCTCCAGGTTCTTGATCACAAATAGCAGATCGGCGGAGGGCCGGATATTCCGTGGATCTCGTTCCATGCAATCGAGGAGTTGCTCGGCTATTGCAGTTCGAAGCCTGTCTACATCATCGTCGGCGGCCAGCACCTCACGCGCAAGCTCCGGATTGTACCGGATGAAAGAATCGAGGCTGTTTCGAACCATGCTTTCCACCATTGCTCCAATTCGCGGAATGTCGACCGCGGGATCCAAGCAAGCCTGATTTACCAACGAGAGGGCGCGATGGGCGATGTTGACCGCGAGATCGCCCATTCGCTCGAGATCATTGTTGATCTTTACCGACGCGAAAATGAGCCGCAGGTCGCTGGCCATGGGCTGTTGAAGTACGAGCAAGTTCACCGCGAAATCGTCAATCTCGACTTCAAGGCGGTTGATCTGAGCTTCGTTCTCCAGAATTTCGTGAGCTAGCGCCGCATTTCTACCGACTACTGCCGAGACACTTCGATAAATAGCTGCCTCGACCAGCGAGCCCTGTTTTAGGAGAAGCTGCTTTAATCGCTCTAACTCTGAGACAAAATGGCGCATGTTCAAACGCGATCAGCCGAAACGCCCGGTGACGTAATCCTCCGTTTCCTTTCTCGAGGGATTTTTGAAGATGGTGCGCGTTTCGTCGAATTCAATCAGCTTTCCCATGAGAAAGAACCCTGTATAGTCCGCGATTCGCGCAGCCTGCTGCATGTTATGGGTAACGATTACAACGGTGCATGAATCTTTCAGGCGGAAGATTAGCTCTTCAATCTTGCCTGTCGCAATCGGGTCGAGCGCCGAGCACGGCTCATCGAGAAGAAGCACCTCGGGATCAACGGCAAGCGCCCGTGCGATACATAGCCGCTGCTGCTGTCCTCCCGATAAATCGTAAGCAGAGTGACGCAGCTTGTCTTTGACTTCTTCCCACAGCGCCGCTCGCACAAGGCTCCGTTCCACGATCTCTTCCAACTGCCGCTTGCGTCTAATGCCGTTCACCCATGGCCCGTAGGCCACATTCTCGAAAATCGATTTGGGAAACGGATTGGACCTCTGAAACACCATTCCGATGCGAAATCGTAGCCGGGACACATCCATCTTCAAAATGCTTTCGTCATCCAGTAGAACGTCACCTTCAACCCGCGTGTTTCGGACGGTTTCATTCAGCCGGTTAAGTGTCCGCAAAAAGGTTGATTTGCCGCAGCCGGATGGTCCTATCAACGCTGTCACTTGGTGCGCGGGAACAACCAGGCTGATGCTATGCAGAGCCTGAAATGGGCCGTAGAAGAAGCTCAGCCCAACGGCTTTCAGCTTTTCAGAAGACAGAGATAACGCGTTCCCGTCTTCAGCGCTTTTGGCTGGCTGGATCTGAACCGGAGAACTCATAATCATCTCTGTTTGTCCATTGCGTTACGAGCAATCGCCCAACGTGCCGCGATGTTTACGGTAAGCACCAACATCAACAGAACAAACCCGGCGGCCCAGGCTTGCCGGTGCCAATCGGGGTAGGGCGCAATGGCGTACGTGAAGATCATCACTGGAAGAGTTGCAATCGGCTGATTGAAACCAGGACTCCAGAACTGGTTGTTGAGTGCTGTAAACAGTAGCGGCGCGGTCTCACCGGCGACGCGAGCCAAATTGAGAAGCATGCCTGAAACAATTCCACGTGCCGCGGCAGGAAGCACAACGGTCGCAATCACCAGTTCCTTCCTTGCGCCTAAGGCCATCGCGGCCTCACGCAGCGATTCCGGGACGGCCCGCAGAAATCCTTCCGTAGTTCTGAGGGCAATGGGAATCATCATAATTCCGAGCGCGACACCTCCTGCGTATGCCGAAAAATGTCTAGACTTCAGAACGATCAGCGCATACGCGAAGATCCCGATGACAATGGACGGAACGCCGTTCAGCAAATCGGCCGTAAACCGAATCACAGCGCCTATTCCGGCTCTTGCATATTCAGAAAGATAGACACCGCCGAGAAATCCAATTGGCAGCCCCATCAGCGAAGCAATCACCAGGACCTTGCCGCTTCCTACGATTGCGTTCGCCATGCCGCCACCCGTTTCGCCGACGGGAGCCGGCAGCTTAGCGAAAAAGTCCCAGCTCAAGCTGCTTCCGCCGTGCGCGACCAGGTAGCCCAGGATGAACACGAGCGTGCTCGCTGCGACCAAAGTGCAGAGTCCAGTCGCAGTCAGCATGACCGCGTTCACCGCCTTTCGCCGGAAGACCAACTCACCCGTCAAGCGGTGCCTTTCCCAGCGGTCGCAGATATCAAAACGCGAGCCAGCCCGTTGATCACGATTGTTAGGGCAAACAACACGAGGCCGAGCTCTATCAACGCACTTAGGTAGACAGTTCCCGTCGCCTCTGCAAACTCATTCGCAATCATGGCCGCAATCGAGTAGCCAGGAGCAAGAATCGACGCCTGGATCTTCGGCGTATTTCCGATGACCATCGTCACCGCCATGGTTTCGCCGAGCGCGCGAGCCAAGGCGAGGAAAATAGAGCCCGCAATTCCGCCGCGTGCAAATGGAAGGACCACCTGCCAAGTTGATTCCCATTTGGTCGCGCCGAGCGCCAACGCCGCCTCCCGCACATCGCGTGGGACTGCGAGTAAAACTTCACGAGAAATCGAAATGATAAACGGAGCCACCATGACGGCCAACAGAATTCCGGCTGAAAGAATGCTGACTCCATAGAACGTCCCTGAGAAGATCGGCAGCCATCCTATTAGCGGTTGAAGTGGGTCGACGATGCCTCGGAGGATCGGAATCATTACGAAGATTCCGATTAATCCGTAGACCACGCTGGGAACGGCAGCAAGCAACTCGATGCAGAAGGTCAGTGCATCTGAGATACGCGGTGGCGCGAGTTCAGCGAGGAAAATCGCCGCACCGAGCCCTAGAGGAACTGCGAGCAGGAGTGCGAGCGCAGACGTGACAACCGTCCCGAAGATAAACGGAAGCGCTCCGAATCGGTCCCCAACGGGATCCCAAACGGCGGTCCACAGAAAAATCCAGCCGAACCTCAGGCGTGAAGGAGCCGAATTCACCCACAGCTCGTATCCCAGAACGCATGTAATCGCAATGGTGGCGGCGGCTGCAGCGAATGTAGCGGCATGTGCAAAGCGGTGAACGAGGCGAGAGCGCACCGGGGAAAGCGAGCGCGGGGCGGCTAAATCTTCCGTTCCAGCGAGGCTCAGCATCTATTTGATCTTTGCGATAACGGTTTTCTCTTTCGCGATCAAGGCGGAGGGCAGCTTCGCATAATCGAGTGCGGAAGTGAGCCCTTGACCAGTAGTGAGCGCCCAATTCAAAAAATCTTTTATCGCCCTTAGCTTCGCGGGATCGTTAATGCGCTCCGGGATCAATAGCCAAGTGAATGTTGCAATCGGGTATGCATCTTTTGCATCCGGATTAGTAATCGAAGCTCGAAAATCATCAGGCATGTACTGATCGCGGCGGCGCCGCTGCCGTCGTGCTGGCCAAGTCCGGCTTTACAAACATTCCTGCTGAATTCCGAACACTTCCATACGGCATACCAGTCTGGATGGCGTAAATAAGCTCTACGTAGCCAATCGAGTTCGGCATGTTTCTCACCTGTCCCGCTACGCCATCATTTCCTTTTCCGCCGACCCCGACTGGCCAATTCACGGACGTCCCCCGGCCGACTTTGGCTTTCCATTCAGGGCTGATCTTGGACAAATAATCGGTCCAGCAATAAGTAGTTCCGCTGCCGTCCGCGCGATGAACCACTTGAATCTGCGCCTCGGGCAGCTTTGCTGAGGGATTCGCCTTCGCCAGTTCCGGATCGTTCCATTTCGTGATTTTCCCGAGATAAATCGCAGCCAATGCCTCGGACGTGAACTTCAGGGCTGTATTGATACCGGGCAAGTTGTACGTCACCACTACGGCTCCGGCGGCCGTCGGGAAATGCAGAATACCGAAGCCATGCTTTTGCTTGAAATCCGTAATCTGCTGGTCCGACATGGGACCATCCGAGGCGCCGAAATCGACCGTCCCTTCTGTGATCTGCTTAATGCCCGCTCCCGAACCTAGCGGTTGATAGTTGATTTGAATGTCCGGGTGAACGTTCTGGTATTCACGGAACCACTTTGAATAGAGCGGGTTGGGAAACGTTGCTCCAGCGCCATTTAATAAGACTTCCGCGCTTAGGACAGCGCAGCATCCCAGCAACACAGCGGCAATGGTTAGTTTGGCTATGTCCAACGCGACAGTTCCTCCGGAGCAGTTGCCCACCGGCAGTGTTGCATTTGGAAATTACAGTAGCGTTACGAAAGAGACAGCCTAAAAAGCAAATGAGTACTTTTACATATTCCCGTTACACTGAGAAGGAACCAGCATGCCGGAACGTCCCTTCGTTCACCTTCACTGCCACACTGATTATTCGCTGCTCGATGGAGCGTGCGACATCAAGAAGCTGATGAGCGTCGTCGAGCGGCAGGAAATGCCGGCGATTGCGATGACCGATCACGGCAATCTCTTCGGGGCGGTCGAGTTCTACAATGAAGCCGCGAATCACGGGATTCATCCGGTTATCGGATGTGAGGTTTATGTTTCGCAGCAGGGCCACAAGACACGCTCTGAATCGGACCGCTATAACCATCTGTTGCTGCTCTGTGAAAACCAAGAGGGCTATAAGAACCTGATCAAGCTGGTGTCGACGGGCTATCTGGAGGGGTTTTACTACAAACCACGCGTCGATAAGGATCTTCTCGCTCGGCATTCGAAGGGCTTGATCGCGATGTCTGCCTGTCTGCGCGGGGACATCAACGAGAAACTCCTTGCGGACGGGTATGGGGACGCGAAGCGCCTGGCAAACGAGTATACGGATCTGTTTGGCAAGTCCAATTTCTTCTTAGAAATGCAAGATCATGGGCTGGATCAGGACAAGACGGTTCTGCCTCAAATCAGGCGCATGTCAGCCGAAACCGGCATTCCGCTGGTAGTTACGAATGACGCGCATTACTTGACGCGGGATGACGTTCGCGCTCACGAGATTCTGCTGTGCATTCAAACGGGCAAGACAATGTCCGATCCAAATCGAATGCGGTTCAGCACTCCGGATTTTTACGTCAAGACGAGAGCCGAGATGCTGGCCCTGTTTCCGGAAGTAGAAGACGCGCTCGACCGGACTTGGGATATCGCTCAGCGCTGCGAGGTCAAGCTCGAAAAAGTCACGGACCCATTTCCGCGGTTTGATGTGCCGCAGGGTCATTCAACCGACACTTATTTCGAGTGGGTGGCACGCGAAGGATTCGAAAAACGAAGGCCGCGCCTCGAAGCCCTGCGGAAGCAAGGCCGCCTCAAGCACGATCTGCCCGAGTATGTCGCGCGTCTGGAATCCGAGATCCAGATGATTCAGCAGATGCAATTCTCGGGCTATTTCCTGATCGTGTGGGACTTCATTCGGTTCGCGAAGCTGAAAGGCGTCCCCGTGGGGCCCGGCCGCGGATCGGCTGCGGGCAGCCTGGTCGCTTATGCGATGGAGATCACCGATATCGACCCCTTCGAATACGGGTTGCTGTTCGAGCGCTTTCTGAATCCGGAGCGCATTAGTATGCCGGACATCGACATCGATTTTTGCACGAAGGGGCGTGGCGAGGTCATCCAATACGTTACCGAGAAGTACGGCCGAGAGCAGGTCGCGCAAATCATTACGTTTGGGACGCTCGCCGCGAAAGCCGCAATAAAAGATGTGGGCCGGGTCCTCGATATGAGCTTCGCCGAGGTGGACCGGATCTCGAAAGCCGTTCCGAGGCAGTTGAACATCAAGCTGAAAGACGCCCTTCAGGACGCCGAGCTGAAGGAACTTGCCTCAAAAGAGCCGCGGGTACGAGAGGTTCTCGACATCGGCCTGAGGCTCGAAGGCGTCGCGCGAAACGCGGGCATGCACGCGGCCGGCGTAGTCATCTCATCAGTACCGCTTACGGAATTAGTGCCATTGTTCGTTACGAACAAAGACGAAATCGTCACGCAATACGACATGCTCGGTCTCGAGAAACTTGGACTGCTGAAGATGGATTTTCTCGGTCTGACCACTTTGACGATCATCGACCAGGCCGTGAAGCTGATCGAAAAGTACCGGGGAGAGAAGATCGTTCCTGAGGATCTCCCGCCGGATGACCCGGAGACATACGAGAAGATCTTCAGCACCGGCCTGACCAGCGGCGTGTTCCAATTCGAATCCGCGGGGATGAAGGACATCCTGCGCCGTTACCGTCCGAATCGAATTGAGGATTTATGCGCTCTGAACGCACTCTATCGGCCCGGGCCCATTCAGGGCGGGATGATACCCGACTTTATCGACCGCAAGCACGGGCGCAAGGCGATTGGTTACGATCTCCCCGAACTGAAAGAAATCTTGGAGGAGACCTATGGAGTAATCCTCTACCAGGAGCAAGTCATCCAGATCTCAAACCGCCTGGCCGGGTACTCGCTCGGCGAGGCAGACGTATTACGGCGCGCCATGGGCAAGAAAGATGCACGCGAAATGGCGATGCAGCGCGAGCGGTTCATCCAAGGGGCAAGCGAGCGTGGCTATCCGCCCAAAAAGATTGCCAAAATATTCGATCTGATGCAGCAGTTCGCCGGATATGGGTTCAACAAGTCACATTCAGCGGCGTACGCGTATCTGGCATACGTCACGGCCTACCTGAAGACGCATTATTCTGTCGAGTTTATGTCCGCGCTGCTCACCTCCGAAGCCGGAAACACGGATAAGATCGTCAAATACATCAACGAGTGCCGCGAAATGGACATGCCCGTGCTTCCGCCTGATGTGAATCATAGCGACTGTGACTTTACACCGGCCGGTAATTCAATTCGCTTTGGGCTGGGCGCCGTTAAGAACGTCGGAGCCGGCGCGGTTGAGGCAATTGTCGAGGCCAGGAATGCTGGTGGCCCGTTCACTTCCATTTACAATTTCTGCGAGCGTGTCAATCTCGGCGGCCTGAATCGCCGCGTCATGGAGAGTCTGATCAAAGCCGGGGCTTTTGATTCCACGGGTGCAAACCGGGCGCAATTAACCGAGGCTCTCGATAGGGCCCTGGAGTCCGGATTGCGGGTATCGCGTGACCGCGCTATGGGCCAGCATGGGCTGTTCGCCGGCGATGGAGGCGACCAGAAGGCGGAACATCCGCTCGCCAAACTGCAGGACTGGACCATAGAGCAGAAGCTCGCAGGCGAACGGGAGGTGCTTGGGATCTATGTCTCGGGCCATCCGCTCGACCGGTTCAAAGACAAAGTTGCGGAGTTGGCAACGCATTTCACCGATACCTTGGAGGAGCTCGAGAAAAATACTCCGGTAGCGCTTTGCGGTATTCTTACGAACATTATTCGAAAGACGAATCGCGAAGGGAAATATTGGGCCGCCTTGAGGCTTGACGATGGCCGGGGCGCAGCGGACGCCATGGTGTTTGCGAACCGGTATGAGGATCTGCTCTCCTGCTTAAGGGAGGATGTGGCTGTGTTTGTGCGCGGGTGCGTGCTTCCGGAAGAAGGAGGGCCGCCCAAAATTTCGATTCAAGAGATGGTGCGACTGGAAGAGGCGAGAATCGACACGCCATCGCTGATCTCCATTCGGATCTGGTTGAAGGACGAGAGTTCAATTGAAAAGGCGAGCGCGTTGAGCGAGCTGTTCGTTAGGAAGACCGGGGACACTGAAGTGCGATTGCGGTTAGAAAAGCCACGTGATTTCTCGGTCATCATGGACGTGAGCACGAAGGTGCGGCCGGATCGCGAATTTCAGGCGGAGATCGAAAAGATCTGCGGTCCGGAATCGATGCAGGTTCTGGCGAACTGAGTATGGCGGAAGAGGAATCGCCCATCGAATCGCTGGAAGAGCCGCCAGCGCTGCCGCCCGAATTGGTTTCGAACCCCAGCTGGGAACGAGTGCAGCTTGCACGACATCCCAAGCGGCCGCACTCTCGCGACTATATCGAGCGCTTGTTCACCGCATTCGAGGAACTGCATGGTGATCGGTTTTTCGGCGATGATAAATCGATTCTCGCGGGAATGGGCCGATTCGATGGACAGCCGGTGATGGTTATTGGCCAGCAGAAGGGTCGAGATACCAAGGAAAAATTACTTCGGAATTTCGGCATGCCGAAGCCGGAAGGCTATCGCAAGGCGCTGCGGTTGATGCGGCTTGCCGCGAAATTCGACCGCCCAATTATCACCCTGATTGACACACCCGGCGCTTATCCAGGCATTGACGCCGAGGCGCGTGGACAGGCGGAAGCGATTGCCTACAATCTTCGCGAGATGGCGCGGCTCCCCACCCCGGTTATCTCTGTCGTGATCGGCGAAGGTGGAAGCGGCGGCGCGTTAGGACTGGGCATTGGGAACCGCGTGTACATGCTCGAGAACGCCTATTACAGCGTGATCGCGCCTGAGAGTTGCGCTGCCATTATCTGGAGGGATTCTGGCAAAGCACCGCTCGCCGCGGCAGCCCTTCGCATGACGGCTACCGACCTTCTCGAGATGAAGCTGATCGACGGCATTGTTCCCGAGCCGCCCGAAGGCGCTCACATGGATCATGATGCGGCCGCGCAGTTTCTGCGTCAGAGGCTGAAGCAGGCTTTCGACGAACTATCAGGGCTTAGTTCGGAGCAAATCATCGAACAGCGCTACATGAAGTTCCGTCACATGGGCGACTTCTTTAGCGAGGTCTCCGCCTGAACCGGGTCGGAATTGTCATCGCGTTCTTCGTGGCTGCGTTCGTTGCACTGGTCGTCTACTCGACCTTCAAAGGGAAGCGGTACCGGGTCGAAGTATGTATGGCCTATCAGGGCCGCACAAACTGCCGGACCGTCACGGCGAAGAGCGAAGAGTCGGCGCTTCGCTCAGCGAGCAACAACGCGTGCGCTGATATTGCTTCGGGCGTAACCGATACGATGCGCTGTGAACAATCAGCGCCGCAAAGCATTAGATGGTTGCAGAGGCCAGGCGCGAGAACGGCGGCGAGGTAAGCGCAACTTCCACTCGCCGAAGTATTACGCCGAACTTCTCGCCTTTGTTATAGGATAATCCGGCAAGGGGAGTCTTATGCGCACACAAGGGGTGAGCTTTCTGCGGAGTTCAGCGCTACTGGCCGGCCTGATCGTTTTTGCGGCGAGCTTGTGGTCTCAAAGTGCCGTCTCGAGCGGTTCGCTTTCTGGTCAAGTGACCGATAAGTCGGGTGCCGTCTTGCCTGACGTTCAGGTTTCGGCGGTAAACGAAGCCACGCAGGTAACGTACACGGCGATCACGAACGGCCAAGGCCTCTATCGGCTTCCTCCGCTCCCGGTTGGCAGCTACACCGTCACGTTCTCTCGCAATCAATTCAGGAAGGCCGAGGTGCGCAACGTTGAGCTGTCGGTTGGTAGAACAACCACGATCAGTCCGCAATTGGAAGTGGGTTCCATAACTCAGCAAGTCACGGTTGAAGCCGCAGCCGCCGTGTTGCATCCCAGCGACACGAGCCAGGCAACGGTAGTCGATCAGCATCTCATATCGAATTTGCCGCTGAATGGCCGGCGTTATACCGACTTTGTGCTCTTGACGCCCAATGTTACTGCGGATGGGCAGTTTGGATTGGTAAGCATTGCCGGGCAGCAAGGCGGAGCAGATTCCGGCTATGCAAATGGGAATGGTTCGAATTCCTTCACGCTTGATGGCGCGAATGCGACGAGCACATATTTCGGCGACGCTCGAGGGCGTACGCGCGTGCCCTACGTTTTCGGCGAACAGTCGATCCAGGAGTTTCAGGTTGCCGATAATCCGTATTCAGCGGCGTACGGAGGCGCTGGGTCGGGGTTTATCAACACTGTCACGAAATCGGGCGGCAACAACTTTCACGGCGACGCATTTTATTACAACCGCAACTCAGGAACCGGCGCCATTGACGCGGTCGACAAAGCGAATGGCCGCCCCAAGCCGCTAGACGTGCTTCAACAATTTGGCGCCGATCTCGGTGGCCCGCTTGTCCGGCAAAAGCTATTCTTCTACTTCGATTACGAGCAGCAGCGCCAAAAGGATCCGATCTCGGTCATCAACCAAGGGCAGCAATCGCTCGATGTAACGAGCTTCGGTCTTCCGGCGGGCACCGTACTTCCAGCTCCCAATGCCGCTTTTCCTACTCCCTCGGGTGTTACTGCGCCGGACCCGACGAATCCAACATATCTTCAGCAGGTCTCAAATGCTTTGAACGCAATCGAGAGCAATGTTGGACAACGCCAGCGGAGGCGTGACGACCTTTCGTTCTTCCCGAAGATCGATTGGCACCTGAGCGATGCCGATCAGCTTTCCTTCGTTTACAACTACAACAAATTCGACTCGCCGGGCGGAACCATCACTTACAATCCGGTTTCGTTCGACGGCATTGAGGCACTGCCCAATAACGGCGTTCGGGATCACCACGCGACCATTCACTGGGTCCACATTTTGAGCCCAAACGTCGTCAATGACGTTCACGCGAGCTATTTGCGAGACGAGCAGATCGAATCTCCGAGCGGGCTTGTCGATCCGAATTTCCCGACGGTCAGCATCTTCAGCCCTCAATTTTTCACTCTGGGCAACCCCGGCTATGCGCTCGGTAACACACGCGAATATCAATGGGAACTCACGGACCGGGTGGGTTGGTCAGTGGGACGGCATACGATCGATTTCGGCGTGGATTTCAACTACGATCGGACGGTTGACTTTTACTACGGCAACTTTCGTGGAACGTATGCCTTCTCAAATCCGACCGACTTCGCTTTGACGCATTACCTGTTCTATTCGCAAAGCGGGGGCAACCCCATATTCCGGTTCGGTGTTCCGTATCTCGGGTTTTACGCAGACGATAAGTTCCACGCCTCCCCGCATCTCACGCTTGATTTCGGCTTGCGTGAGGATTTCCAAATCTATCCCCAGCCGAAGGAGAACCCCGCGGTTCCATTGACCGGTCAGTTCCCGAACCGGTATCAACGCTTGTCGCCGCGTATCGGATTTGCTTATCAACCTGCAAGCAAAACCGTCATTCGGGGCGGCTTCGGCATGTTCTATGAGATTTTCAACGGTATCAACTACGAAAATTCCGTGATCTCGAACGGCTTGGCGTCGCAACAAGCGACCGCTTTTGTTCCGTTCAACAGCGCGCTAGCTCCGAACCAGCAGGCGCCGGCGTTTCCGAATCGAGTCAACGATCCGAGTCTGTTCTCGGCGTCGTCGGACGTGTCCATTGTCTCTCCTGATCTGCACGTTCCATATATTTTGCAAGCCAGCTTTCAAATTGAGCAGGAGATCATGCCTAATACAACGCTGGGCATCGGCACGATGTGGACGCACGCGGTGCATCTCTTTTCTTCAAGCGCATACGATTTGAATCTGTTGCCTCCGTCCGGCACGACGCAATATGTGATTTGTGCTCCTGGAACGGTCGCCGTCCCCTGCGGTGGTCCTTCTGTATTTGGGCCGAATCTCGACAATGGCTTACTAGGGGAAGGCGCAATCAACCCAAATGGCGGACAAATCAATGCCCTCATCAGCCCCGGCTTGAACAATTACAATTCGATGTTCGTCCAACTGAAGCGCCGGGCGGCACACGGATTGGGGTTCCTGACGTCTTACACGTGGTCCAAGAACATGGACAGCAACGGAGTTGATTTTTATAACCAGTTTGACTTCAGAAATACTCACTCGCCATCGCTGCTCGATCAGCGGCATCGGTTGTCGCTCTCCATCGTATGGCAGCCGCAGACATCCGGGTTGTCCTCAGCTTTCGCCAGAACGGTGCTTTCGAACTGGACTCTCAGCACTGTAATGGCATTCAACTCGGGCCGGCCGTACTCTCCCTTGCTGAACAGCGCCTGTACCGGGGTCAATTTGAACAACTGCAGCGGCTCGGATGACAATTTGAACGACTCCGCTTACAATCAAACCACCGGGAACACAGCGCTTGGAATTGCCGGCGCGGGCCCGGCTCCGAATTTCGGCCTGAATTCGTTTTACGGTCCCTGGACAGATGAAGTGGACCTAGGGCTCGAACGCAAGTTTCACATTACCGAGAGGCACACGATCGGGATCAAGGCTCAGGTATTCAACCTCGCCAATCACGCGAATTACTATGTGCAGAACGGAGCCGGCATCAACCAGACTCTGTATAATCCCGTTGGCCCGACCTGTGGTGACGGCGCAACGTTGAACCAGACATGTTATCTGGTACCGAACGTGGGACCCGGGAATTTCCAGACGCTCCAATCGATAAACGAACTGAACGGGCCTCGAGTTTTCCAATTCTCGTTTAATTACAGCTTTTGAGCAAAGAGGATCTCAGGCTCGGCGCGACAACTTGAGTCGCGTTTAGTTTCGGGCACAGACTAGATAGGCCTGAAAAGCTTTCGCGGGAGGCGCCCAATCAACTCGAGAGTTCTCCAGACGCGGCCATTAAGAATTCCCCAAATGCTCTGATCCAGCAAGTCAATTTTTCTATCCTGAGCGGCGATACGGGACTGATGCTTCTCGATGAGTTCAATGGCAACAGTCAGTTCATCGCTTAATTCCGCAACCTGCGTTTCGAGCATCCGCAGCTCTCGATTGCTGCGCCTGATGCGGGCGCTTTCAAGAATCCTGTCCCGTCGCTCTCTTCTCGGCGGGCTCCCTCGGAACCTCCGGCTGGTTTCCTGCAATAAGTTATCGAAACATATCAACCAGCCGTTCGTAAAGCTGGCAGTCCCAGGCATTGGATCGGCTGATTGCCTCGGCGTCCGACTCCCCGAGACACTCTCCCGTTCCGTAAGAACCACGATTCATTACCTCGGGCGGCATGTCCCACGTCCACCGAAACTTTTTTTTCAGAAAAGAATAGGCTTCAGGGAGGCGTTCCTGCTGCCCTATATATATGAATCCCGTTTTCGCGTGACGTAACGCGACATCATATACTTCGCTGTCAATTGATCCCGGAGGAAAATCCTTCTCATCGACACCCGCAAAACATCGCACCATCAAATTGTCTAGATTCGCTGTAAGCCGGGCCTCGAGAGTTTCCTTGAGGCTTCTGAGATGTCCGTTGCTGAAGACGAGGGGATCCCTGTGCTGCACGAGGTAGTGATAATGCGAAGCGACCCGCGCAACCGGATTCCGCACGACGGTAAAGTAAGAACATTGATTCGGTATCTGGTCGTGAATACCATATTGAAAGTGCCCGACGACAAAGCGGAATCTACCGCGTTGCCCTAGAGGTAAATCGCGCAGATCTCGGACAGGGAATCCGGGCGGATCTGGATACAGGTAAGCGACCTCGCTCTGCCTGTAGTTGTTAAGCATGGTTTCACGAAGCGCCGTTCCAGCAGTCTTCGGAATATGCATGAACAGCAGCGTACGGGTCTGAACGCTGCGCCGGCACGGCAGATGTACACGAAGCGGCGCACCTGACAGACATGTTCCGTCGGGTAGGCGCACGTCGATTATGGCCTCGGAGCCGGCGACACAGCTCTGACTCAGATCCAAATAAAATCCGTTTCTCCCTGAGCTCTGAAATCGCTCCGCAAGATCAGGCCGGTAGTACACAGCCAATGCTTCCGTCACGGGCCGCCCATTCACGTGGGCAGTGACCTTCACTGGACGCTCTGGATCGTTTCCGTCCATCGCCCAGCCGTACAACTCGCCATCCCTGATTTCTCCGATATGCCCGACAACGCCGAGCGAACGCTTTTTGAGCAGAACTTCTCGCGATCTCCTGTGCTGGAAAACAACGTAGCTCAAAAGCGCAATGGTGCTGTATTTTGCGCATAGCAGCCACGTGGAATGATCGAAATTGAATGCGAATATAGGAGGCAAAAAAAAGAAATCGCCTGCCAGGGTCGAGAGCAAAACGGAGAAGATCGCCCCAGCGATGCCCGCAAATCTCGCAACCGTGACAATGGCCACAGCTAAGAGCAGGAGGGCGGTAGAACCAAAGATTGCTTCTCCCAGCCCGATCAGTACGAGCGCTGCAACAACCGAAAGGACAGCCAGTGAATAGCGATTCTGGAATCGTCCCTCTAAGCCAACGCTGCGACTCGGATTCATTTTGGCATCTACAAGTGCACGGTAAAACGGAGCCTTCGCTGCCCGCAAGTTTCAGGCAAACCAAGCGGTCGAGGACCGATTTGCACTGTATTATACACATTCCGCGCAGGCGTATGGATAATTACGTATCTTCTACGATCTGTTTGTAGACGAACCGCGGATTGTGATTACTTCGATCACACGCCGAACTTCCGGAACATACTGACCGACATGGCTGCAGCAGATTCTGGTTGCAATTCAATTGCAACCAACGTTGAGAAATGGCAGGTTGTAAGTGACTGAAAAGATGGTGGCCAGGGACGGAATCGAACCGCCGACGCCAGCCTTTTCAGGGCTGTCAGATCAATCACTTACATGCATCGTGTGCTGAAAACAAAAGACTTACACTGAAACGATTTGGACGCCATTTGGACGCCACTGCCGTTCTTTCGGGGCTTGGACTCCGCCCGGACTCCAGCACTCACGGGTGAAAAGGCAAGCTGATTGCTTTTACGCGCGCGGTCGTACCTGCCTTGCGACTGTCGCCTCATCAATAAGGAAGCAAAATTGTTCTGCTTATATAGAGGGATACCGATTCAGTAAATACCAGTAGCTATTTGGAAAGGATCTGAGGAAGGGGATCATAATGCCGACCGGCGCCGTCAGATAGATGTTAGCCGGCAAGCCCGCCCGGGAGGTATGGGGAATGCACTCAGAACTGGTATACGATCCAAAGAACTTGGTTCAACTACGCGGCATCCTGCTCTTTGGCTGCTTTTGCTAAACGCTGCTGAATCGCCCGGGTCAGTTCGTCCTGCCGCTTTAGCTGCACGTGCGTGTAGTCGTTGGTCATGTTGACAGTCGCGTGGCCCGCGATCTTGCTGGCCTCGATGGCGCTCCCCCCGACTTCTTGCCGCCACGTGATATTGGCGCGCCGGAAAGAGTGGAGGCCGAATCCCTCGAAATCGCATCCGGCTAGTTTCGCCGCCGCCTTCAGCGCCTCACGGACACCGGAATCCCACATCGGTTTAGTTTCATTCTTCAGCCTGACGAAACAGCCAGTCCGACGGTTTCGCGATCCCCTTCTTTGCAATCCATTCACGATAACGGTCCGAAAGACAGCCAAGCGTCAACGTCCGCTTGCTGTTCTTCGTCTTCGGCTCGTCGACATCGCCGCGACAATGACGCTGACGAATACTGATTGTGCCTTTAGCCAGGTCGAGGTGCTTCAGTTGCAGCCCGAGTACTTCAGAGATTCGGGTGCCGGTCGAAATGCATGTCTCGCAGATCAGCAATTGCGGATCGGTTAGATGCACCAAAACGTCAACAGTCTCCTCTTCTGAAAGGATGCGCTCGGGCCGCACCATCCACTTCCGGCCAAGCTTGACGCGCCGCATAGGATTTGCGAACGTCTCGTCGAGAATCTCCCATTCCTGCGCGCGAGTGAAGATCCCGCTCATAATATTTCGGAGATCAATCATCATGTGCCAGGAAGAGCACTCGCGCTGCAGCCAGTCGATGATCTCCTTAGCCCGCATCTGGCCAATTCGGGTATCGTTCCAGCGCGGCAGGATATGGTTCTCGAGACGTGAACGATATTTCTCGCGGGTCGGCTGGGCAAGCTTGATTTTCGAATTATCGACGTAATCGGCTGCGCCACATTTCCGCGAGCTTGCCGAAGAGAATGGCGCTGACCTCGATCGGCTGGCGGGCGGCCACCGCGGCCTCAGAGCGTGTCCTCGCAGCGTTCAATCCTGCAAAGAAGTTGTCGCGCTCGTCCTCCGCTTTCCGTTTCCCAATCGCATGCTCACCCCGGCTCGGGCCAATCGTGTGGAACTTGCGGCTGGTCTTGATCGAGCCGTCCGGGGCGATTTCATCGTCCCAGTAGCGAAAGAACCAGTAATAGCTCCCGCGATCTTTCCGCTCATGCACGCTCGGATGCTGGACTCGTTTTTTCAAGGCGACCCTCCTGTCAGCACATGGAGAGTACCGTTATCGGCGAACATGTTCAAGTCCGGAATTTTCATGGAATAGCGATTGCCATCGCTGTGTCGGGCTGGCAGATATAAAGCGTTTCCCGAGCCCGAGTGGCGCCAACGTAGAACACGCGAATCATGGAATCGCGCGACGGGCCGGATCTCTGGTATTGAGCATCACCAGCCCGGCTTATATCCGGGAAGAGGTACACGACGTCCGCCTCGCCGCCTTTGACCGAGTGGATCGTTCCCACTATTACTTGCGGAACATTGATTAGTGCATGTGCACCGTGTTTCGCCGCAATATCGGCGGGAAACCGAATGCGGCTGTGAACATCGACTGCGACTCGTGAGCGCCACCATTCGAGCATCGCCCGATGACCGCTCGCATACGCGATCTGAAGTGTGCGAAAGGCACCCGGCTGAAAAATCTCACGGAGCTCTTCCATTGTGATTGCTTTCCCGTTTGCAAAGGACTGAAGCTGAATTTCCCAACCATTCCTGAGCGTTCCGTTCTCATACAGCCAATCCGTCCACAGCCCCAAGTCCCGGTGCGTCCATGGGCGGCGACCTTCGCCATATTCGGGGTGGGCGATCAGAAATGAAAGAATCCGATTGGCGGCCGAAAGCGAACTACAAACCCGGAGCGGGTTCCAGAAGCCATTCACCTTCCTGTAAGGATTATGAAAAGGGATGGCGTTCTTCCTCAATACCCGGATCAGTGGCTTCAACATGTAGGAACAGGCTGCCAGGAACATGACCGTTTTGCCTTGTTCCACGTGTTTCATCGCCGTCGAGAGAATTGAGTACTCGGGTGACTTGTAGGTGCCGTTGTTCAACCGGTGCACAGCCCCCACGCTCGGCCGCGGAAGGTAGATTTTCTCCTGTCTCCTCGTTACGCGGTGAATCAGTCGATTTGCAACTTTGTGGATTGCCTGAGGTACGCGATAGCTCTGTTTGAGGATGATTTTGTGCTGGTCCGGAATGTCTGGGTCAAGAATCGCATCGGGGGATGCGCCGGTAAATGAATAGATCGTCTGATCGTCGTCGCCCGCCAATATGAAATATTGGGTATGCCTGCCCCACTTTCGAACCAGCTGCAACTGCATCGCGTTCAGGTCCTGTGCCTCATCCGCGAAAATGACGGAAGGTCCGTGAGGTGCCATCGCGAATTCCCGCAAGCACGTGTCAATCAGGTCGGAGAAGTCGAACAGACCTCGTTTTTGCTTGTAGTCTGACCACCTTCGGTGAAAATCGCAGACGTCAGCCGGCCAAAAATCCGGGTTGAGCATCAAACCGCGAAGGCGGTTCAGCTCTCGCAACAGGGAATCGCCAGCCTTGATCGTGAAAGGGCCACCGTCTTCGATCCAATCCTCGCCATCGAGGCGGCCCTGTTTTTTTACCGACGTGATGGGCAGGTAGGGATTCTCGCGATTCCACTCCTCCACATTGGCTTCGGCAATTCGAGGCTCACCGAGTGCGTGGAAACAATGTGAGTGCAAAGTGCCAATCTTCTTCGAACTGATAGGCAGATCGCGGCCCGCCAACTCTGCCGCCGCCGGCCTTGAAAAACTAGTCACAAGGACGGAATCCGCTCCATATTTTTCTACTGCTCGAGTGACCTGACGTTTCACATTTGTGGTTTTCCCGGTTCCAGGGGGCCCGAAGATCCGGTACTCTGACGCGACGGTATGCTCGTTGCCCCCGATTTCGTCGAGAGTCCCAGTCGCGTTTTCACTCAGTCTCATCAGTGCCTTCCTCGATCTCGGTTTTCGAGTAATCCGCAGGATTAAACTCCTTCTGCGGAATCAACCACCTGCTTTGTTCCTTAAACTTCGATCCACGCACCCGAGTGCTCTTCGCGCCTAGCGATGAGAGCATTCCGACGATTGCGCTTACCGAGAGATTCTGGAGAGTCGTCTTATTCACGTACATCTGGAGGCTACTTGCGCAGATGGCGATCTGTCCTTGGTAGATCATGGGCATTCGTGCGTTCTGCGCGCTCTGGCCCTCAATAGACGGAATGAAGGCCGTTTCGGAAAGGTATTGGGTGATGTACATGCGGCCCCCACCTTCCAAGTCCAGTTCTTCCCCGCCGTCTTCTTCGATGACCGCATCGAGCATCATCTGCGCAATCGTTTCCCACACTTTCGGTTTCTGCTTTGCAAACAGTTTGTTTACCCTGGCCGCAACTCCAAGCCTCATCGACGACTGGGTCACGAGTTTGGCCACACTTGCGAAATCGATTTTGCCGCCCTCTGTTTCCATTCGGTAGAGCGGCTGGTTCCCGGTGATCTTCACGATGCGGTACACACAGATACCGAAAATCTCGGAGAGACGATCGCACAGCAGTGCCCTCCGAGCCACCGCGTCAACGGATCCCTTCCCGTCTTCAGAGACTTCATCACGGAGTCGCTCGCGAGGGGAAGGGAAGCGTTCCGCCGCTCCTTCGAGATCAGGTGACCTAGTTGGCAACTCTGGTTCAGTTTCGGGACTCCGCTTCGCAGCTTTCGCAATCGTTCTCTGGAAGTAGTCCAAGCTCGTGCGCTGCTTGTGGCGATACAGAAAGCGGTGATGGACGATAAGATCTACAATTTGTTGCTCGGGCAAACCGGCGTCCATACCGAAGTTCGCGAGCGCCAGGTCATATCCGGACTGAGACTGATCGTTCAGGTCAGATCTTTGTCGAAACCAAGTGTTCTTGAATCGTAGATCGGCCTCCGTCCAGCGCTCCAGCGACTCTTCCGGAATACGAGCATTCAGGTTGATGATGAGCGGCTTGTCGGAGAAGCGCTCAGACCATTCTTTCGCGGTGCGTTGTTCGCCGTCTGAATCAGGAATGGCAAGGCCATCCAAGAGTTGCTCGAAGTCGGATGGGTTGTAGCGGCGATCGGTTACGGAGTGAACCGTAACGTGTTTGAGATTAGTCGGATCTTTCGCATTGACCGTGCCAGGAATCCTTAGAACACGTGCGAGATCAGATAGTCTGTCGAAGGCCCACCCGCACTGGCTCGAGTTGTAGCGCAGCAATGTGTGGAATCGCGAAATTAACCTAGCCGCTTGCGCGCGCTCATCATCGCTTGCGAAAATCCAAGGCTCCTTGAATAACCACCATCCGTGCGCGCCGTTACCCGTAGCAACGACGATGGTAGGTGGAAGAGCCGGCGGCACGATTGTGAGTGCGTCTTCAATAGTGGCCGGGAGACATTTCGGGTGAGCGTCCGACTTCAGATCGAAGTCGGCCCAAAAGCCGCAGATGCCGGCTATCTCATCCGAAGGACACCGATTCTTCGCGCCGTAATTACGGGCGGCAAGTCCGATACCCACATATACGTCGCATCCTCTTCTGTCGAAGACGAACTCCGAGCCAGCTTGGATATCGCGCAACCAGTGAGACTGTTTTTCATGCAGTGTCCAGATTAGGATGTAAAGGTCTGCTGGCTTATGCTGCCAAAGCAAGTCGAGGAAACAGAGGGGTGTCATTAGGAGGTTATTGGGCTTGCCTTGCCACAGCAGGTCCAGGAAGCACGGCGGCCATCACACCTCCTCCATCGGTGGATCCTGAATTGCCAGTTTGTATGGGAGCCCATGTCTCACTTCGAGCACTGCGAGAGTTCCATCGCCCACTCGGTTCAGATGTTGAAACAGCTCTATAACGGGAGCCTTGAGAAGGAAGTCGTCTCGTTGGACCTCCGGTTGGCCTCCCTGTTCACCGCCGAGCTTAATGTGTTGGATGATGCGAGGTGCTGGCTCGAAAACAGGCTCGCCGCCGCGGATTTCCAGGACCTCAATACGGCCGAATCCCAAGCTTTGCATGAGCTCAATTAAATGCTGGCGCCGCGTCGATGAAGAGCGTTTAGTTTCTGACATTGCTTTCACTAACAAGGCCAGAGTAAGTTAATACGCCGGCTTCAGTCAAAGACACTGAGTCCGTTAAAAAGAGCGCTCAGTTTGACCTTAGTCTGTGTCGTGAGCCAGAGTGGGGAATTCGATTAATCGCCCCACTCACCAGCCCTAGCGTTGAGCGAGGGTTTGGACTAGAAAAGATTTACGAACGGGCGGTCGGCGAGGAATTCTGCTGTTTGCGGATGATTTTTCTTACGTGATCTAGTTTTCTCTGGAAGCTAGCAAAAAGCGGCCACTCCACACTAGAACCATCTTCTCGTTTCTTCGAGTCGGGCGTGGGCGCGACGGCCCACGCAAGCGCCAACGCGAACATAACGTGTTCATGCTCGCGGTTGTCTGGACCAACCATCTGAAGCCAGAGCTTAAATATCAGCCGCTCATCTGAGAGACCTAAGCCGCGCTCCGGCGGGACCACGAAGGTAGTGCCAAGTTCAGATCTCCACAATTCGGCTCGTTTCTCCGAGTTGGTGGGAGCATATCGAAATCTGGGTCTATGTGCCTCGACGAACCTCACGTATGCCTCAACTTTTCGCTGAATATCCAAGATCTGTTCAATGAAACGCTGAGACTGAAGCGAGACAGGAGAACGAGGATTACGCTCTGATGTTGCTCGAAGTTCTGCTAGATCTTTGTCTACCCCCCGTTTGTGGGCCTTTGCCCGTTTGTATGCTTCTTTCCAAGCCGTGTGACGGTCTTTATAGATTTGCCGCGCCGCATCGTTGTAGTGTATGGCTTTGTGGTTCTGATATGCCGTAGTGACTACTTCTGCGTAGGGGCGAATGTCTTTCGGGCTCAGCGTGTTCCGGAGACGTTCGGTGTCACAGTCTTCGCTTTCCGAGAGAAACGTGTTCCATTCTGGCGATTGAAAGAAATGTTCCGCCTCGCGCACTAATGCCTCTGGCGTCTTTTTGAAGATGGGCAATTGAAAAGGAGGAAACCCATGGGCACCCCTCCCTAACCTAGAGTTCCTTCTCGGGTTTTTGTCCATAGCGGGCGTCCCGACGGCTCCATGCAGCGGAATAGAGCGGGGTCATTCCGCTGTGGCGGCAGGCCATTCGGGCGAGGCATGTGAAGTGACCGGCCCGTTGCCTCCCACTCTTATTTTCGCAATACGAGTACCCAGTTCGGGTCCCGTTCCGGAGCAGATCCGCGGAGTACTGCAATGGTGGTGGCAGCCGTGCGCTCCGCCCATCACTCAAGCGGCTCCGTACTGCAGATGCCTACGGTTGCCGATTCCTCCTTACTAGCCGCCCAGGGCGCTTGCGCATGTTGACCATTTCGGCCTTCTTCGATAAAACCAGCGGAGGCGGAAGCTGGATTATATGCCGCTGTGATCCCATCCAAAAGCTGATCTCCACAGGCTTCTGTAGGGCTTCGGGCTCTGCAGGCCGAATCGGCATGGTAACTACTTTGGGTCTTTTCATGCCACACACGTTAGCTCTGGTCCCAGGCTGTCGTTCCACTTGTTGGATTGGCAGTGTTACCGCGCTCCGATCGCTATCACCGTGTGAGATGAACCAAAAAATCGGCATTCCCCGATTAGGCAGGCGCGGGGCCAGGCCGTTCTTCGGAATCGCACCATTCGAGGGTGGGCGAAATCGACTGCCGTCTGAGGACGACCACGTGCCGTTCGCCCACGTAGTCGTCCGGGAGAGGCGCCACCCAGCAGTACCGGATCAGAGTGGGCACGGGAGGCATCATGGCCTCGAGCTTTTCGAGCCTGGTGATGAGTTTGGATCTCATAGGGATGTGCCCAGCAGGCAGGATCGCTTTGGGTGGTCGTCTGATCCGGCGCCTTTGCTTCGAGAGTTTTGAGCCGGGAACTCAGGTTGCGCGTCATTGTTTTTTGCTCTGCAACTGCTCCAGGCGGCCGATGCGTACGTCGAGGTCCTCGAGCTCAAAGCTGTTGGCGGCGTGTTCCAAGACGTGATGCGCTGCCCGCACACGGGTTGCCGGCGGTACGTCCTTGTCGACCACGACTCGCAGCAGCGTGGATGCTGCGGCACCGGATCCGTGCTGCAGGCGCGCCATAGACTGTGAGAACGCTTCGCGTCTTGCGAGCCGTAAGGCTTCCTGAAATTCCGGTTTCTGTTGCCAGCGCCACAACGTCACTTCGGACATCCCCAGCGCTGCCGCTGCTTTGTGCGTGCTTCCGTGCTCCAGAAGAGCCAGGATCATCCGATCCGCTTTGCGACTTCCGATTCCACACTTGTGCCCCTTCATCGTGTTTCCATCGCCTCCTGCGGATTGAGCAGAATTCGCTTGCTTGTCGCGGGCACCCGAGTGATGAATGTCGTGAACACGGAGAAACCCGTGAAAGGAGACTTGCCATGACAATCTTTACGATTGATAAGGACAACAACATCACAGCGCTCGCCGCGGCTACTGAGGCCAAGAGCAACCCCGAAACCGAGCTTTTCAAAAGCGCAAAGGAGCTGGCAAAGCTGGCCGCGAAATGGCCCGCTTCCCGCCTGATCGAAATTTGGAACAGCCTGCCCGGCGTGCGGCCCGTAGCGAAGTTCACGAGCCGCCAGACTGCCGTCAACCGTATCTGGGCGGCCATCCAGAACCTGGCCCCGGAGGATGGCGCACAGGCGGCGCGTGTCGGGCCCAAGCGGGGCAGTGCCAGGAAACGTACCACCCCGGTTCCCGAAGCCCGCGAGGGCAGCAAAACGGAGACGGTACTCCATCTGCTGAAAAGGCGGGAAGGCGCCACGCTGAAAGAGCTCATGGCCGCCACAGCATGGCAGGCGCACAGCGTGCGTGGGTTCATCAGCGGCACGCTGGGGAAGAAAATGGGCCTGAAGATCGAGTCCAGCAAGGGCGCTGAAGGAGAGCGGACCTATTCGATTCAGGGCTGAGTAATGGAGCCTCTCCTTGCTCGAACCGCCGCGGCTTTGTCCCGGCGGTTTTCTGCTTGGACGTGTGATTTGCACTCTCACGCCGCCTCTCGCTCCGAGCTGATCTTTTCGAAGCTTCGCCCATCTTTTTCGAGCACTGCCGCTTTGCCCGTGTACTCCTGCCATCTCCGGACAGCACAGTCCACGTACTTCGGATCGACCTCCATCAGTCGTGCCTTGCGGCCCTTCCGTTCACAACCGATCAGCGTCGATCCCGCTCCACCGAACAGGTCCAGAACGACGTCCCCCGCCTTGCTGCTATTCACCAGCGCGCGTTCGATCAGTTCGACCGGCTTCATGGTTGGGTGCAGCCGATTGGCTGCTGGTTTGTTCTCCTCCCACAATGTCGCTTGGCTCTTGTCCCCATACCAGGTATCGCTTTGGCCGGCGACATGGCAGTAGAAGATCGGCTCGTGCTGGAATTTGTAGCGGCCGAATCCCCAGGCGAAGGTATTCTTGGCCCAGATGATCTGGCAGCGCACTGCAAAGCCGGCCGCTTCAAGCGCATTCTGAAATTCCCGCTGCCAGGAAGACGAGTGGCAAATGTACAGCGACGCGCCGGGTTTGCTGGAGCTTCGCAGCGAACGAAACGCCTCCTGGAGGAAACGGGTAAAGCGCTCCGGGCTCATCCGGTCGCCCTGAATTTTCAGGTGTTCTTCGGTGTAGCCTTCATAATCTACGTTGTACGGTGGGTCGGTAAACACCAGGTCGGCTGCCTCTCCGCTCATCAATCGATCGATATCCGAGGAGCGAGTGGCATCGCCGCACAGTAGCTTGTGATTGCCGAGGACCCACACATCACCCGGCCGAGTGATCGGGTTTTCCAAAAGCTCCGGAACCGCGTCTTCGTCCTTGAGGCCGTCGACCCCGTCCTGGTCGCTGAGCAGGTGCGCAAGCTCCTGGTCCTCGAAACCGATCAGATCGAGAGAGAAATCCTCCTCCCGGAGAGCTCTCAATTGCGCCCGCAATAGATCTTCGTCCCACTCGGCAGTCAAGGCAAGCTGGTTATCCGCGATCACGTACGCTTGCTTTTGTGTCTCGCTCAAGTGATCGAGAACGATGACCGGCACTTCCTGCAAACCTAGGTTCCGGGCGGCCAGGAGCCTGCCATGTCCGGCGATGATTCCCGATTTGCTATCAACCAGGATGGGATTTACAAATCCGAACTCGCGAATGCTCGCTGCGATCTGCGCGATCTGAGATTCGGAATGAGTACGAGGGTTGTTCGCGAACGGGACAAGCCTCGCGATGGGCCAATGCTCGACGTGCTCAGCGAGCACGGGATTGATGCCGTGCAGTTCGGTTCCGCGCAACAGTCACCTCCGAGGCGCCGTGTGGCACGCCAGAAATCAAAATTATTTGAGGGAGATCTTTCGGAGAGTGCGCTGTGCGCTCGTCTTGCGAACCGATCTGAACACTAGTCTAGCAGTAAAACCTACGCTTTCGCCGAGGTTTCGAGTGTGTGATGGAACGGATTACCCGCGTCTGATTAAGATAGCCGCCGCTACTATGAAAAGCGCTAGACCGAGGATGACATGCAAATCACAAGCTAACCACAATTGGATGAGGTACTTACGTTTGATCTGCGCCAAACAGAACTCTCTAAAAGCTTGCAAAAGGTTACATTTCCTTTCACGAGTCAGGCCGGGTTAGCGATTACACGTTGTTCGCGAACGGGACAAGCCTCGCGATGGGCCAATGCTCGACGTGCTCAGCGAGCACGGGATTGATGCCGTGCAGTTCGGTTCCGCGCAACAGTCACCTCCGAGGCGCCGTGTGGCACGCCAGAAATCAAAATTATTTGAGGGAGATCTTTCGGAGAGTGCGCTGTGCGCTCGTCTTGCGAACCGATCTGAACACTAGTCTAGCAGTAAAACCTACGCTTTCGCCGAGGTTTCGAGTGTGTGATGGAACGGATTACCCGCGTCTGATTAAGATAGCCGCCGCTACTATGAAAAGCGCTAGACCGAGGATGACATGCAAATCACAAGCTAACCACAATTGGATGAGGTACTTACGTTTGATCTGCGCCAAACAGAACTCTCTAAAAGCTTGCAAAAGGTTACATTTCCTTTCACGAGTCAGGCCGGGTTAGCGATTACAACGCCTCGTAGACCACGCCCATGCCGCCGCCACCGAGCTTCCTCAGGATGCGGTAATGAGAGATCACCTCGCCGAGCACTGGCTACCATCTTAGGCGGATGTGCGGCAGAAGGCGTCTTCAGACATCAGGCGGCGTTTTGTCTTCGAACGATTCCAAATGTCTCCTGAGCAGCGCTCGGGCAGCGCGATCAAATCTGTTGAGCAGAGAAAATCTTACACGTTTAGGCCCCTGTGGAAGGTGATCGCTCTCGATAGCGACGCATCGCTGATCCGAGAGAGGGATCAGGCGTCGCTGCGAGCCCAATTGACGGTTAGCCTGTCGCTCGCCAATAATCGATCCGCACAAAAGTTGCTATGCTGCAATGCGTTCATATCGGTGATGAAGGCCGCCGAGTTGTGGAATTGCGACGATCTTTCCAACCTCCAACGCCTCTCGAGGAAACGGACATTGCTTATCGAGGCTTAAGTGGGTTCTCGATTGGTAGTAGTAGCGGAAATAAGAAGACAAGGTTCTCTTGAGATGGCGAGCGTTTAGGATGATGTAGTGGTTCAGACACTCCCCTCGAATCGAGCCGATTAGTCGCTCGGCGTATGGATTCTGCCACGGACTTGCGGTGCTGTGAGAATCTCCTGCATGCCCAGCGACTGGATTCGCAGTCGAACCTAGCGTCAGGATTCCGATCGTTGGTGAAACGAGAGTTCCGACACCATCGAGGTCTCAATCGTCATGGAGGATTTCTCTTCAGGTTTCCCGTCACGCGAGTGAAAGGAAATGCAACCTTTTGCAACCTTTTGGAGAGTTTCGTTAAGAGTGAGTCCATCCGACGGCAGAATGGATTGCACAGCAGGTGGTTGAAGCTTGTGCCTACCGAGATACACCGAAATACTTGATCCGTGACCGCGATCGCGTTTATGGCGCCCATAGCGGTCAGTCGACGGCCTGTGGGGGTGCCAGCTCGAGGAAACTTTTCCGATACGTGGTTCGAGAGCCATGGGTCGGTTCTGCGGGGCAATGGAAGTTTTCCATCCGGCCACAGTATATTGTTCCCGGCGTCGGCTCACCAATTGCCAAAGAGCAAGTTTCCTTATGGCACTTTAGATCGAGGGAGGCGATATCGATCTACACTGCGCCGTTACTCATGAGTGATCCCGGACTAGGGTTTCAAGGCACGATTTTCGCGTTACACGACAACTTGCCCTTCATCACCTCCAGAATGCCGCTTGCAGCAGCTCGTTGGCCCACGTCCGTTATCGCGGGCCGAAACGGGAGTCGTGGATGGTGATTCCCCGTGCCGACAGCTCGCTCAGCAACTGCTTCACTGCTGGTGAGATCTCACTGTTTCCTGGTACGATCACTGCCCATTCCAAATTTTCTCTGAGCTCGCGCGTGATGATCTCCCACTGGCCGAGATGGGCCGGTATTGTGGCTCCAATTTGAATCAGGGACCAGTATCGAACGAGTGCGAGTGCAACCTCCCGGTCAGGCAATGGACCGCGGTATGATGAAGTGATTGTCGCCATACACCAGGATGCCCACGATTGTGATTCTATGCTGCGAGGCGCGAATCGGGAACCGGATAACCGATCGCGAAATGGTAGAACGCGCTTGGACGCGCTGATCGCAGCGGAATAGAACAGCAGTTGCGAAAGGAAGGCCGGACCGTCACCGGCCCGGGTGGTGCCCGAGACACCATGAAGCACTGCGAGGGCGGGCACTTCAGGGGCGGGCGGATCGGCTGGAAGGTCTAGCACCGGCACGCCCTCATAATGACGGAATGGATCGGGTATGTTCGCCAGTCGAGGAGATGAGGCGCTCGCTTCAGCGATTCAATGCTGTGCTTGGTAGATTCGTGATATTCGCTCCAGGTCATTGCTATGGACGGGTATCGCTGAGATGCAGTTAGGGGCATCGTTTCCATGATGACGCGACCATAATTGTGATTAAAGCCCGTTGAACTCTGTAGGCATGCGATGCTGCAGGTGCGTTGACGACCGAATCGCGATTTCGGCAAGGATTTACGGAACTCACGATCGCCTATCGAGTTGGCCCGCTCGGCTTTCTTGCACATCCTGAGCTGACGCGCGAGTCCCTCTACTCGTCCGCTGATGGCCAGTCCTTTGCCGGAAGAATCCATCATCGGGTTCGTCGTGTGGGCCGGCGGTTCAGCCTCGATTCCAACGTACACGGTACGTCCGGCGATGCGATAGGCGCCCGGCTTCGGAGTCAAACTTTCTCCTCGACCGTTAATTGCCCCGCCCAGTATCGCGAACGTGAGGATCAGTGAAGTGCTCGCGCCGCGGAGATGGCTTTTCGTCATACGCCTCGTGATAACCGGTGATGATGCATATGTGATTCTCTCAGTGTCATAAAGAGACAAAGATGGTGCACCCACATTGCGCACATTCAGATCAAAATAGATCGTCGCTAGTCGGCCAGCGTAGATCTATGAATCGCAGTTAGGGGAACTGTCCCCAAAACGCTAGTTTCCGAAAACGCCACCTAACATGCACGAGACGAATTAAATTCCGGGTGTCGCGTGGTTTCAAGCCGAAGGACGGTTTAGCCGCACAGTTATCTAGACTGCAGGTAAACTGCGGCCGCGTGTGCCTGTCGGGGATCTAAGTCGCGCGTCACGATGGTCATCTCGGGCGCATGCCTGCGATCACCTTTGCGGAACTTGTCCAATTGACCTTCCATGTATACCGCGTTCTGACCAGCAAGGCGCGGAGCTAGAAGCCGGGTTGCCCCCGAGCTCTCTTGACCCTTGGCTGGATCGCCACGACTTTGAAAAACCCATTTCCACTCTTTAGCGCAATTGAGAGAATCAACGCAAGGCGTCATGAAAGAAAGTGCTAAGGTCCGCAAGATCGCTTTTGTCGGCGATTACCTGCCGCGAAAGTGTGGCATTGCCACGTTCACGTCCGACCTGCTGGGGGCCTTCGCAACTGCCCATCCCCAAACCCAGTGTCTCTCCGTATCGGTTAACGATATTCAGGATGGGTATGAGTACCCGGAAGAAGTGCGCTTCGAGATTGAGGAGCAGGACATTTCGTCCTACATACGTGGCGCGGATTTTCTCAACATCAGCAACGTAGACATCGTGTGCTTGCAGCACGAGTTTGGCATTTTCGGCGGGCCCGCCGGCGGTCACATTTTGGCATTCCTGCGGGAATTGAGGATGCCCGTGGTCACCACGCTGCATACGCTTTTGCGGGAGCCGAGAGCCGACCAACGACGCGTGATGCAGGAGTTGATCTCGCTTTCGACACGGGTGGTTGTAATGGCGGAGCGCGGGCGACAGATGCTACAGGACGTTTACCATGCCCCTCTGGCTAAAATCGATCTGATCCCGCATGGCATTCCCGACGTCGGGTTCGTGGATCCAACATATTTCAAAGACCAATTCGGTGTAGAAGGCAGGGTGGTGCTACTCACATTTGGGCTACTCTCGCCGAACAAGGGGATCGAATTTGTGCTCAAAGCCCTGCCGGATATTCTGGCGGAGTTTCCAGATGTTGTTTACATTGTCCTGGGTGGCACCCATCCCAACGAACTGCGCGAACACGGGGAAGCCTACCGGCTCAGCCTCGAAATCTTAGCCAAGAAGAACAAGATAGAGAAGAACGTTGTCTTTTACAACCGGTTCGTGGACCTCGAGAACTTGAAGGAATTCATCGGCGCCGCGGACCTTTACATAACGCCTTACCTGAACGAAGCACAGATCACGTCGGGGACCCTGGCCTACACGTTTGGCTCGGGCAAAGCAGTGGTTTCCACGCCATACTGGCACGCGGCGGAATTGTTAGCGGAAGACCGCGGCGTGTTAGTCCCGTTCGGCGATGCCCCAGCCATAGCACGCGAGGTGATGGGGTTGCTGCGCGACGACACGCGCCGGCACGCTATTCGCAAGAACGCTTACAGGATTGGGCGTGAATGGGTCTGGAGCAACGTCGCACAGCTCTATATGCGTTCGTTCGAATTATCGCGACTTGAAGGAGCGGCGCTCTCCCGGAAGTCTCTTCTTACTAAGACGCTCGACCAAAGGCCGCGGGAGCTGCCGGAATTGAAGTTGGATCATCTTTGGCAGATGACCGATTCAACCGGGGTTTTTCAACACGCTGTTTTCAGCATCCCGAATTTTTCAGAGGGATATTGTACTGACGACAATGCCCGCGCATTTATCCTGGCGGTGCTGCTCAGTGAATTGGGAGAGGACCAGGAACGCGGTCGGGCAGTAGCCACTACCTGCGGAGCCTTTCTTCATCATGCGTTCGACACAAAGAAGAATCGCTTCCACAATTTCATGACTTTTGACCGTCGTTGGCTCGACGAGCAAGGCTCCGAAGACTGTCATGGGCGAGCGCTCTGGGCGCTGGGCGTAGGTGTAGGACGTTCTCCCTTCCGGAGCTTTCAGATGATGGCCGGGCAACTCTTCGCGTTGGCGCTACCGGCCTTGACAGAGTTCACCTCGCCGCGCGCGTGGGCGTTTGGCCTCCTCGGCATTCATGAATACCTGCGCCGGTTGAGCGGTGACAGCATGGTCAACCAAACCCGCGAAAGCCTCACTTCGCGGCTCGTGGAGCTTTTCGAAAGGAATGCCCGGCCGGAGTGGTGCTGGTTTGAAGAGGAACTATCGTACGACAACGCGAAACTGGCGCATGCCTTGATTCTCAGCGGGCGGGCAACCGGACAACACGTCGTGTATGAGCGAGGGCTGCAGGCCCTACGGTGGCTGACGGAATTGCAAATGTCCGAGAAGGGTCACTTTCGGCCAATTGGCAGCAACGGATTCTACCGCCTTGGCGGCACGCGTGCTAACTTCGACCAGCAGCCCATTGAGGCGCAAGCAACAGTATCGGCCTGTCTTGAAGCCTATCGCGCCACATCGGACCTCTGGTGGTACGAACAGGCGCAACGCGCTTTCGACTGGTTTATCGGCTGGAATGATCTCGGTTTGGAACTCTACTCTCCCGAAACAGGCGGCTGCCGCGATGGGTTGCACGTGGATCGGGTGAATGGGAACCAGGGAGCAGAATCCACTTTGGCTTTCTTGCTGTCGTTGGCGGAAATGCGGCTGGCGCAAAATATGCTCACAAGTTTCAAGCAACCAATCGCCGTCCAAGAATAACCGCGCTCACGTTTCTTCCTGTGAACAGTCAACTCATGTCAATCGACGTCAAACGCCACGCCATCATCCTGAAGCCCGACCAATCACGCGTTCTTCTGCGGCCATTTAGCCCAGGGGATCCGCAGCGGATCGGCAGGATCATCGCGAGGATCATGTCGCTTCCGGAAGACCGAGTGGAGCTCCTGCTGAACGAAGTCTCCGCTGAATTCTCGCAGCGCCACGAGCAAATCCGCAACCTCTTTCTAGAACGCTTTGAACAAGTCCGCGAGCTACTGGGGACAAATGAGGAAATCTCCGAGCGAAGGCGGTTGCTGATCGGCTCCTATTTCATGGCCGAATACTCTTTGGAATCCGCTGCGCTGTTTAATCCCTCCATCGTCCCGCACCCCGATCAAACTGAGCTGCCACGGGGTGGTCTGCGATTTATTCTCAGCTTGCGCGCCACCGGCGAGGGACACATTTCGTCCATCACTTTTCGAACCGGTATCATCCATGCCGATCATCGGATCGAGGTCTTCACCGCCGCTGGCTTCCTCACCGAACCGCGTCAGGTTCCAAACCCGCTGTATGAGAAACCGCAGTTCGCGAAGAAGCTCTCTGAACTGGGATTGACGAGCGAATTCACCGCCCGCGTCATCAATAGGCTCGGCGAGTGGTTTGCACTCGACGAACTCCGGGCCAGTCTCGAAGGCGAAGTGGAGAAGTCCCGGCTGGCGGATGCAACGGTGCGCGAAGATCAAGGAGCCGCACATGGCATTTGGATGCTTGCCCGGTCCAACTACGAAGTTCAGTTTCAGCCCAAACAGTCGCTATCCGAACGCATCATCTTTCCAGCCACCCCCTCGCAACGAAATGGCGTTGAAGACGCCCGGTTCGTCTGCTTCGCAAACGAAGACGGTACCCACGTCTATTACGCTACTTTCACGGCCTTCGATGGCAAGGTGATCATGCCGCAATTGGTCCAGACATCGGACTTCCTCCTCTTTCGATTCATCACGCTGAATGGTCCCGCCGCCGAAAACAAGGGGATGGCCCTCTTCCCCCGCAAGATTAAGGGTCTCTATGCCATGCTTTCCCGCCAGGACAACGAGAACATCTATCTCATGTTCTCTGATAATGTTTACTTCTGGCACGAGCGCAAGGTGTTGCTGAAACCTGCTTTCCCCTGGGAGCTGGTCCAGCTTGGGAACTGTGGATCGCCTATTGAAACCGATGCAGGATGGCTGGTCCTGAGCCATGGCGTGGGCCCAATGCGAAAGTACTGTATTGGCGCGTTTCTTTTGGACCGCGATGATCCTTCCAAAGTGATTGGCCGCCTCCCCGAACCTTTGCTCAAACCCAATCAGAACGAGCGGGAAGGCTACGTGCCCAATGTCGTTTATACGTGCGGCGCTCTCCTCCACAATGGCGAACTAATCATCCCTTACGGCCTGGCCGATCACGCGACTGGTTTCGCGACGGCCTCACTCAAAGACGTGCTGGCCGCCATGAATTAGGAAGATTGTTCCGCAACATGAGAATTCCCGATAAGAGGGTGGCAGTCCTGGCGCCGGTAGCCTGGCGAACGCCTCCTCGGCAATACGGCGCCTGGGAGACGGTGGCGAGCAACATCGCCGAAGGACTCGTCGCGCGTGGTTGGGATGTAACCTTGTTCGCCACCGGAGATTCTGTGACGCGCGCTCGTCTGCATTCCGTGGTGGACCAGGGCTATGAGGAGGATCGCGCCGTCGATCCCAAAGTAGCCGAGTACCTTCACATCTCCGAAGCGTTCGAGCACGCTGCCGAGTTCGACCTCATCCACAGCCACTATGACTTTATGGCATTGACCTATACGCGGCTTGTTAAGACGCCGGTCCTCACAACCATCCACGGATTCTCGTCGCCCAAAATCATGCCCGTCTATCAGAAGTATCGCGATGGATATTTTGTTTCCATCAGCGACTCCGATCGCGCGCCGGGACTCAATTACCTGGCGACGGTCTATAACGGCATCGACCTGGGGTTGTACCCGCTTCAGGAATCTAACGGTGACGATTTAATCTTTCTCGGCCGCATTCACCCGGACAAGGGTGTTCATCTGGCCATAGAGGTCGCCCGCCTGAGCGGCCGGCGTTTGATCATCGCTGGCATCATCCAAGATGAAGTCTATTATCGGGAAAGGCTCAAGCCGCACATCGATGATCAACAAGTCCGCTATATCGGGCCGGTTGGCGTCGCGGGAAAAAATGAGCTGTTCGCGCGTGCCTGCGCTTTGATCCATCTGAACACTATCCCGGAGCGGTTCGGGCTGGTCCTCGCAGAAGCCAATGCTGCGGGCGTGCCCGTCGTCGCCATGGACCTGGGCTCCTGCCGTGAGGTGATCAAAGACGAGCAAACGGGCTTTCTGGTCAACGACGTCCCCGACGCGGTGCGGGCCCTGGAACGCCTTTCCGAAATCGATCATAGCGCGTGCCGCCAACGGGTCCAGCAATGCTTTTCTATTGAAACCATGGTGGAAGCGTACGAGCGAGTTTACTCTACGATTTTTGATCTGGAGGCGAAGAAACACTCGTGAAGCCGGACATTGTCAGACGATATGCCCATAACCCCATCCTTACCAAGGCGGATGTCCCCTACCCAGTGGAAACCGTGCACAATGCGGCGGTGGTCAAGCATGGCCACGAATACATCATGCTCTTCCGCTCGCATCTCCGAACGGGACGGTCCATCATTGGTTCGGCACGCAGTCCCGACGGATTTCACTTCACCGCCGATCCCGAGCCCTTTCTGATTCCTGCGCAAGACAGCCATTTCGCCCCCTATGAAGAGTTTGGCGTGGAGGATCCGCGCGTGACCCGCCTGGAAGAGGAATACATCATCACGTACAGCGCCTACTCGCGAAATGGAGTGCGGATTGCCCTGGCCAAGACGAAGGACTTCAGTCACGTGGAAAGGGTCTCCCTCATCACGGAGGCGGATTATCGGAATGTCGTGATCTTTCCCGAAAAGTTTGACGGACTCTATGCCAGGCTTGACCGGCCCCATTCGGAAATCGCCCCTTGGTCCATCTGGATTTCCTATTCTCCAGATCTACGTTTTTGGGGCGAATCCCGGCTCGTCATTAGACCGGAACCGTATCACTGGGATGAAATGAAGATCGGTCCGGGCGCGCCGCCGATCAAAACCGATCAGGGATGGCTCTCCATCTATCACGGAGTTTTCCGAACGATGGATGGATCGGTCTATCGTTTGGGGGTGGCTCTTCATGACCTGGAGAACCCGGCAAAGGTTATCGGTGTAGGCGACTCGTGGATCTTGCAACCTGAGGACCCGTGGGAAATCACTGGATATGTCCACAACGTGGTATTCACCTGTGGAGCTGTTCCGGAGCCTGATGGAACCGTGAAGATTTATTGGGGCGGCGCAGATACGGTCATGTGCGCGGGTGATGCAAATGTCTCGGATCTGGTCGCCCTGTGCCTGGAGCACGGCAGACTGGCTACGTGAGAAATCAAATGGATTCACGCCGCCGCTAGATCTCTCCATGAGAAGGCTCTCCGGTGTCAATCAGCACTGCGGTTTGTGTTCCCGCCGGAGCCGCCCGTCGCTTTTTCCAGGACAGGCGGAACGGAGCGGAGCGTGCAAGGGTGTGCTGGTTTTGTGCGGCGTAGCGAACCCGTGCGTGCGAGCACCTTTGGTCCGCAAGAACCCGCCAGACGGTGAGACATACCGCACATAGGTTGGACTTTTCGTTCAGCGCCTTTGTGGTTCGCTTGGCGCGTGACAATTCCGGTTGGGGCTATGATCGGATCGCCGGAGCATTTTGGACCATACGGCGTCACCCCATGCACGTGATGCTTGTGTTGTTCGTGAAGCATCACCTTGAATTGAGGTTTTGGAGTTCATGAGCTAGTGCGAGAGCTTTAATGCCATGTTGTATTTTCTTGATTTCACCTTTGAGGACCCCGTGAACTTCTTTTTGGTAGGCCATATACGCTTCGAGTTTTTCCAAGACGTTGGCAATTTTCGTGTCGTATAAGTCGCGTAAGATCGCCGCTTCGCTTGAGCGGCGCACCTCACCGGCGTCTAGCGGTCTGCGGAATACTTTCTTCCGAAATCGCTGACAAACTGGGTTCGGCAGGCCGGACTCGGCTTGCAGGGAATCAGATGATGGGAATCGCCGTTCCGGAATGGGTTCTGCGCGACTTTCTCCGTCGCGCTAGGGGCTTCTTCGAGCAGCGGCGACCGGTTCTGCGAATCGTACTGATTTTTGAAGCCGCGGACGAAATCCTCCACTGGGAACTGATCGGCGGGCTGGGTCTGGTCACCCAGCAAGTCGCGGACTGTGTTGTTGTATTGGCTGTTCGTCAGCCTGCGGAGCACGGGTCCCGGCCGCCGTTTCGTGTCGGGCCGGCTTAATCGTACTTCGAGCCACCAGCCACTTCGTCCGCGGGCAGAGCTGCTAAGAAACGGATCCAGGCAATCAGGACGGCATCTTCCGGAGTGGCGGGCTTAATGCGCTCGCCGCCCGTGTGAGGAATCCGGCGCGTCGGTTTCTTCAACAGCAACAGATTCCTCCGGATGCTAGCGAATCGACCAATCGCACAACGGAACGGCCGAACGCCTCGACACGTTCCGGTGATGCGGAGGCATCCGGGAAATGCAGCCGCGTAGCCGAGCCGACTCTATTGCTGTTATGGCAGTTCGGGTAACCGGCGTTTTTCAGGATAGGCTAGATCCGATCCGAAAACGGGCTTGTCTGGGCCGCAGCCGCCATGCATAGCAGCAGGAAAATACAGCCGCAGCGCCTCATAAGAGTAGGTTGTACCAACCTGCAAGTGCCTGCAAAGTTGCAAGGAACA